>PALD01000014.1 GCA_002710685.1 Cytophagaceae bacterium | reverse complement strand
CTCAGGTGTTTCGTTCGGCGCATCTTCAGCCGGGTCTGTTTCCGGATGCCTGTTCTCAAGCCGACGGACGGATTTCGTCACCCTTTGCCACATGCGCTGTTCGCGGGAAGACAGATTGCGGCGGCGGGTCATGGTTCAGCTGGCCTCGCCATCAACAGGCTGAGGCAGGAACACGAAAAAGTCTCCGGGCTGATTCATCGAACCGGCGAGCGCGCCCGCTTCATCGCCCGATCCAAAGAAGATATCGCCTCGCCGCACACCCTGAATGGCCCCGCCCGTATCCTGGGAAATCAGAACAAGGCTTTGATCTTCACCCGCATTGCCGGGACGATCAGGAATGGGTGCGCGCACCAGAAACGGAATGCCCATTGGGTGATGGTTTAAATCGACCGCCATACTTCCCATCGGTGTCAGCGGAATTGAGGCCGCACCTTTCGGCCCTTCATTCGGGTCCGAAATGTCAGATAGCCCAAACCAGACATAACGCGGATTTACATTCATTGCGGCCTGAGCGCGCGTTCGCCCCACGCGCTCCATCCAGTTTCGGATACCGGTCATACTTGCTTCGCCGCGCGTGATCTCACCTGAACGAATAAGATGATTGGCAAGCGAGCCAAAAGGCCGGTGATTATGGGCTGAAAATCCGGCGCGCTTTAATGTGCCGTCTGGAAATCGAAGCCGACCCGACCCTTGAATTTGCAGGAAAAACACATCAGTCGGATGCGCATAGGCGAGGGCGTTCTCCGATGCGGCGGCAATATCCTCGCGGGCGTAATAGAGGTCCAGAGATTGGCCATTTACGCGTCCCCAGACACGACGCCCCTCCAGAGAAGGATCAAACTGGCCGAGACTGACCTCAATCAAATCGCTCGGTCGGCCTGGAATGGGCTGGCTCAATTCATTCGTCGGAACTGAAGACACTTCAATTTCAGGCTCATAATAGCCTGTCAGACGATTGGTCTCTTCTTCTGTTTCGATCGAGAAGGCGAAGAAATAATCTTCGAAGAAGCGACGAAGCTCACCGGCTTCAATATATCGGGGCAGGATTTCACAGGCCGGGATCCAATCACTCACCACACCGCCATATTCGGCGCGGCTGGAAAGTGGCTCATCTGGCTCGCGCCCTTCAAGCCGTTCGCACTGCGCGGAAAATGCATGAACTGCCGGGGTCAGCTCTGTTTCGCCCCAGTCAGGCAGGTCTGCAAACGCAATTCGGACCAGATCAAATGCATCCGGTCCGGCGTCAGCAACATCTTCAGTAGTATCAGGTGTCGGCGCGACAGGGGGCTCGACTGGCGTCTCACACTCGCAAGCCGCGAGCGCAAAAGCCAGTCCGATCAGGCCTCCGATACATCGGCGAGGCGCCAATTTGGGTCCCTGCTTTGCGTATCGCGCTCAAATGTCCAGATTTCACGGGTCAAAATGATCCGCTCTTCATTGGAAAGCTCCGATTCAAACAGCACGCTGACCTCGGCCATACTGCCATTCAGCTCACCATTTTCAAGGCTCGCATTTTTCAGGCGCATGAATTCAAAAGGTGCCGCGCCCGACTCTTCGCGCGCTTTGATTGCGGCGTCATAATCGTTGAACACATCATTGGTCAGCAGCGTCACAAGACGCTCGCGATCCCCATCAGCAAAGGCGCGAACAATCATCTCATAAGCAGACTTCGCGCCCACGAGAAATTCGCGCTGTGTGAAATTCGGGTCAGCACGGGCGATCTGCTCAAAGCCGGAAGATTCGTCTTCTTCATCAAACCGATCATCATTGTCGGAGTGAACGAGAACCGGATGAGGTTTTTCACTCTTCTGAGACTGCTGGCCAAAGCTTGGAGGAGGCGCGCCCTTTTGTTTGCCCAGCACAGAATAAAGACGGACCAGAACAAAAATAGCCGCTGCCGCGAGAATGATAATTTCTATGCCCATTTTGTCCTTCAATCCAATATCAGAGCCGTGTGCTGACTCTCATATAAGTTTGTTTTGTCAAATCTCTCAATGAATGTAGCAAGGAAGGCTCAGCTTACAATCCGAAGCAGATGCAATACCTCCTGTAAAATCAGTCCTGATCGGACTCATCTGAGGTTTTAACCGCAAACCATTTCGGCGTGCCGCCAAAATCAGAGAGAAAGACACGGTGACGCTCTCTTTCTTCTTCTGTCAGCATGCTGCCAAGCGGAATAGGGCGTTGCGGCGCCGCACGTCTGCGGCCTGATCCGCCTTCGCCATCATCATTGGCATCAAAGGAAAAACTGCGGTGACGACCGCCGTTTAGCTCAAGATACACTTCTGCAAGAAGTTGGGAGTCGAGCAGAGCCCCGTGAAAGGTCCGCGCTTCAGCATTGATGTTGAAACGCTTGCACAATGCATCAAGCGATGCAGGAGAGCCAGGAAACTTGGATCGCGCGAGGGCCGCGGAATCCAGCCAGCGCTCATACGGAATTTCTTCATATCCGCAGCGCTTCAGCTCCATATTCAGAAAGCCATGGTCGAATTTTGCGTTATGCGCCACGATGCGCGCATCGCCGATAAAGGCCAGAAGCTTGTCAACGATTTCCGGATCTTCAAACTTTGGCTTTCCTGCCAGGTCATCGTCGGTAATGCCAGTAATTTCGATGGTTTCCTTGGAAACAGACCGGCCCGGATCAACATAGGCCTGGAAGGTTTCGCCTGTCGGCATGAAGTTTTTCACTTCTACCGCACCAATCTCGATAATGCGGTCGCCCTGATCATGGAAAAGGCCAGTCGTTTCCACGTCAAACATGATCTCACGCATTGAGTTCGTCCTTATGTTTTCTGCGTAACGCCGCAATCAGTGCCCGCACCTGATCGCGCGCATAGTCTATGTCGATTCGCGTATTGATTATGAAGTCAGCGCGGGCGCGTTTTTCAGCATCCGGCACCTGTTTAGAGAGTATCGCCTCGAAGGTAGCTTCGGTCATGCCTTCGCGCGCCATAACGCGTTCGCGCTGCACATCGGCCGGTGCGGTCACAACCGCGATATAATCCACGCGCTTATCACCGCTTGTTTCAAATAAAAGAGGAATATCCAAAAGCGCGATATCTGCGCCGCTATCTTTTGCTTCGGCTCGAAATTTCATCTGAGTTTCGCCAACAAGCGGATGAACGATGGCCTCTAGCCGCTTTAAAGCTGCGGCATCATTCAAAACGGCATGACGAAGCGCGCTTCGATCGACCCGGCCATTTATGACGACACCGGGAAACTCCGCGCCGACAGGTTCCACCGCACTGCCACCCGGTTCATAAATTTCATGAACAGCCGCATCGGCATCGTAAACCGGCACACCTTCATCACGGAAAAGCTGCGCTGTGGCGCTTTTCCCCATTCCAATTGAGCCTGTAAGCCCGAGAATGATCATGAAGACAGACCTTTGCGCGTCGGATCAGCGAAAATTGGTCTCTATCGAGTGAAACCAGACATTAAAGAGAAACTAGTGTTTCTTTCGTGCCTGTCCATTCACGACAGGCTCGCAAAGCAGAAATCCTGTCAGGTTTTTGTTTAAACCAGAGATCAAATGCGTCGGCGGCCTGGCCGACCAGCATTGGAAGCCCGTCCAGCGTGCGCCAGCCTGCCTTTTCAGCATTGGCGAGCGTTGCCTCTGCGGCTTTGCCATAGCTGATATCCACGAACAGCCCGTCTTCGTTTTCCGGAATGTCGAGCGACCCGCCCGAATGACCGAGGCTGATCGTATTGACGACAATTGGCGCGACCGCGGCAAAATCTGAAAGCGTTTCCAATGGGAAAACCCGCGCTTTTGGCAGATTAAGAGAGGAGATCATCTCTTCTGCGCGTTCTGGTGTGCGGTTCAGAATGATGAGTTTATAGCCGCGATCTGAAAGCCCGGCCGCGACAGCGCGCGCTGCGCCGCCCGCACCCACAAGCACAACCTCATCACCATCGCCAGGCACCATCAGGTCAAAAGACCATAAAAACCCAGTAATATCCGTGTTGTGGGCCATCCATGCATGAGGGTCTGACTCATCATCTGATTTTGTCAGCGTATTTGCAGCGCCGATCCGGCGCGCAGCATCTGACGCTTTGGCCGCACAGGCGAGTGCATCATGCTTATAGGGTAGGGTGACATTCAGGCCGGAAAACCCGGAACGGGACAGAGCGCGGAAATCTTCAATTGGAGAAGTATCGGCCATTTCCAATGCAACATAGCGCGCATTCAACGCCAGTTCGTCATACCAGAACTGATGCAGGCGCGGAGAAATGGAATGCTTTACCGGATTTCCGACAACGCCGAAAAGTTTCACACCTTTTGCGTCGCTCATTTGGAGATCACTCCGCGATCCCGTAGATAAGTGAGAATTTGAAGGAGCGGCACGCCGAGAATGGAGAAATAATCGCCTTCAATCTCTGAAAAGAGCTGAACGCCGAGACCTTCCAGCTGATAGGCGCCCACACTTTCATAAGCTGCTTCACCAATCTGATCGAGATATTCGTTGATAAAGCTGTCGGACAGCTCCCGCATTGTGAGCTTTGGCCGCGCAAGATAACGCCAGACCGCTTCGCCATTTTGCGAAATCACGGCGGCACATTCCAGATAATGTGTTTTGCCAGAAAATTCCTTCAGACGTTCAAAGGCTTCCTCGCGGGATTTGGGCTTATCAAAGCCTTTCCCATCGAGCGACATCATCTGGTCCGCGCCAATCACCAGACCTGGCGTTTGCGAGGAGACTTTTTCAGATTTCATCTGCGCCAGATAATCTGCCTGATCACGTGGGCTCATACCTTCATGGCGCATAGCGTCTTTCAGGCTGTCTTCATCCACACGTGATGTTTGCACGCGGAATTTCAGACCGGCATTTTGAAGAATGGTCGCGCGGATTTTACTTCCGGAGGCGAGAATAAGCTCATCAGACATATATCAGGTTCCGCTTCTCAGCACATTGAGAATTGCTGCGGCTGTTTCTTCCACAGACCGGCGGGAGACATCAATCGTCTTCCATTTCTGGCGAAGGAAAAGTCTGTTAGCTTCGGTGGCTTCTGCGCGGACAGCGTCATCATCCACATAACTTGTCTGCGCGCCTTCATTCAGATTGAGCAAACGTTGCTGACGGATCTGAACCAGACGGTCAGGAGAAATCTTCAGGCCAATAATGAGCGGAATTTTCCCATCCAGCTCTAAAAGCTGTCTCGGCGGAGGTACGCCGGGCACAAGCGGAACGTTCGCGGCCTTCACCCCCCGATTGGCGAGATACACACAGGTCGGTGTTTTTGAGGTCCGGCTGATACCCACAAGCACGACATCTGCATTCTTCAGCCCATCCGGGCCGGCACCATCATCATGCGCCAGCGTATAATTAATTGCTTCCATGCGTTCGAAGTATTCATCATTCATCGCATGCTGGGCAGCGGTTCTGTCAGATGTCCGCAGACCCAGATGACGCGAGAGCATATTCACAGATGCATCGAGCACTGGAAGAATTGGGTGACCATTGGACCGGCAATGATTTTCCAGCCGGGTTCGAAGGGATTCATCGGTGATTGTGAACCACACAACGCCCGGCGCGCCGTCAATTTCCTTTAAAACCCGATCCAATTGTTTTTCAGATCGGACCAGATAATAATTGTGCTCAAGCGGCATGATGTTTTCGAACTGGGCACACGCCGCACGCATGACTGCGTTCAGCGTCTCCCCGGTGGAATCCGACACCAGGTGAACATTGAAATAGATCTGCAGCTTAGATTTCAGATCGCCATGCGACACTAAATTTACCCCGTTCTTCCACAACCCCTGTGTATAGTCTGTGGATCGTTAAGTTTCTTATTTCTCATCCACAGCCTAATTCACAAGCTCTGATTTCCTTCATTTTTGTTCTCTTTTTATCCGCACGCTGTTGATAAATATTTCAATGCGACGTCTTGAAGCCTGTATCAAAGGTACAAATTCGGTTTCAGAGAGGTTTCCACTCTGTGGATGATGTGTGATTAGGCCAGTGGAAAGCTGCCTAGAAGTCAGTTGTTAAGAGTTTGTTAACCTAGGTCACTGGTTAAGAAATAGTAAATAAATAGAGTCTTATATAAAGGATCAGGTCATGGCGGGCGCGGAAAACTCCATTTTCATTCGAACCTTGCAGGGTGAAACGTCGGTAAGACCTCCGGTATGGCTTATGAGACAGGCTGGGCGCTACCTGCCTGAGTATCGTGAGATCAGAGCGACAGCTAAGAATTTTCTGGATTTCTGCTACACGCCATCTCTGTCAGTAGAAGCAACACTTCAACCACTTCGTCGTTATCCGTTTGATGCAGCAATCCTGTTTGCAGACATCCTTCTTATTCTGGATGCAATGGATCGTGGCTTACGTTTTGAAACAGGCGAAGGTCCTATCCTTAATCCGCTGGAAAAAGCCTCTGACCTTGAGAAGGTAAACCTCTCCAAAGTTGCGACACGACTTTCGCCGGTTATGGAAACCGTCAGCCGTCTGAAACAAAACCTTGAGCCAGGCTTCCCATTGATCGGGTTTGCGGGCTCTCCGTGGACAGTTGCTGTCTATGCGATTGAAGGTCGTGGCGGCACAGACAAGAAACTTCCAAAGTTGTGGGCGTACACACGTCCAGATGAACTGAAAGCTGTTCTCGATCACATTGTTCTGGCGACAACTGAATATCTGAAAGCCCAGGTCGAAGCTGGCGTTGATGCGCTTATGCTGTTTGACAGCTGGGCGGAGAACCTGCCGGACACCGTTTTCGATTGGCTGGTGATTGAGCCGACGAAAAAACTGGTCGCGAATTTGTGGGCTGAAGGTATTACCGTTCCAATTATTGGCTTTCCGAGGGGGGCTGGAGCGAAACTTCCAGATTATGTGGCTCGCACCGGTGTGACTGCGGTCGGACTGGACACAGGGCAGGTTCCTGCCTTCGTAAACGCTAATCTGCCTGCTGGCTTCCCTGTTCAGGGCCATCTGGACCCGCTGACAATGATTGCTGGTGGCAAAGCCATGCTCAATCGTGCAGATGAGCTGATAGAGGCTTACAGATCAGCTGAACGGCCGCATGTGTTTAATCTGGGCCATGGCATTACACCGGATGCGAATCCGGAGAATGTAGCTGAGCTGATGAAACATATTCAGGCGATGGGATAAAAAACCGTGTTATTTGAATGGGTTAGAGCATTTCACATCATTTTCGTGATCGCCTGGATGGCGGGAATGCTGATGTTTCCACGCCTGATGGTCTATCGGATCGAAGCTGAACCGGGCGGTGAAACAGACCTGATGATGGCGAAAGCCATTGATAGACTTAAGAAAATTATTCTGACGCCATCTATGATTGGCACATGGATATTGGGTTTAACCCTGGCTGGGCTTCAATGGCCTCACATTATGGGGTTTGGTTGGTTTCATCTGAAACTCGCGATGGTGATAGGTATTTCAGCCATGCACGGTGTGTTTGTTGGCATGAATAAAAAGATTGGCACTGAAAAAGCGCCAAAACCGAAAACCCTACGCATGATGAACGAAATTCCGTTTCTTCTGGCTATCGTCGCGGTTATTGCGGTTGTCGTGCAACCTTTTTGGCTGATTCACACGTCTGATATTGACTAATTCGACTTTTGATGGCTTTTCATCACAAGCCTCATTCGTAGGCGCGTGAGATTCATCACAATTGTCCCCTACATTCCCGGCTGCTATTTTGCGCCGGAATCTATCACGACGAGTCCATGACAGAAAATATTGCTGAACGTCAGCAGGTCTCATTACGAGACCTCAAACTTAAATCTCCAGCCGAGCTGATCACTTATGCTGAACAGCTTGATGTGGAGAATGCGTCTTCTCTTCGGACGCAGGAATTGCTGTTCGCCATTCTCAAAGAATTGGCTGAACGCGAAACAGAAATTCTCGGCGCGGGCGTTATGGAAGTTCTTTCCGATGGGTTCGGTTTCCTCCGCTCCCCGGAATCCAACTATCTGCCAGGCCCTGACGACATTTATGTCAGCCCACAACTGATCAAGAAGAACGGTCTTCGTACCGGTGACACAGTTGAAGGCGAAATCCGCTCGCCGCGTGACGGAGAGCGTTACTTTGCTCTGGTGAAAGTCTCAAAAATCAATTTTGAGGACTTTGATAAAGCCAAGCACAAAATCCATTTCGACAATCTGACGCCGCTTTATCCGGAAGAACGTCTGAAAATGTCGCCACAGGATCCGACACGCAAGGATCGCTCTGGCCGCGTTATCGACATCGTTGCGCCGATCGGTAAAGGTCAGCGTGCGCTTATCGTTGCGCCGCCGCGTACCGGTAAAACAGTTCTGCTTCAGAATATCGCTGCGAGCATCGAAGCGAACCATCCGGAATGTTATCTGATCGTCCTTCTGATCGACGAACGTCCGGAAGAAGTGACGGATATGAAGCGCTCGGTTAAAGGCGAAGTCGTTTCATCTACATTCGACGAACCAGCGACGCGCCACGTACAAGTTGCTGAAATGGTCATCGAGAAAGCAAAACGTCTGGCCGAACATGGCCGTGATGTTGTGATCCTGCTCGACTCCATTACGCGTCTCGGGCGTGCATACAACACAACGGTTCCATCTTCTGGTAAGGTTCTGACCGGTGGTGTGGATGCAAACGCACTTCAACGTCCGAAACGTTTCTTCGGTGCAGCGCGTAATCTGGAAGAGGGTGGCTCTCTGACAATTATCGCAACTGCACTTATCGAAACCGGTTCTCGTATGGACGAGGTTATCTTCGAGGAATTCAAAGGTACGGGTAACTCTGAGGTCGTTCTCGACCGTAAGGTTGCTGACAAGCGTGTCTTCCCAGCGATTGATATTCTCAAATCCGGTACTCGGAAAGAAGAGCTCATCACGCCGAAAGAACACCTCGCCAAGGTTTATGTCCTGCGCCGTATCCTCAACCCGATGGGGACCGCGGATGCTATCGACTTCCTCCTGGATAAACTCCGTCAGACCAAAGATAATGACGAGTTCTTCCAGTCTATGAATAACTAATCCGGTTTATCCGGGATTGTTTCACGTGAAACATTGATCAGGTTAGAGCGATGACACATCAGGAAACTGACACCATCATCGCTCTATCTTCCGGACAGGGGCGCTCCGGCATCGCGGTTGTTCGGATATCCGGACCGAAATCCGATAAAATCCTCAAACACCTTACGCACTTCAAATTGCCAGTGCCGCGGAAAGCTGCGACCCGTTGGTTGCATGATGCAGATGGCGTTCGCTTTGATGAAGCGCTTATTCTTAGGTTTTTAGCTCCTAACAGTTTTACAGGCGAAGACTGCGCCGAGATTCACTGTCACGGCAGCCCGGCGATTGTCGAAGCGATCCTCATCGAAGCGACCCGATTGAAACAGGTTCGTCTCGCAGAACGGGGAGAGTTCTCCCGTCGCGCATTTGAAAATGGCAAACTTGATCTGCTTCAGGCCGAAGGCATTGCTGATCTGATTGATGCTGACAGTATTGCTCAAATGAAGCAGGCCGCGCGTTTTGTTGGGGGCGACGCATCCGAGCGGATTGAAACCTGGCGGAAAATCATTCTTGAAGCATCGGCATTTCTCGCAGCGTCTATCGATTTTTCAGATGAAGGCGATGTGGGGGAGGATGCTCATGCGCCGGTCGTCGGCTTGATTGATGAGTTGCTGTCAGAGTTTAAAGCGGCGCTGACGGATGCAAAATCAGCTTCACGGATCCGGGATGGACTGAGAATAGCCATTCTTGGGAAACCGAATGCTGGAAAGTCTACACTCATCAACGCGCTCGCCAAACGTGATGCGGCAATTGTCTCTGATATTCCGGGCACAACACGCGACGTCTTAGAGACACATATCGTTTTGAACGGTGTTCCAGTAACGGTCGCGGACACTGCGGGGCTTCGGCTGACAGAAGATCCTATTGAAGCCGAGGGCGTAAAGCGGGCGCGTCGGTGGGCCGAAGATGCTGATATTCGTATTTTCCTGACGCGCGCCGATGATAATATCGGAGATCGCCCGACTGAATTAGGGCCGAACGACATTTGGGTTATCAGCCAGGCCGATCGCGCTGAAGGCGAGCTATTTCCTAACGATGTTGATTTATCGCTCGCCGTGGCAACCGGGCAGGGCATGGATAGCTTAGAGTCCATTCTGCTGCAGAAAGTCGTAGGTCTCACGAGTTCTGAAGAGGCGCCGACCATTGTCCGGCTCAGGCATATTGAAAGTTTGAATACGAGCCTAGATGCTTTGTGCCGCTCAAAAGCACTTCTTCTGGAAAATGGGGATGTTGATTTGTCGGCTTTTGAGTTATCTATCGCGCGATCGGCTCTGGATCAGATCCTAGGCCATGTCGACGTCGAAGATATTCTCGGCGAGGTGTTTTCCGGATTTTGCGTCGGAAAATAATGTTTCACGTGAAACACTGAACTTGGAGGCAGGCTCGTGAGCGAGTTTGATGTCATTATTGTCGGTGGTGGTCATGCGGGTACAGAAGCCGCGTGTGCGTCGGCGCGCCTCGGTGCAAAGACTGCTTTGGTGACATACCGGGCCGACAAGATTGGCGAAATGTCTTGCAACCCTGCAATTGGCGGATTGGGCAAAGGACATTTGGTTCGTGAGATCGATGCGCTCGACGGCGTTATGGCGCGCGTCGCGGATCAGGCGGGTATTCAATATCGATTATTGAACCGATCAAAAGGGCCAGCTGTTCAGGGGCCCCGTTCTCAGGCTGATAGAAAACTCTATCGAGAAGCTATGCAGGCAGAGATTGCTGCGACAGAAAACCTTTCTGTTCTCGAAGCCGGCGTCGATGATCTGATCATTGAAGACGGTCGGATTGCGGGGGTTATCTGCGATTCAGGCGAAGCTGTTCGGGCCAAAGCGGTTGTTCTGACAACCGGCACTTTTCTGCGTGGTCTTATTCATCGCGGTGAAGAACGTATTCCTGCCGGACGAGTCGGTGAGGCGCCATCCAACGAATTGTCTAAAAAGCTGCTCGCGCTTGATCTGCCGCTTGGACGCTTGAAAACCGGGACACCAGCGCGCCTTGATGGAAAGACAATTGAGTGGGATCGACTGGAAATGCAGTCCGCTGATGATGAGCCTGTGCCGTTTTCATTCCTCACGGAAAAGGTTTCAGTCCCGCAAATTGCGTGCGGGATCACCTGGACGAATGCTGAAACGCATAAAGTCATTCAGGAAAACCTCACAAAGTCCGCTGTCTATTCCGGCGCCATTGAGGGCCGGGGACCGCGTTATTGCCCAAGCATTGAAGACAAAGTTCATAAGTTTGTAGACCGGGACAGACATCAGGTGTTTCTGGAGCCTGAAGGTCTGGACGATGATACGGTATATCCGAACGGCATTTCGTCGTCGCTACCGGCCGATGTTCAGGATGCTTTCATTCGAACCATTCCGGGGCTTGAGAATGTCGTCATTCTGCAGCCGGGTTACGCGATTGAATATGACTATGTCGATCCGCGCAGTCTGAACCGGACATTGGAAGTGAAAGTTCTGCCGGGATTGTATCTCGCTGGGCAGATCAATGGCACCACCGGTTATGAGGAAGCGGCCGCACAAGGCATGATGGCGGGCTTTAATGCGGCGCGCCAATCCATGGCGCCGGGGGCTGAACCGATTATTTTCGATCGGGCAGAAGCCTATATCGGCGTGATGATCGATGACCTTGTAACGCGCGGCGTGACAGAGCCTTATCGAATGTTCACCTCTCGTGCGGAGTATCGTCTGCATTTGCGCGCAGATAATGCTGATCAGCGTTTGACCTCAAAGGGCCGGGAATTTGGTGCAGTTAAAGATGCGCGCTGGTCATCGTATTCTGACAAAGCGTCGAAAATAGACACTGCGCTTTCAGTCCTAAAGGACGGAACTGTTACGCCGAATGAAGCGCGTGAACTAGGGATTGATATAAAACTCGATGGTCGCCGTCGCACAGCCTTTGAGCTTCTAACCTTTCAAGGCGTGACTTTGGAAACGCTGCTGCCGCGCTGGCCTGAGCTTAAAGACATTGAACCTGCTATTTTGGCGCAGGTCGAAATCGAGGCGCGCTATTCAAGCTATCTTGAACGCCAGGCCTCTGAGATTGCGACACTCCGCAAGGACGAACAACGCCATATTCCGCGTGATTTGAATTATGCGGAGGTTGGGTCTTTATCCAACGAGATCCGTGAAAAGCTCGAGCGCATTCGTCCGGAAACCATCGCACAAGCCCAACGTATTGAGGGCATGACACCGAGTGCGGTGCTGGCGGTTCTTAGTCATATGCGTAAGCGCGATAAACTTGGCGAAGAGAGCAGGGCATCTGAAGCCGGATGAAATATGAAAAACTATGCGCGCGGCTCGATTTTGATGTTTCACGTGAAACATATGATCGCCTGAGCGGCTATCATGATCTCCTTCTGAAGTGGAGCAAGACTCATAATTTAATCGGCCCGAGAGAGCGCGACGAATTATGGGAACGTCATATTCTCGATTGCCTTCAGGTCTGGCCGCTGGTTTCTAGCGGTAAAGTCATCATGGATATTGGGTCTGGTGCGGGCTTGCCCGGCATTATCCTGGCATGTTGCGCCGCTGAAGCTGAAGACACCGAATTGGTTCTCGTAGAGTCTTTGCAGAAGAGATGCGTGTTCCTTCGCACTGTAGCGCGGGAGCTGAACCTCCCTGTGACGGTCGAAAACGCCCGTATCGAGAATGTTTCACGTGAAACAGTCGACTTCATAACCGCTCGCGCAGTCACAGATTT
>PALD01000080.1 GCA_002710685.1 Cytophagaceae bacterium | reverse complement strand
GCAATGAATTATAGCCCCTGTTACATATGGTGGCGACACACCTGGATGGTCCGTTCCGTTTTGGCCACAGGGTTTTGATTTCTTTTCGCACAATTTGGATAAATCCCACAGGGTTTTCATTTTTCCGGCCTGGTTGGGAGAGGTGATTTTTCCAAGTCGAAATTCAACTCCTGTTTTTCCATTCAGCGGCGTAGTTGATTTCGTGGTCCTGAGAGTGATTGGTCTGCTTCATTGATTTCGCAACCACGAGGTGAGCCTGTTGATTCCATCAACACTCCTGATTATAACCCACTTTGAGTATGCCGTGGTTATTCCGGAGCCATGATATGTAACACGTAGATAACTCTGTATTTTTAAATCAGGTATCAATATACAATTTATTCCGTATCACCTGTAAACAATACCATTATAAAATTTTTGAGTCATGCATTTTGTATAACATTTTTTTATATTTTTAAAATTTGTTATACAAAATACCCGCATGGTTTTCTCAAAATATATTTTTAAACCCGCCACACATAAAAACAAAAATGTAATATTCATTCAGTTTCAATATGAAATGAATTAAAAAATGCATTGCGCAAGAGGTTTCCATCAGCACGGTGGAGTGCCTCAAAAAAATCCTGGTACCTACCAGACCTTCCCTCGGTTAGAGAGGCCCTGCAAATGTCTAAAAAACAAAACCATATAAAAAAATCCCTTAGGATTCATCCCGTCAATAAAGATGCATACCTGAATCTGCATCATCAGTTATCGCTCAAAAAATACAGCAGTAGTACGGTGCGTATTTATATGGCAGAGTTTGAGCATCTATTACTTTTGATTGATGACTACCCAGTACAAGACCTTGACCCAAAAAAGTTAAAGGATTATTTTCTCTATTGCATCCATAAAGAAAAAATGGGCGAGCGTAAATTAAATGGAAAGATCAATGCCATAAAGTTCTATTTTGAGCAGGTCTTGCACCGTCCCCAGATGTTTTTTGATATCCCACGCCCTAAAAAACCGTTGACCCTGCCCAAGATGTTAAGTCAATCAGAAGTAAAGAAACTCTTTAAGGTCACCCATAACTTAAAACATCTAGTTGCCCTGCAATTGTGCTACGGTATGGGGCTTAGGGTTTCAGAGGTGGTCAACCTTACCCTGACTGACATAGATAGTAAGCGCATGATGGTTCTCATAAGGGCGGGTAAAGGTAAAAAGGACCGGTACGTGCCCTTACCGGTGAGCATATTGCCAAGATTAAGGGAATATTACATCAGCTATAAGCCTAAACAATTTTTATTGGAGGGTCAATATGGTGGCGCTTATGCAAAATCCAGCCTGCAACAGGTATTTAAAAAAGCCATGAACAGGGCAGGGATTCAGAAAAATATAGGCATTCATGGCCTGCGCCATTCGTATGCAACACACCTTTTGGAATCAGGGGCTGACATGCGGTTTATACAAGAATTGCTGGGGCACCATTCCATCAAGACCACCCAGGTCTACACAAAGGTGACCCCCGGGAGCATTTCAAAGATTAAGAGCCCGCTTGATAGTCTATGATAGGCCACATACCGTGAAGCTTCATATGCAGCACAAAAGCATGCCACATGGGGGAGGTTTTTTATGGTCTGGGTCAGGACAAGACCGGGCATGCCGCAGCTATTTATTTCGCAAAAGCGGTAATGGAGGCAAGCACCGCCTTGGGGTCAACCTCAATGTTCGCCATGTCCTCGGCAGGGGCGATTTCAGGGAGGTCCTGTGCCTCATATTCCATCATCGTCCATTGCCCCTGGTTATACTCTAGGGCGGTGAGGTTCTCTATCCAGTCGCCACTGTTAAGGTAAAGTGTCCTGCCGCCCTTATGCTCCACGGTGCGCATCTGGGGCTGGTGTATGTGGCCGCACAGCACATAGTCAAAGCTGTTCTCAATGGCAAGTTGGGCCGCGGTTTCTTCAAAGTCTGTGATAAAGCTTACAGCCTTTTTAACGCTGTTCTTGATTTTTTTGGACAGCGAATATTTGGGCCTTCCCATCTTTACCAGCCACCAGTTGATGAAGCGGTTGAGCAGGATGAGAAAGTCATAGCCCCAGCCACCCAGTTTTGCAATCCACTTGGTGTGCTGTATCGAGGCGTCAAAGACATCACCATGAAAAATCCATGCCCTTCGGCCGTCCAGGTTGAGGGTGAGCTTATCAATCACGGAGATGTTGCCCAGTTTCATGGGGCTGAACTTGCGCAGCTTCTCGTCATGGTTGCCTGTAATGTAGTACACACGGGTTCCTTTTGCGGCAAGCGAAAGTATTTTTTTGATGACCTGCAGGTGTGGTTTGGGAAAATACCTTTTCCTGAACTGCCAGATGTCTATGATATCACCGTTAAGTATAAGCGTCCCCGGTTTTATGCTCTGCAGGTAGTACAGCAGTTCCTTGGCGTGGGCGCCGTAGGTCCCCAGGTGAACGTCACTGATTACAACAAGTTCTACTTTGCGCTTCAAGCTTTACATTTTGGTCAAATTACCATAATCTATATTACTAAGGCATTACCCCAATATTAAATTAAGGGGATTCATGAACAGGGTTTTGAACAATTGTTTGTGCATTCGCTAAGATTTTAATGTAAAACAATTTATTTTCGTTGCTCAAATAAGCAAGATGGCAGGAAACACCTTCGGTAAGGTATTTAAGTTGACCACTTTTGGTGAGTCACATGGAGAGGCACTGGGCGGTATCATTGATGGTTGCCCCGCTGGCGTTGAGTTAAATATGGATTTGATCCAAAAAGAGATGGAGCGCCGTAAACCAGGCCAGTCAAAGATTGTAACACAGCGCAAAGAACCAGATGCGGTGAAGTTCCTTTCTGGTATTTTTGAAAATAAGACCACCGGCACGCCCATAGGGTTCATCATTGAAAACACAAATCAAAAGTCTCACGACTATAGCCACATCAAAGACACCTACCGTCCCAGCCATGCAGACTATACCTATGATCAAAAGTATGGCATACGCGACTACCGTGGGGGCGGGCGCAGTTCGGCCCGCGAGACGGCAAGTAGGGTAGCGGCAGGAGCAATTGCCAAGCAGTTCTTAAAAGACATCAAGATCACCGCTTTTGTAGATTCAGTGGGTGAGATTAGGATGCAGGCACCCTATCAAGAGGTGGATTTTGATAATATCGAGAAGAACATCGTGCGCTGTCCAGATATGGCTTTCGCCGAAAGGATGATAGACAAGATCAAAGAAATCCGCAAGGCTGGCGATACCATAGGAGGTACGGTGATGTGCGTGATACAAAATGTGCCCGTAGGCCTTGGTGAACCTGTATTTGACAAGCTTCATGCAGAGCTGGGCAAGGCGATGCTCTCCATCAATGCCGTCAAGGGGTTTGAATACGGTAGCGGTTTTGAAGGGGCAAAGATGAAGGGCAGCGAGCACAATGACCTCTTCAATCCTGATGGAAGCACACAGACCAATCTTAGCGGTGGGGTTCAAGGCGGGATAAGCAACGGCATGGATATCTACTTTAGGGTAGCTTTTAAGCCCGTGGCCACGATAATGCAAAACCAACCTACCATAGATAAAGAAGGCAATACCACCGAAATGATGGGCAAGGGCCGCCATGACCCATGCGTCGTGCCCCGTGCCGTGCCTATCGTAGAGGCAATGGCAGCACTCGTTCTTGCTGATAATGTGCTGCTTAATAAAACCTCAAGGGTTTAGTATTTTGGCAAAAGCCAAAATCCCCCGGTTTTGAGTATCTTTTCGGCTTTAATACTAGGATGAATACATGAAGAAAATAGCACTACACTGGCAGATTATTATAGGGTTGATATTGGGTATTGTATGGGCGTTGCTCTCAAGCACCCTGGGATGGAGTCAATTTACCATAGACTGGATTGCACCGTTTGGTAAGATATTTATCAATCTTCTTAAGCTTATCGCCGTACCACTGGTGCTTTTTTCAATAATCAATGGCGTGTCGAGCATAGGTGACCCCAAGAGCCTGGGCAGGATGGGGGGAAAGACCCTCGCGGCCTACCTGGTCACCACCGTGATCGCGGTGTCTCTGGGGCTTTTACTGGTCAACCTCATCAAACCCGGGAAACTCATTGATGAGCAGTCGCGTATAGATAACAGGATTGGGTATGAAGTCTGGGCGGCTGATAACAATGTGGAGATCAAGGATGGCATCAATTACTTACAGGATCCTGAATTCATGGAGCGTGCCCAGCGTATCACAGACCTTAGCCGCTCTGAACTTGCTGATGCCTCTGTAAGTGAAAAAATGCAGACGGCAAACAAGACCAAGTCTTCAGGACCCTTGCAACCGCTTGTGGATATCGTACCCGAGAATTTTTTTGCATCCCTGGCTGATAATGGCCTGATGCTTCAGGTGATTTTCTTTGGGCTGTTTTTTGGTATTGCGCTTCTTTTTATCCCTGTTGCTAAGTCTGGCCCCGTGATGAAGGCCGTTGATGGTATCATGGAGGTTTTCCTTAAAATGGTTGACCTTATCATGAAGGCTGCGCCTTTCTTTGTGTTTGCGCTGCTGGCGGGTGTGGTGAGCCAGATGGCGGGTGATGATGTGGGCAAGGTTGTCGAGATATTTAAAGGGTTGAGCTGGTATTCATTGACCGTGTTCCTTGGGCTTGCCATCATGATATTCCTGTTTTATCCATTACTGTTCAAGTTGTTTGTGCGCGCGGTTTCTTATCTGGGTTTCTTTAAGGCCATGGGACCTGCACAGACCCTGGCTTTCTCCACTTCGAGTAGTGCGGCTACTTTGCCCGTGACGCTGGAGTGTGTTGAGGATAACCTGGGCGTTGATAAAAAGATTACCAGTTTTGTGCTTCCCATAGGTGCGACCATTAATATGGATGGTACTTGTCTCTATCAAGCAGTCGCCGTGGTTTTCCTGGCGCAGATACACATGATTGATTTGACCTTAGGGCAACAATTGACCATCGTCCTGACGGCCACTTTGGCCTCAATAGGCACGGCTGCCGTGCCCAGTGCTGGCTTGGTAATGTTGATTATCGTGATGGAGTCAGTGAGCCTTAACCCCGCATGGATAGCCATCATATTTCCCGTGGACAGGATTCTTGATATGTGTCGTACCGTGGTAAATGTTACGGGTGATGCCACCGTATCTTCAATCATTGCAAAAAGCGAGGGCATGATGAACTACAATCCCAACAAGGACCCAGATGAGGCCTGGGAGGTTGATGAAAAATAGGTTTTGAGATTTTCTTAAGTTTGTTTGGGCTGAGTTTGCCTATATTTATTCAAACCAACAACCATTTTACCAATGAATGTATGTTTCCTGATGTATCCCTGGCAGGATATCAAGAACCCAGAAGATGATTCTTCACTTGCCCTTGTAAAAGAATGTGTAAAACGGGGCCATGGCGTGGCCATGACAACTCCGGCAAACCTTACGATACGCGATAGTGTCACGTTTGCATTTTGCAAGGTTATAGAACGGCAGGAGAAGGTGTCTCAAACATTAAAGGGGTTTCATGCCAAGGCAAAATTTAGGGACGAGATGTTGCCCCTCGCGGGGTTTGATGTCATCATCATGCGGTCAAATCCCCCACTGGATACCATTATGCTCAATTTTCTGGACTCTGTAAAAGATGATGTTTTTATCATGAACAGTGTTGATGGTATCCGCCGGGCAAACAATAAACTTTATACGGCCGTGTTTGAAGATGATAAGACAGAGTTTATACCACGTACGCACGTAACCAAAAATAAGGAATACTTGCTGGGTATTATCAAAGAGTCAAAAGAGGACAAGATGATATTGAAACCCCTCAATGGTTTTGGCGGTAGTGGTGTTATCCTAATCGAAAAAAGCGCGATGAACAGTATCAGTTCGCTCTTGGATTTTTACATAAACAACAAGGATGGCTCATCAAACTATGTGATCTTACAAGATTATATCCCGGGGGCAGATCAAGGCGATGTGCGCATCCTCATGCTCAATGGCAAGGCCATAGGGGCAATGAAACGTGTACCGGGAGAAAATGACCACCGTTCTAACGTGAGTGCCGGGGGGCGTGTCGAGAAGCACGCGCTCACTAAAAGAGAAAAAGAGCTTTGCCGCCGCATAGGTCCTAAGCTTGTCAAAGATGGGCTCTACTTTGTGGGCATAGACGTCATCAATGGGATGCTCGTGGAGGTCAACGTGATGAGTCCGGGCGGTATCACGTATATGAACCGCGTCTACAAGACCAAAGTACAGGAAAAGGTCATCAATTTTGTGGAAGATATGGTCATAGCAAAGGTTTCCCGCCTAGACCGCCGGGCCCAGTTGCGCAAGCATGTGGATGAAGCTTAGCACAATAAAAAGTTTGCAGTAGCAACAGGCAGTCCATACCCCGCAGGTTGTTTAAGTATTTCAGTTCAACCATTGGTGGTTTGTGAGGTAAATGGTATCGAGAAGATTCAATAAAAAAGAAATATGGAGAGATTATCCATTGAAGATATTATAGGCAAGATACGCGATGAGCAACCCTTTCACGCTGTCGCGGAAGATTATTCCTTTACCCTAAAAATTGAGGAATATGCACCAGTGGTTTGTGGTGCGGTGCATGATGGGCACCAGTTTCGCAAAGAACTGTGGGAAAACTGCCTGCATACTGAGCATGACCGCTGGTATGAAGAAGACCCCTGCACAAAATATTTCGTGGAAACGCAACCCATAGTCATTGCCGGTCGCGACAGCCGGTTTGAGTATGACCTGAACCGCGCGCCAGATGCTGCAATCTATGAAGATGCCTGGGGTAAAAAACTTTGGCGCAAACCACTTGATGAACATCAAAAGCATAAGAGCCTTGCCAAGCATGAGGCCTTTTACGAGGTGGTGCATGCCCTGATTTCAAAACTGGAATCCCTTCATGGGCGCGTGATAGTTTATGACATGCACTCCTATAACTGGAAGCGGTGGGATAGGGAAGTGCCCGTGGTGAACCTGGGTACGGCAAATATTGATAATGCCCGTTATGACGCTTACGCGAAAAGCTGGTGCGATGCACTTGCCACGATACAATTACCGCAAGGAATCAAGACCACGGCAGGGATAAACGATACCTTTCAAGGAAATGGATATTTCCTGAAGTTTATCACAAAAAATACAGAGAACACACTCGTCCTTGCCACAGAATTTTCAAAAATATATTGCGATGAGCTTACTGGTGTAATCTATCCAGAGATTGTTGAGGCCATCGCCGCGCAGTTGAAAATAAAATTGCCGCAACACGCAGCGAGTTTTTTAAATGCCTAGGCATCCCTATCTTCTAGATTGATTTCTGCCGAAATGGGCTGATGGTCTGAGGCGTGCTTATAGACCGTCCATATCTTGCCTTCCTGCATGTCTGTATGTATTTGACCATTACTGACCCAGCCCGGTCTTGTGTTTGTATATAGTATATGGTCTATCCACACATAGTGAAACTTGTAGTTGTAGTTAAAAATGGGGTCTGTGAACCTCGTGGTGCTTATATCTAAACTTTGATAGGTATCATAGAGCGCATTGCCCAGTATGGTGTGTGGTTTCCATACATCACCCATCAACCGCTCAATGCCACTGCCCATGATTTTCTTTTCACTGGTGTCAAAACCTGGGCCGTCGTTGATATCTCCACATACGATAAGGGGAATGTTTTTAGTCTCGTTCTCTACATAATAGAGTTCTATAAATTTTTCCCTGAGATGCGCAGCGCTGGCAAATATCTTTCGGCGGTTTGAGAGGGCCTTGTCCCACCATTTGCTCCACTCCAGTAGGTCAAAAATTCCCTTGCTCTTAAGGTGGAGTCCCAGGATGCGGAAGCGTTCACCATTAACAAGCTTGAGTTCTACATACACTGGTTTACGTTCAAACTTATAAAGCTCAATGATTCCATCATCTTCGCTATCCAGCATAAAGTCATCAAACCTTTCATCTATTGCAGTATTAAAACTGCGCAAGGGCATGGTATCATCAAACTTTCCTGTATCTGTGCGCACTGCCACGCCCAGGCACTGCGTGGCGCCCTTAGTATTCTGTATGTAGGTATGCCAGGTCCCAGCAACATCTGTATCAAAAAAGAGCTGAAGTTCCTTGGTGCGGTTAGGCCCTTCAACGACCACGACAACTTCTGCTGCAATCTCATCAATGACGCCGGCAAGCTGCTCGCGGCGTTTTTTTACCGTGGTGGACTTGGCATGTTGCGGTTTATGACTATCTGGTCTAAAGTTGCCGTCCCCGTCAAAGAGGTCGTTCATCCATTCTACATTCCAGCATAAAAGTTTGATTGCCATGGCTTTGGGTTTTAGTTTTTTTAAATAAACTAAAATTTCATGACACTCTGATTTTTAATGGATTATGTGTGAAAAGTTTTCGCCGAAAGGCAAAGTATTACTTAAGCTTGTCCAGTAAACGGACCCAGGCCGCATCATGTGCCTTTTTATTTGCGGCATCGCTATCTGCCTCTGCACCGCGACGCATAAAGGCATGGCCGGCACCTTCATAAATCACGGTTTCATAGATCAACCCTGCCTTTTTCATAATGGAGTCTGTCTTTGCGATGGTGCTGTTCACGCGGTTATCGTCACCGCCGTAATAGCCATACACAGGTGCTTTGATTTTTTTAATGGCCTCGGCGTCTTCTGGTGCCGTGCCATAAAATACGTTGGCCTCAGTGATGTCAGGGTTGTTTGTAGCATACCTAAATGTTTGAGAACCGCCCCAGCAAAAACCTACCACGGCAACTTCTCCGGTTGCGGCATCCATCTTTTGAGCATAAGTAAAAACCGCGTCAAGGTCCTGGGTTACGGCATCTGGCTTGAGTTCATAGATGCCATCACGTGCAGCATCACTGTTTTTGTAATCGGTGGTTTTCTTGATGCCATCTGCTGCGTTGCTCAATAAGTCTGGAGCCAGGACGATGTACCCTTTTGCGGCAAGTTGGTCTGCAAAATAGCGTGCCCAGTCATTGAGACCACGGTTTTCATGAATGGCGATTACTGTTTTTGCCTTATCTGCTTTCTCGGGATAGACCACAAAGGTATAGAGCTCACGCCCGTTACTTTCTAGCGTAACCCACTCCTGATGCCGTGGTGATGCATCAAGCAGTGCGTTAAAATCTGTGGGTTGTTCTGCTTCGGGTTGAGCTTCTGCAAGGGGTTCACTTGCTGTTTCCGGTTTTTTATCGGTCTTGCAAGCAGCAAGGGTTACCACTGTAAGGAGTAAAAGGATGTTTAGTTTTTTCATAACGTGAAGGGTTTGACCCTAAGTTACAAAAACCCAGGCTCTCCATCACCCTCGTGTCTTCACATTCGCCTCACAGAGCTTAATGATTTCAGTAATCCTGGTTTGTCTTGTGGTTTCCCGTTTTGCTTGATTGAGCCAGTAGAGATAGCTTTTCCTGTAACCCCGGGCAAAATTTTCATAGTTTTTAAAAGCAGCGGGATTAGCATCAAAAGCTTCTTGTAAATCTGCTGGGATTATGCCGTTTTCCACATCATCCAGCTCGGTCCATGACCCATTTTCTTTTGCGAGAGCGATGATGGCGTGACCGCTCTCGTGCATGAGGTCTGCGGCGATGAGGTCTTCTATGTGCTGTTTGTTGACCTTGCTCCAGACGCTTTTGGGCTTCCGTGGGCAAAAGTACTGCTTGCGCCTTTCATCGTCTATCTTGCGTACCGTGCTGTCAATCCAGCCATAGCAGATGGCCACGCGCACGGCTTCTTCCCAGCGCATGCTTTCTTGCTCGCTTTCTACCCTGTAGAATACCAGGTCAACGCCAGCACTGGTTTTATGATTTTCATGCAACCACTCTCGCCATGCGGTGTCATTCTTAAAATAGAGTAGTGGTCGCATGAAATGTTCTTGATTTTATTTCGCCTCAGCGTAAATATAAAAATCCCTATCTACTTTAAAATCGTTGATTTCTGAATCAAATTTTTTGGTTTTCCAGTTTGCAGATGGATAAATCCACTCGGTTTTTCCATTGATTTCCACTTGCACGGGCATGTCAAACTTATCTACCACATCCACATACCTAAATTCTAGCGTGTCTCCGTTTACCTTATACTCAATTTTTGGAATCATTGTGGTTCGCAGGTATTGATCCCAAAATTGAGTCAAATCTATCCCACTTTGCTCACTGATATACTTTTCAACTTGTGCAGAAGTCACGGTCTGGTGGTAAAATTCTTGACCCAGGCCCCGCAAAATAGAACGCCACTTTTCATCATCTTCTATGAGTTGGCGCAATGTGTGCAATATGTTTGCGCCCTTAAAATACATGTCGCCGCTACCTTCATGACGCACGTTGTATGTGCCTATGATGGGGCGGTCATTGCGAATGTTACGGCGCATGCCCACCACATAGTCAGAGGCGGCCTCTTTGCCCCAGTAATAATCTACAAAAAGATTTTCGGCATAGGTGGTAAACCCTTCCTGAATCCACATATCTGCCACATCCTTATCCGTGATATTGTTTGCAAACCACTCGTGGGCGCTCTCATGGATGATGATGTAGTCCCATTTTTCACCCCATCCAGAACCGGATAGGTCCCGCCCCAGATAGCCATTTTCAAACTTGTTGCCATAGGTCACGCTGCTCTGATGCTCCATGCCCAGGTAAGGTGCCTGCACCAGTTTATAACTGTCTTCATACCAGGGGTAGGGGCCCAGCCAGTATTCAAATGCCTTGAGCATCTTTGGTGCGTCCTTGAACTGTTTTTTGGCTTTCGCCAAATCTTCTCGCAGCACCCAGAAATCAGTATCTAGTTCTCCTTTTTCACCATCAAAAGTCTCGTGCCAATGCTTGTAATCGCCTATGTTGATGTTTACACCATAATTGTTGATGGGATTCACAACCTTCCAGTGATAGGTGGTTTGCCCTCTTGATTTTAGCGAATCTACTAAGCGGCCATTGCCCACGGCAACAAGGCCTTCGGGCACGGTGGCGCGCAGGTCGAGGCTATCTACCTCATCATAGGGGTGGTCCTTGTTTGGCCACCAGATGGAGGCACCTATGCCCTGATTTGCGTTAGCGGCAAAGGTTTTACCGTTTGAATCCTGGGTCCAGGTCCAGCCGCCATCCCAGGGTGGGCGTTGTGCAACCTTGGGCTTTCCCTTAAAGGTGAGTATAACGCTCTTGACTTCTCCCGGAGTTTGTTTCGCTTTAAGCGAAATAAAATGTGCCAGCCCTTCTTTTTTTATCGCTAATTCTTTGCCATCCTGCACGGCCGAGACCAATTGCATGGGTTCTTGCAGGTCGATTTGCATGACCTGGTAAGGTTTAAGGACTTTGTAGGTGACGATGTTGATACCCTTTAAATATTGTTTTGCGGGGTCTACCGTGACGTTGAGGTCGTAATGGGATAAGTCCCACCAGGCGCGCTCTGGCGTTATGGTACCACGCAGGGTGTCCATGTGCGTGAACTGTTTTTCAGTTTCTTGAGCAGCTACGGTTGCCGTGAGCAAAACCGCCATTGCCAGAAGATATTTATGCATTGAAGAATGAATTTGAGGTGCAATATACAAATGCCGTACCGAAATTAATTTTTCTTTATCAGTCCATTAGGGAAGGCCACGGGGCTTTCATGACCATCTGTCCCCACGGCTGAGATGCCAAAAAAGTAATTGTCAACCACAATACCGGTCATGGTAAATTCTGTAATATCGCCCACATAACGGTCATGGTCCCACGTGGGGGAAGTAGTGTCCCTCCAATAGATTTTATACCCTACGGCGCCCTCTACCCTTGACCATTGCAGTTTTGCGGCCGGTTCAACCCCACCGCCAATGTTTACAGATGCTGGGGCGGCTGGTGCCCACGCAATGCTTGCCAGGTTAATGGCATTTACCGCGGTAAGTTTTGCAGCATAATCAAAATTTACATGCTTTACACGGTCACCGTATTCTATACCATCCTCGGTGCGCAGGTCTTGATGCTGCTGTGTGTAATTTTCATGAGCCTCCATGATGCGCACCCCGGCAAAGCCCACATCGTTAAAGGGGCGGTGGTGCCCACCTCGGCCAAAACGGTCCAAGCGGTAGATCATCATGGGGTTCATTTCTGGCATGTACTGTTTTGTGGTTGTGTAGATATAACGGGCCAGCTGCCGCGAAATACCATCTACTTCACCACCATAATACCTGCGCATCCTTCTTTGCTGTTCGGTCTCGGTGGGAGGGACGGGCTCAGAAAAAATCCTGAAGTCACGGTTGCTTATCACCCCGTCAACCCCCTTGATATTGCCTATCATGTCATTGTTGAGAATACCTATGATGTTCCAGCCTTTTTCTTTGGCATGGGCCGCAAGGCCAGCACCGCCATAAAGACCTTGTTCTTCACCAGAGAGACCCACGTAGATCACACTGTTCTCAAATTTGTATTTTGAAAGTACACGTGCAGCCTCAATGGTTCCTGCCATACCGCTGGCGTTGTCGTTAGCCCCGGGGGAATCATCTGTATAATTGTTAGAATCACTCACGCGCGAATCGATATCACCGCTCATGATGATATAATTATTGGGATATTTTGTACCTTTTTGAACTGCAACCACATTATTTATCCAGACGTCTTTTACAATCCTTGAGCCGTCTTTTTTGGGTGTGAAATTCTTTTGATAGAAAACATGGAGACAGTCTCCACAACCTGACGAAATTTTTTCAAACTCACTCTTGACCCAGCGGCGGGCGGCACCTATGCCCCGGGTGTCTGAGACGGTATCGCTCAACGTGTGGCGGGTGCCAAACCCTGCGAGGGTGCGTATGTCCTGCTCTATCCTTTGGGCAGAGACGGCGTCAATGATGTCATAAATTCTTGAGTCACTTGACGGCGGTGCTTCTTGTTGCGCTTTCGCGGAAGCGAAACAGAACAGGCCAAGTACTGATAAAAGCGTAAGTAATCTTGTCATTAATATGATTTAAAGGGATTTATCCAGCATCTACGAATGATTGCAGCAATTTACGGACACTTTCGGTATCGTCAACATAATATTTTGCGGCGGTCTGCTGTATGCCCACCTTTACGGTGTACGCATCGTCTGGCAGTTCTTCAAACATAAACTCATCTGTCCAGTCATCACCTATGGAGAAGATGAAGGTATAGTCTTCTTTAAAGATTTCTTTTGTGACTGCTTTGCCCTTGTTGATGGCGCTGTTCTTTATTTCCAGGACCTTGTTGCCGTCCAGCACGCCCAGCTCATGGTTACTGGTCAGTTCTTTTAAGGTGGTGCTGAGTTCATTGGCGCGCATCTCGCCCAGTTCAGGATCTGCATTGCGGTAATGCCAGGCGAGTGAGTAGTTTTTTTCTTCAATAAATGTACCCGGTGTGCGGTCTACATAGGTCTCAAGAATAGGACGGATGTTGGGCATCCAGTCTTTTTTTACATTTTCCGTGACTTCCCAGTTTTTTCCCTTTTCCCTTTTCCAGACGCCGTGTTCTGCAATAAGGGTTATGGGGATTTTCTTCCACCAGGTGCCCAGGGTGTTCCTGTCCCTACCACTTATTATGACTACCTCGGTGTTTTGTTGTTGTTGAAGTTGGTCAATCAATTCTAGCAGTGCTTCATCTGGGCTTGCATCATCAGGATTGTTCACAAACCCGCGCAAGGTGCCGTCATAATCCAGGAAGAGTATGCGGTGGTCGCTTTCGCTATAAGCGTTGAGCATTTCTTCCTGCCTCGTGGGGTTGAGTTTTAATGCCTTCACGTGATCTGATTTTTCTTTTGTTTCTTCAAGGCCGGTCATGAAATCGCGTGCCCATTTTTCTACATTGTAACGTTTTAAACGCTTTTGAAGGATGTTGTTTCTTTTGACCTGTTCTGATTCGGGCATCTCAATGGCTTGTTTGAGGGTATCGGCAATCTGCTCAAAATTGTTAGGGTTGATGAGCAGGGCCTCGTTCATCTCCTGGGCAGCACCGGTCATCTCGCTAAGTATCAAGACTCCTTTTTTATCTGTTCTCGTGGCGATGTATTCTTTTGCCACCAGGTTCATACCATCGCGAATGGGCGTGAGGAGTGCCACATCACAGGAGGTATAGAGGTCAATAAGGTTGGGGAACGGCATGGAGCGGTAAAAATACCATATGGGCGTCCAGCTCACGGTAGAGAACTTCCCGTTGATCCTTCCCACGAGTTCATCAACTTCCTTCTTGAGCAATTGATATTGTGGCACGTTGCTTCTTGAGGGTACGGCAAGCATGACCAGGCGTACCTTTTCCTTGAATTCAGGATATTTTTCCAGGAAGTATTCATAGGCCCTTATACGGTTTGCGATTCCCTTGGTGTAATCTAGCCTATCAATGGATAGTATCATTTTTGTATCACCTGCATCCAGGTGGGAATCCAGCCTGCGTTGAAGCTCAGATTTATCCTGGGTGTTTTTCTTGTTGTGCTCTATCGCGGCATTTTCAAACTTTTCATAATCGATGCCCATGGGGTAGGAGTTTACGGTGACCAACCTATCCCTAAATGTTATGGAGTTGAAACTGACATCCAACCTTAATATACGGCTGACCGAACTTAAGAAGTGACGTTCATAATCATAGGTATGAAAGCCTATGAGGTCTGCTCCCAGGAGGCCCTTTAAAATCTCCTCCCGGTAGGGGAGGGTCCTGAATACCTCGTATGATGGAAAGGGAATATGGAGGAAAAAGCCTATGGAAACATCAGGTCTTTCCCTTTTTATGAGCTGGGGTAGCAGCATGAGCTGATAATCATGGACCCATACGGTATCATCATCCTCGAGGTTGTCCAGCACTACCTCGGCATATTTTTCATTGACTTCCTTGTAGCTCTGCCAGCTTTGCTTTTCAAACTCGGTAAACTCCATGAAGTAGTGGAACAGGGGCCATATGGTGCGGTTGCTGAACCCGTAGTAAAACCCCTCGATGTCTTTCGCCGTAAGGCTAACGGGGATACATTGTTCTGCAATGGCGGCCTCAAAGACATCATCTGCAAGGTCAGAGGGCACATCTTCTTCCACAAGCCCGGTCCACCCTATCCAGAGGCCGTTGCTGTCCCTATGCACGGATTTCATGCCCGTGGCTAGCCCCCCCACGCTGGCAGTGGCTGTTACGGACTTGTTCTCAATTTTTAATTGTAATGGTAACCGGTTTGAAACAATAATGGTCTTTGCCATAAAAAGGGTAAATGCTTTTAAGGTTGTGTTTATATGTTTTAAATTTCGGAAATATTAGAGTCACATCCCCGTGATTTTAGAATAACTTTAGGATTTGATGGACAATTTAGACTACGGTATTATAAGCAATTGCTTAAGCTCGGCCCTTATTTCAAAACATGGTTTCATAGAGTGGTGCTGTTTGCCCATTTTTGATTCGCCCTCTGTTTTTGCAAAACTGCTGGATGAAGAAAAAGGTGGTACGATGGGCTTTGAGGTAAGTGATGAATACACCATCCATCAAGAATACATCTGGAACACAAATATACTCAGGACAAGATATACCAATGGAGACCACAGTTTTGAGGTCTTTGATTTTATGCCACGTTATGAAAAACGGGGCGGGGCATTCTATGCCCCGCCAGATATCGTGAGGTTCATACGCCACATTAAGGGAAGCCCACGGGTAAAGGTCATCTATGACCCCAAGCTGGAATATGGTAGGCAAAAGACCGTGAACACTGATAAGGGGGAATATATTGAGAGCGTGACCAAGGGTGAAAAATTTGATTCGATTTATTTTTATAGCGATATCAACTATCAGGATATCCTGAATCAAAACGATGTGGTCATTGAAAAGAACTGCTTTGTGCTTATCTCATACCACGAGAAGCTTATGCCCCAAACGTTGAACAGGGCTTACCTAAAGTACCAGCGTACAAAGGTGTACTGGATGAACTGGGCCGAGATTACCACAAAATATCCCCTGTATCAAGAGGAAATCATGAGGAGTGCGCTTACGCTAAAGGCACTCACATTTGAGAAATCTGGAGCGGTCCTGGCCGCCGCCACAACATCATTGCCAGAGACCATAGGCGAGGTAAGAAACTGGGATTATAGGTTCTGCTGGGTGCGGGACGCATCCATGGTCATACGCGTGATAAGTTCGCTGGGGCATGTAAAATCTGCCCGAAGCTTCCTCAAGTTTATCATAAACATCATACCCTACAAGGATGAGAAAATGCAGATCATGTATGGTATCAATGGAGAAAAGGTACTTACAGAGGAAACCCTGGATAACCTGTCTGGCTATCACGGGTCAAAACCGGTAAGGATAGGCAATGCAGCCTATGTGCAAAAACAAAATGACATCTATGGTATTCTCATGGAGGTTATCTATCAACAGTTTGTACAGTTTGAAACCACGCTCGAAAACAGTGAACAGCTGTGGAGTATCGTGAAGGGTATCGTTGATATTGTAGAAAACCACTGGCATGAACCAGATAAGGGTATATGGGAGCTCAGGACCGAAGATAAACATTTTACCTTCTCAAAACTGCTATGCTGGGTTGCCGTGGACCGGGCCATAAAAATAGGTAATGTGCTGGGCAGGAGGCATTGTGTGGAAGAGTGGAAGGAACTACGCTCAGACATCTACAATGAAATCTACGAGAAATCCTGGAATGAAAAAATGCAGGCTTATACCCAGTCCTATGGGTCTGATGATATGGATGCTTCCATCCTGCTCATGGAGCAATATGGTTTTATAAAGGCAAAAGACCCCCGCTATGTATCTACGGTGCGGGTAACCGAAGAAGAACTATGCAGGGATGGCCTGCTGTACCGCTACAAGAACAAGGATGATTTTGGCACGCCCACATCTTCGTTTACTATTTGCACCTTTTGGTTCATAGAGAGCCTATATAAAATAGGAGAGAAGGAAAAGGCCAAAAAATATTTTGACGACCTGCTTTCTTATAGTAATCATTTAGGGCTTTTTAGTGAAGATATTGACTTTAAGACCAAAAGGTTGTTGGGTAATTTCCCGCAGGCATACAGTCATCTGGCATTAATAGAAACCGCGACCGTGCTGGCCACTGATGATAGCGATAATATCAAGGATATGTTTAAGCCCATTGTATATTAAGGATTTGCTATTCATCTTTTTGCAAGAGCCTGCTTTCCCCAGGTCCCTTTGATTCCCTTATTTTTTCAGGGGCTTTTGTATTATCAAGCATTTCAACACGCGTACGCGGAAGGCTCGATGGGTAATTGTTCTGGATAAATGTGATAAGTTTTTCACGCACCAGCACACGTAGGTCCCAGGAAGTCGATGAATCTTTAGAACTCATCAATGCCCTACTTTCTACCGTGTTTGCAGTGGCATTGGTTACCTGCAGCACATTGACTTCCCCATCCCATAGGTCAGTGGCCTTGAGTATGCGGGTGAGTTCGCTTCTCAATGCATCAAAGGGTACTTGATAATCAGTATGTATAAAAACCGTTCCCAGGATGTCTGATGAATTCCTGGTCCAGTTCTGGAAGGGTTTGTCTATAAAATAGGTTGTGGGCAGCACCAACCTGCGCTTATCCCAGATTTTCACCACCACATAGGTAAGGTAGATTTCTTCAATGCGCCCCCATTCACCCTCAACGACCACCACGTCATCTATACGTATAGGTTGTGTTATAGCAATCTGAATTCCGGCGAGCAGGGTTCCTAGTGCTTTTTGCGCAGCAAAACCTATGATTATCCCGGCAATTCCTGCTGAGGTCAACATGCTCATGCCTATGCTGCGTATGCTGTCAAAGCTCATAAGGGTTATGCCTATGGCCAGGGTGATCAGCATGAATATCATCACCCTCTCAAGGATGTTGAACTGGGTATATGCCTTTCTGGCCGAGATGTTATCAGTAGATGATATATCATAATTGCTCAATACATGCGCTTTAAATATCTTGATGGCAATAATGCATAACCATGTGATGGCAATAATGATAAGGATGGTGCTTATTTTTGAAATAATATAGGTATCCACATACTTTTCAAGTGAGTCAATGCTTTGCGCATATTTTAAGAAGAACGAGATAAACAGTAAGGTAAAGGGTGTCCTGATTCTCTGGGCAAGGTTGGCCGGTAAGATATTCTTTGGGTTTTTTCCCAGTTGTTTTAATGCAAAGTAGGCAATGATATAAATCAAAAGGGTGGCCGAAAGCCCAATGATTAGATATTTTATTGTGGTAGGATCAAGGTATTTTTGCATGGCGGGAAGGTTTTAAGCCAAATTAACCATAACTAATTCCTGAACCCGTTAAAGGAATTCAAAACTTTTTGGCGCTCAGCCTACTATATCGTTGTCAATTGTTAAATAAAAAAGGAAAGCCGGCAAACTATTGCCGGCTTTACCTGTAATCATGAATAATCTCTAATTTTTGATTAATTTCTTGATATCAATATTCCCCATTTCATCAGCTATTTCAACAAGATATGTCCCTACGGGAAGACTGGAGATATCCACATTTTGAAGTTCGCTTAACGACATTACCTTTTTACCTAAATAGTCATATATTGTTATTCTGGTTACCGTACTTGATGCATTTGCACTGAACCAGTTTTTTGCAGGATTAGGATAGATGCTCAATCCCGTTTTTGGCTTAATTTGCTCTAAGCTCAAGCTTGATGGACTAAAGCTCACAATGCCAGATGGAGGACTTAAGTTACCCACATTATCTCTTGAGGTCACATAGAATTCATATTCCTTTTCCGGGTCATATGTAAATAGCATTTCCTCATAATTACCCAGGCCTTCGCCCATAGACCATTCTCCATCGCGTTGACGATAGAAGAAGAGGTAGGAGGCGATTCCAGACTCGGCATCATCTGCCATGAGGCTTATTTGCGCTACATTATCACCCAGTTCTTCAATCTCCAGAATTTGCGCCGTAGGATTTCCCAAATCAATTTTATTTGACCATTCATTTGTGATGATGGGTTCATTTTCATCAAAAACTATACTCGCTATATTCTTGATTTCGGTATCGTTCATAAGGTCTTTCAGCTTTACCGAGTAGCTCACATACGCCTGCCCGTCACCATTGTCATTATTGGGCGGCAGGAAACCAGCATCTGGGTCAGCAGTGAGTTCACCGGTTTCTGGGTCAAGCGATAAGAATTTCCATGTGATAACGCCCGTTACCGTGTCGAGTTTCATGTTCACCCGCAGATTGATTCCCCTTTCAGCCGTAAGGTCCACATCGGTAAAAAATTCCTTGCGGTTTGGCTCAACATTGTAATGCTTTCCAGAAATATTAAGGGAATTAAACTGAAAGGTGCTCAGGTCAAATTTGGACACATCCAGAGAATCCACAATACTTACGGTTTGAGCCGCGGCTGTAGCCGTTTCCAGATTTTCAAAATGTACCTGGTAGTTGGCCAGCCCTTCATTTTTAATGTATTGGCTTTCACCAAAACCACTAGGGCCCACTATCTCGTTAGGGTCATAAGAGTTGAGGCTTTGTACCCTTAATCTATTAATGGATGGATTCATCTGGGTATCTCCAGGAAGTAGACCCGCTAGATAATCTGAGATACTCTTATCGACAAGTCCTTTGCCTCCAGCACCTACAAAACTAAAATATGCCTTGGCAATTTGTTCTGGTCCCAAACCTGACAAATCTGAGATAATGGTTCTCATTTGAGTCTCGGTCAAACCATTAGCCCCTGTTCTGCGCACACCACCTTCCACTACTTCTTTAAACATTTCCTTCATGGTCTTGCCTGCATTTTTAACCGTTGTCTCAGCAACTCCTTCAAGAGCTTCAAATTTTTTAAACTGTGTCAGCTTTCCTGTTGCCTTTGCAACACCGTATTGAATAGCCTTTTCCTGAAGGAACTCATCGGTTACCGTATTTCTGTCAAACCACCAATCATCAATTTTCTGGAAGGCTATCTGGGTGCCTATATCAAATTCATCAGCGAACTTCCCCACAGCCTTTGCAGCTGGATTAGGGATTAATTCAAGTACTGCTGCCATCGCCATTCCTCCATCATGTATTGCATCTAGATTCCAGCCCGTAGCTGGAGAACCAAAATCTGGATAATTAAGATGTGAGACCCTTATATCATTAAATTGCTGCGAGGGAAATTTAACCTTAAGGGGTATTCTAAAATTTGATTTAGGTTCTATAAAAGGTACCCAAATATTGTACATCGTTGCTTCATATGGTTCGTCAAGAATAGAATTTATGGGAATGGCATACATTTCATCCATTAACAGCTCTACGGTATTCTCTGGCAACAAACCTTCGGTATCAAAAACCTCTTTAGTTCTTTCGATAATACTAGCCTTATGATCATCAAGGTCGGTTATCATCCCGTTGGGGATATAAATCTGGACGTTTACACCTCTAAGTTTTACATTGGTAGGATTTGAAACTACAACCGAATAATCAAGACTTCTATTGACCCTCGCCCGTGACGGTCCTTCAATTGAGGTTTCTAGATAAAAATCATCTTTTTCTTCAACTGTAAAACCTCCCGGAAACGTATAGGTACTGCCGCTGGATAGTTTTATTTCTACATCGTAAACTCCTGTTGCTGCGGTATGCAAGTCAAAAAAGGCGTTGAGTTCGCTGGTATCTGGACTTCTCTGTTCCACTGGGAAAATAGTGGCGGGACCGGTCAATTTTACTTCGGCATCTGTATTGAGACCACCACCAAAAATACGCATCGTGAAGTCTCCACCGTTCCCGGCAGACTTAGGCTCAAAGGTTTCAATACCTTCTATGGATACATGTTTTACAATAGTATCAGTACGGCAGTTGATGCCTGCAATAAACTCCACGTCGTATTCACCTATATTAAATTCATGTACGGGATTTGATAGGGTAGAGGTGGTGCCGTCATCAAAGTCCCAGTGATATCCGCCTGCTGACTTTTCTGAGAGATTCTCAAAACTGATACTATTTGCATAGCGTGTCATTCCAAAATCTGCAGTTGCCTTATAAACTGTACAGGTGTCTATATCCAGTTTGCCCACAAGACTCCATAAGTTTTTGTTGTCACGAACCCTAAAGTTTATCCTAGGGGATTCCATTGCATTAAAATCCTCCAGAGAAAATGGAAGGATAAATGTGGAATCCAGCATTTCCTTAGGATTTACTTCTAGGACGGTGCCATTGCCCAACCCAGGGTCATCACCCACATAGTATTCTAGAAATGTAATTTGTGATTCGCCCGCTGCACCTGCTTTTGCCAAGAATGGTTTGCCGGTATAAAGCGAGTAGCTTCCATCACTTTGACTTGCCATGATGTAGAGCATGTGTGAACCTGGCGAGACGTCAGTAAGGTCTAGCTGTACGGTTTGGTTAATTTCGGCGGAAGCCGTAAAGGACACTTTTTTCCCAGTGCCGGGCTCGCCCACATCGTCTATAAAATATTCAATGCCAGTGATGTTGTTGAGGTCAGTATCCTTAAAGACCAATACGGGTTTGTCGACGTAATGAGACCAGTTTCCATCGCTGTCCTTTGTCCTTACATAAAGCATGTGAAGGCCAGCGGTTTCGGGGGAATCCAGGATAAAGGATTCATCTATGTTTCCACTGATGGCTATAGATTTGGCGGAAGCCAAAGAAATATCATCATAGAAATATTGCAGTTCTGTAAGCGTTTGCGCTGATGCACCCAAGCAACACAGAACCGATAACATGAGTAAAATACGGTTCATATTGGTTGTTTTGATAGTTTATTGATCAGCGTTTGCCCTGGCACCTATAGTTATTTTTATGCCATCCTGTGTGGTGCCGGTTTCCGAGACTTCCAGCTTGTAAATATTTGGGATAAAGGGAATGCCGGAGAGTACATAACCGCCCTCTTCCTGAAACGCACCCTGATTGTTGCCATCTTCATCTGCATCTATGGCGGGTGAACCGGTTTTCAATTTATAGATTTCATCTGGAGACATACCTGCTCCATCTGGAAAGCCCACAAATACCTGGCTCGCTTGACTGGTGGGGATAATGCTGTTGTTACCGCTTTGCATTACTGCGATTGCGGCCGCATCTGCCTCATCTGTGATAAAAAGGTTATGGTCCATTACATTAGATGTGGGTTCCTCAAAGTCAAAGTCATTTGCATAAATAATATTGCCATAAAGCGTACTGAATTGTGACTCATGGTTTTCATCAATGAACAAGGCATTATCATTTGCCTTTATGATGGTGTTGTTCTCTAGGCTTATTGTACCTTCATCAATACCGAAAGAAAATAGTCGCCCAGTGATAACAACAATATTTTGTCTATAAACCACACTTGATTTTTGCGTCTTGAAAGAATTCATGAGGTAACACTTCTCAACGGTTATGTTTGTTGAGTTTGTGGCATTGAAGTAAGCACCTCCAGTGGGAACATATAGGTTTCTAAAAATCACATTAGACGCCCCACTTGCACTGGGATTTCTAACGGTAAACCCTGAAATTATCGAGCCGCTTCCGCCAGTTTGAACCCTAAATTGACTTACGGTTGCCGAAACCTTGTTGGCCTGTGAAAAAGGGGCATCATTTTGCCCCAGGAAATAGCCAGGACCTATGATGGTCAATCTTTTTGTAACGTCAAAATTTACATAAGTTTCGCTAGAGCCCTGCACAAGGATAACATCGCCATCTGCGGCAGCGGTGATGGCATCTTTGACTTCGGTGAAATCAGCAACGGAGCCCGGGGCGTTATCCACGGTATGATACGTTTGTGCACTAAGCAGCGAGCAAAGGAAGAGGAACATTGAGGTAAAGAAATTTTGTTTCATGATTAAGAATATTATGTTGTTATGGTTATACAGGGACATGAAAATCCCTTTTCTTCCCATCGCTCCACCTTACATATGTCATCAAGTGTTACTGTTAAATTTTAAAAGGATTTTTTCAGTTAGGTAGAGAAGCCTAAATTTGACGCTAGAATATGGGGTGCTCGCCGCGGCGGGCTGAGATGATACCCATGAGCACACGCTCGGGACCTGATCCAGCTAATACTGGCGTAGGGAATTTAAGTTGGTTTTACAGTCGTAAAACCGCTGTCATCTCCTCATTTCATTGAAAAATAAAAACAATGATAGAGGAACTTCTCAAACAATTAACCTGGCTGCAAGCCATAGGCACCGTGCTGGGAATCGTGCAGGTCCTGCTTGCGCGAAAAAACAACATCAACAATTACCTGTTTGGTATCGCGGCGATTTTACTCAGCATTTGGGTGCTGTATCAAAGCCAACTGTACGCTGATATCCTGCTCAACATGTATTACCTTGTGATGAGTATTTACGGCTACTTTTTCTGGAAATTTGGCGGAGAAAAAGCCGAAGCTCCCATCACATATTCAGACCGCACAGATTTGCTCAAAGCCAGCGGTATCGTCATTGGGTGCTTTATCCTCATGTGTTACTGGCTCGTCAACCACACAGACAGCGACGTGCCGTATTGGGACTCAGTCGTGAGCGCATTTGCCTGGGCAGGAATGTGGCTCATGGCCAAAAGAAAGATGGAAAACTGGATTTTCCTCAACATCAGCAACATCATTTCCATCCCGCTCATGTTCTACAAAGACCTCCACATCTACGGCGCAATGAGCATTTTCCTATTCATCATGGGATGCAGCGGCTACTTAAAATGGAGAAAAATCATCAAAACCGAACAGCAAAATGAATACGCAACAGCTTAGAGATACTATCGCTTCCGCGAAAATTTTCCCGACAGAAGTTCTTGAGTGGGTCAAAGAACAGAATCTCTGGAATATCTGGGTGCCAGAAGCCTTCGGCGGCCTAGAATGTTCTTTTACTGAAGGTTTGCAAAAACTTCAACAACTTGCCAAAATCGATGGAACACTTGGCTGGACGGTAACATTATGTAGCGGCGCTAATTTTTTCATCGGCAATCTCAACCCCGAAACTGCAGAGAGAATGTTTCAAAAAGGGCAGCAAACCATTCTTGGTGGTAGCGGCGGACTTTTTGGTACCGCAGAAAAATCAGAAAACGGCTATATGCTCAACGGCACGTGGAAATATGCGACAGGAGCAAATTATCTCACGCATTTTACGCTCAACGCGCAAATCACAGAAAACGCAGAAAAACTTACAAATCCAGATGGTTCACCCAAGTTTTTATCTTTTGTGATTCCTGCGAAAAATGTTGAGATAATTGAGGATTGGGACACTATTGGAATGCAAGCCAGTGTGACACATTCTTTTAAAGTTGAGAATGTTGAGGTTGATGAGGATTTAAGTTTTGTGTACAACGAGTTTCATTTACCGCAAGACATTTTTAAAATTCATTTTTCACTATTTGCGGACTTAACGCTGTGGGTGAATTATTTGGGTATGGCGCAACATTTTGTTGAGGAAGCTGAGCAAATTGGCAAAACAGATGAAGCCACAGATTTAAAAAATTTTTGTGCTAAAACAGAAGGAGATATTTTGGCTTTAGCCAAAAAAATAGAAACGCAAGTCATTGTTAACCCAGAGTTTACGGAAGATTTCATAAAAGAAGTTCATCAATTAGCTTCTGTTAATGTGAAAGAAATGTCTCAGAAAATCATTGAACTTTACCCATTATTAGGTGTGAAAGCGAGTACAAATGGAGAGCAATTAAATGTGATTTTTCGCGATTATTTTACCGCAACGCAGCATCACATCTTTTCAAGAAAATAGAAGTTATTCTACAAGAAGAAGCGTTCCAAAAACACCGGCGTCAATCCAACCACGGTTTTTGTCTTTGCCTTTAATTTCAATGGAGCCGATGAAGTTTTCGCGTTCAGCACTGCCGTCATTATCACAGTAAGCGATGGCAAATCCCATCTTCTTACCGGATTTTAAATCGGTGGCGAGATAGGGTTCACAAGGATTAAAATCTTTGTCAAAAATGGTGATACGAGCTTCCCAGATCGTAGTGTTTCCCGTTATTTTGCGTTGGGAAAAAACATGACTGTTAAAGAGTTGTGCATTGCCGTTTTCAGCTGTGTCAACTACATTTCCGTCAAGCGCTACATGATACGCAAATGCCGAATAATTGTACTGATGGTCGCCGCCGCTGTTGTCTTCATCCACAAAAATTTCCAGACAATCATCATCCCAAAATCGCTCTAGCGGATTCTCATGCGCGTCATATAATTTATCATCTGTGATTTCGGCAAGAACGTAGAGCGCATCTGGCGTCCAGGTCAATTTAAATCTGCCAGAAAAATCATCTTCTTTATACTTTTTTCCTAGCCAGCGTTGGTCTATGGGATACCAAGTTTTGTCTTGCCAAGTTGGGTCATCCGCAATCCCGTCAACGTCTGGAGCGATGTTTGCCATCTTTATTTCACGAAGTTGCTGGTCTGCTTTAACGACAAATTCAGGCTGCTTTTCGCCACAAGCGAAAACAAGAAATACAAGAAAGAGAAAATAGATTTTTTTGGTCATCGAGACCTAAGTTTTAGTAGATTGATGAGCCCAAATATAGGCCCTAGCCCAAGAACGACAAAGAAGTATTGCGGCTCGATAAAATCACTTAACCAACTCACAGCTTGAATGCTCGCAATGGTAATCACATAACCTATACAATTTGTGATGGTTAGGGCTGTTCCTCGTAATTCTGGCGCGGTGGATTGAGCGACAAGCGTTGATAATTGTGGGCTATCCATCACCACGGCAAATCCCCAAATAAGTAAAATGATAAAGCTTAGGCTTACTTGCCAAGCCGCAGGCATGGGGCCAAAGGTGAACAAAAGCGGCGATACAAAACAGCAAATCCCAGAAAGAATAAGCGCAAGGCTAGCAACCCATTTACTTCCTTTTTTGATGCTGATAAATCCGCCGATAAAGCAAGAAATACAACCAATCCCGATTATTGCAAAACACCACAGTGGTAAATCAAATTGCAGATTCGTTTTCGCTTTAAGCGAAATTAAAAACAACGGCAACAATCCCCAGAAGGTGTACAATTCCCACATATGCCCGAAGTAACCGAAGGCGGCTTTTCTAAAGTTGTTTTGCTTGAAGATTTTTGGCAATAGCCCAAAATCCAGTTTGCTTTGTTTTTTTCTAAACGGTCCGTCAGGAACAAAAATAAGAATTAAAATTCCGCCGAGAATTGCCAAGTTTGAGGTTGTGAGCACTATGATTTTTGGGTCATAGCTTATATCGCCCAGTTGGATGGCGTAGGGCAGGGCAGTGCCCAGAACCAGCGCGCCTACTAGTAAACCTAGCGTTAGGCCAAGACCTTTTTCAAAATAATCTGAGGCGATTTTCATGCCTACGGGATAAATTCCTGCTAAGAAAAAACCGGTGATTAATCGTGTGCTTATGAGTAAATCTACGTTGAGATTTGGGATGATGAGTAGCGCGTTTGCTACAGCTGCAAAAACAGCCGAAAAGAAGAAAACCTTGCTGGGAGAAAACCTATCTGCGATGGACAGAAATGCGTAAATCAACGTCCCGAGTATAAACCCTATTTGCACGGCGCTCAATGCTTGAGAAACTACATCTGGATTGTCTTGCGCCCCCGGCAATTGAGGAATCACAATGTTTCCTACAAACCACAGCGAAGTGCCAAAAAACTGCGCAAGAACGATAAAAAGGACAATTTTTTTCACTGCTTTTCAGCTACAATGGCAATTTTTTTCTTGTTAGAAGAAACAGCAATTCTAGTGATTGTATCAAGATTAAGATTGCTCAAATCTGCGATTTGCTTCCATTCTGTAATTCCCATAAGGTCATACATAAACAATCCAGAACGGCTTCCCAGAATCATTCTATCTCGGTCAATCCACGCATAATCCTGAATCCCGATGGGAAGTTCACAAACATAATAACTTTCAAGGCTGTCCATTTCTAGGAGGTAAACATCCATATTTCCATCTTCGTTAATCAGCGTATAACTCATAGATTCTGTGCCGGGAACTTTGTGCAAAGAGCGACCTATGCCAGAGATAATCGTGTCATTTCTTTTCGCCGAAAGGTCATTAATAACAAGGTCTAGCGTACCATTATTTAATACAGCGCTAATCATTTTGTCCTTATTATAAAACGCACTGTAACCTATCACTTGATTAGGAACCAACACTGCGCTCTTGCCGTTTGTATCAATCTTATAAAGTAATTGAAGCCCAGTCGTGTCAAGCCTTACGGCAGAAATCTCATTAGTTTCCGGGATGCGTTGAGGAGAATATTCGCCGCCCTCTGTAGTGTTTGTAATCCAGGTTTTCTTACCAGATTTCATGTTGTAACTCGCTACATCGTTTTGCCCATTATGATTGCTCGAGAAGAGAATCGTCTCGTCATCATAAAACGACGGCTGATTATCATAACCGTCATTCATCGAGATGTTTTTGCCATTTGCGACACTTACGGTATTGCTACCAATATTAAGGTCAAGAAGATAGACTTCGTTGTTTTGGCTTAAAGCCAAAAAAGGAAAAAGCAAAAAGAGCAGGTTTTTCATAGCTGTGAAATTATAAAAAATTAGGGTCAAAATCCGTACCGAGATTGAAGCAAAAAAAAGCCCGACGTTTTAAAGCGCCGGACTTCTTCAATAACTAACCAACCAAAATTTTAAAACGGATAGGTATTTTCTTCCGTTACTTTTTCTGCGATTGTGTTGCGCAAAGCAACCACGTTAGGCATATTTTGATATTTTGTGAAACGCTTAAGTCCCATCAACATCATGCGTTGCTCATCGCCCTCAGCTGCTGATACGATTGCTTCTTTCGCTTTAAGCGAAATTTTATCAACCGCATTATATAGGTAAAGCTGAGACATTGCGATTTGCTCTTTTTGAGCGTCTGCGCCTGAACGTTTTACGTTTTTCTCAGTACGTAGAATCGCACTTTCAGCCATGTAAATCTCAATCAGAATGTCTGAAGCAGCCATCAACAATTGCTGATGTTCTTCAAGCTCAGTTCCATATTTTTGAACCGCATAACCAGCAACCATTAAGAACACTTTTTTAAGCTTTGCTACCATCGCTTTTTCTTCGCTAAGCGTCTCGCAATAATCTGGCGTGTCAAATGATGGAATTCCGGTTAATTCTTCCTGTACCGCCTGCGCCGGATTCAATAAATCAACATGACCTTTAAAAGCCTTTTTCACGAGCATTCCCACTGCAAGCATGCGGTTGATTTCGTTTGTACCTTCATAAATTCGAGAGATACGCGCGTCTCGCCACGCAGCTTCCATCGGGGTATCTGCGCTAAAGCCCATCCCACCAAAAATCTGGATACCCTCGTCAGAGCAGTTTTGCATATCTTCAGAAACCGCAACCTTGAGGATGGAACATTCAATGGCATATTCTTCAACTCCTTTAAGCTCGGCATCAGAGTGGGAGTTTCCTTCGCTTAAGCGAATATTGATCCTGTCCTCAATATTTTTTGCAGCGCGATATGAAGCACTTTCGCCGGCATAGGCAGAAGTCGCCATTTCGGCAAGTTTTTGCTTTATCGCACCAAATTTTGCAATCGGGGTTTTAAACTGTACACGCTCATTAGCATATTTAACCGAACCGTCAATCACACGACGTTGTGCGTCAAGACAAGCCGCAGCTAATTTAATTCGGCCTACGTTCAATGCATTCATGGCGATTTTAAAACCATTGCCACGCTCAGATAGCATATTCTCAACAGGAACCTTAGTTTCGTTAAAGAATACCTGACGCGTAGAAGAGGAGTGAATACCTAGTTTGTGCTCTTCTTCACCAAAGGAAATTCCGTTGTCTTTGTCATTCTCAACGATAAATCCGGTGATATTCTTATCATCTTCAATACGCGCAAAAACGATAAAAAGATTAGCAAAACCTGCGTTAGAAATCCACATTTTTTGTCCACTGATGCTGTAATATTTACCATCGTCAGATAGAACGGCTTTAGTTTTACCGCTATTCGCATCAGAACCTGCTCCAGGCTCAGTTAAACAATAAGCACCAAACCATTCGCCTGTAGCGAGCTTAGGAACGTATTTTTTCTTTTGCTCCTCAGTTCCATATAATGTGATTGGCATCGTGCCAATCCCGGTATGCGCACCAAAAGCGGTTGCGATAGAACCTGTGGCTCCAGAGATATAATCACAAACGAGCATTGTAGAGACAAAGCCCATTCCTAGGCCGTCGTACTCTTCTGGCACTGCAACTCCTAGGAATCCCAGTTCGCCAGCCTTACGCATGATTTCTTCAGTAAGGGCGTAATCTTTCTTTTCAAATTTTGGCTTGTTAGGCCAGATTTCTCGGTCAACAAATTCCTTAACCGATTCTTTCATCATTATTTGCTCCTCGCTAAAATCTTCAGGAGTAAATACATCCTCACACGGAGTTTCTTTTACTAAGAACTGCCCTCCGCGCAGGATATTTTTTTTTGTTTCTTCAGTTACTTCCATTTTCAATAGATGTTAGATTTTAGATATTAGTAGTGAGTTTTTTTCAAATGCGAGAAGCGTCTAATTTCTCACATCTCAATACTCATATCTAGTTTAAAAATTCATAAATCCCCGCTGCGCCTTGACCTGTACCCACACACATGGTTACCATACCGTATTTGCCTTTCATGTCACGCTTGCGCATTTCGTCAAACAATTGCACTGATAATTTAGCTCCGGTACATCCTAGCGGGTGGCCTAATGCAATAGCACCGCCATTCACGTTAACGATATTTGGGTCTAACCCTAATTCGCGTATCACTGCTAGTGATTGTGAAGCAAAGGCTTCATTAAGCTCTATCAATTCAATTTGGTCTTGTTTTAATCCGGCTTGCGCCAAAGCTTTAGGAATTGCAGCTACTGGGCCAATTCCCATAATTCTAGGCTCAACGCCCATAGCGGCAAAATTTACTAAGCGAGCAATTGGTTCAAGATTTAATTCTTTTACCATTTCTTCACTCATAACCATTACAAAAGCAGCACCATCGCTCATCTGTGATGAGTTACCGGCAGTCACGCTACCACCATCAGCAAAAACTGGGCGTAATTTTCCCAGCACTTCCAGGCTAGTATCCTTACGTGGGCCTTCATCTTTATTAACGGTGTAGGTGTCAGTGGTTTTTTTTCCGTTTTTCACGAAAGTATGCTCTACTTCAATGGGCACTATCTGATCCTGAAACCGGTCTTCAGCTTGTGCCTTTAAGGCTTTTTGATGCGAATTGTATGCAAACTCATCCTGGTCTTCCCGACTCACTTTGAACTGGTTTGCCACAGCTTCGGCGGTTAAGCCCATTCCCCAGTAATAATCCTCATGGCCTTCCTTGGCCAATTTATAATCGGGTACAGGTTTGTAGCCTCCCATGGGGATGTAGCTCATCGATTCGGCACCACCTGCGATAATACAATCGGCCATACCGGCTTGTATTTTGGCGGAAGCCATAGCAATGGTCTCGATACCCGAGGCGCAATACCTGTTGACGGTCACGCCGGGAACGTCCTTGATTTCAAGTCCCATAAGAGAGATGAGACGGGCCATGTTGAGGCCTTGCTCAGCCTCTGGCATGGCGTTACCTACCATGACGTCGTCGATGCGTTTTTTGTCTAGTTCTGGCAGTTTGTCCATCATGAATTTAATGGTTTCAGCGGCGAGTTCATCAGGTCTTTTAAACCGGAACAATCCGCGGGGAGCTTTTCCCACTGCCGTTCTATATGCTTTTACGATATATGCTGTTTTCATTCTGAAGATTTTAGAGCTTAGTATTGAGTATTGAGAATTAAGAATTTTTAAGAGATTGCTGCAAAGCGTAATTCATTTTCTGAATCTCAATGGTTTTTTCAATTATTTCCTTGATATTTTGTTTTTTAAGTAAATCTAGCTCGACCAGTAATATGAGTTGAGTTTGCAATTCATAAGATGAGCCATTGGCTATAGCCAAAAAATGAAGAAATTCTTTATTTGAATTTCTACCAGCTCCTTCAGCAATATTTGAAGGAATTGATACTGCACTTCTTTTAACTTGAGAGATAAGTCCGAATTTCTCATCTGAAGGTAAATCTTTACATATGGTATATACTTCTTTGGTCAAGCCTATAGCTTTTTTCCATATTTTGAGATTTTCAACTTTATGCATGATTACATCTAATTACTCATTTCTCAATACTCACTTCTAGTTTCTTAATGGTTTATTCTTTTTAATCATATGCTCAAGTCTTTCGAGGGTTTTTCTTTCACCCGTAAGGCTTAAAAATGCTTCACGTTCCAGGTCAAGCAGGTATTGCTCGCTTACATATGACCCTTCTGAAAGGTCTCCACCGGCCATGACGTACGCCAATTTATTAGCGATTTTCTTGTCGTGGTCGCTGATGTATTTCCCCGCGTTCATCTGGTCTGTTCCTACATAGAATGCGCCTAAAGCTTGCTTACCAAGAACCTTGATATCTGTGCGCTGAATAGGTTTTGTGTACCCTTGGTCTGCCATCATGCGGGCTACGTCTTTTGCCGCAGCGATTTGACGGTCCTTATTCACGATCACGATGTCCTTGCCGTGCTTGAGGATATTGGTATCATAGGCTTCGTATGCAGAAGTCGAAACTTTTGCCATACCTATGGCCAGGAAATGCTCGCGCAGGCGGTTCAGTTCAACATCATCTTTTTTATAGGTGTCAGATGCGCGAACGGTCATTTCTTTAGAACCTCCACCGCCGGGAATCACACCCACGCCAAATTCTACCAAACCGATATAACTTTCGGCGGCAGCCACAACACGGTCAGCGTGCAAGGTCATCTCACAGCCTCCGCCCAGCGTCATTCCTTGCGGACAGACAACTACCGGAATAGAGGAGTAGCGAATACGCATACACGTGTCTTGGAAGTATTTTACAGCCATGTTGAGCTCATCATATTCTTGCTCAACGGCCATCATAAATATCATCCCGATATTTGCACCTACAGAGAAATTCTTCCCTTGATTTGCGATTACCAGTCCGTCGTATTCTTTCTCAGCAAGGTCAATTGCCTTGTTAATTCCTGCGAGTACATCACCACCTATCGAGTTCATTTTAGAACGGAATTCACAGTTCAGGATTCCATCGCCCAGGTCTTCAATGACCACGCCGCTATTGCTCCAAACTTCTTTGCTCTTACGGATGTTGTCAAGGATGATAAATGCATCCTGACCCGGTTTTTTCACGAAATCCTTTTTGGGGATGTCATAATAATATGTGTTTCCGTCTTTCACAGTGTAAAAACTGTCCTCGCCAGACTCGGCAAGCTCTTTTACCCATTTCGCTGTAGCGAAACCTTCTCCTTCAAGGAGCTCAATACCTTTTTCTACACCTATTGCATCCCAGATTTCAAACGGACCTTGTTCCCATCCAAAACCGGCGCGCATGGCGTCATCGATTTTATACAGTTCGTCAGTGATTTCTGGAATTCTATTTTGCACGTAGGCAAAAAGCGCCCCAAACATTTTACGATAGAATTCACCAGCCTTATCTTTTCCGTTAACAAGAACAGGAAAACGCTCTGGAACACTGCTGATGGATTTTGTCAATTCTAAAGTTGCAAAACTTGCGCGCTTTGAATCGCGATAATCCATCTTGTCTAAATCCAATGTTAGGATCTCGCTGCTCCCGTCGTTTTTTTTAATTTTTTTGTAAAAACCTTGTCCAGTTTTACTTCCCAGCCATTTATTATCCATCATTGTCTGGATGAAAGCAGGAAGTTTAAAAAGTTTGTGACGCTCATCATCAGGAACATTTTCATACAGTCCGTTGGCCACGTGAACCAACGTATCCAGACCTACAACATCAACGGTTCTAAATGTCGCCGACTTAGGACGACCAATTACAGGACCGGTAAGTTTATCAACTTCCTCGACGGTCATGTCCATGTCTTTCACCGCATGAAAGAGGCTCATGATGCTAAAAATCCCGATACGGTTCCCGATGAATGCCGGTGTATCTTTTGCAACAACAGAAGTTTTACCTAAGAATTTATCTCCATAATTATTCAAGAAATCAAGAACCTCTTGCGAGGTTTTAGGCCCTGGAATAATCTCAAAAAGGTCTAAGTAACGCGCAGGGTTAAAGAAGTGTGTTCCGCAGAAATGCTTCTGGAAATCTTCACTGCGATTTTCATTCATAAATTTTATAGGAATACCAGACGTATTAGAAGTAATCAACGTTCCTGGCGTGCGATGCTTTTCAAGGTTTTCAAAAACCTGTTTTTTGATATCAAGACGCTCTACCACGACCTCGATAATCCAGTCCACATCTTTGACCTTTGCAATGTCATCCTCCATGTTGCCCGTCGTGATTCGCTTGGCAAAGTCCTTATGGTAAATAGGGGAGGGCTTTGATTTTAGGGCATTTTGTAAATGGTCGTTAACTAAGCGGTTGCGCACCACTTTGTCCTCAAGTGTCAAGCCCTTTGCTTTTTCCTTATCGGTAAGTTCACGCGGAACGATATCGAGCAGTAAGACTTCTACACCAATGTTTGCAAAATGACATGCAATGCCGCTTCCCATAATCCCGGAACCGATGACTGCCACTTTGTTGATTCTTCTTTTACTCATTGTTGACTTTTTCTTGTTGATTATAAATCTTTTTGTTCTGTATCAAGTCGTTGATGGCATGGATGACATCAAAAAAATGTTTGATTTTGACCTCATCTACCGTCTCATGTACGACTTCATTAAAACGCAGTACTTTTTCCTTGCTCAGCTCCCGGTTCTTGAGACCAAATTCAGTAAGGTGGATGAGTACTCCACGGCCATCTGCGGGATTGGGCTTTCTCTGGATAAGTCCACGTTCTTCCATTGATTTTAAAGTGCGTGAAAGGCTCGTGGCCTCCATGCCCATGCGCGGCCCCAGTGCGGTTGAAGGCGTGCCTTCATGCGGGTCAATGCTCAGGAGTGCAAAGCCTGTTGCCATGGTGACATCAAACTGTGCGGCCTGCTCATTGTACATTTTTGTGACAGCTTGCCAGGTGGCCCTGAGGGCGTGATCAATGGTTAATTCTTTTTTACTCATACGTTTTCGTAAAACTACAAAAAATTTATTATGCGTGCATAATAAAATCGTTAAATAAGTTTAAAAGAAGTGTAAATTATTTTGGCTTAAAGCCAAAAAAAACTCCCGGGTTCCAGGAGTTTTGGTTTAGAGATGAAGAGCATGCTAGGCCCTGTCATAATTCTTGTTGTAGAGGTCCATGTATTTTTCCTTGACTATCCTGCGCTTGAGCTTCATGGTAGGTGTAAGGTGGCCTGCATCAATAGTCCATTCATCTGGGGTGAGCTGGAAGGTCTTGATGCGTTCCCATTTGCCAAAATGCTCGTTATAGTGATCGATTTCTTCTTGAAAGCGCTCTCTTACATCCTTGTTTTTTGCCAATTCCTCATTAGAGTTTATAGAAAGTCCCTTACGGCTTGCCCACTCCTGTACAAATTCAAAATTGGGCTGTATCAACGCAGTGGGCATCTTTTCTCCTTCACCCACGACCATGATATGCTCAATGAACCTGGATTGTTTCATGGCATTCTCTATTAATTGTGGTGCGACATATTTACCGCCGCTGGTCTTGAACATTTCCTTTTTTCTATCAGTTATCTTGAGGAAGTTGTCATGGTCCAGCTCACCTATGTCACCTGTATGGAAGAAGCCATTGACAAGGACCTCATCTGTTTTTTCCTGGTCTTTATAATAGCCCATCATCACCTGTGGTCCCTTTATGAGGATTTCGCCATCTTCGGCAATTTTCACAATGGTGTCAGGGATGGGCTTGCCCACGGTCCCTATCTTAAACCCTTTTTTGCGTATGTCATTTACTGATATTACAGGGGAAGTTTCGGTAAGGCCATATCCTTCCATAACAGGGATGTTTGCGGCGTTGAAAACGCGTGCCAACCTGGGTTGAAGTGCTGCACTGCCCGAAGCAATGACATCTATATTGCCGCCCAGGGCTTCTTGCCATTTGCTGAAAATCAATTTTCGCGCAAGCTTTAACTTTGTCTCGTACCACCATCCATTTTGACCATAGGGTTCATATTGTAACCCCAGCTCCACGGCCCAGAAAAATAATTTTTTCTTTACACCGGTGAGCTCTGTGCCTTTTGCGATGATCTTGTCATATACCTTTTCTAGTAACCGGGGTACGGCGGTCATGGTCTGCGGCTGTACCTCTTTGAGGTTTTCACTTATTGTGTCAAGGGATTCAGCAAAATAAATGCTTACGCCCATGTACTGATAGAGATAGATAAGCATACGCTCGTACACGTGGCATACGGGCAGGAAACTTAGTGCCTTGCTCTCACCGGAATCTATGGGAAACCGTGTGGTGCTGTTCAATGCATTGCTTACCAGGTTTTTGTGGCTAAGCATGACACCCTTGGGTTTTCCGGTGGTTCCAGAGGTATAGATAAGGGTTGCCAGGTCTTCTTCGGTCACGGCTGCCTTGCGCTGCTCTACTTCTTCCTGGAGTGCTTCATTAAGTTCTTTTACCTCGTTCCAACTCTTGCATCCATCGATTTCGTTGAACGAAAAGACTTCTTTGAGGGAAGGTACGTTTGCCTTGATGGCCATGACCTTTTTGTAAACTTCTTCATCGCTTACAAAACAATAGATGGATTCACTGTGATTGAGGACATAAGCATATTCTTCTTCTGAGATTGTGGGGTAGATGGGTACATTTTGAGCACCTGTTTGCAGGATGCCTATATCCATAATGTTCCATTCTGTACGGTTGTTTGATGAGATCACGGCAACCTTATCATTAGGTTGCACGCCCAGTTTTAATAAGCCACGGCTTATTTGATTGGCTTGATCAATATATTCTTGGGTAGAAGTGGATTTCCACTCTCCATTATATTTAGTAACGAGGGCTTTCTTGAGGTTGTATTTTTCAAGTTGATAGTAGGGAAAATCAAATAACCTTTTTACATCCATTATTTTAGGGTTTTATCGTGCAAATTATGAAAATTACAGTCATGATTCTATTAATATCATAAAATCTGAACCTTGTCATTGCATATTTTATAGTCTTGATAAGACAGAAATATGTTTTAATAGCTCATTTTAAAAAACAATTGTGCTATGTAAAACGACAAGAAGCATATTTTTGGCTTTCGCCAAGGTTGCTCCCTTACAGACTGCTGCTACTAAAGTTATGCTTTTTTTAAACGTTTGCACAAGTGCAACAAAAAATTTGCTCAAAAGGAGCATGATTTTCACTAAAGAAATAAAAATGGTTACTTAATAAAAAACATAGTGCCAGCGTTGCATAGGTAGCCCCACCGTAACCATGTCCCAATATTCTTTATTAATCCTCCTCAATCCATTTTTTGGCATTAACAAAAGCTTCTAGCCACGGACTTACTTCGTCCTGGCGACCTTTAGGATAATTGGCCCAGTTCCACTGAAAAGTAGAACGCTCAATATGTGGCATGGTCACCAGATGACGTCCCGTTTTATCGGTCATCATCGCGGTGTTATATGAACTTCCGTTAGGATTAGCTGGATAGGCATCATACCCATATTTTGCAACAACCTTGTAGTTTTCCTCAGCCATGGGTAAATGGAATTTTCCTTCCCCGTGAGAGATCCAAACGCCAAGTGTACTTCCAGCAAGCGACTTCAACATCACAGAATCATTCTCTGCTATCGTCACGCTGGTAAAGTTGCTTTCGTGTTTGTGTGAATCGTTGTGCAGCATTTTCGGCTTATCCTCATGCTCTGGATTAATAAGGTCCAGCTCAACAAAAAGTTGACAACCATTACAGATTCCCACCGAAAGCGTATCTGGCCTTGCGAAGAAATCTTTCAGTGCTTTGTTTGCCTTCTCATTGTATAAAAATGCACCGGCCCATCCTTTTGCCGAACCCAGCACGTCACTATTAGAGAAACCACCCACAGCACCTATAAACTGAATATCTTCCAGCGTTTCACGACCCGTGATCAAGTCGGTCATGTGTACGTCTTTTACATCAAAGCCGGCCAGGTACATGGCATTGGCCATTTCGCGCTCGCTGTTACTGCCTTTTTCACGCAAGATAGCGGCTTTTGGTCTTGGTTTTGCGCTGTCAACCGCTGGTTTTTTTCCGGTAAAGTGTGCAGGAAATTTAAAGTTGAGCGGTTGCTGTGCAAAGTTGTTGTATCTGGCTTCCGCCAAATTATTTGCGGTTTGCTTGCTGTCTAACAGATAAGACGTCTTAAACCAGGTTTGTCTCAGGGACGGGACATTCAGTCCTATCTCAACAGTATCTTTTTTGATGGTCAGCATTTCACCTTCAACAGCTTCACCTATTTTAAAGAATTCAATGTTGTTTTCATTTAAAATGGATTCTACATCACTTCCTGCCCTGGCCTGAAAAACAACTCCTGCATTTTCTGCAAAAAGGATTTTTAGGATATCGCTTTCCGCAAAAGCTGAAAAATCAAGGTTTGCTGCTAGGTTTACCTCTGCAAAACACATTTCAAGCAGGGTGGTGATCAACCCTCCCGAGGCTACATCGTGACCCGCAACGATCATATCGTTTTTGATCAAGTCTTGAAGCGTGTTGAACGTTTTGGCGAAAGCCACATCATCTTGAACACTTGGCGCTTCTTGACCTATTTTATTGAGTATCTGTGCAAATGAAGAACCACCCAATTTGAACCCATCATTAGATAGGTTGATGTAATAAATCGCACCTTCTTCAACATCAAGCACAGGTTCAACTACTTTATTGATATCATCACAATGCCCTGCTGCAGAAATGATTACCGTTCCTGGGGCGATGACTTCTTTATCCGGGTATTTTTGCTTCATGGAAAGGCTGTCCTTGCCCGTGGGGATGTTGATGCCCAGGTTTATGGCAAAGTCTGAAACCGCTTGCACGGCCTCGTATAAACGCGCATCTTCACCAGGATTGTTGCACGGCCACATCCAGTTTGCAGAAAGTGAAACCGATTTTAAACCTTTTTCCAGCGGTGCCCAGACAATGTTTGTCAACGACTCGGCCATGGAGTTTTTACTACCGGCCACGGGGTCTATCAGTCCGCTAACCGGCGAGTGGCCTATGGACGTCGCGATACCGCTGTTACCCTTGTAATCTAGCGCCATCACACCGCAGTTATTAAGCGGGATTTGCAAACTACCCACACATTGTTGCTTTGCCACACGGCCACCCACACAGCGGTCAACCTTGTTTGTCAACCAGTCTTTTGCAGCAACTGCTTCAAGCTGCAGGGTCTGTTCCAGGTATCCGTGAAAATATTTTATATCATAATTGACATCTTCATAAATACGGGAAATTGTTTCATCTACCATGACCATTTTTGGCGAACTGCCAAACATGTCATTCAATTCTAAATCCATGGGGGATTTGCCCGTCTCAGAAGATTTAAATGTAAACCGGTGGTCTCCCGTAACATCACCCACCTGATAAATGGGCGAGCGTTCGCGGTCAGCGATTGCCGTGAGCTTATCAATACTTTTTTTACCAATCACAAGCCCCATGCGTTCCTGTGATTCGTTGCCTATGATTTCTTTTGCCGATAGGGTGGGGTCACCCACGGGCAACTTATCCAGGTCGATCAATCCACCTGTTTCTTCCACAAGTTCCGAAAGACAGTTTAAATGTCCACCAGCACCATGGTCATGGATGGATACAATATCGTTGTGGTCGCTCTCCACCATACCACGTATGGCATTTGCGGCACGCTTTTGCATTTCTGGGTTGCTACGCTGTACGGCATTCAACGTGATCGCAGAATTGAATTCTCCCGTATCAGCAGAGCTTACTGCCGCTCCGCCCATCCCGATGCGGTAGTTTTCACCGCCAAGGATCACGATTTTATCACCCGTTTCTGGAGTGTCTTTTAACGCCTGGTCTTTCTTGCCGTAGCCTATGCCACCGGCCATCATGATCACCTTGTCAAAACTAAGCAAACGCGCATCTTCTTCATGCTCAAACGTCAATACAGAACCAGCGATCAACGGCTGCCCAAATTTATTCCCAAAATCAGATGCCCCGTTTGAAGCCTTGATCAAGATATCCATTGGGGTTTGATAGAGCCATTTGCGTTCATCCATGCCTTTTTCCCACGGGCGGTTTTCTTCAAGACGGGAATATGCCGTCATGTACACCGCTGTCCCCGCAAGCGGGAGTGAACCTTTGCCCCCGGCAAGACGGTCACGAATCTCACCACCAGATCCCGTTGCGGCACCGTTAAATGGTTCAACGGTGGTGGGGAAGTTGTGTGTTTCCGCTTTGAGCGAAAGCACGCTCTCAAATTCTTTTTCTTCGTAAAAGTCTGGTTTTTCGGGGGTTTTAGGTGCAAACTGCGTTGCTTTGGGTCCACCTAAAAATGCTACGTTATCTTTATAGGCAGAGACAATCTCATTGGGGTTTTCTTCGCTGGTGCGCTTGATTAATTTAAACAGCGATGAAGGTTTTGCGTCACCGTCAATAACGAAAGTCCCATTGAATATCTTGTGGCGGCAGTGCTCAGAGTTTACCTGGCTAAAGCCAAAAACTTCAGAGTCGGTCAAAGGCCGCCCGATGCGCTCAGCAACCGAGTTGAGATAGTTTACTTCTTCCTCACTAAGTGCCAGTCCTTCCTGCACGTTGTAAGCGGCGATATCCGTGATTTGCTTGATTTCTTCCGGCTCGATATCGATGCGGAAAATTTCTTGATCCAGTGCTGTATATTTCTGCGAAAGCATGGGGTCGTAATCCTGAGTATCTTTCGCGCAAGCGAAAAACTCTTCTATACGGAATATGCCCGTGATGCCCATATTCTGGGTAATCTCAACGGCATTTGTGCTCCAGGGCGTGATCATCGTGGCGCGGGGACCAATAAAAAAAGCGTCGATTGAGGACGCTTGTATTTTTGGCTGGCCGCCAAAGAGCCAGATGAGTTTGCTAATGTCTTCTTGTGCTAGTTCTGGTGTGGTCTGAACGGCAAAGACCTTGCTGTCTTTGTCCCCAAAAAAATGTATCATGGACGCTGTGCTGATTAAGTTGCAAATTTAGGGAATTCTTACCTAAAAATCACTTTGGTAAACCGTGTGTCTGTCTGTTTTTTTCACGATTGTTAATATCTAGCAGGAAGGATTTATGATGTTTCTTTTAGGATTGCTAAGGTTCACTATTAAACGCATCACATATTTTTTTCTTTGGTTTGAGAATATGATAATTTCCATTGCTTATTAATGAAAAGACTATAAAATGATTGTATGAAATTTTAGTTTGGGTGGGTATTGAGTAGATTTGAGTACTAACTAACTATCCCATCACCCATGATTTTTCAATTACGTACTTATAATTTCCTGTTTTTATTGCTGCTGGGTAGCGTGACTTTTGCGCAAGAATTTGATGCGCTACAGTATAGAACCATAGGCCCTGCAAGGGGCGGGAGGGTAACTACCGTTACGGGGACTCCCATGTTGCCGGGCACTTTTTATTTTGGGGCCTCTGGTGGCGGTGTATGGAAAACAGATGATTATGGTACTTCCTGGAACAACGTATCTGATGGTTTCTTCAAAACACCATCTATCGGCGCCATGGGGGTTGCTGTCAATGACCCTAACATTGTCTATGTGGGCACGGGTTCTGACGGCATACGCAGTAATATCATTGAGGGCAAAGGGATGTATAAATCCATTGACGCGGGTAAAACCTGGAAGCACATCGGCCTGGAGAACACAGGGCAAATAGGTGCCGTGGAGATTGACCCCACAAACAACAATATCGTTTGGGTCGCCGCGATAGGAAATGCATTTAAGGCCAATGAAGAACGTGGGATATACAAGACCGTTGATGGCGGGTTGACCTGGGAAAAAGTTCTTTTCGTTTCAAACGAAACCGGCTTTGCCGATCTTGTACTGTTACCAGGAAATCCCAATGTGGTCTATGCCGCGGCATGGAAAGCAAGACGCACGCCATGGACCATCAACTCTGGCGGCAAGAACAGTGAAGGGGGAATATACAAGTCGGTTAATGGTGGTAAAGATTGGGTTAAGCTGGGAAAAGGCCTGCCACAAGGGTTGATAGGTAAGATTGACCTTGCCGTTTCTGCGGTAGATTCCAGGATTTTATATGCGGTCATCGAGGCCCCCGAAAAAGAAGGCGGACTTTATAAATCTGTAGATCAAGGGAAATCCTTTAAGCAGGTCTCCAATGACGAGCGTCTCGTAAACCGCCCGTTTTACTACACAAATATTGAGCTGGACCCCACAAATCCAGATATCATCTATTCTAATGCAAACCCCTTGATAAAATCAGTTGACGGTGGTAAAACCTGGGAGCGCATGTCTGTTCCGCATGGGGACAACCATGATATTTGGATGAATCCAAATAACCCTGACCTGCTCATTCAATGCAACGACGGAGGGGCAAATATTTCACATAATGGTGGCAAAACCTGGTCAACGCAATACAATCAACCCACTGCCGAAATTTACCAAGTAGCGGTTGATGATCAATATCCTTACTGGGTGTATGGTGCCCAGCAGGACAACACGACAATCGCAATACCCAGCAAGGCACCACAAGCATCATCACCGGCCAATGGTAGCATCATGATGAGTGTGGGTGGCTGTGAGACAGGCCCCGTAATCCCCATGCCCGGTAATCATTATATGGTATATAATAATTGTAAGGGAAGGTTTAGTGTTTATAACAAGAAGACCGGTCTGAGCCGGGAATATTCCATAGGAGCTAGCAATATCTATGGAGCAAACCCAAAGGATTTAAAATATAAATTTCAGCGTGTGGCCCCCATTGCCGTATCTCCATTTGATCCAGAAGTGGTGTATATGGGGTCACAGTATTTACATAAAACAAGTAATGGGGGGATCAACTGGGAGACCATCTCCCCAGACTTAACGGCAAATGAACCTGACAAACAGGTGATTTCTGGACAGCCCATCACACGGGATATCACGGGAGAAGAATATTATAGCACACTGTATTCCATCAGGGAATCAAAAATCAAGCAAGGTGTCATCTGGACAGGATCAAATGATGGGGTTGTTTCCGTAACCCAGGATGGAGGTAAAACCTGGAAAAACGTGACACCTGCAAAATTGCCCGGTGGCGGCCGTGTTAAATCAATAGAGCCAAGCCCATTTGACCCTGCAAAAGCGTATATCGCGGTTGACCGGCATCTTTTGGGGGATCCCACACCTTATTTTTACAAGACAGAAGATCTGGGCAAAAGCTGGACATTATTATCCACGGCATCCAGCGGTATCCCCGAAGATCATGTCACACGGGTGCTGCGGGAAGATCCGGACAGGCAAGGCCTGCTGTATGGCGGTACCGAGTATGGCATGTTCATATCCTTTGATGACGGTGCAAACTGGAAAAAATTTCAACAAAACCTGCCCATAACCCCTGTTACGGATATTGTTCTCTTTCGTGGAGATTTGATTTTGAGTACCATGGGGCGCGGTTTCTGGATTTTGGATGACATTGCTGCATTGCAGGATGAACACATCACGAAGTTGGGGGATGCTCCCGTGCTGTTCACGCCCGGGAACACCATGAGATACCACACACCGCGCTGGGGAAGTGATTATCCACATTATCCAGGGACGAGCGTTACCCTGGATTATTACTTGCCAAAGGATTTTAAAAAAGAAGGGGTGAGCCTGGAGGTCCTATCAGTTGATGGCAGGGAAATCACCAAGATCGTGAGCGACTCCACGTTGTTGAAGTCAGCCACTGAGAAGGTAGATGACATGTCGCTCAGCATAACCTTTGTATACATTGACAATAAGCTGCCCACAAAAAAAGGACTTAACCGTTTTCAATGGGATATGCAACAAAAGGGAGCCTGGGACAAGAACGAGAACAGGAGGTTTAAAAATGGGCCCATTGTCCCTCCCGGAAAATACATTGCCAGGCTCACAGCAGGCGATACAACCCTGGAAAAACCTTTTGAAATAGTGGTAGACCCCAGGCTGGAAGAAGAAGGTGTTACCCTGGCAAATATCGCAGCGCAGCAACAGTTGCAATTCAAGGTCATTGACCTATTGTCGCAAGCAAGAATGTTGCAAGACCAGGTTGAACAAAAAATAGAGGAGCTTGAAAAAAGTAAAGGTAACGCGGCGCAGCTAGAGCAACTTCAGCTTGCGCTAAAAAAGCTCAAAAACGATGAAGGAGCCTATCCCGCAAATGTCATGGTTTCTCAAATTTCCTATCTCAATACTATTTTGGGCGGTGCAGATAAACAACCTGGGCAAGAAGAAGTAAACCGTTATCAAGAACTCTTGAAACAGTTCAATGCACTTAAACAGGAAGTAAAGCTCTAAACAGGTGCAGATTTTTGTTTTTATTCTTTTAATGCTAATTTTCAATCAAACTATAACCAACAAGATGATTTTTACAACTTCTAACCTCAGGACATTGATGCTAATGGCACTGATGTCCACATGCTGCATTGCATTAATGACGGCTCAAAAAGTACCTTCTCCTAAAGATGTTTATGGCTTTAGGGTAGGAGATGATTACAAGCTTGCTGACTATGCCCAGATAGAAGATTATCTATCCAGATTGGATGCAGCTTCAAGTCGGGTTAAAAAAATAGAGATAGGCGAAACCGTATTGGGAAGAAAGATGTACCTACTGTTTATATCCACTAAAGAAAACCTAGAACAACTGGATAAATGGAAGGATATCAGCACAAAGCTTGCCCGGGTTCAAGTAAGCGATGCTGAAGCGGCAAAGCTTTCACAAGAAGGTAAGGCAGTAGTTTGGATAGATGGTGGGATGCACTCTACAGAGTTGGCTCATGGCCAGATGACCTCTGAACTTGCATATACCCTCGCTACATCTGAAACTCCCGAAATGCAAAAAATAAGGGAAAATGTAATCACCCTCTTGATGCCCGTCATGAACCCTGATGGCCTTGATATTGTGGTTGACTGGTACCGCAAGAATATGGGCACGGCCTATGAAACATCGCGACCACCTATTTTATACCACTATTACATGGGCCACGATAATAACCGGGATTGGTTTATGAATACCCAGCCGGAAACCTATAACGTGACAAAAATCCTATATAATGAGTGGTATCCACAGATTGTGTATAACCACCATCAATCATCTCCGGCGTGGACCAAGATTTCCATTCCGCCCTATGCAGACCCGGTAAACCCAAAAATACACCCCGCCGTGACCGCCGGGGTAAGTGAAGTGGGATCGGCCATGTCAAAGCGTTTTTCTCTTGAAAACATGCCCGGCGCCATCGCAGATAATTTCTACACCATGTTCTGGAATGGGGGGGGGCGCACGGTGCCCTATTATCACAATATGATAGGTATACTCACCGAGACCGGCCACACCACGCCCACGCCCAGGTTTTATGACCCCAAAAAACTGCCCAAAATGGTTGCGGGAACAACCCCTACAGACGGGACAGATATTATGTACCCAGACCCTTGGAAGGGTGGTGAATCACACTTTAGGGATGCCGTAGATTATATGTTGACCGCTACCTGGGCCACCCTGGACCTTGCCGCAGACCGCAAGAGCAACTACCTGTATAATATATATAAAATGGGACAGTCTGCCATTGAAAAGGGCGGGACAGGCAATTTATTTGCATATATAATCCCAAAAGAGCAATGGGATTCTTTTGAAGCGGTAAACCTGGTGAATGTACTGCTAAGGGGAGGGATTGAGATAGAAAAGGCAACCCGTGATTTTACCGTAGAGGGTAAAAAATATGATAAAGGCTCGTACGTGATTTATACCGCCCAGGCATTCAGACCATATCTGCTGGACCTCATGGAAAAACAGGATTACCCCACCCGTTTTCAGTATCCGGGAGGTCCTCCGGACACTCCATACGATTTGGCTGGCTGGACATTGCCCATGCAGATGGGTGTGGCAGTTGACAAGATTGCATCCTCCTTTAAAGTCGCTACAAAAAAAGTAACAGGGCAAGATACCTACGCTGACGGCGAGGTTGATAATAACGGCTCATTTGGCTATGCCCTTAATGTCAACACAAATGCTTCGGTGGCGGTAACTAACAAGGTCTTAAAAGCAGGCGGAACTGCCTATAGGAGTACGGCGGCTTTTAACGCTCAAGGCAAAAATTTTCCTGCTGGGTCCTATATCGTGACCGGTGATAGGGAAACTTTGGATTCCCTGGCAAAAGCCTATGGATTGTCATTCGTAGGTTTGGCATCTAAGCCAGATGTAGAATTAAGAAAAATCCACCTGCCCAAAGTAGGCCTGTATAAATCCTGGGCAGCTAATATGGATGAAGGCTGGACGCGCTTTGTCATGGATGAATATGCCTTTGCAACAGATACCTTGCATGACACAGATATAAAAACCAAAGATCTATCACAGTATGACGCGATCATTATACCCTCCCAGGGCAAGGCATCTATCCTGCATGGGTATAGTGAGTTGAGCATGCCAGTACAGTTTACCGGTGGGCTGGGCTTAAAGGGTACACTGGCGCTAAGCGATTATGTAGAGGGTGGTGGCACGCTCATAGCCTTTGATGAAGCTAGTGATTTTGTCATAGAGCAATTTGGCCTGCCGTTGCGTGATGCCGTGGAAGGTGCAGATAGCAAGGACTTTTTTATACCTGGTTCATTGATAAGGACAGGTATAGATACTACCCATCCATTGGCGTATGGCATGCAGGATACCGTGGCGGTATCGTTTAACCGCAGCAGGGCATTTACCATAGATAAGCAGCGCAAATCTGGTGAGGGGGGTACAGAAAGCATTAAAGATGCCCCCGCACCCCACGTTGAGGTGGTTGCCACCTATGCGCCAGTGGACCTCTTGATGAGTGGCTGGGCCATGGGGGAGGATAGGTATATCGCTAGAAAACCAGCCATGGTAAAGGTTGATTATGGTGAGGGTTCCACGATCCTATTTGCTTTTAGGCCTCAATTCAGGGCGCAGCCACGAGGTACCTATAAGTTGATCTTTAATGCTATCTATGAAGGTGCGTCAGAATAATGTTTGGCTTTAAGCCAAAAAAACAAACTCACAAAAAAAGGGCCTGAATCAATTCGGGCCCTTTTTTATTATTTATGGCAGAGAGGATTACCGTACCATCAGCTTATGCACCTCATTGCTATTTTTGTTTTGGATATCAAGAACATAAACGCCCTGGTGCAGGGTTGAAACGTCAATGGATTTTTCATGATGATAGGTTTCCAGTAATCTTCCGGAGATATCATACAGCCTTATTTCTTCAACGGGAAGGGTGGAACTTACATTCACCGTGTTGTGCGCAGGGTTGGGGTATATCTTGAACTGGTTCGCTTTCGCGGAAGCGATACCTAGCGTGCCCCAGCGGTCCTCAGCTTCTGGACCACCCCATATTGCTGTTGCTAGATAGGGATTATCTATAAATGGATTACGGTTTCCCTGTGCATATTGACCATCACTGTCGTGGTAGGCATTGCGCTGGTCCTCGACGGCACTTACGGGATCTTCTGCATTCCATTGAAGCAATAGGTCTATCATATTGCCGTCTGTACCGTTAGTTGACCCCACGATCACATTGCTGGGCAGGCAACGCTCACCATAGTGCAGGTACATGTACATGAGCATGCGGGCCACGTCTCCCTTCCACGCATCACCGGGATACCAGTTTTCGCCCACGGTACCAGAATTGCCACTTCCGGCAGCAAACTTCCTGTTGCCCCGGGCACCGTTACGTTGAACGTCTGTGGGCCTCAGGTGGTGGGCATCACTTCCTGGCCCGCTTTCTCCCAGGTTGGGGTTTCCCAGTGATTTTGGGTAGGTGTGTTCACGGTTCCAGTCACCTACTTGGCCTCCATTTTGATATTTATCCCGGTTGAGGTCATTGGTGACATCGCTATCAGTCCCATTTTCATAACCATATAAGAGCAGGACTTTTGAATTGTCATTAGGGTCCACGTCTGTAATGCGGCTGGCCTCCCAGACTCCAGGGGAATATTCCAGTAGGTTTGTGTGGGTTTCAATGATTTTTTGTGCCAGTTCATCCCTCAGGGCAAGACCTGTTTTGGTCAGGTCAACATCATCATAATAAGGCTGTTGTGCATATATGGCTTGCGCCAAAAAAATGAAGAGAAGCAGTAACGTAGTTTTTTTCATCTCCTGATCTTAATTTTTTTCTAACAGCGCCATATAGAATCCATCATATCCAGATTCACTGGAAAGCACTATTTTTTCATTTGTTTTTTTAAACTCCCTGCCAGCCTCTGATGCAAGGAAAAAATCAACTTGCTGTTGATTTTCAGAAGGTAGGATGGAGCAGGTTGCATACACCATTTTTCCGCCTTTTTTTACAATTGAGGCATAGTCTTGCAGTATATCCTGCTGGGTGTTCTTGATCCTTTCCAAAAATTCAGGTTCCAGTTTCCACTTGGCATCTGGGTTGCGGCTCAACACGCCCAGCCCAGAGCAGGGGGCATCAATCAGGACACGGTCAGCAGAGGCCTTGAGCTTCTTGATGACCTTTGTTGAATCAATTGTGCGGGGCTCAATATTAAATGCACCGGCACGCCTGGCACGGCGTTTAAGTTCCTTGAGCTTGTTGCCATAGATGTCCAGGGCAATCAGCTGGCCCTTGTTTTCCATCAGGGCTGCGAGGTGTAGGGCTTTTCCCCCAGCACCTGCACAGGTATCCACCACGCGCATCCCGGGTTTAACATCCAGAAAGGGAGCCACGAGTTGAGAGGAAGCATCCTGGACCTCAAAGTGCCCCATCTTAAAAGCTTCGGTCAAGAAGACATTGCCACGTTCTTCCAGTTGGAGCGCATCTGGATATCCCTTGATTTCCGCGGTAAAAAAACCAGCTTCCTTAAGTTCTGATTGTACTTGGGATACTTTCGCTTTAAGCGTATTGACGCGCAGCACGACGGGTGCTATTGTATTGAGGGCCGCGATTTCTGCATCCCATTTTTTGCCCAGTTCCCTTTCGCCCAGTTCATCCATCCAGTCGGGCACGCTTTCGCGAAATTTCCTCGTGTTTGACAATTCGTCAAACCTCCCTTTTATGCGTCTTGTGGGGGTTTGTTCTATCTGGGGCCAGTCTGGCAATTTAATGCCTCGCAGTGTGGCCCATACGGCAAACAACCTCCAGATATCCTTGCGGTCAAAGGGTTCCTTGACTTCGGCGATTTCTGCATAGAGCCTTTTCCAGCGTACGATATCATACGTGGTCTCTGCTATAAAGCTGCGGTCTCTTGAACCCCATCGCTTATCGCGTTTCAATAATTTTTCTATCACCTTATCAGCATATTCTCCCTCGTTAAAAATAGAGAGGAGACCATCAACAACGGCAAATACAAGGTTACGGTGCAGGCGCATAATTTGATTTTAACGGCTGCAAAGGTAAGGCTTTGTGGAACATTAGGTTTATTTTAGCCAAAAATTAGAATAATGAGATACGTGGTAGGGCTTTTATGGATACTTGTAGCTGTGGGGTGTAAAAATACTACTGGGCCCAGTGTTGCCAGTGGTCCTGTTGCATCTATGGAAATCGAGGTTATCTACGAAGACTCTGTAAGCATACGCGCTATTGATATCCTGGATGATGGCAGCCTTGCCTTTGCGGGAAGCGATGGCAAATTTGGCCTGTACAACCCAGTATCTAAAAGCTGGAACACAAGAGTGCAGCAGCAAGACAGCCTTATACCCTCATTTAGGGCGGTGGCGCATACCGCAACAGATTTTTTTATGCTGAGTATCGCAAATCCTGCATTGTTGTACAAAACGGGGGATACAGGAAAAATGGAACTCGTCTATCAGGAAGAAGGTGAGCAGGTGTTTTATGATTCAATGAAATTCTGGAATGATAAAGAAGGTATTGCCATGGGGGATGCCCAAGGTGGGTGCCTATCCATAATAATCACCCGCGATGGGGGCAACACCTGGAAAAAGCTGGATTGCTCCGTCCTTCCAGAAGCGACCGAAGGAGCTTTTGCCGCGAGCAATACAAACGTTGAGGTCATGGGCAACCATGCCTGGATCATCACCGGGGGGATAAGGTCAAGGGTCTTTCACACTGCCGATAAGGGCAGGACATGGGAAGTGGTGGACACTCCACTGTTGCAGGGCAAGGAAACGCAAGGCGGCTATAGTATTGATTTTTATGACGATAAAAATGGTTTTGTGATTGGTGGAGATTATACAGATCCAGAGGGATCCCATGCAAACAAAGCAAGGACTATAGATGGTGGAAAAACCTGGCAACTTGTTGCAGAGGGCCAGGCTCCCGGATATAAAAGTTGTGTGCAGTATGTACCCAACAAAAATGGCAACGAACTCGTTGCCATAGGTTTTACGGGTATTGATTATAGCAAGGATGGCGGCGATACCTGGAAAACTTTATCTACTGAAGGATTTTTTACTATTCGCTTTGTTGATGAAAATCAAGCTTATGCCGCCGGTAATGGAAGAATTGCCCTGATTACCCTAAAACGTAATGATTTGTGATCATGGGGTATTCTTGCCCTTTTCCTGTTCCTTGCGCTTTTTATATTCTTCAAATAATTTCTTGCCAAAATCTTGTTCAACCTCTGGGAGATATACTACTTTCTTGAGGGTCAATTTACCGCGCAGGTCGTTGAGCAGTTTAGATTGCAGGCTTACCCGGGTTTCTTCTATTTTGTTGTATTCTGAGACCAGTTTGTCAGCTTCATTTTCAGTAAGGTCAGCTTTTACGCCTTTTTCCTTATATAGCTTGCGCCATAGGTCCCTCTCTTCATGTCGCAGATCATCCATTTTTTCATCATATGCATTATAGATGGGCCAGAATACCTCGGCTTCTTTAGGGGTGAGTTGAAGCTGCTCTGTGATAAAAGAGACCTTCAGGGCCTTGATTCTTTTATGGAAGTCATCCTTTTGACCAAAACTAGCCACAGAGAGCATCATGATGAGTATCACTATTATTTTTTTCACTTTTTTTTTGTTTTAATCCTCATCTTTTAGAGGTTCATCAATAAGGTCTATATCTACATAGTCAAGGATTGCCTCATTGGCAAAAGTTTCAGATGAGAAGGTTGTGCCATCTTCTATGGCATCCAGGTCTTCTTCAGACATTTTCTCTAGGATACCGTCTTCCTGTAGATAGTTTTCAAGCGTTGAGACCGTGAGGTCGTCAAAGTCGTTTATTTTATTTTTAGGTAAAATGGCTATAAATGCCAGGACGAGGATGGCGGCAATTGCTGCTGCACTGCTCATCCAGGTCCTTGACCTAAAAATGGAAATAATCTTGGTCTTAGGCTGCGTGATTTTGGCCTTGAGCCTACTTTCAAATTTCTCAAAATAGCCTTGTGGAACCACAAAACCATCAGTGCTGGGGAGTAGCTCCCTAAGCTCAAGCTCAGCATAAAGGCCGTCCTCAAACTGCTCCAGGTATCCCTTGGGCAGGTGTAGGCCGTTATCTTTGTTATGGTTGTCCAGTGGATTCATCATTTTTTAGACTTAGATGATTGTCAAGGGTTTAATCTTCTTTGATAAAATGTGTTATCTTTTTTACTGCATGGTGGTAACTGGCCTTTAAGGAACCTTCTGAAACCTCCAGCATTTCAGACATTTCTGCATAGGGTAGTTCTTCATAATACCTGAGCAGGAATACCTGTTTTTGTTTTTCGGGGAGGGTGGCTATTGCTCTTTGCAGTTTTAGTCTTGCCTCGTCTCCGTCAAAATAGGGGTCAGATTCCAGGTTGTTCACCATGTTTTGCTGCAGGGTCTCGTCACTTATCTGCAAGCGTCTGGCTCGTTTTTTTAAAAATGTAAGGCTTTCATTTGTGGCAATGCGGTACAACCAGGTGTAAATGTGGCTGTCACCCTTAAAGTTGGGCAAATTTTTATAAACCTTTATAAATGTATTTTGCAGCACATCATCAGCATCATCATGCGACAATACCATGCGCCTGATGTGCCAGTAAAGTTTTTCTTTATACTCCCTTACCAGGTCTTCAAAAACCAAACTAGGTGACGTGTTTACAAGTGGTTGCAATTACCTTTTTATTAGCCTTACACTAATTATGACTAAAGTTATTGCATTAAGTTTAATCAAAGGATACTAAAAATATCACTTTTGATTATCTATTAAGGATAAATGTTCTTATTCAAAAGATTGCATGGCGACCAATTTGCTATAGTTGCCTTCTTTTAATAGAAGCTCGTTATGCTTGCCCTGTTCAACGATTTCGCCACGCTGCATCACGATGATCTGGTCTGCGTTTTGAATGGTACTCAACCTATGGGCAATCACGATGGATGTACGGTTTTTCATCATGTTTTCAAGGGCCTTTTGTACAAGGCGTTCACTCTCAGTGTCTAGCGCTGATGTGGCCTCGTCAAGGATCATGATGGGTGGGTTTTTAAGTACCGCCCGCGCAATGCTTAGGCGTTGTTTTTGTCCGCCGCTCAGTTTATTGCCGCTATCGCCTATGTTTGTGTCAAGGCCTTTGGGCAGGTCTTTGACAAACTCCCATGCATTTGCGATGTTGAGGGCTTCTATGATTTCTTCTTCTGTGGCGTTGGGTTTCCCCAAAAGGATATTGTTGCGTACGGTATCGTTAAAAAGAATGCTGTCCTGTGTAACCAGACCCATGAGGCTGCGCAGGGATTTTTTGGTGATGTCCCGTATATCCTTTCCATCTACCTTGATTGCACCCTGAGTAACATCATAAAAGCGGGTGACCAGGTTTGCAATCGTGCTTTTGCCACTACCGCTCTGACCTACCAGGGCAATGGTTTTACCTTTAGGTACAGTTGCACTGAAATCTTTGAGCACATCGTCATCTTCATACCTAAAGGAGATATTTTCAATCGTGAGGTTTTCATCAAACGAAGCTTTATCAATGGCATCAGGCCTGTCAACAATGGTGGACGTTGTATGGAGGATGTTGAATATTCTTTCCGCGGCAGCGTCACCCCTTTTTAAACTGTATGAGGCCTTACTAATCTGCTTTGCCGGGGTGAGTATTTGATATGACAAGCCCAGAAATGCAACAAAATCAGCGGCATTGAGCGTGCCGTCAATCAATACGAGTTTTCCTCCAAACCATAAGATGACAACAATGACAGAAACCCCTAAAAATTCGCTCATGGGCGATGCCAGGTTTTGACGGTTCACGAGACTGTTGAGAATACGGTTCAACCTGGAGGTGGATTGTTGAAAGCGGTCGCGCATGGTATCCTCGGCATTAAAGCCTTTGATGATTTTAAGGCTTCCCAGGGTTTCTTCTACAATTGAGAGAAAATGACCATTTTCTTGCTGTGCCCGGTTTGATTTTTTCTTTAATGATTTACCTATCCTTGAAATTATAAAACCAGAAATAGGCAGGAAAACAAAAACAAATATTGTGAGCTTTGCACTCAATATAAGCATTGCAATGATGGTAAATATTATTGTAAGTGGCTCACGTACAAATAATTCAAGCACAGATAAAAATGACCTTTCAACCTCGTTGACATCTGCGGTTATACGTGATATGGTGTCACCCTTGCGTTTTTCACTAAAGTAGCTTATGGGCAGGGTCAGCAATTTTTCATAAATGGCATCGCGCAGGTCTTTCATCACGCCATTGCGCAAAAACGTAAGGAAAAAGTTTGCCATGTAGCCAAAAAGGTTCTTTAACAGGAAAAGTACAACGACGATAACGCATATAAATACCAGGGCCGAAACTTCATCCTCCTGCACACGCTGGCTCACATTGTAATAAAACGTGCCCATCGCATAGTCTTTTAAACCTCCCAGACCGTTCCATACAGGAGCCTGGGCAACACGCTTGCTCTTGTCAAAAAGTATCTCGATAACAGGTATTAGCGCAAGAAAGGATAACGTGCTAAAGAGCGCGTAGAAAATATTGCAAATGATACTAAAAAAGCCATACTTTTTATAGGGTAGGGCAAATCTGAGTACCTGTCTAAAATAATTCATTCGTGATTTTTAATGGACAAGTCCTAAAATGGGAAAGCTATAGTCCCAATTCCTTTTTTATACCAGCAATTCTTTTTTGCGTGGCATGTAATGTTTTTTCAAAGCCTGCCACGCTGTCAAGGTCTTCATTGACGCTGATGTAGAATTTGATTTTAGGTTCGGTACCACTGGGCCTTGCCGCAATGCGCGACCCTTTTTCAGTATGGTATACAAGCACGTTTGACTTAGGGATGTCAATATCAGTGCTGCTACCGGTGGCTATATTGAGTGATTTTGCACTGGCATAATCATCAATCTTGATCACTTTTTCGCCATTGATTTCAGTCATGGGGTTCTCGCGCAGGTCTATCATGGTCTGCTTGATTTCTTCAGCTCCAGAAATCCCTTTTTTGACAAGCGATGTCAGGTCTTCCATATACAGGCCGTGCTCAGCATAAAGATCTAACAACATTTCATAAAACGAAGTTCCTTTGGCTTTGGCCAAAGTAACAATCTCGCATGCTAAAAGGGTAGCGGTGACTGCATCTTTGTCACGCACAAACTCGCCAACCATATAGCCAAAACTTTCTTCACCGCCACCTATAAAATGCTGTTCTGGAAAATCCTTGATCATCTTTGCGATCCACTTGAAACCCGTGAGGCCCAGTTTACATTCCACGTCATAGGCTTTTGCCAAAACGTCCATCATGGGGGTCGAGACTATCGTTGAAGCTATAAACTCATTGCCCTTGCGCTCGTTGTCCTTAAAGTATTCCTTTAACAGGAAATCTGTCATGACGACCATGGTCTGGTTACCGTTGAGCAATTTGAGGTCGCCGTTTGTATCGCGCACGGCGATGCCCAGCCTGTCACAGTCAGGGTCAGTTCCTATCACGATATCTGCATGGGTTTCTTCGGCGAGTTTCATGGCCATCTCCAGTGCTTCGGGCTCTTCTGGGTTAGGAGACTTTACCGTGGGAAAATTACCGTCAGGTTTTTTTTGAGCTTCAACGATGTGCACGTTATCATATCCCGCACGTTCCAGGACCTGGGGAATTATTGTTACCGAGGTGCCGTGGAGCGGTGTAAAGACTATGGTTGTCTTGTCCCTGTGTTCATCCAGCTCGTCAAAGCTTCCATTAGCAAGTGATGCCTTGATGAATTCTTCATCCACATCCTTGTCAATGTATTTTATGTTTTCGGCCTTGGCCTTAAAATTTATTTCGTCATAATCCAGTTTTTCAATCATCTGGATTATCTCACCATCTTGTGGCGGCACGAGCTGGCCACCATCCTGCCAGTACACTTTGTAGCCATTGTATTCTGGTGGGTTATGGCTTGCCGTCAATACGATACCGCACTGACAGTCGAGGTGTTTTACCGCAAAACTCAACTCTGGCGTGGGGCGCAGGTCGCTAAAAAGGTATACGGTAATGTCGTTTGCCGAAAACACATCTGCCACGACCTTTGCCAGTTCCTTACTGTTGTTACGGCAATCGTATGCAATGGCAACCTTTATCGCTGTACCAGGAAAAGATTGCTTAAGATAATTTGATAGGCCCTGCGTGTTCTTGCCCAGGGTATATTTATTGATACGGTTAGTACCCACCCCCATGACACCACGCATACCACCGGTACCAAATTCAAGATTTTTATAAAAGCTCTCCTTGAGTTCTTCGGGCTTTTCTGCCTGAAGCTTCTTGATTGCGTTTTGAGTTTCCACATCAAAGGTTTCTGTAAGCCAAGCTTCTGATTTTATCTTAATTTCTGGTTCCATAGAATACAATAGGTTAAAGGGCAAAAATAAGCATTTACACTATAAATGGGATTTGAATACACAAAGGCTTGCCCTAAATCTTTGATTTTTTTTATTCATGCACCCGCTGCTATTGCCCAGGGATTTCTGGTTCATGAGACGGGGGTGTCAAGGCCCAGTCTCTCACTTATTAAATACCGGGGTGACGCTTTGCGGCTGCGCAAGATCATTTCACCCAGAAAACCTGCAATAAACAGCTGTACCCCTATGACCATGCTTATGAGGGCCAGGTAAAATTGTGGCCTTTCTGTAATCAACCTCCCTGCTGGCGTGATAAAGAGTTTATCGACCCCCAGCCATACGGTGAGCAAAAAACCTATAAAGAACATGATGGCCCCCAGTGTGCCAAAAAGGTGCATGGGCCTCTTTGCAAAATGCGTCACAAACCATATCGTCAACAGGTCAAGAAAACCCTTTATGAAACGGTCTGCGCCAAATTTTGTCTGCCCATACTTCCTGGCCTGGTGCTGTACCGTTTTTTCGGTAATGTTGTAAAAACCAGCATTTTTTGCCAGTAACGGGATGTAGCGGTGCATATCTCCATACACATCAATGTTCTTCACGACGGCCTTACGGTAGGCCTTGAGGCCACAGTTAAAGTCATGCAGCTTTAGGCCACTGGTCTTGCGGGCCACCGCATTAAAAAGTTTTGAGGGGAGGTTCTTTGCAAGGATAGAATCGTACCTTTTTTTCTTCCATCCGCTCACCAGGTCATAGCCTTGCCCGGCAACCAGGTCATAAAGTTCTGGTATCTCATCTGGGCTGTCCTGCAGGTCAGCATCCATGGTGATCACCACATCGCCCCGGGCTTCCAGGAAACCGGCATGAAGAGCCTGGCTCTTGCCATAGTTGCGGTTAAAGCGCAGGGCCTTTACGGCAGTATCGCTTTCGCTTAAAGCGAAAATAACTTCCCAGCTACCGTCCGTGCTGCCATCATCTATAAATATGATTTCATATGAAAGCCCACTGGCCTGTAGTACCTCTACAAGCCAGTGATATAATTCTTTTATGGACTCCTCCTCATTGAGAAGGGGGATGACAATGGATACCTGCATTAAGCTCTTTTAGATAGCGTGTGGGTTTTCTCTTTTCATGACAAGCCCTGCCACGAGCGAGACAATGAACCCAAAGAAAACTGCCATGATAAACTGGATGCCCGCAAAGAAGCCCGTGTTCATAAAGGGCTTGGACATTTCAAGTCCCTGTTCTATCTGCTCTGGTGTCGCAGAGGTGTTTGCCTCAAGGGCTGCTTCTCGTTGAAAATCCATATACTGTACAAAGTAGTCAGGCTCGATGAGATTAGTGAAAATGATAAAATAGAGTATGCCCAGTACTGATGATATCGCGGTGATGCCTATGCCTATTTTCAGGGCCTGCCCCAGTTTTAAAAACCCCCCGTTCTGTTTCTTGAATTCGCGCAGGCCATAGACTATGACGGCAATAAGTATCAAAAACCCTAAAAGCTGTATGGACCAGTGTGGTTTAAAGACATTGCCCATCACATAGGAGATGACGCTGAGCAAGATGGAAACAACACCTAGGATTGCTCCATAGGTAAGCATAATTTTTTTACTGCTGACTTTGGTTAGATCGTTCATGATTTTTAGATTTAATTATGCCATTAGTACACAAAGGTAAAAAAACGTTACATAGGTTTGTTCACTTATTTATGGCAAATAAATTTTATTTTGTTCATTGCATTGTCAAGAAAGAAAATATTCATAAATTTGCACCTCAAAATTTGAGCGGATTTAAAGTTTATCAAAAATGAAAAAAGAGATACACCCAGGAAACTATAGGATAGTGGCATTTAAGGACATGTCAAATGATGATGTTTTTTTGTCAAAGTCCACAGCTGGATCTAAGGAAACAATTGAAGTGGATGGCGTGGAATATCCGCTTGTAAAACTTGAAATTTCAAGAACTTCTCACCCATACTACACCGGTAAGACCAAACTGGTCGATACCGCTGGACGTATTGACAAGTTCAAGAATAAATATGCCAAGTTCAAGAAATAAGGCATTGTATAAGTACAAGAAAAACCCTTGAATAACTTCAAGGGTTTTTTTATGCTCTTTTTTTGGCTTAAAGCCAAATGGGCTAGTTATCAAACATGGCCTTTAATATCCTGTTTAAGCCCTTAAAGGCCAGGTAGATCGCAAAAAATGCTGCGACCAGGCCCAGTATAAGTACAGGGATGTATAAAAAATGTTCCCTATTGCTGGCAGCTTCATAGATAAGCCCTGGCGCAAGGAACATGAACAAGAGTGATAGCGCCATGGTGCGTACACCCTTTACCAGCATTTCTTTATTTGTCCCCATCTTTTTGCGAATTGATTGCGGCACGTACACTGCCATATTGCTTGAGCAGGAGTGCGGCTTCCTTCTCGGTGATCTTGAGTTCACCCATTATCATCCTTGTGCCGCGGCCTACAAGCTTGTTGTTGCTAAGTTGCATATCCACCATTTTATTGCCCTTTACGCGACCCAACTGAATCATGGCGGTGGTGGATATCATGTTCAGGACGAGTTTTTGGGCTGTCCCAGCTTTCATGCGGCTACTGCCGGTAACAAATTCTGGCCCCACGATTACCTCAATGGGGTATTGCGCTTCGCGTGCGAGCGGGCTGCCCGCGTTACAGGTGATGCAGCCCGTGGGGATACCTTTACCATTGCATGCCTTGAGGGCGCCTATTACATAGGGCGTGGTGCCAGAGGCTGCGATGCCCACCACAAAATCCTTATTGGTGATGTTGTATTCTTCCAGGTCCTTCCAGCCTTGTCCCGTATCGTCCTCGGCAAACTCTACCGCCTTGCGGATGGCATGATCTCCCCCGGCAATCAGGCCCACGACCCATTCATGCGGCACCCCAAAGGTGGGTGGGCACTCTGAAGCATCAAGGATACCCAGGCGGCCACTCGTGCCGGCACCCATATAAAACAGCCGGCCACCTTCTTTCATTTGAGAAACCACCTTGATCACCAATTCTTCAATTTGTGGCATGGCTTTTTCAACGGCCAGTGGTACGGTCTTGTCCTCGTTGTTTATGCGCTGTAGCAGTTCATTTACTTCCATCTTTTCCAGATGGTCATATCTTGAATCCTGCTCTGTTGTTCTTATGAAATCCATAAAAAAGGGTAGGTTGTTTTTTGTTTTTCGCCGTAAGGCAATTTAGCTCATTCAATGATTATATTTTCATAATATGCTTGACTTATGCTGAAATATCCCAGGGGGTAATGCCCCTCATCTGTCTCATTGATTATGTTGCCGCGTATATCAGATGGCGGTGCGGCAAAGGGGTTTCCAGAGTTTTGTCCTGATTGGTTGATCACGATGCTCATGTAATCATAAAATGGTTTTGTGATTCCCAGCAATTGTATGTCAAGGGTGTCCCGGGGCTCAATATTTTCATAAAAGTAACTGAATGAAAATGCCTGGCCTTGATAAAAAGTGTCCTCACTGGTCAAAAACTGCCCCCTATCCAGGTTGAAAAGGTAAAAATCTTCACGGGGTGCCACATCCTTATAGGCTATGATAATTTCGGTTTCATCCCCGCCAAAAAGACTTTTGTCCCCCTGTTTTAAAGAATCTATGGAGACCGAGGGGACGTATAGAGTTGTAGAACGGTAGGTCTCGTCCTTATGTATAACGGTAAGTGACATCATCTCGTTCATGATGATTTCACGTGGCACAACGGTTGAGTAATACCCATTAGCTTCTTCATCAAGCCTAAAGGTAGAGGTTTCTCCCCGCAGTTCTATAACTGCCCCCGTGGCCGTTGGCACGGAGTCTGCATAATAGTCAGTGGTTTCAGTAAGCCTTATCCTTGCCACGATATTAGATGAATCATTATCTGGCACGGGGATGAGCGCATCGATGACCAGGCGTTTTTCGGTGGGGGGCAGGTCAACCTCAATAACATCCTGGCAGCTCATGGATAGTAGGCTTGCGCCAAAGAGCAAAAAGAAAAACTGTATCGTGCGATTCATCAAAATCTAAAATTATAGGTTATCGAGGGAAGAATCCCAAATATTGAGGTGCGCACCGCCTCATTAGCACCCGTATCCTCATTTTGCCGAAAGGTTATGGATGCGGCATTCATGCGGTTGTAAAGGTTGTAGATGCTAAACACCCACTCGCCCTTGATTTTTTTGTTCTTATTGTTTTTTGGGGTCAGCGTGGCAGCAAGGTCCAGGCGGTGGTATGCCGGCAGGCGTTCTTGATTGCGTGGCCCATAGTTGGCAATCGTGATTCCCTGAAATTGTGATTGGCTCACGGGATAGTTGGTGGGTTGCCCGGTCTGAAATATAAAATTAGCACTAAAGCTCCACTTTTTGCTGGCCTTGTAACTCATGAACGCGCTGATGTCATGGGTTTTGTCATATGCTGATGGATACCAGTGGCCATTGTTTATGCCTGTTTCCTGGGGTGTGCGGCCAGGGGTTTTTTGCTCACTGCGTGAGAGGGTATAGGCCAGCCAGCCGGTAAAATTGCCTTCATTCTTTTTTGCCAGTATTTCTAGTCCATAGGCACGGCCCATTCCAGATAGGATTTCGCCTTCAATGACATCATTTGCGATGAGCTGTGCACCATTACGGTAGTCTAGCCTGTTCTTGATGTCTTTGTAGAAAATCTCTGTTTCCAGGGAATAATCACCCTCTTTTATTTCGGTAAAATATCCCAGTGCGTATTGATCAAGGAGTTGCGGTTCTATATACGGTCCACTGGGGGTATAGACATCCAGGGGCGTGGGCGAGTTTGTGTTTGAGATTAAATGTAGGTACTGTGCCATCCTGTTATAGCTGGCCTTGATAGATGCTTTATCATTAAATGCCCATGCAAGGGAGGCGCGGGGCTCAAGGTTAGTAAAGCGGGCAAGTGTACCGGTGTTGGCCTCCACTTCAATAGGACTTGCAGGTTGGTAGATTTTTAGGTCAGGGTCAAAGACTATGGGGTTGTCATCAGCATACCGGTTAAAGGTATCCTGGCCCAAGCGTTGAAAATTGCTGATTCTCAATCCATAGCGCAGGGTGAGTGGAGGGGAGATGTCCTGTTCCATTTCCGCGTAAGCGCTAAACTCATTTGCAAATTTATGGGTGAGTTGTGATGGAAGGATGCCAGAGTCTGGCCGGTTGGGCTCAATGGTTGCCGGGTTAAAACGATAATACACATTGTTGATGCCATACCCCAGCTTGAGGTTGCTATCCAGATAATGTTGAAAGTCATACTTTAAGTTAAAATTCCTGATGCCAGAGTCATATTGAAATCCCACAAAATCCAGCAATAGCCCATAATCATAATCAGAGTAGATGAGCGAAAGGTTTGAGAAGAGCTTGTGGTTGAACACATGGTTCCAGCGCAGGTTAAGGGTCGTGTTGCCATAGGTGTTTATAAAACTCTGGCTTACGCCAAAAAGGTCACGCCCAAAATACCCTGACAAGTAGAGGTTATTGTTTGCGTTTACCTTGTAATTGACCTTGGCATTCAGGTCATAAAAATAGGCCCGGTTATCAATATCAAACAATGGCAGGAAGAGATGGGCATAAGAAGCCCTGCCGCCTATCAAAAATGCTGACTTGTCCTTGACGATGGGGCCTTCCAGCAGTAACCTGCTGGCCACGGCACCTATACCGCCATTAGCATGAAACTCCTTGCTGTTGCCTTCTTTTTGATAAATGTCTAGCACAGAGGCGACCCGCCCCCCGTAGCGTGCAGGAATGCCCCCTTTGTACAGTTTGAGGTCCTTGATGGCATCTGGGTTGAAGACAGAGAAAAAGCCAAACAGGTGTGAAGAATTAAAGATTATGGCCTCGTCCAGTAATATCAGGTTTTGATCTACTGCGCCGCCGCGCACGTTAAAACCAGAAGCCCCTTCGCCAGCACTGGTAACGCCGGGCAACAACAGTATGGACTTAATGACGTCTGCCTCCCCAAAAGCCACGGGGATTTGCTTTATGGTAGCCGCACTCAGACTGTTGACGCTCATTTGCGGCCGTCGTATATTTATCTTTTCAACATCTTCCTCAAGTAATATTTCATCAAGCATTTCAGTAGATTCTTCAAGGGTAAAGTCTGCTTTGATGTTCTGACTGAGTTCTATGGACTTGGTGATTGACTGAAACCCCAGAAACCTTACCTGTAATTGATAATTACCCTCTGGGAGTGTAATGGAGTAAAAGCCATATTCATTGGTCGTGGTACCCTTGCCCAGCTCAGGAAATAGGACATTGACGCCTATAAGTGTTTCACTTGATGCCGCTGCGGTGATGGTGCCGCTCACGGTGTGGTTTTCTTGAGACCATATCAATGAGGGTATCATGAAAAATAAGAGCACGGTATATTTTCTGATCAAGCTTTTTTTTATAAAAATATAGTTCTTCTTACAGTAAATCACATATTTCTGGGATGGATTTATTTGGCTTTAAGCCAAAAAAAGAGCCCTGCAATCAAACAGGGCCCCATGAATGTATATGTGTTCTGTGCATTAAGAGTTGATGATTGCATTGAGCGTATGGCTGGGCCTCATGGCCTCGTCAGCTTTTTCATCAACTGGCAGGTAATAACCGCCCAAATCAACCGGTGAGCCCTGTGCGCCCAGTAACTCTTGGTTAATCTTTTCTTCATTTGCCTTTAGTTCACTGGCCATTTCTGCAAAATGTACCTGAAGTTCTTTATCATCTTCTTGTGCTGCAAGGGCCTGTGCCCAGTATAGTGCAAGGTAGAAATGGCTACCACGGTTGTCGATTTCATTTACCACCCGGGATGGCGATTTCTTATTGTCAAGAAACTTGATTGTTGCCTCATCCAGGGCCGCAGCAAGTACTTTTGCCTTGTTATTGCCATTGGCATCAGCCTCATGTTCAAAGGAAACAGCCAGTGCAAGGAACTCACCCAGTGAATCCCATCGTAGGTGACCTTCTTCTACAAACTGTTCAACGTGCTTGGGCGCAGATCCTCCAGCACCTGTTTCAAACAGTCCACCACCATTCATCAAGGGTACAATGGAGAGCATCTTTGCACTTGTGCCCACTTCAAGGATAGGGAAGAGGTCTGTATTGTAATCCCGCAGTACGTTACCGGTGACGGAGATGGTGTCTTTTCCTTCTTTCATTCGCTTTAGCGAAAACTTGGTAGCTTCAATGGGGGACATGATCTGGATATCCAGCCCCTGGGTATCGTGGTCTTTGAGATAGGTGTTGACCTTTTTGATCAGCTCAGCATCATGTGCCCGCTTCTTGTCAAGCCAAAAAATGGTGGGCAGGTTTGTTGCCCTTGCCCGGTTTACGGCAAGCTTGACCCAGTCTTGTACTGGAGCGTCCTTGGTTTGACACATCCTCCAGATGTCACCGGTCTCTACTTTATGTGAAAGCAGGACTTTGCCATCTAAATCTTTTACTTCTACTTTTCCATCTGCTGGGATTTCAAAGGTCTTGTCGTGTGAACCGTACTCTTCGGCCTTTTTTGCCATGAGTCCCACATTGGGCACCGTACCCATGGTCGTGGGGTCAAATGCGCCGTTCTGTTTACAAAAATCTATGGTTTCTTGATAGATACCGGCATAACTGCTATCTGGTATCACGGCCTTTGTATCTTGTGATTTACCTTCCTTGTTCCACATTTGCCCACTGTTGCGTATCATGGCAGGCATTGACGCATCAATGATCACGTCACTGGGAACATGCAGGTTTGTGATACCCTTGTCACTGTTTACCATGGCAAGGTCGGGACCATTTTTAATGGCCTCCTGAATATCTTTTTCTATTTCTGTACGTTTGGCTTCGGGCAATTGCTGTATATCGCTCAATAGGTCAGCTAAGCCATTTTTTGGCTCAAAGCCCACAGATTTTAAATCTGCTTCATGTTTTTTAATCACCTCCCCAAAGAATACCTGCATAACGTGCCCAAAGATGATAGGGTCAGATACCTTCATCATCGTGGCCTTGAGGTGAACCGAAAACAAGATGCCCTTGTCTTTTGCATCCTTCACTTGTTCTGTTAAAAATGCTTCAAGTGCGTTCTTGCTCATGGTGGTGGCATCGATGACCTCACCGGGCAGGAGGGCTAGGCCGCTCTTTAAAACGGTTGTATTGCCATCTTTATCGGTAAGCTCGATGCTTACCGTTGTACTGTCCTTAAGGGTAAGTGATTTTTCATTATGCCTAAAATCCCCATGGGTCATCGTGGCGACATGAGACTGGCTGTCTGAGCTCCACGGCCCCATGCTGTGTGGGTTTTTCTTTGCAAATTCCTTAACGGGCTTAGGTGCGCGACGGTCTGAGTTGCCCTCACGCAATACGGGGTTTACCGCACTTCCCAACACTTTTGCATACTTGGCCTTGATTTCTTTTTCTTCATCTGTTGTAGCACCTTCAGGATAGTCTGGTATGGCAAAACCCTTGCTCTGCAATTCTTTGATAGCAGCCGTCAACTGTGGTATGGATGCGCTGATGTTGGGAAGCTTGATGATATTGGCTTCTGGTTTTTTGACCAGTTCACCCAAGATTTCAAGGGCATTGGGCACGCGTTGGGCTTCATTTAAAAATTCAGGGAAATTTGCGAGGATACGGCCCGCCAGGGAGATATCCATCGTCTCAAGGTTGATATCTGCTGACTTTGCAAATTTTTGAATAATGGGTAGGAGGGACCTAGTGGCCAGGGCCGGTGCCTCATCTGTTTTTGTATAAACAATAGTTGAAATGCTATCTGACATGTTTATTCTACTTTTCAAAACTTCCTGCAATAAATGTATGCGGGGAAATAACGTAATTAATTTTTTCTGAAATTTTTGGTTTGCAAATATAGGATTTTGCGGCAGTTTATTGAGCGGGGAAAGGCATATTACACAAGGTTAAGAGAAAATTAGCAGTAAATTTGGGTAAAAATAAAAAAGCCATATCATTGTACTTAGTACCTTGACATGGCTTCTAATGATTTGATCTTTTACCGGTGAACCCTTGAGGTTCCTGGGCAAGAATATTAGTACTTGCACCGTAGATCAACTCATTGGGATAATTCAAATGGTCAAATCTTGAATATCTGTACCTGCCTTATCCCGATGCTGAAATTTTAATCTAGATGATGTTTACTTGATTTTATCTTGTCTCAGAGGTCAAACCTGTAAGAAACTTCAAAAATCCACATCCTTTCTATTACCGCTAAACGGTTTATCTTAAAATATTCAGCAAACGTGAACCTTGAATTCAATAATACTTAATTCTCATAAATATCTATTTGCATTCAGTTTCACAATGAACTTTTTAAGTTCTCAATTGAAGTATTTCATTCAATTGTTTTACTAATGTAAGAAAGAATTTTCTAATTCCATAGGATTTACAACGTTTTAGTTATTAAACGGTTATGAACCTAGGTTTTTAACAATTGTTAATTAAACGCGTAGCCCAGGCCTATGGTAAGCGGGATGGCGATACCAGGATTTTTAGTAAAAATATTACCATTGCTGTAGTGCATGATCTTAAAATCCAGATTTACTTTTTTTTCATTAAACAATAAAAACCCTATCCCCATAAAGTCTTGTAATGTAGCTTCTTCACCCGTGTCAATCCCGTCCAGTACCGAGCTGGAGATATACGCAGGGCCTATTAAGCTATAATTAAAATAGGCATCCATGGCCCGCGTTCTTATAAACCACCACCGTATCACCGGAAATATAGATACAGCATAAAAAGAATCTCCTTGCTGTGTCCTAAACGTTGCAATGCTACCGCCCCAATCCAGTGAAAAGTTTTTGTATGTATGAAATATATTGTGCTGATAGCTTGCGACAAATCCACTATTTACTAGAACATCTCCTAACCAAAAAACAGGGATGCTCGTGCTCAGCCCTGTTGAGAACTGACGGTTTATGTCAAAGCCGGCCCAATCACCACTGTAGGCAACCTGTATAATGTGTTTTGGAAAGTAATATGGTGTTTTCTTATTCTTTTTTATTTTTTCATCGCTCAGTCTTGTCAATGAAAATTCGGTTCCGGCGGTCACTAAGGTAGTTGCTGGTTGATTGATGGATTTCTTGGGGGGTGAATATGTCGCATTAAGGCTCAGGTGCCACTTGTCCGAGATTTTTTGGCGTAAGCCAAATCCAAATAGGGGGTGCAGGTAATGTGCATCTTTAATGACCTCTTGTCCATCTATGTTTATCCCGTGGCGGGAAACATTGCCCACGCCAGCCTCCAGGACAATGCCCGTGGATTCAGCAAGGTCTATATGGCGTCTTCCGGTAATTGCCCAAATGTTTGTCCATACCGTGCCATCTTGGTCAGGGGGGCTAATATCTTTATAGCTTGTCCATGCCCCTGGGCGCATGACACTAAGTTGAACGTCATAATCCTCATTGAGATGATAACCAGCTGAAAACCTGCCGCCAAAGGTTTTTGTGGCCTTGATCTTGCCCACGCTAAAACCATTTTCAAGAAGTTCACTGTCATAAGCATACGCTATAAGGCCCAGGTTTGCATTGAGGTAAAGCCCATCAAGGCCACCAGTATGACCAGCACGGTCGTGCTGTGCACTGGCAGTTGATAACGCCAACAGGGACACTGATGTAAACAACTTTAAAAGAAAGGGTCTTGAAATCACTTGCACATGGATGATATTTGTAAAGAAATAAAATTATTGCATAAAAAAAGGCCCCCAATAGGGAGCCTTTGTACTTTAAGATTAAAAATAAACTTATTTTTTAATCTCTTTGATCCTTGCTTTTTTACCAGTAAGACCTCTAAAGTAATAGATACGGGCCCTACGTACTTTACCACGCTTGTTGATCTCCACTTTTTGAAGTGCGGGCATGTTAAGTGGGAAGATACGTTCCACACCTACGGTACCAGACATCTTGCGGATGGTAAAAGTTTTGGTCGCGCCAGCTCCCCTTACCTGGATAACTACTCCACGGAAAAACTGCGTACGTTTTTTTTCACCTTCACGAATTTCATAATAAACCGTAATTGTATCCCCAGCACTAAAATCTGGAAAGTCTTTAGTTTCTACGAATTCGTCTTGAACAAATTTAATTAAGTCTTCCATCTTACAGAAGTTTAAAGGTTTACAAAGGTCAACATTCACGCATATCGCCAGAGGTTAGCCTTATGAGCGTGCAAAGATACATATAATTACAAATCTGGCAACTTATGGTTTGAAAATGTTTTTTCGCTGTCGCGAAAACTACTCCTTCAAAAGGTCAGGTCTTCTTTGCTGGGTGTGTTCATAGGCCTTATCCTCGCGCCATTCCTCGATTTTTGGGGTATTGCCAGAGGTAAGGACCTCGGGTACCTTCCATCCATTATATTCTGCGGGCCTAGTGTAGATGGGCGGGGCAAGCAGGTTATCTTGAAATGAATCTGTAAGGGCACTGGTCTCGTTGCCCAGAACACCGGGAATCAACCTGATGACGGCATCACAAAGAATCAATGCCCCCAGTTCACCACCGCTCAATACATAGTCACCTATGGATATTTCGCGCGTTATAAAGTGGTCACGCACCCGTTGATCTACCCCTTTATAATGACCACAGAGGATAATGATATTCTCTAGGGTTGAAATTTGATTTGCAATGCCCTGGTTTAAGGTCTCACCATCTGGGGTCATGTAGATAATCTCATCATAATCCCTCTCTGCCTTGAGCGCAGAGATACATTTATCAATGGGTTCTATCATCATCACCATGCCCGCACCACCACCAAACTGATAATCATCTACCTGTTTATAAGAGTTTGAGGTATAATCACGTAAATTGTGTAAGTGAACCTCCACAAGCTCCTTTGCTATGGACCTTTGCATGATAGATGCTTGAAAAGGGCTCTCTAGAAGGTCTGGGACTACGGTGATGATATCTATGCGCATGGCCGGGATTTAGCCTTTAGAATTCTTGATATGCTTGTTGCGCTCATCCTGAAGGAGACGGCCCATTTTTTGTTCTTTTTCTAGGGCTTTTTTACGGTAATCTTCATATTCAGCCTCTGTGTCAGCCAGTTTATGCTTTGCCTCACGGGTTTGAAAATTACTGCTCTTGAACCTCATGGCAAAGAAAATGGTGGCCAGGGCAAGTACGGCAATAATGCCCCACATAAGGCCCTTGTAACCTCCCTTGCTCATCTGTATGCCAAAAAGGTCTATACTGTCTTTTTCTTCACGGGTATTGCCCAGGGTAAGGTTTGTGCTTGCCAGGCTATCCTTTAGGCCCACGATTTGAGAATCCTGCTCGCTGATTTCAGTATTGAGGTTGCTTATCCTGGCGTGGAGGCCCTTGATGGTGTCGCCGGTGTTTTTTCTCAATTCATTGATCTTGTACTTGCGCACGACCTTGTAATCCTGATAATTGTTAGATGACTCTATGAGCACATCAAACTGGTTGTCAATAGTATTGGGGAGGTCCTGTTGCGGTTCAGCGGTTTCTTCCTGTGCAAATGAAACGGCTGTGAAAAGTATGGCGAGTAGAAGGAAGATATTCTTTTTGATCATTTTAATTGGGTTTTGGCATTTTTCATTATCTGTAAAAAACGTTAACCTTTTCACGTTATTATGAATCTGCAAAATTACACAAAACCTTTTTGCCTTTCGGCGAAAGCCAAAAAAACTCTATACCGTATCGTTTTCTTTTTCTGCCAGGCGTTCTTCCTTGCGTTTCTGTCGTTTAAGTTTTCGGTATTCCTTTTTTTCTTCACGGGTCATTTCACTGGTGTCCTTCTCGAGAAATGCGTCTTCATAATCTATATCATCATTGATATCTGTTTGAAATGCATGGATCCAGGCGTTTTCAAATATATTCACTATCGTGGGCCATATGCCGGCATCAATATCATTAAGGTCGCCCTCTAGTGGGACCTGTGTTGCAATGGTGTCAGTGCCCTGGTTTTTAAGGATAAACTTGAACATGCCCACAAATCCTTCCCAGATGACGCCCAGGATGCCATCTTCTTTGCTTATCATCTTAGAATCTTTGAGCATGGGCTTTACATAACCCTTAAAGTGCCCATCAGCAATGGCAAACTCGCTGTAGACCGATACATCGCCCCGCTTAAAATCAATACCTGAATATGCGCGTGTGAGGTCATTTATGGCGGTAACATCTGCATTTTCCAATTTGATATTCAGGTCCATATCTGGTATTTCCTTGATGAGGTTGAGGGCACCGTCCAGTTTAAAATCTCCCTGGCCTATGCTCACGGCGGTTGCGGTAATGGGCGAGGGGAGTGTCCTGCCGCTTTCGCGCACGTTCCTCAGGTTGTCTGCGGTGAGGCGCAGCTTGTCCATATACAGGTCTATGTCTGGTTCTGTCTGTAGCTTGACAAAGCCCACCTTGCCATCATATACTTCAAAGTGGTTGATGTCTATGGGAACAATATCCGTGAGGGCTTTTGTCCAGTCCTCGGCATCTGCTTCTCCTTCTGTTGATGTGGCTTTTTGATCTTCAAATATATATGTGACCTCTGGACTGTACATCTTTATCTCGCTTACTATTTTGCCCTTGAAGAGGGATTTCCATTCTATGGAGATATCAGTATTGGGAAAGTTGAGAAAAGGTACCTGGGTCTTTGCATTGACCTTGTTGAGGTAGAGGCCGTCGATAACATAGGCGCCACGGTAGAGCGCGATATCAATATCGCTTACCTGGCCATAATACCCGGGGATGTCTGCCAGGACCTTGTTAATGTAGTTTTTTACGATGCCGGGCAGCAATATCCTAAAGATAATCAATGCCACGATGATTATCGTGGGGATTAGAAAGCGCTTTTTTTTATATGCCCTTCTTTTGTTTTTAGTGGGTTTTGCTTTGGTGCCAGAACTCATCCTTACTACTTTAGGCTTCTAAAAGTCGGGGAAAAACCTATTGATGGCAGTTAACAAAGTCACAAAATAAAAAACCCATCCGCCAGTGGTGGATGGGTTTTGCTTTCGCCGAAAGGCAAAAAAATCAATCTCTTATAAGGCGATTGAACTCACCTTTTTCATTGATGAAGCTTATGCTTATGGGATCACCTTCTGATTTTTTCTTCATGATACGCTCCACATCTTGAATGTTCTTGATGTCATTGTCGTCAATGGCGGTAAGTACATAAGGGCGGTATCTTGCAATGGCGGCATTCTCGACCTTGCTTATAACGACCCCTCCTTTAAGGTCAAGGTCCTTGAGCACTGTTGAAGGAGCGTTGCGAATCTCCATGCCCAGGTTAGGTATGTCATATGTTTCCAGCTTTAAGAGTTTTACGGGGATTTCCTTTTCATCTCCGTTTCTCTTGATCTTAACCTGTACGATATCATTGGGGCTCTTTGCATTGAGGTAACCGCTAAGATCTGTGTAGCTCCTTACGTGTATGCCGTCAATCTCCTTGATGATGTCACCTTCTTTGATACCGGCTTTTTGTGCACCGCTGTCAGCTTCAAGTCCGCCCACATAAAAACCTTCAACTTCATCTATTTCCAGTTTTTGCGCTATAGAGGGATTAAGGCTCGTACCGCTCACGCCCAGAACACCTTTTTGCACGTTGCCATACTCCATGATGTCTTCAACGATTTTCTTGGCAATGTTAGAGGGTACCGCAAATGAATAGCCTACATAACTACCAGTTTGGCTGGTGATGGCGGTGTTGATACCTATCAATTCTCCATTAATATTCACGAGTGCGCCACCGCTATTTCCGGGGTTTATGGCAGCATCTGTTTGAATAAATGATTGTGGATTTGTGTCAAACTCGTTGATATCCCTGGCTTTTGCCGAAATTATCCCCGCCGTGACCGTACTGGTCAAGTTGAACGGGTTACCTACCGCAAGGGCCCATTCTCCTATCTTCACACTGTCAGAATCTCCAAAGGGAAGATAGGGCAGGTCACCATCAGCATCCACTTTTACCAGTGCGATATCTGCAACAGGGTCAGAGCCTATTACCTCTGCGCTATATGTCCTGTTATCGTTTAATGAAACCTCAATTTCATTAGCACCCTCTATAACATGATTGTTTGTGACGATATAACCGTCAGGTGAGATGATGACACCACTACCGGTGCCCCTCAGGCTGGGCCTGATCTCGCCACCGCCCTGCAGGTATTCTCGCATGTTGCGGGGCTGCCTGGCAAGTTGAACGTTCTTGACGTGAACCACGGCATGTACCGTTCGGTCAGCGGCTTCGGTAAAGTCAGCATTTGTGCTACTTACCGCCGGCCCATTATATGAAACGGGCAAGAAGTTGTTTTTTTCAGTGTTTTGAATAGGGTTGGGATCAACATTGTGATCGTCGTCTATTAGCTTATAGGCGCCCAATGTAATGCCACCGCCCAGGATGGCTACAAATAATAAACTGGCAAATTTTTTCATTGTACTATAAATCTTTTAGAACTTAACTTTATAAATACTTTGTGTGGTATAAAATGTTGCACCATTTAACGCGGATTTAACACCGCCTAAATTACAGGCAATCCTTACTTTTGTCCCATAATTCAAAGAAGTCAAATGGGCATACCATTTTATAAATATCAAGGTACGGGTAACGATTTTATCATGATCGATAACCGTCAGGGTATATTTCCCAAAAATGATACCAAACTGGTCAATACCATGTGTGACCGAAAATTTGGCATAGGTGCTGACGGGCTTATTCTTCTTGAAGATCACCCAGTGTTGGATTTTACCATGGTCTATTACAATGCTGATGGCAACCCCAGTAGCATGTGCGGCAATGGCGGCCGCTGTATCGTGGCTTTCGCCGAAAGGCTAAACATCATAGGGGATGACGTCAGGTTTATGGCAGTAGATGGCGAGCACGAGGCCAGGATTGAAAATGATAAGGTGTTCCTGAAGATGATAGATGTGCCTGCTGTCGAGAATCATGGTGGCCATCTTTTTGTAAATACGGGTTCACCGCACCATATTGAGCTTGTCGACGATTTGGCAGGGTTTCACGTGCGTGAAAGGGGAGCCGCCATACGTTATGGTGCACTTTATGGCACTGCTGGCAGCAATGTAAACTTTGTAGAAGAAAAAACAGATGGTTTTGCATTGCGCACCTATGAGCGTGGAGTAGAAGATGAGACCCTAAGTTGCGGGACCGGGGCAACCGCCGTTGCACTTGCCATGGATTCACTGGGCAAGGTTAATGGAAGGTCAGTGGTTATCTATGTTGAAGGTGGTAAAATTGAAGTAGGTTTTGTAAAAAAGGATTCAGGATATGAGGATATATACCTTATAGGCCCTGCAGAAATGGTATATGAAGGGGTATGGCCATAAGTCTTAAAGGAAATAACATCAAGCTGCGTGCCCTTGAACCAGAAGACCTTGATTTGGTCTTTGCCATTGAAAATGATGAAAGCCTGTGGCACCTGAGTACCACGCTTGCCCCATTTTCCCACCATACCATTGCCGAGTATCTAGAAAACGCATACCGGGATATATTTGAGGTTAAACAGCTACGCCTCATCATCGCTTCAAATGAAAGTGGTATCGCGCTGGGCATGATCGACCTTTTCGATTATGAGCCCAAACATCGTCGTGCTGGCGTGGGAATCTTGATCTTTAATGCGTTGCACCGCGGCAAGGGCATTGCCACAGAGGCTATCGAGCTCTTGATAAGATACAGTTTTTCTCATCTTGACATGCACCAGCTATATGCAAACATCATCCATGACAACCTGGCGAGCATCAAGCTCTTTGAGAATGCTGGGTTCAATAAGGTGGGCCTTAAAAAAGATTGGCTTTATATAGAAGGTCAATACCGTGATGAATACTTATATCAACTTATAAACACAGATGTACATTAAAAAGATTTTAGTAGTCATACTCCTCATGGGAGCAGTGGCGGGAGGAATATTTGCATATTCTGTTTATGGCAAATTCTTTGACCCTAACACAACCTTTAATAATGAAGAGGCCAACGTTTATATAAGGACAGGGGCAATGTATGGCGATGTGCGCGAAGAGCTCAAACCCTTTATAGAAGATATGGAATCCCTGGATGCCGTGGCACAGCGAAAAGGTTATATCAATAACATCAGGCCGGGGCATTTTGTCATCAAGAAGAACAGTGGTAACAACGATATCATAAATTCCATAAGGAGCGGCAATATCCCGGTCAAGATTTCCTTTAATAACCAGGAAAGACTTGTTGATCTCGCGGGTAGGATCTCTCAACAACTTGAAGCGGACAGTACGGCCTTGATCAAGGCTTTTACCGATGAAGAATTTCTTGAAAAGAACAACCTCACCAAAGAAACGGCCCTCACCATGTATATTCCCAATACCTATGAATTCTACTGGAATACAGATGCCATTGATTTTAGGGACAGGATGGCGAAGGAACATGACAGGTTTTGGAATGAAGACCGTTTGGCTAAAGCCAAAAAACTAAACCTTACCCCCACAGAAGTTTATACCGTAGCTTCAATAGTCCAAAAGGAAACCGCTAGGGTGGACGAGCGTCCACGCGTTGCTGGGGTTTACCTTAATAGATTAAAACGGGGGATGAAACTGGATGCTGACCCCACCGTTATCTATGCGGTAAAAAAACAGAAAAATGATTTTGACATCGTGATAAAAAGGGTACTGTACAAAGATCTAGAAACAGATTCTCCTTACAATACCTACCGTTATCCCGGCGTACCGCCTGGGCCTATCTTCATGCCAGATATTTCTGCCATAGATGCCGTGCTCAACCCAGAGCTTCATGATTATATCTACTTTGTGGCCAATGTTTCAAAACCCGGTTATCACATGTTTGCCAAGACGGCCGCACAGCATAATGCTAACCGGAGGCAGTACATAGAATGGATAAATAAACAGGGAATAAATCGTTAAATTAAGCTTTAAAATGCAATTAAAATATTGATAATCAGCAATTTAAATTGTTAAATTTAACGATTTTCAGGTTTTAACTATAATTTAGGGCTATCCTTCTAACTTTTACGAATACTTTAACTGCAAATTATTCGTTATTCATCAATTTTGTTGCGGATTATGCAAAGACGGTCATTTTTAATCAACTGTTTTTCAGTGGATTAATTTTTAATCGTAAATTTGCGCGCTGAATAGGATAGGGTGTGACACTTCTGTTTGTTTACCAGAAAGCCTCTCCGAAATAATAAATATGAATAGAAACATAATTAAACTTGCAGCCCTTCCTTCGGTTTTTGGTATTGTGGCACTTGCCACAAGCTTAAAAGAAACAGAGAACAATGTCTCTTCTACAGAAGGTCTTGAATTATTCTACACCGTGCCCCATGCAGATGAGGTTGAAGTCAATGAAAGTGTTGCTAATGTTGCCGCTACCGGTAATTCATTCACCGGTTTTAAGCAGGCACTGGGGTTTAAAGAATCCCAAAACGACTACAGTAAGATAAACAAATACGGTTATCTGGGTAAGTATCAATTTGGCAGGAGTACATTAAGGTTGCTGGGAGTTACTGATACAGATGAATTTTTAAATAACCCCATTCTTCAGGAAAGGACATTTTTGGCTAATGCCAAAAGAAACAAATGGGTCTTGCGCAGGGACATCAAGCGATATACTGGCAGGACCATCAACGGGGTAAAGATCACCGAGTCTGGTATACTTGCCGCAGCTCACCTCGCTGGGCCCGGAAGTGTAAAAAGATACCTTAGGTCAGGTGGGGTAGAAGGTTTCAGGGATGCTTTTGGAACCTCCATACGCAGCTATCTTAAAAAATTTGCAGGGTATGATGTATCCTTCATTGAGGCTGACCGCAATGCCAAGGTCAACATTGAGGGCCTTGCGCTAAACGATTGATAAGTTAGTTGGATAAAGTTTGATAAAAGGTGGTCGTTGACCACCTTTTTTATTTTTGGATTATAAAGATGGCCGGCCTTTTATGAAGGTCTGGTCTAGACCTTTGCCAGATGGTAACAGGTGCCGTTTTTATAAATTCAGTGGGTAGGGTTATGTCGCATGCCACACATAGCTGGGTGCCTGGAGACAAGGTATTGCACAGTTCATCAAACATTTTGTTGTTTCTGTACGGGGTCTCGATAAAAGCCTGTGATTGCCCTATATCGCCTGAGAGTTTTTCCAGTTTTTTGATGGTATTTCGCCTTTCTTTGTTGTCGATGGGCAGGTAACCGTTAAAGGCAAAGCTCTGGCCGTTTAGACCGCTGGCCATCATTGCAAGCAGGATGGATGATGGGCCCACGAGCGGTACGACCTGTATTCCTTTTTCATGGGCTATCTTGGCAACGTCTGCACCGGGATCTGCGATTCCAGGTACGCCAGCTTCAGATAGCATCCCCACGCTTTCGCCGTCAAGGCAGGCATTTAAAAATCCTGGAACTTCCATGGGGTCTGTGAACTTGTTGAGGGCATGAAGCCTGAGGCTTGATTGTTGTTTGCTTGGCAAGATTGATTTTATGAACCTGCGGGCTGTTTTTTCATTCTCTACAATAAATTCATCAAGGTTTTCAATTGTATCTTTTACCGTGATGGGCAATACGGCCAAGGGGTCAACATCGCCCAGGGTAGTGGGAATCATGTACAGTTTGCCCAGATTTTTGCTCATGTTGTTCTTGCCTTAAGATATTCTATCTGCAATGATCGTGGTGGCCTCGTCCAGCATGGCAAAGACATTGTCAAAACCATCAACACCACCGTGGTAGGGGTCTGGGACATCAACATTTTCCATGGGGAATACCTCGTCAAGAATAAGGCTCACCTTATCCTTATCTGCCTGGCTTTTTGCCAGCTGCATGACATCCCGATAATTTGAATTGTCCATGACAAATATGTGGTCATAGGCCTCAAAAAAGGTTGGTTTAAACTGCATGCCACGCTGTGCAGATATATCAATCCCGTTTTTTTTTGCAACTTCCACGCTCCTGGGGTCAGGAGAATTGCCCACGTGCCAGTGGCCCGTCCCTGCAGAATCAACGGTAAACTTACGAGGATCAAGTTTTGACTTAAGAAGGCCTTCTGCAAGTGGGGACCTGCAAATATTGCCCAAGCATACCATCAGTATCTTGGTTTTCATTTTTATTGGGGTTGGTTAGCTTGCTCAAAAATAATTAAATGTAAAGGCTTGCAAGCTACATCGTCAGTTTTTTGTTCAGGTCTTCAACATATTTGCGAAACTGCTTGTCAGTTGATGATAGGTTGTCGACGGTTTTACAGGCATGCAATACCGTGGCATGGTCCCTCTTGCCTATTTGAGAGCCTATGCTTGCCAGGGAAGCCTTGGTCAATCTCTTGGCAAAGAACATGGCCAGTTGTCTTGCCTGTACAATGTGTCTTTTCCTGGTTTTAGACTGTAATGTTTCCACATCCATCTGGAAGTAGTCACTTACCACTTTCTGTATATAATCTATAGAGACCTCGCGCTTGGTCTGTTTTACATAGTTTTCAACAATCTTCTTGGCAAGGTCCAGCGTGATCTCCTTTCGGTTAAAAGAAGAGTGCGCTATAAGCGAAATAATTGCTCCCTCAAGCTCGCGTATATTGGTCTTGATGTTATTGGCCAGGAATTCAATGATATCCTCTGGCATCTCCACCCCATCTTGGTACAGCTTGTTCTTGATGATTGAAATCCTGGTCTCAAATCCTGGTTGTTGCAGTTCAGCACTCAATCCCCATTTAAAACGGGACAGCAGGCGCTGTTCAATATCCTGCATGTCAACCGGTGCCTTGTCACTTGTCAGCACAACCTGCTTGCCGTTTTGATGTAAATGGTTGAATATGTGGAAAAAGACATCCTGTGTACCCGCCTTGCCCGAAAGCAATTGAATATCATCAACAATCAATACATCGATTATCTGGTAAAAATGGATGAAATCGTTGCGATTGTTCTTTTTGACGGATTCTATGTATTGCTGAGTGAATTTTTCAGCTGAAATATAGAGTACGGTCTTCTCGGGATATTTATCCTTGATCTGTACCCCTATGGCATGTGCAAGGTGTGTCTTGCCAAGACCCACGCCGCCAAAGATGAGCAACGGGTTAAAAGAAGTACCACCGGGCTTGTTTGCCACGGCCAGCCCCGCAGAACGTGCAAGACGGTTTGAGTCTCCTTCTAGAAAATTATCAAAGTTATAGTTGGGGTTAAGCTGTGATTCAATCTCCAGGTTGCGTATTCCAGGAATCACAAATGGGTTCCTAAGCTCGGGGCTCTTGTTCTTTAAAGGAGCATCAACATCCTGGGGCTTCATGGAGTTGGTCCTGTTTGAACTGGGTATCTTTTCTGTAAAAGGCTGGCGATTACCATAGGTATTCTCCATCTTTATCACATACACCAGTTTTGCACCCTCGCCCAGCTCACGTGTAAGTGATACTTTAAGTAACTTGACATAATGCTCTTCTAGCCATTCATAAAAGAATTTACTGGGGACTTGAATGCTTAGGGCATTATCAGTTAACTTTACGGCTTTGATGGGTTCAAACCAGGTTTTGTATGCCTGCGGGGTAATATTGTCACGAATAAATAATAGACAGTTATCCCAAACCGATTGCGCAGTCACACTCATTTTAAAGGTCGAATTTTATTTAGTTAGTTAAAGGCTAAGGGCACTGAAAAGTGAGAAAATGTAGGGTTTTTCGTTTCAATCAGCACATGGCAAATATGTGAACAAAATTTGTAAATAAAAAAAATTATCACATTGGTTTTCTAGATTTTTTTTTGCATAATCCTATACCTTTTTAATATTCATTTTAATTGTTAATAATCTATGCTAGAAAGCAAAACTTTTGTAAAGGTGCGTTATGCAGAAACAGATCAGATGGGGGTAGTACATCATGGTAACTACGCTCAATATCTGGAACTTGCAAGAATAAGCTGGTTGGAAGAATTGGGAATTTCATATAAAAGTATGGAAAATAATGGTATCATGCTACCTGTTCATGAAATGACGATTTCTTATCATAAACCGGCATATTTTGATGATACTTTAAAGGTTCATACTTCACTTGTTGATATCCCCCGTTCAACCATAGAATTTACTTATAAAATCCATAACGAAAAGGATATCTTGCTTACCACTGCATCCACAAGGTTGGTCTTTGTGAACATGGAGACAAAAAGGCCTACCCGTTGCCCTGATTATATTCTGGAGAAGTTAAAAATAAAATCTCAGACAAGCTCCCACGATACTCCATAAATTGAGTTAAAAATTTCAAGTATATCCTTCTTGTTCCTTAACGGTATTATCACAAGAAAAGTACAATCCATTTCCATCCTGCGGTCAAGTACGGAGATTTGATTTTGCTCAAGGGTACGCTCCACGGCGCTTATCTTATCGTAGGTAAAGTGGAGCTTTAAGGTAACCATGACCTGCCTTGTGATTATTCTTGAAGCTTCCAGGGCGAGTTTTGCACTGGTCTTATATGCCGTGATCAATCCACCCACACCCAGCTTGGTGCCCCCATAATAACGTACGCTCGCGACAAGTACATTGGTGACCTCAAAGCTTTGTATTTGACCATAAATGGGCATACCGGCGCTGTTTGGGGGCTCGCCATCGTCATTGGCACGGTAATGCCCATAATCTACGCCCAGCTGCCAGGCATAGCAGATGTGTGTTGCTTTGGCATGTTGCGCCCACAGGTCTTCCAGCTTTTCCTTGATTTCTTCTTCCGTGGCAACGGGAAAGGCATATCCCATAAATTTGCTGCCTTTTTCTGTAAACAGGGTTTCTTCACTGGCTTTTGCCAAGGTTTTGTACACACCTTCTTCTGCCATATCTTAAAAAGAGAGCGTTACAAGGATGATGCTTAAAACGGCCAGGACAATGCCGGCCCAGTTTTTCTTTGATAGGCTTTCGCCAAAGAGCGCAATACCCACCAGCGTGGAGACCATGACGATGGCCACGTTGTTTATTGTGAACACCGTGCTGCTGTCAAGCCCATTGGCACGCAATGCCTTTACCAAAAAATAAATCGAGAAATAATTAGGTATCCCCAGGCCAATCCCCCCCAGTAGGTTCTTTAATTGAAACCTGAACTTCCCCTGGACCACCTGAAAGAGCAGTACACAAACTCCCACCACAAAGGCTGTAGCAAAGATTGTTGCAGAGAAGATGGGGATATCACTTTCTGTGACATAGCTGTCTTCAAGATATTTGATGCTCAGGTCAATGACTCCACTGCCCAAAAATACGAGAACGGGAAAGATAAGGTTTTTGGGCTCAATCCTTAAACCGTCTGATTCTTTGATGGATGCGAGATAAACGGCAATAAGTGCGAGGACAATGCCCACGCCTTTTGAAATACCCAGGTCTTCGCTATAATAGAAGATGCCAAATGCAATAGGTATGACCACGCTCATCTTTGTGGCAACACTCACCACAGATATCCCGCTGCGCTGTGTGGTCAACGCCATGAGGTTAAAAATGATGATAAACAAAACGCCCAGCCCCAGACAGCCATAGATCCAGGGTTGCTGTATGATTTTGCCGGGCACAACATCTCCTTTAAACGCAACAATCCCAGAAATACAGGCAAATAAATAATTGACCACAATGGCCTGAAAGGTATCTACCCTAAACTTTGCAAACAGTTTAAACGCAATAAAAATCAGGGTTGAGGCGAGGACGCTGCAAATAAGGTAAATCAAAACAGGTCAACTTTAATGGAGAATAGGTCCGTGATGTCTTCTTGCCCCACGCTAAGATGCCAGGTGTGCATGCCCAGCGAGGCCGCGCCCATGGTGTTGACCAGCGTGTCGTCAATAAAAAGGGTTTCTTCTGGCCTAAGCTTGTTTTCGTTTAAAACGAAATCAAAAATCTCCAGGTCTGGCTTGCGCATCTTCATGTTCTGGGACAGGTAAAACTGCTCAAAACACTGCTGAAAACGGGCAAATCGCACAGCTCCCATATTTTTAATGACCTGCTCAATGTGCAGGTCATTTGTGTTGCTCAGTAGGAAAAGCCGGTATTCACGCTTTCGCGAAAGCGCCTCGATCCATTGTAATCGGTGCTCCGGGAAATCGAGGATGATTGAATTCCACGCAAGTGTAAATGCAACGGGTGTCAAGGATGTAAACCGCTCCGTGTAATAGGCTATCAGTTCCTCATCAGAAATGAGGCCTTTTTCATAGCAGTCATTGATTTGCTGCATTTTTTCATCAATTTCCTCTATACCAGATTTTTGCAGGGCTATTTCAGGCGCTTTCTTATCGAGGTTGATGAAAATATCACCAAAATCAAAGATGATGTTCTTAATCAAGGGTTGGTTTTTTTATCAATTAGCAAATGGGTTAATGAGCAAATTAGCTAACCTGCATATGATGAGTCTAACATCTCAATACTAACATCTAATTACTCTTTTTAGCCCTGATCATCGCTTCCAGCTGATCCCACATTTCTTCTGGGATATGCTTTAAAATATTGAACTGTCCGGCACCTTCCAGCCATTCACCACCGTCAATGGTTACCACTTCGCCATTTATATAAGCTGAAAAATCTGACATTAGATAAGCCGCCAGGTTGGCCAGTTCCTGATGGTCGCCCACACGTTTTAGCGGGACTTTTTTGGCCAGATCAAACTTGTCCTTCAACTCGCCGGGCAACAACCTGTCCCACGCGCCTTTAGTAGGGAAGGGGCCAGGAGCAATGGCGTTAGAACGAATACCATATTTTGCCCACTCAACAGCCAGCGAACGCGTCATGGCCAGCACACCGGCTTTTGCCGTGGCACTTGGCACCACATATGCAGAACCCGTCCATGCATAGGTGGTCACAATGTTCAGGATGGTGCTGGTTTCCTGTTTGGTATCAATCCAGTGTTTCCCAAAAGCCAGCGTACAGTTTTTTGAACCTTTTAAAACAATGTCAATAATGGTATCAAATGCATTTGCTGAAAGTCGCTCCGTAGGCGAAATGAAATTTCCCGCTGCGTTGTTGAGCAAACCATCCACTTGTCCATATTCATCAAGGCAGGCTTTTAGCATGGCTTCCACCTGGTCATAATGACGCACGTCGCATTGCACGGGCAATACCTTTCCGCCGGTTTCTTTTTCCAGTTCCTCGGCAGTTCCTTTTAATTTTTCAAGGTTTCTTGAGGTTATGGCTACTTTGGCGCCCAGCTCAAGGAAATATTTTGTCATGGCTTTTCCCAGGCCGCTACCACCGCCGGTGATCACAATAACTTTACCCACAAGGGCATCTTCTCTTAACATTCCTTCTTTATAGTTCATAAGGTATATTTTAATCTACGGTTTGTATCAATATTTCTAAAACAGCAATCGCGGCATCACTTATCTTGGTTCCTGGGACAAAAACAGCCACAGCGCCCGCATCAAATAAAAATTCATAATCCTGCTGTGGGATCACACCTCCCACAATCACCATGATGTCATCACGGCCCAGCCTTTTAAGCTCTGCAATCACTTGGGGAACCAAGGTTTTATGACCGGCAGCTTGCGATGAAACACCTAGGATATGCACATCATTTTCAGTGGCTTGCCGCGCGGCCTCTGCCGGTGTTTGAAACAGCGGACCAATATCTACATCAAAGCCCACATCAGCATAACCGGTGGCGACCACTTTTGCACCCCGGTCGTGACCATCCTGACCCATTTTTGCAATCATGATGCGGGGTCTGCGACCATCGAGTTCGGCAAATTTATCTGCTAATTCCCTTGCTTTTTGAAACGATTTATCGTCTTTCACTTCTTTGCTGTACACGCCACTAAAGGATTTTACTTCGGCTTTATGCCTGCCAAAAACCTCCTCCAGAGCATCTGAAATTTCCCCTAAGGTAGCCCTTTCACGGGCAGCCTCCACGGCTAGTTCCAATAAATTTTTGTTATTCTTTACGCCTTCCGTCAAGGCTTTTAACGTTGCACCAACTCTTTTAGGATCACGCGAGGCCTTGATATTGCTGAGTCTTTCAATTTGTGAACGGCGCACCTGTGCATTGTCAACCTCCATGAATTGTAACGGTTCTTCTGCTGGGGCGCGAAATTTATTCACCCCCACGATAATGTCCTGACCGCTGTCTATACGTGCTTGCTTTTTGGCGGCAGCCTCCTCGATACGCAGTTTTGGGATGCCTTTTTCAATGGCCTTGGTCATTCCACCCAGTTCTTCGACTTCTTTGATAAGCTCCCACGCCCTTTGGGCGATTTCTTCGGTTAGTTTTTCAACGAAAAGACTTCCTGCCCACGGGTCGACCGTTCTGGTGATTTCAGTTTCTTCCTGAAGGTAGATTTGTGTGTTCCTGGCAATCCTTGCTGAAAAATCCGTGGGCAGGGCAATGGCTTCGTCCAGCGCGTTTGTGTGCAGACTTTGGGTTCCCCCAAAGGCGGCCGCGGCCGCTTCAATGGTGGTGCGCGCAACATTGTTGAACGGGTCTTGCTCGGTAAGGCTCCATCCACTGGTCTGGCAATGCGTTCTTAAGGAAAGTGATTTTTGGTTTTTTGGGTTGAACTCGCCCACGATTTTTGCCCAAAGCATCCTTGCGGCACGCATTTTTGCGATTTCCCTAAAATGGTCCATCCCAATGGCCCAGAAAAAGGAAAGCCTGGGCGCAAATTTATCTACGTCCATACCGGCGGCGATGCCGGTTTTTATGTATTCCCTTCCATCTGCTAGTGTATATGCAAGTTCAATTTCAGGGGTTGCACCGGCTTCTTGCATGTGGTAGCCAGAGATGGAAATGGAGTTGAAACGAGGCATTTTCGCGGAAGCGAACTTAAAGATATCTGAAATGATGCGCATGGACGGGGTAGGCGGGTAGATATAGGTGTTGCGCACCATGAACTCCTTGAGGATGTCATTTTGTATGGTGCCATCCAATTTTTCTGGCGAGACGCCCTGCTCCTCGGCCGCCACGATATAAAAGGCCATGATGGGCAACACGGCGCCGTTCATGGTCATGGAAACAGACATTTTATCTAGCGGAATGCCATCAAAAAGGATTTTCATGTCCTCGACGCTGTCAATGGCGACGCCGGCTTTGCCCACATCACCCACCACGCGCTCATGGTCGCTGTCATACCCGCGATGCGTTGCAAGGTCAAAAGCCACGGAAAGCCCTTTTTGGCCGGCATCCAAATTGCGGCGATAAAAAGCGTTGCTTTCTTCGGCGGTTGAGAAACCTGCATACTGCCTGATGGTCCAGGGGTGGCGCACGTACATTGTGCTGTAAGGACCACGCAAATATGGCGGAATACCAGCAGCAAAATCCAGATGCTCAACCTCAGGATATTCGGCTGATTTTTTAAAGGGATCGAGGTTAATATGTTGAACGTCTTTGCGCTGCATTATATTTCTTTTTCAAGTCTTTGTTTCTCAATATTCTCCGCTAGTCTTCGTGGGATAATGGGTTCCAGCAACGTCTTTCTGGGTTTCGTTTTTACGAAAGGGTAGAGCTCCAGGTTGTCCTTCATCCGGTCATCTGGGTTGGGGTGCTTGTTAGTGCCCAGCAATACTTTCTCTTGTTTATCAAAAAGCTGTTGCTCGTGTGCCGCGCTTTCCTTGATTTTCTTTTGAATGAGCCCAGGTTTGAGCTGGGCGAGAAACCCACCACCGGTTTCAATTTCCTTGAATAAAGCCAAGGCTCTATCAGCAAACTGCTGCGTTAGGCCCTCAATATAATAAGAACCTCGTGCCGGGGTTTGCAGCGTATCAAAATAGCTTTCTTCCTTTAGAATCAATAACTGATTGCGAGAAATACGCTGTCCAAAGTCATTGGTCTTGTGGTAGATATAATCGTATGGCAAATTCAAGACGGTGTCTGCTCCGCCCAAAATTGCGCTCATGCACTCTGTCGTGGTGCGCAGCAGGTTTGTATTGTAATCGTAAATTGTCTTGTTGCGCAGTGTGGGCCGGGCTACAATGTGGCAACTTTCTCCTGCATTGTATTCTTTTGCAAGCGTGGCATAAAGGATTCTCAGGGCCCGCAATTTTGCGATTTCAAAGAAATAATTTGAGCCCACGGCAACTGTAAAGGTCAGTTTGCCCGTTTTTTTCCCATAGCGGTTTAGGTATTCATTGGCTTGTGCCAAAGCGTATGCCAACTGTTGCACGATGGTCGCTCCCGCATTTTGAAACAGGGCTACATCGATGGAGATGGTATTTGTTTTTTTTTCGCTAGAAAGCAAATCACCAAGATTTGCAAGGTCTTTATCCATTTTGTCAAACCAGTTCCCGTCAGCGGCGAGACGGCCTATGGGGTCGATGTTTAAAAAAACCTGGTGTCCAGATAATATGGATTGTGCCTGTATCGCTTCCGCGAAAGCGGTATCAAAAAAAGAGAGGTTCAAATAGATAGGAAAATCCACCGGTATCGCCGAAAAGATAGCAGGGATATCAAATTTTTTATCGGCTTTTAAACAGATGGCCTCAACCCCGTACACGGCCAGGTCGTTTAGCTTTTCAACGGTTTTTACGGTATTTGAGATGTAGGTTTCTTCACCAATCTTCCAGGTCTTGGGAAATGCGGGAACCTCAAGCATGGTGGTCTCTTCACGATGATAAAAGGGCTTTACATCAATGCCTTCTGGGGTATGCCACACCAGGGTTTTGTTATACTCCGCACCGTCCAGGTCAAACTGGATCTTTTGCTTGAATGCCTTTGCTGATACGGGTTGAAATTCTTCAAAGAGCTTACTGGTCATCTGTTTTGTTTTCTATGCTGTCCTCATATTCTATAAGGAAAATCTCCTCACCGTCCTTTTTCATCTTGTATTCTTCACGGGCAAAACGCTCCAGTTCAACGCTGTCCTTCAGGTTTTTTATTTGTTCCTTGTCAGATTTCATCTCCCGTTTAAAGTACTCTTTGTTACCCTCTAGCTTATCGATTTCCTTGTCAAGTTCATGGTGTATGAACCAGGAATTTGTGTCAAAAAAAATCATCCAAATCGCAAAAATGACCAGGATGAGCACATATTTGTTGCTCAAGATCCTAAACCATCTCTTTTCTCTTAATTTTTTGACCATTCCCCCTGAAAAATAAAGATTTTAAACTAAACGGTGATTGATTATCGTCCTAACGATGTCAACGGCCACGGTATTATACCTGTTGTTGGGTATTATCAGGTCAGCAAACTCTTTTGTGGGCTCTATAAATTGCTGGTGCATGGGTTTTAGCGTGGTCTGATAGCGGGTGAGGACCTCGTCAAGGTCACGGCCACGCTCTGCAATGTCCCGCTTTAACCTGCGTATCAAGCGTTCATCAGAATCTGCATGTACAAATATCTTGATGTCAAAGAGTTCGCGCACTTCAGGATGGGTAAGTATGAGGATGCCCTCTACAATGACCACTTTTCTGGGTTTTGTGTTCACCGTTTCATCCAGGCGGTTGTGCTCTTTAAAAGAATATACGGGCTGCTCGATGGTCAAGCCTTCTCGTAGTGCAATGAGGTGTTTTTCAAGCAGCTCAAAATCAATTGATTTGGGATGGTCAAAGTTTATCTTGACCCTTTCTTCATAGGTGAGGTGCGATGTGTCGCGATAGTAGGAATCTTGCGAGATAACGGTCACCTCGCCCACGGGCAGTTCATCTACAATCTGTTTTACAACGGTCGTTTTACCGCTACCGGTTCCGCCTGCGATTCCTATAATGAGCATTAATATTGTGTTTGTTTGCAAAAGTAACAATACCCTTTAAAAAGCAATACATTAATTGTCTCTAGTGCGGTTCTTTTTTGTTTCGCTTTCGCGAAAGCTACTCAAATCTGATTGCTGCAAATTCTTAAAGTTGATACGCTCCTGCGCCAGGTGCTTGCCATCTTCAAGGTCAGCCACAAAACGCACCATTTTTTCCCGCAGTTCACAATGCAGGTCCCACGTGCTGCTGGCATCTTTTGCACTGCACAGGCAACGTATCTTGATTGATTTTTCAGTCATATCGACTACCTGGACCACGGGCGGGTGTTGCTCATCCCAGTGTTCTGAAGATTTCAGGATTTTCTCAAAATGGTCCCTTACTTTTTGCACATCGATCTTGTAATCAGCAAAAAGGATTACCGGCCTTATTTGATGAGCACTGGTCATGGACCAGTTTTCAAACGTGTTTGAGACAATATCCTTTAAGGGCACGATGAGACGGCGCCAGTCCCAGGTGCGCACCACCATATAGGTAAACCTGATATCCTCGACATATCCCCATTCATCATCAATGATTACCGTATCGCCTATCTGAGCAGGCCTGGTGATGGCTATCTGTATCCCGGCAATGATATTGCCCAGGGTGCTCTGGGCCGCAATACCTAAAATAACGGTTGCCAGCCCAGCCGAAGCCAATAATGAAATACCCAACTTTTCAAAAGACCTGAACTGTGACACGATAATGGTAATGCCCACGATGATGACAATAAAGGTCAACACCCTTCTCGCTACAGAAATATAGGTCATCATCATACGTGCCTCCCTGTTTTCTTCAGGGTCAGAATCGCCTATTTTATTTTCTGCAACATAGATCATGAATGAATCTATAAACCGCATGATGAACCAGGTTATCGCACAGACCACGACTATGAGCAGTGCCGCATAGAGCGTGCTGGCAAAACTGCCGTTAAACGAAATCAAATAATTGAGCGTCACGTAAAAAAACAACACCCCTACGGCAAATCCCGCTGGCACCGCGAGCCGGTTTGATATGGTGCTCATCCAGGCCTTTTTTGAGCGTTGAAAGAGATGTTTAAATACCCGTGTGCAGAATTTTCCCAGGAGATATGAAAGAAAAATCAAGAGGATGGCCCCCACGAACTTCCAGATGGGAATGCTCAAAAACTGTATGCGCGCCCACTCTGGCATAGAGCGATCCAGCTTTCTGGGACCATACTCCCTGTACAGCGCATCAATGTTTTCAACCGTGTTGGCAGATATCATCCAGAAGGCGCCAAAATCCTTGTACTTCACCCGTTGCAGGCGCATGACCACGTCCTGGTCACCCAGGAAAACCTCTCCAAAAACCACGCTTCGCCGTGGGCTTCCCGCAATGGCCTGGTTTGTGGTCGTATAGATGTCTATCTGCCCATCAGGCCTATCTGGCAGGCTCCCCCAGTCGATTTTTACACGCTGGTTCAATACAAAATAGAGTTTCTCAGCAAGTTCGGCAGCCTCATCCTGGGTAAGGTTTTCCGGTAAGAGGTTCAGGTTAAGGGCATACGCAGCATCGGCAAAACGCTTGTTGCGGCAGCTGTTGATAAAATGTTCAAGTGTGGCCTGTGGGGTCTGAAAGTTGAATTTATTTGGCGGAAGCCCTATATTTTGATTCAACCGGCTTAAAATATAATACGCCTCATTGTATTCGCGCACGGCATTGACACCATATCTTCCTTTTTGCGTGACCGTTGAATCCGTTGAGGGGAATTCTGGTCTTGCATCAGTGGTATCTGGTGTTTTTTGGGCTTGACCCAGCATGTTGAACAAGCAGAGCAGGAGTGCCCATAGCGTATTTTTTTGCATGAAGATAAGTGGTTGATTAGGCTATCCCGTAAGTTACGATTAATTGCCGCAACGCAATATGGTGAGCTTGTCCTTTAAGATAAATCTAACGTCTTGTTCAGGGGCATTTAACATGGGTGCGGCAATCCCTTGCTGTAAGAAAGTTTCTCCCTTAAAAATACGTGCTTCGTCCCAGAGCCCTTTATCGATAAAGGTTTGCAAGGTTTTTGCCCCTCCCTCCACGATAAGTGACTGCAACCCCTTGGTATGGAGGTGATCTAGAATCTGTTCTATGAGGCTTTCGCCAAAATCAACCCGTATAAAATTCACGTTTGCTACTTCCTTGCTTTCGGTTTCGGTAAAAACCAGGGTAGGTGCATCATGATTGAAGAGTTGTAGATTTCGCGGAAGCGTACCTTTTCTATCCAAGACGATGCGGGTAGGCGAGGGGCCGGCCCATTCCCGGGTGGTCAGGCTGGGGTTGTCCGCCAGGGCGGTTTGTGTACCCACCAGGATTGCCTGTTCCTGGGCGCGCCATTTATGCACCAGTTGACGGCTATAGGGATTTGTAATCCATACCGGTTCTTTTTTCTTTCGGGTTATGGGTGCCGGGGCGATAAGGCCATCAGCGCTTTCGGCCCATTTTAAAATAATGTACGGACGTTTTTTTTTGTGAAAAGTAAAAAACCGTTTGTTGATTTCCTGGCATTCTTTATCGAGGATGCCCACAATGACCTCATGGCCGGCGTCAAGCAGTTTTTTTATGCCCCGGCCAGCGACTTCAGCAAATGGGTCGACCGTGCCCACAACGACCTTTTTAATGCCCTTTGCAATGATCAAATCACTACACGGTGGTGTCTTGCCATAATGACTGCAGGGCTCTAGGCTTACATAGATGGTTGAATCTTTGAGAAGTTCAGGATTTTTAACGCTGTTTACTGCATTTACCTCGGCGTGTGGTTCACCGGCCTTGCGGTGCCAGCCCTCACCAATAATAAGGTCGTCATGCACGATAACACTGCCCACCAGGGGGTTGGGATAGGTTGTTCCCAATCCGTTTTTAGCGAGTTGCAGGCAGCGCTTCATGTATTTTTCATGTATCTTCACAGCCTCAAAAATACCCTTAAAAATTCACAAATCGTGGAGATAAGACCCATCAAAAAATCAGACAATAAAGAAATAGCCAAGGTCATCCGTACCGTGCTTCTTGAGATGGACGTGCCAAAAGTGGGAACCGCTTATGCTGACAAGGCCCTTGACGAAATGTTTGAAACCTACCAAAGGTCAAAAGCCGAATATTTTATCGTGGAGGACAATGGCAGGCTCCTGGGCGGTGCGGGCATCGCGCAACTTGACAATTATGACGGGCCGGTCTGCGAACTGCAAAAAATGTACTTTCTCAACGGCATCCGCGGTAAGGGGGTAGGACAAAAAATGATGGATACCTGTATTGCTTTCGCGAAAGCAAACGGGTTTGAAAAGATGTATATTGAGACCATGCCAAACATGGAAGCCGCCCAAAAACTCTATCGCCGCAACGGTTTTGAGTACATTGATGGCCCCATGGGAGACACCGGTCATTGTAGTTGCCCTGTCCATTTGCTTAAAAGTTTATGATGACTTTAGACGGGCTACGACAACGGTTTGTTGATGATTTGCGTCTTGATTATCCTGAGGAAGAAGCACGCAATTTTTTTTATCGCTGCTGCGAAAGCTACGCAGATATGTCACGTATCGATGTTTCGCTAAACCGTAATGACTCGTTGCCAAAAGAGCAAGAAACACGGGTTTTAAACGCCCTTGATAGGCTGAAAACCCATGAGCCGTTACAGTATATCCTGGGAGAAACCGAGTTTTATGGACTGCCATTTAAAGTAAACCCTGCGGTTTTGATCCCTCGGCCGGAGACTGAAGAACTGGTGGAATGGATTATTAATGACAGTCGGCAGGTTTCAATAGCAGTGGGCAGTAAGCTCAAGATTTTAGATATCGGGACGGGTTCTGGATGTATTGCGATAAGTCTGGCCAAAAGCCTCGACGCTGAGGTGTTTGCCGTTGATATTTCCGCGGAAGCGTTACAAACCGCAAGGCAAAATGCCAAACTGAATGAAGTTGAGGTCACTTTTATTAAAGGTGATGCTTTAAATCCTGAGGACTTATTTAAAAATTCAGACTTTGCTGAATTTGACATAGTGGTTTCAAACCCACCATACGTGCGTGAACTGGAAAAAGCCGAAATACAGCCCAATGTACTTGATAATGAACCCCACACGGCACTTTTTGTACCAGATGAAGATGCGTTGAAATTTTATAAAAGCATTGCTGAATTTGCCACAAAAGCTTTGAAGAAAGATGGATTGCTGTATTATGAGATCAATCAATATCTAGGAGTTGAGACCGTGAGATTGATTGCAGGACTGGGCTTTGCTGAAGTGGAACTGCGCAAGGATATATTTGGCAATGACCGGATGATAAAAGCTGTCTCCAGGTTTGAGAAATGAGAATTAAGTATTTAGAGAATGTCCAATGGTTATGGGTTGGGTAACCATATAACTACTAACAGTTTAACAATATATATGAAGTCTATTTGTGTTTTTTGCGGAAGCAGTGAGGGTAACGACCCCCAAATTATCACTAAAGCCGAAGAATTAGGGAAAACGCTTGCCAGCGAAAACATTACCTTGATATATGGTGGCGCGAAGCGCGGAGTAATGGGAAAACTTGCCAATGCCGCCCTCGCCCAAAAAGGGAATGTTATAGGTATTATCCCCGGTTTTTTGAAGACAAAAGAAGTGGTGCACCTGGGCCTGCCTGAACTTATCACGGTTGAAAACATGCATGAGCGCAAGCTTAAAATGCAGCAGATGAGTGATGGGTTTATTACGCTTCCGGGAGGTTTTGGCACCATGGAAGAACTTTTTGAGATCATCACCTGGGGCCAGCTGGGCCTGCATTCAAAGCCTATAGGTTTGTTGAATATCAACGGATTTTATGACCCTCTTATTACCCTGCTGGAGCAGATGGTAAAACGCGGTTTCCTCTCTATGGAAAATTATAAAATGCTATTGGTTGATGATGATGTCAACCGTTTGCTCGAAAAAATGAGGAACTTTAAACCATTGCCCGCGCCTAAGTGGTTAAAACCGGAGAAGACTTAAGTAATTTATTTGATTTTTGAGCTACGAGGTATGACTGACTAAAACTACCTCCTAAAATGCGGCGATTGTGCAAGCTCAACATGGGTGATGAAATCTATTACCGCATCGATGACTCACGCACAATCAATTCAGTTTTTAAGGAGATGGTTTCAGAATTAATTATTTCATCTTCATCTTCAATAAGACGTATCAAAAGTTTTGCTGCTGCTGCCCCCATTTGAAATGCCTGATCATTCACAGTGGTAAGATGTGGCTCAATAACCCGTGAAATAGGATAGTTGCTGAAACCCACGATTGCAGTTTGTTTAGGGATATCTATACCTGCTTTTCTAAAAACCTGGATAGCACTTACAGCTGTGTAATCGTTTGCACAAAATATACCATCCGGGATGCTGTCAAGTGACAAGTATTTACTTGCGCAAAGCGCACCTTCTTCATAGGTTAGATTTTCGGTAAACGAAATAATATCTTTATCAATATCCATTTTATGCTTTGTCAATGCGGCTTTGTAGCCTTCAAGGCGTGCCTTGAAAATATCTGTAGATTGGTTACCGGCAATATGGGCAATCCTGTTGCACCCTTTGTTTATGAGGTGTTCTGTGGCCATAAATGACGATTCAAAATCATTGATTACAATCTTATTGAAATTTAAATCTGCCGGAACCCTATCATAAAATACGATGGGGACACCAAACTTCTTGAACTTCTTGAAGTGGTCATAGGTCTTGGTTTCGGTGGCAAGGCAAACTATGATACCTTCAACCATCTTGTTTTGAAGGATTTTTGTTATTTCTTTTTCTCTTTTGGATAAATCCTTGGATTGAAATATGGTGACATTATATCCCCTTTGATATGAAAAGTCCTCAATACCACTGATTACAAGGGAATGAAAATGAATATCTATGCGCGGAACAATCACCCCTATGGAACTGGTCTTTTTCTTTCGGAAGCTGGAGGCAATTGAATTTGGCATAAAACCTAACTCTTCAGCTTTATCTTGAACCTTTTTTTTTGTGGCAGCGCTTATGGCAGGATGATTATCTAGAGCCCTTGAGATGGTGGAAGGAGATAAATTAAGCTCCTTCGCCAGGTCTTTAAGCGTGATTCTATTTTTTTTCATAAAATAATACAACAAACGTTTGCATCAATTATAAGGTGATTGATTTATCTAAAAAAAAAGACCATATAGTATATATAATGGATGTTAACGCATTATTTATATAAACAAAAATAATTATTATATCATCAAATATTGGAAATGAATACTTTTAATTTCACATTTTTAATGCAAACGTTTGCATTATAAGAAAGTTAATTTTACATTTGAGTCCTAAGATTGATAAAAATCTATCAAATAATTAAAATACTGGATTATGCGTCAAATTATTTGTAACAGTTTTGATAAATCATTGAGACTACGTCAAGGTATCTTATTATGTAGCCTGCTGATTTTAAGTGTTTTTACCGCTTATTCTCAAGATACAGTTGTTCAAGGTGTTATTACAGATGCGACGACAGGACAATCCATTCCCGGGGTCAATGTTATTGTAAAAGACTCATCCACGGGGACTTCCTCAGATATGGATGGTTCTTATTCAATATCTGGGATATCACAAGGTGATGTTTTGGTTTTTTCTTTTCTTGGTTTTGAAACTATGGAAATCACGATTGGGGATGATGATAAGATTGATGTGGCATTAGCCCCGGTGACCAATCAACTAGATGAACTCGTAATTGTGGGGTATGGCAAGAAAAAGAAAAGGAACCTTACCGGTTCTGTGACTTCTGTAGGAAGCGAAGAAATTTCAAAAGCAAATCAACAGGATGCAGTATCCTTGTTACAGGGAAGGGCGGCAGGAGTTCAGGTAACATCAAATTCTGGGGCGCCGGGAGGAGGGATGACCATACGCGTGAGGGGAAGCTCTTCCTTAAATTCAGGTAACTCCCCATTATATGTGGTAGATGGTATTCCCATTGAAACCAGTACAATGTCTTCCCTTAACGGGACAGAGAATTTTGGATTGAATCCACTGGCTGATATAAACCCAGGAGATATTGAGTCCATTGAAATATTGAAGGATGCTGCCTCAACGGCCATATATGGTTCCAGGGCAGCAAACGGTGTGGTGATGATCACTACTAAAAGGGGTATGGATGGAGATGCACAGATAAACGTCAATGTTTTTGCCGGGTACAGTGAGGTTACACGTCACCTGGACGTGTTGAATGCTAGCGAGTACCGCGACCTTATTCTTGATTCATATAGAAATATGGTCAATCCCACTGAACCTACTTTTGCTGTGATAGATTCACTTAGTGCAAAAAACAATGGAGATGTGGATTGGCAGGATGAGGTTTTCAGGGTGGCTTCTCAATACAAAGCTGAACTCTCTGTACGGGGTGGTTCCAAAAACATAAAATATGCCTGGAGTTCTTCTTTTTTAGACCAGGATGGTGTTATACTCAATTCAAATTATAAAAGGGTCACCTCTCGTTTAAATGTGGATTTTAAAGCTTCTGACAAACTTACTTTTGGACAAAGCATATCGTACACCAATGGGGTCAATAATAGGATAAATGCAGGTGGAAGTGGCAATTTGAGTGTTGTGAGGGAGTTGCTCATACGCCCACCCACATATGCCATGTACCTGCCAGATGGTTCATTGAACGGTTACCAGTTTGGTAAAAGAAACCCCGTAGGCCTTGCGGAACTGGCAACGCATCTCAATAAAACCAACCGCATTATAGGAAGCCAGTATGCAGAATATCAAATCATCGATGCGCTTAAATTAAGGAGCAACCTTAACGTGGATTATATTTCCATGAAAGAGGATGAGTTTCTTCCGTCTACCCTGGATTATCGTGAGGGCTATAATTCAGGGGCGGTAAGGGCTCTTAATAACCTTACCTGGGGAAATGAGACTTACTTGAGCTTTGATAAAAACATAGCTGGAGACCACAATCTTTCGGCAGTGCTGGGCATGAGTTTTCAAAAATGGAAATATGAACAAACCGGCCTTGACGGAATGTTCTTTCCCAGCGACAATCTTACTACGTTGAACGGGGCTGGAACAATTTCTAACCAGGAAGTAAATATCACGACTGAACATGCCCTGCTTTCATATTTTGGAAGGATTTCTTATGATTATAAGAACAAATACCTGGCAGAGGTAAATCTCAGGGCAGATGGATCATCCCGTTTTGGAAAAGACAAGCGGTTTGGTTATTTCCCCTCTGCATCATTGGGTTGGCGTTTCTCTGATGAATCATTTTTTGAAGGTATAACAGTTGTAAATGATGCAAAAATACGTTTAAGCGTAGGTCAGACCGGTAATGAAGCAATAGGGAACTATACGTCTCAGGGAGAATTCATGGTGGGTGCAAACTACTTGGATTACTCTGGTGCAGCTCCCGTGGTCATGCCTAATTCTGGTTTAAGCTGGGAAACCACCACACAATATAATGCCGGCCTAGACCTTAGTCTCTGGAAAAACAGGGTGGTTTTAAATGGAGATGTTTATCTCAAAAAAACAAACGATTTACTTTACAATGTACCTATACCCAGGACTACCGGGTTTTCTTACATCACTCAGAATATAGGTGAAATTGAAAATAAAGGTGTAGAGGTTTCAATAAGCACACGCAATCTTGTAGGTGATTTTAAATGGAATACTAATCTTAACATCAGCTCTAACAAAAATATGGTCAAGGATTTACCAGATGAATTGTTGACCAATGGTTATATTCAAAATGGTCAATATCATATTCTTAAAGAGGGGCTTCCTATAGGTACATTTTATGGCTGGAAATTCAATGGAGTTTATGCCAGGGATGAAGACAACGTCAACGGCGTGACTTACGGTGCCACGGGGCCACAATTTCAAGGAGGTGATCCCATATGGGACGATGTCAATGGTGATAATATTATAGATGCTGATGACAAGCAGGTGATAGGTGATGCAACACCTGATTTTTATGGAGGAATAACCAATGATTTTTCATACAAAAACTTCAGCCTAAGTGTTTTCTTCCAGTTCTCTTACGGCAATGATATCTATAGCGAAATCAATCATCAGCGAAATTCAGTTGTGCGGTATAACAACCTGTCAAGAGATGCACTCAATAGATGGCGTGAGCAAGGGGATATTACAGATTTTCCCAGGCCCATACAGGATGATCCCCTGGAAACTGACAGTAGGGTGCAAAGTAGATGGGTTCAAGATGGGTCTTACATCAAGTTGAAGAACATCAATCTAAGGTACAGTTTCCCCGGTAAATTGATAGATCAATTTGGTCTCTCAAGACTTGATGCTTATATCACGGGGTCAAACCTGATAACGTGGACGCATTATACCGGGTATGACCCAGATGTTAACTCATATAACGGCTTAAGGACCGGAGTGGATGAAGGCTCATATCCACAAAGCAGGACATTTATTTTAGGCTTGAACCTAGGTTTCTAAAAACATTCAAAATGAAGAAGATGAAAAGAATATTCCATGTAATTGTCGCACTAAGTATTTTATCATGTTCAGATGATATACTTGACAAGGACCCGGTAAGCAGTTTTCCTGCCCAGGGGTACTATAAAACTTCAGCTGATGCACAGGCCGGTGTATATGGCATATATGCGGCGGCCCAATCCACTTTTCGTACAAACTTTTCCTTCTGGGGTGAGGGTAGGGCAGATGCCGTGGATACCAGGCACTCTGGTGATCCACAGGCACTGCTTCAAAACACATTGAACAGGACCACCTCTTCAGCCAGCTGGAACAATATTTACGAAACCATAAGCAGGGCTAATTATGCCATAAAATATATCCCAGATGTATTTGAGGGGGGTAGTGAATTTGGGCTGCAGCTAGAAGGCCAGGCCAGGGCACTGAGGGCCTTGTCCTATTTCTATGCAGTGAGGCTTTGGGGAGATGTCCCATTTATCCTTGAACCCTATGAGAGCATTGACCAGGATTTGTTTTTAGAAAGGACGGATAAGGAAACCGTACTGGATCAAATTGTTGCTGACCTTGTTTTTGCTGCCGAAAATTGCCGGGAAAGTTATGGGGGTGAGCGGGACAGGATTTTATTTACCCAGGGCGGGGCTCAGGCACTTTTAACAAAGGTCTACATGTGGAGGCATGAGTATGATAGTGCAATCGCTTCCGCGGAAGCGGTAATGCAGAATAATCTCTACTCCCTGGTTTCCATTGGCGACTGGTCAAAGATCTTTACATCTGGATATTCTAATGAAAGTATTTTTGAAGTAGGGTACAACGAGACACAGACCAATTCATTACGGGTTCTATATGCCCTGGGTTCAGACAGTCATTATTTTCCCAGTGAGAAGTTTAGGGATTCGTTTGAAGAAGGTGATGCCAGGAAAGATTTGATTTATGATACCACGGTAGAAGCACCCAGGAAAATATGGAAGTTCTTTGGGCAAGGATTCAATGATGAAAGTCCAGATCCTTCGGCTAACAATATCGTCCTACTGCGCCTTGCAGATATAATCCTTTTAAAGGCTGAGGCCCATGAAGCCCTGGGGGAAACTGCAGAAGCACTCACATTATTGAACTTAATAAGAAGCAGGGCCGGCTTGCCCAATCTTGATGAGTCAACTGCCACGGAGATGTATGGAGATGTGGCATCGGCCATCTTACATGAACGCTCTATTGAACTTAGTTATGAGGGACACAGGTGGTTTGACCTTGTAAGGACCGGTAAAGCCATTGAAGTCATGAACCCCATAAACGGTATAAGTGATGAGGGTAATATACTCTGGCCTCTACATGAGGATGCTTTAAACCGTAACCCTAACCTGGAACAAAATTCATATTATCAATAGACTAAGGTCAATCGGTGCTCAAATCATTAAAATAAATTGAGATGAAAACAAACAAAATACTTTTTAGCGTATCGGTCTTGGCAATAATACTTTGCGCGATATACAGTTGTGAGATACAGGAGGATTATGAATATCAGCCATCAGGCTCCACGGGTAAGCTGGGTGTTACCGCATGGGAATATATCCAGACAAAAGAATCCCTGTCACTACTGGAAGAGGCAATTAAAATCTCGGGTCTTGAAGATGTTTATCAGGCAGCAGATACTCATACCTTTATAGCTCCAGCAAATAGTGCCTTTGAAGAATATCTTGAGGATAACAATTATGAATCCCTGGCTGAAATACCTGTACCCATTTTACGCAATGCATTAAAATACCATATTGTCAAGGCCACGGTACTATTTACAGATCCTGACCTTATACAAGGTAATAATCCATTACCGTATGCAACTGAAAATGGACAGATAATGTACCTGTCTCATAACAGTAATTTTCAAGGGATAATTAATGAAGGCACAAGCAGTCAATGGACCATTACAACATCTAACCTGGAGCCGACAAATGGTGTGATACATATTTCACCATCCATCGTGTATTTTTCTGCACCATCTGGAGATTTAAACCCTCCTGATGCATCTGTTGTAAGGGATACCATTACCCCATTATTTGATACGTTTATCAACGGGGGCAGTCAATCTGGTTCTAATTTTGGCTCTGACCAAAAATTAAAGGTAAAGAATGTTACTGGCGACGGTGAATATGACAGGAAAACCTACATGATGTTTGATTTAAAAGATTTTGAAAAGGAAGGTGTCATAACTGATGTAAAGCTGGAGTTGGCCGTAAGTTTTACTCACGCTAAGGGTTTGAGCCTTGATGTATATTCAGTAAAAGATACGTTATGGACTGAAATGGGACTCAACTTTAATAACGCCACTTTACCTGATGATGCGCCCATAGCCAGTATTACAACTGAGAAAATAGATATTTTTCAATTTGATGTTACTGATTTTTATAACAGTATTGATAACAAAGGTCGTATCGCACTGGTGATTGATGGTGAGGCCGGTGGTGATGAGACTGATGAATTTGGTTCAAAAGAAAGTACTACTTTGAGTCCGCCTATGTTGATTGCTACTTTAGCATCAGGAGATAGTTCAATAGAACTCAACACCAATACTGGTTTTACAGTAGGGGCAGGTGGGGCAACGGCTCTTGACAATAACATTTTAGAGGTCACGGGAGCAAATCCAGAAGATGTTATCTATACGGTTGAGGAAATCCCTGTTCATGGTTGGCTTGTAAAAGGAGCCAGTATCATGCAGGTGGGTGATAAGTTTACGCAACATGATGTTGAGGTAATGAACCTTCTGTATATCAATGATGGTTCAGGGAGTGAAGATGTGATTACGCTTTCGGCAAGAGATAGGGCAGGATCAAGTATTGAGCCATTCAATATCCTTGTCACCGTTCAATAACTAGATGATGTATAGACTTAAAAATTCTAAAAAGTCCCACACGGGATATAGATATGTAAACTGTGTACTGGTAGTGATGTTTCTGGCAGCCTGTAGTTCTTCCCAGGAACAAGAAGAAATACCCACGCCCGTCAACAGTACAAGGATCATAGAATTCTCAGGATATGAATGGATCGTGAGGGATACTGATGATAAAACAGCGGGGCCTGGCCCTAATTACTTTTCAGATTCAGAAGAAAATGTATGGGTTGATAATCAAGGTCGCCTGCATCTTAAGATTACTGAAAATGCCGGCCTATGGTCATGTGCAGGTATAACCTTGCGCAATTCATACGGATTCAAAAAATATGTTTTCTATGTGGCGAGCAATGTTGATGCACTTGATAAAAATGTTGTGGGGGGGCTTTTTTCATACACTAACGACGAAGAGGAAATCGATATTGAATTTTCCAAGTGGTCCCAAGATGAAAATGAAAATTCACAATTTGCCATTCAACCATCCTATCTAGCAGGAAATAAATCACGTTATGGCCTGAATCTAAATGGAAAACTCTCCACACATTATTTTGATTGGCAGGCTGATGTAATTGAATTTGGAAGTTATCTAGGCCATACATTGACCCCAGGGGCAGATGATGTAATCAGTGAATGGAGTTATACGGGAGATAATATTCCCCCAGCGGGAGATGAAAGGATCAAGATCAACCTGTGGTTGTTTAAGGGGGCAAGGCCCAGCAATGATATGGAGCAGGAAATGATCATTGATCATTTTGAAATCCAATAAAGAAACGAAAAATTTGATATGGTCAGTTTTCAAAAAATTCTGCCGGAGGCACGATTATTTCCGGTGAGGATTAATTTTTTAATAAATTGAAAAAATAAATGCTTGATTTAAAGAATAGCGTTAAGGTTTTTGAATCTCCTGCAAAGACTGGAGTGGCCGCAGGAAAAGCTATAGAAGATAAGATTGTTGAATTACAGGAACGGCAACAAAACGTAAGGATAATATTTGCAGCGGCACCTTCCCAGGATACAATGCTAGATTACTTATCACGATCTAACAAAATAGACTGGAAAAAGATAATAGCCTTCAACATGGATGAATATCTGGGTCTGCCCAAAAAAGCTCCCCAACTTTTTGCCAACTATCTTGAGGAAAACCTTTTTTCTAAGGTAGGGGTAAAGGAAAAGCACTTGATCAACCCATGGAATGATGTCGCTGATGAGATAGATGGTTTTTCTCAACTTATCACGATGCACAAAATTGACATTGTATGCCTGGGAATAGGAGAAAATGGCCACATTGCTTTTAATGACCCGCCCGTGGCTGATTTTGGCGACAGCCAAATATTAAAAAAGGTCGTACTTGATGATGATTGCCGTTTACAACAAGTGCATGATGCTTGTTTTGAAGCTATTGAAGAAGTGCCCACGACAGCGCTTACCTTGACCATCCCCACACTTTTAAATGGTAGATTTCTTTATTGTGTCGTGGTGGGTGATAAAAAGGGGCTAGCCGTCAAGAACACCTTGCGGGGGCCCATTTCTACTTCTTGCCCGGCATCGATTCTCAGGAAACACCCGCATTGCATGTTTTATTTTGACAAAGCGGCATATAAGGTTACCAAAGAATCAATGCAGTATATTAATCTTAACAAATAAGACATGAAATCTGGATATCTTCTCAAAATAATGCTGTTGATCATAATGGTCCCTTTATCCATCTGGGGTCAAGATATGAATACAGATGATTTTGAGGTTAAAGGATTTCACCTTGACCTGCGTATTCAGGTAATGACCCCTGGGGCGCTCAAGGATTTTGCTAAAGAACTTGCAGGTTTTGGCATGAACACCATCGTGATGGAGTATGAGGGCACATATCCTTTTAAAGACCATGCGACCATTGGCAATAAGTATTCATATACCCGTGAAGAAATCAAGGATTTTGTGTCTTATTGCGACGGGCTGGGGATTCAGGTGATACCGTTGCAGCAAAGCTTGGGCCATCTAGAATATATCTTAAGAAACCCACGCTATAGCATCTTAAAAGAAGACGATAAAGACATATCTCAACTATGCCCCATGGAAGTAGAGGCAAACCGTGAACTTTTCAAAGATCTCTTTGCAGATATGGCTGCCATGCACAATTCAGATTATATCCACATAGGAGGTGACGAAACACGGTTACTGGGGCATTGTGAAAAATGCCAGAAAAAGGTAGAAGAAGAGGGCAAGTCAAAACTTTTTGTTGACCACATGAAAATGATTGCCCAGTTGGTAATCGACCTGGGTAAAAAACCCGTCATGTGGGCCGATATCATTTTAAAGCATCCCGAGGCAGCACGGGAGCTTCCCAAGGAAACCATTTTTGTAGACTGGAACTACGGTTGGAAAGTGAACCATTTTGGGGATATCCCAAAATTACAAGAACTCGGTTTTACCTTTTGGGGCGCACCATCCATTCGTAGCCATCCTGACAATTGGTACATCACAAACTGGAAAACCCACTTTAACAACCAGCGCGATTTCATACCCTATTCCCGAGAGGCAGGTTATAAGGGTATGGTCATGACCTCATGGTCTACCAGTGGCCTATACGGTTTTACCTGGGATGTGGGCTATGACGTTGTTGATATGGTGCAGATAAGAAATAACTATCCACTTTCTGGTTTCAGGATCTTGATTGCCAGTTATGCCGAAGCCCTCAAGAGCAAGGAGCCGATAGATCCAGAGAAGTTTGTTTCGGCTTACGCCAAAAAAAGGTTTGGCCTCAACAATGCCGAGATTGAAAGGTTTAAAGATTTCTTGTTCTGGTCTCCAGAATTGATTGAAGATGGAAAACCCGTCAAGACCAAGAGCATAAAGCTTCTTAAAGAGAAATATGCAAAAATACAGGAACAGATAAACCAGATTGACCCTAAAGAGCATAAAACGGAGTTTGACCATTACAGGCTTATGGCTGATTTAAGGATGAATTACCTAAGCTTTAAGGAAATTGAAGCTCAATATAATTCACCAGGGTTTGTCATGGCACAAACCCCACAGGTACTTAATGCGCTGGAAACGGTTATTAAAGATGCCCATAAATTGAGCAAGAAATTCACCTCGCTCAATAAGGGTTTTTTGTATGATGCCGAGATAAAAGAACAAAATGAAATAAGAATACAGCCCATGAAAGTTTTGCGTGACCGTTTGGCCAAATTAAAATGAGGATAGAAGTTTTTTGTTAATAGAAAATCATTTTTATGCAGGTACTCGATTGGGTTGTATTATTTATCTATTTTATAATGCTGTTGTCCATAGGGTTATGGGCTTATTTTAGGGTAAAGGATTCTGCCGACTTCTACACGGCAGGAGGGAAGTTGCCCTGGTGGCTCTCTGGGATTTCACACCATGTTTCTGGATACAGTGGGGCCGTTTTTGTGGCTTACGCCGGAATTGCCTACACCCATGGTTTTACACTATATGTCTGGTGGGCCTTTACCGTGGCCATTGCCACCATGATTGCAGCATTCTATATTGCCCCAAGGTGGTCAAGGCTTCGTATCTATTCTGGTATTCAATCTCCCACTGAATATCTATTGACACGTTACAATCTTACCACACAACAGTTAATTGCATGGACCGGCGCGATTATCAAGGTATTTGATACGGGTGGGAAACTTGCAGCCATTGCCGTATTGCTCAATGTTTTTAGCGGCACTTCAATAACCGTGGGAATTTTGCTCGTGGGCAGTGTATCCTTGGTCTATATAACCATTGGCGGTCTTTGGGCAGATGTTTGGAATGATTTTGCCCAGTTTATCGTTCAGTTACTGGCCGGGATTACCATGATGGTCATGATAATCATAAAATTAGATGATGGCCTTGAAGGCTTAATCTCCATGTGGGATAAATTGCCCGAAGGCAATTCAGCTTTTTTCAATAGTCCATATACCGTGTTTTTTGCCCTGGTGATGTTAGTCATTAACTTTTTCAGTTATAGTGGCGGCACCTGGAACCTCGCAACACGTTTTATTTCATCATCATCGGGCACAACGGCGCGCAAGGCGGCAGTACTTTCATCGTTATTGTATTTTATCTGGCCACTCATCCTCTTATATCCCATGTTTGCCTCGCCTTTATTTTTTGAAAACCTGGCAGACCCCACGCTATCATACGGTAAAATGGTAATAGATTTTCTGCCAAAAGGGCTTGTGGGACTTGTCCTGGCCTCGCTATTTGCAAATACGTTATCCATGACCGCATCAGACTCTAACACGGTTTCAGCGGTGATAAGCAGGGATATTTTGCCCAATTTATTCCCAAAAATCAGAAGCTTTTCAAATTCACAGAACCTCAAACTTGCCCGGATCACTACGCTTTGTTTTACGTCACTTACCATTGTCACGGCGTTGAATGCGGGGTATTTTGGTGGTGTTTTTGGGCTGATTATTTCTTGGTTCGCCGCATTACTCGGTCCCATCTCAATCCCCATGATTCTGGGTCTTTTACCTGCTTTTGCGAAAAGCGACGGAAAAATCGCCGTAATATCCATTATAGGTGGATTAATGGGATTTATAGTTTTAAAGTTATTTCCTTTTGATTCTCTGGCAGTACAGGTGGGCGGCCCCACGATTATAGCACTTATTTTGTATATAGGGCTTGGTCTTTTAAATAAAAGAGAAGTTTCGCCAGTGGTTAAGGATTTACATCTTAATTTAGAAAAGAATTCATCAAACTAAAGCGTGTGATTCAGCTAGAGGGACTTCATTACAAAACCCGGGAACCGGTTAAGATTACCGTTAAAAATGGTTATATAACTGCTGTTGAAAAACATACCGGAACTCCCGAAAACAGTATTGCTCCCGGGCTGGTGGATTTGCAGGTCAATGGTTTTAAGGGAATTGATTTTAATGAAGATGGTCTTACCGTTGAAGATGTTTTTGAAGTCACTGAACAGCTTTGGAAAGTAGGGATAACAACCTATTTTCCCACGTTGATTACCAATAGTGATGAGCATATCCAGGCCACGCTTAAAGTGATAAATGAAGCTTGTCAACAAAATGAATTGGTCAATAAAACCATCCAGGGAATTCATCTTGAAGGCCCTTTTCTATCAAAAAAAAATGGACCACGAGGTGCTCATCCACTAGAACACATAAAGGCACCAGACTGGAATCTCTTTAGTAAATGGCAGGATGTAGCGGATGGAAGGATAAAGATGATTACACTCTCCCCAGAATGGGAAAATGCTGCACAATTTATTCAAAAATGTACTACTTGGGGTGTATTGGTGGCCATTGGGCATACCGCTGCGACTTCATTGCAAATTGATGAGGCAGTTAAGGCTGGCGCCAAAATTTCCACACATCTGGGAAATGCCACACATCTAGAACTTCCCAGACATCATAATTACATTTGGGACCAGCTTGCCGCTGAAGGTTTATGGGCTTCCTTGATTGCAGATGGATTTCATCTACCAGAAAATGTACTCAAAGTATTTCTGAAGCAAAAGCACGGAAAGTGTATTTTAGTAAGTGATTGTACAAAATTCGCGGGCTTGACCGCTGGGAAATACACAACGCATATTGGGGGCGAAGTTGAACTTAGTGATTCTGGCCGACTTTTTATAAAAGATAACCCTCAAATGCTTGCAGGCTCGGCTCAATCCTTGACTTGGTGTATTGATCATTTGGTAAATACCGGAATAACAACTTTTTCAGAGGCTATCGATATGGCATCCTTCAAACCCTTATCATTCATAAATAACAAATCGATTAAGGATTTTCAAATAGGAGAGCCAGCAGATTTTATCCTTTTTAAGAGTGAAAAAGATAAAATGAAGATTCTTCAGACGATAAAGACCGGAGAAGACTTAAGTAATTTATTTGATTTTTGAGCTACGAGCTACGAGCTACGAGCTACGAGGTACGAGGTATGAATGACTAAAACTACCTCCTAAAATGCGGCGATTGAGCTAATTCAACATCAGTGATAAAATACTTTGTGTCGCCCCAAAAGAAGAAGGTTGTAAACCTTTCCACGTAAGTGAGCTTGACATATTCTCCCTGATACTCCTGCATTTTCTCAATAACTTCATCTTCACCACCCATCACCGAAAAATCAAAAATCTGTGCACCGCTAATCCCCTGGCTTATCTGGCCTTCCCAGGTTTTTACAATCACGCCTTTATGGGAGAATTTTATGAGTTCTCCAGCTCTGGTCCCCTCGCTATATGTTGCAAAATAGGCGATGGTATAAAAGGCGATGAACAGTGCGAGTATAACCCCCAGGATAATTAAAAGAACTCTTTTCATGGTCTAGTTATTGAATAGGTTGCCGTTATCGGTTTTAGGGGCTTCAAGGGCTGGTGTATCTTCATCATCGTCATCATCAATGTCTTCCTCACGGGCCCGGCTCAATAATTTAGTGTCGATTTGTTTACTTGCCTTGGCACCCAGTTTACGCAATTTTTCTACCCGGTTGATCATGTTTCCTCTTCCGGTAAGTTTCTTCATCGTGCTCTCATAGGTGTTAGAAACAGTCCCAAGTTGGCGGCCTAATTTTAAGAGTTCGTCAGTCAGTAGGGTGAAAGAATCGTATAGATTTCCTGCCTGAGTTGCGATTTCAATGGCATTTTTCTTTTGACGGTCGTTTTGCCAAAGGTTATCTACCAACCTCAATGCTGCCAGCAGGGTAGAGGGCGTCACAATGATTACCTGTTTGCTGAACGCATCTTCATATAAATTGGGCTCGTTTGCAGAAGCAATCGCAAATGCCGGCTCGATGGGGATGAACATAAAGACCGTATCCGGACTTTCATCAATGAGGTGGTGATAGTTCTTTTCGCTCAGTTGTTTTACGTGCAATTTGATGGAGTTGATGTGCTGCTGCAGGTATTGTTTTTTTTGCATTTCGTCCTCTTCGCTCACAAAACGTTCAAAGGCCGTCAGCGATACTTTGCTATCCACGATCATTTTTTTGCCGTCTGGCAGATGGATGAGCACATCAGTCTGCAGGCGCTTGTTATCCTCGGTGTTGTGACTATCCTGAATGGTGTATTCGCGGTCTTTTTCAAGTCCAGATTTTTCTAGGACTCTTGTCAAGATAAGCTCGCCCCAATTTCCTTGCATTTTAGAATCACCTTTCAGCGCTTTGGTCAGGTTATCGGCGTCCTTGCTCATTTGCTGGTTGAGTTCGGCAAGGTTTTTAAGTTGCTCGCGCATGGCGCTGTGACGGTCAATACTCTCTTTGTTGGTCAGCTCCACTTTTTCCTCAAATGTCTTTATTTTTTCTTGAAGTGGTTTAAGTATAATATCCAGGTTCTCCTTGTTCTGCAAGGTGAATTTACTGGATTTTTCATCGAGAATCTTGTTTGCCACGATTTCAAAATCCTTGGTGAATTTCTCCTGTAATTTTTCCAGTTCGTCTTTATTTTCCTGCAGTCGCGTAGCCAGGTTTTCATATTCTACATTGCGGGCGGTGAGCTTGTTCTGCAAGGCCGAAATCTCGCTATTCAGATTGTTTCTGGTTTCTTCGCTTTCGCGGAAAGCGAGCTCTGTACGCTCTAGATTTTGTTTCTGGCTGTTAAGCCTTTCTTCTAGTGAACTTGTCGCCGACTTGGTTTTTAGTCCTGCAATGAGGTTGCCTATAAATGCGCCAATGCCCAGGCAGAGCAATGCCGTAATAAGTATAATCAATGTGTCGCTCATGCGAAAATTAGGTTTGAGTCAAAGATAAGGTTTCCTAAGAATTGCACCTTCTAAAAGGAGAAGTAGATATCTACAATTTGCGTTTTTTAGGATTTTGTCTATTGGAGAAAAAGGATAAGATTTCAATTACATCACCATTTTCACGGTAGTAGATCGTGTTATATTTTAAAATAACGGTTTTACGAATGTTTTTAAATTGTGATGCGGGAAATAGGGTTGGATTCTGGGAAATTAGCTAAAGCGTAAATTCTATAGAATTTGAGAGTCTTTGTAACTCTTTCTCACTAAAATTTTCTTCTAAATATTCAAAGGTCTTCGCTAATTCATCTAATGCGTGGTCCGTCCAAAGAATTTTATAACCACTTTTCATAGGTTTTTCGCGCTTCTGAATGTGATTTTAATTTTCCACTTTCGGCATCTTCAAGACCTTTTAAAATAGAGTTTTTCTCAGCTTCGCTTGTATCTTTCCACCAATCTTCTTGCTCAGTATTCCTCAACGCAAGGATCTTCTCTATCAAAGACTTGTCTTCAAGAGTTGTCAACCATTGAATTAATTCAATCTTAGTATTTTTAATATCCATTTCCATGATTTAAAGATAATGAAAATAAGCGATGAACCGCTTTCTACTTTATCAAAAACCTTCTCTGCTCTCTATCAAAAGCAACAATTTTAGACGGGAATAAATCATCAAAATGTCCACCGTTCACGAGATTTTCTGGAGTGTCAAAAATGGTTTTTCCATGTTTAATGATTACCATTTTGTCACACAGCGGCAGTACTAATTCTATGTCATGCGTGGCAAAAATCATGGTTTTTCTTAGCTCTTGACTAAACTTTTTCAGCAGTTGAAAAATGGATGCTTTGTGGTGCAAATCAAGGTGTGTCGTGGGTTCGTCTAGCACGATGACATCCGTGTCTTGAGCTAAGGCTCGAGCAATCAGCGCGCGCTGCAATTGGCCATCGCTTAGCGTATGGCATTTTCTGTTTTTTAGTTCAAGAAGTTGCGTCGCTTCTAGCGCGTCGTATATCGCTTTTTTATCAGACTGCGTCAGGCGGCCCAGCCAATTTGTATACGGTTGTCTCCCCAGGGCAACAAGTTCGCTGACACTAAGATTTTTTGAAATAGGTTGCGAAGTAAGCACTACGCTCAGTTTTTGACACAAAGTCTCAGGAGCAAAACTTTTTATGTCGCTTCCGCGAAAGCGAATCTCACCAGATAACGCTGGCAAAAGCCCGGAAAGCGAGCGTAGCAATGTTGATTTCCCAGAGCCGTTGATACCAATTACAGCGATGTTTTCTCCTTTGGCAAAAGCCAAATTAATATCCCGCGCAACCACCGAATCCTTGCCGTAACCAATACTCAATTTTTGAGTGCTCAATATGTTTTCTGGGCTGGACATTAAAATATCAATTTACGTTTTCTTATCAGTAACCAAATCACGACCGGAGCTCCCACAAGGGAAGTAATGGCGTTGATGGGAAGGGTGAAACTGTTTAAGGGTGCTTGTGCGATACTATCGCAAATAAGCATGAGCAATGCCCCGCCCAGCATACATGCGGGCAATAAAAGCCAATGGTTACTGCTCTTAAAAACCTGCCGAATCAAATGCGGAACCGCAAGACCAACAAAGGCAATTGGGCCGGTAAATGCGGTAAGGCTTCCTGCCAAAATACTGGTAGCGATTATGATGATGAAGCGGCTTTTTTTAAGGCTTACGCCCAAAGTTTGCGCATACTGGTCCCCCAATAACAAACTGTTTAAGGTCTTGATTGAAAACACCGCCAGCATCACCCCGATAAAATAGCACAAAGCCAATATTGCCGTGCCTTGCCATGAGATATCGCCCAAGCTCCCGAAAGACCAAAATATATAGCGCTGTAATTCTGACGCCGGACTGAAATATGCTAGAATACTAACTACTGCAGAAGTCAGGCTGCCAAACATCAAACCAATGATGAGAAGGGCCATAGCATCCCTGACTTTTGCGGCAACGAGCATGACGATACTTAGTACTAAAAAACTTCCCAAGCTAGCGGCAATAACAGTTCCCCAGTTACCTGTGGTGGCAAATGTAGAAGCACTTATTGCTGCGCTGCCTAAAATCAAAAGCGCTACGCCTAAACTCGCGCCACTACTTATACCCAGTACAAAAGGTCCCGCCAGCGGATTCCTGAAAAAAGTTTGCATCATGAGCCCGGCGACGGCAAGACCACTGCCGGTGAGAATAGCGGCGATGGCTTTGGGCAAGCGGTAATCGATAATGATATATTGCCAAGCTGATTTTTCGGCTTGACCGCCAAAAAGAATATGCAAAACGTCATCAAGCGGAATCCAAACGGAGCCCAGGGCAAGGTTTGCCAAGAAGACAATCACCACAAGGACGCCCAGCAATAGAAACGCTTTTGTATGGTTTTTGCTAATCATTTAATGGTTTGAAAAAATGAGGTTCATATTCCTGAAGCAATTCAGGATGGAAGATTTTAACAAGGTCTTTTAAGACCCAATCTGGTCTATTTGGCGCGACTTCGTAATAAAGCAGTCCGCCGGTTTCACCTTTTGCGCTGCCAAAACCATAGATTTGCTTTTCTTGAAATGCCTCGAATTGAGCATAAGCATCGCTGCTATTTTTCATATCAGTGTACGATTCAAAGGCATTGGGAGCAATCCAAAAATCGGCATTTTGCGCCTTATCGAGCACTTCTTCCAGACTTAATGAGAGACTTCCCGTTCCTTCAGAATCTGCATACAGGTACTGTGCATTTGCGTCAGCGATGAGTTGTCCAGCCCAGCTTTCACCACGCGGTAAATACCACACATCCTTGAAAAGTGCCCCGCTTATGACTGTAGGTTTTGCTTTTGCGGAAGCGGCAAGTTCTTGTGTTTTTAAATACTGGGTTTCTATTTCAGAAAATATAGAATCTGCAATATTCAACTTGTCATAAAAAGCAGCGAAAAATTTAATCCATTCTGCCTTGCCCAGCGGGTCGCGCTCTACCCAATCTCCATTATACACCACGGGAATTCCGGCCCGCTTGAGCGATTCTAGGGCTTTGTTCTCGCCCTCAACGCCAAAGCTCACCACCACATCAGGATTGAGGTTTATCGTGGTTTCTGTATTGATGGTCTCGTTTTGCCCCAGTTCTTCAACCTTGCCCGCCTTGATGAGGGCCCGCGTTTTTGATGAAGATATATAATCAAGGTTTGGGAAGCCCTTTAAAGTGCTCTCCACGCCCAGCATCTCAAGCGATGGAATGTGCGTTGTGCTCGTGACCACGATATCCTTAACGGGAATGTGAACCGTTGCATCTGCTTTTATTGAATCGGGCAATTTTCGGTTTTTTTCTATTAATGCGTACACAAAATCCTTTTGGGCTTCTGGAAAGGCTTCGGTTACCGTGATGATTTTATAACCGTCAAATGCCGTGATTTTAAAGCCGTCAGCATGTTGTATTTTAACCGGTTTTCCGGCGGGAAGATGTATTTCATTGGGTTTCTTTTTGGCGCAAGCCAAAACAAAAAACAGCGCAAATGCAGGAAGTAGTCTCGTTATTTTCAAATCGTGGTATAATTATGGATCAAAAATAGGGATTATGGATTATCCAATTACCCAATTTATCAATTAGCTAGTTGATCAATTAGCAGATTAGCAAATAAGCGGGTTGGTTTATGAGAGGGTAATCCTTGATTTTTTTCCGCCCTTTACCTAACCTTTTGCCCAAGGAGAAGGGGTTTGATTTATAATCCACAATTGTGAATTCTAAATCCTGATTTCATCATTAAATAAGTATCTTCGCCGGCGAAATTTTGGTTGGCAATGGTCATTATGACCAGCCATTAAAATGGGAAGCAGGATGTGAAAAACGAATGTTGAGGTGCGATTTACGAATTTTTAAGTTTCGTCGTTCCTCGCTCATTTTTCAAACTTCATAAAATCTGCGCTGTTCCCGCAACTGTATGCCTTTCGCTTTAAGCGAAAAATGCACAACCCCAGCCACTCTTGTCATGGGACGAGGGGAAGGCCGTGCGATAGGCGAGCCAGGAGACCTGCCATTTTTCACTATTGTAAAACCTTCGGGATAAAGGTTTGCATGAGAGATTTTCATGCCTTTTTCCGTATAAATCTTATGTACATGAACACAAAAAACTATGTGTTTGCAGCTAGCCTATTGGCTTGCTTTTCAGGGTTTGCGCAACAGCAGCCCGAAGAACTGGATGAAGTGGTGGTGACTGATTCAAAAACACCCCTCAAACGTGAAAACAGCGGTAAGGTCGTCGTCAAGATCACCCGCGCAGAGCTGGAGCAGAACCAGGGTAAATCACTGGCCGAAATCATAAATTCCGTTAGTGGTATGGAGATCAACGGTAGCCGTAGCAATGCGGGGCAAAACCTGAGCTATTTTGTGCGCGGGGGAAACAACCGCCAGGTGCTCGTGCTTATCGACGGCGTACAGATGACAGACCCCTCACAGATTGCAAATGACTTTGATTTAAGGCTGCTGGATGTCAATACCATTGAAAGCATCGAGATTATCAAGGGTGCTGCGAGTACATTGTATGGTAGTGGCGCCGCGACGGCCGTTATCAACATCACGACGCGCAAGGCTTCACAAAACAAGATACACGCCAGCATCACCAGTGTGACGGGTACTAACGAGGCACAGGACAACAGGGATTTTGCCTTTACAGATTCTCGCAACAATGCCACCGTGAGCGGTACGCTGGGCAAATGGGATTACCGGGCCGGTTTTGCCAGTCAATACACAGATGGACTCTCGGCCGTCAAGGGGGACGAGGCTGATGCCTTTGACCGTAAAAACGTGAACGCAAGAGTGGGATATGGCTTTCGCCAAAACTTTAAAGTCTCCCTCTATGCCAATTATGATACCTATGACTCAGAGTATGACAATTCCTTTCCGCTGGAAGATGCAGATTTTCTTGCGGTGAGCAAGCAGAAGCGTATAGGCTTGACCTCAAACTATGGCTACACTAGCGGTAGCCTGATTGTCAATGCGGCCTATAACAAGATCGAGCGCGATTTTCAAAGCAGTTTCCCCAGTTTTTATGACTCAGATAGTTATGTGCTTGATGTGTACAACAGGTACAACTTTGGCGAGCAGTTGCATACCGTGGTAGGTTTTAACTATGTTGAGGGCAGGACGGAATTTGGTGGTCGCCAGAGTTCCTCAAATGCAGACCCGTATGCCAATGTGGTGTATGTATCAGATTTTGGGCTTAACGTGAATGCCGGCGCCCGGCTCAACAACCACAGCGAATATGGAAGTCATGTGGTGTATAATGCAAATCCGTCATTTACCATTGATTTAAAGAAAGGATATTTAAAGTTCTTTGGTAGTTATGCCACGTCATACATCGCGCCATCGCTTTCACAACTGTATGGACCTTTTGGTGCAAATGCAGATTTACAGCCAGAAGAAGACCGCACGGTTGAAGGTGGGGCTGAATTGAGTACGGGTATTTTTCGCGTAAGCGCAAACTATTTTAACCGTCTTGAGGAGAACTTTATTGATTATGTGACCATTGACTTTGACACCTTTGAGGGCGAATATCAAAATGTGGCTGATGAATTTACCGTGAGCGGTATTGAGGCTCAGGCTGAAGTTGACCCTGCTGCATGGATGCATTTTAGGGCAAACTATACGTTTGTTGAAAACCTGGACCGTGCGGGGATTAGGATCCCCAAACATAGGGCAAATGCCTTGCTGGGCCTTGACGTAGATGACAGGACCTTTGCTCAGGTAAATTATCAATACACGGGAAGCCGTACAGACTCTGACTTTGTAAATGGCGGGAATGTGGAGCTGGATGCCTTTAGTCTTGTTGACCTATACGTGAGCCGCACTTTTTTTAAAAATAAACTGAAACTTTTTGCAGGCGTGAGCAACGTGTTCAATGAAGATTATACTGAACTTGTGGGCTATACCACCAAGGGAAGGAATGTGAGGTTTGGGTTGAATCTGGAGTTGTAAACCTGGTAATAGGGGTATAAAGTTAAAAGGGGATAAAGAAAAAATCCGATGAGCAATCATCGGATTTTTTTTAGTCTATCATCTAAAATCTATCGTCTAAAATCTATTATCTAACCCTCAATACTATTGCTCAACTCCATCTACGTACATGCGTTGATAGGTGGGGCTATCCATACCGCGCTCACCCACACTTTTATACACTTCGAAGTTTTCAAGCTGGCGGGTCATGGAGCGTCCGGTAATCTGGGCGAGGGCCTCAGCAAGAAGTGGCTCATTTACATCACCTAGTGTCCCCAGGTTAAAGACGTTTTCTTCAATCTCAATGTCTGGGTCAATACCGTTTACAAATCCCGTGACACCATCAGCGTTAGCAGAGGTAAAGATAAGCGGTTGAATGGCATAATAGTGGTTTGGGTTTGCACCGTCCCGTTGAAAGTTAGGCGCCTCACTATCATAAAAGGTAGTGGATGCCTGAAACTTGCCCACGGTGGTCGTACCTATCTGGGTGACCGTGATATAGGGTGCAAGACCGTTGATGACCAGTTCGCTGGCTGATGCCGTGCTACCAGTACCTATAATAAAGATACGGGTAAGTTCAAGGCTGTTGATTGCAGCACCCGTGCGAATGGTGGTATTGAACCTGTTCTCCAGTGCAGTGGGGTCCTGGGTATTGAAAATTTCCTGTATTTGAGGGTTCCATACTTCAGTGGAGAAGATGTCTCCATCAAACTGCCCGGTTATCATCGCCGCAAGGTCAGTGGCCGTCCTTACTGAGCCTCCGCCATTGTAACGTAGGTCAAGCACGAGGTCGGTTACTCCATCAGTCTTGAATTTCGCGAAAGCGTCATTGAGTTGTTCATCAAAGTTTGCCGTGAATGAATTGTACATCAGGTAACCTATTTTTTGACTATTTACATCCAGGGTTTCAGCGATAAGAATGGGGTTTTCGGTAAGTTCAACTTTGTTGAGTGATACCGTTTCTCCCGTAGCTTCAAGGGTGCTGCCGTTATAGGTGGCTAGCGATATGGTATAGCTGTCCTGGTTCAATAAAGTGCGGGAAGTTGCAGAGAGGCTACCACCCGTTGCCGTGAGCTGTTGACCATCAATCTTATTAAAAATATCGCCACGTACCATGCCAGCCGCATTTGCCGGGCTGCCGGGCACCACATAGCGCACTACCGCCATGACATTTACATTGCTACCGGGCTCAAAACGTAAGGTATAGTCAAGGCCATTTTGCAGGGTGACCCCGGCAAATGAGTTCTCCAGTTCACGGTAATCGTCAGTCATAAAGCTGAACCGGTCATTTACATTATCAATAAGGCCATCATAATACAGGCTTTCGGGAGAGTCAAAGCTGGAGAGGAAGTTTGTATAGTCCTCATCAGTGGTAAAACGATCGTCAGCAAGGTCAGGAACATTGGGCTTGTATAAATACCAAATGTTCATCGCTTTATAGATAAAGTCTTGGATTTCAAGGGTAGATGCGGGTTGAACCTCATCATCACGGTCCTTAAAACAGGATGATGTGGTCAATAGTAGGCTAATACCCAGCAGGATTGGGGAGATTTTCTTCATAGTTCAATTTTTCCTTTAAACCCTAAATTTAAGGTATTATTGCTTAAAGAAAATAATTTGTAACAAAAAGAGGAGTGGTTCGTCATCCTAGTAACCAACCGCATCAGTGCAATGAATCAAAACGAATTTTTAGAAATCGTTTCACCATTTCAGGACAAGCTCTACAGGCTGGCAAGGCGCTTGCTGGTCTCTGAGGCTGAAGCTAGGGACGCGGTTCAGGAAGTTCTTTTAAAACTGTGGTCTAAAAAAAAGATGCTCACGGGCCTGCGCAGTGTAGAGGCCTTTGCCATGACCACGACAAAGAACTATTGTTATGACAGGCTCAAGGCCAAAAGTAGCAACAACCTCAAGATCGTGCACAATAATTATGAGGATAGCAGCTACGATACCGCCAGGCAGACCGAAGCAAGGGATCAAGTAGACCATGTGTTCCAGCTCATGAAGGAGCTGCCAGAACAACAACAGGTAATCCTGCAGCTGCGCGATGTGGAGCAGTATAGCAATGCCGAGATTGCTGAACAGTTGGAAATGAATGAAACAGCCGTTCGCGTGGCGCTTTCAAGAGCTCGCAAGGCGATTCGCGACGGATTAATAAAAAGACATAGCTATGGGATTAAAGAAAATTGAAGAGCTGCTCGATGCCTACTTTGAAGGTGCGACCACCATGCAGCAGGAGCAGGAACTCAGGGACTATTTTACCAGCGGTGATGTGGCCCCACACCTGGAGCCATACATGGCCATGTTCAATGCCTTTTTGAGCGCTCAGGGCGAAAAGTTCACGGGAACGATCACCCTGCCCAAAAAGAAAAGAAACCTTGCCTGGATCCCCGTTGCTGCAAGTATCGCGGCAGTCATAGGCCTGTTTGTTTTCTTTGGCGGAAGCCAGTTAAAACCACACGACTATGGCACCTATGAAGAAGAGCAGGCAGCACTCAAGGCAAAACAGGCCATAGTCATGATGTCAAATTTCATGAATCAAGGAACAGATCAACTCAAGATAATTGACGAGTTCTCAAAAACAACAAGCGAGTACATAAAATAAGTACTCTTAATATTTAAAACGATGAAAAAGCTATTAGTAATTGCCCTTACCCTTTTGATGACAAGTTTTGGCCACGGCCAGGACAAGTTTGAAAAATTTGTTGACATGACCGGTGTATCCTCCTTGTCGATGAAGCCCAAGCTGTTTAAGCTTGCCGCAAAACTGGACCTGAACACCTCAGATCCTGAAATGCAGTCCTATATTGACCTGGTTGACAATCTTGAAACAATCAATATGTACACCAGTAAAGATACGGGCATCATGCAGCAGATGCGCAGCGAGGTAAACTCCTACCTTAAAGAAACAGGTATGGAAGAATTGATGCGCGTAAAACATGAAGACAAGAATGCCAAGTTTTTTTACAAGCCCGGCAAGAACGATGATTTTGTCAAGGAGTTCTTCATGTTCATAGACGGCAACATAGATAATGAAAACCGGGTGGTGATCTTTAAACTTACCGGGAACATAGACCTTAACCAGGTTGCAAAACTTGCCAATGACCTTAACTTCCCTGGTGGGGATAAGCTTAAAAATGTAGAAGGAAATGAAAAGTAACAAGATAATGCAGTTTTCCAGGCTATTTATTGCCGCAATGGCATTGTTTCTTGTGGTGAGCTGCAATAAAGGGCAGAGCCTTCAAGAATACTATGTAGACAACAAGGAGGATGATGACTTTGTCATGGTAGATGTGCCCACAAGCTTGATAAGTCCTGAAAGCAATATGCTGGATGAAGATCAAAAAGAGGTACTTGCCACGGTAAAGAAGATAAACATCATGGCTTATCCCATCAAGAACGGGGACATGACCAAGTATAAGACAGAGACTGAAAAGGTCAAGAAGATACTCTCCAGCGATGATTATGAGGAGCTCATGAGCTTTGGCAACGGTGGCCAGCGCATGAGGCTTTACTTCAAGGGAGAAGAAGATGCCATTGATGAGGTGATTGTCTATGTACAGGATGCCGAAAAAGGATTTCTTCTCGCCAGGGTACTGGGGGACGATATGAACATTACAAGCTTGTCCAGCCTGGTAAAGTCATTTCAAAACGGAGAAGCAAACGTAGATATCTCACAGTTTGAAGGTATCATGGATGTTTTTGGCCAGTAAAAGCAAACATTTATCAATCTATTAAAAGCGGATACCCTGGGTATTCGCTTTTTTCATTTTGGCATAAGCCAAATTGATAACACGGGAAGGCCTTTGCTGCACCACATGGTTTAATTTTGCATAAAATCACAACCAGATAACCATGAACAAGGGTATTTACATCGCAACACTAGAACCAGATAGCGGCAAGAGTGTCGTGACACTGGGGCTGATGCGCACACTGCTGGGCAAGGCCGCAAAGGTGGGTTATTTTAGGCCCATAATCGATGACCAAAAGGATGGCGGAAAAGACAACCACCTCAATACGGTCCTCACCGCTTTTGACCTGGATATCGAGTATCACGACGCCTATGCCTTTACACGCAGCGAGATCATAAAAAAGCGCAACATCCGCTCAGGGGATATCCTGGATACCATCATCACAAAATATAAGGAACTGGAGGATAAATTTGATTTTGTCCTTGTGGAAGGGTCAGATTTTACGGGAGAGGGCAGCGTTTTTGAGTTTGATACCAATGTGCTTATCGCAAAAAACCTGGGTATTCCCACAATACTGGTCGCCAGTGGCCTCGATAAATCAAGAGACCAGCTCATGGGCAGCCTCCATGTCGCCTATAACACTTTCGTGGAAAGGGACGTCGCCGTGGTCGCCGTGGTCGCAAACAAGGTTTCTGACCAAGAAGCAGCACTTGATGGCCTGCGGGAGTTCTTGCCGGAGACCGTTGAGGTCTTCACGGTACCCTATATGGAAAAACTGGCCCATCCCACCATCAAGGAAATCGTGGATGCACTTGATGGCAAGGTACTTTTTGGCGAAGAATTCCTCAACAATCAGTCCGGTAATTATGGTGTGGGAGCCATGCAGTTGCGCAACTATCTTACCCATTTAAAAGAAGACAGCCTGGTCATTACCCCGGGCGACAGGGCAGATATTATCCTGGGCGCGTTGCAGGCCAATATATCCAGCAATTACCCGCGCATATCAGGGATAATACTTACCGGTGGCCTACTGCCCGAAGACCCCATCCTTAAATTGATAGAGGGGCTATCACAGATCGTGCCCATTGTTTCCGTTCAGGATGGCACCTTTAGCGTGACCAACAAGGTAGGCTCCATAAAATCCAGGATTTACGCACACAGCAATCAAAAGATAGAGACCTCGCTTACCCTTTTTGAAAAATTGGTGCCCATGGATAACCTGGTCGAGCGGCTTATAAACCTTGCTCCCGGCGGTATCACGCCCCGCATGTTTCAATATGGGTTGATGCAACGTGCCAGGAAGGCCAAGAAGCACATCGTCCTTCCTGAAGGAACTGATGAACGTATCCTGATGGCAGCAGCCAGGTTGATAGAGCTCAACCTGGTGGATATTACATTACTGGGAGATGAAAATGAAATCAAGAAAAAGGCCGCGCTGCACGGCATTTTAGTGGACTGGGCAAAGCTTGAAATAGTAAACCCCACGGCATCACGATGGTTTGAGGAGTATGTGGAGACATTTTATGAGCTTCGCAAGCACAAGAACGTCAACATGGATATTGCCCGCGACTGGATGGCAGATGTTTCCTATTATGGTACGATGATGATTTACAAGGGGCATGCAGACGGCATGGTTTCTGGGGCGGCACATACAACGCAGCATACCATCAGGCCAGCGCTGCAGTTTATCAAGACAAAGCCAGGGGTTTCGGTGGTTTCATCCGTGTTCTTTATGTGCCTTGAAGATAGGGTTTCGGTTTTTGGGGATTGTGCCATCAATCCCAACCCCTCTGCTAGCGAACTTGCAGAAATCGCGATTTCATCGGCAGAGAGTAGTATCGCCTTTGGGATTGAGCCCAAGATTGCCATGCTGAGCTATTCTTCTGGAACCTCTGGAAAAGGCGAGGATGTCGACCGTGTGCGCGAGGCCACAAAGATCGTCAAGGCATTGCGGCCAGACCTTAAGGTAGAAGGCCCCATACAATATGATGCCGCCGTTGACCCACGCGTGGGCAGGAGCAAGTTGCCAGACAGTGAGGTAGCCGGGCAGGCTTCGGTATTGATTTTTCCTGACCTTAATACAGGTAACAATACCTATAAGGCCGTACAGCGGGAAACCGGTGCGCTGGCCATAGGCCCCATGTTGCAAGGGCTCAACAAACCGGTAAACGACCTGAGCCGCGGTTGCACCGTGGATGATATCTTTAACACGGTAATCATCACCGCCATCCAGGCGCAGGGATTTTGATATAATTGCCTTTCGGCGAAAGCCATAAAAACACGATTCATGCTTATTTTAGTCATAAATTCTGGAAGTTCATCACTCAAGTTTCAACTTTTTAAAATGCCGGACAAAGAAGTGCTTGCCTCTGGTATGGTAGAACGTATAGGTATTGATGGTGGTGAAGTACATTATAAGACCACCTCAGCAGCTATTGCACTTAAAAAGACAATCAAGGATCATGAAGTAGCCCTTGATGAGGTGGCCCAGCTGCTCCTGGATAAAGAAAATGGGGTGATAAACAATGTTGCAGATGTTGCCGTGGTGGGCCACAGGGTGGTTCACGGTGGTAAAGAGTTCACGCATACCATGTTGATCAATGAGGATGTCAAGGCAAACATCAGGAGGCTTTTTTTGCTAGCTCCCCTGCATAACCCGCCTAATTTGACCGGTATCGAGGTCGCTGAAAATATCTTTAAACAGGCCAAGCAGGTGGCGGTGTTTGACACGGCGTTCCATCAGACCATGCCCAGAAAGGCCTATCAATATGCCATTGCAAATTCTTTTCTAGAAGAGTGGAACATTAGGGCTTATGGTTTTCATGGTACCAGCCATAAATATGTGAGTGAACGTGCGGCGGGGTATTTTGGCGCTAAGCCAAAAAAAATGGTCACCCTGCACCTGGGCAATGGTTGCAGTGCCGCGGCTATCAAGGATGGCAAATGTATTGATACTTCACTGGGTTTTAGCCCCGTGAACGGGTTGATCATGGGTACTAGAAGTGGTGATATTGACCAATCTGTCATCTTTTATCTTATAGAAAAACTGAGCTACACCCCCGAAGCGGTAAATGAACTTCTCAATAAAAAGAGTGGGATGCTGGGATTGACTGGCAAGAGTGACCTGCGGGATATTGAGGAAGCCGCAGCTACAGGTGATGCATCATGTAAACTTGCGCTGGCGATGAATGCCTACCGAATCAAGAAATATATAGGGGCTTATGCCGCTGCGCTCAATGGACTGGATGTGTTGGTTTTTACGGCGGGCATAGGGGAGAACAGCTCCACCCTGCGCCAGCTGGTGTGTGAGGATATGGGCTATCTGGGCATTGACCTGGATAATGATAAAAACAACATGCGCTCTAAGGAAATCAGGGAAATCCAAACAAGCCCCAGTACGGTAAAAATACTCGTGGTGCCCACAAATGAAGAGCTGGAAATTGCAGAACAAGCCTATTCTTTACTAGCCTGATGTTTGTTGTTTTTTAACCTGTCAGTGAGGATAATGTTTATCAATAAAACAATAAAAAACACAAATAACAATATCCATGTTATATTATATTGAAAGAGTCTTGCAAGGCCGGCTATGAGTATGGCGACAAATAAAAATATGGTCATATACACATTAGCCGTATTCTTTTTCATCTATATCCCGGTATAACTTGATGGGCTTATTGCTTTTAATTCTTCCTTGATGGTGTTGCTTACCTCAAGAGTTTCAATAAACGCAGCGATGCTTTTTTGCGTGATGGCCTCATTGGTCCTGGTAAGGCCTTTGAGCGCTTCATAGGGATTGGGATAGCCTTCCCTTCTCAGGATGGTCTGTATGGCTTCGGCAACCACGGCCCAGTTGTTCTCCAGGTCCTGGGCAAATTTTGACTCGTTGAGCAATAATTTGTTCAGACCTTTAATGGTACTCTGTAATCCTATCAATGTATGGCCCAGCGGTACACCCACATTGCGCAGGACTGTACTGTCAGTAAGATCACGTTGCAAGCGCGAGATGGGCAGTTTTGCAGCAAGGTGTTCAAAAATGGCATTGGCAATCCCCAGGTTTCCTTCACTGTTTTCAAAATCAATGGGGTTCACCTTGTGTGGCATTGCAGATGATCCTACCTCGCCAGCCTTTATTTTTTGCTTAAAATATTCCATCGAGATATATTGCCAGATATCGCGGTCCAGGTCGATCAAGATGGTGTTGATGCGCTTCAAGGTATCAAATAATGCCGCCATGTGGTCGTAGTGCTCTATCTGTGTGGTGGGAAAACTATGGTAAAGTTTTAATCGTCTTTCGACGAAAGTCGTACCAAACTCTTTCCAATCTATCTCTGGATAGGCAATCTTATGGGCGTTGTAATTTCCCGTGGCCCCGCCAAATTTTGCCGCATGGTGCACCGCATTCAACATTTTAACCTGTTCTTCCAGGCGTACTACAAAAACGTTTATTTCCTTGCCCAGCCTGGTGGGAGAGGCCGGTTGCCCATGCGTCCTTGCCAGCATGGGGATGTTGCTCCATTCATCAACGTGCTGCTTGAGATGGTCAACCACCTCCAGCAATTGGGGCATATATACTTTTGCAACGGCATCCTTGATGCTCAAGGGTATTGCCGTATTGTTTATATCCTGTGAGGTCAGCCCAAAATGTATAAACTCTTTATGTTCTGAAAGACCCAGCTCGTCAAATTTTTGCTTGATGAAATATTCAACGGCCTTGACGTCATGGTTTGTCACCTTCTCAATATCCTTGATGGCCTGTGCATCTTCAAGGGTAAACTCTTTATAGATGTCCCTTAGACTGCTAAAGACGCTTGAAGATACATCCTTGAGTTGAGGCAGTGGCACTTCACAAAGGGCTATAAAGTACTCGACCTCAATAAGTACCCTGTATTTTATCAATGCCTTCTCAGAAAAATAATCTGAGAGGTCCTTGGTTTTACGGTTATACCTTCCGTCAATGGGTGATATGGCCTCGAGAGCTGAAAATGACATGTTTCATTGTTTTTGAAGCCGCAAAGATACCTTAGCTGGGTGGTAGTTTCAAATCTTTCCCATATTCTTTGACTTGTTATAGCTCTCAATGCCTTTTAAGGTGTTGCGGCCACGCGCGATGTAACCTGCACTCCCATGTGGCATATTCTTGATTATTATGGCCTTGAGTTCTTCATGTATCCAGGGCTGGGTAATCCCTATCCAGAATAATATATACATGGCATGGGCCTGGGGGGCAGTCTTTTGCTCGGTAATGAGCCACTCAAAGGCGCAGTCCCTAAGGATGTCAATTTGCTTTCGCGAAAGCGATATCTCCCCGTGCGCCATGTAGTTTGACAGGATGATGAGCTCACCTATTTTTGCCAGGGAGCGTATGGCACCCGCGCCCTTGAGATGGGGCAATACCTCAAAATATTCATCGAGATGGGGGATGATGATTTTAAGTTTTTTCTTGCATGCCATTTCAAGTAACATGGCGGCACGTGATTCTGCCCTTGGGGTCTGTTGTGCAATGATTGTGAAGCAGGTAGCTAGAAGGATGGGGTGGTCGAGAAGGGTTTGTGCCAGCATTTTTCGGGTCTGTGGCGACTTATCTTTATAGTCCATTGCTGCCTGAAATTCCTGAGGTGTCATTTTTTTTAGTACTTTAATGCCCCTAATTTAAACATTATGGTCTGGATTAAAAGATTCTTGATTCTTGCATTGATAGCACTGGTTGTCATTCAATTCATCCCTGTCGAAAAAAACGAGGGTGGTTATGAAAGCCTGGATACCTTTATTGCCGAAACTAAGCCCAGTGAAGAGGCCCAGGCGATTTTAATGTCCAGCTGCTACGATTGCCATAGCAATCAAACGGATTATCCCTGGTATTCAAAGATTGCCCCGGTTAATTTTTGGCTTGCAGACCATATCAAGGATGGCAAGCGCCACCTTAACTTCTCAGATTGGTCAAATTATAATGACAAGCGCAAAGACCATAAGCTGGAAGAAGCCATAGAAGCTTTTGAAGAAGGCTGGATGCCCCTTGAATCGTATACCTTTATCCATAAAGATGCTGACCTTACCGAGGAGCAGCGCGAGTTCATGGCCACATGGGCAAAGGCTGCCCGGCTTAGATATTCAGGAGCTGCGCAACCACAATAGGCACACCCACGGTTGCATTTTCTGCAATGACCTCAAGGTTCTTACCAGGGTTGATGCTTGGCCTGGGGTCTATAAAGAAAATCCTGGCATCATTTTTTGCATAATGCATTAGGCTGGCGGCAGGATAAACCTGCATGCTTGTGCCTATGATCACGATATAATCAGCTTGTGTGGTAATTTGCATCGCGACCTCAATCATGGGTACAGCTTCGCCAAACCAGACCACATGCGGCCTTAGCTGACTTTTCTTCTCACAGAGGTCACCGGTGAGAATATCCTTATCCCATGACATGACCAGGGTCTCATCCACACTGCTCCTTGCCTTTAGGAGTTCACCATGTAGGTGTACAACATCACTGCTTCCGGCGCGTTCATGCAGGTCGTCAATATTTTGGGTAATGATGGTAACATCATATTTATCTTCAAGTTCAGTAAGGGCATAGTGCGCTGCGTTGGGCTTGACGGTCAATAATTGCCTGCGGCGCTGGTTATAAAAATCCAGGACCAGGTCTTGATTAGCCCGCCAGCCCTGTGGGCTTGCCACCTGCATTACATCATGGCCTTCCCAGAGGCCATCAGCATCCCTAAAGGTCCTTATGCCACTTTCAGCACTCATGCCGGCGCCGGTGAGGACCACTATTTTAGATTTTGACATTTTTTGTGGAATGAATGGTATGCATCAAAATTAAACAATCAATTTTTTTAATTTCACCGCTTATGAATGAAGATCTACTAACATATATTCAAGGCTTTCTCACGCCAGAGAGGGTGGGAAAATTCAAAGAAGTAAGTAGTACGCGCACGCGCCACATTACCGTGGTTACAGAAGGATTGAGCCATCTTCACAACACCAGTGCCGTGATACGCAGTTGTGAGGCCTTTGGCGTACAGGATGTACATGTGATTGAAGAAATAAGGGGTAGGCGTATAGATAAGGAGATTGCAATGGGCGCCCAGAAGTGGACAACAATTCACCGTCATGCCTGGGCTAAGGATGCCATCAATGATTTAAAGGGTAGGGGGTACCGTATTGTCGCAACCACCCCGCACCATACGGCACACACCCTGGCAAACTTTGATATCAAGGACCCAGCGGCGATATTTTTTGGCAAGGAATCCATAGGTTTGAGTGAAACCGTACTTGATGAGGCTGATGCCTATATCTATATACCCACCTTTGGGTTTACCCAAAGTTTAAATATCTCGGTCTCGGCAGCAATTATCATTCAGGAATTGATGGACAGGTTGAGAAATTCTACAATTGCCTGGAAACTTACCGAAGAAGAACAGCTGGAGCTGCAATTAACATGGGCCAAGGCCAACATAAAGAATATACAGGGCATCTTGCAACGGTATGGACAATAATAAATTTTCAGTATCTTAGAGAGCATAAACCCTTCTACATATGATAGTTCTTTACATTTTGCTTGCCATCATCATACTTATTGCCATATTGGCCATCATTGCCCCAAAGACGTACCATGTACATAGGAGCGTAATTATAAACCGCCCCACACATGAGGTTTTTGAATATTTAAAATACCTTAAAAACCAGGATGAATGGTCTCCCTGGGCGAGAAAGGACCCAGATATGGTAAAGACCTTTACCGGGACGGATGGCGAGATAGGATTTGTCTCAAAATGGGAAGGTAACAAGCACGTGGGCAGCGGGGAGCAGGAAATCACCGAAATCTTCGAGGGCAAGCGTATCGAGTCTCAGCTACGTTTTTTCAAGCCATGGAAAAGCATAAGCAACGCATTTATGGTTGTGGAACCCGTGGGGGAGGAGACGGAGGTCACCTGGGGATTTGATGGAGAAAACAAGTTTCCATCAAGTATTTTCATGCTCTTCATGAACATGGATAAAATGATAGGCAAGGATTTTGAAGAAGGACTAGTGTACCTTAAGGAGAGGTTGGAAAAGAGATAGGTTTTTCTTTCGCTTTAAGCGAAAGAAATAAATGCTCACAACTAACGGTCCCTGTTGATTGCCTTGTATTCTTCATAACAACTGCTGATGGCGTCAAGGATTTGAAGGTCATTTGCAGTTCTCACAAAACTCTCAGAATAGTCACAACGGCGCAAGATCTCATCAATATCAACGGTGGTCACCTGCAGGAGAGCGGCAAGGGTTTCTCGATCTACCTTCTGGCTAAGGAGCTCCCTTATCTTTTCATCTTCCTTGATTTTGCGGAGTTTGCGCATTTGCTGCGGGCGTTTACCAAAGATATTGTAGAGAAAATCAGCAGGGTTGAAGACGGCACTTAAAACCTTGTTGATGGCACCCGGTTGGCTGTCACCTGCTTCGTAGCCCTGGGGAAGTCCAGAAATACTGTATCTTACGTTTTTATAAACAGGCACGTTCTTGGCATCTATTTCAAGATATCCCGTGAGTTCTACTTCTTTTACAACCACTTCTTCCAGGGCGATACCTACCTCGGTCATCTTTACCTTGACATCTCCAAATTTCTTCCAGTCATTGGTCACCCTTACCTGTAAGGTCTTAAAACCTAAAAAGGAGAAGTATAAAGTGTCATTTACCTTTGCATTGACCCTAAAATGGCCATCTTCTTCACTGATGGAACCCTTGACCGTGTTCAGGTTGATGATGTTCACGCTGCTCAACGGGGAGTCGTCAAGCGCATTGACGACAGTTCCTTCAATAAAATCACGTTCTTCCACTTCCTGATCCTGCGCAAGGGCAGCTATGGAAATGGTAAAGAATAGAAGTATGGTAAAAGCTCTTCTCATAGGGGCAGCCAATTTAGAAAAAGAGACGGGAAAATCATACCAAATGTTGCGTTTTCCGTCTAAAAACATGGTTTATTTGACCATGACGGTGCTCAAAGGTTTAAACAGCCCGTCAATTATGGCCTGTATACCATGATCTATTTATAAAATGATGGAAAATCAGTGGGCTTGGCCTCGTGCATGATGGCGTATATCTTTTCAAAAATATCCTCAGCCGAAGGTTTTGAGAAGTAGTCACCGTCAGAACCATAGGCCGGCCTGTGCTGTTTTGCGGCAAGGGTTTGCGGTGCGCTATCGAGGTATTTATAAGCTCCTTGCTCTTCTGTGATTTTGCCCAGGATATAAGCTGACGCCCCACCAGGAACGTCCTCATCGACCACGAGAAGCCTATTGGTCTTCTTTATGCTTTGTAACGTATCGTGGTGAATATCAAATGGAAGCAGGGTCTGTGCATCAATGATCTCTACATAGATGTCAACCGCTGCAAGGTCTTTGGCCGCTTCTTCAACGAGGCGCAGGGTGCTGCCATAAGAAACCACGGTAATGTCTGTACCCTCACGGATGGTCTCGACCTTTCCTATCGCGGTACGGAATTCACCAAGGTTTGTGGGCATCTGCTCTTTTAAGCGATATCCATTGAGGCTTTCAATGACAAGGGCGGGCTCATCGCTCTCCAGGAGTGTATTGTAAAAACCGGCGGCCTTTGTCATGTTCCTGGGCACAAGAATGTACATTCCCCTTAGCAGGTGGATCAATGCACCCATTTGACTACCACTATGCCAAATTCCCTCTAACCTATGACCCCGTGTCCTGACGATCAATGGGGCGGTCTGTTTGCCAGCTGTCCTGTACCTTAGTGTTGCCAGGTCATCAGTAAGGGTGGCCATTGCATAAAATATATAATCCAGGTATTGAATCTCTGCAATGGGCCTAAACCCGCGCATGGCAAGTCCTATACCTTGGCCTATAATCGTGGTCTCACGTATACCCACATCAGCAACCCTGAGCTTGCCATATTTTTTTTGTAAACCTTCTAGGCCCTGATTCACATCGCCTATGTTTCCTGCATCTTCACCAAATACGAGCGTCTTGTCGTTTTTACCAAAAATAGCATCAAAATTATCACGCAGTACAATCCTGCCATCCACTAGGTTATCGCCATCATATAGGGGAGCCACTTCTGGAATGTTCGTGGCCTTGTTATTGCCTTCATTGTACAGGTGCGAGCTAAAATGTGGCTGATTGTCCTTAATGTAGGAGGTGACCCAGTCCTGCAATTCGGCTTTCGCCAAAATATCTTCTTTGATAACAAACCTTAATGTCTTTCTTGCAACGGTAAGAATATCATGTTTAAGCGGCTCTTTCTCTGCTACAAGTTCATTTTTTAGTGGTTTTATAAAACTGGCATTGGCGCTTTGTGATATAATGCTATCCAGTATTTTTAAAACTTGCTCCTTATCTTGCTTGATGGGGTTTACAAAAGCCTGCCATGCACTTGTTTTTCCTTCGCGCACGCGACGCTTTGTTTTTTTCTCAAGCTCCATGAGTTCTTCATCAGTGGCAATATGGTTGTCAATCATCCATTTTCTCATCTGGAGGTTACAATCATATTCTTTTTCCCACTCCAGCCTGGCTTGGCTTTTATAACGTTCATGGGAGCCACTGGTGCTGTGCCCTTGTGGCTGAGTAAGTTCTACCACATGGATAATGACCGGTACATGCTCGTTGCGGGCAATGTTTCCGGCCTGTTCAAATACTGAGATAAGTGCGGGATAATCCCATCCCTTGACTTTTATGATTTCAAAACCTGCCTGTTCTTCAGTGCGTTGAAAACCAGAAAGGATTTCGCTAATGCTTTCTTTTGTGGTTTGATACTTGTTGGGCACCGAAATCCCGTAATCATCATCCCAGATGGCCGTGACCATGGGTATCTGTAAAACACCAGCCGCATTGATGGCCTCAAAGAACATTCCTTCACTGGTGCTGGCATTTCCTATGGTGCCCCAGGCAACTTCGTTACCATTGTTAGATAGTGTACCGGCATTTATCTTGAGGTTCCTGAAGAGCTTTGATGCTTCTGCCAGACCTACCAAGCGCGGCATTTGACCAGCGGTACATGAGACATCTGCACTGCTGTTGTATTGATCTACAAAGTTGTTCCAGCTGTTGTCTTCCCTTACGGTGTGTGACATAAAGTGCCCTCCCATCTGGCGGCCTGCGCTCATGGGGTCATGCTCAATACTGGTGTGTGCATAGAGGCCAGAGAACAGGTTTTCTATGGTGAGGTTGCCCAGCGCCATCATCAAGGTCTGGTCGCGGTAATAACCACTGCGCCAGTCACCTTTTTTAAAGGCCCTGGCCATGGCGAGTTGCGGTACTTCTTTACCATCGCCAAAAATACCAAATTTTGCCTTGCCGGTAAGCACTTCCCTGCGTCCTAGAACGCTGCACTCCCTACTTGTGACGGCAACGGTATAATCTTCTAGTACCGTTTTCTTGAATTCGTCAAAAGTGAGGTCATTCTGTGATTCGGTTTTAATAGCCATCTGGAAAATTTGGTTGTTCTGCAAAAATAAAAAAAACGCACGTACAAAACAATTCCTAAAACGTTAGAGTGATGTCAAAATTTTAATAAAACTGTTTTTTATTGAATATTTTCTATTAAAACATTCTTTTGATATGTATAATTTAAAAAATCTTTAAAAAACTGGTAAGTTGATAATTACTTTTCGCAAAAGCGAATCAATACCACTTTCTTGTGAACAGGCTTAAAAGGGTGCGTAGGTCAAGCGTGACGATAAACCGTATCTTTTGATCATAATCTGGCTGTGCCACCTCCCAGCCATTTGAGGAATAGATGGGGAAGAAAAGCTCAAAATAGTCTTCAACAAGGCTGGCGCGTATGCCACTGTCATAAACAAAACGGGTGGGGTCCTGTTTGTTGTGCACAAGACCCACATCTCCATACGCGTGCAAAAAGTTCCATATGGTGGTGCTTGCATTCATCGTGGCAATCCACTGGTTTGCAAACGGGGTATCTAGTCTTGATTTAAAACCGCCCTCGGCAAGGATGAGCTGTTGACTGAACACACCGCTGTCTTCAGACCTTCCATAATAATTGTAATTAAAGAGGTAATCCGTGGGCCTGTCAAGCGCAAAACTAAAATAATCTCCTTCTGAGCGGCTATCGTTATAGATAAAGCTCCCGGCAAAAAGCCTGAGGTCAAGGTAACGGTTGTTTAGGAACAACTTTCTGTACCGGGCAGTAAGGCTGATCTTGCTGAATTTTTGCGCAAGCTGAAAATCTGTTGACCAGTTGAGCGATTTGATGACCCCGGGGTTTCGGTTTTCATACCTGACGTTAAAAACGCTATAATTGGGGTCATCATTAATGATGACGTCGCTCTCGTCCCGGTTCACGTTAACACTGCTAATACTCAAGAACTGGCGCTTGTCACTGCGGTAATCATCTGTCCTGAAGCCAAAGGTGATGTAGGGCGTGAACTTTCTATAGTATGCATCTGGTGCGTAGGAAGAAGTGGAGCCGCCAAAACCATAACGGATAGCATAAAGGTTTCCTTCTTCTATATTTTGGGTATAGCGCAGGCCCACCCCTCCTGAAATATTGTTTGATTTAAGACCATAAATGGGCTCAACGCTATAATTAAAGGCCTTGGTAAGTACGGTCTTGTTGTACATGTTTATACCCAGCTGTACCCCATCATAATAGTTGTACTCAAAAACGGGCATAAAGAAGACCTGGTCTTTTGACGGGTCCTCGATGTCCTGGAGCAGCTTGAACTGTATGGGCTTTTTGAACAAGAATGGGTTGACCTTTTTATAATTGTCCCTCCTGTTGTACTCTGGCACGATGCCCTCTGCGTTTATGGCAACACGGTCAACTCCCTGAGAGGCAATGGCCACCGTGGTGTCCTTTTCAAAACCATTCAGCCATTTTTTTGACACAATACTGTCTTTATACATACCGTAGACCGGGATGGGAAATTTTGTACCGCGCTTGTTCTTGAGGGTCAAGTAGATTGAATCTCCTTTTTTCTTTACCTCGTTGAACTTGTAATCTATTTTTTTTCGGGTGCTTACATAGTCATCAAAAAACCAGTCCAGGTTTTTCAACGTTCCATCTTCTTTCGCTTTAAGCGAAATATTCTCTCGCAGCATTTCTTCAAACTCACCAGAATTTGTGGCTTTTAGCAACTTATCTGCGTAAAACTCCTTAATGGTCCTTTCAACCGTGTTTGCATTGACGTAGTCATCTATATATTTAAGGCCGGCACCTGCCTTGTAGGCATTTGCGATGTTCTTGTTGAACTTGATAAGGCTGTCATAAGGCTGGGTCAGGGGCTGGTCAAGGTTGAGCCTCGCCATGTGCAGGTACAGTAATGGAAACTGGTCGTTGAACTCCACCTTGGAGAGGTTGAATTGACGCACCACCCAAAAGCGTGTGAGGTCGCCCAGCACTTTTACCTTGGGGTAATACACATCCATATAGCGCATCATGAGGTTGATCTTGATGGCATCGCTTACCCAGCGGTCTTCGCGTGGGTTAAAGACAAGTGCATTGTCAACATAATCGTTGATAGCGGTCTTCAGGATTTTTAGTTCATAGAGAAAATCATGAGAAAACGGGCTGATAATATCAGGGAGCTGATTAAGGCCGTAAACAGGGTTTTCCTTATAATCCAGTTGAGAGATGAGCAGTTTTTGAAAAGGATAATCACCCAGTTCTTTATTGAGGTAAGACACTATTTTATCAACGATGAGCACGCGGTTTACCTGCGAGACCTTGTCATCCATGATATTTGTGATAACTTCAACCTTATCTGTCTTTATATTTTCAAAATTAGAAAACTGGCGTAGATAGATGGTCGCATTTGTACGCTTTTCACCTTTGAGTGATACAATATAATGCCCAGAAACGTATGATGTGCCGTTGTTCTTTTTTTCAAGCTCCGTGATGACCTCATAATTTTTGGGCACTGATAGCGTGATATCATAATCTGTGGCAAGGGTGTAGAGGTCGTCCAGGTCCTTGTTGCTATAATAGTGCCACTCACCATCATAAACGGCAGGGGTGAGGTACCAGAACCTCAAGTTATAATCACCATTGCTCAGGGCTCCATAGCCCGTAAATTTACTATCAGGCAGTTTTACCTGGATGAACAGGTGTAATTTTACGCTTTCGCCCGGGGGCAATGGTTTGTCCAGCTTTACCCGGAGCACGTCTGCAATGCCATCTGGACGGTCAAATTCAAGGTCGTCATACGTTGCATTTGTGGCCCTTTCCACGTAAGTGTTGCCCCTCAACCGCTCTGAAGCTAGGTGAAAACTGCGGTCATAATTTGCCTCAAACCGCTTGCCCAGCTCCGTGCGCTTTGCGCTAAAACTGTTGGCCCAGTCGTTAAAATAGATTTCGTGCAGGGTATCTTGAGAGGTGTTTGCAAAAACAACATCTTCACCCATCTTTATGGTATGGGTATCTGGCTCCAGGCTACCATTTATCGCTATGGACTGCTGGCCAAAAACCCCAAAGGGTATTGTAAAAATCAGGAATAGGACCAGGGGCAAGTTCTTGCTCAAGGGTGTCGTGTGTTTTTTAGGTTTTCTTTATAAATAGCAATTTGATTTTGGCAGGGTTAGTAGAGGCAATCAATTTCTATACCTTAACGTAATAAAAGCTGTGTTGGTTTGCCTTGCGGCGAAATATTTAAAAATTGGGGCTCAACTGATATTTTGAGTAGAATTCATTAAGGGCCTCAAGCACTTCATCCTCAGTATCGACAAGGTGCACCAGGTCGATATCACCCTCGCTGATATTCTGAAAACTGTCAAAAAGGGTATTCTTGATCCAGGAAAGCAAATCTTTCCAGTAATCAGTACCCACCAGGATGATGGGAAATTTATCAATCTTGTGCGTCTGTATGAGCGTGATTGCCTCAAAGAGTTCATCTAGCGTGCCAAAGCCTCCTGGAAGTACCACAAAACCCTGTGAATATTTAACAAACATCACCTTGCGTACAAAGAAATAGTCAAAATCAAGACTCTTGTCACTATCGATGTAGGGATTGTCATGTTGCTCAAAGGGCAGGTCAATATTCAACCCTACAGATGTGCCCCCTGCAAGATGTGCACCTTTGTTAGCCGCTTCCATGATTCCTGGGCCACCGCCCGTGATCACGCCATAGCCACCTTCAACGATTTTTTTTGCTACGGCCTCGGCCAGCTTGTAATATTTCATGTCTGGCTTGGTACGTGCACTCCCAAAAATCGAAACACAGGGACCAATGCGACTTAGCTTTTCAAAACCATTGACAAATTCTCCCATGATCTTGAATATTGCCCAGGAGTCATTGGTTTTAATTTCGTTCCATCGTTTTGGTCTCGCTTCATTTCTCATTGTGATCTGTATGTTTTAATGTATGCAAAAGTGCCTAAGATAATTCTTTTGCTAAAAATTGTGCAGTATAACTCTTTTTCTTCTTGATAATTTCTTCAGGAGTGCCTTTTGCGATAAGCTCACCGCCCCCTTTACCGCCTTCATGGCCTATATCTATGATATAATCTGCCATTTTTATCACATCCATGTTATGCTCTATGATCAAGATGGTATTACCCTTGTCAACAAGCCTGTTAAGGACTTCCATCAATACCCGTATGTCTTCAAAGTGTAATCCTGTTGTGGGCTCGTCAAGGATATAAAAGGTATTGCCGGTATCTCGCTTTGAGAGTTCTGTAGCAAGTTTGATACGCTGTGCCTCGCCCCCAGACAGCGTTGTGGACTGTTGCCCCAGCGAGATATAACCCAATCCCACATCCTGTATGGTTTTTACCTTTCTGTATATCTTTGGGATGTGTTCAAAGAAATCCACGGCTTCATTGATGGTCATCTCGAGCACGTCAGCAATGGACTTGCCCTTGTATCTAATCTCCAGCGTCTCTCGGTTAAAGCGTTTTCCCTGGCAGGTCTCACACTCCACGTACACATCTGGCAAGAAGTTCATCTCAATCACCCGTAGGCCACCACCTTTGCAGGTCTCGCACCTACCGCCCGCCACATTAAAGCTAAAACGTCCCGGTTTATACCCACGTATCATCGCCTCGGGTATTTTTGCAAAGAGGCTGCGTATTTCACTAAAGACCCCCGTATATGTTGCAGGATTGGAACGTGGTGTCCTCCCTATGGGCGACTGGTTGATGTCAATCACCTTGTCGCAATTGTCCAGCCCAGAAATGCTTTTGTAGGGCTGGGGCACTTTGACGCCATTAAAATAATGTGCGTTCATGATAGGGTAGAGGGTCTCGTTGATCAGGGTAGATTTGCCACTGCCGGAGACGCCCGTGACCACGATCATTTTCCCCAGCGGAAAATCAACGTTCACGTTCTTCAGGTTGTTGCCGGTAGCACCTTTGAGGGTGATTTTTTTTCCATTTCCCTTTCTGCGTTCCTTGGGCACTGGGATTTCTTTTTCCCCGCTAAGGTAACCCGTTGTGAGGGTGTGCTGTCCTTCAAGTTCAGCAGGGCTTCCCTGGCTTATGATCTCACCGCCGTGCTTTCCTGCCCGTGGGCCTATGTCAATCACATGGTCGGCACGCAAGATCATGTCCTTGTCATGCTCCACCACGATTACAGAATTGCCTATATCCCTAAGCGATTCCAGCGAGTTGATGAGTTTTTCGTTATCCCTTTGGTGCAGGCCAATGCTGGGTTCGTCAAGAATATACAGCACGCCCACCAGTTGAGAACCTATCTGTGTCGCCAGGCGTATGCGCTGTGCTTCTCCCCCCGAAAGTGATTTTGAGCTCCTGTTGAGCGTCAGGTAGGTGAGCCCCACATTGATCAAGAAGCTGATGCGTGAGTTGATTTCCTTTAGGATTTCTCCCGCGATGGCTTCTTGTTTTGCACTCAGTTGTTTTGGCAGGTTTTCAAACCATTCCGCAAGGTCGATGATATCCATGTTTGCGAGGTCTGCAATGCTTTTTTCGTTTACACGGAAATAAAGCGACTCCTTACGCAACCGCGAACCTTCGCAATCTGGGCATTCCACCTTGTCCATGTACGCTTTTGCCCATCTTCTCAAAGAGGTTGAATCATTGTTGTTGTACGTGTTCTCAATAAACGTAGCAACACCTTCAAAATCAATCTTGTAATCACGTGTGATACCCAGGGATTTTGACTCAACGGCAAAGCGTTCATTACCTCCGTGAAGGATGACCTCCAGGGCATCCCTGGGGATATCCTTGATGGGGTCGTTGAGGCTAAAGTTAAAGCGCTGCGCGATGAGCTCAAGCTGTTTAAAGATCCAGTTTTTCTTTTGCGGTCCATGCGGTTCAAGTCCCCCCGCCCGGATGGATTTATCAGGATCTGGTATAATCTTGTCAGTATTCACCACACGTAGTTGCCCGATGCCGTTACAGGTAGGGCAGGCGCCTTTTGGCGAATTGAACGAAAAATTATTGGGTTCAGGATTAGGGTAGGAGATACCAGAGGTGGGGCACATCAAGCTCCTGCTAAAAAATCTTGCTTCGTCCGTGTCATGGTCTATGACCATGAGCACGTCCTCGCCGTGGTACATTGCGGTATTGATGGTTTCCAGCAGCCTCTTGCCCATATCCTTGTTGTTCTCGACCTTGAGCCTGTCAATGACAATCTCGATATCGTGGGTCTTGTACCGGTCAACCTTCATCCCCTTTGTAATGTCAAGGATCTCACCATCTACGCGCACTTTTACAAATCCCTGTTTAGCGATGGATTCAAAAAGTTCGCGGTAATGTCCCTTTCTGCTACGTATTACCGGGGCAAGTATGTTTATACGCTTGCCGGCATAATCTTCTATGATGAGGTCCTTGATTTGCTCATCACTGTAGCTCACCATCTTCTCGCCCGTTACATAGCTATAGGCATCACTGGCGCGGGCATACAGCAGGCGCAGAAAATCATAGATTTCAGTAATTGTTCCCACCGTACTCCTTGGGCTGCGGCTAGTGGTCTTTTGTTCTATGGCGATAACGGGCGAAAGCCCTTGAATCTTATCAACATCAGGGCGCTCAAGACCGCCCAGAAACTGCCTGGCATATGCTGAAAAGGTTTCAATATATCGTCGTTGTCCCTCTGCATATATCGTATCAAAGGCAAGTGAACTTTTACCGCTGCCCGAAAGCCCGGTAATCACCACCAGTTTCTCCCGTGGTATCTTAACATCTATGTTTTTAAGGTTGTGCACCCGCGCACCATAAACCTCTATGAATTCTTCTATTTCGGCCATTTTTCTCTTCAAGTTTGCAAAGTTACTCATATTGAATGAGAAAACTTTGTAACCTTAAAATCAACTAGGTTAAATATGGATTAGATTTCAACTTCGTAGTTGGCAAGGATTTCGGTAATTACTTTTTCGGTCTGTGAGAGCTGCTCGCCCTTTTTGCGCGATGCTTTGTTCACTTTTTTAAAATAGGGCAGGATGCTGCCATCCATGTAGCTTTCTGGTATGGCGGGGTGTACATAATACTCGCGGCATACGGTGCGTGTGTTGCCCAGTCCTTTCGCGGAAGCGTCATAGGCGGTTAGCAGGTTTTTTTCCTTTTGCTTTTCGGCATCAGGATACTCAAGGTCCCGTAGGGTCTCAAAGAAGATTTTTGTGGCGCCCCAGGTCCTAAAGTCCTTTGCAGAAAACATGTCGCCGCTCAGTTCGTGTATGTAATCATTGATCATGGTGCTGTCCACAACATCCTTGTTGCCCTCCTCATCATAAAACTGAAACAGCTCCCAGCCGGGTATTTCTTCACAGCGGTTTACCAGGGCAATGAGCCTTTCGTCAAGGATGGGGATATCATGCTCCTTGCCCTTTTTTCCTATGAACTTAAAGCGCAGGCCACTCTCTGTGGTTTGCACATGGCGGGTGCGCAGGGTGGAGAGTCCATAGGTCTTGTTGCGTTTTGCATAACAGGAGTTGCCCACGCGTATATGGGTTTCTTCCATGAGCCTGACCACCAGCGCCAGTACCTTACGGCGGGTCATTTCCTTGGCATCAAGGTCTTTGTCCACCTGTTTTCTTATCTGCGGCAGGACGTTGGCAAATGCGGCCAACTTGAAGAATTTAGTCTCATTGCGCATTTTGTTCCAGGTCTCGTGATAGAGGTAGACCTTGCGCTCCTTGTCATCCCTCCCCACGGCCTGTATGTGGCCATTGGGTGGCTCGGCGATGCGTACATCTTGCCACGCCGGTGGTATGACAAGATTTTTGATGCGTTTTAAAATGCGCTTTCCCTGTAGGGATTTTCCCTTGTGGATGTACCTAAACCCACGTCCGTGCTTTTTGCGTTCAATGGTAAGGTGCGAAGGGGTAACATAAATAAGGTCTGCAAGCCGTGCAGCTTCTTCTGGGCTATTGAGCAGCTCTTCTAGATTATCTTCAGAAATTGTCATGATGACCAAATATAATTTGAAAACCACCGCATTGCTGATAAGAAAATGTGAAAAATAGGATAGACTTAAGTATTTTGGCATTCCCTTATGAAAACCATCAAGATGAAAAACCTGGTAAGAACAAGCGCCTCAAATCCTGATTTTATAGCACTGGTACGCCACCTAGATGCCGACCTAGCTATTCGGGATGGCGAGGACCATGCATTTTACCACCAGTTCAATACAATAGGCTCCATAAAACATGTTGTAGTACTCTATGAAGACAGCATTGCCGTGGCATGTGGGGCTATAAAACAATATGATACCGCTTCCGCGGAAGTGAAGCGCATGTACACCCTGCCAACCTACAGGGGCAAGGGGTATGCATCCCTATTGCTCGGGGCACTTGAGGTTTGGGCCCGCGAACTAGGATATAAAAAATGTATTCTAGAAACCGGTATACGGCAACCCGAAGCCATTGCCCTATATAAAAAGAACAACTATACGGTTACCCCAAACTACGGCCAGTATGCCGGCGTGGAGAACAGTGTGTGCTTTGAGAAGCTATTTTGACTCCTTTTTATCCTCGTCAGGGTCAACAAATTGAAAGACCTTGGGGTCGATTTCTGGATTGATGAGTATTTCCTTGATTGATATGGGGTAGAGGTTTTGAGAAATACTATACGGAAAGTAAAAACCTTCAACCTCCCTAAAATCCCCCAGGGAAATGATATCAGGCCTGTTTGCCTTGATGATCTCTATCACGATGGGCATAAAGTTTTGCTTCTCAAAATAATAATAGCTCACCGTTGTGGTTTCTTCACCATCCACATAGATTGCAGGTTGCCTTAGGGAAACCTTAAAAGTCTCAATACCGTCCTTGGTAACCGTACCCAGGTTCTTCACGGCATAGCCCTTCTCCTTGTACTTGAAGAATGGCGAAGGAAAATCCTGAAAAGACTCCATGAAGATCCTGTTTTCTTCTGGCGAAAGTTTCTTAGGCTTCTGGGTTGCGATGTCCGTTTGCCACAGGTTTATGCCATCAAAGGCCAGCTGGGTCACGTTCTTGCCATCTATTTTGGCGATAACGGCTTGCTTTCCATCTTTGGTTTGATAGATGGTAAGCTGCCTGTTCATCCCATTTTGACGCAGGGTGGCCTTCATTTTTACCGCATCAAGCTCGTTCCAGGTCTGTCCACCTACATTGTGGATGTAGCGGTTGATGATTTCTTCTGCGGTCTGTGATTTCGCTTTAAGCGAAAAAAATACGACCAAGCTTAAAAACAATACGGCTTTTTTCATTTTTTGCTCATTATAGAATGCGGCGCCTAAATTATGAAATCCTCTTGAGGTGTGTTATAATTAGGGTATATTTGGTTAATATCAAAAATAAGATTTATGAAATTTGGCAAGGTCGATGATCCTGAAAATGTAGATTTTTCATTACCCCCAGACCATGTTGAAACCGCCGGAGCCCTTAAAAAACATGATAATGGCAAGAAACCAGAGGTTTATGTGGGCTGTGCAAAATGGAACAAACAAGACCTCAAAGGGTTTTATCCACGCGGCACTAAAGATGAACTGGGGTATTATTCAAACCAGTTCAACAGTATTGAGCTCAACGCGACATTTTATAGATTGTTCCCCAAAGACCAGTTTGAGACCTGGCGCGACAAAGTGCCCGAGGGATTTAAGTTTTTTCCAAAGATCACACAGAATATAAGCCATCTCAAGCGCTTGCTCGATGCTGCACCACGCATAGATGAGTACCTGGACCACACGGTACTGCTCAAGGAAAAACTGGGTACGGTCTTCCTGCAGATGCACAATAATTTTAAACCAAAGGATTTTGACCGGGTGGAGGCCTTCGTGGACCACTGGCCCAGCGATGTCCCGCTGGCAGTTGAGTTTAGGCATACAGACTGGTTTAATGAAGAGCCGGTTGCAGATAAGCTTTTTTACCTGCTGGAAGAAAACAACATCTCAAACATCATAGTTGATACGGCCGGCAGGAGAGACCTGTTGCACATGCGGTTGACTAACGGCGAGGCCTTTGTGCGCTATGTGGGGGCAAACCACCCTTCAGATTATGATAGGCTCGACGCCTGGGTTGACCGCCTAGGTTCATGGTTTGAACAGGGCATCAACCAGGTTGATTTCTTCATCCATCAAAATATTGAAAAAGAATCTCCCTTGCTCTCTGCATACTTTATCAAGCAGCTCAATGATAAACTGGGGACAAATCTTAAAATCCCAGGGTCTGATGATGAGGGTAGCCCTTTAAAACTCGATCTATGAAGCCTGTCTATATAGTTGCCGGGGTTTCGGGGTCTGGAAAGACCACCATAGGGAAACTGCTTGCAAAAAAGATTGACATCCCGTTTTTTGACGGTGATGATTTTCATCCACAGGCCAATATTGATAAAATGGCCCACGGCCACCCCCTCAATGATGAGGACAGAAAGGGCTGGTTAAAGGCACTCTCAAAACTTGTCGATGAGCAGGCCGATAAAAAAGGCTGCGTGATTGCCTGCTCTGCACTCAAGGAAAAATACCGCAAGATGCTCAATCATGGCAATGTGGAGTGGATTTTTCTAGACGGTTCTTACGAGACTATATTTAACCGGTTGAGCAGTAGAAAGGGACATTATTTTAAGGCAGACATGCTCAAATCTCAATTTGCTGACCTGGAGGAGGCCACTTATGGCATTCACCTGGACATCAGGCAAACCCCGGGAGAAATGGTGGATAAAGCCCTGAATATCATCAAGGGCAGCTAGTGATCGTATGTGTTTCGCTTTCGCGAAAGCGCCTCATTTATCTGGCAGCCCCATGGCAAGCAAAAAGGGTAGGGCATTGTTCATGAAGTGTAGCGCCATGCTCCAGGCGAGCGAACCGTTTTTTAACTTGATCCATCCCATCATGAAACCGGCAATGATCCTAGGGGCGATCAAGACAAAAAGTGCCAGGTTGACCATATAGTTGTCAACGTAGTTGGTGATGTGCACAAACCCAAAAACGATAGAACTGGCAAACCAGAAAAACAGGTATTGCCTGTCCAGAAAGTTACGCAGGCCCAGGGTTCTTTTTTCGGGGATCAACTGTGAGAGCAAGTAGGCCAATGAAAAAAGCAGTACGCCTATAAATACTGCTGTTATGGCCCAGTGCGCATCAATGGGCACAATGGTGCCGATGAAAAATATGGGCCATATCATGAAGAACAGCATGAGCTCCAGGTGACTGGGCCTGATGAGCGTCCTGAACATTATTTCTTCAAGTACGGGCGCTAGGATAAGGATCATGAACCCGGCCTTGATGGGGTTGCTGCTTATAAGCTCTGCAATGGACTCCTGGTCATACATGGAGGTGTCCATGGCATTAAAATATTTTTGTAAAAAGGTAATCGCAAGCCCATAAATGATATACAGGGCCATGATGTGAAAATAGCCCTTGATGAGGTTAACGGTTTTGTCTGCGAAGTTCAACGGGTGTGGTTTAAATATGAATCAATCATATTGTGCATCAAACTCTGTCATCCACTTGCCCTGGACCTTGAGTACCTGCTCAATAACATCGCGCACGCAGCCCTCGCCGCCTTTTTTATGGCTCACGTATGTTGAGATTTCCTTGATTTCCTTCACGGCATCCTGTGGGCAGCAGGGAAGCCCCACCAGCTTCATCACGGGATAATCTGGGATATCGTCTCCCATATAAAGTACATTCTCGGCCTTGATGCCGTGGATATTGAAATATTCATCAAGCTGCTCAGTCTTAACATGAGCACCCAGGTAAATATCAGTAATCCCCAGGCCGCGCAAGCGTGAACGCACGCCCTCGTTCTTCCCGCCAGAAATGATGCACACGTTGAACCCTTGATTCAGTGCCGTTTTTAGGGCGTAACCATCCTTAGTGTGCATGGTGCGCAGCATTTCGCCATCAGTGCTTATCTGTATGCTGCCGTCAGTCAGCACTCCGTCAACGTCAAAAACGAAGGTCGTGATATGCTTTAAGTACTCTTTATAACTCTTTTCGCTCATAGCGTCTCAATATGGAATTTGTGATTTCTATGTATAGTTTTTTTTGGTCCATAGGTAGTGCGGCCACCTGTTTTTTTATGGTTTCATGGTCGCCCCTGCGGGCTGGGCCTGTCTGTGCGTTTTCTGGCCCTATTTTAAATACTTTTTCAAAGGTTTCTTCAACCAGCGGCCTTAAGATTTTAAAAGGTAGTCCTGATGCTTCGCATAAAGTTTTGGCTTCTGCCAAAATACCATTTACAAAGTTATTTGCATACACGGCCGCTAGGTGCAGTTTTGCTCGTTGCTCGCTATTGACCACAAAGTGATTTGCACCCAGGGCTTGCGTGACGGTCTTCAGGATTTCAAGGTCCTTTTTATTTTTTGCCTCTAGGCAAAACGGAATTTTTTTAACGTCTATTTTGCGTCCAGCGGTAAAGGTTTGCAATGGGTAGAACACCCCATAACGTTCAAATTTTTCAAACACGCGCATGCTGACGCTGCCAGAGGTGTGCACGGTAAGAATATCGCCCACTGCAATTTTGTCAGGCATTGTCTTGAGTTCATCATCTGTAATCGCAACAATCAGTAATCCAGTATTTTGTATTTTATTAAGCGAAGTGATAGTTGAGGTTAATTCTTTAAAGGGTTCAAGCTTTTCTTCACTGCGGCCATAAACGCAATCCAGTCTTAAAAGAGGCGATTGTGCAATGGCCTGGGCAAGATGAGTTGCCACGTTTCCCGTACCTATGATAGAGATGTGTATCACGGGTTCAAAAGTAAGTAAAAATGACAAGGCAGGTGCGGGGTTGAAACCTTTCTAAAAACTTTCTTAATGCTTATGCGTGTCGTATCTTCGCGCCAGCAAAATAAGCACCTTTTATAATGCAAAAACGTATAGCCGAATTCCTGTTCTCCACCCGCTTGATGGCAATCCTTTTTATAGTCTATGCAGTGGCGATGGCAACGGGTACGATACTGGATGCGGGTCAAGAAACCTCGCCCACACCATACACCCGCGAACTGATTTACAATGCATGGTGGTTTGAGCTCATCCATGTGCTTTTTGTGGTCAATTTTTTGGGCAATATCAAGCGCTATCAGTTATGGAAAAAGGAAAAATGGAGCACGCTTGTCCTGCACCTGGCCTTTATATTGATTATCGTGGGTGCGGCCATCACAAGATATATAGGCTATGAGGGCATCATGCCCATACGTGAAGGTGAAACCGCAGATACTTTTTTAAGTGAAAAGACCTATTTGCGAGCCTTTATAGATGGTGAAAAGGATGGAACGCCACAGCGCCGCAACCTAGAATGGCCCATGAACCTTTCGCCTAGGCTTGATAATGATTTTACGATTGATACAGAATTTGATACCATCCCGGTAACGATTACATTCAATAAATTCATCGATGGGGCTGAAGAAGGCCTTGTTGAGGATACCAAAGGTAAATACCAGCTCAAGGTCGTGGAAGCCGGTGACGGCAATCGGCATGACCACTATATCCAGGAAGGTGCGGTAAGCAGCATCCACAATGTGCTATTTACGCTCAACAATCCGCAGGAGGGCGCAATCAACATCACCTATAAAAATGGAGAATACTCCATAAAGTCACCATTTGAAGGGCAAACCACCGTGATGGCAACACAAGAGACCACACAGGTGATCAAAGATTCTTTGCAGGACTTAAAACTGCGTGCACTCTACCAGGTGGGCGATATGCAATTTGTGATCCCAGAACCGGCAATACGTGGGACAAACGGGATTATCGAAGCTTTCCCCAAAACCAAGAATCAAGCTGATGCACTTTTTGTGAACGTTACGGCCCAGGGACAAACGGAAACCGTGGGACTGCTGGGTGGCAAGGGCTTCAATACGGATATGAAAACCATTGAGGTGGGCGACCTCTCCATACATCTAGCGTATGGCAGCAAGCCTGTAGAACTTCCATTTGCCATCACCCTCAACGATTTTATCGCAGAGAAGTATCCCGGGACCGAGAAGGTCTATTCATCCTATGAAAGTGAAATCACGGTGGTTGACGGTGAGCAGCAACAATTTGATTATGAAATCTACATGAACCACGTGCTGGACCATAAAGGCTACCGTTTTTACCAGGCAAGTTTTTCACCAGATGAGCTGGGCACCGTACTATCGGTAAACCATGACCGCTGGGGCGGCTGGGTCACCTATGCGGGATATTTCCTGCTGTACCTGGGGCTGATGCTGATTCTTTTTGACAAGGGCAGCCGTTTTGGTCACCTTAAAAAGATGCTCGATAAGGTAAAGGCCAAAAAAGCAGCCCTGCCATTGCTGCTGGTCTTATTTGGCTTAAGCCAAAACATTACGGCACAGGAGCAGGAAGTGGTGGTTGAAAATGGAAACACCACCGTTGTAGAAAAGCCCCAGGACCTTATTCCTGGGCAACTGGCGCAACCCCGGGATGAGGACACACACACCATGATCAACCGTGCCAATGTGGATAGCTTGATACAAGCCACAAAAATACCGGAAGGTAAGGCCGCTGAGTTTGGGAAACTTGTGATACAGGATGATGGTGGGCGCATGATGCCGGTAAACACCTTCTCAAGCAAGTTGATGCGAAAACTGAGCCGCAGCGACCACTATCAAGGCTTGAATGCTGACCAGGCCTTTTACAGCATGATACAAAGCCCCATGCTGTGGGTCAATACAGATTTTATCTACCTCAATACTAAAAATGATAGTATACGGGGTATTATAGGTGTGCCAAAAGGTCAAAAATATGTGCGCCTGCTCGATTTTATTGATGCTCAGGGAAATTTAAAGATTGCTCCCTATCTTCAGGAAGCGTACCAGGCTGAGGCCAAAAATAGTTTTGACAAGGATTTTATTGATATTGCTGAGCGCCTGGGCCTATTAGACCGTGCGCTGAGCGGCGAGATCTTAAAGATTTTTCCTATTCCCGATAGTCCAAACAATAAATGGGTCTCTTATCCTGAGCTTGCCACTGCGGGCTTCAAGGATATGGATTCTCTGTACACAAAGCAAATCTTGCCCCTCTACTTTAGTGCCATGCAGGAGGGAAATGGCACAGGGGACTATACAAAGGCAAATACGTTTTTAAACAGTATCAAGAAGTTTCAGCAGAAGTTTGGCGGGGACATCATGCCCAGTCAAAACAAGATTGATGCTGAGGTATATTACAACAAGCACGATATTTTTACAAAGCTTTACTGGTTGTACCTACTTGCCAGTGTAGTGATGTTCATATTTGTCATTATCCGCATTTTTAAAGAAAACAGATTCATCAAGGTCATGGTGTGGCTCTCCACGGCAGCCATAATTATATTGTTTGCACTGCATACCGTAGGTTTGATATGGCGCTGGTACCTTTCTGGCCACGCACCGTGGAGCAATGCATATGAAAGTATACTCTATGTAGGGTGGGCGACGATGTTCTTTGGCCTGGCCTTTGGCCGCAAGAGTGCCTTGACCATTGCCAGTACCGCTTTTGTGGCAGGGTTTATTTTATGGGGGGCCAGCATGAACTGGCTCAATCCAGAAATAGCAAACCTGCAGCCTGTGCTTGATAGTTACTGGTTGATGATTCACGTGGCGGTAATCGTGGCGAGTTATGGGCCATTTACCCTGGGCATGATACTGGGCATCGTGACCCTGTTGCTCATGATGTTGACCAATGAGAAGAACAAAAAAAGAATGAAGCTCAACGTGGATGAACTCATCATTATCACGGAGATGTCACTCACGGTTGGTTTGGTCATGTTGACCATAGGAAACTTTTTAGGCGGGCAATGGGCCAATGAAAGCTGGGGGCGCTACTGGGGCTGGGACCCCAAGGAAACCTGGGCGCTCATCAGTATCATGGTATACGCCTTTGTCATCCACATGCGCTTAGTACCTGGCCTACGCAGTAAATGGTTGTTTAACTTGATGTCAATACTGGCGTACGGAAGTATTATGATGACCTATTTTGGGGTAAATTTCTGGCTTTCAGGATTACATAGTTACGCAAGTGGGGATAATATCTTAAACCTGAACAAATCCATAGGGATTTTTGTGGGGGTTATGATTTTTGCCTTTATCGCATTGCCCAAATACAGGAAATATTACAAGAAGTAAGCATAACCTCACGGGTTTCAACACCTGTGAGGTTTACTTCAATTCTTTTAACAGTCCCTCAATATCCAGCCGTTTTGTAAACATGGCTATCGACCCGTCTTCTTCCCGGGGCCATTGTTCTTTTGGCCTGTCCCAATACAATTCCACACCATTTTTATCTGGGTCATCCAGGTATAGGGCTTCAGACACGCCATGGTCTGCAGCGCCCGTAAATGGGTAGCTGGCTTCTTGAACCCTCACAAATGCCTGCGCTAGATCTTTCCTGGTGGGGTAGAGGATAGCGGTGTGAAAGAGCCCCGCACTGTTTTTTGGGGCGGGAGGGCCATCTTTGCTCTGCCAGGTATTTAAACCTATGTGGTGGTGATAACCACCCGCCGAAATGAACGCGGCCTGGTCACCATACATGGTTATTACTTCAAATCCCAGGATTCCACAGTAAAAATCCATGGAGCGTTGCAGGTCTGTGACCTTGAGGTGTACGTGACCTATCCTGGTCTGGGCGGGAATTTTATATGTTTCATTCATGATGCAAAGGTATATTACATTTGTCGATACAAATGTGTCTGCCCTTCCATTCTTTCGCTTTAAGCGAAAAAAATATTAACAACATCAATATTTTATTTCAATATCCAGTTGCTTGCCCTGCTGCTCAACTTTTTTATCCTTGTGCCCACCTATGGCAATCCCCAGGGCGATGCCTATACCCATGCCAGCGCCGAGGCCTATGGGGAGACCCAGGGCAAATTTTGACATATCGTCACGGGCGACACCCATTGCTGCCCCAAAGATAATCCCAAAAGCTGCGCCTATGGGTAATCCAAATGCCGTCATGCCCAGGGCTAACCAGATGTTTCGGTTATGGTGCTTGACGTAGAGTTCACATTCTTTTGCCACGATCTTAAGGATAATGGTTTCAGTGGTTTTTATCTTTTTGCGCAAGGCCTTGTTTACTGGCAAGGTATTGAGGTCGTGAACCTTCACGTTAAAAAAGTCGATGAATTTTTGTGGGATTTTCTTTTTATTCAGTTCGGCCACCAGCGTGTTGAACTGTTTGATTTGATTGTTCAGTTTTGAATTTTTGGGTAGGGCTGAGATGTTCAGTGTATTGATTGACATATACTGTGGTTGTATGTTAAATGTACACAATGTGGCACGTGTTCTAAAATGATGGTTTTTTATTTGGCTCAAGGCCAAAAGAAAACCCCCACGTAATCGTGAGGGTTTTCATTTCGCGAAAGCGAAGTTGTTTTATGATTTTAAGCTGCCCACCATATCTTCGGGTCGTACCCACTCATCAAATTCTTGGGCAGTGAGGTACCCCAGGTTTACGGCTTCTTCCTTGAGCGTGGTGCCGTTTTTATGTGCGGTATTTGCTATTTCGGCAGCTTTGTAGTACCCTATTTTAGTGTTTAGTGCGGTCACCAGCATCAATGAGTTGTCCAGTTGCTGCTTGATGCGGTCATGGTTGGGCTCAATGCCCTCAGCACAGTGCATGGCAAAAGATTCACAGGCATCGCCCAGCAATTGTGCAGACTCCAGGAAATTTGCCGCCATCACGGGCTTGAAGACGTTGAGCTGATATTGACCTTGCATACCGGCCGTGGTTATGGCAACGTCGTTACCTATTACCTGGGCACAGACCATGGTCAACGCCTCACATTGCGTGGGGTTCACTTTGCCCGGCATGATAGAACTTCCCGGCTCATTTGCAGGAATGGTGATTTCACCTATACCGCTGCGCGGCCCAGAGGCCAGCATACGTATGTCATTTGCAATTTTATTGAGTGAGACGGCCAATTGCTTTAACGCTCCATGAGTTTCAACAATAGCATCATGTGCAGAAAGGGCTTCAAATTTATTTTGGGCAGTGACAAAGGGCAGTTCGGTAAATTTTGCAATATAATCTGCCACTGTTTTTGCATAGCCTTCTGGAGTGTTGATGCCCGTGCCCACGGCCGTGCCGCCCAGTGCAAGTTCAGCAAGGTGGTGCATGGTATGCTCAAGCGCTTTGAGACCGTGGTCCAGCTGGCTCACATAAGCTGAAAATTCCTGTCCCAAGGTCAGGGGAGTGGCGTCCATAAGGTGGGTACGGCCTATTTTGACGACTTTCATGAAGGCATCAGATTTTTCCTTGAGCACGTTGCGCAGCTGGATGACCTTGGGCATCGTGACCTCCATCACCTTTTTATATGCCGCGATGTGCATCCCGGTAGGAAAAGTATCGTTAGATGACTGGCTCTTGTTCACATCATCATTGGGGGCAAGCGTTTTATCACCTTCGCCCAGTTTTTTACCGGCAAGTTGATGGGCACGGTTAGCGATTACCTCGTTCACGTTCATGTTGCTCTGCGTACCAGAACCGGTTTGCCATATCACCAGCGGAAACTGGTCGTCATGTTTACCCTCCAGGATCTCGTCACAGACCTGGGCGATGTAATCTCTTTTTTCTTCATCGAGCACACCCAGTTCACAGTTGGTATATGCAGCAGCTTTTTTAAGATAGGCAAAGCCATATACTATCTCTAGGGGCATGCTTGCCGGGCGGCCTATTTTAAAGTTGTTGCGACTGCGCTCAGTTTGCGCGCCCCATAGTTTATCTGCGGGCACCTGAACCTCGCCCATGGTATCTTTTTCTATCCTATATTCCATTATAAAATGATATGGTTATCGATTATTTTCAATTTAAAAAGAACTTGGCAATGGTGTACCTTATTCTTTACCACAAAAATACGCAACACGGCAAAAAGCCCCATGCGATTGTTGATATTCTTGCGATAACTTAATTTAAAATATCTTGGTATTTTAAGATATTATAGGCTAAATTTGCGAAAAATAAAACCTATCGCATGTTTGAATTTGACCAATATCTGGGCTGGCTAGCTTTCTTGATGATCTTCACCATAGGATTCTGGGTGATGTTGTTTCTAGTAGGGATTGTTCCTTACTGGCTGGGAGGTAACATTATGGAAATCATGAAGGAGCGCAAGGAGCGCAAACGTGCTGAACGAGAAGATTCCTAATATTCAATATAGTTTTAAGTATGAAAGACCATCCCTCTGCTAGGGGTGGTTTTTTATTTGGCTTAAAGCCAAATAAAAAAAGGCCGCATAAAGCGGCCCGTCATCATGGGGAGATGAACATTCTTGATTATTTACCGCCTTCAAAACCTTCACCACCTTCATCATCCATACCCTGGTTATTCTGGCGTTTGCGCTGTTCGTTCTTTTGTTGATTGAAACGGTACATCAATGAAACGTTGATTTGCCGCTGCCTCCATTGAAATTCGCTGTACTGGTTTATAAAATCTGTGGTCGTGTTGCCCATCCTCTTTCTTGAATTAAAAAGGTCGCTCACGTTTGCTGAGATGGTGGCATTGTCGTTAAATATGTCCTTGCTCAATGCGAGGTCAACGCTCAGGATACCGTCAGACGATCCCTGGATTTCCTGAGATGCTCCACGGTAAAATGCGTTGGTCTGCCAGTCAATCTTGCCTGGAAGCGTGACCTTAGAACTCATACGAGCAAACCAGCTGCTGTTATCCTGGCTATAATCTACACCATTGAACTCTCCATCAAGCTTAAACTGAAAGTAGTTGACACTACCATTGAGCCTCCACCATTGAAAGGGGTTGTACAATATACCCAGCTCGGCACCCATACGGTCATTAGTGGCCAGGTTAAATGGTAGGTTACGGGTAACCTCGACATCTGAACCGCCAGGACCGGTAATGGTAACCTGCTCCTGTACCCTTTGAAAGGCGTCAGTTTCCCGTTGATAATAAACTGATGAGGTAAGGGTTAAATTCTTGCCCCATTTTTTAAGGTAGCCCAGGTCAAAGGCATTTGAGAATGCTGGTTGAAGGTTAGGGTTTCCCTGAAAGATGTTTGTCCTACTGTCCCTTGAAGGGAATGGGTTAAGGAACCAACCGCGAGGGCGGTTTATCCTCCTGTTGTACCCCAAGGAGATGTTTTCATTCTCACCCAGTTCATAGATAATGTTCAACGTGGGGAAAAGACCTAGGTAATCGTTGTTGAAATCAGTATCGATATCAAAGTTGAATTCATCCTGAAGTTCTTCTTCAGTAAGTTCTGACGATATCTTACCCTTCAGCTGTGTGCTTTCCAGGCGAAGGCCCAAGAGGAAATTAAAGGATCCAAACTTTGTCCCGTACTGTGTGTACAATGCGTTTACGTTTTGGGTATAGTCAAAGATATTGGTCTGGTTTTCATTAATTACAAGCATGCCACTTGCATCTTCCTGAAGCAGGGTGTAATCTGTGACGGTATTTTCAAAATTACCACGGTACCCGGCTTCAAACTGAGAATCCTTACCTAGCGGCAGAACATAGTCTGCCTGAAACAGGTATTCTTTTTGTTTCTCATCAGTACTTGTCTGTTCGCTGGGGATGTCAACTCCCGTCTGGTCAGTGTTGTTGTACCTTACATCTTCAGTTATGAATGCACCAGAGTCTTCATTATCCACATCATATTGAAAATCTGCCGTCAATTGATGACCGCTGTCATTGAACCTGTTGATGTAGTTAAGTGCAAATTGATAACTGTACTCATCCTCGCTCTGGGCTTCCCTACGTATGGTACCTATTTGATTGTTGCCATCCAGGAAGTAATCATTGGTATTTTGAGTGAGGTCATCGTCCAGGCCTTTTCTGTAAAAAGCAGTACCGGTGATGGATGACTTGTCGTTGAGGTAATATTCAAGGCCCAGGTTTGTATTGAACCCCCTGTCTATACGGCTTATGTCTCTATCTTCAATATTCCTGTTATAGGCAATACTATCCAAAAATGCATCTTGTCGTGTTGTAAAATACTCAGTATCAAAATAGCCATTACCTGGACTCTCCCGGTACCTAAACCCAGTGGTGTTGAATAAATTGAATTTTTCGGTACGGTAGTTAATGTTGCCCGTGATACCGGCATTTGCAGGATGTCCACCGGTTAGGTTGATAGAGCCGTTAAAACCTAAAGTTTTTTCTTTTCTTAAAATAATATTCAAGATACCTGCAGTTCCTTCAGCATCATATCTTGCTGATGGTGAGGTGATCACCTCGACCCTTTCAATGGCATCTGCGGGCAGCTGGCTCAAAACATCTGTTGACCCAAAACCTGCCATGGCCGATGGTTTACCGTTTATGAGGATGCGTACGTTTTCATTTCCGCGTAAGCTTATGCCCCCTTCAATATCCACATTGACCGAAGGAACGTTGTTGAGTGCATCAGCGACCGTACCCCCACTTGTGGTAAGGTCTTTTCCTATGTTGTATATTTTTTTATCAAGGCGTACATCTACTGTTGTTGTTTCGGCAACCACGGTTACTTCATCCAGGTCTGAAGCTGCAAACTCCAGCTGAACCGTACCCAGGTCAAGGTCTTGGTCAATTGTACGGTTATTGAATTTTTTCGTTTCAAACGAAATAAACTCAACGGTAATATTGTAGGTGCCATCCACGACTTCTATGGAGAAGGCACCGTTTGTATCTGTGATCCCGCCGTTTACCTTTTGTGGGTCGTTGACATCTGTAAGTGTTATGGTTGCATATTCTAGAGGGACACCTCCCTGGGTGTCAATCACCTTACCGGTAACTTTGTGTTTATTGCCCTGAGCGACTGCCAGGGTCAAGTTGAAGAAAAGGGTAAGCAGTAAAAAAAGTCTTAATCTCATAGTTGATAAATCGTTTCACTATTTAGACTATGACTTTGTTCTTCGTTTAAAGGGTATTGGTTAAACTTCTGTTAAAAGAAAACCCCTTAATTGAGGACTTCCTTGATTTTATCTGGCGGCCTGCCCACCACGGCCTTGTTGTTGTGTACCACGATGGGGCGCTCAATGAGTTTGGGATGGTCAACCATGGCCTGCACGATTTGTTCATCAGTGAGGTCACGGCCCTTGTAATTTTCCTTCCAGATTTTTTCATTGGTGCGCACCAGGTCAATTGCATGGTAGCCCAGCTTGCCAATGATTGCGGCAAGCTCAATATATGAAGGCGGATTATCAAGGTATTTTACGATTTGAAATTGTTTTCCAGATTGTTCTAGGACCTGAAGGCCTTGCCGGCTTTTGCTGCACCTGGGGTTGTGATATATCTTTATCATAATTATAGTTCTTTTTCTTCTTCTTCCTGGCCCATCATCATGAGGTATGCCTTTAAGAATGCATCAATGTCCCCATCCAGGACCGCATCTGTATTGCCTGTTTCTTCACCTGTGCGCACATCTTTGACAAGTTTATAGGGGTGCAGCACGTAGTTTCTTATCTGTGAGCCCCATTCTATGCTTTTTTTTCCGGCCTCGATTTCGGCTCGTGCGGCCTGTCTCTTCTTGAGCTCGATTTCATAGAGTTGTGACTTTAACATCTGCATTGCCTTTTCGCGGTTTTCTAGCTGTGAGCGGGTTTCACTATTGTGAATGATGATACCGGTGGGGTGGTGGGTAAGTATCGCCTTGGTCTCGACCTTATTGACGTTTTGCCCTCCAGCACCGCTACTTCTTGCAAAATCCCAACTTATTTCGGCCGGGTTGATCTCTATCTCAATGCTATCGTCAACAAGGGGGTAAACATATACCGATGCAAATGAGGTATGCCTTTTTGCATTGCTGTCAAAGGGGGAGATGCGCACCAGGCGGTGCACGCCGTTTTCACCCTTTAACCAGCCAAAGGCATACTCGCCATCAATCTCTAGTGTTACGGTCTTGATACCGGCAACATCACCTTCTTGATAGTTGAGCTCCTTGACCTTATATCCATTTTTTTCGCTCCACATGAGGTACATGCGCATGAGCATCGATGCCCAGTCGCAACTCTCGGTACCGCCGGCTCCTGCAGTTATCTGCAATACCGCACTAAGGTCATCGCCTTCTTCTGAGAGCATGTTTCTAAACTCCATGTCTTCGATCAGGTTAACTATCTTGTCATACTGGTTTTGCACATCACTTTCGGTAGCATCGCCCTCTTTATAAAATTCATGCAACACCTCCAGTTCTTCCACGAGGGTCAATCCACGTTCATAGCCTTCTACCCATTTTTTCTTTCCGCGTAAAGCGCGCATAAAAACCTCTGCTTCGCGGGGATTGTTCCAGAAGTTGGGGTCAAAGGTCTTTTCTTCTTCATTGTGAATCTCAATCTTTTTTTGGTCAATATATAGGTGCGTCTTTAAATTAGAAAGCCGCTCTTTAAGATCCTTGATGTGATCTGTGGTTATCATCTAGTCGTATTTGTAAATTAAACAGCGGGTCGACCCTCACTGTTGCTGCTGCGATTGCTGCATTTCATGAAAGTGTTCCTGCCTTCTCTGTTGCCCCGTGACCTCAACGGTATACTCTGTGGTGTGTTCACCTTGTGAAAATACCAGGCCCTTGATGGGTGGGCAGTCAGAATAATCCTTGCCATGGGCAACCTTGATGTGGTTTTCTGCCGCAATCAGGTTGTTTGTGGGGTCAAAGCCCATCCATCCATTTCCTGGGAGGTTGCACTCAACCCATGCATGCATCTGGCTGTCGCCAAAATAACCATTGCCCTGATGTAAATATCCCGATACATACCTTGCGGGAATATTGTTGGCGCGGGCCAGGGCACAAAATAGGTGTGTAAAATCCTGACATACGCCCATTTTCTGGTCAATGATCTTGTCAAGGCTGGTGCTTACATCAGTAACCTTGGGCTTGAATGTAAATTTCTCAAAAATCCATGTATTGAGGCGCAATAAATTGTCAAAAATCGATAATGAGGTGTCCATGGCAAAATCAAGGCCGTGATTAGCCGGTAGCTGGGTAAGTTTGGTAAAAACCAAAAAACGCTCGTTATCTATCTTAAAATCAGTTTTTGAGAGTTCATACTGTTCTTTCTCGATATCCATGAATTCAAGGTTGGCAAAAGGATCAACTATCTCTTTATAAAGCCTAAACTCCGCATTAAACTCAATAGTATTGAATTTTTGGGGTACGTTTATCCTATAGGTGTCAAAGCCATAGCCATTTATTGAATTTTCAACAGGACTGCCCAGGCTATTTGTAAAGGATTGATGGTCAAGCTGCTGGTCTTGATTGCTCATGGGCTTGATCAAAAATTGCCATAGGGCCTTTTCTACCGGGTTCTGGTAGACATTGACGGCGTTGTATTTTATGGTATAGTGCAAGGGCGTTAGAATTATTTGCCAAAAATACTCAACTATTTTTAGTAATAGTTAAAGTATTCATTTTCTATGGTTGTGGCAATCAAATACAGCTTTTCTTCTATATTTTTAATAAAACCCTCAATGTCACTTTCTATCTCTTCTCCCAGCTTGTACTTATATTCAGCCCTAATTTTCTCAGTTAAAAACTGGGCAGATTTTTTTGTGAAGTCCTTTTCCCTTGATACGGTCTTCACGTGGTTGCAAACCTGGTTAAGGCTGTTCATCACTGACCTGGGGCAACTGGCGTTGAGTATCAAGAACTCAAGTGTGGTAAGGCTTGTGGGAGATTGTCTATACAAACGGCGCATCATGTCATAGGCTTCGTTGCACTTGAGCAGGGTGGTCCACTCATAGCTGTTCTTAAATTTATCGCCATAACTTCCTTGTGCTTGAAGTGCATCCAGGTATTTGGTATGTACCATCCTCACAATCTGCATGGCCCTTTCAAGGTTGATACCCAGCATGATAATGGCATATACCTCGTCATGTAAAAGGGTTCCGCGTACCTTTCCCCTTAAAATAGAACTGGATTCCATGATACTTACCGTAAAATCATAGAGCCCATTTTTTACAAATACCTCAGCGGGGTATCCATTTACATAGTGATAAAACTTATTGAGTGCCTCATAGAGTTCAGTAGAGATCAAATCCCTTGCGCTATTGGCATTTTCCCGGGCATACTTTACACAGTTAAATATGGAGTATGACTTTTCAGGATTGAGGCCTATATCATACAACACCTCTTCTTCCTTGAGTTCAAGCCATGGGTCTGAAACGGGATTGTCTGCCATGAATATCATGGATTTTAAGACTAATTGCCTATCCTGTGAAATTTCGTTAGGCGCATCAAGAGAAGAAAAATAGTTGACATTCAAGAACCTTGCGATATGTTCTGAACGTTCAATGTACCTGCCCATCCAGAAAAGATTGTTGGCAACTCTTGCAAGCATATTCTATGAAGTTGGGTGATTAATTTCCTTAATCTGTTACATCTTAATTTTAGTCAATAATCTTGTAAAAACCCATTGATAAATCATAAAAATTTAGCATAACTATTTAGAATTTGACAATGAAAACGTTGTTTTTTTGATTGTTGATAACGCTATAATAAATGACAATCACTCCATTTTATATTCCTTGAGATATGGCTTAATTTTGTGCTTACACAAAAAAAGAAACAAATGGCTGTAGAGCGAATAAAATGCCTCATCATAGGGTCTGGTCCCGCGGGATATACCGCCGCAATATATGCTTCACGTGCAGACCTCAAACCAGTGATGTATACAGGTCTTGAGCCTGGTGGGCAGTTGACGACAACAACAGAAGTAGATAATTTTCCGGGTTATCCAGAAGGTATAGACGGGCCCACCATGATGGTCCAGTTACAGCAACAAGCGGAGCGTTTTGGCACGCAAGTGCGCATAGGCATGGTCACCAGCGTCGATTTTAGTAAAGAAGTGGGTGGTATTCACAAGATTATTGTTGACAACAAGACAGAACTAGAGGCTGAAACCGTGATAATATCCACTGGTGCCTCTGCAAAATACCTGGGGCTGCCCAGTGAACAAAAGCTGCGTGGCGGTGGAGTATCAGCCTGTGCCGTGTGTGATGGTTTTTTCTATAAAAACCAAAGAGTGGCCATTGTGGGTGGTGGTGATACAGCTGCTGAAGAAGCTACCTATCTTGCAAATATCTGCGAGCATGTTACCATGTTGGTGCGCAAGGATGAAATGCGTGCTTCAAAAGCCATGCAGCACCGTGTGAACAGTAAAGACAATATCACGGTACTCTACAATTCTGAAGTAAATGAAGTGCTGGGAGAACAGGTAGTAGATGGCCTCAGCATACTCAATAATACTGATGGGTCAAAGCATACTATTGAAATCACGGGCTTGTTCATTGCCATAGGTCACAAACCCAATACAGACCTTTTTAAAGGACAGGTCACCATGGATGAGACCGGTTATATAATCACAAAGGGAAAATCCACTCATACTAACCTGCCCGGGGTTTTTGCAAGTGGTGACGTGCAGGATAAAGATTACCGCCAGGCAATTACCGCCGCAGGTACAGGATGTATGGCCGCACTAGATGCAGAGCGTTATCTCGTCGATGTAGAAAGTGCTGTGGAGGCATAGTCAGATACACTTATATATAAAAAAGAAAAGCGCCATTTGTAAAAATGGCGCTTTTTATATCTAGTCCTCGTCATCTTCTCCCGTATCATCAGGAATATCATCTATGTCATCACCATCCAGGTCATCTTCATCATCATCTTCTCCCTTTATTTTTTCGGGCATGTCGCTTATGGGCTCGGTAAGCTCGCCATCATCATAATCATCCACGTCAAAATTCTCCATGGATGACTCAAGCTTCTTGCTCACCTTGACCAGGTAAATAGTATCTTCAGTCCTAACTTCAACGGCCTCGATGAGCTCATTTTTTGCATTTCTAAAAGAAATGATGTGGTCATCATCATAACCATAAGGATATTTATCAACCAACAGTGCCAGTATTTCTGGTGTGAGTTTTTTAAAATCAACAATAATTCTGCGCATAAACGTAGTGTGGGGTTATCTTAATTTATAGGTGAATTTATAAAAAAACGTATTTCATATGCAAGCCTGTGCACATTTTTAAGCATTAAATTTCTCATAATCTTCAAAGGCTTCATAAATAAGCTCATTATCAATGAGTTGATTGTATGCTGGTTTGCCTATTTCTTCCAGCAGGACAAAAAGGATGTTGCCATGCGAGTTCTTTTTATCATATTTGAGCAGCTTTATAATCTCCTTGATATCGCTTTCGCGAAAGCTAACCTTATCATATATGGAGAGCATGGTGCGGGAAACGTCTTCATAAACTTCTCGTGAGAGCCCGGCCCTTTTTACAGATAGGTAAGCAGCCAGGACCATGCCCACGGCAATTGCCTCGCCGTGTAAAAGGCGGTCTTTATCTTTACTGGAGAGAAAATGGGATTCTATGGCGTGCCCCAGCGTGTGGCCAAAATTGAGCGATTTTCTTATGCCATGCTCGCGGGGGTCGACCTTGACCACCTTGTTCTTTATCTCGATGCTCTCATGGATAAGTGGCAGCAGACCTTCAATATTATCAAACCGCTCAGCCTTTACCTTCTCCCAGTATGCGGTTGAGGTGATAAGCCCATGCTTCAACATTTCGGCATAACCAGAGCGTAGTTCTTTTCGCGGAAGCGTCTTTAAAAGGTCAATATCGACCAGTACCATTTCTGGATTGCTGATCACACCTATTTGATTCTTGAGGCTGCCCAGGTCAACTCCCGTTTTGCCACCCACTGAGGCATCTACCATGCTGAGCAGGGTGGTGGGTATGTTGATGTAATCTATGCCCCTCTTGAAGGTGCAGGCGATAAAACCGCCCATATCTGTAATGACGCCGCCGCCCAGGTTTATCAATGCGCTTTTACGGTCTGCGTTAAGCTCTGACAGGGCATTCCAGATGCCATCACAGGTCTCCAGATTCTTGAATTCTTCGCCGGAATCCACCTCTATGACCTCGATGGTGGTTTCTGTCTCCACCTTTGCCAAAAAGGAAGGCAAACAGTGCTGATGGGTATTTTCATCAACCAGTAAAAAAAGGATGCTATAGTTTTTTTTGGCCAGTAGCCCATTGAGCTGGGCATAACCATCTGAGTTGAAAACGATACTATATTCCTGTGCTTGTACGGCTTGCATTATGTGTTTTTTGCGGGGTGAAATTAAATATCTTTTGATAAATAAGGCAGCTATTTTAAAGTATATTTGGCCACATTTTTTGAAACTATGTTAGAGAACAGGATTTTTGACAATACAAAGAGTGCGTTTGCATTAAAAACCGATAGTGAACTTGAGCGGGCCTACTTCTTGTTCAAGATGATAAGCAAGCAACCCTTAGTGAGGATAGGTACCACGGTGACCCGTTTTGCCATCAATGCAAAACTGCCCGTTGAGGGCCTGATAAGGGCTACGGTGTTTGACCATTTTTGTGGTGGGGTGAACGAGAGGGATTGCAATACGGTCGTCAAAAAAATGTATGAAAAGGGCGTGTGCTCAGTACTTGACTTTTCAGTGGAAGGTAAGGAAAAGGAGCAATCTTTTGATGATGCGCTCAACAGGGTCATCCAGATCATGGAGTTTGCACAAGACAAGCCCTCGATGCCATTTTCTGTATTTAAGCCCAGTGGTTTTGGACGTTTTGAGATATATAGAAAAATCACTGAAAAAGAACACCTTACGCAAAAAGAACATGAAGAGTGGCAACGCATCAAGGAGCGGTTTGACAAGGTTTGTTCAAAAGCCGTGGAGTGCAACATTACCCTTCTCATTGATGCCGAAGAAAGCTGGATGCAGGATGCCGCAGACCTTCTCGTGGCCGAGATGATGGAAAAGTACAATAAAGAAAAACCAGTTGTGTTCAACACCCTTCAATGTTACCGCTGGGACAGGCTGCAATATCTCAAGGTGCTTCACCGCGATGCCATTGAAAAAGGATATAAACTGGGTGTCAAAATCGTGCGTGGGGCCTATATGGAAAAGGAACGTGCCAGGGCTGAGCAACATGATTACAGGTCGCCCATATGCAAGGACAAGTTTGAGACTGATGCGCATTTCAATGCCATGATGGCCTATATTTTTGATAATCTTGAGGATATCCAGATATTTATAGGCTCGCACAATGAGGAGAGCAATTACCTCGCCATGGAACTTATGCGTCAAAATGGTTTTGAAAAAAATGACCGCCGTATATGGTTTGGCCAGCTCTATGGCATGAGTGACCATATCACCTTTAACCTTGCCGCGCATGGATACAATGTATCAAAATATTTACCCTTTGGGCCGGTTAGGGACGTGATGCCATATTTGATACGCAGGGCAGAGGAGAACACCTCGGTTGCCGGGCAAACCAACCGGGAACTGACCCTGTTGAAAGAAGAAATAAAGCGTAGGAAAATCTAATCCAGTTTTTCCAGTCTTTCAATTTCATAATCATCATCACACTTGTTCAGCACGGCCGCAAACTGGCGGGGCTGTGAACTTGATGATTGAATGTAGAAAACCTTGCATGGTTCTTTGTGGGTCTCGCTTTTAGAAAAAACCACATCACCTTCCTTGAACAAGGTGTTGAGCGCAACGGTATCCAGTTGCAACTGTGCCATGTTTTCCTTGGCTTTCGCCGAAAGGCTATACCCATGTTTACGTATGGATTTTAAGACCCGCGCATTGGGAAGGTAATCGCAAGAAGGGATTTGTGTATCGCTACCTTTAATGAAGAATACCAAAAATATAAGACCGATGGAGAAACCTCCCAGATAGTATGCTACCCTGTGTACTATTTTCATCTACAATATGATTCCTGAATAAAACGTGATCAAAAGAAAAGCAAATTGATATCCCGGTAGGGTAGATCAAACCAGTCTGAAACAGATTTGCTCGTCAAAATGCCGCGGTAAAAATACAACCCACTTTTAAGACCTTTGTTGATTCTCAGAGAATTTTCAAGCCCGCCATTTTCAGCGATGTTAAGAAGGTAGGGCGTGAAGATGTTACTTATTGATATCGAGGAAGTCCTGGCATATTTTGCAGGGATGTTGGGGACACAGTAATGCGTTACATCATGACACTGAAATATGGGTTTGTCATGTGTAGTGACCTCGCTGGTCTCAAAACATCCACCCATGTCTATGCTCACATCAATGATAACTGACCCTTTTTTCATGGCCTCAACCATGGTTTCGGTAACAATGATGGGTGCACGGTCCTTACCGCGCACGGCACCTATGGCTACGTCACACCTGCGCAATGCCTTCAATAGGTTTTTTGGTTGTACGGTAGAGGTGTAGATGGGCCTTCCTACGTTTGTTTGCAGTTGGCGTAGTTTAGTAAGGGAGTTGTCAAAGACCTTGACGTTTGCTCCTAGACCCAGTGCAGACCGGGTAGCAAACTCACCTACCGTGCCCGCCCCAATGATTACTACTTCTATGGGGGGTACACCACTAATATTGCCAAACATGAGGGCGTTGCCATCGTTCCTGGCCATCAATTCACTGGCGATAAGTATAGAGGCCGTACCGGCAATTTCACTAAGGGTGCGTACCGCGGGATATGTTCCATCTTCATCCCGAATGAACTCAAAGGCAATTGCCGTTATCCTTTTTGACGCAAGAGCCTTGAAATATTCCTTCTTTTGGGTCTTTAGTTGAAGTGCAGAGATTAAAACCGTTTGTGGATTAATCATGTCGAGTTCCTTTTGGGAAGGCGGCTCAACTTTAAGTATCATGGGGCAGCTGAACACCTTTTTGGTATCGCTTGTTATTTCGGCGCCAGCCTCAGAGTAATCATGATCTGCAAAATGGGCGTCAATACCCGCCTTTGATTCTACGAGGACCCTATGGCCATCAGCTACCAGTGCGGCAACGGCATCAGGAGTGAGACATACCCTTTTTTCCTGAAAGTGGTTTTCTTTGGGGATACCTATAAAAAGAGAACCCTTTCGGGTCTCAACTTCAAGTTTTTCTTCTTGTGGAATAAGTTCTTCCCTGGTGAAAGGGCTATTGGCAAGGTTCATAGGTGTATTCTAGTAAATAACCAAATTACATATATTTTCAGAATACAGCAAAAAGGAAAAAGTGTAATGTTCTATCCCATAAATAGTGGTTCATTGTCATCTTCATCATCGAGGTCTTCATCCTTTTCTTCATGATTTAGGGAGATAACATTAGAATAGTTTGAATCATTATGTTTTATATCTCCTTTGAGGCTTACCCTATCTAATTCAGATAAATCAATATTGTGAATCCTATCAAATATTCTTGTACGGATTGTGTAAAGAAATACAAATGCAACTAATATTAATGGAGCTAGGATATAAATCTCTCGACTGTCACCATATCTTTGATCATCTGCAAAGGTTGTGTAAATCTGGAAAAGAAACATTGTTATAGGTACCAATATGGCGTGATACCACCAATGTTTACAAGTAAAGAACCATATTAATAAAAATAACAACGGTATTAATTTGCTGAAAACTATCCACATGAGGACATTTATACTCTCATAATAGTTACTTGTATAGGTTATGTCAATACCAAAAAAAGAGGTTTCCCAAACTTTGACATCTGGGAAACCTTCATATAAATAAAATAAATATGGTGATGCCACCATAAATACCGCGATCAAACTACCCGCGAGGAGGGACTTTGACCTTTGTTTTGTCAACTTGTTTCGCTGCATAATCTGAATTATGTTCTTGAGTTGCAGTGTAAGTTAATGCAGTAGATCCAGCGATAAGTAGTCCGAAAAGTAGAGCTTTTAGTTTCATAATTTTAGAGGTTTAAATGTGTTAATGATTTGTTTGATACAAACTTAGGGCACATTTCACCTTAATTACGAATGTTAAAAATTCCTTATTTTCGCATACCTTTCTCTGATAAAATTCTACAGTTTAACCTTGAAATTTCCATTTTTGTCTCGCATTAAATTTTTTCATTTTTGATTTTGATTTCTTGGTCAAACTCACGGATAGAGACAACAAGGAAAATTCCTACACATTGTTTTAAATATTTATTGCAATAAATTATATTTTTAACATTTTTTAACAAAATTCAAGCAATCTTTCCTTTTCGTTTATCGATTTAATATTCGCCGAATGGTAATTTTCTGGTAATAAATTGTTAATTTTTTCAGGCCATTCTATAAATACCCAACCGTTTTGATCTAAATATTCATCAAAACCTATGTCAAGTGCTTCATTAGGGTCATTTATTCGATAAAAATCGAAATGAAATATCAACTCGCCAACATTTGTGCAGTACTCGTTTACTAAAGAAAAAGTGGGGCTGGATACTTCACCATCGTACCCTAGATATCGAACCATAGATTTTATCAGGGTGGTTTTACCTGCACCCATGGGTCCTGAGAATAGAATAACCTTGTGTGAAGAATTATCTATTACCTTTTGAGCAATGTCGTCAATATGTGACAATGCATAGGTAGCATTCATAGGGGTTTGAATATTTAAGGGCGGTGCAATATAACAATTATCTAGGATTTAATATAACGAATGGAATTATCATTTCTTCCAGCGAGACCCCGCCGTGCTGGTAGGTGTTCCTATAATAGCTTACATAATGATTGTAATTATTGGGATATGCAAAGAACAAATCCCCTTTTGCAAAAATAAAGCTACTGCTCATGTTGATAGTGGGAAGGTGTATTTTCTTGGGATCAGTAGCTGCGAGCACTTCCTTATCTTCATAAGTAAGGCTTTTGCCCGTCTTGTACCTTAAATTGAGGCTTGTGTTTTTATCACCTATGACCTTTGATGGGTTTTTTACATTTATGGTGCCATGATCGGTGGTGAGTACCACGCGCAGGCCGAGCTGCTGTGATTTTTGTATCATCTCAAGCAGGGGTGAGTTCTTGAACCAGCTTGTGGTAAGGCTTCTATAGGATTTGTCGTTAGATGCCAGTTCCTTGATGACTTCCATCTCTGTCTTGCTGTGACTGAGCATATCCACAAAGTTGTAGACGATGACCGTAAGGTCATTGTTCTTGACACTGTTAAAATTCTCCACCAGCTTTTTACCTCCTTTTAGGCTGGTGATTTTATGATAGTCCCATTTTAAATTCAGTCCCAGGCGTTTGAGTTGGGCATCCAGGAATTTATCTTCATTTTGATTTTTTCCTCCTTCATCTGTATCATTGAGCCAGAGGTCAGGATGTTTCTTTTCCATATCGCTGGGCATGAGCCCTGAGAATATTGCATTTCTTGCATACTGGGTAGCTGTGGGCAGGATGCTGTAATAGGTCTTTTCACTTTCTTTTTTATAATAGTTGCCTATAATGGGCTCAAACGATTTCCATTGATCATAGCGCAAATTGTCAATGACTATGAATACGGTGGGGACATCGTCTTTTTTGATTTGGGGCACGACCCACTCCCTGAAGAGGGTGTGCGACATCACTGGTTTATCATCACTACCGTTGAACCAGTCCTGGTAATTGCGTTCTACAAACTTGAAGAAGCCGTTGTTTGCCTCAACCTTTTGCGACTCTAGGATCTCGTGCATCCCCTGGTCTTCAATATTTTCAAGCTCAAGCTCCCAGTAAGTCAATTTTTGATAGAGTTCAGCCCACTCTTCATAGGTGTTTACCATGGACATATCCATGGCGATTTTTCTAAATTCCTGTTGATAGCTGAGTGTGGTTTTTTCGCTGACAAGCCTACTGGTATCCAAGTTTTTCTTGAGGCTTAACAAGATTTGGTTGGGGTTAACGGGTTTGATTAGGTAATCTGCTATTTTAGAACCTATCGCTTCCTCCATAATATATTCTTCCTCACTTTTTGTGATCATGACCACGGGCAGGGTATCGCGTATGGCCTTGATCTCGCTCAAGGTTTCTAGCCCGCTGAGGCCTGGCATGTTTTCGTCAAGAAAAACAATGTCAAAATTTTCTTCTCCCACCAGTTCAATTGCTTCGGTACCGCTCTGGCAGGTCGAGACATCATAATTTTTCTTTTCAAGGAACATTATATGTGGTTTGAGCAAATCTATCTCATCATCTACCCATAAAATTTTTATCGTGCTCATATGTATTATCTTTGTTTATATCAATTTTGTTGTCATTATATAGTGACGGCTTTCGCCAAAAGAAAACAACCACTGTTTGAGAAACACTAACAAACTTACAATAATTAACGACCCTATTTATGGCTTTATTACCATACCGCGGGGGGTCATTTTTGAGTTGATTCAGCATAAATTTTTTCAGAGGTTGAGAAGGATTTCCCAGATGGGACTTTCTTACTTGGTATATCCCGGGGCACACCACACCCGTTTTCACCATGCCGTGGGCTGCCTGCACATCATGACCAAGGCGCTAGAAGTACTTGAACGCAAGGGGGTTGAAATCTCTGAAGAAGAAAAGGAAGCGGCAAAAATCGCAATCCTGCTGCACGATATAGGCCACGGCCCGTTTTCTCATGCCATGGAAAATAGCATTGTAGAAGACATCGACCATGAAGAAATTTCACGCAGGTTCATGCATGCCCTCAACGATGAGTTTAACGGAAGTTTAACCCTTGCCATTAAAATCTTCACCGGTTCATACCATCGTCCATTTTTGCACCAGCTTGTATCTGGCCAACTGGATATGGACAGGACAGACTATCTCAAAAGGGATAGTTTTTATACCGGTATGGCAGAGGGTAACATCAATACAGATAGGATACTCGCCATGCTGGCCGTCAAGGACGATAAGCTCATGGTGGAGGAAAAAGGCGTGTACACCATAGAAAAATTTCTTGTTGCCCGCCGCTTGATGTACTGGCAGGTCTACCTGCACAAGACGGGTATCGCTGCAGAGCAGTTGCTAGTGCGCGTGCTCAAGAGGGCAAAAGACCTTACCGAAAACGGAGTGGCTCTGCCGGCCAGTGAAGCGCTGCAATTCTTCCTGAAAAATAAAATATCAAAAGGCTCGTTTGATGAAAATGCGCTCAGGACCTTTGCAAGGCTGGATGATTATGATGTGATAAGCGCAATGAAGGAGTGGTGCGGGCAAGATGATTTTGTGTTGAGCACCCTTTCTAAAAAAATCATCAATAGGAAGCTACTTGCCATCAAGATCAAGAAAAAACCATTTTCACCAGAATTTGTGAAAAATACAATACAGGGATTGATGGATACCTACTCTATCACAGAAGAAGAAGCAGGTTATTTTGTTTTTACGGGCACCATTACAAACCAGGCCTACACAAGTGAAAAAGCAGGTATTGAGATATTAACTAAAAAAGGAAAAGTTATCGATGTCGTCAAGGCAAGTGATCAATTGAGTTTAAAAGCACTCTCCAAGGTCATAGTCAAAAACTATATCTGCTTTCCCAAGCATAAAGATTGACCCTTTTTTTTCTATTTTTGCGATGATGAAATTTACAGCAGCACAAATTGCAGGGATTTTGGACGGTATCATTGAAGGTGATGCCGATACTGAAGTCTCAAAGCTCTCTAAAATAGAAGAGGGCTCAAAGGGTTCATTGACCTTTTTGGCAAATCCAAAATATACTTCCTACATATATACAACTGAAGCTTCGGTAACGATAGTCGATAAGGATTTCCACGCAGAAGAAGAAGTGAACACTACCTTGATACGTGTAGAAGATGCATATAAATCATTTTCTAAACTTTTAGAGTACTATAATAAGGTAAAGCTTCATAAATCTGGGGTTGAGCAACCTGTTTTTGTTGCTGATTCAGCCAAGTATGGAGACAATGTTTACCTAGGTGCATTTTCATACCTGGGAGAAAACGTATCCATAGGCGACAATGTTAAGATCTATCCCAATGTATATATAGGAGACAATGTCGAGATAGGGGACGACTGTGTTATTTTCGCTGGAGCAAAAATATATTCAGAGTCCATACTGGGCAACAATGTCTATATTCACAGCGGTGCCATAATAGGTGCGGACGGTTTTGGCTTTACGCCAAATGAAGAAGGAGTCTACAGCAAGGTGCCCCAGACAGGCAACGTGATCATAGAAGATAATGTAGATGTGGGCGCCGGTACCACAATTGACAGGGCCACCCTGGGGTCAACCATCATCAAGCGCGGGGTAAAGCTCGATAACCAGATACAGATTGCACATAATGTAGAGATAGGTGAGCATACAGCCATCGCGGCACAAACGGGTATTGCCGGTTCAACTAAAATAGGAAAGCATTGCATCATTGGCGGTCAAGTGGGCATCGTGGGCCACATCACGATAGGAGACAACGTAAGGATACAGGCTCAAAGCGGCATAGCCCGCAATGTAAAGGATGGAGAGGCATTACAGGGATCTCCTGCCCTGGCATACGGGGAGTTCAATAAATCATACGTTCATTTTAAGAATCTACCAGAACTGGTTAAAAAAATAGATAATCTGGAAAAGGATAAACTCCATGATAGGTAAGACCGAAACAAAGCAAAAAACAATCGCCGGTGAAGCTTCTTTGACCGGCGTTGGTTTACATACAGGAAAGAATGTTACCCTCACTTTTAAACCCGCAAAAGAAAATACGGGCATGGCATTCAAAAGGGTTGACCTGGAAGGACAACCCGTGATAGAAGCAAATGCTGACTATGTGGTGAACACCCAGAGGGGCACAAACCTGGAGAAAATGGGTGTGAGCATCCAGACCAGCGAGCACGTGCTGGCCGCTTGCGTGGGGCTGGGCATTGACAATATCCTTATCGAGATGAATGCTTCTGAACCCCCCATAATGGACGGTTCTTCAAAATATTTTGTTGAAGCTATTGAAAAAGCTGGCGTTGTCGAGCAGGATGCGGTAAAGGAAGAATACGTTGTCACAGAGGTGATAAGTTACCTGGATGAGGCCACGGGAAGTGAAATACTCCTCATGCCGGCTAATGAATACCAGGTCACCACCATGGTTGATTTTGGCACCAAGGTACTGGGCACGCAAAATGCCAGTATCAAGACCATAACTGAATTTAAGGGAGAGATTTCAAATGCGCGGACCTTTAGCTTCCTGCACGAGATTGAAATGCTCCTTGAAAATGGTTTGATAAAAGGTGGAGACCTTAACAATGCCATTGTGTACGTTGATAAGGAACTCTCCCCACAAACGATGGAAAAACTAAGGCATGCCTTTAATAAGGATGATATCTCGGTAAAGCCTAACGGTATCCTCGACAATCTTACCCTGCATCACCCCAATGAGGCTGCACGGCACAAATTGCTCGATGTAATAGGTGACCTTGCCCTTGTGGGTACACCCATACGTGGTAAGGTAATTGCCAATAAGCCCGGCCATTTTGTAAACACACAGTTTGCAAAAAAACTCAAGAAGATCATAAGGCAGGAAAAAAGGAACAATGTGCCATCCTTTGACCTGACAAAACCTCCCGTCAAGAACATCATCGATATCATGGATATGCTTCCGCATAGGCCACCATTCTTGCTCGTGGACAAGATTCTTGAAATTTCTGACACCCACGTTGTAGGTTTGAAAAATGTTACCATGAATGAACCCTTTTTTGTGGGGCATTTTCCCGGGGCCCCGGTAATGCCCGGTGTTCTGCAGGTAGAGGCCATGGCCCAGACCGGTGGAATCCTGGCGTTGAGCACGGTGCCAGATCCTGAAAATTACCTTACCTATTTCATGAAAATAGATAATGTAAGGTTCAAACAGCAGGTAAACCCGGGAGATACACTTATCTTTAAACTAGAACTACTTTCACCCATACGCCGTGGTATATGCCACATGCAAGGTTATGCCTATGCAAATGGAAAACTCGCAACAGAGGCAGAACTTATGGCGCAAATAGTAAAAAACAAGAACAAATAAGGATGAATCAGCCTTTAGCATACGTACATCCAGGAGCCAAGATCGCAAAAAATGTGGTCATTGAACCCTTTACCACCATTCATAACAACGTGACCATAGGAGAAGGAACCTGGATAGGCTCAAACGTTACCATAATGGAAGGTGCCCGCATAGGGAAGAACGTGAACATCTTTCCCGGTGCCGTTATCAGCGCAATCCCCCAGGATAAAAAATTTGATGATGAGGATACCGTTACCATTATAGGTGACAATACCACAATTAGAGAATGTGTGACCATAAACCGGGGCACCACTGACAAGATGAAAACCCAGATAGGGTCAGATTGCTGGATCATGGCCTACAGCCATATCGCACATGACTGCATCGTGGGCGACCATTGTATATTTTCAAACAACAGTACCCTTGCGGGGCATATACTCGTGGGGGATTATGTTGTACTCGCCGGTATGGCAGCGGTACAGCAGTTTTGTACCATAGGCAGCCATGCTTTTGTAACAGGTGGTTCGCTTGTGCGAAAAGATGTCCCTCCCTATGTCAAGGCCGGCCGGGAACCACTTTCATTTGTGGGCATAAATTCAATAGGCTTGCGCCGAAGGGGATACACCACCGAAAAAATAAGGGAAATACAGGATATCTATAGAATCCTGTACCAAAAAAACTATAACAACAGCCAGGCAGTGAACATTATCGAAGCTGAAATGGAGGCAACACCAGAGCGTGATGAAATCCTTCAGTTCATAAAAAACTCACAAAGAGGTATCATGAAAGGATATTTCTCAGCTGGATAATCAATAAAATCATATTTTAGAATAAGCTAATAAATTATATGGCAACTACTTCAGATATTAGAAACGGAATGTGCATCCGTTACAATCATGACATTTATAAAATCATTGAATTTTTGCACGTTAAACCCGGTAAGGGCCCAGCATTTGTGAGAACAAAACTCAAGAGCGTCACGACGGGCAAGGTCCTCGACAATACCTTTTCTGCAGGACATAAAATAGAAGATGTGCGCGTGGAGACCAACGGTTTTCAATACCTGTACAATGATGGCGACTTCTATCACTTCATGAACGTGGATGATTATACCCAGATACGCCTTGTGGAAAGTGCGATAGACCAGCCGGGACTTCTCAAGGAAGGCGAGGTCGTGAGCGTATCTATCAATACTGAAGATAATATGCCGCTATCCGTTGACATGCCCCCACATGTAATCCTGGAGGTCACGCATACTGAGCCTGGAATTAAGGGCAACACCGCGACCAATGCTACCAAGCCAGCCATTGTAGAGTCTGGAGCAGAGGTACAGGTCCCTCTTTTTATCAATGAAGGGGACAAGATTAAGGTCGAGACAGATAAGGGTACATATAAAGAACGTATAAAAGAATAATTGAAATTTTCAAGACCATACACGTTGCATGAGATTGCCTCGCTCATTAATTCAAAATATGTGGGTGATAAGGATTTTCCGGTAACGGGAATGAACGAGATCCATGTGGTCGAGCCCGGGGATATTGTTTTTGTGGACCATCCCAAATATTATGACAGGGCATTAAAGTCTGCCGCAACAGTGGTTTTGATCAATAAAGAAGTTGAAGCTCCAGCGGGCAAGGCACTCTTGATTTCTGACGATCCCTTTAGGGACTTCAATGCCCTGACCATGCACTTTAGGCCATTTCGCGCAAGCGATACTGCTATTTCGGCTTCCGCCAAAATAGGTGCAGGAACAATAATACAGCCCAATGTTTTTGTGGGCAATAACGTGACGATAGGTGAAAATTGCCTTATCCATGCCAATGTGAGCATAGGTGATGATAGCATACTTGGTGACAATGTGATAATACATTCTGGCACCGTGCTGGGAGGTGATGCATTCTACTATAAAAAACGTATGGAGGGCTTTGACAAGCTCAGGTCTTCTGGCCGCGTGGTGATAAAAGATGATGTTGAGGTAGGAGCTTCATGTACCATTGACCGGGGCGTGAGTGGTGATACCACGATAGGTGAGGGGTCTAAACTCGATAACCAGGTACACGTGGGGCACGATGTGGTCATAGGTAAAAAGGTGTTGATTGCATCTCAAACGGGCATTGCCGGCTGCGTCATCATTGAGGATAACGTGACCTTATGGGGCCAGGTAGGTGTAATAAGCGGTATTACCATAGGTGAAGGTGCCGTGGTGTATGCACAAAGTGGAGTGGGTAAGTCCCTGGATGCTAACAAGACTTACTTTGGGTCACCGGCTGATGAATTTAGGATAAAGTTCAGGGAACTTGCAGCAACAAAACAATTTCCCGAAATTTTAAACAAATTAAAAAAAGAATCATGAGCAAGTCAGGCAAAGAACTGGTAAGGGATATGTATGAATCAGATTTTTTCAACGATCCCACCATCTTACAAGACTACCTTCATCCCGAAGCAGAATTATACTGGAACGCCTCCACGGGGTTTTCTAAAATGACCTATTCAGACCTCGACAACATGAGCAAGGAGATGGGCAGGGGGCTTATATCCCTAAGGCCATCTGTTACCCATGTACTTGAAGATGGAGATAAGGTCTGTATAAGGCTTACCTATTATCTCAAGACCATAGAGAATCCTGATGAAGAAGTTTCAACAATACATTTTATGGCCATCTGGGAACTTAAGGAAGGTAAATTATACCGGGGGTATCAAATAAGTCAACCCAGTGATGAAGACCCCTTGAACACGGATGCATATAGCCGTATAAAGTCTTGAAAATTCTTTAGTGTTCACCCATAATCAACTATTTTTACCACATAAAATTCAAATAAACAAATGAGCGTTTTAGTCAATAAAGATTCTAAGATAATCGTACAGGGTTTTACCGGTAGTGAAGGTACTTTTCACGCAGGTCAAATGATTGATTACGGTACAAATGTAGTAGGTGGTGTAACCCCGGGTAAGGGGGGGCAGCAACATCTGGACAAACCAGTTTTTAACACGGTACAGGATGCCGTTGACAAGACGGGCGCAGATGTTTCCATTCTCTTTGTGCCACCAGCATTTGCCGCTGATGCGATCATGGAAGCTGCTGACGCGGGTATCAAGGTAATCATTACCATCACTGAAGGTATTCCCGTAGCAGATATGATCAAGGCCGCTGCATATATAAAAAACAAAGATTGCCGCTTGATAGGCCCCAACTGTCCTGGTGTGATTACCCCGGGAGAGGCAAAAGTAGGCATCATGCCGGGCTTTGTCTTTAAAAAAGGTAAAGTGGGTATCGTCTCAAAATCTGGTACGTTGACCTATGAAGCTGCAGACCAGGTCGTAAAACAAGGCTTGGGTATCACGACCGCCATAGGTATAGGCGGGGACCCCATCATAGGCACGACCACTAAAGAAGCCGTTGAACTGCTTGCAAACGATCCAGAAACCGAATGTATCGTGCTCATAGGTGAAATAGGTGGTCAACTGGAGCCTGATGCCGCAAGGTGGATCAAGGAGTCAGGTGTTACAAAACCCGTTGTAGGTTTCATCGCGGGCGAGACAGCCCCCGCTGGCCGTACCATGGGGCACGCCGGTGCCATTGTTTCCGGTGCTGATGAATCAGCTAAAGCAAAAAAAGAAATCCTTCGTGAATGTGGTATCCATGTAGTGGACAGCCCTGCCGAGATAGGTAAAAAAGTAGCAGAGGTTTTGGCTTAAGCCAAATAAAAACATACAGCAAAAGCGGGTTCATCAATCCGCTTTTTGCATTTTAGGCCATACGGGCACAAAGTGTTTTGGCTATATTTGAAAACTGACCAAACTAGAATAGTATCATGAAACTTCTTGAAGGAAAAAACGCAATCATTACCGGTGCCAGCCGTGGAATAGGTATGGGTATCGCCAGGGTTTTTGCAGAACAAGGGGCAAATGTTGCCTTTACCTACAGCTCATCAGCAGGACCAGCCGAAGAATTGGAAAAAGAACTCACCGCGCTGGGCGTAAAAGCAAAGGCATATCAATCTAATGCGGCTTCTTTTGAAGAAGCTCAAGGGCTTGTAGATAAAGTACTGGAAGATTTTGACAGTATCGACGTACTCATCAACAATGCGGGGATAACAAAAGATAACCTATTGATGCGTATGAGCGAAGAGGACTTTGACAAGGTAATCAATGTCAACCTCAAGTCCATCTTCAATATGACCAAGGCCGTACAACGCACCATGCTCAAGCAACGCGGTGGCAGTATCATAAACATGAGCTCAGTTGTGGGCGTAAAGGGCAACGCGGGGCAGGCCAATTATGCCGCTTCAAAGGCAGGTATCATAGGGTTTTCAAAATCCATGGCACTTGAACTGGGCTCGCGCAACATACGTACCAACGTCATCGCCCCAGGCTTTATAGAGACTGAAATGACAGGAGCACTCGATGAAAAAACAGTAGAGGGATGGCGGGCAGCCATACCCCTTAAACGTGGGGGCACTCCAGAAGATATTGCAAATGCCTGTGTCTTTCTGGCCAGCGATATGAGTGGTTACATCACGGGGCAGGTCCTTCAGGTAGATGGGGGAATGTTGACGTAAACAAGGTTTATTAAATGGATGCACGCACTGTTTTACTTATTGTCCTAGCTGGGATTGTAGCATTGGGGGTATCCATATTTCAATATTTTTTTAGGCTTAAAAGAGGCAAACGGCTCAATATACTGTTTGCCTTTTTGCGTTTTATAACACTGTTTGCGCTGCTGTTGCTCTTAATAGACCCCTCCATAAAGAGCAATGCTTACTATACGGTCAAACCCGTGCTTACATTGACACTTGACAATTCTGCATCCATGGATAAAATGGGTGACAGGGCAGTAGTTGAAGAGGTGTTGTCCCGCTTACGCGAAAACGACCGCATCAATGACCGCTTTGATGTTGAGGTGTATTCCCTGGGAGAGGACACCAGGGTACTTGACAGTGTAACTTTCGCCGAAAGGCAAACCAATATTGCGTCTTCCCTGCGCAACCTGAACTCTGTTTATAGAAAAAGAAACTATGTGCCCATCCTGCTTACTGATGGCAATGCAAACATAGGTGAAGATTATAGGTACGTGGCCCGAGAGCAGGAACAGCCGGTGTATTTTCTGGCGGTGGGGGATACCGTGCAATACGAAGACCTGAGGGTTGACCGCGTTAACGTGAACCGTTATGCATATCTGGACAACCAGTTTCCCGTGGAGGTCATTACCAGTTATACCGGTGATGCCGAGGTCACCACACAGCTGGTGGTGAGCCAGGGCAATACGGTCATGCACCGGGAGACGGTGAGCTATGGCCCGCAGGCAAAATCACATATTTTTAATTTTTTCCTGCCTGCAAATAGTGTGGGCGTGCGGGAGTACACCGTGCGCTTGAACACGCTTGCTGATGAAAAGAACGTGAGCAACAACAATAAGGTTTTTGCCGTTGAGGTGCTTGATCAAAAGTCGGCCGTGGGCATTGTATCCTCGATCATCCATCCTGACCTGGGGGCTTTTAAAAAATCCATCGAGAGCAACCGCCTGCGCAGCGTTGAGATTTTAGATACTAACGTTGACCTTGATGCACTTAATACGTATGACCTGGTCGTGCTTTTTGAGCCCACAGATGCATTTGCCCCCATTTTTAAAAAACTTGATGCGCTGGGCAAGAATATTTTTATAGTAACTGGGCCCAATACTGATCTAGGTTTTCTTGATCAAGCACAAAATATCTTCCAGCAGCAACAGACAAACCAGGCCGATGAGGCCCAGGGATACCTAAACCCCAATTTTTCATCTTTTCAGATAGAAGATATAGGTTTTCAAGATTTTCCACCCTTGGAAACAAATTTTGGTAGAATAAACCTTTCCAATTCCGTTGACGTTGCCGTTTATCAGAGCATAGGAGGGATACAGACGCAAAACCCATTGATTGCCGTGGCAGAAAGCGATGGCAGGAGGGAAGCGCTGATTTTTGGCTCCGGCTTGTGGAAATGGCGCGGTGCCAGTTATAGAAATTCAGGAAGTTTTGAGGGCTTTGACAACCTTATCGATAAGTTGGTTCAATTTACGGCCTCAACCATTAAGAAAACACGCATGCGTGTTGAATATGATAATTTTTACTATGGCGGAAGCGGTATCAAGATAAATGCCCAGTATTTTAATAAAAACTATGTTTTTGACCCTGGCGAGCGCTTGACGCTCCAGGTTTATGGAGAAAATAAAGAAAAGGTTTTTGAATCGCCCATGATTGTCAAAGGTGGATATTATGAAGCTTCACTGCCCACCATTGAAGCAGGAAAATATACCTTTACCGTAACCGCCGGTGGCCAGGGTATTGCTGAAGGGGGTGCTTTTAAAGTAGTGCCCTATGATATTGAAGATCAATACAGCAATGCTGACTGGGCCAGGATGAAGCTTGCCGCAGATGAAACCGGTGGAAGGGCCTTGACGATAGCCCAAGCAGATGACCTTATAGACGCTTTGGTGCGGGATGACCGTTTTCGCCCCGTGCAAAAAGAAGAACGTAAGCGTGTAACATTAATTGATTTTCGTATACTATTATTGATACTAGCTGTCTCGCTGGCCGCGGAATGGTTTATAAGAAAATATAACGGCCTTATTTAAAAAAACTCATGGATAGATTGCCAAAAATAGGAATCCCTATTGTCATAGGAATCATCATTCTTTTAATCATAATTTTTAAATCCACGGTCACCATAGGTGCCGGTAAGGCAGGTGTGCTCTACGAGACGCTGGGTGATGGTGTGGTGATAGACGCGCCTCCATTAAATGAAGGTTTTCATTTTATTGCTCCCTGGAACAAGGTCATTATCTATGAGGTGCGCCGTCAAGAACTTAAGGAGACCATGAATGTGCTTTCATCTAACGGTCTGGATATAAGGCTGGAGGCCTCGGTATGGTACAGGCCTACTTACAATGAGCTGGGGCTTTTGCACCAGCAGATAGGTGATGATTATCTTAACCGTATCCTGTTGCCCACCATCAGGTCTGCAGCGAGGTCTGTTGTGGGAAGATACACCCCAGAGCAATTATATTCTTCTAAGCGGGATGCCATACAGGCAGAAATCTTTGAAGAAACCAAAAAGATTATCGAGGGACAGCACATTGAACTTGATGAGGTACTTGTAAGGGACGTGACCTTGCCACCCACCATCAAGGAGGCTATAGAACGCAAACTAAGACAGGAACAGGAATCGCTTGAATATGAGTTCAGGCTGGTATCAGCACAAAAAGAAGCTGAGCGTCAACGCATACAGGCGCAGGGTAAGGCAGATGCAAACAAGATACTCAGTGCTTCGCTCAACGACCAGATATTGAGGGATAAAGGTATTGAGGCCACATTGGAGATGGCAAAGTCGCCTAATTCTAAGGTAATCGTGATAGGATCTGGTGATGGGGGACTCCCCGTGATTTTAGGTAACAATTAAAAAAAAGCCCGGTCTAATTAGACCGGGCTTTTTTTTAGTTTTCTTCGGCATATTCCTGCATGGCCTCAACATAGGCCCTTAGGTCAAGCCTGTTTGTAGGATTTTCAGAATCTTTTATCAGGCTCAGGAGGTACAGCAAGCTCTCTTTGGGCTCGGCATCTGTAGTCTCAAGTTCAACTTCTCCCAGTTCTTCATCCTCAATGGGCTCATCTTCTGGGATGCCTATGGCAAAAGTTTCATATTCTTCAATATGCTCAAATGTCAACCGTATGGTCTTTGCAAGCAGCGGCCTTTGCTCTTCAACGGCAAAAGGTCTCAGGTCCTTAAGGTCCTGGACGATGGTATTTGTGATGATACCATTGTGCTCTAGCTCTTCAGTGATTTTATCAAGCAGTTTAATTGCTTTTGGATTGTTCAATTGCTCAGTATTTATTTTGGTGTAAAGTTAAAATATTGAGTCTTTTCTTTTGGCTCTAAGGCCAAATTTTTAAAATTCTTTTGAAACGGGATTTACTTTTTGATAAATGCCAAATATTAAGGAAGGTGATTTTTAGATTATAAATAGGGAAGTGGGAATATTAAGAAATCCGTAATTCCATTGAATATCCTTTTAATCGCTCCATAAATCGACTAATTTTGTGGGATTAACCCTCAAAGCACTTCTCGTTTGAGCGACAACGCAAAAGAAAAAGAAAACCAGTCTAAAAAAGAACTCTATAACTATCAGTTAAAGGACCTTGACAGGATTTTTACCTGTATGGACGAGTCTCCAGACAATTTTAACCTGCTCTACCAGTTGCCTACTGGTGGCGGGAAGACTGTTATTTTTTCTGAAATCGTGAGGCGTTACATCGCAGAGAAGAAAAAAAAGGTAGTCATACTCACGCACCGTATTGAGCTGTCTAAACAGACCAGCAAGATGTTAACAGGCTTCAATGTGCCCAATATGGTCATCAACAGCAAGGTAAAGACCCTTGAGGGCAACGAGCACTATATGTGTTATGTAGCCATGGTTGAAACCCTCAACAATAGGTTGCAGGATGGACAGATAGACATTGAAGATGTGGGCCTTGTGATTATTGATGAGGCACATTATAACAGCTTCAGGAAGCTTTTCAGCTATTTTGAAAAAGCTTTTATACTGGGTGTTACGGCTACTCCGTTGAGCAGTAATGTAAAGCTGCCCATGAAGGATAACTACCGCAAACTGATTGTGGGTGAAAGCATCTCATCCCTTATAGACAAGGGTTTTTTGGCAAAAGCCGGAATACACTCTTACGATGTGGGTCTGGGTACGTTGCAAATAGGGATAAACGGTGATTATACCGTAAAGTCCAGTGAAATACTCTACACGGGGCACATCATGCAAGAAAAACTCCTGAGCGCCTATGAAGAAAGGGCCAAGGGAACAAAAACATTGATATTCAACAACGGTATTAATACCTCTCGCTATGTCTATGAAACCTTCAGGGAAGCGGGTTATGATGTGCGACACCTGGATAATACACATAGCAACAAGGAGCGCAAGGAGATATTAAAATGGTTCAAGCACACCCCTGGGGCAATCTTGACCTCCGTGAGTATCTTGACCACGGGATTTGATGAACCTACCGTGGAGACCATCATCTTGAACAGGGCAACACGATCGTTGACACTTTACTTTCAAATGATAGGTAGGGGGTCTCGTATCTTGCCCAATAAAGATAAATTTCAGGTAATTGATCTGGGCAATAACATGGCACGTTTTGGCCGCTGGGATGCCCCCATGGACTGGAATGATATCTTTCACTATCCAGATTTTTATCTCGAGAACCTGGTGAGCGATGAGGATATCGAGCGCAACTTTGAATATAAAATGCCGCCAGACCTTCGGGCGGAGTTCAGTAAATCTGAAAATATAGAATTTGATATCAAGGCTGAATATGAAAAGGTCTTTGCCCAGGGGCTAAAGTCTAAAATTGCCCTGGAAAGGTCAATCGAGCAACACGCCCAGATTGTCTTTGAGAACACTGACGATATCTTTGATGCCCGTGTGCTGGCAAGCAGGTTACGGGATGAGATAAGTTACCGCATCAGGTTGTATTCATATTGCATCATGAAGAACACACAGAACTATAAAGATTGGCTAGAAGAAGATTATATGCGTAAATTGCGGCTTAAATTAAGTCAAATGTATGCAAATGTTGCTGCACAGTAAATAGATTTAAGTTTGGGTAAGATAAAGCTACTTTTTGTTCTCTTTTTTATTTTTTTGTTCGCATCCAGCACTCATGGCCAGGAAGGCGAGAGTAAGACTGGCGCATGGTATCAATACATATGGAGCAAGGGCCTTACTGACAACGGCTGGGGCATCAACGGAGATTTTCAATACCGCGATTATGAGGGTATAGGAGATTTTCAGCAATTTATAGCCCGGGCAGCCGTGACCTATAATTTCAAGGATACCCCCTTGACCGTTGTAGGTGGGTATGGTTATTTTTCAAGTGGCGCTTTTGGCGAAAGCGATATTACATCATACGAGCATAGATTGCACCAAGATGCATTATTGTCTCAAAAGATAGGTAACAGGCTGTACCTGGGCCATAGGATACGGTTAGAAGAACGGTTTGTTGAAGGGCAGGATTTTAGGACACGGTTTAGGTATATGCTGGCAGCTAGGATTCCGTTTAATCAAACAACATTGAGCAAAAATGCGTTTTATGCGGTCGCTTGGAGCGAAATTTTTGCAAATGGACAAAAGGATATAGGTGACGGTCGCACGGTACCGCTATTTGACCGCAACTGGTCATTAATAGGCCTGGGGTATTCCATCAATGACACGATGAAATTTGAATTGGGCTACATGCGCGAGACCACTGAAACCTGGACAAAAGGTCAACTGGTGTTGCATTTAAACCATACTTGGTAAGATAAAATGAGGTTGCTTCAAGAACATAGAAAGTTTATGGGTACACTGCTCCTGGCGGTGATGCTCCTTTCTAAGATAGGCGACCTGCATGCTTTTTTTCATTTAAAAAATGATGGCAAGGCACAACACTGTGAGCTTTGCATACTTTCTCAAAAGCAACATCACAATAACGAGCTTTTACTACCTTCAATACTGGAGTTTGAGCCCTTGCCCACATTGGTCTCTAATGAAGGTTTACAGCCTCTTGCCGTACACCAATTCATAAAAAAAAGTATAGAGGGCAAATACTACAACAAGCCTCCACCAGTGGTTTAATGATTAAAATACGTTTTAAAAACACTGTCCCGGTGGATAGATTCACAAAATCTATTCACCCAGTTGATTTTTAAAACCCACATATCCCAGCTACAGGGATCATTATTCATTTTTTTTTGCCCTTACGGCAAAAAAACCACAATTAGTTTTATATGAAAAAATTATGGTTGCTATTGTTCATACTGGCCGGTATGAGCAATGCTAAGGCACAACAATGTAACATTACATTAAAAGGCAAAGTGATGGATTTTCATGATGGTGACCCACTGTTTGAAGCCACACTTGCAGTAAAAGGTGAACAAAAATATGCCGCTACTGATTTTGACGGAAGTTATGAAATCACGGGATTGTGTCCCGGGGATTACACCATTGAGGTCAGGCACCCAGAGTGTGACCCAGAAGAATTCAATATCACCATAAATTCAGACCTTGAGAAGAACTTCAAACTTGAACATCACATAGAAGAACTCAACAAGGTCACGGTGACGGGACATACCTATCACAACAAGACAACCTCTAGTACAGAGACCTCGATACATAAAGAAGATATTGAAAAATACAGCAGCGGCAGCCTAGGTGACGCTTTGCGCGAAATAAGCGGAGTATCTTCCCTCAATACCGGTAGCACCGTGGTCAAACCAGTGATACAGGGGCTTCACAGTAGCCGTGTTTTGATTATCTCAAATGGTACACGGCTGGCAGATCAAGAATGGGGGGTGGAGCATGCCCCTAACCTGGATGTAAACAATGCGAATAACCTTACGGTCGTCAAGGGTGCTGGTGCCTTGAGATATGGAGGTGATGCCGTGGGAGGCGTTATCATAGCAGATTCTCAACGTCCCCCCATCAAGGATACGCTATACGGCAGTACCGTACTCGATGCATTTACCAATGGTAGGGGTGGCAGTGCGACTTCAAACCTTGCTAAATCATATGAAAATGGATGGTATGGCAGGGTACAGGGAACGTATAAATATTCCGGTGACCGGGAAGCTCCAGACTATGTGCTGTCAAATACGGGCAATAGGGAGAAGGATTTTTCTGTTGGTTTTGGGCTTGATAAGTTTAAATACGGTTTTGATGCATTTTATAGTTTTTATGATGCAGAGACCGGGATATTGAGAGCTTCACACATAGGAAGCGTATCAGACCTTATACGCTCCATAAACAGCAGGCAGCCCCTATATGAAGAGCCCTTTACCTATGATATAAATGCCCCAAAACAAATGGTAAGGCACCACCTGGCCAAGTTGAGCGCCTTTAAACGCTTTGAGAATGCGGGCAAATTGAGTCTTGATTACTCATTTCAATTAAACAATAGGCAGGAGTATGACATACGCCGTGGTGATGATAGGGACAAAGCTTCTCTTGACCTGGACTTGTTGACACATACGTTGACCACAAACTTTCAGTGGGATGCGGTTGATAAGCTTGAGGGCAACTTTGGTGTTGCATATTCTTTTCAGGAAAACAAGCCCAATCCCAATACCGGTATACGCCGCTTGATACCTGATTATATGATGACCACCGTGGGAGGATATGCCACGATGGAGTATAGCGTGAACAGTGACCTAACCCTGGATGGGGGTATACGGTATGATCACGTGTACCTTGATGCACTTAAGTATTACCGTAATTCAAGATGGGAAGAACGCGGGTATGATGAAGATTTTGGTTCTATCATCGTTCAACAGCTGGACAATCAATTGCTGGCAAATCCCTCATTTGATTATGATAATATTGCCGCCACCTTAGGTGCAAGGCAACAGCTTAATGATGACCTTGTACTGAGGGCCAATCTTAGCTCTGCCACCCGGGCTCCCAACCCCGCAGAGCTGTTCAGTGATGGATTGCACCATAGTGCAGCAATCATTGAGCTGGGCGATTTGCGCATAAAGCAAGAACAATCTTTAAAGGCCGCGCTTTCTTTTGAAGGTACTTTTTCAGATTTCAGTTTTTCGGTTGACCCGTATTACAATCATATCAATGATTTTATTCAATTGGTGCCCACCGGTGTTGAATATACTAACCGGGGGAGTTTTCCCGTCTATGAGTATCAACAGGTGGACGCCCGCTTGCTGGGTATAGATGTACAGGCTAAATACAGGGTATCACCCTTATTTGACCTGGCTTCAAGTTTTGCTTATGTAAATGGCCAGGACTTGTCAAAAGATAGGCCCATGATAGACATGCCGGCACCTAACTGGACAAACACCTTGACATTCAACAAACAGGAGTGGAACAACCTAAGGGTTTCTATACGTAACCAGGCCGTCTTTACCCAGGCAAGATATCCAGATAATGATTTTAGCGTAAGCTATATCAACGATGACGGGCAGCAGGTCTCAGAAGTTTTACGGGTAAGCGAGCCACCCGCCGGTTACAACCTGTGGAGCATGAATGCCTTTATGGATTTTAACGTTTTCACGAAATCTACTTTTACGGCAGGCATTTTTGTGGATAACGTCATGAATACCAATTACCGGGACTACCTGAACAGGCAACGCTATTTTGTGGATGACCTGGGCCGCAATTTTCGTGTGCAATTAAAACTTTCGTATTAACGAAATAAAAAAACAAAACGATGAAAATATATAAATATAGTATCCTATTCTCAATACTGGCCTTGAGTCTGGCCTCTTGCTCTTATGACACCAGCGATTTTCCCAAGGTCATCAATGAAGAAGAAGTAATCACGACCATGGAGGTTGAGTTGGCACCGCAGGGTGGCGGCGATACCGTCATGTGGGTTTCAAGAGATTTAGATGGAGATGGTCCACAAGAGCCCCAGATAACAATCTCTGGCCCTCTACGCGCAAATACAACATATACCGGCAGTCTGGAATTATTGAACGAGACCGAAGATCCTGCAGAGTCCATCAATGAAGAAATCATGGAAGAAGCTGATGAACACCAGTTTTTCTTTCAGGTGGCTGGGCTTGACATTACCACGGCATATGCTGATAGTGAAGCTGATTATGTTTCAGGGGGTGGTACATTTCCCGTGGGCCTGGCCTTTGTACTCACAACTGGGGCGGCTTCAAGCGGCAATTATACCATAACCTTACGCCATGAGCCAGCTAAAGATGCTGCGGGCGTGGCTGATGGGGATATCACAAATGCAGCGGGCGAGACTGATTTTGCCCAGTCCTTCCCGGTTTCAATAGAATGATTTTACATACATATATAAAACAAGAACACCCCGCTACTGGCGGGGTGTTCTTTTAATAATAATCTAGGGGACGTATATTTTTTATATGTTATCCCAAATAGGTCTTGAGCACTTTGCTGCGTGAAGTATGGCGCAACCTGCGAATTCCTTTCTCGCGGATTTGCCTTACACGCTCACGGCTAAGATCAAACATCTCACCTATTTCCTGAAGGGTATGTGGCTGCTCGCCACCCAGGCCATAGTTAAGCTTGATGACGTCAGATTCTCGTGGAGAAAGCGTTTCAAGGGCACGCTCAATCTCTGTACCCAGGCTTTCCTGCATCAACTGCATGTCTGGATTGGGAGATTCACCACTTTTCAGTACATCATAAAGGTTTGATTCATTTTCTCCTTCTTTAAAAGGAGCATCCATAGAGAGGTTGCGACCACTGTTTTTCATGGCAAGCTTTACCTTCTGTACGGTCATGTCAAGTTCCTTGGCGATTTCTTCGGCACTGGGCGGGCGCTCAAGGCTTTGCTCTAGGTAAGAAAAAGCCTTGTTGATCTTGCTTATCGTACCAATTTTGTTGAGCGGGAGCCTTACCGTCCTTGAGTGTTCAGAAATTGCTTGAAGGATGGATTGACGTATCCACCATACAGCATAGGATATAAACTTGAATCCACGTGTTTCATCAAAGCGTTTTGCCGCTTTTACAAGACCAACGTTACCTTCATTGATAAGATCAGGAAGTTTCAATCCCTGATTTTGGTACTGCTTGGCCACCGAAACCACAAAACGAAGGTTGGCCTTGGTCAAACGTTCCAAAGCTACCTGATCGCCTTCTCGTATGCGCTGTGCCAACTCGACCTCTTCCTCAGCAGTTATCATATCGAGCTTGCTTACATCCTGTAGATATGTATTTAAGGATTTTGATTCTCGATTGGTAACCTGCTTCGTGATTTTGAGTTGTCTCATATAGGAAAATTAAATTTGTGAATGTAATTAATGTGTATTATAACCCGATATTGTTTAAAAACAAATTATAACCCCGTTTTTTAGGGAATATTTAGCATTTGATGGAGTTGGCTTAAATTTTTTAACATAAAATTAAGATTTAATCCCTCAATTACCATCATTATCTTTTTTCTTTTTCAAAAAGGAAAAAAAGCCACCATCGTCATCAGCATCTTCATTCTGGGTGTCACCGGCATCCTCTGTTTCTTCATCTTCAATTTCTTCCTTTACCGTTTTTATACGGTTACCATCATCGTCCAGGTAAACTATATTGCGTGTTCGTTTTTGGCTTCCGCCAAAGATATTCCTGAAAATATTCTTTACTGATGAACTATCCCGCTCCATGGCTGGACAAGAAGTTGCCTCACGCACCCTGCTTGATGGTTTTTCAAATTTAGCCTGGGTAATCGCATCATAAATGGTGTCCTTGTTCATCTGTTGCATAAGTCCTGCAAAAATAGGCAGTGCACTGTTTGCGCCTGCACCCATGCTTGTGCTGTTAAAGCCTATGCGGTAATCATCATTGCCCACCCAGCTTACGGTCACCATTTTTGGCATTATGCTCACAAACCAACCATCTTTGTTGTCCTGTGTTGTACCGGTCTTCCCGGCGATGTCGTTCTTTAGTCGGTATTTATAGCGCAACCTTGCAGCCGTACCACTATTTACCGTTTCTTTTAGCATTTCTATTAAAGATTGACGGGTATAGTCCGTCATGACTGCTTCTTCTTCTAGGGTATTATCCTGATGCTCATAGATGATGTTTCCCTCCCTATCCACGATTTTTGATATGGTATATGGTGTGGCGGGGCGGCCTTTATTAACAAAGGTGGTATATGCCCCGGCAAGGTCAAGAAGTTTGATCTGTGCGGTCCCCAGGGCGAGTGAGGGCACCTTTGGCAAGTCAGCATCTATGCCCATCCTATGTGCTTGATGGATGACATTATCAATACCGGCATCAAGGATTACCTTTACCGCGACGGTGTTTATCGAGTTTGCCAGGGCACCTTTAAGTGAATATTTTACATCTGGGTCACTTTCTCCACCGCTGTTTCCCGGGGTCCATTCTTTACCCCTGATGATATACGTATCTGCTACTGATGGATAAAGGTCACAGGGTTCTATACCGCGTTCCACGGCAGTGGTATACACAAATGGTTTAAAGGTACTGCCCACCATGCGCTGGCTCTGTGAGACATGGTCATATTTAAAGTTGTTGAAATCAATGCCGCCTATGTAAGAAAGGACTTTTCCTGTATTGGGCTCAAGTGCCAGAAATCCACAGTTCAAAATGGAGAGGTAGTGGGAAAGGCTGTCCTTTACTGACAGGTTTTGTTCTTGTTTAAGGCTATCCCATGCAAAAACGTGCATTTCCCTTTTGTGATCAAGTGAATCCCAGATCTGGCCTTCTTCTAGGCCTTCTTTTTCAAGATTCTTGTAAGCGGGCAATTTTTTTAGGCTGGGGAGCAGGATGTTCATCCTTTTCCACGGGGCGTAGCTTCCATAAGCCCTGCTATATGCCTTTTGTAATGCTGCCATGTGTTTTTTCATAGATGCTTCGGCCATTTGCTGCATCTTGAGGTCCATGGTGGTATAGATGGTAAGGCCATCCAGGTAAAGGTCATAGGGTTGACCATTCTTCTTTATCTTGTCCTTGAGGATGTTTTCGAGCTGTTTTCGCGTAAGCTCTTTAAAATATCCCGCGACGCCGGCTTGATCCTTGTCTCTATAATGTAATACGATGCTGTCCCTCTCCATGCCCACGGTGTCCTGGGGCTGGAGGTAACCGTAACGCATCATTTGACCGAGTACGACGTCACGTCTCGTTTTGGCACGGTCAGGGTAGAGCCTGGGGTTGTACCAGTGGTTTGCCTTGAGCGTGCCAACCAGTATGGCAGATTCATTGAGGTTGAGTTCTTTAGTGGGCTTGTCAAAGAATTTTTGAGAGGCGCTTTCAATACCATAGGTGTTGTCAGGAAATGGTACCGTATTGAAGTAAAGGTTTATGATTTCATTTTTAGTATAGATGTTCTCAATGCGCTGCGCTAGGATAAACTCCTTCATTTTTGATACCACAAGGCCTAATTTGCCGCTTTCTTCACGGCCAAACATGTTCTTGGCCAATTGTTGCGTGATGGTGCTCCCACCACCGGCAGATTCATCCTGCATCATCAGGGTCTTGACCAGGACGCGCATAAGGCTTAGCTTATCTACCCCATCGTGCTTGTAGAACCTAAAGTCTTCAGTAGCCACGAGCGCATCGACCAGATGCTGGGGGAGTTCATCATAATCTATGGGTCGCCGGTCATAGACAAAGTACTTGCCTATTTCATTACCATCTTTATCTAGCAGCCTACTGGCTAGGGATTGTTTAAGGTTTGCCAATTCATACTCAGTAGGGAGTTTGCCCCACAACCCCACATAAATGCTCAAGAAGAACAGGGAAAAGGCAATGAACAGGGTTCCAAGTGTAATCGTGGTAATCTGAAACCATCTTTTTGAGGCAAGATGCCGTAAGAAGCGCTCAGACCTTATCCCATATTTTTTTATAAATACGTAGGTATCGGGAAATTTGGTCTTGAGTTTTTGTAACGTGCTGTTGTAGTACTTCTTTACTGAATGGGGTATAAAACTTTTCATACTTAAGTTGCAAAATAACGCATCAATAGCGAGTTGATAACCACACTTTACATTACTTTAACTAAGGAAATAATTTTTTTTTCAAATAACCTGTAACAAATATGAGGTACATGCGTCTAGTATGTAAAGGTCTTATAAATCTTGATTTAAAACTTAAAGCGGGCTTGCATCTGGTTCTACTGGATGGGTGCCTACTCAAGAAGAACGGCTTGCCTCCATCTTTGATGCAGTTGTGCTGTTTTTATGAAGGTTTAAATTATATAATTAAATTAGTTAGGAATTGTTCTTAGTAGGCTTCCTTCTCTCTCGCTAGGGAAGGGTGCCTTTTTTTATGCACCCTTGTTAATTGAACATTGTGGATAGCATCAATGTACCCACGATCAATAATATGATGGATAGGATTCCGCCTATAAGCGCAAAATGCCTGAAACTATAGATGCCCAGGCCGTAGATCAAGGTATTGGTTTGATAGCCCACCGGAGTAAAAAAGCTAAAGTTAGCCCCAAACATCACCGCTAGGATAAAAGGCTTAGGATCAAGCCCCAGTCCTGCTGCAACTGCAATGGCAATGGGTGCCATGATGATGGCAGTGGCATTGTTTGACACCGTGCCACTGAGCAACATGGTAAAAAAGAAAATCAATCCCAGTACCCATACATCTGGTTTTCCTTCCATCATCGCCAGCAGGTTAGAAGATATCCACTGGTCTGCCCCGGTATTGCTCAGGGCAATCCCCAGTGGTATCATGCCCGCAAGCAAGAATATTATCTGCCAGTCCACCTTTTGATAGACCTTGTTGAGCACAAGGCAGTTGGTGAGCAGCATAAGCGCAACCCCGGTAAGTGAGCTCGCCAGTATGGACAATGCCCCAGAGGCTGCAAGGCCTATAACGAGCAATAAGATAAAGAGCGATGTATATTTTTTTCTGGGTGAAAAGGTTGACGTATTCTCATACTGTTGCATGATGGCCACGTTTTCCATATCCTCAAGCATGGCAATGTCCCGTTGTGCAATCTCGACAAGCACCCTGTCACCAGGCTTGAGGCGTATTTCTTTTATATCCTTTCTTATCAGTCTTTCGCGTGTGTTCCTGATGTTTTTTCTCTTTTTGATGGCAATGGGTACCCCGCCCCTAAAGGCAAAGTACCGCAGGTCCCTCAAGGTCTTGCCAAGCAAGATGGAACCCGGCAATATCAAGAGTTCAATATAAACTAAGCGGTTAAGGTCATCCGTCTTTGAGTTTTTTTCATCTTCTTCATTTTCATCTGTTTCCTTATGGGCTTTGCGTTTTTCATTGATGATGAACCCTTCGGTCTTTGCAAGCTTGACCATGTTGTCAAAGTCGCTCATCACCATCAATTTATCCCCCTTTTGCAATTGTATGTACTTGCCCGGGGCATTGGTGACCGTAAAGTTGCGCATCATCTTAAGTACTGATACGTTTTGGCTTTCGCCGAAAAAAGTCTCATCTATCCGCTTTCCTATCAAGGGGGAATCTTCGGTGATTTCCACATTTGTGAGCAATTCCTTGAGGCCATAGGCGTCTGTGGCGTCCACGGGGTTCTTTCGCGGAAGCAACCTTGAAGCAACCGTCACCACGACGATGCCTATTGCCAGGAATACAAGGCCAAAGGGTGCAAATTCAAAGAAGCCCATTTTTTTCATGCCCAGTTGCTGGGCAACACTGTTGACGATAAGGTTTGTGGATGTGCCCATCAATGTGCAGCTGCCTCCCAGTATGCCAGCAAAGGAGACGGGCATCAATATCTTTGAAGAGGGTATGTTGAACCTATCGGCCAGTTGGAGCACGATTTTTATAAATATGATTACCACGGCCGTGGTGCTTATAAATGCAGAGATACTTGCCGTGATGATCATGAACAGGGGGATAAGCAGGGCTAGGTGTAGCACGCTTATTTTTTTGAGTCCCGCGGTGAGCATGGCGATGACCCCGTTTTCTTCAAGCCCCAGTGCAATGATCATGAGGCATAACACGGTAATGGTCGCAGGATTTGAGAACCCACTTATGGCTTCTTCGGGGGTGACAAGGCCCAGTAAGGTGATAGAGACTATGATGAAGAAGGCAATCTTGTCTACCGGAAAAAGCTCAGTAACAAAAAGGACTATGGTGATAAGCAATATGCTGAAGACAAATATTAACTCTAAGGACATCTATGATGGTTGAATGATATTAAATATATATCGAAAAAAGATTGGCCCTTCCTAAAAAAAATATAAACCTCGCCGAAACCTTAGCAAAGAATAGTGATGTTGAGAAGTCCCAGGATACCCACAATAAGTGCTATCATACCTATTACCGCCCTGTATGGATTGAGTGACCTGGAGAGTTTCTCCAGGCCATTGCCCACACCGGGAATACTTGATAGGGATCCTGAAAGTAACGTGAGCCCTGCAACAATACCCGTGATGTCATGAAAGGCACAAAAGGGCCTGAGCAGGAAAACAATACCCAGAACCAAGCAGATGCCACCTATGATGGCTGCAAATGGGGAAAGGGTAGCAGAAACTTTTTTAAAGAAATTGCCCTCTCCATCCCATCGGTCCAGTAGTGATATGGAAAGAATTAATCCTGCGCAGATGTTTGCCAGGTCATAAAGGGTACCCATGTTGATTGTTTAGTGTTGCAGTGTGTTTTGCTTGATTGCCTTTATGGCGTCGCCCAGGCTTTCAAATCTCTTGATGTGCGAGGGATAGAAGATTTTTTCAAAAAGCATGTTATTCAATCCGGTCTCTGTGTAGGTGACCACGATAAAGCTTTTTAACTTATACTTGTTTTGAGAAAATTTTGCCCATCCCCGGGGATCAATACCATAATCATAGATTCTGTTTGATATATAATGCAGCTTTTCTAGACTAGGGTAAAATTTGGCAGCTACTTCGAGCACTTTTTTTCCTGTTGACCAGTTGAATAGTGCTCCCTCCTTGACTTCAGAAACTATGAAGTTCTCAAAAAAGAAGAAATCCCCAAAAGTAAAGCTATGCTTTTGTAGTATTTGATTAGCAAATATGGATTCTTCTACCTTCATTAACTTAAAGGTAAGAATTTTCAGTTTACTAAAAAGCTAAAATATTGATAAACAAATAAAAGCCGCTAGATAGCGGCTTTTAAAAATATGATTTTTATAAAATCTAGTTAGAAGTAACCATTGACAAGAACTTGTCAAGGTTTGGTAATATAATGATCCTTGTCCTTCTGTTCTGGGCCATATGGTCCTTACTGTCGTTAGGTACAAGGGGTACATAGCTGCTTCTACCTGCTGCAATCATTTTTTCTGGGGCTACTCCATATTCTTCTTGAAGTTCCCTGATGATTGCCGTAGAACGTTCTACGCTCAACTCCCAGTTGTCCTTGATATAAGCGCCTGGTTTTACCGTCCTATCATCAGTATGACCTTCTACCATGACTTCTATGGCGGGCTCACTGTTGATCACATCTGCTAGGCGCTTTAATATACCATCAGCCTTGTTGCTTACTTTATAGCTACCGCTATTGAACAACAGTTTATCTGATATATTGATCATCACCACAGATTCGTCAATATCTACCTGTATGTCATCACTGGGCTCAACGCTGGCATCTATATTCTTCTTGAGATTATAGCTTATGGCCAGGTTCATTGAGTCTTCAAGGGTTTTTGCCTGGGACAGTTCTGACTGGTCAACGTTTTTAAGGACCTCCTGCATCTTCTTGCGGTCATTGTTAGAAACCACTGCAATGTTGTCAACAAGGTCATATTTTCTATCGTTCTCGTCAATCAAAGAATTGATTTTAGAGTTATAGTTGGCTACTCGTTGTTCAATCGCTGCATATTTAGCTTCGATTTCTTCTTTTTCAACCTGTGTCTTCATTAAGGTTGACCTGGTGTCGTTATATTGTCCTTCTAGGGCAACATATTTCTTTTTTGACACGCACGAGCTTGTCATAAGTGCAAGTCCTATAACTGATAATGGAATTATTTTTTTAAACATGTTCTTCGTTTTTGGTTAAAATTAATACCCAAAATAACCTGTTACAGTTCTTAAATATTGCCTGTAAAACCCTATAATTAAGTTAAAATGACCTTTCGGCGTAAGCCAAATGATAAAAAATATCCTCAAAAACAAAAAAGCATCAGAGGGTCCTGATGCTTTTAATATGCTATTTTATAATGGGTTACTTTTTCTTCTCGTGCCTTTTCTTGTTTTTCATGACTTTAACAACCACGATGATCACCAGCACGCCCACCACGGTGTACAATAGATAGCTTACGGGTTGCCCACTACCACTTACGGTGGTGAACATACGTTCCCATCTTATCTTTTTAAGGCCCTTCTCAGCCGAGTCAATGCTCAGCCATATAAAGACGGGTTTGCCCACGATATGGGTTTCTGGCACGAAGCCCCAGAAGCGGCTATCTTCACTATTGTGGCGGTTGTCACCCATCATCCAGTAATAATCCTGTTTAAAGGTATATTCAGTAAGGGGTGACCCGTTGAGCAATACCTGGTTGCCGTTTGTGGACAACGTATTGTCAATATGAAAATCAAGGCCTTCATAAACCTCGATGATGCGCTTGTACATGGGGAGGTTGTCTACGGTAATATCAACGGTTGCCCCTTTTTGAGGTATCCAGAAGGATTTCATCTGGTCTTTGTTGCCCAGGCTGTACTTGCCCCCGGGAAAAATACTGGGGTCCACAACGTCCACGCTATCTATAAGCTCCTTGATGGTGACCACGCTGGGGTGGTTTTTAAACTTGTCAATGTATTTATCAGGGATGGCCTGTGAGTAAAACGTGCTTCCTTGCACAAACCTAAGATTGGTAATCTCATAATCATCCTTGATTTGCTGGGCATTAAACCCGCCGCTGGCATGACCAGCGTAGCTGTGCTGTGGCTTAGCCCTTTCTGGCAGTTCCAGGATTTTATTGTTTACATAAACGTCACCGTCAACAATTTTAAGACTATCTCCAGGAAGCCCCACACAACGCTTAACGTAGTTGGAGCGTTTATCTATGGGCTTGTAATAATGTTGGCCATTTTTTACAAAAAACTTGCTCACGGTATCGATGGGCCAATTGAATACCACAATATCGTTGAGCTCAACGTCTTCAAAACCGGGAAGCCTAAAATAGGGGAGTTGTGGCCAGTTTGTGTACGATTTGGTTTTTACCAGCGGTATGGTATCATGAACCATGGGAAAGCTCACCGTGGTCATGGGCGTGCGTGCACCATAATGAAACTTGCTCACAAACAAGAAATCACCTATAAGCAGGGTACGCTCCAGTGATCCTGTGGGTATGGTAAACGGTTGCATCACATAAGTATGCACTATGGTAGCGGCCACTACGGCAAAAAGTATGGAGCTTGTCCATTCGCCCGAGGTGCTTTTGGGTATCAAATCCCTTTCTGCACGGTAGTGTACATCCTGGGTATAGTTTATATAATAAATATAAAGACCCAGCGTGATAATGCCGAGAAAAGTATCCATATAGGATGTTTTACCAAAACTTCTCAAGGTCTCAACCCATACCACGGGAAACATGATAAGGTTTACAATGGGAACAAACAACAGAATCGTCCACCACCAGGGCCTCTTTATGATCTTCATCAAGATTACCGCGTTGTACACGGGTACGGCTGCTTGCCAAGCCTTGAAGCCTGCTTTTGTATAGAGTTTCCATGTGCCCAGGAAGTGAACTACCTGTACCAATAGAAAAAATAGGAACCACTGTGCTAGTGTCATATCTTAATTTTTATCGTAAGTCTACGTTTTTACTAGGATGTTACAAGTTAAGCACATCCTTCATTGAAAATACACCCTTTTTATCCTTTAACCACTCTGCGGCAATGACCGCACCCTGGGCAAAACCTTGCCGGCTATGTGCTTTATGCTCTATAAAGATGTCATCTACGTTGCTGCTATAGCGTATGCTATGGGTTCCAGGGATTTCGCCTTCGCGAAATGCATAAATGGGTAGTTTATTTTCAGTCTGTTCATCCAGTGCCCATCCGTCTAAATCACTATTTTCAATAATGCCTTCGGCAAGGGTGATGGCCGTCCCACTAGGTGCATCAAGTTTATGGATGTGGTGCGTTTCTTCCATACTTACCCCATATTCTGGAATGTTGTGCATCATTTTTGCCAGCACCTTGTTAAGCTCAAAAAAAATATTGACGCCCACACTAAAATTGGATGAATATAGAAAAGCTCCATTTTTTTCGCTGCAAAGCGCAACCATCTTATCATAACCTTCTAGCCAACCGGTTGTACCGCTCACCACGGGAATGTTGTTGAGCAGGCAGTTTTCAATATTTTTTGCAGCAGCCTCCGGGATGCTAAAGTCAATGGCGACATCCACCCCATCAGGATTAAAATCATCTTGTTTATCTATCCTACAGGCGATTTCATGACCTCTGTCAATGGCTATCTTCTCGATTGTCTGACCCATGCGGCCATATCCTAAAAGTGCAATTTTCATGGTTTAAAATGTAAAGGTAAGCGTGAGGCCATAATGGTTGTTTGAGTCAAAACCATATTGTTCAATATAAGGGTTGACACTCAACCTATTGTCAACATCATACTGTGACAGGTGCGCATCAACGTTAGCCTCGACGATTTGTAAAATATACATGCCCGCGGTAACCAGAATCCATAATTCCTTTCTGCGCCTGTAAAAATCCTGCGCATCCAGCAGGTTCTGCTCGGTAAATACCTGGTTTACGATATTGCCATCATCATCAACCTCTGTAAACTCGTCTATGCGGCCGGCAATTCTTTCTTTATAGGCGGTGCGATATTTTTGATAGAGGTCATCGTTAAAGACAATCACGCCCACACCCGTCCCCAGGGCGCCATACACCAGGGGCAACTTCCAGTAATCCTTGTTATAGACCTGTCCCAGTCCTGGAAAAACAGCCGAATAAAAAGCCGCCTTACTGGGTTTTAAAGGGTCATAATCAGGAAAGTCCAGGCTGTCAGTTGCCGTCACCTCTGCGGTTTCTTCTTCTTGCGCTTTCGCGGAAAATACACAGCAACAAATAATCAGGAAAAGGAGCAATAGCCTATTTCGCACCTGCTATGAGTTTTTGAATACGTTTAAAATCTTCTTCAGAAGAAAACGGGATAATGAGTCTTCCATTGCCTTTTTTGGCAACTTTTACATCTACCTTGGCACCAAAGTAATTTGCAATCTCCTCACGCCCATGCTCTATGTATTGAGGCACTTTGGCGGAAGCCTGCTTGGGAACACTCTTGGAATTGTTGTCTTTATAATTTTTGACCAGTGCTTCTGTGGCCCTTACCGAGAGCCCATCTGAAATTATCTTTTCATAAATTTCCAGTTGGTCACCTGTATCTTCTATATTGATGAGTGTCCTGCCGTGACCCATGCTCAGGAAGCCGTCGCGCATCCCCGTTTGAATTATGGGGTCAAGTTTTAACAGGCGCAGGTAATTTGCCACCGTACTGCGGTTCTTGCCCACGCGGTCACTAAGCTGCTCTTGGGTAAGGTTTATCTCGTCAATAAGCCGTTGATAAGAAAGTGCGATTTCAATGGGGTCAAGGTCTTCCCGCTGTATGTTTTCAACCAGGGCCATCTCTAGCGATTCCTGGTCATTTGCTATCCTGATGTAAGAGGGTATGGTCTCTAGCCCTGCAAGTTTTGACGCCCTAAAGCGGCGCTCACCAGATACTAACTGGTATTTGCCAAAACTTACCTTTCTTACGGTAATGGGCTGTATGACGCCCAGCTCGCGTATGGAGGTCGCTAGTTCCTTGAGGGCTTCTTCATTAAAACTGGTCCTGGGTTGAAAAGGGTTGACCTCAATAGCTTCCAGGTCCAGCTCCACGATATTGCCCACGACCTTGTCGGCCCCTTTGTCTTCAGCAGATTTAATGTCGTTGTCTGGGTCCTTGAGCAGCGCAGAGAGTCCGCGTCCCAAAGCTTGTTTTCTTGTAGCCTTCGCCATCCTACTCGTTTTTCTTGATTATCTCTTGTGCCAAACTTATGTAATTGGCAGCACCCTTGCTACCGGCATCATAATTAATTATGCTTTCTCCATAGCTGGGGGCCTCGCTGAGGCGCACATTGCGCTGTATTATTGTCTTGAAGACCATCTCGTCAAAGTGTTTTTGAACTTCTTCAACCACTTGGTTTGAAAGTCTCAGGCGTGAGTCATACATGGTCAATAACAGGCCTTCAATATCCAGGTTTGTATTATGAACGCGTTGAACGCTCTTTATTGTATTGAGCAGCTTGCCCAGCCCCTCAAGAGCAAAATACTCGCATTGTATGGGGATGATGACACTATCTGAAGCCGTGAGCGCATTGAGCGTCAAGAGGCCCAGTGAAGGTGCACAGTCTATGAGGATGTAGTCATAATCTTTTTTAAGGTCCTTGATGGCACTGCGCAGCATGTACTCACGGTCTTCCATATCCACGAGCTCTATCTCTATGGCCACAAGGTCAATGTGGGCAGGTATGAGGTCAAGGTTAGGAGAATCTGTCTTGATTATTGCTTCTCTAGCACTGATGTTGCTATCAAAAAGTTGATAGGTGCCCACCTCAATGGTTTCAACATCAATGCCCAGTCCAGAAGTGGCATTAGCTTGCGGATCTGCATCGATAAGCAAAACCTTTTTTTCAAGTACACCTAGGGAAGCGGCCAGATTTACAGAGGTAGTTGTTTTTCCTACTCCTCCCTTTTGATTTGCTACCGCAATGATTTTGCCCATATAGAAAATATCGATTATCGCTGTAAAAATACGATTTAATAAGTGCTTTCAAAACCCAATTTGTTAACACATCCTTTACTAAAACGCTAATAAATCAAGGCTTTTGTTGATAACTACCTCATTTAAAAGCCACTCTTAAAAAGCTGGTGCTTATGTTGCGATTTAATCACATTAGGTTTACCTTACATTACAGTTTAATACTTATGATTTTTTACGCATGAAATTAACCATTCTGGGATGTTATGCCGCCACGCCGCGCTCGCTCACAAATCCTACATCCCAGGTACTTGAAATTAAAAACCATCTCTTCTTGATAGATTGTGGGGAGGGTACACAAGTGGAGCTAAGGCGTAACAAGATTAAATTTTCTAAAATAGCCCACATCTTCATCTCCCACCTGCACGGCGACCATTTTTATGGCTTGATAGGTTTGATATCAACCTTCAACCTGCTCAATAGGGAAAAAGAGCTCCATGTATATGGCCCTAAGGGGATAAAGCAGGCCATCGTCTTTCAATTGAAGATATCAAATTCATGGACGGGGTATCCACTCTATTTTCATGAACTTGACAGTAAGGAGCCGCAAGTGCTTTATGAAGATAAAAAGGTGAGCGTTGAGACCATCCCGTTAAAACATAGAATCTATGTAAACGGATTTTTATTTAAAGAAAAACCCGGGGAAAGAAAACTCAACATCACCGCCGCTCAAAAAAACAACATAGACGTGGCCTATTATCAAAAGATAAAGAACGGCAGCGATATAAAGCTGGAAGATGGCACCTTGATACCTAATGAAAAGCTGACCTTTGACCCACCACCGCCCAAAAGCTATGCCTATTGCAGCGACACGGTTTATAAACCAGACAATGCCCCGCAGATCATGGGGGCCACTGCCATGTATCATGAATCTACCTTTCTTGACGCCCAGAAAGATTTAACCAAGCCCACAGGGCACAGCACCGCGCGCCAAGCAGGTAAGATGGCGCGGGAGGCCCAGGTTGACAACCTTATCCTGGGTCATTATTCCACGCGTTACCCAGACCTCACCCTTTTTGCAAACGAGGCAAAGAAGGAATTTGATAACGTGCTACTCGCAGATGACGGCGTTTCCTTTGAGTTCTGACCATGTAAAATAATTGTGAAACCTGGACCGCCCACCTTTTTACTTATAAGCGATTCTCGTAAATTGCAATACAAAAGCAGACTATGCAGGCAGACTTGAGCAACTATAGAAAATCCTATGAAAAAGATAGCTTACGCGAAAGTGATATCGCAACAAGGCCCATGGACCAGTTTGAAAATTGGTTCAAGGAGGTTGAAGAAGTAGGCGGTTCTCACGAGGTCAATGCCATGACCATCTCTACGCTGGGAGAAGATGGATTTCCATTGAACAGGGTGGTGCTCTTAAAACAGTTTGATGATAGCGGCCTCACCTTTTACACTAATTATAAAAGCCAGAAGGGACAGGCGATTGAAGCAAATCCGCAGGTATGTATTTCCTTTTTCTGGCCCAGCCTGGAGCGGCAGGTAATCGTTAAGGGAACGGCCAGCAAGGTTTCAACTGAGCAATCAGAAAAATATTTTCACTCCAGGCCCCACGGTAGTCAACTGGGGGCAGTGGTCTCGCAGCAAAGCCATGTAATACCAGGGCGTGAGGTGCTTGAGCAGGAGTTGCTTTCGCTTGAAGCGAAATATAAGAACAGCGAAGTGCCCAAGCCCAAAAACTGGGGAGGATACCTTGTGAAACCCATTTACATGGAGTTTTGGCAAGGCCGGCCAAACCGCTTGCATGACCGCTTGCGGTATAAATTGATAGACGGGGAGTGGACCGTAGAACGACTGGCACCATAGGTATGAAAACATTGTACATGATAAGGCATGCCAAGTCCTCTTGGGAGTTTGATATGGACGACCATGCCCGGCCACTGGCGCAACGTGGGCTGGATGATGCCCCCAGGATGGGCAGGCACATCAAGAACTTGATAAAAACCCCAGGCAAGGTCATGAGCAGTGATGCCATACGGGCAAAGACCACGGCGATGCTCTATTTAAAGGAGCTGGGCATCCCGCAAGAGCAGTTGGTGCTGGAGCGCAAGATGTATGATTTTGGAGGTAAGGACCTCGATGCCGTGATACGCAGTTGTGATGATGAAGTTGATGTGTTGATGGTCTTTGGCCACAACAATGCCATGACAAACCTTGTTAATCATTATGGGGATATGGAAATTGACAATGTTTCTACCGCGGCATTTACAGCAATAGAATTTGACACAGACCGGTGGTCAATGATTAAAAAAGGAAAAACAATACATTTTATAAAACCGAAGGATCTTAAATAATGGATGACATAACTATTGAAACAGCCGAAGATAGATATATTAATCGCGAGATCAGTTGGTTACAGTTTAACGCCAGGGTATTGCAGGAATCTGCAGATGAGTCCGTGCCACTTATTGAACGGTTGCGCTTTGTAGGTATTTTTTCTAACAACCTAGATGAGTTTTTCAAGGTGCGCTATGCCACGGTAAAGCGTATCGTGGAAGCTGGCAAAAAAGGCAGGAAGGCCCTGGGTGTCTATGCCGCAGATGAACTTCTTGAAAAAATAACCAAAATCGTTATAGATCAACAGGCAGAAAGCCTGGAGATACTTGATAATATACATACCAGGCTTGAAGCCGAAAACATTCATGTAATCAAGGAAAACCAGGTAACCCACCTTGAACATGTGGAGTTCATCAAATCTTTTTTCTTGGAGAAGGTGAGCCCGGCACTAGTTACCATAATGTTTCATGAAGACCTTGACCTGCCCAGGATACAGGATCTTGAAGCCTATCTCACCATAAAGATGACCAAGGCGGGAGATGAAAAACCATTGTATGCCCTGGTTGAGATACCCAGTACGATTGACAGGTTCGTGGTGCTTCCCAAAGTGGGTGACAAGGATTATATCATGATCCTGGATGACCTGATACGTTACAACCTTGACGTGCTCTTTTCAATTTTTGAATATGAAGAGATTTCCGCGCATATGATCAAGATAACGCGGGATGCAGAACTTGATATTGAGTCAGACCTGGGGAAGAGTTTTATAGAAAAGCTTACCAAGAGTGTAAAAGGTAGGGAAGATGCTGAACCGGTAAGGTTTGTGCATGATCAATCCATTGATCAGGACACGCTTTCCTTTTTATTGAACAAACTGGGCATTGAGAATACTGACAGTATCATACCCGGAGGGCGATATCACAACCGTAAGGATTATATGGGTTTTCCCAGTCTAGGTAGGACAGACCTTTTATATGAAAAGCAAAAACCCTTGCCCATAAAGGGCATAGACCTTAATGACAGCATGTTCAAGAAAATCGCCGAAAAGGATTTTCTTCAATACACACCGTATCACACCTTTGGGTACACCATTAAACTGTTGCGTGAGGCGGCGCTGGATCCCACGGTAAAGTCCATCAAGATCACCATATATAGATTGGCAAAACTAAGCCATGTGGCCAGTGCGCTCATCAATGCCGCAAAAAATGGAAAACAAGTAACCGTGCAGATAGAACTGCGTGCCCGCTTTGATGAGGAGAGCAACATGATGTATGCCAATCAAATGCAGGATGAAGGCATTAAGCTCATCTTTGGCGTACCAGGGCTTAAAGTGCATAGCAAGGTATGTGTTATAGAGCGTGAAGAAGAGGGTAAGCTCGTGCGCTATGGTTTTATAAGCACGGGTAATTTTAACGGTGTTACCGCGAGGATCTATACAGATTACACACTTTTTACCGCAGATAAACAGATATTAAAGGACCTGGCCAAACTGTTCAACTTTTTTGATACTAATTATGTTGTCAACAAGTACAAGCACCTTATTGTTTCACCACATTATGCCCGTAACAGGTTTTATAAGATGATTGATGATGAAATGAGCAAGGTACGGGATGGTGAAGAGGGTTACATCCGCTTAAAGCTGAACAGTATGAGCAATTATGCCATAATAGATAAGCTGTATGAAGCTAGTCAAGCCGGGGTAAAGATAGATATGATCGTGCGGGGAGTATGTTGCCTGATACCGGGAGTGCCGGGATTGAGCGAGAACATTACCTGTATAAGCATTGTAGATAAGTTCCTTGAACACCCCAGGGTCATGATGTTTGGTAAACGTGGTAAGGAGAAGGTATTTATTTCGTCGTCAGACTGGATGACAAGAAACCTTGACAACAGGGTAGAGGTTACCTGCCCCATCTATGATGCTGATGTTAAGCAAGAAATCATTGAGACCTTTGACATCTGTTGGCAAGATAATGTAAAGGCACGTACTATAACCCAGGCCCAGGATAACGCATACCGGCAAGTAGATGGCCCGCCGCTACGCTCACAATTTGTGACTTATGATTATTATCTTGAAAAACTGGGCTGGAAATGAAAATTCAAAAATTTGCAGCCATAGACATAGGTTCAAATGCAATCAGGCTTCTTGTTGCAAATGTTATTGAACGGGAGGGCAAGGAAACCCTGTTTAGAAAAAACGCGCTGGTGCGGGTGCCTATAAGATTGGGAGCGGATGTTTTTGGGCAAAAGAGGATCTCTCCTGAAAACCTGGACCGCATGGTCGATACCATGAAAGCCTTCAAGCTCTTGATGAATGCACATAAAGTTATTGATTACAGGGCATGTGCAACATCGGCGATGCGTGAGGCAGACAATGGTCATGAGGTCGCCGCCGAAATTAAAAAGAAGACCGGTGTTAAGATAGATATCATTGATGGTAATGATGAGGCCACGATAATTGCAAATACAGACCTTGAATCACTTATTCAAAATGAAAACACCTATCTATATGTGGATGTAGGTGGAGGTAGTACCGAGTTCACACTGTATAGTGATGGCAAGGTCGTAAATTCCAGGTCATTTAAGCTGGGAACCGTCCGGTTGCTTGAAGGACTGGTTAGCCATACAGAATGGAAAGAGGCTGAAGAATGGATAAAGATGATATGCAAGGGATACAGCAGGATCCACCTCATAGGCTCTGGCGGCAATATCAATAAGATATTCAAGCTAAGCGGAAAAAAACCCGGAAAACCCCTCACATATTTCTATCTCGTTTCATTTTATGAATACATCCAGGCATATAATTATGAAGAGCGGGTCATAGAACTGGAACTCAATGATGATAGGGCAGATGTTATCATCCCGGCGACAAGGATATACCTGTCTGCGATGAAGTGGAGTAGGGCAAAGAATATCTATGTACCTAAGATAGGTCTCGCAGATGGCATAATTAAATCGCTTTACAACGATAAAATGCGATATTTTACGGCCGAAAAATAAAATTATATTAATATTGTGTTGACTTTTAACCTAATATGCTTACCTAAATATTTCAAACCATGAAGAAATTTTTACTCATTGCAGTCCTGCTGTCAGCTTGTAGTCTCTCTGCCCAAAAAACCAGATATGGTGTCAAGGCAGGTATTAATGTCTCCAGCCTAAGCGGCGACGTTTTTGACGATGCTTCAAGTAGAGTGGGTGCTGCAGCTGGATTCTTTGCCACAATCCCCGTAGGTGGCAATTTTAGCTTCCAGCCAGAATTTTTGTACTCAGGACAAGGCGTTAAGCCAGACTCTGGCGACAACCCCGTAAACCAGAGGGAAGAACTTGATTATCTGCAGGTACCTTTATTGCTAAGGGCTGATTTTGGTAATTTTTATGCAAACCTTGGTCCCCAGGTTGGTATAGGTGTATGGAACTCATTCAATAATGAAGCTTACAAGAACTTTGATTATTCAGGATTGCTGGGCGTGGGCATGAACTTTACTGATGCCCTCTTTGGAGAAGTAAGGTACTCCATGGGATTCAGGGATATCTTTGAAGAAGGATTTAGGTACAATGGCAATCAAGTAGAAGGAAAAAACAGCTATTTCCAGTTAATGGTGGGATATAGGTTATGATATACCGCGCTTAATAAATTAAAAAATCCGGCGAAGGCCGGATTTTTTTTATTTAACCATGTATGGTTTCCTGTTTACCTAGGTCTTTCATGATCACGGCCTCAAATTCAAGAAGCTCATCCCATTTTTTATTGACCTCTTCAACGCTGTCCCCATATTTTCGCGCAAAGCGTAAAAACATGGTATAATGATTAGCTTCACTTACCATCAGGTCATGGTAAAACTTCTTGAGGTCCTCATCTTCCAGTTCTTGAGAAAGCAGCCTAAAACGCTCGCAGCTCCTGGCCTCGATAAGGGCCGCATATAATAACCTATGGACCAGTTGCGTGTTGCGGTTACCTCCTTTTTGAAAAAATTTACGCAGTTTGCCCACATATTCATCCTTGCGCTCGCGCCCCAGGACCTGTCCACGGGCCAAGATACGGTCATGTACCATCTTGAAGTGGCTTATCTCTTCCTTGACCAGCTTGACCATTTCCTGCACAAGTTCAGAATATTCAGGAAAGGTGACTATCAAGGAGATTGCAGTAGATGCGGCCTTCTGTTCACAAAAGGCGTGATCAGTGAGTATTTCATCAATGTTTTTTTCTACAATGTTTACCCACCGTGGATCTGTGGGAAGTTTCAGTCCTAACATAATTTATAGATCTAGGTCAAAGGTTTTTCTCAATAATTCAAGCTCAGGGTTCAATCCCTTCAGTTTTTCAAACTTTTCCCGGGTAGTGTAGGCATATTTTCTTTCGGCAGCCTCGTTCACCGTTATTTGAAGTTCAATGGTATGGTTGTTCAGTTTTCTTTTAAGATATTCAAGCAGGCCATGTTGTGCGCGTTCCAGCTCAACTTTCATGGTTTCATTGGGAAACTCGACACAGATTTTGCTACCATCAAGGCTAGGGGTGTCAGTCTCCATGTTTGAGGCAAGTATCTTTTCGCCCTTGGCATGCAATTTTACAATATATCCCTTCCATGCGGCCTGCATATCAATTTCAGTAAATGTTTCGGCGGGCAGGTTCTTAAGATGCTGTTCATCCTGCGCTGATTTTTTTTGCTGAATTTCCTTTTTCTTCTTCAGCCCCTTTAATGATAGGCCAGAAACATGCGGGCCATCTATTTTGAGCATGGGCTTTTTGACTTCGGGCGGGGCACTTTTTTGGGCAAGTTGTGTTGTGGGTTGGGTTGATGTGGCTTGCGCCAAAATAGGGTCTGTTACAGTTGAGGGTTCAGGAACGGGATTTTCCTTAGTTCCTTCGGCCTGTCTCGCAAGAAGTGCCTGGCGTTTTTCTGGGTCAACCTTAAAATAGGAGGGTGGGATTATGAAGTGACCATCATTTTTTTTTTCTCCATCAAAAGTGATAGAGGCAACCTGCATCAGGCAAAGCTCAACGAGAAGCCGTGGATTGCGGCTGGTCTTGTACTTGAGGTCACAATCATTTGCCATGTCAATACCCTTGAGCAAGAGGTCAAATGGAGTATTTTGTGCCTGTTCCTTATATTTTGCCTTGGTTTGCTCACCCACCTCTAGAAGCGGTATGGTCGCAGGATTTTTACAGACCATGAGGTCCCTGAAGTGGGAGGCCAGGCCTGCTATAAAATGATGTCCATCAAAGCCCCTTGCCAGCAGTTCATTGAACTGTACCAGCAAGCCGGGTATATCGTTATTGAGCACACGGTCGGTAACCTCAAAATAGGTGTCATAATCTAGTACGTTGAGGTTCTCCGTGACAGCTTTTCGCGTAAGCGTGCTCCCGGCAAAACTTACCACACGGTCAAAGGTCGAGAGCGCATCCCGCAGGGCGCCATCAGCCTTTTGTGCAATGATTTGAAGGGCATCCTCATCAGCAGCTATGCCCTCGCGCTGCGCGATGACCATAAGGTGGTCGCGTATGTCTTTTACCGTGATTCTCTTAAAGTCAAAAATTTGACAACGCGATAGGATTGTGGGTAAAATCTTATGTTTTTCAGTGGTCGCCAGGATGAAGATTGCGTGCTTGGGCGGCTCTTCAAGCGTCTTGAGAAATGCGTTAAATGCTGATGATGACAGCATGTGCACCTCGTCAATGATGTACACCTTGTACTTGCCCACCTGCGGCGGTATGCGCACTTGGTCAATGAGGTTGCGTATGTCGTCAACAGAGTTGTTTGAAGCGGCATCCAGTTCAAAAATATTGAATGCATAATCCTCATCTACATTGCCCGTGGCTTCCTCGTTGATACGTTTTGCAAGGATACGGGCACAGGTGGTCTTGCCCACACCGCGGGGCCCAGTGAACAATAAAGCTTGCGCTAAATGATTATGGGCAATGGCATTTTCCAGCGTGTTTGTAATGGCCTGTTGGCCCACGACATCCTCAAAGGTTGCCGGGCGGTATTTACGGGCTGACACTACAAAATGTTCCATTGAATACTTGCGGTTATGACTGGATGACAAAGATAAAAATACATGCCGCATTTGCCTTTCCCACGGCTCATATTTATTCATATTTATCAACAATCAACGATTGTTGCTTAGGTACGGTACCGTTAAAATAGACTACTTTTGCGCGAGCAGGCCGCCCTGTCGCTTTGGCGTGAGCCAAAGAGGAAAGTCCGGGCACCATAGGGATGCATAGCGGCTAACGGCCGTCATCCGCCACCGGCGGATAGGACAAGTGCAGCAGAAAGGATGTACGGGTAATGCCGTAGTGAAATCAGGTAAACTCTATGCGGTGCAATGTCATGTATAGTGGCGCTTGAGCGTTCCCGCGCGATGCCACAGGGTAGACAGATCGAGCCAGTGAGCAATTGCTGGCCTAGATAAATGATGGGGGTTCGCCACCGGCGGATACAGAACCCGGCTTATAGGCCTGCTTTTTTATTCTTCTTCATCATTGCCTTGCGGCGAAAAGAAACTGAATACACTCCCGCCATACCTGCGGAATTCCCTGAAATTCCTGCCGTCTGACAAATCCGTTTCCCTGCCATGCTCTATGATGAGCGAACCGTTTTTAGCCAGGAGGTTGTTATCAAAGACAAGTTCGGCTATCTTCTTGAACTGCTCTGTTGAGAGGTCGTAGGGAGGATCTGCAAAAACAATATCGTATTGTGCGCCAGATGCCCTCTCAAGGTATTTGAAGACATCACTCTTAAAGGCGTTGATGTCCATATCAAAGTGCCCTGCCGTGGTGTTGATAAATTTTACACAGTTATAGTTACCATCTACGGCAGTAATGGTTTTGCTTCCGCGCGAAGCAAATTCATAACTGATGTTGCCAGTACCTGAAAATAGGTCAAGTACGGTAAGCCTTGAAAACATATAGCGGTTGCGCAAGATATTGAAGAGGGCTTCCTTGGCCATGTCTGTCGTGGGCCTTACGGGAAGGTTTTTTGGGGCCGTAATCCTTCGGCCTTTATATGTGCCACTTATTATTCTCAAAGTCTAGGTGTTTTCAAGTAAGAAGGTGGGGCTGTTTTGGGTCTCCTCCACAATAAGCTCCACATTTCTGATGTATTTGTACAGGAGGTCAAAGATTTCGCCGTCAGGCTCAATAGCACCATACAACCTTAACATGATTTTTTCTGGATCGAGTTGAAGCTGTTCTATGCAAAAAAGGATGTGATATGCAAAATCTTCTGGTGCCTGGTAATCAAAGGTATTTGCCAGCTGCAGGTCGCTGCCTTTTGTGATGACCAGGTCAAAGGAGGTTTTTTTTGCCAATGCGGCCAGTGTGGCCCCGTTTGAGTTATGGCCCAGCACCTTTTGCAACAGGAGGGTGACGCCATGATAATAGGTGAAAGAACCAAACCGGTCAAAGAAAAAATTATTGAGGTTTGCGTATGGCACATAGACGTTTATCAGGTCAAACTGGCTTATCTCATCATACACTATAAAATCATCCTTGAGCAGTTTTATGCTGTATTTTAAATAATCTGTAAGCTTGTCCTTGTCAAAGAGTGCCGCCGGCACCAATGTATATAGCTCGTTACTATAGACCACGGTGACTTTCTTGAACTTCTGTTGCAGTTCAACCACATCTTTAAAGCACTGCTCCAGTTTTACCAGGGCAATTTGTGGCGATGCCTGTTGCGGTAAGCCTATATTATGGATAAAGACGGTTTCCTGGCTCAGTTCATTTTTAACCAAAAAAGAAAATCCATCCAGGCTAACCTGGATGGATAATATGTTATAGTTAGCATCTACTTCCTTAATACTACTCATCACTTTTGCCGTAACTGTCTGGCCAGTTACCTGCCGTCTTGATATCGGTCATGGATCCTACAGTGATGTATGCACCGTTAACACCATCTACTGATACTACTTGCTTTTCCTTGCTTACATAATCTTTGGGCTGGTCATATAGCAATGCATCTTTAGAGATACGGGCTTCAAATACCGGGATGGGGATATCGCTTTTTTGCACTGTTCCAGCATCCATCTCAAAAGGAACTTCTTTGCCCTGGATGAGCACGTATCCTAATTCCCTATAACGGTCGCTGCCTTTAAAAAGGGAATCTTTTACTGCTTTATATCCCAGGGTATCTGTAATAATGATTTCTTTATACTGGTCAACACGGTATCTTTTTGTCATTTCCTCATCAAGTATCGTGGTGTCCCTACGCTGTGTAAGTACAAGCTGTGCAGTATCGATAAATTTTTCTAGATCTTCAAAATTCTTTGCAAACTTGCCCGTTACCTGCTTGTGCGCAAGTTGAGCATGGCGTATGTCTATAAGTTTATCAATAGCTTTTGCATAGCGTACTTCCTTAAGGTCGTCAAATTTTACTTCACTGTAAACTGAGTTAAAAAGAAGATAACCCAAGAAGGCAATGACAACCCAAAGAACGATCTGAATGACGTATTTCATTAGAAAACCGGTTTTAAATGTTAGTAATGGTTATAGGCAAATCTACAATTTTTTTTCAATGGGTAAAGTATAAGCCCTAAATTTCGTATCTATATTTAAAGCTCACTAAAACAATTCTATGACCCTCGATCCCTCAGGATTTTATAAAATACTCAAAACAAACTTTCCTTTTGCACCTACTCAAAAACAGGACATATTATTACAACAATTGAGCCAGTTTGTTCTTAATGAGAATGATAACAATATCTTTTTGCTCAAGGGATATGCCGGTACAGGAAAAACCACTATCATAAGAAGTGTTGTAAAAAGCCTATGGCATGTAAAAATGAAGGCCGTGCAGCTTGCCCCCACGGGTCGAGCGGCAAAGGTAATAAGTAATTATACAGAAAAAGAAGCCCACACCATACATAGAAAAATATACTATCCCAAGAGCGAGGGCGGGGGCAAGATCTCGTTCACCTTACAAAAAAACAAGCACAGAAACACCCTTTTTATAGTTGATGAGGCTTCCATGATCTCAGACAATACCACAGAGTCAAAACTATTTGAAAACGGCTCGCTCCTAGATGACCTTATGCACTACGTTTACAGCGGCCACAATTGTAAGTTGCTGCTCATAGGCGATAACGCCCAGTTGCCACCGGTCAAGCTTGATATAAGCCCAGCACTTGATGCAAGCAAGCTGCGCATGGATTACAATAAAGAAGTGACAACCATAGAACTTGATGAGGTCATGCGCCAGGCAGAAACCAGTGGCATATTGTCAAATGCCACGCGTATACGCGAGTTTATGAACGATGAGATGTATGATGACTTCAGGTTTGATCTCAATGGCCAAGATGACCTCATACGGTTGATAGACGGACACGAAATCCTGGAAGCCCTTGACGATTCTTATCGTGAGCATGGCAATGAGGGCACGGCAATCATCGTACGGTCTAACAAACGGGCAAATCTTTACAACCAACAGATAAGGTCGCGCATCATGTTTAGGGAAGAAGAGTTGAGCCCCGGGGACTACCTTATGGTGGTGAAGAATAATTATTTTTGGCTAGATGCCAAAAGCGACGCGGGATTCATCGCTAACGGGGATATTATTGAAGTACTCGAGATTTTTGCCTTTAAAGACCTTTATGGTTTTCACTTTGCAGAAGTAAAGGTAAGAATGGCAGATTATCCCAAGATGAAACCCTTTGAAACCGTCATCTTGCTCGACACCCTCACCTCAGAAACCCCATCATTGCCCTATGAAGATTCAAATAGATTATATCAAGAAGTGATGAAGGATTATGCCGAGGAGCGTTCAAAATACAGAAAGTTTCTCAAGGTCAAGGAGAATAAGTACTTCAACGCATTGCAGGTCAAGTTTTCTTATGCCATAACCTGCCATAAATCACAGGGGGGGCAGTGGCCCGTTATCTTTGTTGAGCAGCCCTGGTTGCCCAATGGTATGGACAGGGACTATTTAAGATGGCTGTACACGGCAGTGACACGCGCCCAGCAAAAACTGTATTTGATCGGGTTTAAAAATGAAATGTTCGTAGAATAGTCTTTTATTGGGTTTGTTTAATTTTGGCCGCAGCCAAATAATAAAAACGCATGAGTAAGCCGCTTAGAATAATCGCCATGATTCCCGCAAGGTTTGAGGCAAGCCGTTTTCCTGGTAAATTAATGCAGGACCTGGCGGGCAAGCCGGTCATCATACGCACATATGAGGCCACCGTAGCCACGGGATTGTTTGAGGAGGTGTATGTCGTGACGGATAGTGATGTTATTCATAATGCGGTGCAGGCTCATGGGGGCAAGGCCATCATGAGCATCAAGGAGCATGACTGCGGTAGTGATAGGATCGCAGAAGCGGTGGAAGCACTTGATGTGGATATCGTGGTGAACGTGCAGGGGGATGAACCTTTCACAAATAAGGAAGACCTTGCCAATGTACTTGCCGTTTTTAATGAGAATGATGCGCAGCATATTGACCTGGCATCCATTATGACCCCCATACATGATCCTGATGAGACAGCAAACCCAAACAACGTTAAGGTAATCACGGATAAAGATGATTTTGCACTTTACTTTTCACGTTCTCCCATTCCCTATCATCGCGATAAAACAGTAGGGGTTACCTATTATAAGCATGTGGGCATCTATGCCTTTAGAAAGCAGGCTATACTTGATTTTCAAAAACTGCCCATGCGCATGCTTGAAGCTTCTGAAAAAATCGAGGCCATACGGTATCTTGAGTATGGCAAGAAGATAAAGATGGTCTTTTCAAAAAAACCGGCGATAGGTATAGACACCCCAGAAGATCTTGAGCATGCACGTCGCCTATTTCAATAACTCTTTTTTAACATTTGAGCCGGCCAAACCTTAAAGTCAGGTTAAAATTTAAACTTTACAAGCAACCTTTGCGTTTGTCTTTCATCTGTTAATAAATACCAGATAAACTGGTAGTCTAATAGAGATTAAACTTTAACTAAACTTGTTATGAAAATCATTAAACCTTTTGCGCTGGCACTAACCGCTAGTTTTGCCCTAACCTCATGCCTGGACGATGATGGTTCTGGTACCACACCTGTTGAACCCACAGGAAACGTGGACCTTTATGTCACCAACCATACTAACGGGAATGTCACAAAACTTGATTTGATACGTAATTCAGTTACCACATATACCAATGCTGCCGTAGATACTGAAGGTATCTATTATTCAGAAGATGATGACTCATTTACACAAGTAGAGCGTTCACCAGCTGTACAGCTATCAACTTTTCTTGATGTAAATGTAGATGTTGATAATACAATAGATACCTCAGTGAGTGTAACCAGTAGTTTTTCTACTGACTTGACAGATGGACTTACCAGTCCTCGTGACCTTGCTGTTAACGGAAACTTTTATGTGGTATCTGACAATGCCCCTGTAGGTGGAGATGATACTAAAGGAAGGTTCTTTATCTATACCAGGGCTGATGATTCATTTACCCTGCGCAATATCGTGACCGTTGACTTTAAGGTTTGGGGTATCGAGTTTGTGGGCAACGACCTGTATGCTGTGGTTGATACCACTAACAAGCTTGCAAAATTCACAAACTTTGTGGGAACCAACACCACAGATGCCACGGTTGCCGCGACAAGTACCGTATCCATTGATGGAATTGTAAGGACTCACGGGCTTGCCTTTGATAACGGTACCATGGTACTTACAGATATAGGTGATGCAGCAAGTGATTCAGATGGTGCATTTAACGTGATCACTTCTTTTGAGTCAGCATTTACCAGTGCCGGGGATGAAGGTACCATATCAGCTGGGGAACAAACCAGGGTTAAAGGAGCCTCAACCACACTGGGGAACCCAGTAAGTGTTGAGCTTTATAGTGAATCTGGACTTGTGCTAATCGCAGAACTAGCCAATGGTGGCGGTAAGGTTCTGGGCTTTAACCAGATACCGGTTACCGGTGGTGATATGACCCCCGTGCTCAGTTATGACCTTACGGGTGCTTCATCAATGTACCTGTACGAAAATTAATATCTGGCTTACGCCAAAAAGAAAACACCACGCAAATCGCGTGGTGTTTTTTATTTGGGCAGATAGTCAATGTCTATTAACCGTTGCCGTTAGCTTCCATTTTAGCCTGTAGGCGCGCCACGAGGTCCTTGTCTGCGCGCATGGCATTTACTATGGTTTCATAGCGTTGTAAAGTAAGGCCTTCTTCTTTGATCTTCTTTTCCATCTTAGCCTGTATATCACCTGACATACCTTCTAGTTTAGCAACAATGGCCTCATGTTTTTTCATTTCGGCCTCAGTGGCATCGCTTTCTTTGCTAGGGTCCAGTGCCGCTTGATGTATCTCGTTGAAGCGGGTCACTTCCATTCCTTCTTTTGCGATTGCATCTGTCATCAGCTCATTTGCCTCCATGCCTATTTGCTGCAGGCCCATGTAGGCGTTTGCAAATTTTGTAAGTTCTTGATCGCTTATGTTGGCCTGCTCAGTTACCTGTGGTGCGGGCACCGTCTGTGCAATTGCATGCGCGCCACTAAACAGCGTTATGAAAAATGCAATTGCAAACATTGATTGAAATCTTTTCATGATTTTTAAATTTTTGATATAACGGTGCAAGCTAGGCCACGTAAATCGTAAAGGATAGGTTTTAAGAAGTTATCTCTAGTAATTGGGTATAGTTTAACGCTTCTGGGGACTTAGATGTTAAACTGTGGTTTTTGTACAATATGGAGGGTCTGGGCTGGTGTTTTTTTGGGTTTAACCCAAAAAAAGAAGGGATTAAAAAAAATATTTAATCCCTTGTATATTCTTGTTCAATAGATTGCCTTATAATCAATAGATGGATTTAAGCTTTGATAATTTGGCTTTCCATATTTCCAGGTTTTTCTTTTGATCGGCTATTTTTTTATGGACCTCTGCAACCATGGGGTTGTCATCTGGCACATGTTGAAAGAAACCGAGATTGTTTTCTAACTGATTTATTTCAGCTTGGACTTCATCGATTTTCTTGGTGATAAAATAGCGTTCTTTATTGAGTTGACGGTCATCGTCCTCGTCAGCCATGGCAGCGACCCTATTGTCATATTTAATGAGTTCTGCATCTTTTTTGCTCAGGTCAAGCTGTTTGAAAAGGCCGTCGAGTGCCTGGTTGAATTCTTTCTCGATTTTCTTCTTGCTGTGGGGGACCCTTCCGGTTTCCTTCCATTCTGCAATGACACTTTTGATGTCTTTGAGGTCTGCGGCATGGTCACCGGTAAGTTTCATGGCGTTGACCTTATCGAGCAGCTCTTGTTTTTCAACAAGGTTGTCTTTTTCTTCTTCCAGCACTTCTTTCTTTTCGGCGTGAAGCCTATCAAAATAATGGTTGCATGCTTTTTTGAACCGCTTCCATATCTTGTCACTATCCTTACGGGGAACATGGCCCACTTTCTTCCAGTCTGACTGTATTTTTTTCATCAGGTCAGTGGTTACCTCGTCCTTCTCATTGTTCATGTTATCCTCGGCAATCTGGATAAGTTCCATCTTTTTCTTGAGGTTGTCGTACTGCTCTTTCTTCTGGTCTTTATAAAACCCGTTTTTCTTGCGGTTAAAGTTGCGCGTGGCGTTTTTAAAGGCCTTCCAGGTGGATTCATTGTCCTTGCGTGGCACTTTGCCCAGTTTGAAAAATTCATCGCGCAGGGCCTCGACTTCCTTGATTTTTGCCTGCCAGCCGCTGTGGTTTTTTGCACCGGCATCACCTACGGCTTCTATTTTTGCGATTACTTCCTGCTTTTTGGCCAGGTTTTGCTCATGGATGGCATCAATGTTCTTAAAATAGTCCTGGCGGGCCTCATGCACCTTTTTTGTGGCATTGCTGAACTTGTCCCAGATTTCTTCACGGTACTCGCGGGCAACCGGGCCTACTTCTTCTTTCCATATCTTGTGAAGCATCTGCAGCTCACGGAAAGATTTTATGGGGTCAGCGTCCTGTGCCAGTTCTTCGGCCTGCTCTATGAGCTTGAGTTTCTTATCTAGGTTTTCTTTAAAATCCTTGTCACGAAACTCGCGGTTAAGGTGCAGAAAATCATAAAAGTTCTCTACATGGTGATGGTAGTTGTTCCATACCAGGTTGTACCTGTCCCTGGGGATATTACCGGCACTTCGCCAGCGTTCTTGTATGTCCCTGAATTTTTCAAGGATGGTGTTGATGCTGTCTTCTCCACCTACTTCGTCCTTGAGGGTCTTGAGCTCTTCGATGAGTTCGTTTCTCGTATTGAGGTTTGCGTTAAGGTCCCTCTTGAGGTTTTGAAAATAGCTGTTGCGCTTATCGCGGTAATCAAAATAAAGGGTATTGAACTCCTTTTTTAGTGGATTGTAATACCTAAAATCAATGATGTTGCCCCCTTCTTCAAGAAATTTCTCTTTGGCCTCATCCTGCTCTTCTTCAAATTTTGAGATAAAGGAAGCACGTATTTCGTCAACGTGTTCTTTAATGGCCTGTATTTTTTCATTCTTGAGCAGCGTTCTAAATTCCTTGATCAACTCCTCCTTTTTCATGGAGTCATAATCCTTTTTGGGAATTTTATGGCGTTCTGCAGCAGATTCATCCTCAGTATCCTCGTTTAAGGCTTCGTCAACATTATCATGGTCTATCTCTTCATGATGCTCATCATGGTCATCGACAAACTCTTCATCATCCTCGTCATCACCGGCAGGTTTTTCTTCAGCTGTATCTTCGGTATCTTCATTTTTTTTGTTCACATACTCCAGTTCTTCAAGACTTCCTTCCTGGATTTGTGACTCTTCGTCATTGACATCTATTTCTTCCTCCGTTTTATCTCCTATGACGGCAATGGATTCAGCCTCGAGCTCATCTTCAGCTGTAGCAGTATCTTCTTCTATCTCGGCATCTATACTTTCAGGAGTGGGAAGCTGTACTTTTTGAGCATCTTCTTTCAAAGCTTTCTCTTCTGCCTTGTCATATTTTTCTTCTTCTATTGCTTTGTTTTCTTTAGACATGGGTAAATCTAATTTGTATATCGATTTAATGATATAAAGATACTATTAAGTAAGTGAATAGTGCAAGGTATGCTATTAATTCCAGATATTCCACGCGGCCTCGGCCTGTAGTTTCAGCATTTCAAATCCATTAGTTACCTGAGCGCCATTTGCTTTTCCGTTTTTAAGGAACTGGGTTTCGGTGGGGTTGTAAACCAAATCGTACAGCAGGTTCTTGTTTGTCAAGAGGTGATAGGGCAGTTGCGGTGCTTTTTTAATATCAGGATAGGTGCCCAGCGGCGTGCAGTTAACGATTACTTGATATTTGCTCAACATACGCCCATCAATATCATTATAGGTTATTTGATTGCCCTTTGGCATACGTGAAACCACTTTATAGGAAATATCCATCAGGTCAAATGAATACATGATTGCCTTGGCAGCACCCCCGGTGCCCAGGATTAGGGCATATTTATGATAGCTCTTCAGGAAGGGCTTGATACTTTCGGTAAAACCTATGTAGTCTGTATTATACCCTTTGTACTTTCCGTCAGGTAGTTTTTTTATTGTATTTACGGCGCCTATGGCAAGGGCATGTTTATTCATCTCGCTCATGCACTTCATGACCACTTGCTTATAGGGTATGGTCACATTGAAACCGATAATGTCATTTTTTTCCTTAAAAAGCTTTTTTACCGTAGTTTCATCTGGGCAATCATAATTGTCATAATCGGCATTTATGTTTTCATGGTCAAACTTCTGTTTAAAATAAGTCCTTGAAAAGCTATAGTCTATGTTTTTGCCAATAAGGCCAAATTTACGCATGTTTCAATCTGTTTTTTTCACCATACTTGCCCAGGGCCACCACGATTGAGATGCCCAGGGCTATAAAAAATACGGCCAGTATGTTTTCGGTAGAAAATTCATGTGGCCAAAATCTATCATAATTCTTTAAAATGGGATTGCCCAGCCGGTCATATAGTATTTCACCATTTATATCCATGTCAAAAACTTCTTCTTTCCAGGGCCATACAACACCCAGGGAACCGGTAATAAACCCTATGATACCGGCATTGGTGGCATGTTTAAAATGCTTGAGCAGATAACCCAAAAAGTTGGACAGGGTGACCAGGCCAAAGATTGACCCCAGGGTAAACATGCCCATCACCTTGAGCAAGAGGACCCGCTCCGGGTTGTTCAAAAATGAAAAATCTGCCTGAAAAATATCTGCAATCGTGTCATACAGGGCATTTACTGAGTCAACCAGCAACAGGACATAGTTGCCCAGCAATATCAGTATAAAAGACCCTGATAGACCGGGTAGCGTCATGCCAGAGACGCCTATGATTCCACAAAAGAACACAAACCATAAACTGTTGTTTTCCTTGGCGGGTTCCAGCAGGCTTATTCCCACACCCACGATAATGCCCATGGACAATATGATGATGTTTTTTCTTGACCAGTCGTCAAAGTCTTTTGCGATATAGTAAATACTGCCTATGATCATCCCAAAGAATCCACTCCACACAAACAGCGGAAAATTGCTTATGGCCATATCCAGTAACCTGGAGACACTAAAGTAGCTTATGATCATACCCAGGGTGAGAAGCCCCAGGAACTTGCCGTTTATATAACGGCCAAAACTCCTGAACCTACCATTGAGAAGTAGGGCAAGTGCCTTTCCGTTTATTTTCTGCAACGAGTAGATAAACTCTTCATAAAACCCTACCACATAGGCCACGACACCACCAGATACACCAGGCACCTTGTTTGCCGCACCCATGGCAAGCCCCTTGAGCACTAACCATACCTTGTCAGAAAATGAACGTGTATCAGTGAACATCCAGTGGCTTCTTAATCGCTAATCTTTCTATTATAAATATGAGCAAAAACCCGAACACGGCAAGTATGACAACAGATAAAATCTGCGGGTCCCCATCAAAATTTTGAGGTAAGATACTTTTTTCCAGTAATGGTACCTCATGCCCCTCACTATTTGTCCTGTAGCTCAGCACCTCTTTCCAGGGCCATACCTTATTGAGGGCACCTATCATAAAGCCCGTGAGCAGGGCGAGGGTAAGGTTTTTATAATTTACATAAAGGTAGGTCAGTGCTTTTGAAAAAGACTTAAGGCCTATAACACACCCTATCATGAAAACAATTAATTTGCTCAAGGCAAAAGCTACTTGTCTATAATTACCCTGGGCAATACCATCCACAAAATCCTCAACCGTACCCAGCACAAGTGCATAAGACCCCAGCAGCAACAGGATAAATGCACCTGAAATGCCAGGTAGTATCATGGCTATTATGGCCAGGAATCCTGAGATAAAGATAAATCCATAACTGGCAGAACCATCAAGGGGTTCTGCAACCGTGATATAGTATGAGATGGCAATACCCAGGATACCCATGACATAAACGCCAATGTTCCATTTCATGATCTGCTTTCCTATAAGCCATATGCTGGCCAGTATAAGCCCAAAGAAGAAGGCCCATAACATTACGGGATATGCGTCCAGTAAATAAGATATGAGTTTTGCCAGGGAAAGTACACTTATAAAGATCCCCAGGAAAAGGCAGCATAGAAAGCCCAGGTTAAACCTCTTGAAAGTAGGGATGAAACCCTCTTTTTTCCAGTATTTAAAAAATGATAGGCTAAGCTTGTCTATGGTCGTTATCAGCTCTTCATAGATACCCGTGATAAAGGCAATGGTTCCGCCCGAAACCCCGGGGACGACATCAGCAGCTCCCATTGCCATACCCTTAAGGGTAACCATGGCATATTGCAGGGGCGTTTTTTTATTTTGCATTGAGTGGCATTAAGTGTATTGCCCTCAAAATTAAGAAAACCCTTAGGACTTTTTGGCAAGGTTTATTTTTTCCCTAACACCTTTTTGTAAATAAGCCCCAGGAAACAGTTCTTCAAGAATGATATCATAGGCAGGTTCTATTCTCAACGCATTGTCAAGATGAAAAAACGCGGTGGTATTATCTCCTTTTTCAAAATTGAGCCCTGCAAGCCTAAATTCAATCTCAGCAGCTTCAGGATAAAATTCTTTAGCCTGCTCAAGGTTTGCGATCGAGGCATCAAATTCACCCAGGTACATCAGGATATCAGACCTTGTGAGCCAGGTTTCCATCTCATAATTCCCCAGTTCAAGCGTTTTGCGGTAACCCCGCTCTGCCTCTTCATAAAACTTGAGCTTATCGTTTATTTTGGCATAACGTTTCCAGTAGAGTACGTTATCTCCATCAATATTTATGGCCTTGTTTACATAGTACAGGGCATTTTGATAATCCAGTTTTTTTAGGTAAAAGTCGGTTATGGCAAGCCACCCCTTGTCCAGCAGGGGATCTTCATGAACGGTCTTGTTGAAGTATTTAAGGGCGAGGTCATCGCAGCTCAGCTTTTGATAACATTTGCCCATTCTTAAATAAGCGAATGACGTGGGGTCATCAAGGCTTAGGGTAATCTGGTAATTTTCAATGGCCTCGTTATAACGTCCCAGTTTTTCAAGCACCTTGCCTTTTTCAAAATAGGCCCCTAAAAAAGTGTCATCACTGATTATGGCAAAATCAAAGGCGGCAAGGGCCTTTTCATATTCCTTAAGATCAAAATACTGTTTGCCTATTTGATGCCATGCCACCTCACAATAGGGATGCTTGTTAAGGAACATGTTGAGATAATCAATGGCCTCATCAAGCTGCCCCAGGAAATCAAAACAATAGATAACATTATACAGGGCAGAATAGTCTTCTTCATCAACTTCTAGACATTTCATGAAGTTGAATTTTGCATTTTGAAAATCTTCCATGAAAAGGTATTCCATACCTATCAGTGAATAGATGTCAGCATCATCTTCGGTAAGCTCAAGGGCAGTCTCCAGTAAGGAGACTGCCATCTTGTGGTCTTCTTGTTTACTGTAGATGTTTGCTTTTTGAATATACACTTCTTCATTGTGCGGCTCAAGTAGATAAAGGTCATTGAGAAGAACATCAGCTTCCTTGAGCTTGTTCTCGAATATGAGGATCTCTATACGGTACAACTTGAGGTTTGTGGAAGAAGGGTGTTGTTCAAGACCTAGCTTAACGGCTTTCTTTGCAAGGGCTATCTTGCCGTTTTCAAGGTAATGGTTCACAATGTTTTCAAACTCTTCTGAATCAAAAAAAAGAACATTGTTGGTCTTCAACATGGATTCAAAACGGGTAAGCGGGAAATTTTCTTCTTCGTGATTATATTGCATACACGGTAGTTTTAGAATTTCAACCTACATAAAATTAAAAATGATAGCAGGTTACTCTCCTTAAAGTCAATATTGTTGTTAACAAACTAATCAACAATTGAGCCTAACTCAATCTAGACCATGTTTTCCTGTACTTTGTCGAGAACATCTAGTATAACCTGACAACCTTTCCTTATTTCTTCATCAGTAATGGTCAGGGGAGGGGTGATGCGTATTGCGCGTGGTTCAAACAACAACCAGAAAAGTACCAGCCCCGCATCCTGGCAAGCCAGGATTACCTTGTCAGTAACCTGTGCAGAAGGTGTCATGACGGCAAGCATAAGCCCTTTTCCGCGTACTTCAACGATAAGTGTATGTACGAGCAACTGTCTAAAAAGCGCTTCCTTGGCCTCCATCTGCTCCATGATTCCAGAGTTCAGGACTGCTTCAGTCGTGGCGAGTGCCGCGGCAGCGATTACGGGATGGCCGCCAAAGGTGGTAATATGCCCCAGCTTGGGGTCATGCGATAGCAGGCGCATCCTTTTGGCGGAAGCCATAAAAGCACCTATGGGCATGCCGCCGCCCATGCCTTTGCCCATCACGAGGATATCTGGCACAATGTCATAATGCTGAAAACCAAAGAACTTGCCCGTACGGCCATATCCCGGCTGGATCTCATCAAGAATGAGCATCGCCCCGGTCTCGTCACAGCGTTGCCTTACCTTTTTAAGATATTTGCCTTGCGGCAAAATAAACCCGGCCCCACCCTGTATGGTCTCCAGGATGACCGCTGCGGTCCCGGGGGTTATCTTCTCCAGGTCAGCTAGGTTATTGAACCGTATATGCCCCACATCGCCCACGAGAGGTGCAAATGGCTCCTGTCTTTCTTTGTTGCTCATAAGGCTCAGTGCGCCATAGGTATTACCGTGGTAGGCATTTTCTGCGGCAAGAATCTGTGTCCTGCCGGTAATGCGCCGGGCGAGTTTTAAAGCACCATCTATGGCTTCTGTACCACTGTTGACAAGGTAGGTCATGTCCAGGCCATCGGGTAGGCTTTGCGCTAAAAGCTTGGTGAGCTTCACGGCAGGGTCCTGGGCATACTCCCCATAGACCATGACATGTAGGTATTTCTCGCTTTGCTGCTTGATGGCGTTCACGATTTTTGGGTGGCAATGCCCCAGCGTACACGCCGAAACACCAGCGACAAAATCAAGGTATTCCTTTCCCGTAGTATCATAAATATGGGAGCCCTGGGCATGAGAAACCTCCATTGCCAGGGGGTGTGGTGTGGTCTGCGCTTGAAATTTCAAGAAATCATCCTTCATTATCCGTGCTGTCAGTTTCTTTTTTGGGTGGTTTAGTTAAAGAAGTGGGAAGCTTGGCCGGCTTTTTTGGGGCAAGGGAGTCCTGCTCCCTTATCGTTGCGTTTTCATTGACCGGTACACCTATTGCCGGGGCGTCTTCTTCACGGTTCTTGAGGTTTTCGGGCTTCATTTCAGACTGGGTGGGCAGGTTTTCATTTTGCTCACCTTCTTCTACATCATCAAAGAAATCTTCCTCTATCTCCGGTAGGGGGATGCCTTCTATCTTTACCAGTTTAAATGGGGGTTCTCCCTTAAATATATCTTCTTTGGTCAACAAGCGTTCATCGCCCCGCCAGTTGAGCCCTGGGAATTTTCTTTCTTCGGGCAAGAACTTTGATAAGGGGAAGACCCGCCCATCGATTTGTTGATATTTATAAACATCGGTGATTTGATTCTGCTCTATAAGAACGCGTATGGATGCTGATTTCCCCTTATCTATACCCTGTATCAATCCATCATCACCACGCCTGTAGTTGATGCTTTCGGCATTTTTTACAATATCGACCTGGTTAAGGGCATTATCCTTAAAAAGTCCCGTCAAGGTATTTCCCTTGATCTGGTTGTATCCATACTCATCCTTGCCCTTGACCAGTGGTAGGCTGTCCTTTTCGGCAATAAATGCATTTTCAAAGACCTTGAGGGTGTCGAGCTTCTCGGTTTCTGGGTTACTGAGCAGGTGTATGGTGTCACCGGTCATTTGGCTCAAGCCATTCCACATTACAGGTTTACCTATCATCTGGGTCAGGCCTGTTTCTTGATTTACATGTATGCTGTCACTTTTACCGCTCATGTCACTCTTGAACATGCGCACGTTATAATACCCCCTTATGATGCGTTTATCTGGCTTGCCGGTGATCACGAGGCGGTCCCCGTGTATATAGATGGAGTCGTTTTCTTGTTTTGAGATGGCAACGGCCCTTTTGGTTATAAAAACAGAATCTTTATCACGGTACACCTCTGCATAGTGCCCTTTGACAACACTGTTGTTTGCCGTGTCGATGACCTTGATATTGTTAGTGGCCGATGCAAATGCGGTAGGCCTATCAAAGTAAAGGCTATCACCATAGACGGTGCGGTTGTCATAATCTATACGGGAGTTTTTTACAAAATACCCATTATCGTTTCTTGTATCATAAAAACCCCGCTCACAATATACCTTGCTGGTCTCACTGGTGATGGTCGAGGGACCATATAGGTAGGCAAAACCGCTCTTGGAATAAAAATCAAGCTGCTCGCTATTGATCACATACTCAGGGTTTGTGACCACAACATCATTGATAAATGAGTATTTATCCTGTTCTAGAAAATACCGGCCCACTTTACTGGTGATGACGCTGGCCGTATCCCTAAGGGTGCCGCCACTGCGATAGTAGGCTTGCTGCTTGATGCGGTTAAAGTAGAGGGTGTCTGTGGTGAGGTTTGCCTTGGGACTACGCAGGTTTACTTGACCTGATGCATAGGCAAACTGTGTGTCACCGTTATACTCTGCATACTTTGAGTTCATGGTAATGGTGTCACCTTGGTTTACCCGTACATTGTTATAGGCCTTGACAAAATTTTCCTTCTTGTAGTAAAAGGCAAGGTCGCACCACATCTCGATACCCTCGTGCACAATATAGACCTGGTTATCGCCCTTTTGCATGATGAGCGCCCCGGGAAATTTAGCCTCATCAATGCGCTCAATATCTGAGGTGATGTCGATTTGCTTTTTTTCTTGCGCGGGGGCAAGAATGGGAAATGTGAGCAATAAGAAAAGTATGATCCTGGTCAATGTGCCAACTTTTTAAGGTGCAAAGATAGTCAAGTAACGGGAGGATGCGAATTACTATTATGAATTGCCATTTTTATTTTACCCTTTGAAGCAATACTGTTGAGGTGGTAGCCCGCGCTAGGGATTGCAGCGGCATCCTTTTTTTTGCCTTTCGGCGAAAAAAAGATATAGCGGAAAGCCCGGGCCCGACGGTCAGGAGGGCAGCGCCATTATCATTGGGGCTGGTCTCAGTTCTCAATCATCAGGTAATGGTGGTTTTATCAGACCACGCCCCACTGGTGACTGACGCCTATGACCTTACCTTCTGCCAACCTGTCATATTAATTCTACTGGCACAAAGATTGACTAATACACGACAGATAAAAAAAGTATAACACTTAAAATTATATATACATGAGTAAGATAATAGGAATCGACTTAGGTACTACCAACTCCTGTGTTGCCGTAATGGAAGGTAACGACCCCGTGGTAATACCTAATGCCGAAGGAAAGAGAACTACTCCTTCTGTTATCGCATTTGTTGAAGGTGGTGAAATCAAGGTGGGTGACCCTGCAAAGAGACAGGCCGTGACCAACCCCAAGAAAACCATTTCATCAATCAAGCGATTCATGGGGAACAAGTATTCTGAATCAAGTAAAGAGGCAGAACGTGCAGCATATGATGTAGTAAAAGGGGACAACGATACGCCACGTGTGGATATTGATGGTCGTCTTTATACCCCACAAGAACTAAGTGCAAGAATTCTTCAAAAAATGAAGAAAACCGCTGAGGACTACCTGGGACAAGACGTGACCCGTGCGGTCATTACCGTACCTGCATATTTTAACGACTCTCAGCGTCAAGCCACAAAAGAGGCTGGTGAGATTGCGGGCCTCAAAGTAGAAAGGATCATCAATGAGCCTACTGCCGCGGCACTGGCTTATGGACTGGATAAAAAAGATACTGACCAAAAGATTGTTGTATTTGACTTTGGTGGTGGTACACATGACGTTTCTATCCTAGAACTGGGTGATGGCGTTTTTGAAGTACTTGCAACTGATGGAGATACACACCTGGGTGGTGATGACGTGGATAGCGCGATCATCAACTGGTTGGCAGACGAGTTCAAGAGTGAGGAAGATATGGACCTTCGCAAGGATCCCATGGCACTTCAACGTCTTAAGGAAGCGGCTGAAAAGGCTAAAATCGAGCTTTCTTCATCCACACAAACCGAAATCAACCTGCCTTATGTCACAGCAACAGCTAGTGGACCTAAGCACTTGGTGCGTTCACTAAGCCGTGCAAAGTTTGAGCAATTGATTGATGACCTGGTAAAAAGAACAATAACTCCTTGTGAGAAAGCACTTAAAGCTGCTGGACTGAACAAGAGCGATATTGATGAAATCATCCTTGTAGGTGGTTCTACACGTATTCCGGCCGTTCAGGAAGCGGTTGAGAAATTCTTTGGCAAAAAGCCAAGTAAAGGTGTAAACCCCGATGAGGTTGTGGCCATAGGTGCCGCGATTCAAGGTGGTGTATTGACCGGTGATGTAAAAGATGTTTTGCTTCTTGATGTTACTCCACTATCGCTAGGTATCGAGACCATGGGTGGTGTGTTGACCAAGCTTATAGATGCAAACACGACCATCCCTACCAAGAAGTCACAGGTATTCTCTACGGCTGCTGATAATCAGCCCAGTGTTGAGATACATGTGTTACAGGGTGAAAGGCCCATGGCTCAAGATAACAAGACCATTGGTCGTTTTCACCTAGATGGCATTCCACCTGCACAACGTGGTGTACCGCAAATTGAGGTGACCTTTGATATTGATGCAAATGGTATCATCAAGGTATCTGCGACTGATAAGGCTACCGGTAAATCTCAGGATATCCGTATCGAGGCTTCTTCTGGCCTTACGGATGAAGAAATCCAAAAGATGAAATCTGAAGCTGAGGCAAATGCAGAAGCTGACAAGAAAGCAAAAGAAAGCGCTGATAAGATCAACGAAGCTGATGGTATGATTTTCCAAACCGAGAAACAGTTGAAGGAATTTGGTGATAAACTTTCTGATGATAAGAAAAAGCCGATTGAAGAAGCCCTTGAGGAACTGAAAAAGGCTTATGAAACCAAAGATGTCGAGACCATAACTCCAGCACTTGATAAAATCAACGAAGCATGGAAAACTGCAAGTGAAGAAATGTACAAGGCACAGGCCGAAGCCGCACAAGGTGGAGCACAACCTGGACCTGACGCCGGTCAACAAGCTGGCGGAGATGCAGGCGCTTCAGGAAGCAGTGATGTGGAAGATGTAGACTTTGAAGAAGTGAAGTAATCTTAAAAAGTCTTGCTGAATCAAGGTTCAGCATCTCAAAATAGAAAACCTCAATCCAGTAATGGGTTGAGGTTTTTCTTTTTTGGCTTTATGCCAAAAAAATAGAAATCATTATAAATCATATATTTTTTATATATTTAGTAAATCGATTTAATCAATCATCAATCAAAATTACATCTTCATGAAAAAAATCTCCTTATTATTTATAACGGTATTAGTACTTTGTGCATGCTCATCACACAAGAAAATTGCTGAAGAAAGCCTAAATGTTGTTGAACTGGGTTATGGCATCTGCGATGTACGCATCATAAATGATACTCCATTAAACGATTCTCCCACAGGGGTGCATAAAACCTCAACCGATTTTAAAATCCTGGAAACCACCAAGGAAATTCCATGTACTGAAAATCAACGTTTTGGGGTACGCTATGTGGTTGCATCTGAAGAAGATAAAGAAGTGCCTATAAACATAGTGTGGACTTTTCCCGAGACCATCAAAAATGAGGATGGCAGGTCTTTTTCACAAACCGGTTACATTCAAAACGTAACCACCAATAGGGATAATCACATCACTTACGCACTGGGAGAAAAATATCTTGAGGTAAAAGGAAACTGGAAGGTCGAGATGTTCCATAACGGGCATAAACTGTATGAACGTAAGTTTCGGTTAAATTAAATTTATATATTCTTCTAAGCTATAAGGCCCAATCTTAAATGTGTTGGGCTTTTATTTGGCTTAAAGCCAAATAAAATTTTTCAAAATTCTTGGCCGTTGTAAAATAATGTGCTGTGTGTATTTATTTTCAAGCAAAATAGTAGGTTTGAAGTTTATTAAATGCAAGGTCATGAAAAACAATAGGGTAAAAATCAAGGAAACAAAAATCCTGTCAGACAACTGGTACACGCTCAACAAGGTCACCTATGATTATCAAAAAAAAGATGGTACTTGGGAAACACAGGAACGTGAAGCCTATGACCGTGGCAATGGCGCAACAATCTTGCTATATAACCCCAGAAAAAAGACCGTGATCCTCATAAAGCAGTTTAGATTGCCCACTTATGTCAATGGCAATGAAAGCGGGATGCTCATCGAGGCTTGTGCTGGATTACTGGATAAGGACAATGCCGAAGATTGCATACGCAAGGAAACCGAGGAAGAAACCGGTTACAAAATCGAGAAAGTGAGCAAGATATTTGAAGCATATATGTCCCCAGGGTCAGTTACAGAAATCGTTCATTTTTTTATTGCTGAATATACTGGTGACATGAAGATAGGTGAGGGTGGGGGACTTGCTGAAGAGCAGGAAAACATCGAGGTGCTTGAGCTTGATTTTAAAAAAGCGCTGGAAATGATAAGAACGGGGGAAATTAAAGATGGCAAGACCATCATGCTCCTGCAATATGCCCAGGTGCATGAACTGGTCTAATGGGGCAGATAAAGCTTTGAGGGTCTTTTAAATCAAGCCACACAAGGTATATGCATAAAAAAAAGCCCGTGCTCTCGCTACGGACCTTTCGACCAACTTAAACAATCTTACAAAATTTTTATTCACCTTCAAAGGCCAAGACTGAATTTTTCTCAGCTTTGATGGTTTTTTCTAGTCTTCCATCTTTAAATTTAGACTCATTGTCAAATTTATTGTGAGAAAGCGCTATCATTTCAAGGTTTTTCATTTGAGCGATTTCTGATGGGATATGACCATACATTTCGTTACCACTCAAGTTAAGTTCTTTAAGTTTATGAAGCTTAAGGATAGCTTCGGGCAATTCACCGGTTACTTTATTGTCAAAAAGGTTGAATACCTTTAGGTTTTGTAGGTTGGCAACTTCATCACTTACTTCTCCTTCTATGGAGTTGCTGGAGATCATAAGTTGTTCTAGCTTGTTCAATTTATAGATGCTGTTGGGCAATTTACCGGTAAGCATGTTGCCGTTAAGTACCAATACCTTAAGGTTTTGAAGGTTGCCAAGTTCTGAAGGAATCTCTCCTTGTATTTGATTGAAGAAAAGCTCTAGGGTCACTAGTGAATCAAGGTTGCCCAGGCTAGCAGGAAGTTCTCCTTGCAGGTTGTTCATGCTTAGGTTGATACCTACTACATTGTTATTGATGACACGCACACCGTACCATGAATCTACTGGCGCGTTCAAATCCCACGTCGTGTTCCAGTTTTCACCTTGTGTGCTGTTGTAAAGGTCAACCAAGGCATCCTTTTGATTTTGTGAAACTTCAGCAAAAGAAACAAAGCTGATAAGGAAGGCAACTAGTAGAGTAAAATTTTTCATGGTTTAGGTTTGTTGGTTTTACAACGCTAAAATAGTGTAGTTTGTCTATTAAATGCAAATTAAATCGACAAAATACACAATTTGAATGTGTTAAAATTTTCCCGCATCAACAACCTATCTTGATTTTATTATATTAAATCATTAAAAATCAATGAATTAAACTCATGTTTACCATTGAATGAACATATGTGTATTTTATCGGTAAATACGTCATTTAATCGATTTTTTTCATCTTTCAAGCGCTTTTCTGTAATCAATTCATCGTTATTACCATACACAAATTCAACTTTTGACCCTGGTTTTATGAATTCAAAGTCTTTTTTAGAGAGATTGTCAGGCAATTTGCCACTATGAAGGTATAATGTTTTAAAATCTACTTGTGTCCTGGCGAGCCACCTGGTGAGTATTGAAACTCCCTGAGAAAATCCCAGGAGATATAGTTTTCGCCCTTCAGTAAGATAGGGTTCAATTTCCTTAATATATAAGGTATTGAGATAATTGATGTTGTTTTCCATCTCCAGGTCACGTTCTTCACGGGTAAGCCAGCAGGCCCCCACATACTTATAGGCCTTGTCCTGATAATATTTACTGGGGGCTTGTGGGGCAACTATAAAATTTTTTTTTGCGTCAAGCGGTTCAAAGTGTTTTATAAAATATTTGCTAAGGTATCCCAGGCCATGTATCACAAACCAGATGTTCTCTGTATCTTTAGTTATGGTATTAAGTGTATGATATGTGTTAGTGGTGGTATAGGTAATCCTTTTTTGCCGTGCCATAGTAGCGGTATTTGTATCTTTACAAAGAAAACAATTGAACATGAAATACTCTAAGGAAGAAGCACTTTCCCTATGTGCAAAAATCTGTGAGAATACCTTGATGGATACCCTTGATATCCAGTTTATAGACATTACACAAGATTCACTCACCGCAAAAATGCCGGTAACCCCCAGGGTGCATCAGCCGGATGGCGTGCTCCACGGCGGCGCCACCGTGGCCCTTGCAGAAAGTGTGGGCAGTGCGGCCTGTTACCTCTTTCTTGACGTAGAAAAGGTTTTTGTACGCGGCATTGAGATTTCGGCAAATCATGTAAAGAGTGTTGCCAGTGGTCATGTTTTTGCAAAAGCCACTGCATTGCATGTGGGCAAGACCACACAATTGTGGCAAATACGGGTAACAAACGATCAGGATGAACTCGTTTCCCTTGTAAAGTTCACCACCATCTCCTTGCCACGTAACTAATGCAGCATACCATTTTTCTTGAGGATCTAGAAGCAAGAATCACAGAACAGTTGCCCTTTGTGGTATATAAAAAACCACGGCAAACCTCGGTCAACGCGCTGTTGCAGGATGATGATGCATTGCACACCATACATGATTTTACTCAAAGCGGGTTTGTATTTGCACCATTTAAAGGTGATGCTCATATCATCAAGGGTAAAAAGGTTTTCGTTTCCACGAAAGAAAATCAGCAACAACCCCTCCCGCAACCATCTATAGTAGAAGACATGGATTCCCGGCAAAAGCACGTTGACCTTGTTCAAAGGGCCGTTGATGCAATACGCTCCACCCCGCTAAAAAAGGTCGTCCTTTCGCGGCAGCAGAACGTACCGTCCACGGTAGGGCCACTACAGGTATTTAACCGCCTCGCTGCAAAATATAAAAATGCCTTTACCTACTATGTGTACCACCCCAAGATAGGGCAATGGCTGGGCGCCACCCCAGAGAAGCTTTTAAAAATCAGCGGGAACACATACGAGACCATGTCCCTTGCCGGCACACAGCTTGATCAAGGGCAACAAGAGGTCGCCTGGGGGGCAAAGGAGCAGGAAGAACAACAAATGGTAACCGATGAGATCATATCACGCTTACGCGAAATTAACCCGGACACTATCCATGTGGGGGAAAGACAGACCCACAAGGCTGGAAGCCTGTTGCACCTGCGCACTAAAATCTCTGGGAGGTTGCCGCAGGGCAGTGACGTGAGCAACCTTATCAAGGCCCTGCACCCCACGCCCGCGGTGTGTGGACTTCCGCGCAAGCGGGCAAAAGATTTTATACTTGCAAACGAGGGGTATGACCGTAAATACTATACCGGTTTTCTGGGAGAGCTCAACCTTGAAGAAACAAATGCACGCAATAAAAACCGCCGTAACGTGGAGAACTCGGCATATTATAGCATGAAAAAAACATCAGACCTCTACGTAAACTTACGCTGTATGGAGAAGCAGCCTGATGGTTACTGCCTTTATCTGGGCGGGGGCATCACCGCATCTTCAAACCCGGCAGCTGAATGGGAAGAAACAGTGAACAAGGCCCAGACAATGGGCAGCGTGATATAGCATTATAAGCCACAACATTTGTATTTTTACGGTAATGAAATATTCTAAGATTCCGGTGGCACAATCTATTGTGCTTTTATGCCTTAAAAAAGGAATTGACCACGTCGTCATATCACCAGGTTCGCGCAATGCACCGCTCACCATAGGTTTTGCCCATCATACGGCCATCAACAGTTACAGTATTGTAGATGAGCGCAGCGCGGCTTTTTTTGCCCTGGGCCTTGCACAGCAATTGCAGAAACCGGTGGCCCTGGTATGCACTTCCGGCAGTGCGCTCTTAAATTATTATCCCGCTGTCGCGGAAGCTTTTTACAGTGATATTCCGCTGGTGATGATTACGGCAGACAGGCCCATAGAACGTATAGATATAGGTGATGGTCAGACCATACGGCAGCGCAATGTTTTTGAAAACCACGTGTTGTATTCGGCCAACCTATATTCAGAGCTGGTGCTTGAGCATGACAACCAGGATGACAAGCTAAAACAGAAACGTCGCGAGGCAGAAAAGCACAATCAGCAGGAAATCAACAAGGCCCTCAACATGGCCCTTACAGAGAGTGGCCCCGTACATATCAATGTCCCGTTTTATGAACCTTTATATGATATTGTTGATGATGTGATGGTTGACCCTATTGAGGTAAGGCCACAGTTTCATAAAGAAGAACTTAGCGATAGGGAACTTTTACCGTATGTTGATTTCTTTAATGCTTCACAACGTAAGATTGTTTTGGTAGGTGTGCTTGCACCAGGTTCCATAGAACAGCGGTTCCTGGATATTTTGGGCGAAGACCCATCAACCATTGTGCTTACCGAGACGACTTCTAATATTGAAAACCCCTACTTCTTTACCAGGATTGATAATCTAATAGGGTCTCTTGATGATGCCGGGTTTAAGAAATTACAACCAGATTTGCTTATCACCATAGGCGGCATGGTGATTTCTAAAAAAATAAAGGCTTTTTTGCGCAATTATCAACCAGAGCAGCACTGGCACATAGATTCAAAAAAGGCATACGATACCTACTTTTGCCTGAATAGGCATTTTAAGGTGGGGGCAAATTACTTTATGTCCCGTTTTTTGCCGCTTACGGAGTATGCTGAGAGTGGTTATCAGGATATGTGGCTGGAGACCAGGGATTATAGGGATTCTTTACATAAAAAGTACCTGCTTGAAATGCCATGGTGCGATTTTAAGGCGTTTGAGTCGATATTGACGGCCATACCAGATGACTCCATTTTACAACTGGGCAATAGTTCTACCGTGCGCTATGTGCAGCTTTTTGACATCAACAAGACCTTGAATGTTTTTTGTAACCGGGGCACAAGCGGTATAGATGGTTGTACCAGTACTGCCGTGGGTGCGGCCGTGGGGAGCGGGATCCCCACGACCCTAATTACTGGAGACCTTAGCTTTTTTTATGACAGTAATGGCCTATGGAACAAATACATTCCCCACGATTTTAAGATCATTATTATCAATAACAGTGGGGGTGGGATTTTCAGGATACTTCCGGGGAGTAAGGATACGCCACAATTTGATGAATATTTTGAGACCATACATGACCTGGATGCATCCCATTTGAGCAAGACCTATGCTATGGATTATTACCGGGCAGATGATGAAAAAGGTCTTAAGCAAGCTTTAGGGGCATTGTACTCAAAAAATGAAAAACCCGCAATTTTAGAGGTTTTTACACCTAGAAAAGTCAATGATGATATCCTTTTATCCTATTTCAAGTATATTAGATAGATTAATTAAGGTTTTAACAAAATGATTTTTTTATATTTATTACTTCAATTATAACCTAAATACTAAATTCAATCTTATGAGCAAAAGAGATGAAATGATAGAGAAGTTTGCAGCTGATCTTAAAGACAAGATCGGTGTGACCCCTGATATGGACCTTCTTACAAAAGTAACCATAGGCCTAGGTCCCTCCATCTACAATGCAGATTCTTCAACGGTTTCTTCAAGCAGTGATGCAGAACTTGAAACGGTCAAGAAAAACTTTCTTATCAAAAAGCTGGGACTGAGCGATGGCCCCAAGCTCACAGAAGCTATTGATAGCGTTATGGAAAAATATGGTAAATCAAACCGTAACAAGTATCGTGCGGTAGTGTACTATCTACTGACGGTACATTTTGGCAAAGAAAGCGTTTACGCATAACATACTATTATAAATTTTAATGCTGAGGCCATCAATTTTTGATGGCCTTTGTTTTTTGATTCAAGAATTAGCGACATTTGCAAAATGCTTCAAATAGGAAAATTTCAAGAATTAAGGATTGACAGGGAAACCGGCTCAGGTCTTTTTCTACAAGGAACCGAAGAAGAGGATCAAGTCCTTTTGCCCGGCAAGTTCATGCCCCAGCAATTTGAGATAGGTGATATCATCAAGGTATTCATCTACCTGGACAATGAGGGAAGACCCATCGCAACCACACAAGAACCTTTTTTGCAACGGGATGATTTTGGCTACTTGTATTGTAGCGAGGCCACTAAGGTGGGCGCGTTCATGGATATAGGTATAGATAAGGAACTCCTCATCCCTTTTTCTAATCAATCGCGTAGCCTTGAGGCTGGTGACTGGGCCGTTACCTATATGTACCTTGATGAAAAGACAAACAGGCTTGTGGGCACCACGAGGTTTACAAATATATTGAGCAATGAGCATGTCGAGGTACAACGGGGGGACAAGGTTGATCTAATGGTCTCCCATTTTAGTGACCTGGGGGCTAATGTCATCATAAACAAAAAACACAATGGACTTATCTATAAGGACCAAATCTTTGAGGACCTGAGGGAAGGCGATAAACTGCCCGGGTATATAAAACGCGTACGGGGTGACGGGAAGATAGATGTATTGCTTTCGCCGGAAGGCTACAAAAGCATAGAACCCAATGCCAATTACCTTTATGAAGAACTTATGGCAAATGACGGTTTCTTGCCCCTGCACGATAAAAGTGAGCCAGATAAGATTCAAGAATACCTGGGGATAAGCAAGAAAAGTTTTAAGAAGGCTGTGGGCGCCCTGTATAAAGATAGGAAGATTGAGCTTACGCCGAAGGGGATACAGCTGAAAGATTAGACAATGACAGCCTCTTCCATGGCTTCGGCTAGCTTGTTGAAATTCTTGCTCTTGAAGGGATGGAACTGTTTTTCAAAATTGGTAACCAATTCATCATTCTTTTTATAAACAATATAATAGGTATAGATAATCAGGCTTTCAAGGGGATGCAAGATATACAGCGCCATGGGGTTGATGCTAAAGGCATATAGGCGATTGACAATCAAATAAAAAGGAGTGTTGCCCTTGGCCTTGACCATAAAATTATACGTATCAGTGAATTCGGTTTCCCCAAAATTCACACCCTCATTAATTTCAACAACGACTGAATTTTTTAAATTAAACATGGAGCCCCAGGAAAATGTATTTTCAGAAATGATTTCACAGGCATATGGGCTATCTTTTAATCGCATTAATCACAATTTTTATTGAAAGATTTTCAAGATACACTATTCATATGATTAGTCACGAATGAACAATTATTTTTAAATAAAAGAACAAGTAAAAATGAGCAATATAGACTGGAAAACCGCAAAAGAGTATACTGACATCACCTATAAGAAATTCAATGGCGTGGCGCGCATTGCCTTTAACCGGCCAGAAGTGCGCAATGCCTTTAGGCCCCACACCACATCAGAGCTCCTGGATGCTTTTCATGATGCCCAGGAAGATTTGAGCATTGGTGTTGTCCTGCTTAGCGCGGAAGGACCTTCGCCCAGGGACGGTGTGTACAGCTTTTGTAGCGGCGGTGACCAGAAGGCGAGGGGCGACCAGGGCTATGTGGGGCAAGATGGCTACCACCGTCTCAATATCCTGGATGTACAGCGGTTGATAAGGTTTATGCCCAAGGTCGTCATTGCCGTGGTACCTGGCTGGGCCGTGGGCGGCGGTCACAGTCTGCACGTGGTCTGTGATATGACGCTTGCCAGTAAGGAACATGCCATTTTTAAACAGACAGATGCTGATGTAACCAGTTTTGACGGCGGTTATGGGTCTGCCTACCTGGCAAAAATGGTGGGACAAAAGAAAGCAAGGGAAATCTTCTTTCTAGGAAGAAACTATTCAGCCCAGGAAGCCTTTGAGATGGGTATGGTCAATGCCGTTATACCGCACGATGCCCTGGAGCAAACGGCGTATGAATGGGCACAGGAAATCTTGGCAAAATCACCTACATCCATCAAGATGCTCAAGTTTGCAATGAACCTTACAGATGATGGTATGGTGGGGCAGCAAGTGTTTGCAGGAGAGGCTACCCGGCTGGCCTATATGACTGAAGAGGCCAAGGAAGGGCGTAATGCTTTTCTTGAAAAGCGCAAACCTAATTTTGACAAAAAGTATTTACCGTAAGCATGCTTATTTGCCATTCTTGAATGAAAATCGTGAATTTCATAATTCTTAAGCGGTAATTAGACTTAGGTTATTCGTATATTTCTTCTAAATTTTTTAAACCAAATGGCAAAAGACAACGTAACAAGAAGAGATTTTGTAAAAAAGAGTAGCATGGGAGGTGTTGCCCTTGCATTATTACCATCCCTTAAATTCCTGCGTCCTGATGAAAAATTGAGGACTGCCCACATTGGGGTGGGCAATATGGGCATGGCTGACCTTCAGGCAATTTCATCCCATCCATCAGTTGAGGTAACCGCATTATGTGATGTGGATGCAATCAACCTTTCAAAAGCCCATAAGATGTTTCCTGGCGCACGTATTTATTTTGACTATCGTGCCATGCTTGATGAAATGGCCGATGAAATTGACGCTGTCGTAGTCTCAACACCAGACCATACCCATGCACCGGCATCACTCACGGCAATGAAAATGGGCAAACCGGTATATTGTCAAAAACCGCTTACCCATTACGTTTCAGAGTCCAGGGAGATGAAAAAGCTGGCTGCCGAAAAAGGACTGGTCACCCAGATGGGAATTCAGGTGCATTCATTTTATGATTACAAGCTTGCTACGTTGCTCATACAATCAGGCATTATAGGGAAGGTGCATACCGTCCATGCCTGGTCGCCAAAATCCTGGGGGTATAATGGCCCCGAGCCCGAAGGAGAAGATGAAGTGCCGCCACAACTTGACTGGAACCTATGGCTGGGAACATCAAAAACTAGGCCCTATAAAGATGGATTTTATCATCCGGCAAACTGGAGAAAGCTTCTTGATTATGGTTGTGGGACCCTGGGGGATATGGGTGTTCATATATGTGATACCCCATACAATGCCCTTGAGCTCGATGTGCCGCTTACCATAAAGAATGATTGCAGGCCTCCCAATGGTTTTGGGTATCCCGAAAACAATGTGGTTACCTATGAATTTCCAGGTACTAGGTACACCAAGAAAAACCTAAAGTGGATTTGGTATGACGGTCCAGGGATGCCGCTTGAAAATGAAGATTTGATTTTGCCTGGAGCAAAAAAACAAAGTGATAACTCCAAAGAACAAAAAAATGCCAGTGTAGAAGATAAAATGTCACTGGATAGCAAAGAGGCGGGAGAAGGTCAGCTACCAGAACAAGGGGCCATGTTTGTGGGCACTAAGGGCCGATTGCTTTTACCTCATTTTATGCAACTGCCCAAGAAAATCGTCAAGGGGAAATATGTGGATATATCCAAGGAGATAGAAGAAGTATCAAAGGCAAATAACCTGGCTGAGCCCGTAAGAAATTATGAGACTGAAAGCCCCAAGCATTATCATCAGTTTGTGGATGCATGTATGGGCAAGGGCAAGACATCAGCACCATTTGATTATGCAGCGCGCCTTACCGAAACCATCTTACTGGGCACCATTGCAGGCCGTTTTCCTGGAGAGACCCTACACTGGAATGCAGAACTGGCAAAATTTGATGAAGAAAAAGCAAACCAATATCTCAGTGGAGATTATAGGGACTTTTAATTAATCTTGATTGTATAAAAAAGCCTTCCCGATCGGGAAGGCTTTTCTTTTTTATTTCCTTCTGCGCTTCTTCCCTTTAAAGGGAATATTGCCATCATTTGATTTTCTCTTCTTACCGCCATAAGAACCTTTGTTGCCACCGTCACGGTCACCACCGCGGCTACGGCCCTTGAAGCCGCCACCGCCGCCTCCAAAGTTTTTCTTCTTGCGGCCACCGCCACCGCCACCGCCTTTGCGGCCCCGGTCTTTAGTGATTTCAACATGCACTTGCCTACCGCTGAGTTCAAAGTTTTCAAAGAGGGCCAAGACCATCTCTGACTTGTCAGTATCTGTATTGAAGAATGAAAAGTTATCCTTGCAATCCACATGGTACACATCATCACCTAGTCCTGTAGCTTCCTTGAGAAAATCCTTGAGCGACATCCAGTCAAAGCCATCACGCCTACCTATGTTGATAAAGTAACGTGTGCTGTCTCCAGAAGCTTCCATGGCTTCGGCCTTTACGCTTATATTAAGGTCCTTTGCCTTTTTGTAATAATTAAAGAACCGGGTAAATTCAACTGAAAATACCTTTTTTATCAGCTCCTCACGGCTCAATCCCTCAAGCACTTCATTAATGCCGTAGAGATAGGGGTCGATTTCATGGTTGATTTTTGTATCATGGATTTGATTTGCAAGGTGCATCAGCTGCACTTCACAGATCTCGATTCCCGTGGGGATTTCCTTTTTTGTGAACTGTTTGTTGATGATTTTTTCAATCTGCTTGATCTTGCGCATCTCGCTCTTCACGATGATGACCATGGATACCCCTGTTTTTCCGGCGCGACCGGTACGGCCACTACGGTGGGTATAGGTTTCTATTTCATCAGGAAGTTGATAGTTGATAACGTGCGTGATGTCATCTACGTCGATACCTCGGGCAGCAACATCTGTCGCGACGAGCATCTGTATTTGACGCGTACGGAAACTTTTCATCACCAGGTCACGCTGGTTCTGGCTCAAGTCACCGTGTAGTGCGGCAGCATTGTAACCATCTTCTATAAGTAGTTCTGCAACTTTTTGAGTGTCACGTTTTGTACGGCAAAAAACCACTGAGAAAATATCAGGGTTTGCATCTGCCAGTCTCTTTAATGCTTGGTACCTATCACGGGAGTTTACCACAAAATATTCGTGAGAAACATTAGTGGCACCCATATTTTTCGTCCCCACGGTAATTTCAATAGGGGACTTCATGAATTTTTTGGCTATAGCCGAAACCTCTTTGGGCATCGTGGCAGAGAAGAGCCAGGTTAGTTTCTCCTTGGGCGTGTCAGCTAAAATGGTCGTGATGTCTTCATAGAAGCCCATGTTCAACATCTCATCTGCCTCATCCAGTATGCAGTAGTCAATCTTTGTGATGTCCACCATGTTGCGACGCATCATATCCATCATGCGTCCCGGTGTGGCCACGATGATCTGTGCGCCTTTCTCAATTGCCCTGGCCTGGTCCCTGATGTTGGCACCGCCATATACAGCTACCGTGTTTAGGCCCTTAACGTACTTGGAGTACTGTTTGAGCTCGTTTGTGATCTGTAAGCATAATTCTCTCGTGGGGGAGAGGATAAGGCCCTGCGTGTGTTTTGAACGTGAATCCAGTTTCTGGATAAGCGGAAAACCAAATGCTGCGGTCTTCCCGGTTCCTGTTTGTGCGAGGGCCACGACGTCGGCCTGCTCGTTTAGTAGGACCGGGATGGCCTTCTCCTGTACTGCGGATGGGTTCTCAAAACCCATATCTGCAACTGCCTGGAGAATTTCATCATTTAGTCCTAGCGCTTTAAAATTGTTCATTATGTAAAAGAATTACGTCTCGCCATAAGCGGCGAAATCGGGCGCAAAGGTAGTGTTAAAAGATGGTATATCTTTAGCAGCCCCCCCGAATTGCGAAATCAACAGCAGATGTGCAAAAAATCACTTGAAAATGAATAGTTTAATGACTAAACTACCGTTTATGTGTAAAATAGCTATAAACCATTGCTATTTATGTAGTTTATAAATTTTTTAAAAGCCTTCCCGCGATGGCTTAGCTTGGCTTTTTCTTCTAGCGACATCTCTGCAAATGTTCGGTTTTCTCCTTCTGGCTTAAAGATAGGGTCATAACCAAACCCTTTTTCGCCGAAAGGCTCCCTAGTGATCTCTCCCTTACAGACGCCTTCAAAGGTATGTTCTTGACCATCCATTGAAAAGGCAATCACGGTCTTGAATCGCGCGCTGCGATCTTTTTTATTTTTTAAGGCACTGATCAGTTTTGCCATGTTGTCCCGTGAGTCCTTGTGAGGCCCGGCATAGCGTGCGCTATAGACCCCTGGCTTGCCATTGAGCGCTGTTGCTTCAAGCCCTGTATCATCTGCAAAGCAATCAAGACCATATTCTTTTTTTATGTACCGCGACTTGATCAAGGCATTGCCTTCTATGGTGTCGGCATCTTCAACGATTTCTTCTGTACAGCCTATATCTGTCAAGCTTTTCAGCGAAATGCTCTCTGGCATCATTGCTTGTATCTCCTTTAGTTTATTGAGGTTGTGCGTGGCAAAGACAAGTGTTTTCATGGGGTGTGTTATCTATGGTGGTAGGGTTCATTTTTCAGGATGGTGAAGGCCCTGTACAGTTGCTCTGTGGCAAAAAGGCGTACCATTTGATGGCTAAAGGTCATTTTTGATAATGAGATCTTGCCCTGTGCTTTTGCATACACCGCGGGTGAAAACCCATACGGTCCACCGATGACAAAGATCAATGTTTTGATACCGCTGTTCATTTTTTTCTGTAAATAGTCAGAAAAAACAACGCTGTTCATCTCTTTTCCCTTTTCATCAAGCAAGATCAAATGATCTGTAGGACCTATTTTATTTAGGATTAGATTTCCTTCTTTTTCTTTTTGTTGTTCTTCGCCCAGGTTTTTAGTCTTTTTAAGGTCTGGGATGACCTCAAGGTCAAAATTGATGTAAAAAGACAACCTTTTGCTGTAAAGCAAAATAAGTTCTTCCAGATTTTTGTTATCTGTCTTGCCTATGCACAGTAGCTTTATGTTCATGCTTCAAAAATAGCAGATTCAAGGTTAATCTTTAACTTAGCACAAAATCAAAATACATGATTTCAAAAGCACAGTTTAACAAAGAGCTGGATATTATAATCAGCAATGCGGTACGCGAGGACGTGGGGCCTGGGGATTACAGTTCGCTGGCGTGTATTCCCGCTACTGCAAAAGGGCGGGCAAAACTCTTGGTAAAAGATGAAGGCCTTATCGCCGGTGTGGAGTTTGCCCAGATGGTATTTACCTATGTAGAGCCCTCCATGGAATTTGAGGTTTTAATACCTGACGGCAACATTGTAAAGCATGGTGATGTGGCTTTTCATGTCTATGGCAGCTCGCAGGGAATTTTAAAAGGGGAGCGCCTGGTGCTCAATGCGATGCAGCGCATGAGCGCGATTGCCACAAAGACAAATCATTTTGTAAAAATACTGGAAGGGACCAAGACCAAGATACTGGATACCCGCAAGACCACCCCAGGAATACGTGCCCTTGAAAAATGGGCCGTAAAAATAGGCGGTGGGGAGAACCATCGTTTTGCCTTGTATGATATGGTGATGTTGAAGGATAACCATATAGATTTTGCCGGGGGTATCCCAGAAGCCATTGAAAAGACCAAGGATTACCTGGACAATAACAATCTTGATCTAAAGATCATTGTTGAAGCCAGGGACCTGGAAGAAGTTGAATTGATACTTTCAGCCGGTGGGGTGTATAGGATCCTGCTGGATAATTTTAGCCTGGAGCAGACTAGAATTGCCGTGGATTTGATAGGCAATAACTGTTTGACCGAATCTTCTGGAGGAATAAACGAAGAGACCATACGCGGTTATGCCGATTGTGGTGTGGATTATATCTCGAGTGGTGCCCTGACGCATTCGGTTTATAACATGGACCTTAGCCTTAAAGCGATGTAAATGGGTGATGATGTTGAAAAAGGAATCGAGAGTTTCCCTATTGTGGCAAAGATCATACGGTGGAACAAATCCATAATCCTGCCGGGGTTTGAGGGGTTGTCGTTGTATGATTTTTGGGAAATGTACATTGTGGGGATTGTTAAAGGTACTTTTTCAACGAGGGCAAGTGCCATTGCCTTTAGCTTTTTTATGGCCTTGTTTCCATTTTTCCTCTTTCTGCTCAACTTGATTTCGGTTATCCCGGCACACAGCTTTCAACAAAGTTTTGTGGAGTATGTGCTGGAACTCATGCCGCCGCAGACCTCCCAGTTCTTTAAACCCATACTTCTGGATATCGCGGCAAACCCACGTGAGGGGTTACTTTCATTTTCACTGGTGGTGACCATTTTTTTAATGGCAAATGGGGTCAACGCCATATTCAGCGGGTTTGAGTTTAGTTACCACACGCATATCAATAGGTCGATTTTTAAGCAATATGCCGTTGCCTTTTGTGTCTCCATTGTCCTGGCACTGCTGTTGTTTTCTTTTATCGTGATCATTATTTATATGGAGTTGACCGTCAACGAGATGGAAGCAGACCATCTGCTTAATGAAAGCAATATGTGGATATCCCATACGCTGCGGTTCATCTTTCTTATCGTGATGATATACTCACTCGTTGCAACGCTATATTATTTTGGCACAAAGCAGGGCAAGGAATTCCGGTTTTTTTCGGCCGGGGCAGTGATGACGACGCTCTTGTATATCGTCACTACATTCCTGTTTGGTATCTACATTAACAACTTTAGCAATTATAACCAGTTATATGGTTCCATAGGGGCACTGCTCATCCTCATGGTATATATATGGATCAACTCAAATTTATTATTGCTGGGTTTTGAGCTCAATGCCACCCTATATCAGTTAAAAAACTTCAAGAATAAAAAATTGGCACGGCAATTGGATAATAATTCATAAAATGATAATTAACACATGTTAATATTCAATTATTATTAAAAAAGATTATCTAGATTTACGTTAAACCTAAAATTAATTATGATGAAAAAAGTATCCCTAATACTACTTACCCTGCTATTTACCGTGGGAGCATTTGCACAGGATGTAACCGGTAAATGGAAGACTGTTGACGATGAGACCGGAGAGGCAAAGTCCATTGTGGAAATCTACAAACAGGACGGAAAGGTATATGGCAAGGTAGTCGAGATTTTAAATCCAGAAAAAAAAGATTCTAAGTGTGATGAGTGCCCGGGCAGCGATAAAGGAAAGCCCATTGACGGCCTTGTGATCATAAAAGGCCTGTCAAAGGACGGCGATGAGTATAATGATGGCAAGATATTAGACCCCACATCAGGTAAGCTCTACAAATGCTACATAGAGCTTGAAAGCGCAAATAAACTCAAAGTGCGGGGCTATGTAGGCTTCAGCCTATTGGGCAGGACCCAGTACTGGTCACGCGTCAAGTAATAAATCAATACTTTTTAAAAAGGCCGCTGCATGTATTGCAGCGGCCTTTCTTGTTTTATCTTTATCCCATGTATTTTGTTGATGTAATCCTGCCCATCCCGGTAGAAAATGCCTTTACCTACAGCATCAGTGCGGCCGAGCATGCGTTTATCAAGCCCGGTATGCGCCTTGCGGTCCCATTTGGCAAGACTAAGATTTACACCGCGCTTGCCATTGATGTGCACACTCAAGCACCCACCATTTATGATGCAAAAGACATTGAACAGGTCCTCGATGAGCATCCAGTGACCAGTATAGACCAATTGCGTTTCTGGCAATGGATAGCAAATTATTACATGTGTACCCTGGGTGAAGTCATGCGGGCCGCACTACCCAGCGCCTTTCTTATTGAAAGCGAGACCATAATCAAGAAAAAACCTGATATATCAAGTCTGGGTGAAGACCTTGACGAAGAAGAATACCTTATTCTCGAGGCTTTGCAGGCAAGTCCTATTCTCAAGGTACAGGATGTCATGGGGATCTTGCAAAAAAAGAAAGTGCTTCCTCAAATCAAGTCCCTGCTGGACAAAGGTTTCATAGATATAGAAGAAAAGATATATGAAGCCTACAGGCCAAAACTCATCAAATACGTCAAGATCAGCAAGGAGTATGCGCACGAAGATAAAATGCACGAGGCCCTGGATGACCTTGACCGCGCACACAGGCAACGGGAAATCCTGCTCTCGTTTTTTTCGCTTAAAGCGAAATCAAAGAAACCGGTAAAAGCCAAGGAGCTACTTAGAACATCAGGGGCGGGCATGCCGCAGTTAAAAGCCCTTGCCGAAAAGGGAATCCTTGAGATCTACGAGATTCAAACAGATAGGCTGAGCCATGCTGCCAGCCAGGATGCAGAGGTAAAGGCCCTCAATGGGCAGCAGGCTAGGGCACTGTCACAGATAAAATCAGTATTTGAAGATAAAGAGGTCTGCCTGCTCCACGGCGTGACATCTTCAGGAAAGACAGAAGTATATGTCAATCTCATCAAAGAATACCTCGACGCGGGGAAACAGGTCTTATATCTCGTTCCAGAGATTGCCCTGACCACACAACTCGTGAACCGCCTAAAGCTTTATTTTGGCGAAAGCCTATCAGTTTATCATTCAAAATACTCAGTACATGAACGCGTAGAGGTGTGGAACAACGTCCTGCACAAGCGCCAGAAGGCACAACTGGTACTGGGGGCAAGAAGTGCAGTGCTGTTGCCCTTTGACAACCTGGGCTTGATCGTTGTGGATGAGGAGCATGAGACCAGCTATAAACAATATGATCCCGCACCACGTTACCAGGCACGCGATGCGGCTGTAGTATTGGCCTATTTGCAAGGCGCAAAACTGCTCATGGGCTCTGCAACACCTTCTCTGGAGAGTTATTACAATGCAGGGCAGGGCAAATATGGCCTTGTGGAGATGATGCAGCGCTATGGCAACGTCCTCATGCCCGAAAACGTGATCATTGACCTCCAGGAAAAATACCGTAAGAAAAGAATGACCGGGCATTTTAGCGATGATTTGCTGCGTGCCATCACTGATGCCCTTGAGGAGGGTGAACAGGTTATTCTTTTTCAGAACCGTAGGGGTTTTTCCCCCATTTTAGAATGTAACACCTGCGGGCACTCACCACAGTGCCCCAACTGTGATGTGAGCCTCACCTATCATAAGCACCGCGGCCAGTTGCGTTGCCATTATTGCGGCTATCACATGGCGATGCAAGAAAAATGCATGGCCTGTGGCAGTACAGAGCTTGATACAAAGGGGTTTGGTACAGAGCAGGTTGAGCTGGAGCTCAGGGAGCTTTATCCTGAGGCAAACATAGGCCGTATGGATAGCGACACCACCCGCGGCAAATATGGCTTTGAAAAGATAATCACGGCCTTTGAGCAGGGGGAGATGGATATTCTTGTGGGTACACAAATGCTTACCAAGGGCCTTGATTTTAGAAACGTGAGCATCGTGGGCATCCTCAATGCAGACAGTATGCTCAACATACCTGACTTTAGGGCACACGAGCGTAGTTTTCAATTGATTCAGCAGGTTTCTGGGCGGGCGGGGCGCACGCAAAAACGGGGCAAGGTCTTTATCCAGACCTATAATCCACATCACCAGATATTGCAGCAAGTATCCATGAACAAGTATGTTGAGATGTATCATGAGCAGCTAGAAGAGCGCCACGTCTATAAATACCCGCCATTTTACAGGTTGATAAAGATCACGTTGAAACACAGGGATTTTCAAAAAGTGGAAGAAGCCTCACAATGGATGGGCAAGGCGCTGAGAAACCTTTTTGGAGCGTATGTCCTGGGGCCTGAGCCGCCACCCGTATCGCGCATACGCAATGAGTATTACAGGAATATATTGATAAAGCTTTCGCGAAAGCAAAACCTAGAGAAGACCAAGGCTGCAATAAAGAAGGTAAATACCAGTTTTTCTTCAATCTCGCAATATCGCAGCGTGAAGGTGATAATCAACGTTGATAATTATTAAAAAAACAAATGCCCCAATTTCTTGGGGCATTTGTCAGGTCATGAGAGTACCATTTTATGATAGTACTTCCATCAGCTTTGCCTTCTTGTGCCTGCTCAATGGGATCTTGTCCCCATCGATTTCAATATTTCGGCTATTGTACTTTTCTATTTTATCTATGTTGATGATATAGGATTTGTGAATCCTCATAAACCGGTCAACGGGCAATTGTTTTTCAAAAGCTTTCATGGTTGAGAGGACGATGATGGGCTCATTATAGGTCACCAGTTTTACATAGTCTCCCAGTGCCTCGATGTACTTTAACTCATTAAGGAAAACCTTTTTCTTTTTAAGGTTGCTTTTTACAAAGATGTATTCATCATCCTCAACGGCGCCCTCATGTCTTAATTTGTGCAGGCTGATTGCCTTGTGCACGGCATTCATGAACCTGTCTTTTGTAATGGGCTTGCGCAGGTAATCAATCGCGTTGTACTTGAAGGCCTCGTAAGCATATTTTGTCTTACCGGTCACAAATATGATCTGTGGTTTGTGAACAAGGTCATCAAGCAGGTCAAATCCCGTAAGGATGGGCATTTCAATATCCAGGAAAATAAGGTCAACCTTAGTTTCCAGCAATCCATTCTTTGTCTCTATTGCATTATTATACTGCGCTACAAGCCTAAGGTTGGGATGGTCTTTAATTAGCTTTACGATAGCTAAACGCTGTAGGGTGGAATCATCAACAACGGCACAATCTAAAATTAATTCTTCCAAAAGTCAATCTAGTTAAGTTCTTTGTTAGTTTAATATTCAAAAATAGTTAGATTTAAGTTATTAGACAAAAATATTGTGTATTTCATCGATAATATTTTTTAACCTTCAATACCCTGCCCCTACAAAATCCTTTTACTTACAAAGGTTTACAATATTTGAGGGGTAGTATTTGTATACTTCACAAAAAGAGGTTACTTTTGCACTCATTTTTAAATAAACAATTCACAAATGAATCATTACGAAACTGTTTTCATCTTGAATCCCGTTTTATCTGATGACCAGATAAAGGAAACAGTTAAGAAATTTGAAGATTTTCTTGTTTCTAACGGTGCCAAGATGATATCCAAAGAAGATTGGGGGCTAAAGAAGTTAGCTTACGCAATCCAGAACAAAAAAAGTGGTTTTTACCACTTGTTTGAATTCCAGGTTCCTGGAGAAGCAATCACAAACTTTGAACTTGAGTTTAGGAGAGATGAGCGTGTAATGCGCTTTCTTACCGTCAAGCTAGACAAGTTTGCCGTAGAATGGGCTGAAAAGCGTAGAAAAAGAATCAAGGAAAAAGCATAAGCATGGCATCATCTATTGAACAACAGGCAAAAGCCAAGAAAGATGGGGAGATCAGGTATTTGACCCCATTGAACATCGAGACGACCAAAACTAAAAAATACTGCCGTTTCAAACGTAGCGGTATCAAGTACATAGATTACAAAGATGCAGATTTTCTTGCCTCTTTTGTAAATGAGCAAGGTAAGCTTTTACCACGCAGGCTAACAGGTACTTCTTTAAAGTATCAACGCAAAGTGAGCATCGCCGTTAAACGTGCGCGCCACATCGCGATTATGCCATATGTAACCGATTTGTATAAATAAAAAGAGGGACAGACATGGAATTGATATTAAAAAAAGACGTTGAGAACCTAGGGTTCGTTGACGATTTGGTAAGCGTTAAAAACGGTTATGGACGCAACTTCCTGATTCCTCAAGGATTTGCAATCCTGGCTACTCCATCAGCAAAGAAAGTTCTTGCAGAAAACCTAAGGCAACGTGCCCACAAAGAAGAAAAGGTTATCAAGGATGCAAAGTCACAAGCTGATAAACTGAACGGTGTAGAAGTGAAGATTACTGCAAAGGCAGGAGCTGAAGACAAACTCTTTGGTAGTGTTACAGATGCAGACCTTGCAACTGCACTGGCCAAAGAAGGCGTTGAACTGGACAAGAAATACATCAGCATTGCTGGTGGTGCCATCAAGCGTCTAGGTCAATATGAAGCAACCCTACGTTTCCACAGGGACGTGGTGATCAATTACACATTTGACGTTGTAGCTGAGGCTTAACCAGTCATGATTTATAAATTAAAGCTTCCGTCATTAGGCGGGAGCTTTTTTGTTTTTACTTTTTCGGCTTTAGCCAAAAATACTTTGAGATGAAATATACCAGGCTCACAAAAGAACAATTTGAAGAAATGCACCAGGAGTTCATCAACTTCCTGGCCACACAGTCCATCACGGCAGGGGAGTGGGAAACCATCAAAAAAGACAAACCCGAAGTAGCAGAACAGGAACTCGACGTCTTTAGCGACCTTGTGTGGGAAGGTGTACTGCGCCAAGTTGAATACCTGGAGCACTTCTCACCACAGCATATGTTCCTTTTTAAAGTAGATAAGGTGCAGATTCACCTTATCTCCATTGAAGTAGAAGATAAGGGGATTGATATCACGAACCAACTGGGCTATCAATGGTTACAGCAAAACCTAATGCATGACAGCGTCAACCTCTATACCTCCTCAAAACTTATCAATGAAGACCGTAACGCAGATATATTTGCATTGATAAAGCAGGGAGCCACAATAACAAAGGGAGAGCTCTATGAATGGATGGCAGAGAAGGTAAAGTAGGCGCTTTCGCGAAAGCGGGACACATACATTTTAGCTTAGTACCAAACATTAAAGCTACTCATACCTCAAGGATTCAATGGGGTCCAGCCTAGCGGCCTTGAGTGCGGGGAACAGCCCTGAGAGAATGGCCACCACCAGTGTTATCAAGGTAGCGGCAATCATGGCAAACCACGGCACACTAAACTCAAAGGAAATAAAGGAACTTATGAGCAACCCTATGGAAATGCCAAGGATGATCCCCAGGATACCGCCCATTTGCCCCACGATGATCGTCTCTATCAAGAATTGACCGGCTACGGTTCCCTTTTTTGCTCCCAGTGCCTTTCTCACGCCTATTTCGCGGGTGCGTTCGGTCACGGAGACCAGCATGATGTTCATCAGGGCGATTGATGAGCCAAAGATGGTTATCAGGCTTATGATCCATGCGGCCATGCCCAGTACGCCGGTAATTTCGGCAACCTGGTTGAGCAGGTCATCGCTGCGCATGATGCCAAAGTTGTTTTCTTGCGTGGGAGAAAGGCTCCTGATGTTCCTAAAAGCGATGACAGCTTCATCCTGGGCGCCTTCCATCATGTTCTTGTCGCCCACCTTTACACTTACCTGGTAGTTGATATTGGGCTGTGTGTAGACACTGCGGGCCACTTCTATGGGTATCAACACCCGTAAATCCTGATTGTTGCCAAAGGTAGATCCCTTTTCTTCCAGGATTCCTATTACCTTAAAACGGTTGCCGCGTATATTGATGGTCTTGCCCACAGGGTCAATGTTCTTGAAGAGGTTTTTTGTAAAATCGCTTCCCAGTACACATACCATATTGTTGTTCTGGATGTCAAAGAGGTTAAAATTTCTACCCTCCTGAAGCTCCAGGCCCGAGTTGTCAAGGAAGTTCTCATTGACGCCCATGACCGTCACCTCTGGGTCTGTTTCTTGTGATTCATATTTTACCTCTGCCGTGCCAGTGCCCGTAAATGCGATTGACACCTGTGTGCCGGGATAGTTATAAATATCCTTAAATTCCTTTACCTGGCGATAGTTGAGTATGGGGTTTATTTTTTGGGTCTCGCCACTGCCACGACGCTGCGTGGTAAACTCATAGCGTTGCAGGTTAAATGTGTTTGCCCCCATGGATGAAAAATCACTTGTTATGGTATTGCCCAGGGCCTGTACCAGGCTTAAGATGGCCACAAGTGCCGTGATGCCTATGGCAATGATCAAAACGGTGAGTATGGTTCGCAGCAGTTGGCTCTTGATTGCCTGGAATGCGATGCGTATATTTTCTCCTAAAAGTGATAGCATAAGTTAAGCGTTCTTACCCATGAGTAGCAAAATGGTGCATAAAGTTACTCGTTTTTAAAAATAAGGTGTACTTGCGGTTAAAAATTAAGATATTTGTATCCCACAAAAAAAATTGCATGTCACAAAAACCCAGTATTCCTAAGGGAACAAGAGATTTTTCGCCAGAAGAGGTTTTACGTAGAAACTATATTATAGATATACTCAAGCAAAGCTTTGAGCAATTTGGGTTTCAACCCATAGAAACACCTTCTTTTGAGAACAGCAGCACCCTTATGGGAAAATACGGGGATGAAGGTGACCGGCTTACTTTTAAGATATTGAATAGTGGTGATTACCTCTCCAAGGTTACCGAGGAGGCCTATGCAAGTAAAGACAGTGGCGCATTGACCACCGAGATTTCAGATAAAGCGTTGCGCTACGACCTTACCGTGCCCTTTGCGCGCTATGTGGTACAGCATCAAAACGAGCTTACATTTCCCTTTAAACGCTATCAAGTGCAGCCCGTGTGGCGTGCAGATAGGCCACAAAAGGGGCGTTTTCGCGAATTTTATCAGTGCGACGCAGATGCAGTGGGCTCAACCTCACTGTTACAGGAGATTGATTTTATACAACTGTACGATACCGTTTTTACAAAATTAAATCTAAAAGGTGTTTCCATAAGGATCAACAACCGCAAGATATTATCAGGCCTTGCAGAAATCATAGGTGCGGGAGATAAGCTCATCCCTTTTACCGTAGCACTCGATAAGCTTGATAAAATAGGCGAGGAGGGAGTTATCAAGGAGATGCGTGAAAATGGTATTGATGATAACGCTATTGCGAAATTAAAACCCATCTTTAACCTAAGTGGTGAACCGTTGCACAAACTGGAGCAGCTGGATGCCATCATGGGAGAATCTGCAATAGGGAAGGATGGTATACGCGAAACAAGATTTATACTCGAAGCTACAAAAATATTGGGCCTTGAGACTGCAACGCTTGACCTAGATGTAACGCTTGCCCGTGGATTGAACTATTATACGGGAAGCATCTTTGAGGTTTCGGCACCTGCTTCGGTAAAGATAGGAAGCATAGGCGGTGGGGGCCGGTATGATGACCTCACCGGTATTTTTGGCCTTAATGATATGAGCGGGGTGGGAATTTCCTTTGGGCTTGACCGTATCTATCTTGCCCTTGAAGAACTGGACCTTTTCCCCACGACAGCCATCAGGGAAACTGATGTGCTTTTTCTCAATTTTGGAGAAAAGGAGGCCTTGTACTGCCTTAAGATCATCAAGACGCTGAGATCTGGCAACGTGATGGCAGAGCTGTATCCTGATGCTGCCAAAATGAAAAAACAAATGGGGTATGCTGACCGCAGGAACATTCCTTATGTGGTGCTCGCCGGTACGCAGGAAATGGCTGAAGGATATCTTACCTTAAAGAATATGAAAAGCGGGGAACAGCACAAGGTTGATGCAAGCGAGCTGGTAAAGACCATTGCTGCATCCCGTGGGCAATCTTAGTTTATAATCAGTTTTTTAGTGATCGTGCCGCCATTTGTATCCAGTTTTAATAAATAGGTACCGGTAGCGATATTGTTGACGGGCAAGGTGTTTTCGCCGTAAGGCTCATCAATTTTATATACCTGTATTTCCTGTCCCAAAATGTTATAAAGCCTAGCAGCGGTCACCTTGGCTGCTTGAGATTTTCTAATGACTATATTCTTGTCCACTTTTCTGTAAAATATGGATATATCACTGGCGGTAAGGGTTTCATCTTCTAGGCCAAGACTACCGTTGCCGTTTCCATCTTTAAAGACGAGTTCAAACCTGTCATTGTAGGTATTTCTTTCCAGGTTGATGGTAAATGTGGTCTCGCGAAGGTTTGTGTATGTGTTTTGAACCTTATCTTTTATCAATACATCCAGGCTTTCAGGAAAGTTTTGCAAGCTGTCTATTTTTATTGTAACAAGACCTGCGTTATCTATTTTTAGCATAAGTGGGAGTACGAGGTCCTGGTCAAATTTTGGGATTCCCTGAATGACGTAGTTGTCCTGTCCTATCTTCCAGTTCATGTCATCTGGCAGGATTTCATAGACTTTTCCATCATATTTCTTGTCACGCCCCATGGTTGTATTGGGGTCTTCGGTCACGAGTAATTGCCTATGCTTATCATCTCTATTGTCAAACCCTAACCTGATTTTTGCCCGCAAATCTTCAAGATCCTTGGCACTATCGTCTGGAGGTAACTGGATGTTTGGTATTGACCTGTCTCTCGTTGCAGAGTTGGTCTGGGGGTGGTCTGAGGTCAAGAAGAAAACGGAGCTGCCACTAGGTTCCCGAACAAAATCACGCTGTGAATTATCAAATATGATGTTACCACTGGTATCACCGTCCACAAAAAATCCCTGACCCACGGGAATGTATCTTTGAGGTGCACCCTTTAGTGCTCCATTGGCATTGGTCTGGCTGACTAACGGGTCTGCCATGGCCTGGGTGCCCCCAGAGAGGTTGTACATGGCGTAGCCACCCTGGTAGTCCCTAAGATTGTGGCTTTCTCCACCCCAGTGCTCCCAGAAGTACAGCGTGCCCGAAAGCATATTGTTAGCATTTATAAAGTCGTTTGCATCCAGTGCTGATGGAAATGGGTTGCCTATCAGGTAACTTTTACCTGCCGTGATGGGTAGCTGTACCGTTGACCTAGATGTGGCATTGTTAGGTTTTCCTTTAAAAACATAACCATTATATGTGTCTGAAATTCCGCCACTTCCTGGGCCTTTCATGGTAAAAGCCTCACCCACATGCAATAAACTGTTTTCTCCTATCTTTTGCCAGTTGTCATAATCACCATCCAGGTTAGCGAACTTATATAACCAGAAGGTACTTATGGTTGCTGGACTTGTGGGTTGCCCGTCATACCCACCGCTGAACCATAGGTTTTCAACACTGCCCGTGCTTTCATCCTTAAATATGCCTTTAATGGACCAGTCAGTATTGTTGGCTGTTATGTTTTGTGGGTTCACGGGAGAGGTCCAGTAATTGTAGTTATACTTGTTTGCGGTGCCTTGCTGTCTTTGCAGGATGTAACCTGAACTTGAAGGTTTCAATTCGCTGTTATAGCGTTGTACCAATTGGGATTCTCCTTTAAGGTCAAGAAGGCCATCCAATTCAAGATAATGGGAGATGTCCATTTTATAACCACTTCCTGTCGTGATGGAATTTGATTGTAGAAACAAGGCCAGGAGCGTAATATCATCTGTTGTGGTGATGATATGGTTTGTCTTGACAATGTTCCAATCTACTTTTTCAGTGGGATCTACCAGTGAAGCTGCATTGGGCAATGGCTGTACGGTATTGTTCAACCAGGTTGCATCTGTAGTCCAGGCACCATTGGCCCTTGATTCATAGGGTAGGGGAGCCGTTTGATAATCCACTGTTTTGAGCTGAATTATAGCAGCGGTGTTGTTGTAGCCTGACTCATCCTTGACATTTGTATAAGTATATCTTGTCATGGGGTAATATCCCGCTAGACTAGACCAGGGTATGGGCCTTACGTCATTTTTCAATATATCTTGGGGCACGATCTTACCATTGACACTGGCATCAGAAAATTGTTCAATTTCCTGATTCATGATATACTGTATTTGTTGTTGAGATAAGGCGGTATTCCATACCCTTACCTCATCAATATGTCCTGCAAAGAAATTACTGGGGTTTTTTGAACTGCCAGAAGCGCCTATGAGAAAGGAGAAATCATTGTTTTCTGGAGTGAAGTTTTCTGCTGAACGCTCGGCAACAAAACCATCAATGTACATTTGTAAATAAGTACCGTTATAACTAACGGCAACATGGTGCCACTCATCGTGTGGCAAGACAACATCTGAGTCTATGGAACGGCTATCAAAAGACCCTTTATACTCAAATTTTAAAGTAAAGTCATTTTCAAGTTTTAATTCATATCCTTGAGAAAAGCCGGGGTTGCTCTTTGACAGCAATGTACCCGAGGCAGTGGGCCTTATCCAGGCAGACATGGTAAAGTTTGATGCCAAATCCAAATTATCATCAGCATCCATATAATCAGTACTGCCGTTAAATTTTATAGATCTAACGTATGTCTTTTCGGGCGCGTAGCCAAAGGTTATATATTTTGTTCCATCAAAGTCATAGGTAGCCTCGAGCTTAGAACCATTAGATTTCATTACGCGAACCTCTGCAGAGGGATCAAAGGTGGAAGTGTTTGAAATAAACATCAAGAAATCCCCTGGTGGGGTTAACACTGATGTAAGGGCGGTTTCATCAATACTTACGGTAACTTCTGGAACCCCGGTACCGGCCTGTTTGGTCTCTACAACCTTCCAGGTCCTGTTGATGGGTATAAAATCCACAGTGGTTTGTAAACCAGCAGCACCCGTGCTTGCACTCAAGTCAACTTGTACCGTGCTGCCCGCTGTCATGGAGCCATTATCGTTGCCCCACATCAGGAAATCCTTGTCGTTTGTGAAAGAATAGGTATTTGCGCTATTTGTGGTATAACGTTCACCTAATGACATGGTGATTAAATTATCTGTATGTTCACTTTGAGACTGTTTTTGGCTTAAGCCAGAATTATCGTCTCTACCTATACCTGCAACCCGATAATTAAAACCAGAATTTGCTGAAACATCCCAAATGATGTTACCATCACTATCTATGTAGTCTTGATCGGCTATTTCCCAGCCATTTGTCCAAGTGTAAATGCTGTTTGGGTTGTGCAGACTTATACCATTTTTAATGGCTAGATAGCTGTATATTTTTTGCTGCTCTAAAGTTGTTTTGCTTTCGCCAAAACTTATAACCTCCATCATACGCCCATCAAAATAGGCATCTACATTACCGTTTAGGCTAAATCTACCAACACCAAGATTATATACAAGATTATTCCATTCACTGAAATTTAAATTACTTCCATTTCCATTGTTGGATTTTCCTGTTGTATTATCAATTTTTTTTCCATTATAATAAATTTCAGTTTGTGTTCCTGAGGCATTATTCTTAACATTTATAATTGCGATATGATCAATTTTTTCATCTGATGATGTTGTATATGCTCTCCCGTATGAAATATTATCTGGAGATGCAGCTACGGATGATTTGTTATGGGCGATAACTTCATTATTGTATCTTACAGTGATGCTCCCCAAAGTTAGCCCTGTACCATCTTCGCTAAATTGGTCTATTGAAGTTCTTCCAGAAATTACGGCTTGTCTATTAGCACTTGTATTGTCAACGGGGGAATTTGTTTTAAATGCTACATAATAATCCTGACTAAAATATCCTCCTTTACCTCTTAATAACTGTTTCTGCCCTCTGTCAAATTCAACTACCGGATTATAGTTTATATTTTTATTTTCATTATCTCTGAAGGTAGGGTTTGTGGTATTAAAAACTGAAACAGCATCATTATTTCTTGCATTATCACTCCAATTAGGTAATGCATTGCCATCAGTAGTACTAGATATTTTTTTTGAGTCTAACCATAACCTTAATTTATTTTTAATATTAGCAGGCCCAGCAACAGGTTCGGCAATAGGTGTGATTCTTGATCCAGTTATGATTATGTTATCAAAGTTAGCTCCATCAGAGGTTGAATTATTATTTGATCTAAATACGATTCTAAATCTAACATTCGGATTATTGTTCAGAGAAGATGGTAAGCTTAATGATGGATTGACAAATCTTGATTTACCATCCCCAGGGGTACCCCAAGAATCAGTCGCCGACCAGCCGGGACCCCCTAAAGAGGATACATTGGAATAATCATACCAATATGTACTACTACCCTGAGAACCTAAAACTGACCAAGAAGCTCCATTGTTTGTGGAATACTGTAAATTATAACCATCATTAGAGTCACTGATAGCTCTTCTAATATCCAAGCTGATTTTTAAATTTTCATATCCAGTTAAATTTATTGATGGGCTTGTAACCGTGGTATAAGAATTATTTGAATAATCATTATAATTATTTGTATACCAGTAATTTCCTTCACCTGTTTCTCCAGATTTCCCATTTTTGCCCCAGCTCCATATTGTATTAGAGAAAAGAAAATTGATATTTACTGGAGACCATCCCCCATCATCATTATCAAAATCTTCAAAATATATTGTGGTATAATCGCTTTCAGTTAATGCTACCGTTGCCCGGATATTAAAATTGTAAGGATTCTCATTACCGTCATTATTAGCAATCGATACCGAAGCATTAAATGTACCATATCCTGAAGGGGTAAAGGTTATGGAAAAGGTGGTAGAGTTACCGGGAGTTGTGGTTGGGCTAGGTATGGTAGCTACAGAAAAGCTCGACGCATTTGTCCCACTGATATTGACACGCGGTGTGCCGGTAAGGCTTAAATTTTGATTTCCTGTGTTCTCTATGGTAAACGTTTTGGTGACTGCGGTTATGGCATTTGTTGTCCCAAAGTCGGTATTGTCAGCAGTTGAGGGCGTGGTGTCGCCATCTACAATTTCATTTCCGTTACCAGAAATTTTGATTTCTGGAGCGTTTAATAAAGTTCCTGTAATCAGAATATTGTCAATATATGTATAATCATATACTGGCGTCCAACCTCCACTTGAGTCGGTATTGTTTCTTATTCTAAATACTGCATTATTTGTGAACGTTATTGAACCAGAAGGAATAATTGTCAAGTTGTCATTATAAACTTGATTATTTGCAGTAATTTCTACGGTACCCGTGTATTTCTTGATTTGAGTATAATTAATCCCACCATTTGAGCTATATTCCAAAACAAAATAATCATTAGAATTATCCCAATCTTGAGCTTTAAATGAAAAGCTAAATTGTAGTGAGGAATATTGTGTTAAATCAAGTGTGTTAGATCTGGTATTGCCTGTCAGGGAAAGGAGTGCACTATAAGTACCCTGTATTGCTCCTGGATTAGTTAAATCACAGTTTGCCCCCCCATCTTGCCATTGAACAAATCCATTTTCAAAATTTTCATTGTTAATAGTAACCTGTGAATACAATGCTCCTGCATGTAAGAAGATGCACAGGAGTGATAAAAAAAAGAACTTCAGGGGCAAAGTAGTTTTTTTCATAGTACAGGTCTGTTATGATAGTAATAGGACTATCAGGTAATTGAGCACTACAAAAATAAAATTTTATCGTTTAAAAACACATTATCACGATGAAATTCAATTAAAAAAGAATTACTTGTAAAAAATATCAGTTGCTACTTCGTATTGTTATCAAGCCTTTTCAAGCTTTTCTTCTTTATAGCCAAACAACTTTTGTTCCTTGATTATAGAAGCAATACCCTCAGGAAGCAATTTTTCCCAGCCAGACTGTCCCTGTGATATCATTTTCAACACCTCACGGGAGAAGATTGTGAGTATATCTGGATTGTAGTTTTCAATATCCACAACCCTGCCGTTGTATTTAAAGAACTTGTAGAGTTCTTTCATCCTGGGGTGTACCTTAAGGTTTTCACTGGTGGTGAGTTCGCCGGTTTCAGGATCTTGCATGGGGTAGAGGTAAACCCTTAAGTCTTTAAAGAACAGTTTGCCGAAGGCTTCCAGGATGCCACCGCTTAGATGGCGGTAATATGATTCATCAAATATATCCACCAGGTTATTGACACCCATGGCTAGAGCGAGACGTTCCTTGGTATATCTAGAGAAGAATTCCACGAGTTTATAGTACTCCTGAAAATTTGAAATCATGACCGTCTGTCCCAGGTTGCAAAGCAACTGGGCACGGTCCATAAAATCCTTTTCATCTATTTCTCCCTCAGCACGCAGGTTTGAGAGGGTAATTTCAAATATAACCTCTGTCTTGTCCTTGTTTACCCGGCTCTCGTTGAGAAAAAGCTCTAGGGATTTTTCATACATATCCATATTAACCTTGGTGACCGGTCTAAAGCTTCCGCGTAGGGCAAGTATGTTCTTTTTATATAAGATCTTACCTGCCAGGATATTGTTGCCATCTGGGCCAAACATCACTGCCTCGGTAAAACCATTCTTGAGCAGTTGAAGGCTCATCAAGCGGTTATCCACACGGTCAAATTGAGGACCACTGAAGTTTATGGTGTCTATCTCTATCTTATCCTTGTCTATATGGTCATAAAGATACCTTAGCAGCTTTTTAGGAGAATCATGTTTGTAATAAGCCCCATAAACAAGGTTGACACCCATAACACCTAGGGTGAGCTGTTGTAGGCGTGCGTCGTTTTCGTGAAAACGTACGTGTAGTATGATCTCGTTAAAATCACTGTCTGGTTCAACCTGGTAGCGTATACCTACCCAGCCGTGCCCTTTGAACTTTTTTGCAAAATCTATCGTGGCAACGGTATTTGCATAGGTAAAGTAAAGCTTGTTGGGGTTCTTGTCACGAGAAATCCTGTTTTGTAGTAGGTTGGTCTCGTGCGTGAGCATTTTCTTGAGCCTGGCCTCGGTCACATACCGCCTATCATCCTCAATGCCATAGATGGCATCACTAAAGTCTTTGTCATAGGCTGACATGGCTTTTGCAATGGTACCACTGGCACCGCCTGCCCTAAAAAAATGCCTTACCGTTTCCTGGCCGGCGCCTATTTCGGCAAAACTCCCGTAGATGTTTTGGTTCAGGTTTATTCTCAGCGCTTTGGCCTCGATTGAAGGTATGTTTTCAAACTCTTTGTCACCTGGGATAGTGCTAGGCATATGCAGTTTTTTTTATCGTTTGAACCCCGTCAGATATGGCGTCAAAGGTAGTAAATCAATAGTGGTTACGAAAAAATAACAGTATTTTTGTGCTAAATTTTACATCTTGCAAATAACCTTTCTAGGCACCGGTACTTCTCAGGGAATCCCCATTATAGGCAGCAAGCATCCCGTATGTTTGAGCAAGGACCCTAAAGATAAAAGGCTTAGGGTTTCTATCGTGGTAAAAGATGGCGATAATACCCTTGTTGTGGACTGCGGCCCAGATTTTAGGCAGCAGATGCTCACCAGTGGTACAACACACATGGATGCCCTGTTGTTTACCCACGAGCATGCAGACCATACCGCAGGCCTTGATGATATTCGTCCGTTTTTTTTCAGGCAGGGGGACATCCCCATCTATGCACATCAACGCGTGATAGAGCAATTACAGATACGCTTTGCCTATATATTTGAACGTGAAAACAAATATCCAGGGGCGCCCAATGTAGAGGTCAACGAGGTGGTCAACAATACACCTTTTTCCATAGGAAATATAAACATACAGCCCATAAACCTTAACCATGGCAAGTTGCAGGTCTTTGGTTACCGCTTCAATGATTTTGCCTATCTCACCGATGTAAAATCCGTGCCCGTTGAAGAGCTTAAAAAGCTGCAGGGCCTTGATGTACTTGTGGTAAGCGCGCTTAGGGAAGAAGAGCATTATTCACATTTTAACCTCAGGGAAGCACTTGATTTTGTTGACCTGGTCAAACCAGGACAAACCTATTTTACACACATCAGCCATTTACTGGGATTTCATGAAGAAGTAGAAAAAAACCTGCCCCCACATGTTAACCTGGCTTATGATGGCCTTACAATTGAACTATAGCAAATGAGGAAATCAATATTCATGTACCTGTTTTTTTTCGCGGTTTTATGGATCGTGTACCAGTATGTATATGGTAAAGGTGTTTATGAGAAGCAGGATCATAAGATAGTATCGCTCAAGGCGAAAGTCTCTCAGCTAGAAGATAGCCTTTCTTCACAGAATGTGCATACTTCGCGCTACTTCAAGCTCAAGGGCAATGAGAAGGCTTATGCCTATTTTGATGCCTTCCACATTGATTTTAAAAACCTGGAGCAACGCCTTGAAGATGAAATCATAAGTCAAAACTCTACCCAGGGCAACCCACTGGTGCCCTATGATAATTCTAAGAGCGGCTATCGCGTCAACAAGGTAGAAGTACTTAACCATAAATGGATTATTGCTGACTTTACTGATAATGTAAATTGGGGAGAGATGCTGTTGCGCTATGACATTGCAGCAGATGGCACAATTACATTTGAAAACCTTCAGGCAATCCTGTACCCCCAGGAATGATCAATGGTTTTCAAGCCATTGCTTGGCATCATGAAAATTTTGAGGATGCACACCATGACCCACGGGATATTCCCTGAGTTCAGTATGTATGCCCAGCTTTTCTAGATATGGGGGTGCCTTTCTTGCAGCTTCTACGGGGATGACCTGATCTACACTACCATGAGAGCAAAAGATATTTAATTTGGCGTAGGCCAACTTATCTTTTTTCACATCGATGATTGCCTCGTTGACATAGCCGCTCAGGGCCACGACATCCTTGATTTTTTCAGGATAGGTGAGGGCCACCGCATAGCTCAATATGGTACCTTGACTAAAGCCCAGCAAAGTCACATTTCCATCTTCAAGATTATAGGCCCTGATGGCTTCGTCAATGAATTTGTGAATTAGATCCCGCGATTCTATCGCTTCCTCATCATCAGACCATTTGCCCGCGGGGGCTTCATCCCAGTAAATGGAATACCAGGCATTGCCATACGGTTGCATGGGCCTGGGCGCTCTCGCCGAAATCACAAAATATTTCCCTGGCAGTTCTGAAGCAAATGAGAATAGGTCTTCCTCGTTGCTGCCATACCCATGCAATAAAAGCATCAGGGGAGGTTTTTCTTCGCTATTGACAAGCGGTTTTCTTATAATATGGTAAAGGCTTAAATCTTTCATTTATTGAATAAAGGTAAACCACTGTTGAAACTTTTTGCCAACGAGCGGAACAGGTTGTGAAACTCCTTGTAGTGCATTGATGAACCCAAAGCCCCACAGCACGATCACAAAAATGTAAAATGGTGCCGAGATAAACCAAGAATTGAACATACTTACCAAAAAACCCAGAAGAAAATAGGTGATGTGAATACCAAAAGCCTGACGGATGTGCATGCGCGCATACATGTTTTTGGGCTCTTGGTTCATAAAAAGGGCAATGATGCAGCCTATGATGGTAAGATATGCGATTATCGCGGTGTTTTTACCTTCTTTTATGGTCATTTCGTTCATAGAACAACTTGATTTTTTGCAATGATCCCCAGGGGCTTGCCCTTTAGTTTTGAACCTATAAACGCTGCGTTTTTAGATTTTGAGAGGATGTCGGTTGATTTAAAGGCATATTCATCTTTGCTTGAATATAGGGTGAGGTTGGCCTCTGCACCGGCCTCAATTATATTTGGCTTTAAGCCAAAAACACTTTTACCCGCTGTGAGTACTTTTACGGTAAGTTCTTCACCTAAAATTGCATTGAGCGCGCCAAAGGTAGCCTCCTGTGCAATAGTGCCATACATCGCGTTGTCAAATTCTAGTTTTTTCTTCTCGATATCCAGCGGATTGTGGTCGCTGCACACCAGGTCTATAATACCGTCTTTTACACCCTTTATAAGGGCTTTTCTATGCAGTTCATCGCGCAAGGGAGGGAGTAGTTTATAGCGTGTGTCAAAATCCTCAAGTTTATTATCGGTAAAAATAAGGTTGGTGACCGCAACGCCACAGGTTACATGCAAGCCCTGGTTTTTAGCCTTTTTGATAAGCTCAACTGAACCTTTGGTTGAAATTGTGGGAATGTGCAGTTTACCACCCGTATATTCCAGGATTTTAAGGTCCCGGGCTATATGCAGTTCTTCGGCAAATGCGGGAATGCCTTTAAGCCCCAGTCTTGTCGAGATTTCCCCTTCATGTACAATGCCTTTGCCCACCAGTTGGTTTTCTTGCGGAAAACTTAGCACAAGGCCATCAAAACCTTGGGCATATTGCAGGGCAATCTTGAGCAGGTTAGGGTTTTCAATAGGGCGCTGGTAGTCACCATACGCAACCGCCCCGGCACTTTTCATATCGTACAGTTCGGCGAGGTCGATGCCTTCTCCTTTTGAAGTTAGTGAACCTATGGGGTAAACCGTTACCGGGCTTTCACTTGATTTTTTGATAAGGAAGCTGATGTCTGCACCACCATCGGGGATGGGGTCGTTGTTTGGGTTTACGGCAATGCTTGTAAAGCCACTCTTTGCAGCAACGTTGAGGGCATTTTTAAGGGTTTCCCGGTCTTCATATCCAGGTTCTCCCACGCTCACGCTGGCATCAAACCAGCCTGGGGATACATTTATGTCCTTAATGACCTGTTCTCCTTTTTTTGGGTTAAGGTCATTTGCAATTTCTTTTATTTTACCATCCTTGATACGCATGCTTACTGTCTTGCCGTGATAAGGGCTTTCAGCATCCAGTACTTTTACATTAGATAAGAATATTTTCATTTAAGAAATTTTAGGATGAGCATTTCCATGACAAGCATCGCGATGGCAAAAATAATAAACCATTTATAAAGGTTGTGCACGCCAGTCTGTGCTTTGAGGGTATCCATTGTTTTTTCTATAGAATCCGTAACGGTGATGTTATCGCTGGGTTGCAGGGTTTGGTCCACAAGGTTGCTCTCGCTCCTGTCATAGTTGAATGCCACGGTGGCAATGGAGTCATTTGTACTGGTGATGGTGTAGATACCGGCTTCTGGGATACCATCTCCCGTAAAAATACGCACCTTGTCCCCCTGTCTTTCCTGCCTGGGGATGATATTGTGTGAGCCATTAACAAGGCTTACCGCTGCATCAGCATTATTGATCAGCGGGACTTCAAAATTATTGTTTTGCCCCAGGGTATAGTATGATTGGGGCAGGGAGAGCGCGGCAATACCCATCTTATAGAATGTGGGCACAATGAGCTGCCCATTGATAAAATTGCTGTTTTCTTTATCAATGGCACCGGCAAAAACATACAGTCCATTGTTTTCTGCGAGAAAGGCACCCCCGTCTTCAAGTGAGAGGATAACGTCACTGGCTTGCCATGTAAACGTGTTTTCAACCGTGTGGAACTTGAGGTTATCGACCCTCCTGCTAAAGACGTTGTTGTACAATGGATGGTCATAATTTATCCCGGTAACCCTTTTTGTTCCTGTACGGCTTTCGCCGAAAGGCATAAGACCAAAGGCCCCCAGCAGCTCATTGTAATTTTGTGCACTGCTCGTGGAGCTGGGTATCAGGACGACGATACCGCCGTTGTTTGCAAATGCCGTGAGCAGGTTGACCAGGGCCGGCTCAACTGTTTCGGGCTCATTGAGGATAACCACGTTTTGATTTGAAATAATGCCATAGTCCAGGGCATTGTAGTCTACAGCTTGATAGTCAAATTCTGGCGCCAGGTAGATACGGCTCAAGAAATCACCCTCTGCGGTATTGATCCCCAAAACCTTGAGGGGCTCGGGCTTGTTGATGCTAAAAAAGAAGTCGTTGTCAAAGAGCAGGTTGGGGTCGTTTAGGGTGATACGCCCTTTAAAGCCTTCTTCTACGGTAATGGTGAAGGTGGTCGTGGCCGTGCTCGTGTTGTCAAAATTTGCTGCGGCCTTGCCCACAAGCTTCTCGCCATTGTAGAGGGACAGGGCAACTGTATTTTCTATGGGAGCGTTGCTTTTTACATATACGTTGACCTGATAATCAGAGGCTCTGGGTTGTATTGCCAGGCTGTCAATGGCCAGGTTCGTGGTGACCTCGGGTTGCAGTTTTACCCAGTGCTGTTCTACATCTTCCATTTGAGAAAACGTTGCGGTATCAAATCCCTGAAAATCCGAGACCAGGATAAGCTCTTTTGAAGTTTCGGCACTTTTTGAAAATAGGTTTTTTAATTGCAGCGCCAGGGCTTCTTCATCTATCGTTACTGGTGAGTAGTTAATGTCTAGGAGTTCATTTTGAGAGGTTTCAACGTCTATTTTGCGCAGCACGTCATTATAGGTAAGGATGCTAAAGACCTGTTCATTGGGGATGTTTGCAATGATTTCCTGAACTGCCTGCGACAGTAATGGGCCTTTCTCGCCCTTGGCCTGCATGCTAAAGGAATTGTCCACAAAAATCACCAGTTCGCTGGGTTTTGTGGCTTTATTGGTGTTAGGGAAGTAAGGCTGTGCAAACGCGAGCACCACTGCTGCCAGTGCAAGTAAGCGTGTGGCAAGAATCAACCATTTTTTTATCTGCGAACTTTTTCTGGTGCTCTGGTCCACCCGTTGCAGGAAAGCAACATTGGTAAAATAGGTTTTCTTGAATCGCCTTAATTGAAATAAATGGACAATGATGGGAATGAGGAGAAGAAAGAGTGCATAAAGTACCTGTGGGTATCGAAACAGCATATTCCAGAATTGTCCTGACGAAAATACGGGTTATTTTATAATTACAGCACCATAACCGCAACTCAACTTTAAATATTACATTTTTTTAAAAATATCTTTTTCAAAAACCCCTAACCCAAACAAGGCATAGTCATATTTAACGGGGTCCTGCGCATCCAGTTTTCTAAGCGCTGCATCCAGCTCGTTCAAGGCAGCGGCGTCATTTTGCTTCCGTTTTAAAAGGCCCAGTTGCCGTGCCACACGTCCAGAATGTACATCAAGGGGACAGGAAAGTTGGGCGGGATGTAGCTTGCGCCAAATGCCAAAATCAACTCCTGCATCTGCGGGCCTTACCATCCAGCGGAGGTACATATTGATGCGTTTGGCCGCCGACTTTTTTAAGGGGTCACTGATGTGTTTTTGCGTTCTTGCAAGATGGTCAATCTCAAAAAAATGTTTCTTGAAGTGATGGATGCTTTCCTGTAGGCTATTTTTTTTGGCATGAGCCAAAAAAACTTCTTCAAGCCCACCATGATGTTTATAAATATGATGCAGTGCCTTGATAAAGGTCTTTAAATCAGTGCCGTTAAAAGTGCGATGTACAAACCCTGAAAGATTTTCCAGGTCAGCTTGTGTATGGTTTAGGATAAAGTTATGAGGGTCATTGTCCATCAACAGCATCATTCTTGTAGCATTGTTAATGATGCTCTTGCGATTGCCCCAGGCGATGGTTGCCGTGAGAAACCCGGAAATTTCCCGGTCTTGTTTAGTATGAAACCGGTGCACGACCTGTATAGGGTCGCTTTCTATGAACTTGGGATTTTCATAAAAGTGTGCTTTCTCATCAAGAAACTCCTTTAATTCTGATTTTTTGAGCTTAAAGGATTTTGCCATCTACCATTGTAAGTTTTCTGTCTGCCATCGTGGCAAGTTCTTCATTGTGGGTGACGATGACAAAGGTCTGGCCAAATTCTTCCCTCAGCTTAAAGAAAAGTTTGTGCAGGTTTTCGGCACTTTCACTATCCAGGTTTCCACTGGGTTCATCGGCAAGGATTAAGCCGGGGTCATTGATGAGGGCCCGGGCCACGGCAACCCGTTGCTGTTCACCACCAGAGAGTTGACTGGGTTTATGGTCTTTTCTTTCGGCCAGGCCCAAGAATGATAACAGTTCTTCAGCGCGCTTTTCAGTAGGTGGTTTTTCTTTTTTTGCAATGTATGCCGGGATGCACACATTCTCAAGTGCAGTAAACTCTGGCAGCAACTGGTGAAACTGAAATATAAACCCGATGTTGAGGTTCCTAAACTTGCTCAATTCCTTTTCGCGTAAGCGGGAAACATCTGTGTCATTGATGACAAGGTCCGTGCCCGTGGATTTATCTGCCCGGTCAAGGGTACCCAGGATTTGCAACAGGGTGGTCTTACCCGCACCGCTCGCCCCCACGATACTCACCACTTCAGCATCTTCAATAGTAAGGTCAACACCTTTAAGGACCTTGAGATCACCGTAGGTCTTCACAATATTATTGGCCTTTATCATCTGCGTTTTTTAGGTTTTGTGGCTCAAAGATAAGGTACATAGTTCAATTGGTTGCCTTGCGGCGAAAAGCTTCTTATTAATGAAAAGTTAAACGGCACATGATGGAAAATGCATGGATTATCTTTGTGACATGACAGATAATCTACAGACCGCGGTTTTTGCAAATGGCTGTTTCTGGTGTACTGAAGCCGTCTTTCAACGATTAAATGGTGTTTATGATGTAAAGAGCGGGTATACTGGTGGCTTTATCAAGAACCCGCCTTACCGCGAGGTATGCACGGGCAGGACCGGCCACGCCGAAGGTATACGCCTTCAATATGACCCTGATGTGATTTCTTATAAAGATTTGCTTACGGTTTTCTTTTCAACACACGACCCCACAACGCTCAACAGGCAGGGCAACGATGTGGGCACACAATACCGCAGTGCCATTTTTTATGCTACTGATGAGCAGAAGCAACAAGCTGAGGATTTTATCAACATGCTTGAAGAAGAAAAGGTTTTTGAAAATCCCGTCGTTACGGAGATAAGCCCGCTTGAAACTTTTTATCTTGCCGAAGAGGACCACTGGGACTATTATAATGAAAACAGGGAGCAGATGTACTGCAAGTACATCATAGACCCCAAGGTAAATAAACTTAGACAGCATTTTCAAACCAAGTTAAAACCAGAATACCAAAGCTAAGAGCATGGCGCCATACAAATCATTTGAAGAATACAATATTGAAGTAAGGGATGATCTAAAATCAAACTTTTCAAACATCATCTCTGGACTGGGGGAAGATGTGCAGCGGGAGGGAATATTAAAAACCCCGGAGCGTGCCGCAAAAGCGATGATGTTCCTTATGCAGGGCTATAAGATTGATGCAAAAAAGATTCTTGAGGAGGCCATGTTTGAAGAAGATTATAACGAGATGGTGATCGTCAAGGATATTGAGCTGTATTCACTATGCGAGCATCATATGCTTCCTTTTTTTGGTAAAGCACATATTGCCTACATACCAAATGGCAAAATTGTGGGGCTGAGCAAGATACCCCGTGTGGTGGATGTCTTTGCCCGCAGGATGCAGGTGCAGGAAAGATTGACGCACGATATTCTTGAATGCTTGAACGATACCTTAAAACCGCAAGGTGTCGCGGTGGTCATCGAGGCATCACATATGTGCATGATGATGCGCGGTGTGCAAAAACAGAACAGCACCACGACGACTTCTGGTTTCCGTGGACAGTTTGAAAAACAGGAGACCAGGAACGAGTTCTTAAAATTAATCAGCTCTGATTTATCATAAACTGGCACTTTTTTTGTTATATAATTGATATCAAAACAATTGAATCATGAAAAACAAAAAACGCACAAATCTATATAAGGGCATCCTGTACGATTTAATAGGGATGGCCACCATGGCAATCCCGGTCATAGGCCCATTTCTGGATATGGGTTGGGCGCCTGTGGCGGCAAGTCAAATGAACAAGATGTATCCTGGTAAAAAAGGCAAGCTCGCATCTGTACTGGTCTTTATTGAAGAAATATTGCCATTTACAGACATTGTACCCTCGTTTACGTTGATGTGGATCTATACCTATGTGATTTCTGCACAACCGGAAGATGCGGTGGTATTGCAGGCAGAGGTCATTGATAATTAATAATTTTGTTTGGCTTAAAGCCAAATAAAAAAAGGCGCTATGTAAAAAATAGCGCCTTTTTCTTTATCCAGAACTTTCTGGATTATTGTTGTTGAGACTCAGTAGTGTCCTGAGGTTTCTCGATTTTTATCGTCAATTCTTCCTTACCATCTTCAATGTCCATGAAAATGTGGTCACCTTCAGTAAGCTTTGAGGTTATGATTTCCTCTGCAAGGGCGTCTTCAATATACTTTTGAATAGCTCTCTTTAAGGGGCGTGCGCCATAGTCTTTGTCAAAACCTTTATCGCTTATAAAATCCTTGGCCTTCTCGCTCAATTCCAGGTGGTAACCCAGCCCCGCGATACGGTCATATAACTTCTTGAGTTCGATATCAATGATTTTATGAATCTCAGCCCGGTCAAGCGGGTTAAAGACAATAACGTCGTCCACACGGTTGAGAAATTCTGGGGCAAATGCTTTTTTCAAAGCGTTTTGAATCACGCTTCTTGTATTTTCATCTGCCTGATCTTTTCTTGCAGCTGTGCCAAAACCAACACCTTGACCAAAATCCTTGAGTTTTCTTGCTCCTATATTTGAGGTCATGATAATAACGGAATTTCTAAAATCAATCTTCCTACCTAGGGAATCTGTTAGGTAACCGTCATCCAGTACTTGAAGCAACATGTTGAAAACATCTGGGTGCGCTTTTTCGATTTCATCAAGCAAGATTACCGAGTATGGCTTGCGACGAACTTTTTCTGTAAGTTGCCCACCTTCTTCATAGCCTACATATCCTGGGGGTGCACCTATCAACCTTGATACCGCAAACTTCTCCATGTATTCACTCATGTCAATCCTGATGAGCGAATCTTCATTGTCAAACAGTTCTGTTGCAAGTACTTTTGCTAGTTGGGTCTTGCCCACCCCAGTTTGACCTAAGAAGATAAAGGAACCTATAGGTTTGTAGGGATCTTTAAGTCCTGCACGGTTTCTTTGTATTGCCTTGGCAACTTTAGCAACCGCCTCATCTTGACCTATCACCTTGTTCTTGATGGCCTGTGGCAAGATGGCCAGTTTGTTGCTTTCTGTCCTTGCGATACGGTTAACGGGAACACCGCTCATCATGGAGACCACGTCAGCAACGCTATCTTCATCCACGGTTTCCTTGTGCTGTTTAGAGTCTTCTTCCCAGCGTTGTTGTGCAACGGCCAGTTCTTTCTCTATGTTTTTTTCATCATCACGCAGTTTTGCAGCTTCTTCATACTTCTGCTTCTTGACCACGGTATTTTTAAGTTCCCTCACATCTTCTAGCTTGCGCTCAAGGTCGATGATTTTTTTTGGGACGTCGATGTTTGTGATATGTACACGAGAACCGGCTTCATCCAGGGCATCTATGGCCTTGTCTGGCAAGAAACGGTCTGTGATGTACCTGCTGGTAAGCTTTACGCACGCTTCTATTGCTTCAGGAGTGTAGATAACATTGTGGTGATCTTCATATTTATCCTTGATGTTGTTAAGGATTTCTATGGTTTCTTCAATGTTGGTAGGTTCTACGATTACCTTTTGAAACCTGCGCTCCAGGGCGCCATCCTTTTCTATATATTGTCTATATTCATCTAAGGTGGTGGCCCCGATGCATTGTATTTCGCCCCGTGCGAGGGCTGGCTTGAACATATTGCTGGCATCCAGTGAACCGGTAGCTCCACCAGCGCCCACGATGGTATGGATCTCGTCTATAAAAAGGATGATGTCATCATTTTTCTCGAGCTCGTTCATCACAGCTTTCATGCGTTCTTCAAATTGCCCACGGTATTTTGTGCCGGCGACAAGGCTTGCCAGATCCAGGGTCACCACCCGCTTATCAAACAGGATACGCGACACTTTGCGCTTGATTATGCGTAAGGCAAGGCCTTCGGCAATTGCAGATTTACCCACACCGGGCTCTCCTATGAGCAGTGGGTTGTTCTTTTTTCTCCTGCTCAATATCTGAGATACCCTCTCGATTTCCTTCTCACGGCCCACGACCGGGTCTAGCTTATCTTCTTCGGCAAGGGCCGTAAGGTCGCGGCCAAAGTTATCCAATACAGGAGTTTTTGATTTCTTGTTGCCCTTGTTAGCAGGTGCATTGAAGGGGTTTTCCCTAGTGCCATCTGTGCCAGTATCTTCATCATCGCTAAAGGACTCGTCCTTTATGGGCTCTATGTAGTCATCATCGCTTGTCATCATAAGCTTAAATTGGTCTTTAACATTATCATAGTCCACCTTTAGCTTGTTTAAAAGCTTGGTTGTAGGGTCGTTTTCATTACGTAGTACGCAGAGCAATAGGTGCGCCGTGTTGATTGAGGAGCTTTGAAAAAGCTTGGCTTCAAGAAAGGTAGTCTTGAGTGCTCGCTCTGCTTGTCTTGTAAGGTGTAGGTTTTTCTTTTCATTACTACCTATTCCCGAAGACGGGTTTGCGGGGCTTAGAATCTCGACTTTTCTTCTCAAGTGTCCCAGGTCAACATCCAGTGCCTGAAGAATCTCAATGGCCTTGCCACTACCATCACGAAGTAGGCCGAGCATGAGGTGCTCGGTACCTATAAAGTCATGACCTAGCCTTAAGGCTTCTTCTTTGCTGTAAGCAATTACATCTTTTACTCTTGGCGAAAAATTATCATCCATAAATCTTTCAATCTTTTTACTTAGTCCTTCAAATATTCTGCCAAAACAGTCGTGGAGTGGTTAGTGGTAAGTAAATTGACAAAATTGTTTTGAAAGATACAAAGGATAGAATAGATACTTATTAAAAACGGCTTATAATTTTTGTTAATAAAAACTGTGCCGTATGGCGGCTTTAGAGCCTTTGCCATGCAGAATTTAAGTATATTGCCAGTTAAGTTTGAAACAAGAATTTAAAGCATTTTACATATGGCTGAAGGAGAAAGATTAATTCCTATCAACATTGAAGATGAGATGAAATCGGCCTACATCGATTACTCGATGTCGGTCATCGTGTCACGTGCACTGCCAGATGTGCGTGATGGTCTAAAACCTGTTCACAGGAGGGTTTTGTTTGGAATGCATGAACTAGGCGTTCGTGCAAATACCGCTCATAAAAAATCAGCAAGGATTGTAGGAGAGGTTTTGGGTAAATACCACCCGCACGGTGATACATCAGTGTACGACACCATGGTGCGTATGGCCCAGGAATGGAGCATGAGGTATTTGCTGGTTGATGGTCAGGGTAACTTTGGGTCTGTTGATGGGGATAGCCCAGCGGCAATGCGTTATACAGAGGCGCGTATGCAAAAAATATCTGAAGAAATGCTGGCGGATATCGATAAAGATACCGTAGACCACCAGCTCAACTTTGACGATACGCTCCAGGAGCCAAAAGTACTGCCAACACGCATCCCCGGCCTGCTTGTTAATGGCGCCAGCGGTATTGCCGTGGGTATGGCCACAAACATGCCGCCCCACAACCTTACAGAAGTCGTGGATGGGACCATTGCATATATTGAAGATAACGATATAACCATAGATGAACTCATGACGCATATCACCGCCCCAGATTTTCCCACGGGTGGAACCATTTATGGTTATGAGGGTGTCAAAGAAGCATTTAAAACAGGTCGTGGACGTGTTGTATTACGTGCTAAGGCCACGATTGAAGAAGTAAAGGGAAGGGAATGCATCATTGTTAGTGAAATACCTTATCAGGTTAACAAGGCTGACATGATCAAGAAGACCGCAGACCTTATCAATGACAAGAAGATAGATGGTATCTCATCCATACGTGATGAGTCAGACCGTAATGGTATGCGCATCGTGTATGTGTTAAAAAGGGATGCCATACCAAACATTGTCTTGAATACGCTTTACAAGTACACGGCACTTCAATCATCGTTTAGTGTAAACAACATAGCACTCGTTAATGGACGTCCCGAGATGTTGAACCTTAAGGATATGATTCACTATTTTGTGGAGCATCGCCATGAGGTTGTAACAAGGCGTACACAGTTTGAACTTAAAAAGGCTGAAGACAGGGCGCACATACTAGAGGGCCTTATTATCGCGTCAGATAATATTGATGAAGTTATCGCCCTCATCCGTTCAAGTTCTAATGCCGAAGAGGCAAGGGAGAAACTTATTGAACGCTTTAAACTTACTGAAATACAGGCAAAAGCCATCGTAGAAATGCGCTTGCGCCAACTTACAGGCCTGGAGCAGGACAAGCTACGGGCTGAATATGATGAACTCTTGAAGACCATCCAGGATTTAAAGGACATTCTTGCAAGCAAGGAGCGCAGGATGGAAATCATCAAAGAAGAACTACAGGAAGTCAAGAAGAAATTTGGTGATGAACGCCGCACTGATATTGAATTTGCCGGTGGGGATGTGACCATTACTGATTTGATTCCGGATGAAAAAGTAGTGCTCACTATTTCTCATGCAGGATATATAAAAAGGACTTCACTTACCGAATATAAAACACAGAACAGGGGAGGAGTAGGGCAAAAAGGAAGTACCACACGTAACGAGGATTTCCTAGAACACCTCTTTGTGGGAACAAACCACCAGTACCTTATCTTCTTTACGCAAAAGGGAAAATGTTTCTGGATGCGTGTTTTTGAAATACCAGAAGGAGCAAAAACCTCTAAGGGTAGGGCAATTCAAAACCTTATCAATATTGAACCAGATGATAAGGTAAAAGCCTTCATCTGTACCAATGACCTTAAGGATGAAGAATACATAAACAATCATTTTGTGATCATGGCCACAAAAAAAGGCCAGGTCAAGAAAACTTCCCTTGAACAATATTCACGTCCCAGGACAAATGGTATCAATGCAATTACCATAAAAGAAGGTGATGAACTGCTTACCGCAAAATTAACCACGGGCAATAGCCAAGTGATGCTTGCCGTCAAGTCTGGTAAGGCAATACGGTTTGAAGAAAGCAAGACAAGACCCATGGGTAGAAACGCATCAGGGGTGCGTGGCATAACTCTTGCAGATGATAATGACGAGGTAATCGGCATGGTGGCCGTTGATGATCCAGAAAGCAACGTTATGGTCGTATCTGAAAATGGATATGGTAAACGAAGCCTTGTGGATGATTACAGGATAACAAACCGCGGCGGTAAAGGGGTCAAGACAATCTCAGTTACTGATAAGACGGGAGAACTTGTAGCCATCAACAATGTTACTGATGAAGATGACCTCATGATCATCAATAAAAGTGGTATCGCCATCAGGATGTCTGTCGCAGAGATTCGCGTAATGGGTAGGGCAACACAGGGCGTGAGGCTCATAAACCTTAAAAACAATGATAGTATTGCCGCTGTCGCTAAAGTGAAGCACGAAGATGAGGATCTTGATGAAGATGATGAAATCTCCGACAACACTGACCCAGTGGCAGATTCAAACATTAAAGAAATCAAAAAAGATGGTCAGGACGAAGAGGAATAATTAAATTTGTTAAAACTAATTTTTTAAAAAGATGAAACTAAAATTTCTATGTATAGCTTTTTTGACCTTCACTGTTGCCGCGACCGCACAGAAGAAGGAGTTGAAAACGCTTGACAAATCGATTGATAAGGGGGAGTTTGCAGAAGCAAAAACCCAACTGACAGCACTTGAAGGTATGATGAGTGCAATGGATGACAAACAAAAGGAAGAATTTTATTTCCTTAAAGGAAAGGCCTATCTAGGAGCTGAAGGCAATACAAATGCCGAGGACCTGATAACCGGCCTTGATGCACTTGCCAAGGTTAATGAATTCAATGAAGGAAGCAAATTTGGCAAAGATGCCGTAGCCCTTGTCACAAATGCAAAAAACACTATCATCAAGAGTGTGCAAGCAGATGAAGATGCCGAAAAGTATTCAGACGCAGCAACTAAGCTTGAAAAACTATATAGTGTAAGCCCACAAGATACAAGCTTCTTGTATTATGCGGCAAACGATGCCATAAGGGCCAAGGATTATGCAAACGCACTTGATTATCTCAACACCCTTAAGGACATAAAATATGATGGGGTGGAGACCACTTATGTGGCTACTGATGTAGAAACAAAAAAAGAAGTTCGTTTTGGATCAAAGAACGAGATGGACCTTGCTGTAATGGCAAAGTCCCACACAGACCCCAAAACACAACTAACAGATTCCAAAAGGCCTTTGATCTATGAATTGATTGTTAAAATCTACAATCAAGAAGGTAAGCCTCAAGAAGCTCTGGACATGATAGACGAGGCCATCGAGCTGAACCCTGAAGAAATAGAGTTGAAGAGCATACGCCTTAACCTATACCGTCAACTGGGCATGAATGATGAGTATGATGCCGCCGCAGAAGAAATGCTCTCCATAAGTCCAGACGACCCTACACTTTATGTAAACCTGGGCGTAAGTGCCAACAATGCCGGTGATACCGCAAAAGCACAAGAGTATTATAAAAAAGCCCTTGAAATTGACCCAGCAAGTGCCGTGGCCAACGTGAATATGGCAGCTTCCATCCTTGATGAGGATAAACAATTCATCGAAGAAATGAACAGCCTGGGCAATTCTAAAGCTGATAATGCTAGGTATGAAGAAATCAAAAAGCAGAGAATGCAACTGTATAAAGATGCAGCTCCCTATCTTGAAAGTGCGGTTGAAGCAGAACCAGATAGGATCAATGCTGTAAGGACACTCTACAATATCTACACACAATTAGGTGAACAAGATAAAGCTGATGCTTACAAAGCTAAGCTTGATGCACTTGAGGGAGGCAATTAATTGCCGCTCTTCAATAAATCCCGACCCGCTCTTTATTGAGGGCGGGTTTTTTATTGACCGTTTTATGGGAAATATCATATCCACTTGGTCTGCCTTGAATATGTTGAAAGTTACAAGAGCTCATTTTTGCCATGGTCCAAAGTGGCCTGATTATTTGGCCATGTTCCTTAACCTCCGCAGGATATTGCAATTTCCTTTTTTGGCTTTAGCCAAAAAATTCCAGGCACATGGATGCTTGTAGAATGGCATGTAAAATAAAAACCCCTTGAGTATATCAAGGGGTTTTGTTTTCGTTTTAAACGAAATATATGCTACTCGCTCCTATTGTATTTTTCCATATAACGGTGCCATAGCTCTGTTTGATGGGTCTCTAGGCTAATATCCCTGCCGTTTATGTAAGCCTTAAAAGGTAAGTTGCCCATCATCTCAAGGGCATTGCCCTCACTTATAAAAAGCGTTGCATCCTTACCGGTCTCGATGCTTCCCAGGGTATCATCAACGCCCACTATTTTTGCGGCATTAGAGGTAATCAGTTTCAATGCATCTTCCCATTTCATCCCCTCGGCAACGGTTTGACCCGCATAAAAGGGAATATTGCGAGATTCCCAGAATTCACCGCTGTTGCCCAATGCAACCAGCACACCGGCATCATATAAGTCTTTCGCCATTTTGTACGAGATGTCATAATCATCATCTTCGGCTTCTGGCAGGCTGTGAATCCTCGCCAGGATAACCGGTACATCAGCAGCTGCGATTTGTTTTGCGACCTTATAGGCACGGTATGCACCCACAAGTACAACATTCTTGATGGCCATATCCTTCTTGAACTTTAGCACATCCAGGATTTCCTTTTCACCGTCCACGTGCACATATAGGTTTTCACTGCCGTCCATCACACCCTGCATGGAAGCATAGGGAAGGTTCATGACTGAATTGTCGCCTCCCTTATAGGCTTTGGATTGTGCGATGAAATTTTTTACCTCGGTGATTTCCTTTTCATATTCCTTGTTGGGGCTGTAGCCGGCATCTTCACCCATCCCCCACCTGCCACGACGAAAACTATTGGGCCAGTTCAAGTGAATGCCATCATTTCTCTCAACGACCGCGTCTTCCCAGTTCCAGGCATCGAGTTGCATGATGGAGCTGCTACCTGAAATGGTGCCCCCTTGTGGGACACTCTGTGAAATGAGCACACCATTAGGCCGCATGCTCTCCACCACTTTTGACTCTGCATTATAGGCGATTACTGCCTCAATATGGGGGTTGAAGTCACCTATCTCATCATCATCGTTCGTGGCCTTAACCGCAGAAATCTCAACAAGTCCCAGTGTGGTATCAAGAGCTATAAACCCAGGATACACGTGTTTTCCGGTTACGTCTATTATCTCACCTTCCATTTTCTTTTTGGTGGTCAGGCCATCATAAACGTCTGTGATCTTGCCATCAGTGATCACGATGACACTGTGCTCTATCACGTTTCCATTGCCTATGTGTGCAGTTGCTCCATTAAGGGTGATTACCCCTTTTTGTGTGGGAGCAGGCGTTTGCTGCGCAAATGTTATACTGGCAATGAAGAGTAGTATAAGTGTTGTTATATATCTTTTCATCTCTTCTTAAATTTTATCAAGTGTATCGCAAGTCATCTGCTCGTCTTCCTTCTTTTTTGCTGGCTGGGTCTTTAGCCCTTTGTTTTTTGCCGCAAGCATCATGGTGGTCAACATGTTTTTTTCTTTTTCCATTTCAGCCTTGAGTTTTTTATCGCGCTCAATGTCAAAATAGGTAATGCCTTCAATCATGGTTTTTTCCGCGACAGCGGTAACCGAAAGAGGATTGGCTGACCACAGGACCAGGTCTGCATCCTTGCCCTCTTTAATACTACCCGTCCTGTCATCTATGTGGAGCAGCTTTGCTGGGTTTATGGTCACAAACTTCCAGGCCTCTTCTGGGCTTACCCCACCATATTTGATGCTTTTTGCAGCTTCTTGATTTAGCCTGCGGCTCATCTCTGCATCATCACTGTTAATGGCAACGGTGATACCTTGACTGTGCATGATGGCGGCATTGTATGGTATGGCATCGTTGACTTCATACTTATAAGCCCACCAGTCACTAAAGGTAGATCCACCTACACCATGTTCGCGCATCTTGTCAGCCACTTTGTAGCCTTCGAGGATGTGGGTAAAGGTGTTTACACGAAAATCAAACGACTCTGCAACCTTCATCAACATGTTGATTTCACTCTGCACATAACTGTGGCTGGTGATAAAGCGCTCTCCGTTCAGGATTTCAAGAAGGGTTTCCATCTCATAATCTTTGCGGTAGGGTTGACCACTGGCCTTTTTCTCCCCATACTCCTTGGCACGCTGAAAGTAATCGATAAACACTTGCTCAACACCCATGCGCGTCTGTGGAAAACGGTTACCGTCCCAGTTGGATTGCTTTACGTTTTCGCCCAGGGCAAACTTGATGAACTTGATATCTTCAAGGACCATGTCATCTATTGAAGCCCCCCATTTTAATTTCATAACGGCACTTTGACCGCCTATGGGGTTTGCTGACCCATGGAGCAGCTGGATGGTGGTCACGCCACCTGCAAGGTCACGATAGATGGCAATATCATCAGGATCTACCGCATCTCGCATTCTTACCTCAGCTGAAGAGTTGTGGCCACCTTCGTTGATACTAAATGCAGCAATATGCGAGTGCTCATCAATAATACCGGCAGTTAGGTACTTACCGGTGGCATCAATGACCTTGGCGCCGCCGCCAGATAGGTCTTTACCCACCTTAGATATTTTTCCGTTTTTAACCAGGACATCAGTGTTTTCAAGCACACCGGCATCTTCACTGGTCCATACCGTGGCATTTTTAAACAGCACGCTCTCTGCCTTGGGCATTTTGTCAAAACCATACGCAATATTAGGGTAGCTCAAGGGTAAGACTTCTGGGGCCTCATCCTCATCATCCTTATTGTCTTTCTTGTCGGTACCTTCCTTGGGCGTGGATGTTTTTGTGGCGGTAAAACTGGCCTCAGAACCATCCATTTTTATGGCTTTTCCGGTTAGTGTTCCATCAGCATCAGCTTGTGCTACCAGCCTTATAAACTCTTTAGTGTCCGTATCAGGACCCGTAAAGGTGATATTGACCCAGCCATCACTATAGTTGATTTTTGCCCCACGCTTTGTGCCCCCTTCCACGGTGACGCTGGGTTTTTCGGTCGAGCCGGAAATTTTCATTTCAACATTGCTGCCGTCCATATTAAGTGCATAGGTACCATCAATATCAATGACCGAATAATCATTGACAACGTTTTTAGTGCCCTGTACCCAGTTTTCATAAATCATGGTCTTGTCTTCAAAGATAGGTCCGGAGGTAATCAGAAAATTTGCCCATGCACCATCCTTAAGGGTCCCTATTTGACCAGATTTGCCCAGCAACTCTGCGGGAATCGTGGTCAATGCCTCCAAGGCTGTTTTTTCATCAAGACCGTATTGTATGGCCTTTTTAACGGCATCCATCAGTTTATCAGGACTTTTTAGATTATGGGATGTCAAGGCAAATGTAATGCCCGCTTCCTGCATTTTTGCAGGGTTTGTGGGGGCCTGGTTCCAGTATTTCATGTCGCCTAGTGAAACAAATGAAGCTTGATAGGGGTCTTCAACATCATAGGCATCTGGAAAATCAAGTGGAAGCACAAATTTTGCACCCGTAGCCTTGATTTCATCAATACGCTGGTATTCATCCCCACCGCCTATGATTATCCAGTTTACACCGGTTTCGTTGGATAGGTTCCCTACGCGCAAATCTCCATAAAGGCCATCGCCTATAAAAAATTGTGGTAGGTTTTTGTTTTTGTTCAGTGCTTCAAGCGAAAGGTCTTTCGTGGCAACGTTACCACCAGCATACCATTTTGCATCCACATACAGTTGACGTATGAGGGCCGTCATACCCATAATTGAAGAAGGGTAGGACTGAGAAGACAGGTTGCTGCGCTCAAAGGAAAAGAACGTTGATGCATCTGTATCCAGCAACCGGTTTGCATTATCGCCTTCCTCATTTAAGGTAACCAGGATACTGGTACCCCGGGCAATGGCATCTTCCTTATGGGCATTCACGACGCCAAAACCAGCCTTGATGTAATCATCAGCAGCCTTGGTATCAAATTTAAAATCCTCAAGGGCGTTGGTCTCTGGGCGAATGTGGTCGTTCCAGTAATAACCATCTCGCGATGGCCCATACTGTGCACTTCTCCTAAAGCCTTCACGTTTTGGGGCCTCGATTCCAAAGCCAGAATAGACCTCCACAAATGATGGATAGATGTGTTTGCCCTGTAAATCAACCACAACCGAATTTTCAGGAATCGTGGCGCTGCGGCCCAGTGATACCACTTTACCATCCTGGATAACCAGGGTACCATTGTTAATGGTCTCACCCGGGGCAGGATGTATGGTTGCGTTTTTAAAGACCGTGTAGTTGGTGTTTTTAGCAATGACACCGTCATTTTTGGGGAAATAGTCCTGCGCAAATAAGGGCACGACCAGGAATCCCAGAATCCCCAGTAGGAATAATCGTTTAGTCATATCGGTAAATTGTTTTAGTGTTGCATTAAAGATAGCTTTTAAACATTTTTTTAAGGATAATTAATAATTTTTTAACACTAGGGGAGCGGCCTGCTGGGGTCGAAGTAATTGACCAGCAATGCGACCACATAATTGTAGCTCATCATACCGTCAGGTTGATTGTTTGCCTTGAGGTAGTGCCCATAAAAAATCTCGAGGAGTGGTTCCAGTGGATTTGAATAAGAATTCCAGAAATGATACGACTGTTGATAGTTGGCAAATATGCCTGGGCGTATCTTGTTTCTCAATATATCACCGGCCTGCGGGTTTCTCATGTACACCTCGCTTAGACAGTAGCGCAGGGCAAAGATGTATCCTGAATATTTAAAAAACAGGTCAGGATTGTTTGTCGTGGCCATGACGCCTATAAAATTGGCCTCGTTTTCTTTTGCAAACCCCAGTTGATGCCCTTGTTCATGGCAACTTATCAACGGCCAGCGATGCCTGGGCACAAGACCGTTGATTTGTGCCTCGTTTGATATGGGATTGAGGTATCCACTGAAGCCCATGATGGATAACGGGTAGCGAAAAAGGGAATTCTTGATGCTTATGGGTGGGTAATCCAGTTTTGGGAAATTTTCTTCGGTAATGTCATACCCCGTCACGGTCTTGTCAAAAACCTCCTGCATACCATCTGTAAATTCAACGGCCAGGCTATCTTGTGGCTGCAGCTGGGCGTGCAGGGCGTTGGCCCGTGCAATCATGCGCTGGGTAAGGCTTATCAAGGCTTCTGTGGTGTAGTCGTCCTCAATCTTGAGTGCCTTGTGAAGGGGTTCACGGTAATAATTGAGGCCCCATAAAAAGTGAAAGGCAAAGTACACCAGGTTTGTGGTGAGCAGGGCATCATTTAAAAATTTTACGCTGTTGCGAAAACGTCTCCGTATCAATTTGGCGAAAGCCAGAAAAAGATAAACTATGGCCACACCATACAGTACGTCCCCCATGGAAAAGGGTATCCACCCCAAAATAGCCCGCTCAAATTTTGAAATATATGGATAGATGCCATTAGAATAATACTGCTCGATCCATGCAGGGTTTGCGGCGGCCCACTTGATCAAAAATACCTGAAGCACCAGGAGCGCGGCATAAAACAGGATTTTTTTGAGTTTCATAAAATTCAATAGGCTTGAGATGCTGCCACGACTTCCTCATTTGTAATGTTCAAATGACCGGGAAGTTTATTGTCACGCGGCAGTACGGCAAGATAACGATCAAAGTTTGATGTATAGACCATTTTATAATTTGGTTCACGTTTTAGGTCCAGGTTGGTCACCACCTCGCTCATGAGTTCCTGGTGGTGTATCAGGTCGCGGCTCCCCAGGTGAAAAATCCCATAAAGGTTGCGGTTGAGGATATAATGAATCTGTTGCGAGAATTTCCTATCAGTCGTGCTGTTGATGATTAAGTGCGGGAACACCTCGATGGGTTCTCCTAAAAGGACCTGGTTCTTGATTTCCTTGACCCGTGGCGAATTCTTGCCAAATACCATGGGCAGGCGTACCACGGCATATTGTTTTTCTGGCAGACCTCGCAAAAAGAAATTTTCACAGCGTATCTTCAATTTACCGTATTTACTCTCTGATAACGTCTTGTCAAGCTCATAAGAGGGATAGTTGGTAAATGCATCAAAAACATTTGAAGAAGATACAAACACCACAAAAATGCCTGTGCGCGCGGCATAGAGCATGAGGTTTTCATGGGTTTCTTCCTGGGCGTCAAAATCTCCCCGCAGGGTAGAAATAACGATATCAGGCCTTATTTCGTTTAAAACGGAATAAATATCATCCTGCACCACGTCAAAATGGAGGTAGTGCTTGTTGTCTGAATATATCTTGCCGGTATGATAGGTGCCAAACGTATCATAATAACGGTACAGCTCTTTGTAGAGCGCACCGCCCAGAAAACCACTGGCACCTAAGATCAATATTTTAGGGGACTTGGGGATAGGCTTGAATTTTAAGGTTTACCCTTTGTAGAAGGGTAGTTTTACAACGGTAGCAGGTATGGTATTCTTGCGCACCTGTATAAATATTCTTGATTCGGCCTTTGCCAGAGCGGCATTGACGTAACCCAGCCCGATGCCCTTGCCCAGGGATGGGGACATGGTTCCTGAGGTGACATCACCCACTTTGTTACCATCGGCATCCACAATATCATAACCATGGCGTGGGATACCGCGGCCCTCAAGCTCAAAGCCCACAAGCTTGCGCTCAGGGCCATTTTCTTTTTGTGCCAGTAAGGCTTTACTGTTCACAAAATCTTTGGTGAATTTAGTGATCCAGCCCAGTCCGGCTTCAATGGGTGAAGTTGTGTCGTCAATGTCGTTACCATACAGACAGTAGCCCATTTCTAGGCGCAAAGTATCGCGGGCGGCAAGGCCTATGGGCTTAATGCCTAATTCAGCCCCAGCTTCAAAAATCTTGGTCCACAATTGTTCAACCTCGCTGTTCTTGCAATAAATCTCAAAACCACCGCTACCGGTATAACCGGTCGCACTGATGATCACAAAATCAATTCCAGCCATGGGTGCCACCTCAAAGTGATAGAACTTAATGGCGGAAAGGTCAACATCAGTCAATGCCTGTAAAGCTTCAGTAGCTTTAGGTCCTTGCACAGCAAGTAAAGAGTAGTCATCAGAGATATTTCTCATCTCTGCGCCATTTACATTATGCTGTTCTATCCAGTTCCAGTCTTTCTCAATGTTTGAGGCATTCACCACAAGTAGATACTGCTCTTCCTTGATACGGTACACGATAAGGTCATCAACGATACCACCATCAGCATTGGGCATGCAATTGTACTGTGCCTGGTTGATGGCGATTTTAGAAATATCATTGCTGCACACTTTTTGAAGCAAATCCAGTGCATGCGGACCAGAAACCAAAAATTCGCCCATGTGCGAAACATCAAAAACGCCCACGCCCTTGCGTACCGTCTCATGTTCAGCATTAACGCCCTCGTATTGTACCGGCATGTTGTAACCGGCAAATTCTACCATCTTGGCGCCCAGGGACTCGTGTATATGTGAAAGTGCAGTGTTTTTCATCGATTGATTTTGAGAGTGCAAATTTACTGAAATACGCACAAAAACACTTGATAGAATACCGTGTTATTTTGAAGTGGCTTTCGCCAAAAAGAATAGGCTGTCTATAACTTTTGAAACTTCATCATTCTGAATTTATTTCAGAATCTTATCCCGATTGAAGCAACCAATAATAAGAACCTGAATCAAGTTCAGGTTGACGGAATTAAATTATAGAAAGCCTATCAATAGAATTTAAATGTGATTACATCAATAAATACGCTTTTAAATCATCATACGTTTTAATCTTAGTCGCCACTTTTTCTTTATCCATGACTTCTTTGATTTGCTCAGGAATCTCGATTTCCTTATCAATTACTTCATTTACAACGGGTAAGAATTTTACCGGATGTGCTGTTTCTAAAAAAATTCCATAAGCCTCAGGATGGTCTTTGAGATAGTTCTTTAATCCCAAATATCCCACAGCGCCGTGCGGGTCTGCCACATAACCTGTTTCGGCAAAAACGGTTTGCATAGCCTCACGAGTTTCAGCATCAGAGTAGGAGTATGAGGACAGCTTTCGCGAAAGCGCCTCAAAATCATTATCAAACAATTGCTGAATCCTGATAAAGTTACTCGGATCGCCCACATCCATCGCATTGCTTATTGTAGCGACAGAAGGTTTAGGAGCATATTTCCCTGATTTTAAAAACTCAGGAACGATATCATTACTATTCACCGAAGCCACAAAATGCTTCACCGGCATACCTAGTTTATAAGCGACCATCCCGGCACAGATATTCCCAAAATTCCCACTAGGAACCGAGAAAACAAGTTCTTTGCCATGCTTTTTGGCCTGTTTATACGCAAACATGAAATAAAACATTTGCGGTAACCAGCGTGCGATATTTATGGAGTTGGCTGATGTCAATTTTCTTTCAGAAGTGATACTTTCATCCAGAAAAGCTTGTTTAACCATGCTTTGACAATCATCAAAAACACCATCAACTTCTAGCGCAGCGATGTTTGCGCCCAGCGTGGTCAATTGCTTTTCCTGAATATCGCTCACCTTTCCGCTAGGATAAAGAATAACAACATCAACGCCGTCTACATTTAAAAATCCGCGAGCCACGGCGCCACCGGTGTCACCGCTGGTCGCGACAAGTACCGTGACGTCTTCTTTATTCTCATTTTGCTTAGAAAAATAACCTAGACAACGCGCCATAAATCGTGCGCCAACGTCTTTAAACGCCATTGTGGGGCCATGAAAAAGCTCAAGCGTTGCGACATTCTTTTCAATTTCTACAATTGGAAAATCAAAAGAAAGTACATCTTTAATAATCGCTCTCAACTCATCATCAGGAATCGCTCCTGCCACAAACTGATGAATCGCTTGAAATGCGATTTCGTGGTCGTCCATTTCCTCTATATTCTCAAAAAATGAATCGGGTAGCGGACTTATTTTTTCTGGAAAATACAATCCTTTATCTGGCGCTATTCCTCGGGTTACTGCTACTTCAAAGCTGGTAACTGGCGCTTTTCCGTTAAGGCTATAATAGTTCAAAGTATTGTTATTAGTTAATTGTTATTCGTTATTCGGGATTTCCTCTGAGAATCCAATTGTTCGATTAATCAATCTGTTATTTAGCTTATCAACGTTCTCTCGTATTTCTTCTTTCGTCTCTCGTCTTTCGTCTCTCGTCTTTCGTCTCTCGTCATTCCTCGCTCGTCCTTCGTCCTTCGTCATTTATTCAATCACCTTATTTCCGTGTTTTGAAACCTTGCTCACGTAGCTGTCTGCCTCAAGACCTACAGTTTGTAGTTTGCTGTTTAATTCGGTTTCTACCGCTTTCGCGGAAGCTTCTCCTTTACAAAGCGTAAACATCGACGGCCCAGAACCACTTATCCCAAATGCCAATCCGCCAGCATTTAATGCAGCTTTTTTTAAAGCATCAAAATGCGGAATCAACTGTTTGCGATACGGCTCTATCAGTGCATCTTTTGTCGCATCCTTTATCAATTCATAATCGCTAGAATATAGCCCGGCGACAAGGCCGGCGAGATTTCCACTTTGTGATATAGCGCTTTGCAGCGAAACTTCCTTCGGTAGGATTTCTCGGGCTTCTTTAGTTTTTATCTCAATGTGCGGATGGATAATCGTTGCATACAATTCATCAGGAACCGGAAGTTCAACGATATTCAACGGTTGATAGCCGGTGATGAGCGTAAAACCGCCATAAAGGCAAGGCGCAACGTTATCAGCGTGCTCATTTCCGCTGGCAAGCGCTTCACCTTTCATGCCCAGTTTTGTAAGCTCCAGATTAGAAAGCTTAGTTTCCAGAAACTGATTGATGCCATAGACGATTCCTGCGGCACTCGCAGCGCTACTTCCCACGCCACTTCCTAGACGGATGTTCTTGTAGATTTCTACTTCAAATCCATAATCTAGCGCCAAATAGTCTAACATCGCCAATCCCGCGACGCCCACTACATTTTCTTCAGCTTTCGCCGAAAGGCTGGCTCCCACGATTTTTATGATATGAATGCCAGGTTTATCAACTTTAGTAAGCACAAGCTCATCGCCCAGACCATCTAAAGCAAAACCCAGCACATCAAAACCACAATTTACATTAGCCACCGTAGCCGGTGAAAAAACTCTGATTTTTTCCATCGTCTACATGTTGCGGGTTCTCATCACATCACTGAATAATCCTGAAGCCGTCACATCACCACCAGCACCGGCACCTTTAACGATAAGCGGTTGCTCTGGGTAACGGTCAGTAAAGAAAAGTACGATGTTGTCTTTTCCCTCAAGGTTATAGAATGGATGCCCTTGTGGCACGGCTTGCAAACCAACATTCGCTTTGCCGTTATCCAGTTCGGCAACATATTTAAGACGTTTTCCTTCTGCGGCAGCGTCACTTACCAGTTTTTCAAAATGGTCAGCGTCAGTTTTTAATGTTTCAAAGAAATCATCAACCGAGTCAGAATTTAGGTTTTCTTCTGTCAAGAAGGGTTTGTTCTTGATATCCTCAAGATTCATTTTCAGGCCGCTTTCACGGGCAAGGATCAATATTTTACGAGCAACATCCACACCGCTTAAATCGATGCGTGGGTCTGGTTCGGTATAACCTTCTGCTTTAGCTTGCTGTACAACGTCATGGAAATTTCCGCCTGGAGCGAAATTGTTGAACACAAAATTCAAACTTCCTGAAAGCACCGCTTGTATCTTACGAACCCTGTCTCCAGAAGCAATCAAGTTATTTAGCGTGTCGATGATAGGTAATCCCGCACCAACGTTAGTCTCAAATAGGAGCGGGGCGTTGTAGTCCTTGCTGAGTTTTTTGAGTTGTGCATATTTCTCATAGGCTGATGAAGCCGCAATCTTGTTACAGGCTACCACCGCGATGCTTTGCTTTAAGTAATTGTCATACACATCAGCGACATCTGCATTTGCAGTGATGTCCATAAATATACTGTTGCGCTGGTTGAGGGCGACGATGGCTTCATAAAAACCTTCAATACTCGCGGGAGCCCCGGCATCAAGAACCTCTTCCCATTTATCAAGGGCAATACCATCTTTTTGTATCACCATCTTGCGGCTGTTGCTCAGCCCCAGTACGCGCAGGTTCACATTGAGTTCGTCGCGCAGGTATTTTTGCTGCTGCTGTATTTGTGCCAAAAGTCTAGACCCCACATTACCCACACCAGTTATAAAAAGGTTCAATTGTTTGCGCTGGGCTTCAAAGAAGGCTTCGTGCAGCACATTGAGTGCCTTTTTTACATCTTTTTCGGCAATAACGGCACTTATGTTCTTTTCACTCGCGCCCTGTGCAATGGCACGTATATTTACGTTATTACGCCCCAGCGTGCTGAACATTTTACCGCTGATGCCCTGGTGGCTTTTCATGCGGTCGCCCACAAGCGCGATGATGCTCAAATGTTTTTCAACCACAAGCGGCTGAATTTTATTCAGCGAGATCTCGTTTTCAAACTCGGCATCCACGGCACGTTTTGCGGTTTCCGCATCTGCTTCCATCACACCCAGGCATATACTGTGTTCACTGGAGGCCTGTGTGATTAAAATAACATTTATGGCTTTCGCCGAAAGGGTCTCAAACAACCGTTTGCTGATTCCTGGAATACCTACCATACCGCCACCTTCTAGCGTCAACAAGGCAATGTTGCTGATGTTGCTCAATCCTTTTATGGGGCTTCCGTTACCATTGTCGCTATTGTGTATCTTGGTTCCCGGTGCTTCGGGTTCAAGGGTGTTCTTGATAAGGATGGGTATATTCTTGCTCATCACCGGTACGATGGTGGGCGGGTAGAGTACTTTTGCACCAAAATGCGACAGCTCCATGGCTTCGTGATAGGATATTGAATCTATGGGGCGGGCTTGTTTTACCATTTTTGGGTTCACGGTAAACATACCGCTTACATCCGTGTAGATTTCCAGTTGTTTTACGGTAAGTGCCGCGGCAACGATGGCCGCTGTAAAATCTGAACCACCCCGTCCCAGGGTGGTCACTTCGCCATTAGAGGTGCTGGCAATAAAGCCCGGCATTACGGTAACCTGCTGTTGTGCACGGCTAAAATAATATTCGAGTTGGTTGTTTGTCGCGGTATACTCAATAGCCGCGCGGGTGTGGTTGTCATTTGTGGTTATCACGTCACGGCTGTCCTTGCGCACGGCCTCCAGCCCCTTGGACTGCATGGCATGTGTTATCAGGGTGGATGACATGATCTCACCAAAGGCGGCAAGCTTGTCAATGGTTTTTGGCGAAAGCTCGTTGATTAGATAAATACCCTGTAACAGCTGGTCAAGGTCATCGAGGCAGCCATCTATTTCTTCAAGAGCTGCCTTGTTTTTAGGCACGAGTGCCTTTGTAAAATCTATGTGCTTCTGACGGATGGCGTTAAAGGTATCCACATATTTTTCTTTGTGGCTGGCCTGTGTGCCTGCCTCCAGGAGCATATCTGTAATGCCGCCCAAGGCAGAAACCACAACGATTATTTTTTCAGATTTTGAAGCTTCAGCGGTTATGTGAAGCATTTTATTGATGTTTTCAACACTTCCCACGGAAGTGCCACCGAATTTAAGAACTCGCATGGTTCAAGTTTTTATTAATAAGATTGCGTTTGAGTAACTTTCGTGTAAACGAAATAATGCCGAAGGTTATATTTTTATAATGCATACCCCAATGGGGTAATAATAATGATAGCAACCGTACCAAGAATGGTAGTGGTGGGTATAGAGGTGTTGATAGTTGCCTTCATTATCGTGATACTGTTGCTTTCAAAAGTATTATTTTTACTTAGACAGGCAAAACAATACCGTCTTTTTAATGAATTGTCACCCGTCATTGATTTTACAGGGTTTTCTTCAATAATGTATGTTTTATGCCTGGTTCTTTATGAATATTTCAATAAATCACACACAATATGAAAATATTATCGCTAGAGCAAATACGCGAAGCAGATAAAATAACCGTTGAAAAGGAAGGCATTGCAAGTTTTAACCTCATGGAACGTGCCGGTGGCTATGCCTTTCAATGGATACACAACAGGTTGCAGGGCAACCCGGTGCCCATCAAGATTTTTTGTGGCATAGGCAATAACGGGGGTGATGGGCTGGTCATAGCACGGTACCTCATTGAGCAGGGATATGGCGTCAAGGTCTATATCATTAATTATAGCGATAAGCGCAGCGATGATTTTCTCAAGGCGTATGAAGCCCTTAAAAAAGTGACCAAGGACTGGCCAGAAACTTTAAAGGAAAAAAGTGATCTGCCAGAGATCGAGGCCCGTGACCTGGTGATTGATGCCATCTTTGGCATAGGGTTGAACAGGCCTGCACCAAAATGGGTGCAGGAACTGTATAAAAAAATCAATGCCTCAAGAGCGTATGTACTGAGTATTGACATGGCCTCTGGGCTGTATATGGATAAAGTGCCCGCTGAAGATGAAACCGTGGTGCATGCGACGACCATCCTCACCTTTCAGGTGCCCAAACTTGTTTTTTTCTTACCGCAAACGGGAAGCCTGTTCCAAAACTGGGAGGTGATAGACATTGGCCTGGATAAGGAATATCTGGCTGCGGCCAAATCAACCCAGATACTTTTAAATAAGGACCACGCCCTGCAATTGTACAGGCCACGTAAAAAGTTCTCGCACAAGGGGACCTATGGTCATGCGGTCATCGCCGGTGGAAGCTATGGAAAGATGGGAAGCGTGGTCATGAGCACAAAGGCGTGCCTCAAGACCGGTGCCGGCCTGGTCACGGCATACATACCACAGATGGGCATGAACATCATGCAGACCTCAGTACAGGAAGCCATGGTCGAGGCCGACCGTCAAAATGGTAGATTTCTGGAAGAAATTGACTTTGAGGGCTCACCTGATGTTGCGGGGATAGGTATGGGCATGGGCACTGAGCAGGCCACGGTAGAAGCCTTCGGTAAATTTTTATCTGGTTATGACAAACCCCTTGTGGTAGATGCTGATGGCCTTAATATCATCTCAAAAAACAAGAAATTTTTACAAGCCTTGCCTCAAAAAACCATCATCACCCCGCACCCCAAGGAATTTGAACGGCTAATAGGGGAGTGGGAAGATGACTTTGACAAGCTAAAAAAGGCCAAGGAATTTGCCAATGAACATAAACTGGTCCTGGTATTAAAAGGTGCCCACACCTTCATCATCCATGAAGATTATTTCTATATCAATGATACCGGCAATCCCGGTATGGCGACCGCGGGTGCCGGTGATGTGCTCACGGGCATGTTGACGGGGCTACTATCTCAAGGCTATGACCCGTTGAGTGCTGCAATCTTTGGAGTGTATTTACATGGTAGGGCAGGTGATATTGCCGCATCTCATCTAGGGTATGAGTCTGTTGTTGCGGGGGATATAATCGATAATATCAGTGAAGCCTATAAAGACCTTTTTACCCAACCGCAAGATGAAAATGCCAGCCAGAATCCCTAGTTTTTTCCGTGCTTTCAGGCTGGCAAGATTTAATATTGACTTTAATTGTTACCTGCCTGCCGGTCATTAATATTGCTGGCCTGTGCAGGAAATAGTCTTTTAGTACCTGCACCGGGGATAAGCTAAAATGTCATCGATGTTTAAATTTAAACGTTATTTTTGGCTTTCGCCAAATAAAAACCCCAGTCCCATACGAGACCACATTTTCTTGAGGAAGTTGTAAAAAAAACGGTACTGGCCAAAAATCCATCCCACAAGCAAGAGGATGATTTGATAAATAGGGAAAATCAGTACAATTCTCAATGGCCAATATGCCCAGCCAGAGGTAAAATCCCGATGAAATCCTATAAGTTCCATCAAGGGGTTAGATAATCTACCTGCGGTTGAGCCTGTTATGGCAAATGCGATAAAAATGGCGATAAACTCCCAGCGGGCATTTACGACCCAGCGGTTCTTTAATTTTTTAAAACAATAGAGGCATATCTTGATGATGCCCCAGGTCAAGAACAAGGTTAGAAGGATGATAAGGTAAGGAGTGATTTTCGCCGAAAGGCTAAATGCACCCACAATTCCATCTGCGATCAACCAGCCACAAAAAAGGGACAAGAACACCCCCAGGAACGGATGTATCAACTGCCAGTTTTTAGTGATTTCCCACTTTTCTTTGAATCTTTCCACTTGGCAAATATACAGCGCAAATTTTAAATTGGAATGATTCTAAATTCTTGTGGGTACGCTAAATCGCTGCCCATATTTACGGGCAAAATATACAAAGTAATTGTAGAGCTTGTAGTTGACATCATAACCATAATCTATTGATGGACTATAGTCAATCTGCTGCGGGTAGAGGTTAGGGTCAAACCTATTGGGTTGCATTACTCGCTGGTTATAATCCACGACCAAAAACCTGTTTTTATTCTCCAGGTAGTTTTGTGAGTAATACCCCTCAGGTTTTGCGATACTGTTGAGAAAGGTGTTGAAACCGGGCTCTATGATGATTATCTCATACTCCAGGCTATCATTTGCGATACGTACTGTATCGTTGCCAGATGTGCTGGCCTGCATGTTTGAGGTTGAATCGTTTTGCGTTGAAGCACAACCATACACCACCAGTAGGGCAATTAAAAGGTATCCCAGTATTTTCATATCCTGTTTTTACCTAAATATACAAAACTCCCACCAACCCGGATATAAAAAAAGCTGCCCTAGGCAGCTTTTATCTTTTTTAAGGTATGGCTATTTGCCAAAAAGCCCTCCCAGCATTCCGCCGAGACCGCCACTTTTCTTTTTTGATCCCAGCACCATGTCTGCAACATCATCCAGCACGCTACCGTCACCGTCCTGGTCAATAAGGCTGGCAATCAAGCTTTGGTTTTCTTGCGGTTGTCCACCTAAGAAACTTCCCAGGAGTGATGAAAGGTCATTGCCATTATCAATGTTGTTTTCTCGCTTTTGCTTGCCCAAAAGACCCAGTAGCACTGGAGCCGCCATCTTGAGAATCTTAGAGATGGATCCTGCATCAAGGCCAGATTTTGCACTCAGGGTATTTTCTACCGTAGATTGTTTACCACCCAGTACGTGGCTCAGGATACCGGCACCATCATCAAGGACGCCCTTATCTGCGCCACCGCCCAGGAGGCCGCCTATATTGTCAAGAATGCTACCATCGTGCTTGCCGCTGCTCAATGCGCTTAACAAGCCTGATGCACCCTCTGGGGTGGAAGCATTTTTTTTCATTGCCCCCATGAGCAATGGTAAGCCCATGCTCAGTACACTTGCTGTTTTGTCTTTTGAAGCTCCTGTTTCTTCACTGGCGCCATCAATAAGTTTTTTGCCTATGTCGCTGTTTAATAAGTCTAGTAACCCAGCCATGTTTTTTACATTTTTGATTAGGTTAATAAAGATAGGGAGAACCGTATTAACTTTATATTTAAAATAAAAAAAGTGGACAAAAGTCCACTTTAATCAGTTTAATGTCAGCAGGGTTAGCTGGCAAATATTTCCTTTATCTGGTCCGCAAGTTCTGTTCCTATACGGTCTTGGGCTTCATTTGTCGCCGCACCGATGTGTGGAGATAGGGATACCTTTTGATTCATAAGGACTTTTACGGCAGGTTTGGGTTCATTTTCAAAAACATCGAGACCTGCAAAGGCCAGTTTACCAGAATCAAGCGCATCTATCAATGCCACTTCATCAACAACACCCCCACGGGCTGCATTGATAAGCCCGGCACCGTCCTTCATGAGTTCTAGTTCTTTTTTACCTATCACATATTCCTTTTGAGCAGGTACGTGCAGGGTAATGAAATCAGCTTGTTTTAAAACTTCTTCCTTGCTGATAGCCTTAAGTTTAAAATCTACTTTTTGACCGTCAAAGAAGTCCAGCTCTATGGTTGCCTTTTCAATAAATGGATCAAAGTAGATGACCTTCATGCCCACGCCCAGGGCCACTTTTGCAGTTGCCTGCCCTATACGTCCAAAACCTATGACACCTAGGGTCTTGCCACGCAGCTCAACACCTTTGGCGTAAGCCTTTTTAAGGTCTTTAAAGCGGCTGTCACCGTCAAGGGGCATGTTACGGTTTGCGTCATACAAGAACCTCACGCTATTGTAAAGGTGCGCAAAAACAAGTTCTGCCACTGAGCCGGAGGATGCCGCTGGAGTATTGATTACTGATAAACCTTTATCCTTTGCATATTGCACGTCGATATTGTCCATACCCACGCCACCACGACCTATGACCTTAAGGCCCGGGCATGCATCAATAAGGTCTTTTCTTACCGTGGTCGCGCTGCGCACGAGCAGCACGGTAACATCGTTTTCATTTATATAGTTTATCAGTTGGCCTTGTGCAACTGTTGTGGTGCTCACTTCAAAGCCTGCAGCCTCCAGGGCGTCAATACCGCTTTGCGAGATACCATCATTTGCTAAAACTTTCATGTCTTGTTTTTTGAATTTTTATGCTTTTCTTTCTAGTTCGCTCATTACATCCACAAGGGTGCCCACGCTTTTTAGGCTAAGGGCATTGTACATTGATGCCCGGTAACCCCCCACGCTACGGTGGCCGTTAAGACCGTTGATGCCCGCTTCTTTAAGCATGGTGTCAAAGGTTTCTTTAAGGTTATCCTCTACAATGTTGAAGGTGGCGTTCATGTTGCTACGGTCCTCGATTTCGGCAAATCCCTTAAATAAGGGGTTGATGTCAATCTCAGAGTAGATAAGCTTTGCCTTTTTCTCGTTTTCTTCTTCAATGGCCTCGACACCGCCCAGCTTCTTGAGCCATCTTAAAGTAAGTAGCGAAGTGTAAACTGCAAATACCGGTGGGGTGTTGAACATGCTCCCCTTGCTAATGTGTGTCGCATAATCCAACATGGATGGAATCTTACGCGTCACCTTGCCCAGGATCTCTTCATCAATAACGACCAGGGTTGTCCCTGCCGGGCCCATATTCTTTTGAGCTCCTGCATAGATAAGGTCAAATTTTGAAAAATCCAGCATGCGCGAAAAGATGTCAGAACTCATATCTGCCACCATGGGGCAATCCACATCAGGAAATTGCTTTACCTGGGTGCCAAAGATGGTATTGTTTGTCGTCATGTGAAAGTAGTCCACATCCTTGGGTACGCTATATCCTTTAGGGATATAGTTATAGTTTTTGTCCTTTGAAGAAGCAACTTCTACCACCTCGCCAAAAAGCTTGGCCTCCTTTATGGCCTTGTCGCTCCAGGTACCGGTATTGAGATAGGCCGCCTTGTTCTCCAGCAGGTTGTATGCTGCCATCAAGAACTGTGTACTGGCACCCCCTTGCAGAAACAATGCCTTGTAGCCCTTGCCCTGCAGGTCCATTAACTCTAGCGAGAGTTCCCTGGCTTCTTCCATCACGTCCACAAAATCCTTGCTGCGGTGGGAGATTTCTATAAGTGAAAGACCTAGGCCGTTGAAGTCTAATATTGCCTGTGATGCCTGTTGAAAAACTTCTTGTGGCAGGACACATGGCCCCGCGCTAAAATTGTGTTTTTTCATCTGTGGATTATGTTTTTATCAGATGGTTTTTATTGGTTTTTGAAATACGAAAATTAATGATTTCAAAACACTTTGATGTTCAATTTCAGGTTTAATTAGTGATAATTTCAACCTATTTATTGACAGCTGCAAAGATGTCTAAAATGACAAAAATGGCTGCTGAAAATTCAATAATTAAAACCGTGAAGTCTATCCTATTTTTGATAAAAATTCAATGGAATCAACACCATCGGCATAATCCCAAAGTTTAGGCTCCTGCGCCTCGCCAAAAGGAACCTCACCGGCAATAAAACCACTTGAAACCACACACTGAATTTTTTCGCCTTGAGCGACCAGATATTCCCTTAATGCTTCTTGAGTGTCATAATACGCATAGAACACCACGGCAATGGGAGATGAGAAGCCCTCATCTTGCTTGAGGATCATAAAATTATTGTCAAGAATAGGGTAGAGGCTCATCATGTACACCGCTTTATTGTAGTCATAATTATTGGCGTATTTGTGATGATTGATTACTTCTGCCTGTTTTACCATGGCCTCAAAAAAAGCCTTAAAGTCATAATCGCGCGGCACAAAAAGCTGGGACACACTGCGGCATCCCATCCCAAAAAACCTAAAGATGTCCTGGCCCAGGGCTTCCAGTTGTTTGCTGGTTTCCCGGCCCGTGAGCACGGCGGCACCGTTGCGGTTCTTGCGTATGATGTGCGGTTTTTTCTTAAAATAGTATTCAAAATAACGTGAAGTATTGCTGCTGCCGGTGGCGATGACGGCATCAAATCCTTCTAGTTTCGCTTCCGCAAAATGGATCCTGCCTGAAAAACCGGGCGCTATCGAGGTAAGCACCTTACTAAGAAAGGGCAATATGAACTTATCATCGCTACTGAGTTTTGCCAATACCTTTTTACCGCTCAGCAACACCGCCAGAAAATCATGAAAACCCACCAGGGGGAGGTTGCCCGCCATGATGATGGCAACCGTTTTATGTGATTCTTCAGCTATGGAGTAGGGTTTCAGCCATTTTTCTAGATTTTCCCGCGAGAGTGAAGTTGCCCAGCTGGCCAATGCCAGTTCAAGGTTTTTGCGCGTGAACCAGGCGTTGTGTGATTTGGCCTTAGCCAAAATGGCCTCAAACTCCTGGAACGAATTTTTATCAAATTGTAAGCTAGATGACCTAGATTCGTCAAATTGTAAAAATTCATGCAGGTAATCGCCTAGTTTTGCGAACGCGGAAATTCTTTTTTCTAAATTCATAAATGGTTTGGCAGGATGAGTATCAACCCTTAATTTTGCCTGCAAAAGTAAGTAATAACTAAAGAATAAGCATGGCTATCATTATAACAGACGAATGTATCAACTGTGGGGCTTGTGAACCAGAATGTCCCAATACTGCTATTTATGAAGGTGCTGATGATTGGCGCTATAATGATGGTACAGATCTAGAAGGTGACGTTGTCCTCCCTAGTGGAAAAGAAGTTGATGCTGATGAGGCGCAGGAGCCCATAAGCGATGAGATTTACTATATAGTACCTGACAAGTGTACGGAGTGCAAGGGCTTTCATGAAGAGCCACAATGTGCTGCGGTATGCCCTGTAGATTGCTGTGTGCCTGATGATGACCACGTAGAGTCTGAAGAAGTGCTACTGGCCAAGCAGGCCTTTATGCACCACGATTAAGCAACCAAGATTTGATATAATGAAAAGCCCGGCAAAATTTGCCGGGCTTTTTTTATTTTATTTTTTTGGCGTAAGCCAGATTAATTTACATCAATCATAAAAGGTGCTTCTTCTTCCTCTGCCTTTTTGTTCAAGGTATAGTTCTTGACGATTACGGTGTCAGTGGCGTTGTCATAGGTTTCTACCACGAGATTGCCTTTTTTGTCAAAATGGGCAAAAGAGGTACCGTCATTATCTGTATATATATATCCTACTGAACTTAGTTTTCTAAGTTTTGCCATGGGTTTTTTTACCTCGCCATTTACCGATAAAATATTATATCCCTTGGCATCTTCTTCAAGTGCATACGAGTTGCCTTCGTTAGAATAGATAACATCGGTCTTGATGGTGGTTTCAGTGGGCACCATCCTTTGGTTTACCTTACCGGCATCCCTGGGATCAAGTTGAATGTCCTTGGTGGCAGTGGTCTTGACCTGTCTTGTGACATTTGTGGTCGTGTCCATACCATTGTCCACAGTGGTTTTTGTGGTAACGATTTTTTCAACTTTATCTTCTTGTGCAAATGCGGTCATTGTGGTGGCAAATGCAATAATTAAAAATAGATTCTTCATGATTTTCAAGTATTTAACTGTTTTCAAAAATATAAAGAGCCTATGTTAAGAATGCCCAACGCCTTGCTAATCTTTAGCTAAAAGTTTAGCTAAGAAACAAAAAAACCTCCCAGCCGAAGGGCAGGGAGGTTTCTTAATAATCTGTATACTTTATATATTACATGTTTGAGCTGCTATCTAGGGCATATGTCTCAACCATTACTTTATCACTCTTAACATCATGTGTCTTAACAACTAGGTCACCATCTGTGTTGAAGAATGCATAAGAAGACATTACTCCATCATCAAAATAGTAAGCAAGACCGTTCTTTTTAGCTTTAAGGTTAGCATCACCCATTCTCATTGAACCATCATAGTTGCTGTTTGTATTCTTCAATACATATTTTGTACCACCGGTAGAATAAACTACTTCTCTCTCGTAAGTAGAAGATACTTCTTCAAGGTTTTGATCTTGTTGGCCTCTGTCAGCAGATTCAAATTTTGATGTTTTCTTGAAAGTGATGTGTTTTTCACGGGTCAATTCACTAGTACCGTCAACACTTCCTACAGCACTTATTTTGATTGTTTGATCTGCGTCGATATCGTCTTTAACGGTACCTTGTGCAAATGAAGCTGTTGCGATAAATAAAAGTGCAAATACTAGGGTAAATTTTTTCATAATTAGATTGCTTTATAGTTATTGATGTTTTGCAAAAATAAATCTTAATAGCAAATGTAGTGGCTTGATATGTTAAAAAAGTTAAAAGCAATGTGAAATTTGTTATAAGAATTCAATAAAGCCTTCAACAATACTTCAAACTACACCGTATCAATTACCGCTTATTCCGTGCTACCTTTGTATATTTGCGCCCGTTAAAATTAAGGACAAAAAATGAAAGCAGGAATCGTTGGTTTACCAAATGTAGGAAAATCTACATTATTTAATTGCCTCTCCAATGCAAAAGCTCAGAGTGCCAATTACCCCTTCTGTACGATAGAGCCTAATATGGGCGTTGTTAACGTACCTGATACCCGTCTCAATAAACTAGAAGAACTGGTGAGCCCTGAGCGGGTCGTGCCGGCCACCGTTGAGATAGTTGACATAGCCGGCCTTGTAAAGGGTGCGAGCAAGGGCGAAGGCCTGGGGAACCAGTTCCTGGCAAACATACGCGAGACTGACGCGATCTTGCACGTACTGAGATGCTTTGAAAATGAAAATATCACCCATGTTGATAACTCCATAGATCCTGTACGTGACAAGGAAACCATAGACATAGAATTACAGCTCAAAGACCTTGAGACGGTCGAGAAGAAACTCGAGAAAGTCGCACGGGCCGCCAGGACGGGCCAAAAGGAGGCTCAAAGGGAAGAAAGCCTACTCAAGACCATTAAAAAAGGCCTTGAAGAAGGCAAGTCTGTACGAGCGCTTGAGTTTGATGAAGAAGAATACCTAGAATATGTTAAGCCCTTGCAGCTTATTACCGATAAACCCGTGATGTACGTGTGCAATGTAGAAGAGTCTGCAGCCGTTACGGGCAATGCTTTTGTAGATAAGGTACGTGAAGCCGTAAAGGATGAAGAAGCTGAAGTGCTCGTGCTTGCCGTGGCCACAGAAGCTGACATCAATGAGCTTGAGGATTTTGAAGAACGCCAGATGTTCCTTGAGGACGTGGGGCTTGATGAGCCAGGCTCATCAAAGCTTATACGATCAGCATATAAGTTATTGAATCAGCAAACCTATTTTACCGCCGGTAAGAAAGAAGTACGTGCATGGACGGTGAACATTGGCGCCACTGCACCACAGGCGGCCGGGGTCATCCACACAGATTTTGAAAAAGGTTTCATACGTGCAGAGGTAATCGCCTATGATGACTATGTAAAATACGGCAGTGAGGCCAAGGTAAAAGAAGCTGGCAAAATGGGTGTTGAGGGCAAGAACTACATCGTCAAGGACGGCGATGTCATGCACTTCCTCTTCAACGTGTAACGGTTTAAAATAGACCCATTATGGTCATTGGTACCAGGCCTGTAAGATGATGCATCTTACAGGTTTTTTCATGGACTTTTTTTTGGCTTTAAGCCAAAAAATCTATGCCGGTATGGGTTGCGCTTCCAGTAGCTGTAGCTGGTCTTGTAACCGCTCTATCACGATGTTCATCATGCGCTTGTTGAGTGCTGATGAATTCTCGATGTATTTGAGGTATTCCTCCACGGTAAACTGGCCTATGATGATACCCTTGAGGCTGTTTCTGAACTTGATGTCCTTCTGTATGGCATTTGCGATATAGTTCATGCGCTTTTCCAGGTCCAGGGTATAAAAGACATTTTTATGCTTGGCCACATAGTTCTTAAAAGCCTCGATAAGCAGTTCGTTTTGAAGTTTCGCCACGGGGCGCAGAGTCTGATTTTGAAAACGCTCATCATCACTCATGGTCGCGTGAATCTGTGCGCTAGGAATTTCAGGTCTGATTGCTAGTAGGTTAGAGTCTCTGTCAATCATTTTTGAAAGTGGTTTTTTAAAATTACATAGAATGTCCATGCTTCCTGCAAACCCACATCCATACTTTTCAACGGGTTGTAAACAACGTTAAATCACTCTTAATCCACGGGTTTTTCTGTGGTATAACGGCTAATTTTAAGAAAAAAACAAAGATGATTACCTCAATCAACCCGTACAATTTGACGGAAGTTTTTAAAATCAAGGAATTCACCAAAGAGCAGGTAGAACAAGCCATTGATAAAGCTGATGATAGGTTCCGCTCATGGCGAAAAACATCCTTTGTAGATCGCAAAAAGCTAATGCTCGCCGCGTCAAGTGAATTAAAGACCAGTACACACGAGTATGCCGAAGCCATGGTGCATGAAATGGGCAAACCCATCACACAGGCCATCGCCGAGGTAGAAAAATGTGCCTGGGTATGTGAGTACTATGCTGAAAATGCAGAACATCACCTCGCTGATAAAACCATTGCTACTGACGCGCACGAAAGTTATGTAAGCTACGACCCCATAGGAGTTGTGCTTGCCGTCATGCCATGGAATTATCCCTACTGGCAGGTATTCAGGTTTGCGGCACCTGCACTTATGGCAGGCAATATAGGCATCCTTAAACATGCCAGCAATGTCATGCAATGTGCCCAGAATATCGAGAAAATCTTTAAACGCGCTGGTTTTCCAGAAGGGTGTTTTACAAATATCCCTGTGGGAAGCGATAAGATTGAAGATGTTATCAAGAACCCCAAGGTCAAGGCCGTGACCCTTACGGGCAGTAAACCCGCAGGAAGCTCAGTCGCATCCATCGCAGGTGCCGAAATTAAAAAGTCTGTACTTGAACTGGGTGGAAGCAATGCGCTGGTGGTTTTTAAAGATGCTAACATTGACGAAACCGTAAAAACCTGTGTCCAGGCACGTTTTCAAAACACGGGACAAAGCTGTATCGCCGGTAAACGTTTACTGTTGCACGAGAACATCGCAGATGAGTTTACTGAAAAATTCGTCAAGGCCGTGCGCGAACTCAAAAGCGGTGACCCCATGGATGAAGAGACCTATATAGGTACGCTTGCGCGAAAAGACCTCGCGGAAGACCTCGAAAAACAGTTGGTAGCATCGGTTAAAGCAGGGGCCAAGGTCCTGCTGGGCGGCAACCGCCAGGACGCCTATTTTGAGCCCACGGTGGTAGGCGATGTAACTCCTGAAATGTCCATTTTTAAAGAAGAAACCTTTGGCCCATTGATAGGCATAACCACATTTAAAACTGATAAAGAAGCTGTGGACTTAGTAAACATGAGCGACTTTGGCCTCGGAGTTTCTATTTTTACTGAAGATTTGGCGAAAGCCAAGGCATTAGTACCCCAGTTTGAAGACGGCGCCGTGTTTGTAAATGAATTGGTAAAAAGTGACCCTCGCTTGCCCTTTGGCGGAACCAAGATTTCTGGCTATGGCCGCGAACTCTCAGAAGATGGAATCCAGGAGTTTGTGAATAAGAAGACGGTGTATTTTAAGAAATATTAGTTAGTTTAATTGTATATGAATGTGATCATCATGGCGCACCGCCTGGCAACCATGAAAACGGATTTTCTCACTGGTTAATCCCATGCGTTGCTTGAGATAGGGCTCGATAAAGATTTTCCCTATTTCGCTTTTAGCGGAAATGACCTTAATGAGAGATACAGAATTTCATACAGTGCCAACTCAAACCGTTTTAGCTCTATCACACTTCAACCTCCTGATAAGAATCTTCTAATGCCAGCGCTTCATCATCTTTGCTATAACTAGGTACCGACTCTTTGATGCGGTTAAATTCTTCCATGCGCTCGGTATTATCCTCCTCACCTGTAAAATAGGGGAAAACGTCTACCACCGGTGATTCAGCTATTGCGGGAATACTGTATTCTCCCATAGTGTCGCGCATTACGTGCGTGGTGTTTTCAAAAGCTTCCTTAACATCATTTGCTTGCACGAGCAAATATTGGTTCATTTTACGTTCTTTACCGCTTTTCTCATCATAGGCAATGAGCGATACTTTGGCCTTGAACCAGCGGTCTGCATTCTCAAAAGGATGTATTTCGGCAAAGTTGGCAACCTTGATATTGGTGATTAACATGCCTTCATCTTCATTGAGATAGGGGCGCATTTCCTCGTTAATGCGTTTTTCAGCCTCGGTGTATGAAACTGCATCTACCAAGAATGGTTCTGTTTTAACTTTTCTAAGGCCGGAAGCCTCATCAAGTTTGGGATATTTTACTTTGCATTCGTACCAGGTTACGCTCATAAGTGAAGGTTTTTTAAATGATTTTGGGTGCCAAAAATAGCCGTTTGCATAAAGGCTACAAGAGAAGAAGTACAGGAGATATCCACAAATTAAATTAGATAGATTCTAATATTTGGCATTCAGTATTTTAGTATTTGGCTACAGCCAAAAAACAAAAAACCGCCACGATGGGCGGTTTGATATTTATTTGGCGAAAGCCTAATCTTCAAAATAGCTAAAAGTCTCCCCCTTTTTAATTTTTAGGACACTTTCATAAATCAACTTAATTACGTTCTCCACATCATATTTATGTACCATCTCAACCGTGGTGTGCATGTAGCGCAACGGTAAACTGATGAGCGCCGAAGCCACGCCACCATTGCTGTAAGCAAAGGCATCTGTGTCTGTGCCCGTCATGCGACTGCTGGCCATACGCTGAAATGGAATCTTTTTTTCGACCGCGGTGTCAATAATCAAATCGCGCAGTTTTTGCTGTACCGCTGGCGCATAAGAAACCACGGGACCTTTACCTATTTCAGCAAGACCGTTAGTTTCTTTTTTGATCATTGGGGTAGTGGTGTCATGGGTCACATCAGTAACGATGGCAACATTGGGCTTGATGCGGTCTGTGATCATCTCTGCTCCCCGCAGGCCTATTTCTTCCTGCACGCTGTTGACGATGTATAGCCCAAAATCCAGCTTGTCCTTGTTTTCCTTGAGCAACCGGCCTACTTCGGCAATCATGAAGCCGCCCATGCGGTTGTCCAGGGCACGGCACACAAATTTATTTTCGTTTAAAACGGTAAACGTGTCAGGATAGGTAATCACGCAGCCCACGTGCACACCCATCGCCTCGACTTCATCCTTAGAGCTTGCGCCCACATCGATAAATATGTTGTCCAGCTGTGGTGCCTGCTCTTTTGACTTGTCGCGGGTATGTATCGCGGGCCACCCAAAAACCCCTTTCACGATACCGTCGCGGGTATGGATGTTCACCATCTTAGAAGGGGCTATCTGATGGTCGCTGCCGCCGTTGCGTATGACATAGATAAGGCCATTGTCAGTAATATAGTTTACGTACCATGAGATTTCATCTGCATGGCCCTCAATGACCACTTTATATTTTGCCTTGGGGTTGATCACGCCCACGGCGGAACCATAGGTATCCGTGATAAATTCATCTACGTAGGGCTTCAGGTATTCCATCCATAATTTTTGCCCTCCCCATTCATAACCGGTGGGGGCGGCATTATTGAGGTATTCTTCTAGAAAATCGAGTGATTTTTTGTTTAATATGCTTTCAGCCATAATCATTTTTTTGTTTCCACGAAATTATGAATATTAAAATCATTTAACCATCGTTATCAAGCTAATCCGTATTTTTGGAACAATTTTCGCGCAAGCAATAATAAAAAAAGCTTTGATAAGATATTTGTCCCCATTTTTATTTTTTCTAGGTCCATTTCTTGTAGCTCAGGAAACCGAGGTGGAGCAGGATAACAGTGATGTGCAATACTACATCATTGAAGGCGACACCCTTGCCCGTGAAGCTGTTGAACTGGACGAGGTGATGTTGCTGGGCAGGCTGCACTTTGATAATGACCTTGAGCGCAAGCGCTATTTGATCTTGCGTCGAAAGACAAGAAAGGTATGGCCATTTGCTAAACTGGCAGGGGAGCGGCTCAATCAGCTCAATGCACGCCTGGACAGCATGGAGTCCAAGAGGGATAAGAAGAAGTATACAAAGATCATTCAGCGGTATGTTGAGGACGAATTTGGCCCCAAGCTAAAAAAGCTCACCAGGACCGAGGGACAGATCCTTGTAAAACTGGTGTACCGGCAAACGGGCACCACAACATTTGACCTGGTGAAGGAATACCGCAGTGGATGGAAGGCCTTCTGGCTCAATACCACAGCGGGGTTATTTGATATCGACATGAAGGAAATCTACGACCCGGTAAACGTGCATGAAGATTACCTCATTGAAGATATATTGCAGCGTAGCTTTCAGGCCAATGTGCTGGAAGAGGGCAAGAGTGCCATAGAAATAGATTATTTTACGGCAGCTTCAAAATGGTCCTTTAAGTCTCCTCCCAGCAGTGGGATAGGAAATTCCATCCCACCACAGCGGGAAAAATAATATCTTAATCTTCTTCAGTATCTCCGCTAGAAGATTCATCCATGGAGTGATAGACGTTCTGCACGTCATCATCTTCCTCGATTTTCTCAAGTAGTTTCTCAACTTCTTCAGCTTCTTCTGGGGTCAGTTTTTTTGTGACCTGTGGTATGCGCTCAAAGCCAGAAGAGAGAATCTCAAAATTGTTTTCTTCAAGATAGGACTGTATGGCGCCAAAACTTTCAAACGGTGCGTAGATCATGATACCATCTTCATCCTCAAAGATTTCCTCTGCTCCATAATCTATAAGTTCAAGCTCAAGCTCTTCATGGTCAATGTTTTCTGGGTTGATCCTGAAGTTGCAGGTATGGTCAAACATAAACACTACAGAGCCTGAGGTGCCCAGGCTACCATTGCACTTGTTGAAATAAGAACGTATGTTGGCCACCGTCCTGGTATTATTGTCAGTTGCCGTCTCGATGAGCACGGCGATACCGTGGGGTGCATAACCTTCAAACAGGACTTCCTTATAATCTCCCAGGCTTTTGTCTGAAGCGCGTTTAATGGCGCGTTCTATGTTGTCCTTGGGCATGTTGGCCGCTTTCGCGTTCTGTATTACCGCACGAAGCTTTGAGTTGCCGTCAGGGTCTGGGCCACCTTCTTTTACCGCCATTACAATATCTTTGCCCAGACGTGTAAAAGTCTTGGCCATCGCGCTCCAGCGCTTCATTTTTCGTGCTTTTCTAAACTCGAATGCTCTTCCCATAAAGTGAATTGATTATTGGGCAAAAATATAAAAAACCTTGTCCTTAATCCATAGAACTTTTTTAATTGCCCAATATATCTTCAATCTTTTGCGCCAGTTTAAAATCTTTTTCAGTGACACCGTCTGCATCGTGGGTAGAGAGTGAAATCTCGAGGGTATTGTAAACGTTTGTCCATTCTGGATGGTGTTGCATGGCTTCGGCCTCAAAGGCAATGCGCGCCATTGTGGCAAAGGCTTCTTTAAAATTCTCAAACTCAAGCGAGGTGTGAATGGCATCATCGCTAAATTCCCAGCCATCAAGGTTTTGCAGTTTTTCCTGTATTTGCTCTTCGGTAAGTTTTTTCATGGTGTTGTTTTTTTATGGTTGTTTAAAAATAGCAAGCTGCTTTGCGCCGCACAAAGAATTTTGGCAAGATTAACTTATTTGAGATATGAGATATGAGATGTGAGATATGAGATGTGAGATGTGAGATGTGAGATTTGAATGATAGTTACTAAAATGAAAAAATAGAGAAGGGAACCGGAATCAGTAAAACTACAATCCTGAAAGGTGACCATCAACCATTTCTGGTCTTACCTTTCGATTAATCCATCACAAAGCCGAAATTTGCATAAAATAAAAAATATGAACGAAGATATAAGACAACTGGAACCGAAAGCCATCTGGAAACATTTTGCAGACCTGAACGCCGTGCCTAGACCTTCTAAAAAAGAAGAGAAGGTGATTGCGTTCATGAGGAATTTTGGCGAAAGCCTAGACCTGGAAACCTCTGTGGATGGAGTGGGCAACGTGATCATACGTAAACCCGCGACCACGGGCATGGATGACAGGAAAAGGGTAGTGCTGCAGTCGCATCTGGATATGGTGCATCAAAAAAACAATGATACAGCTTTTGACTTTGATTCTCAGGGAATCCAGATGCAGGTCAATGGAGACTGGGTAACGGCTAAAGGTACCACGCTGGGTGCCGACAATGGCCTGGGAGTCGCCACCATAATGGCCATACTTGCCAGTGATGAACTTGCCCACCCCGCCATAGAAGCACTTTTTACCATCGATGAAGAGACGGGCATGACGGGCGCAATGGGCCTTGAACCTGGTATTTTGCAAGGAGATGTGCTGCTCAACCTGGATACCGAAGAGGATGATGAAATAGGCGTGGGATGTGCTGGGGGCATAGACCTCACGGCATCACAAAGTTATGAACCCGAGGTTTTGGCCCCGGGATTGCTGGGATATACCATCACCGTAAAAGGGTTGCAGGGTGGTCACAGCGGGATGGACATCCACAAGGGGCTGGGCAATGCAAACAAGATTATGAACCGGCTGTTACTTGAGGCCCACGTACAGGGCGAGCTGCACATTGCGGGGTTGAGCGGTGGTGGACTGCGCAATGCAATACCGCGGGAAAGCCATGCCGTTATCGCTATTGCGAAAGAAAATCAAGAACAATTTCTCGACATGATGGAAGGGCTCTCTGCCGGGATAATTACAGAGTTTAAGTCGCTAGAGCCAAATCTCTCCATAGAATTTGATGTGACCACAACGCCGGTCACGGCCATGCCGCATGGTATACAAGAACGTTTGCTCAAATCCCTGCAGGCTGCCCATAACGGCGTCTATCGCATGAGTCCGGATATTGAAGGCCTGGTGGAGACTTCAAACAACGTGGCAAAGGTGGTTGTAAAAGATGGGGGTATCGAGATTTTATGCCTGGCAAGGTCATCATCAGACTCCTCAAAGAACGATGTGGTAAGAAGCCTGGAAAGTGTTTTTGAACTGGCTGGTTTTACGGTTGTGCTGAGCGGGGAATACCCAGGCTGGCAACCCGATATGAACAGCAGTATCCTAAGGGTGATGGAAGACAACTACAAGAAGCTTTTTAATGAGAGTCCTCATGTTGCGGCTTGTCATGCTGGGCTTGAATGTGGTATCCTGGGACAAAATTATCCCGGCATGGAGATGATTTCATTTGGCCCCACCATAAAGGGGGCACACTCTCCTGATGAGAAGGTGAGCATATCATCGGTACAAAAATTCTGGAAACTTACACTGGAGACCCTCAAGGATTTCCCAAAGGTATAAAGTAAAAAGGCCCGCAATCGCGGGCCTTTTTTTAATATCATTGATAGTTTATGATTTATTCAACAGCCCTGAGAACAAGGTCAAAGACCAAATCGGTCTTGGGAGGTATCCCACGATTGCCCCTTTCGCCATAGGCTAGATAATAGGGTACAAATGCGGTTACCTTATCGCCCACTTGCATGTTTTTTGCGGCTTCTATAAAACCTGCAATGGCTGGGGCATCAGGACTTACCTTAACAGGATATGGGGCGTAGAGGGAATCTACTGGCCTGGTCTGCATTCCATATTCATCAGCAATATCCTTCATACTGGTATCCAGCAATTCTCCAGAGGTAAAATATACTGCATAATCCAGCAATGCGGTTTGGCCCGTTTTGGGTTTAGGGCCGTCCCCTTTCTCTTTGTAGTAGAGTTTTAATCCGCTATCAAGAGAATCTGCTTTTGCCCTTTCGGCTTCAAAACGGTCTGTGACCTTCTTAAGCTTGGCTTGTTTTTCTGCTTCGATCCTTGCTTTTTCTTCTTCATATTTTTTGCCTTCCTGGGCAAAGACTTCATTGGCATCAAAGCGTCTTGCTTCGGTTCCTTTTCTTATGATTTCTACCTTTTCAATGGTTACGGGTTCTTTGGGATCTCCTTTTCTGGGGTTGTTGACCTCGGTATTTGCAATGGCATCCAGCACATCAAAACCTTTTACCACTTTTCCAAAAACGGTATGACAGCTCGTCCTGGGGTCTTCGCAGTTTTTAAGTGTGCCATTTTCATCATACCCATCAAGATGGGGAGTGGGGGCAAGTGTTATAAAAAACTGGCTGCCATTGGTCTCATAACCTCCATTAGCCATGGAGAGTACACCTATGCTGTCATGCCTAAGCTCTGGTGACAGTTCATCCTGGAATTTATATCCAGGACCGCCCATGCCGGTACCATCTGGGTCACCGCCCTGTATGACGAACCCCTTTAAGATCCTGTGGAAGGTCAACCCGTCAAAAAAGGGTTTGCCCTTGTAAGTAGAATCAACTATTGTGCTGTTGCCCTCAGCAAGGGAGACAAAGCTAGCCACTGTTGCCGGGGTTTTATCATAATAAAGTTGAGCGACCATTTCACCTTTACTGGTGGTGATTGCGGCATAGATACCATCTTCTAGGTCTGGATATTTATCATCACAGCTTACGATGGACAATACCAGGACAAGTAGTAATAAACTGAATTTCTTCATAGTTTTTCGTCTGAGTTTTTATTTTCTAATGTATGTAAAGTTACTGTTGATTTTAATGGAAAGTTCTTGCCTATCAAATCATCGAGGCCATAATACCCATAAGCTTTATGGCTGGGGAACAAAAAAGTCACGGTTTCGCCAGGTTTCATGAGCTTGACACCATCGCGTATGCCGGGCATCAAATCTTGATTGCTTTGATCTACCTGATAGGTCTGCTTGCCTATTTTTTCCCTGCTCAGGATGGTCTCTCCATCAAGGGTCTTTAAATCGTAAGAAAATGTAATGATATCCCCCACGCGTGGTTTTGCAAGGTTTGTGGTGTCCTGCTCATTGTAGTAATACCAAAACCCTTTTTGAGAGGCGATGTATTTGTTACCGGCATCTTGCGCTATGATTTTTTCAATCGCTTTTTCCTCGGCCTCGTTCATCTTGATATTGCGCTCAATACTCTGGTCGATATATGAACCGCTACCGTGAGAAATAGGGCTTCTGGCTTCTGGGTTTGTCTTGCAGGAGACAATTATTAATAAAAGACTTATGGCAACAGTTATTCTACGCATTCAATGCCTTTTTATACTGGGGTAATATACTAATAAAATATGCAACGGTATCCTTGAGTGACCGGTCGCTCTTACCACCGGCAGCATTGGTGTGACCGCCCCCGTGAAAGTGTTTGCGAGACAATTCATTAACAGAAAAATCACCTTTGCTGCGCAGCGAGATCTTGACGATCCCTTCTTGTTTGTTTTCTATGAAGATAATAGCCATACGGGCTCCTTTGAGAGAAAGTCCATAATTAACAAAACCTTCGGTGTCCCCCTTTTCAAACCCGTTTGCATCCAGTTCTTCCTGGGCAAGTGTAATGTAGGCGGTGTTGTATTCATTAAGATAGACCAGGTTGTTCAAGGCCACGCCCAGCAGCTTTAAACGGTTGTGGCTACTGGTATCATATATATCTTCATGAATCTGGGTATTGTTTGCCCCATGTTCTATCAAGTGGGCAATGACCCGGTGGGTGGTGGCCGTGGTAGAGCTAAATTTAAACGAACCCGTATCAGTCATGATGCCAGTATAGAGGCAGGTCGCGATGTCCTTATCAATCATGTCCAGGCCGCCCAGTGCCTCAAGAGCGTGATACACCATCTGGCTGGTGGCGCAGATGGATACATCACTATACGTCACCATGGCATAATCATTAGGTTGCTGGTGATGGTCAATCATTATAAAGGGCGCACTGCTTTTTTCAAGCAAGGGTTGCAGGTCACCACAACGCGAGAAGTGGTTGAAATCTAACGTAAAGATCAAATCAGCATTCTCAATGGTCTTTGCCGCAATTTCTGGTTGCAGGTCATGTTTGATGACCGTACCTTCATCAGGGAGCCATTTGAGGAATTCTGGGTAATCATTGGGGGACACAACCGTTGCGTCGTGCCCTTTTTTTATAAGGAATCTTCTAAGTCCCAGGGTACTGCCCATGGCATCTCCATCTGGGTTTTTATGGGGTATGATAGCTATTTTTTTAGGAGCGTTGAGCAGCTCTTTTAGCTTATCAGCTTCGGCATTTTTCATAAGGTGCAAAGATACAATTTATATCTTCTCGTTGTTGTTTGCCTTTCGGCGAAAGCCATATAACCATACCGGCAGTTACCTTAATTAAAGGTTGCTTCATTCGCTATTCCATGTAAAAGCATTACTTTTGCACCGATTTTTTGAAACTGAGAAATTTTCGCAAGAGCGAGAACCAAAACTTAAAAATGGCAACAAACAGAACTTTTACAATGATTAAGCCTGATGCCGTGGAGGCTGGGCACATAGGAGCAATCCTGGAAAAAATAAACGCTTCGGGCTTTAAGATCGTGGCGATGAAATTGACCCAGCTGAGCCAGCGCGATGCCGAGACTTTTTATGCAGTGCACAAGGAGCGTCCTTTCTTTGGCGAGCTTGTGGAATTTATGACGCGTGGCCCCATCGTGGCCGCAGTGCTTGAAAAGGAAAATGCCGTTGAGGATTTCCGCACGTTGATAGGGGCCACTAACCCTGCTGATGCTGCTGAGGGAACCATACGTAAAATGTATGCTAAATCAGTGGGTGAAAACGCGGTGCATGGTAGCGATAGCGATGAGAATGCTGAAATAGAAAGCAACTTCCATTTTGCCGGAAGGGAGCAGTTCTAAACTTTTTTCAACATGATTTATATAGAAAACCACGCCCAGGGCGTGGTTTTTTTATCTAAGCAATAAGGTCTTTATCACTTCCCGCCCCATCTCTTCATTGAGGTTAGCGATTATCTTCTCTTTGCCATAACCCAGTTCTTCGCGCAGGACTGATGAGTTTAAACGCACAATGAGCCGATTGCCATCCAGTTTTACCTGCTCGGTATATTTTGCAATGGCGGGCCCCATGATATTTCTCCAGGCTTCTTCTGCACTTACCTTGTCAAGGCCTTTTTGCAGCTTGTTCTTGTTAACAAAACCGCTTAGGGCATCTTTAAGTGATATGGGATCAGCGTCTCTTTTTGTCATTTTGTGGGATTGTTGAGCGGGATGTATTTTTTATAAACGTATTTTATATTCCTGTTGTTTAGTACTTCAAGTTTATTCTCATCAGCATAGAGCACGGTCTCTGTCCACTTGTTGTAAGGTGTTGAGTACAATAACTTCAAACTATCTTCTTTGACTTCCACTTTGAGGTTTTCCTTGTTTTCATTGGTCTTGAAGCTTCCGTCAAATTGTGGTTTTAGCTTGGCCCTAAAACCTGTACTGTCATCTATTTTAATATAATCAATGGTTTCATTGATCTCAAATTGAATCCTTTCGCCGCCAGGCTTAACCACTTCTTCAATCTCCCAGTAACCCGTGAGGTGTGGTATCATGGATGCAGGATCTTTCTCTGTACAGCTTAAAGCTATAAGCATAAGGACGAGTATCCCTTTTTTCATAATGTGAATATTTTTGAGGATTGGTGTATCTTCTTGACGATGTCCCCGGTGCGCTCCGGGTGTGTATCGCTTATGAAAAGTTGTCCAAAATTCTCGTCATTGACCAAGGAAACAATCTGTGTTACCCGGCTTTCATCAAGTTTGTCAAAGATATCGTCCAGCAGGAGCAGGGGCGAGGTGCCACCGGCTTTTTTAATAAAGTCAAACTGTGCTAGTTTTAAAGCGATGAGATAAGATTTTTGTTGTCCTTGACTGCCAAATTTCTTCACGGCATGCCCCTCGATCTTAAAGCTTAGGTCATCTTTATGCACCCCTACCGTGGTGTATTGCAGGGCACGGTCCTTTTGCAGGTTTTCTTTAAAGAGCTCGCTTAACGGTTTGTCGTGCAGCTGGCTTTTATATTTGAGCCTTACCTCTTCCTTGCCGCCACTTATATAGGCATAGCGTTCTTGAAAAATGGGGGCAAACTGTTTTAGGAATTCTTCTCGTTTGGCATAAATCCTGACTCCCAGGGCGGTCATCTGCTCATTGTAAATATTGAGCGTGCTTTGGTCAAAGGTATGGTTTGCCGTAAAATATTTGAGCAGGGCATTGCGCTGTGACAGGACCTTGCCATAATTGATAAGGTCATTGAGATACCCCTTGTCACTTTGTGAGATTACCCCGTCCATGAACTTGCGGCGCGTCTCACTGCCCTCAATGATAAGGTCCCTGTCTGCCGGGGAGATGATCACCAGCGGGAGAAAGCCTATATGTTCTGAAAACCGCTCATAGGCCTTGCCATTGCGTTTGATTACTTTTTTTGCACCGCGCTTTGCGCTCACAATTACTTTTTCTTCCCTTCCTGCCTTTTCATACAGCCCCTCAAGCACAAAAAAATCTGCCTCGTGGTTGATGTTCTGTACGGTTATGGGGTTAAAATAGCTCTTGCCAAAGGATAGATGGTAGATGGCATCGAGAATATTGGTCTTGCCCACCCCATTGTTGCCCACAAAACAGTTGATCTTTGCATCAAGATCATACGCTTGCGAGACAATATTTTTATAATTAATAAGGGAAAGTGACTTTAAAATCATTGAGCGTTAGCTTCATAAAATTGCTATAATCCTTGTAGTAAGACAGTTGAAATTATATGGGTTTCATCGCAAATTATCGAAAAATAACAAAATGATACCCTTTTAGATTTGAATAAAAATTTTATTTTTGCGCGCAACAAAATTTAAAGCATGGCCACATATAAGAAAAGGGGTTACAAGCCAAAAACAAAGGTAGAAAAAGAAGTTGAAGAGCACGATGAGAGCACGACGGCAGAAGTATTTGACACCTTAGATGAAGGCGCCAGTAGAACAGAAGCCTGGGTAGAAGGCAACTGGAAATACCTTTTGATCTTTATAGGTATCGTGATCATAGGTGTCCTGGGATACCTGGGTTACAAAAAATTCATCCAAGAGCCCAAGAATATCGAGGCCAGCAATGAGATGTATCAAGCACAGAACTATTTTAACGAGGCAATTGCCGGTGCTGCACAAAAAGATTCATTGTTCAACCTGGCACTTAATGGAGGCGAGGGCAAGTATGGTTTTCTTGACATCATAGACAGCTACGGCGGCACACAATCAGCTAACCTGGCTCATTATTATGCAGGAATGGCATACCTTAACATGAACCAGTACAAGCAGGCCATAGATCAACTAGAAGATTTTGAAAGTGATGATGAGATGCTGGGCCCACTTGCCAAAGGGGGCATAGGTGATGCATTTGCACAGCTTGACCAGCTGGATGAAGCTCTTGATTATTATGCGGCTGCCGCCAAAATGCAGGACAACGATTTTACCGCGCCCAGGTTTTTGTTCAAGGCGAGCATGGTAGCCATAGAGCTGGGGCAAAAGGATAAAGCAGCAGGTTTCCTGAAGGAAATCAAGGAGAAATATCCCAAATCTACAGAAGCAGGAGAAGCTGAACTTTACCTTGGTATGGTAAGCCAGTAATTTAAAAAACATACGCACATGGCCACAACAAACTTGTCGGCTTACGATAAAGACACAATCCCAAACGCGAAGGAATTTCGGTTTGGGATTGTTGTTTCAGAGTGGAACACCGAAATCACACAAGGCCTTTTCCAGGGTGCCTTTGACGCTTTTATTGACTGCGGCGCAATCAAGGAAAACATCGTCCGGTGGAACGTCCCGGGAAGTTTTGAACTCATTTACGGCTGCAAGAAGATGCAGGAATCCTTTGACATGCTCGACGCAATTATTGCCGTGGGCAGTGTGATACAAGGGCAAACCAAGCATTTTGACTTTGTTTGCGGGGGCGTGACCCAGGGCATCAAGGACCTCAATGTTCAAAATGACATCCCCGTCATCTTTTGTGTCCTCACTGACAATAACATGCAGCAGGCCGTGGACCGCAGCGGTGGCAAGCACGGCAACAAGGGTACAGAAGCAGCCATAGCCGCCATAAAGATGGCCCAGTTGCGCAGGGATGCAAGATTCTACAAAGAGTAGTCCTTTTTTCGCTTAAAGCGAAATATTCTCAGATCCATTGAAAGAAAACGGCAAGGAGTTTGCTATATCCATAAATGGATCATGTATCCAATTTTAAATTATTAAATTTGAAAAGAGGCTATCGTTATGGGAATTTTAAAAACAAGAAAGAACAAGCAATTTGATTACAGCCCTAGATATTACAAGGGCGAGGGCAGTCCATTTAAAATGTCCCATAAATTTGATGGTTATCGCCGGGCCACCCTTGAAAATAAAGGGATCAAGAATAAATTGAACACAGCCTGGGACGATTACAAGAACAATCCCGATCAAAAAGCCAATCGCCGTATCCTTTTTATAGTTTTGCTTCTTATTTTTGCGTTTCTTTTTATGATAGACTTTGACCTATCATTATTCACGCAAGCAAGATAAATGGCAGATATCATAAAGCTTTTACCAGACCATGTTGCAAATCAAATCGCCGCGGGCGAAGTCGTGCAGCGACCCGCATCCGTGGTCAAGGAACTGCTAGAGAACGCCATTGACGCTGGGGCGGCGACAATAAAGCTCATCATCAAAGATAGTGGCAAGACGCTCATACAGGTCATTGATGATGGCAAGGGCATGAGCCCTACTGATGCCCGCTTGAGCTTTGAACGCCATGCCACTTCAAAAATCAAGAACGCAGAAGATCTTTTTGCACTGCACACCAAGGGCTTTAGGGGGGAGGCACTGGCATCAATTGCCGCCGTTGCCCATGTTGACCTCAAGACCCGGCAGCAGGGTGAGGATGTGGGCAGCTGTATAGAGATCGAGGGCAGTATCATAAAGTCACAGGATATCGTGGCAACACCCGCAGGAACTTCAATTGCGGTTAAAAACCTTTTTTTCAACATTCCGGCAAGGCGTAATTTTTTAAAGTCTGACAGTGTGGAGATGCGCCATATCATTGATGAGTTTCACCGGGTCGCGCTTGCCCATGAGCAAATCACATTTGTGATGTACCACAACGAGGGGGAATTGTTCAACTTACCACAGTCCAACAAGCGGCAGCGCATAGTCAATGTTTTTGGTTCAAAGACAAATGAAAAACTGGTACCTGTAGAAGAGGAGACCGGGATTGTAAAGATCAAGGGGTTTATCATAAAACCGGAATTTGCCAAAAAAACCAAAGGAGAACAATATTTCTTTGTGAACGATAGGTTCATCAAACATTCATACCTGCATCATGCTGTTGCTTCGGCATTTGATGGCCTCCTGCCCGATAGGGCCCGTGCGAGTTACTTTTTATACCTGGAAGTAGACCCACAGACCATAGACATCAATATCCACCCCACAAAGACCGAGGTCAAGTTTGAAGATGAACATTCAATCTACACCTTGTTGCGCGCGGCGGTAAAACACAGCCTGGGGCAGTTTAACATCGCCCCCGTGCTTGATTTTGACCGTGAACCCGGGCTTGACACCCCCTATGCTTACAAACATAGGCAGGCAGAGACTCCACAGGTTGAAGTGGACCGTGATTTTAATCCGTTTAAGGAAAACAATACTGGCAGGATTTCAGTATCCAGCAGGGTGCACTATGAAAAAAAGAGCGCCGCAGGATGGGAAAACCTGTATGCGGGCCTGGATAACCATGGCGGCAGGGCTGATGATTCCTTTAGCCGGGTAGAGATAGAAAGCGAGGACCCTGCTGGGGGCATGTTTGATGAAGGTGGCGCTTCCGCGGAAGCAAACTGTTATCAACTGCACAATAAATTTCTCGTGGGTACCATAAAGAGCGGCATGGTCATCATTGACCAGAACAAGGCGCACCAGCGCATCTTGTATGAAGATCTATTGAAGAACATAACGGTAAAAGAATCTGTGAGCCAGCAGTTGCTGTTCCCGTTACGGTTTGACTTTTCTAAAAAAGAGATACACCTCCTGCTTCAATTAAAAGAAACCCTTGAGAACACGGGTTTTATATTTGATGCGGTAGATGATGATACACTGGAGATTACCGGCCTGCCCATGGGTATGGGTGAAAATGAAAGCCACAGGGTGCTTGAGCAACTGCTTGCCGATGTGGAGCGCGAGGTGCCGGGTGCCGGGTTTTCTCAAGTGGATTTACTGGCCAGGAGCATGGCCGGGAGCATGGCGATACGCAATGGTGAAAAACTGGATGCGGCCTCATGTGAATATTTGTTAAATAAGCTTTTTGCCTGTAAAGAACCCATGCTTTCCCCCTTTAATAGGCCTACCTTTGTGACCATAAGTGTAGAAGAACTGGAAAGGAAATTTGAAACGCGATGATGAGAATGACAGAGACCGTCAAGGTCCTTCTTATAACCAATGTAATATTCTTTTTGGGGGCACAATTTCTCCTTCCTGACCACGGGAGCATGTTTGCCCTATATTTTCCCGAAAATGGAAATTTTAGGTTTTGGCAGGTAGTTACCCACATGTTCATGCATGACCAGAACAGTATCTTCCATATACTTTTTAATATGTATGCGCTGTGGGCCTTTGGTAGTCCAGTAGAGAACATACTGGGGCAAAAACGGTTTATATTCTTTTATTTCTCGGCAGGACTGGGTGCGGCATTGATACATACCGCGGTGCTGTACTTTAATTATTATGGTGGCTACAATGCCCTTTTGGACCAGGGTATAACCGCACCACAGATACAATCAGCCCTGCAGGAGATCACGCGTACGGGAAGTGCCAATTTTCCCAATGGTATTGACGGCAACGCCGCCCAGAGGATGATAGATTCATACTTTACGGCAGCCGTGGGGGCTTCTGGGGCAATTTATGGAATCCTGGTGGCGTTTGGGATGATGTTCCCCAATATGGAGCTTATGTTGATATTTTTGCCCATACCCATCAAGGCCAAATATTTTATTCCTGCATTGATTTTACTGGATTTATTCTCGGGGGTGACCGGGTTCTCACTTTTTGGTCAAAATATTGCCAATTTTGCACATATAGGTGGGGCATTGTTTGGCTTCATCATGATATGGTACTGGAAAAAGAACAGTTTTAACGATAAACGCTGGAATTAATGGCGGCGAGTAACCTGGGATACCAATTTAAAACAGCTAACGTAGCGGTCAAGATAATCGTTATTAATGCACTTGTCTTTATAGGGTTTGAGCTTTTTGCATGGATTTTTCAACTGCCCACCTCGGCATTGAAACAATGGTTCTGGCTACCTGCAAACCCTGTTGACCTGCTCATGCAGCCATGGTCTCTTATCACGTATGCTTTTTTACATGCTGGTTTTTGGCATATTTTCATGAACATGCTCATCCTGTATTGGTTTAGCCAGATGGTTCTCAATTTGTTTACACCAAAAAGGTTCTTGACCATCTACTTTCTGGGGGCAATTGCCGGTGCGGTATTCTTTTTATTTGCATATAACCTCTTTCCCGTTTTTAGGGGGGCATCTGGCATAGCGTCATTACAGGGGGCATCTGCTGCCGTCATGGCAATCATGATCTTTATGGCCACGTACACCCCCAATGCTGAAGTACGGGTGTTTTTCTTTAACGTCAAACTGTGGCAAATAGGGGTTTTCCTGGTTTTGCTTGATTTAATCAGGATTCCCAACAATGAAAATGCCGGTGGGTTTATTTCTCACCTGGGTGGTGCTTTGTTTGGGTATGTGTATGCTACGCAGTTGGCCAAGGGCAATGACATAGGTTTATGGTGGGAGCGTATGCTGGAGGGTTTTTTCACGATGTTCAAGAAACGGGAAAAAACCTCCAGGATGAAGACCGTATACCGCAATCAGCGTAAATCGCACACATCTTCTCCCTCAAGCACGGCAAAAAAGGAAAACCTATCAAAATCTGAACACCAGCGCAAGATTGATGATATACTTGATAAGATAAGCAAGAGCGGTTATGATAGCCTGACCAAGCATGAAAAGGACTTTTTATTCAAAGCTGGCAAAGATACCTGATGAGCAACCTCAATATCTTCAACAAGCTTATTTTTATCATCAACCTTCTTGTTGCGGTACTCCTTTTAATAGGCTACTTATTGCCTTACATTCCTCCCAGTTCGTTTCCTTCACTTTCAGTATTGACACTGGTCATCCCGGTACTCATAGTGGCAAATATTATCATGACACTTTACTGGTTGTTGCTGGTTAAAAGACAGTTTTGGCTATCAGGTATTGTCTTGATCATAGGGCTTTTTGTAAATGCCACACTTTATAAAATCTTTGGCAAGGACTATAAACCCTCTCCTGATGATTTTACCATAATGAGTTACAACACTAAGCGCTTTGCAATGAACCCCATCAAGAGACGCAGTGACAAAAAAGAGCTGTTGCAGGGCGGAATATGGAAATTCATACAGGATAAAAATCCTTCAATAGTCTGTTTTCAGGAATTTCCAGATGATACAAAGATCCCCCTTGATTATGAATATATCTATAGGCAGCCCTCCAGTAAGAGCGTAAGCGTGGAAACAGCCATTTTATCTAGGTATCCCATACTGCATACGGGCAATTTAGATTTTCCGGATACCTTTAACAATGGTATCTATGCTGACATCCTTGTTGATAAAGACACCATCAGGATCTATAACCTTCACATGCAATCATTGTCACTAGACCCTGAAATATCAGGGATACAGCACGGCGATAAAAAGAAACTGCTGGCCACCACCGGGCAAAAATTTGAAAAGCAGGAAGAACAGGTAAACCTGTTTTTAAAAAGTGAAAAATCCTGCCCATACCCCATACTGGTTACGGGTGATTTTAACAACACCGTGTTTTCATATACCTATCAAAAGATCAAAGGGGATAAGTTTGACACCTTTGGAGAGGTGGGCGAGGGGTTTGGCCGCACTTTTACCTTTGATGTTATCCCTTTGCGCATTGATTTTATACTGGGCACTAAAAATGCCATTGAACCCAGGCACTTTGAACGGTTTAAGGTGAGCTACAGCGACCATTACCCCATCATGGCCACTTTGCGTTAAAATCTTAAAATACTCTTTATCAATTTCCATCATTTGATATATTTGCTGTCACTTAATCGGCTATATTGTATTTTTTGTCTGCTCACCCCCATGTTTCGGTCATATATCGGTTTCTGTCAAGGAGTATGATTTTCTTTTTTTTGGCTTTAAGCCAAAATATCTCCTCCCAGCATATTGATAACAACCGGGATAAGGTCAAGGATTCACTTTATGATGCGACAATACAACAGATAAGTGAGTATAAATACGCCGAAGCCATAAATAGCGCTTCACTGCTCATCAATACCTCTAAAAAAGACAGTGATGACATCAATTCTTTTTATGGATACAACCTGCTGTCAGAAATCTATGATAAGATCAATGATAGTGTACAGCCCATCTACTATTCTCGGCAAGCGCTGAAACATGCTTTAAAGACTGGGGACAAGTCAATTATGGCCGGGGCATACAACAACCTCGCATCTACACTTGACGAGACGGGTACAGAGATTGATGAAGCACTTGAACTGTACACAAAGGCACTTGAAATAGAACGCAGCCTGCAGGACAGTGTTTTTCTCAATCCCGCACTCAACATCGCAGAGCTCTACCTTATAAAAAAGGATTATGATAGGATGGCCGCTTACCTGCTAGAAGCAGAGTTCAGCTTGAAACGGGCAAGGGATGAATATGATGATCCCCAGATATACCTTGATATGCTGTGGGGGGATTACCACTTTGCCAAAGGACAGAAGATTGAGGCGCTCAAGCTTTATGACAATGCATTTACAGGTATAGAACGCGACTCCCTCACGTATCTTGCAGTAGAATTCTATCCACAATTTATTAAACGGCTCATAGAAAACAATGCCCCTGAAAAAGCCAATGTGGTATATGCGGCCCTATTAAAACATATTAAAAAGTCCCACGAAACCAGCGAACAGCACAAGATATTTAGGGCATCAGTACTGGCGCAGCAAGAAGAACTTAAACGGATGCGCAATGAAAATTTCTTGAAACAGGAAATTGCGCGTACGTCACTAGAAAGCAGGCAGATATTGAATTTTCTTTTTGTGGTGATCCTTGTATTCCTGGTCATTTTCCTGTTATCACTTTTTAGGAACATCAAGACTAGGCAGAAACTCATCAATGACCTGCAACATAAGAATAGGGAGCTTGAAGAGGCCAAGGAAGTCGCAGAAAAGAGCGTACGAGACAAGACCCGCTTTTTTAGTACGGTAAGCCACGAGATAAGAACCCCACTATATGGGGTAACGGGTGTGATATCCCTATTAGATGATAGGGAGGACAAGCGTTTGTCCCGTGAGGAGATGAGTTCGTTAAAGTTCAGTTCACAGCACCTGCTGGGCATAATAAACGACCTGCTAGATATTTCAAAATTAGAAGGACAAGAGTTTATCCTTCAAAACAGGGCCTTTGACCTCTCGCACCTCTTACGCGAGATATTTTCGGCCTTTGAACAGGGAGAGACAGAGCACAACAATACATTTCACCTGGATATAAAAGAAGGGACACCACAATTTGTTAAGGGAGACCCCAAGCGGTTGTCCCAGATTTTGTTTAACCTTATAGGCAATGCAAACAAGTTTACCTATAATGGGGATATATGGATAAGTTTGCGTGCCGAGGCCATTGCAGAAAACTGGAATGAGATCTATTTTGAAGTCAAGGATACCGGCGAGGGTATTGACCAGTTCTCACAAAGAAAAATCTTTCAGGAATTTAGCCAGTTAGAGACCAGCAATACAGATCTAAAATCCATAGGTACCGGCCTGGGCCTGGCCATAGTAACAAAAATCCTCAAGAAGATGGACTCCGCCATAGAGCTTAAGAGCGAGAAGGGCAAAGGGAGCACTTTTGGCTTCAGGCTCAATATGAAGCAGGTTTCTGTCAAAGAGGTACTCAGGTTAGAAAAAGATAACAACATAGACCTTTTTGAGAAGTACAAAGATTTTCTCAAGGGCAAAAGAATACTTGTGATAGATGATAACGCCATAAACCTCATGGTGACCAAAAAAGTGCTCATGGGCAAGGGTATCGTGGTGACCACGGTAAAAAGTGGGGAAGAGGCTGTTGAAAAAGTCAAACACAACACCTATGACCTGGTCTTGACAGATATAAACATGCCTGCTGGGATTGATGGCTTTGAGACCTCTGTAAGGATACGTAAACACCACCCAGGGGTGCCCATCATCGCCCTGTCTGCCGCTGAGACTAAGGAGCTGCAAAAAAAGGTGAAGGAATTTGGGCTACAGGATCTTATTGCAAAACCCTACAATCAAAAAGAACTTTTCAGCAAGTTGATAGCTTCTTTTCAAAAAACCGGGAAGGTACTAGCCTAAATCCACGTTTTCAAGATACTGCAGGGCTGCAGGGCCCAGGTTGAAGGTAAGGTCAAGAACACTCAAGTGGGGTATAAATCCATTTTTTTCCTCAAAGACCTGGTTGTAGGCAGGCAGGTCGACCGTTCTTTTTCTTTTGGCTATAGCCAAATAACGCCTGTCACGAACCACGGGTTCCAGCACATAGCTTTGAGTGTACTCAATTTCTTTTTCTGCTTGAAGTATATCAAGGACAACCCTGAGTGTTTCCTTGTTGAAATGCAATAGGTTCTCAAATTTGTCTTCATATAGAAAACGTATATCATCTTCATAAAATTCAAAGAAGGGAGAAGTCCTATACGCAATCTGGATGGAGCGCCAGTGTTCTTTTTGCCAGGCAAAATTATTTTCAATCAGCGCCTCTGCCGTTTTCTTATGGCCATCACCCCCCACATGCTTTACGGGAATGGTAAGCGACAGTGTACCATTTGCGGTGCCTATGATACAGCGGTTGCGGTAGGTTTGTTTTTGATAGTTATCGCAGGTTTCCAGGATTATCTTTTCAGACTGGGCAATACAAGCATAACTGAGTATATCACTAAAATAACAAGGTTGGATAAGGATTTCCTTCACTATTGGGATTTGCCTGCAAATATAAGCTCTTGTAAAAAATCATGATAATATCATTACGTAGGATTATTATTACATTTTCAGTATAATTCACTGACAAATAAACTATTTACTTGTATTTTATCTTAATTTTATTTTTTTATATCGAACTTATCGTTACTTTTACCGACGAAATAGTTTAACCCAAATATTTCAAACCTTGTTATCGAGCCTAAAAACATATTCTAGGTTCATTTTGAGAATAATTTTGTTTTTTGCCGTCATAATCATGCATTATGTCGGTTATTCTCAACATGAAAATAACTGTAGCCCGTCTATTTTAGAACAAAAAATAGTAGAGGTCAATACGGCTATTGATGCACTTCACTTTGATATAGCAATTTCAAAATCTGAAGAATTGATTCACATGGCAGATGTATGCAATTGCAACAAGTACCTGTTTTATGGATACAATCTTTTAGGTGAAAACCATATACGCCTGGGCGATACCCTCAAGGCAATTCAATATGCTGAGAAAGCTGTTGAGGTTGCCAAAAAAATAAAGAACGATACACTCCTAGCCATAGGTTATACGAGCATGGCCACTGCCTTGCCTGACAACCGCTCGTCTAAGCGTGAAGCTTTAAAGCTTTATAAGAAGACACTGGATATCTATCAAAAGAACAATACCGGTAAATTTTTAAAGCCCGCTTTAAAAATGGCTTCCATCTATAAAGACCTAGGACTTTATGCTAAGATGAAGTCCTATATAGACCTGGCTCAAAAAAGCCTTGAAAATGACCCTTCCACCGCCAGTGAATACCGTATTACCCTAGAGATCCTTCAGGGCGAGTACTATGATGCCGTGGGCAATCAAGGTAAGGCGGCTGAATATTACAACATGGCATACAGGCATACCGAAAACCAGGATATGCCTCACTTTATCCTCTCATTTTATGAAAGCTATGCAAACTTCCTAAACAAGAATGATAATGCCGAAAAAGCCTATGAAGTTCAAAGAAAATATGATGACAATTTCAAACAGATTGAGCAAATAGCGCAAAAAGAATCCGTTCAGTTGGCTATAGCCAAATCTGATGCGGAAGAATTTAAAAGACAACGTAATGCTGCAAATATCAAGGCTAACGTGGCCTCAGCTAATTTACAGCAAAAAAAGACCGAAGAAATCCTATTGTGGATTCTCATCGGGCTTTCGGCTATTTTCTTGATTTACTTTTATATAAGTACGCGTACAAGGATAAAATACATGCGCGACCTGAAGAAAAAAAACAAGGAGCTTACCTGTGCAAAAGCTAAACTTGAAGAAACAGCCTTGACAAAAAGCAGGTTCTTTTCAACATTGAGCCATGAGATGAGGACACCCTTATATAGTGTGACCGGTATTGCTGGCCTTCTTGAAAAGGATAATGATTTTACCATGAAATATGCTGAAGAAATCAATTCACTCAAGTTCAGCTCAAACCACCTGCTTGACATCATCAGTGACCTGCTGGATGTTTCAAAACTGGATGACGAGAACTTTAAGCTCATCAACCGCCCATTCAACCTCAAGATATTGATGTCAGAAATCTTGAGCTCATTTGATAAATACGCTTACCGCGGAAAAACAAAACTCCACCTGGATATTCACAATGAACTGCCCAATTATATCCTGGGCGACTCAAGACGTTTATCTCAAATTATTATAAACATTGTGGGCAATGCCCTAAAATTCACAAATGATGGTGATATATGGGTACACCTTGACGGTGAGGTGATCAAGCCAAAGCAATACAGGATAACATTTGCCATACAGGATACGGGTATAGGCATCCCCCCAGAGGCTCAAAAACGCATTTTTGAAGAGTTTAGCCAGGTAGAAGAGGGCAAGCCCAAATCAACAAAGGGAACTGGACTGGGGCTGGCAATAGTAAAAAAATTATTGGAAAAAATGGATAGTGCGATACAAGTTGAAAGTGTAGTGGGCGAGGGGTCAACGTTTTCTTTTTCAATTGATTTTAATGAAGCGACCCTCCAGGATGTCATCAACCATGAAGACCCTAAACAGGTGGCTAAAAGCCTGGCATCAGAAAAATCCATACGCAATGCATCTATCTTGATTGTCGATGACAACAAGATAAACAGGCTTGTGACAAAAAAGATTTTAACGGGCCTTGAGGTAATCGTCACGGAAGCCGCAAATGGGGAGGATGCCATCATCAAGGCACATAACGAGTCTTATGACCTTATCCTGATGGACATCAACATGCCGGGACTTAATGGTTTTGAGACTACTAAAATCATCAGGAAATCAAATCCCATTGTTCCCATCATTGCACTAACGGCGACAAGCCTGGGCGAGATAACGGAAACAATTGAAGAAAGTGGGATGAACGGTTTTGTCATCAAACCCTACAGCATGAAGGAGTTTGTACAGACCATTGTATCCCACCTGGACAAAACAAATACCACGCTCAGTATCTAATCTGTGGTTTCGGTAATTTTTTCTGGGATGGCCTCAAGTACTTTTTTCTTTTGAGGGGTTGATAATTGCTCATAATCCTTGTTGTAGACCGCCTGGGAGTATTCATTCTTTACTTTGGCGTAAGCCTGCTTAATACCCGCCATGGCACTTACATAAAATTCATAGGGGGTTTCTCTTGCCATGGTCACGGCTATAACAGCATCTCCAGCTTCTTCAGGACGCATCATATCCTTGTTTTTGTTTGCTAAAAATTCATAAACATATGAAGATAGGTTGTCTTGCAGGACAATTTCATCATGAACCATGATTTGAGAATTTGCGTTAAGCTTGATTTCAAGAAGGTTTCTCTCTTTGACCTTTGTGGAGCAATCTTTAGTGACACATGGCTCTGATAGCTTTTGCGGGATGCCGGCATCTGTATTAATTGTTGTACAAATAAGGAAAAAGACGAGTAACAAAAATGCGATGTCTGCCATGGAACCGGCATTGACGGATAATGAACGTTTCATAATATATGGTGTTAAGTGTGTATAAAACGTTTATCAATAGTTGTTCCATAATACTGTGCTGCAGGGCTAATCTTCTTGCCTGCGTAACTGTCGCTGTATCTTGTTAATTGCTGATTCTATGGATTTTTCTGGTTCTATGACGTTATACGTGCCCCAGAAATCAGGGTCTGTAAAGCCTTCGGCTTCATCTACCAGTATGTAACTGCGCTTGTAGTTTGTGGTGTTGCTGGCGAGTTGATCCCTGTTCACATCCCAGTCAGTTACCAGCATTTCACTACTTATGGTAAAATGTGAGTTGAAGAGTTTTCTCCTCCAGTTGACCACAAATTCCAGCTGGACGTTGCTGTAAGAATAGTACCATTTTCCATTTTTCTCACGATAATCTACCCTATAATTGACCATATCTGGCCATACCTTGACATTTGTGGGTTTCTTTCTTACAAATAATTTACTGGAGAGGTTCCTGTCCTCGGTATTCATGGAATAGATGGCATTGGTAAGTGCGAGTGTGTTAGAGTTTATGTAGAGCTTGCCAAAATACAAGGGGTCCAGAACGCTTTTCTTTTGTTTAAATTCAACAACATACACGACCTCGCCATTTACCACGGTAGGCTCACCAAATGAAAAGTCATAATAGGGCATGGTCTCCGGGGTCATGAAATATTCCGGATATTTTATTAAATCCACATAGAGCGCATTGAGCGGGCCGCCCTGCAATTTGAGGGCAATTGTGTCCAGGCGTTTATAGTCTGTACTTTTACGGGCTTTGTACAGGTTGACCTTGTCTGTGGTGGGAGAGTCGTACGCACCCTTGTCTATCATTACAACGGCCTCAGCGAGCGATACGTTCCTGTTGCCCCGCTTGATGCTCTCCCTGTAAAAAGCGGTCATGTAGAAGGGGTCATTTGTATAATTCTCCTTTCGGTTTGCAAATACCTTCTTGACTAGGTTTTCTGCATCTTTGAATTGTTTCACGCTTACTTCATCAAGTTGTGTAGCGCGTGGGGTCAATTCAATCGTTGTAGTTTTGTCTTCAAAATCAGAGAGCTTGATGATTTTCTTGTAATAGCCCAAAAAGGAAACCTCTAATTGCCCATTGGTATATTCTTCAGGGACTTTTAATGCAAAAACTCCTTCACTGTTAGTCACCACGGCAATATTTGTACCTATCAAGGTGACATTTGCAAATGGCAGTTCTTCATTTGTATTTGCGTCTTTTACTTCTCCCTTATATTCTTTAAAAGCGTCTTGTGCCCACGATCCCGGGACTGATGCAATCCATATAATAAGGAGTAGGGCACTCCTGGTAATCCTGATAGGTAACGATAGGTTAGGTTTCATGGCTCTTTTTATTGTTCACCTCCCTAATTTACTCAAAAAATGCAACATTTTGTACAGATTTACGTATATTCTAGTGCATGGGAAACCGCTGGTGCAAATGGCATGATATATGTTCATGATGTTTAAACAAAGTATTAACTACAACGTTTCTATCCGTCTAGGGCAGTTGTATTAACTTTACAAAAGCGTTACGGCTATGAATAAGAACCTGAATCCCACATATTCCAATGGATTAAAAGTACTGCTTGCGGTACTGATTGCTTTTTTTGGGTTCACCCAAATGAACGCCCAGGTCGACAATACATCAGGAGGTTTTAAGATACCTGCCATAGTGGATTCTACACAGCAAAAAAATCCTGAACAATCTGAAGCCCCCAGCAGCAAAAAGATCAATCCAGAAAACAGCCCCTCAGCCACATCGCTGGGAGAAATGGATAAGATAAGCCCTGAGCTTGAATCACGCCTCTCAAGTGTTAGTGACCTGGAGAGCAGTAAGTTCTATATGATGAAAAAAGAAGAATTTGCTGACCCTAATCAACGCCATCTTGAGCGTTTAAACAAGAAGCCACAGCCCAACCTTTCAAAAAAAGACCGTGCAATCCTGGCAGAAATGGCAAAGGACCTTGACTTGGGTACCTTCTGGACGGGCAGTAACCAGGTGCAGGTTTTATGTAGGGATTATCAAGCCATCGACGGCGATAAGGTTGCCATATTGGTCAATGATGAAGTTGTTGTATCCCAAGTATGGCTCACGGGTGAATATCATGGATTTTACATACCGCTAAAAAAGGGGTTCAACAAGATTTCGTTCAAGGCATTAAACCAGGGTTCATCAGGGCCCAATACCGCAGACCTTGTCGTATATGACGATAAGGGCAATGTCATATCATCAAGTGGCTGGAATCTACTTACCGGTGCACAGGCAGACATTGTGGTCGTAAAAGAATAATGGCCTCTTAAAACACGTTTAAGAAGCCATTACCACTACCACCAAATCTTTCTTTTATTTCTCGTCAACCAGGTCGGCATTTTGCTCTTCGGGGTCATTGTTTTCCATTTCACCGCCTTGGCTATACACCTGGTTCTCCTCGTCCTTCAAGTCGTTTTGCTTACGTTTTTTATCAACGGGCGTGCCCGGTACATCAAGGTCTTCTCCCGTAAAATCCACTTGGTCCACACGTTCTCTCAATTCATCATCCTCACCACCATCCTTATGGATGTTTTCATCATTGAGCATCCTTTTTTCTTCTTTGCTCAAATTGGGGTCATAATCCAGGTGTTCTTCTTTTTTCTTGGTTTTCATAGTTTTTATTTTGACTTAAAATTAGCCTGACCGGGAGGTTTTGTATCAAGGTTTAACGCCGTTTAACACAAATTATAACAAGGTTTTAGCAATTATCATTATCCCGTGAGGAGGATATAATAGTATTTTTAGCGTTCATCAAGAGCAATGGATTTTTGTGGGCAAAAGCAAGAGAATTTTTTTTAAAATACTTCGTATACTCGGTAAGGCACTTGCCGTTATCCTCATATTGCTCTTACTGGTCATTCTTTTTGTAAGGAGCCCGTGGGGGCAAAATATAATCAAGGACAAACTCGTTTCCACCATTTCAGATAAAACCGGCACCGTGGTTGAGCTGGACAGGCTCTTCATCACCTTTGGTGGCAATATCCAGCTAGATGGCCTTTATATGGAAGATACAAAGGGCGACACCCTTGTATATTCTAGGCACCTCAATGCAGACGTTCCATTATGGCCGTTGATCAAGGGTTCTGGTTTTTCACTGGACGACCTTCAATGGGAAGGGTTACGGGCTAAGATTACCCGTCAGGATTCCATCGCGGGATTCAACTTCCAGTTTTTGATGGACGCCTTTGCAACCCCACCGGCCGCTGAAGTTGATGAGGCCACGCCTGTGGATACCACCGCAACCATGGCAATCCATCTGGGTAATTTTGACCTCAAGGATTTCAACATCGTTTATAATGATAAAATTACTGGCATCAACAGCAGGTATAGGTTTGATGAACTCGGGTTAAAGCTCAACAAGACAGACCTTGACAGTATGGACTTTGAAGCATCTGGCGTTACCTTAAAAAATGCCCATATCAACCTGGAGCAATTTGCCCCGCTATATCCACCAGATACTTCTGCCACCGCCCCCATGCCGCGTCTTGTTATTTCAGACGTACTATTGCAAGATGTCAGGGCTGATTATAAAAATATAGATGATAGCCTTTCGGCGAAAGTCAACCTCAAGAAGCTCACCGCCCGTATCCCCGAGGTGGATTTGCGACACAACAGGATTGACGTAAGCGCTTTTGCCCTGAGCGATTCTCAAATCGAGGTAGAAAACAATAATCCACCGGATAAAGCGGTACCCGTCACAGGAAACAGGGAGATGACCTTACGGGAAATATGGCCGCCATTTACGGTAAACGTTGATGATTTTAGGATTACAAATACAGATATCGCCTATGCTGCCATGGGCAAACAACCGGTAAAGGGACAATTTGACCCAGATGCACTCAAACTAGAGAATATTGATTTTGCCCTGAGCGATTTAATCTTGAAGAAATATGAAGCCAGTCTCAAGCTGGAAGGTTTGACCTTTCAAGAAGCCTCTGGACTGAACCTGAGCAATTTTCAGTTTAATCTCAATCTGGATGAAAATAGTTTAAATTTAAAAGGTCTTGCGCTTCAGCTTAATAAAAACCATCTAGAAGGAGAGCTTAAACTGGATTATAATACCCTTGAAAGTTTTATTAAAGACCCTGCAAGTTCAAGGATAACAGCAAGTTTGAACAACCTTAATGCAGATATTGGCGAGTTCTACCTTTTTTCGCCACAGCTTAAGAACAACGAATATTTTGTAAAACTGGCCCGCCGGCCAATAACCGGTAATATCGCCGCCAGTGGCACGCTGGGCAACATGAATATTTATGGAGCAGATTTTAACTGGGGCACCACAAGGATAAGCGCCACGGGGAACCTGAGGCATGCAACTGACCCAGAGAACCTGCAATTTGAGCTCAAACCCTTTAACGTGAAGACCACAAAGCGTGACCTGACACAGTTTATTGATGAATCTGAACTGGGCATCAAACTTCCGCCGGCATTCACCTTAAAGGGCACCCTGGCAGGCACGACCAGTAAATTCACGACTGATGCACAGTTGCTCACTGACCAGGGTACAATAGATATCAAGGGCTACGTGGACATTACAGGCGACATTGCATTTGATGGAAAGATCAAGGCCTCTCAAATACAGTTGGGCCAGATTTTGACCAATGAAAGCCTTGGGGATATTTCATTGAATATTGATGCAAAAGGCCAGGGCAGTGATATAAATTCGCTCAACGCTACTATTAATGTGATAGTTGATAGTTTTGCATATAACAATTACAAAATCAGAGATTTAAGGTTGTCAGGAGATATCAAGGATGGAGTAGGGGATCTTAAATCTGGTTATAAAGATGATAACCTTGACATGGATTTACTGGCACATGTTATTTTAGATTCGGTGGCACCGCAGGTCGATTTAAACACGCAGATACGGGGGGCAGATCTACAGGCATTGGGGCTAGCTGCCCGCAATGTAAAAACCGCCTTGAAAATCAATGCACGGTTCAAGGGCAATGGTGAGCGGTATGACATCACATCTACTATTGATGATGGCGTTGCCGTTTATGATGACCGCACGTATCTGCTGGGCAATGTCAACCTCAACGCACATGTGACCCCAGATACCACATCTGTAAACATCAAGAACAGGATACTTGACCTTGACCTGGAGAGCAATGCAGACCCAGCAGATTTTGTAAATGCGCTCAAAAGGCATTTTACCACTTATCTCTCAGATGTTGCCCAGACGGACACCCTTACAAACCCCGTAAAAATAAAGATGCGTGGCCATGTGGCAAGCGCACCCATTTTAAACGAGGTCCTGCTGGCAAACCTCAGGGAGCTTGACACGGTTGATATCACGATGGATTTTGATGAACTTGCGCGAAACCTTTCGGCAAACGTCAAGATGCCATATATCAATTATAACGGCAGCATTATCGACAGCCTGGCCATTTCGCTGCAAAGCGACCCAGAAAACCTCTCGTTTGACCTGGGTTTAAAAGGCATAAAATCAGGTCCCATAGACATCAAGAAAACCACTTTAAGGGGGATTGTGCAAGATAAGGCCCTGGCGCTCGATTTTAGGTCCACGAACGATACCACCACGGTGATGCGCATCTCGTCAAATATAACCAGGAGCAAAGATACCCTGAGAATCCATCTTGATCCAGGCAACCTTGTGCTCAACAAAAATAAGTGGACCATTGCCCAAGACAACCGCATAACCCTTGCCCCTAAGGTGATGAAGTTTGATGATTTTTTGCTTGCGCGAAATAACCAAAAATTGACCATATCCAGCGATAAGCAAGGCATGGAGGAAGAGCACATAGCCATAGGTTTTGAAAATTTTAGCCTGGCGAGTATTCTTACTTTCCTCAATCCTGAAGAAACCCTCGCATCAGGAAGGTTACAGGGAGAATTTATCGTGGAGAACCCCTTTACTAAGCCCGGTATGCTGGCTGACCTGGACATCAACCAGTTTAAGGTCATGGAGGTCGATATGGGCACATTGAGCCTCAATGCAAAATCCCTCAATGGAGCAGATTATGATTTTGACATGGGGGTCAGTGGTGGAGAGGTTGACCTGGACCTTACCGGAAAATACCAATCCTCAGAAACTGCTGCCCAGCTAGACCTTAAACTTGAGTTGAACGAGATTAAGACGAGCGCATTGGCCGGATTTAGCATGGGGGAACTAGAAGAAGGCACGGGGAACCTCTCAGGCAACATAAACATTACCGGCACCACGATAGACCCACAATATGAGGGAACGATCAACTTTAATGACGCAGGCTTTAAGGTTGCAAAGCTCAATGCCCCTTTTGTCCTGAATAACGAGGTATTGAAGCTGGACAATAATGGGATATACTTTAATGATTTTACCGTGCGCGATAAAAAGCAGAACAGCTTTGTGGTAGACGGTTCCATAGGTACTGAAAATATGCTTGACCCCACCTTTGACCTTAATCTTTCGGCAAATGATTTTCAGGTGCTGGACTCTTCAAAAGAAGATTTTGACCTGGTTTACGGTACAGCTGTTTTTGACGCAGAGGCCACCATTACGGGAAACCTAACGCTCCCAGATGTCAAGGCAAAAATAAACGTGGACAAGGGGACTGATGTTACTTATGTGCTGCCACCCAGTGAGGTTGCCGTAGAATCCATGGATGGCGTGGTTACCTTTGTTAACCGTGAAAACCCAGATGATATCCTTACACAAACCGAAGAAGAATCATATACCATTACCGGTTATAACATCAATGCCGTGCTATCGATAAGCGAGGAGGCCGCCGTTAATATAGTCATTGATGAAGAAACAGGTGACAACCTGAGGATCACCGGTAGTGGTGACCTGGATTTTAATATGTTTCCTAACGGCAGGACAACCCTGGCAGGGCGATATGTGATCAATGACGGGCATTATGAGATGAGCCTTTATAATATCGTGAACCGGCGGTTTGAACTTGTGAAGGGGAGTACCATAAGCTGGGCAGGTGACCCGCTTGACGCAAAACTTGATTTTAAGGCACGCTATGATGTAAAGACATCAGCTTCAGCATTGATGGCCTCACAGACATCAGGAACTAACATAAGCACGCAGAACGAATATAGGAGAAGACTGCCATTTTATGTTTACCTCAACATTGATGGAGAGATCATGGAACCTAAGATTACCTTTAACCTGGATATGCCACAAGATGACCGTGGAGCCCTGGGAGGGCAGGTCTATGGGCGTGTGCAACAGTTGAACACCCAGGAAAACGAACTTAACAAACAGGTCTTTTCACTATTGGTCCTCAACCGTTTCTTTCCCAGTGCTGGGAGTGATGGCAGCACGGGGGGCACCGCGACCATTGCCCGTGATAATATCAATGAGGCGCTCTCTGACCAGTTGAATGTTTTTGGAGAAAAGCTGCTGGGCGACACGGGTATTCAGTTAGACTTTGGCCTGGACAGTTATACAGATTATCAGGGCGAGTCTGCACAACAGCGCACCACCCTTGACGTGGCCGCACAAAAAAAACTCTTCAACGACCGTGTTATTGTACGTGTGGGGAGCGAGGTGGATATTGAGGGCAGTGCACAGACGGGAGAATCCTCTCCGTTGATAGGCAATGTTAGCATAGAGTACATCCTTACAGAAGATGGTAGATATCGTTTAAAGGGCTTTCGCCAAAATGAATTCCAGAACGTCATAGACGGTCAGCTCATCGTCAACGGTATTGCCATCATCTTTACCCAGGAGTTCAATGAATTCAAAGAACTATGGGCATCCCTGTTCAAAAGCCAGGCAAAGGATGAAGAAGAAACCTCAATGCAAAAGCCAGATGAAGAACCACAAAAAAAGCCCGAAGATGATGAGAACTAAGATTTTTTGTTCCCTTGTGATAGCGGTGCTTATCTCTGCCTGTAGTGTTGAGAAGTTCATCCCAGAAGATGAATACCTCTATGAAGGTGCAGACGTGACCGTAACGTCAGACACCGTTGTGGAGCACAAACCAGAACTGGAGACAGAGCTGGAAACCGTGCTGCGGCCAGAACCCAACAAAAAATTCCTGGGGATGCGCCCAGGGCTCTACTTTTATTATAAAAATCAGAGGGAAAACCCCGGTTTTCTCAATAAGTTCTTTTACAAGAAAATGGGGGAAGAGCCTGTTTATCTAAGCAATGTAGAACCGTATGAGGTTGAAAAGATACTGCGCAACAGGTTAGAGAACAACGGTTTTTTCTACAGTACCTTAGGCTCAGAAATAGAAGTGGATTCTACAAAACATACCGCAAGGGTGGCATATGCAGCAAAAGTACTTGACCCGTACAAGGTGGCAAGCTACAACCTGGATATTGACTCATTGCAGATTAAGGATCCCATAAGGCAAAATTTTGGCGAAAGCCTTATAAAAGTAGGTAACCGCTTTGACCTGACGGTCATGAAGGGCGAGCGTACACGCATAGATACAGACTTAAAATCAAGGGGATATTATAATTTTAATCCCGGTTTCCTGATTTTTGAAGCAGATAGCAACCGGTATGATGAGAAACGGGTGGACCTTTTTCTCAGGCTTAAAAAAGACGTGCCCGAAAAATCAGTGATCCCCTATAAGATATCAAAAGTGCGCGTGTACCCCAACTATACGCTGGAGCAGGATACCATTACGGGCGATTCTACAAGGTATGGTAACAAGACATACCTGCAAAAGGAGGTCTTCTTTAGACCTGACAGGCTGGACGCTTTTATCCAGCTTGAAGAAGGACAGTTGTACAGTCCGGATATTTCAAGAAACACGAGCCGTAGGCTGGGCTCCATAGGGGCCTATAAATATGTGAACATACGGTATGACGAGGTGGATACACAAGCTGAGGGTGATAGCCTGGGGCATCTTGAGGCAAACATATTTCTCTCCCCCCTTAATAAAAGGGCAGTACGCACAGAGCTACAGGCCGTGCAAAAATCAAATGGCTTTGCGGGGCCCAACCTGGCCGTGACCTTTGCAAACCGAAATCTTTTTAAAGGGGGCGAAACGCTCAACCTGACGGGAAAAGTGGGATATGAGGTGCAGGTGGGTGGAGGCAACAATGCGGGTTTGAGCAGTTTGCAGCTGGGCCTGGGAGCTGACCTTATTTTTCCACGGGTATTGTTTCCCATAAAGATCAATGAGGATTTCTTTAAGTATGATATCCCAAAGACCAAGGTAAGCCTCTCTGCTGATTATCTCAACCGTAGCAGGTTGTACACCTTGCTTTCGGGCCTGGCATCCTTTGGCTACACCTGGCGGGCCAATAAATACGTGACCCATGAGTACAACCCCATCTCTGTAAACTATGTTAACCTGGCAAATACAACCCCTGAGTTTCAACAAATCTTAGATGATAACCCTTTTTTACAGAACAGTTTTGACCAGGAATTCATTTCGGGGATGACCTACTCGTTCACCTATAATGGTATGGTGGACCAGGACAAGACACATCAGTTTTTTCTCAATGCAAACCTGGATACCGCGGGCAATACCATTAGCCTTTTTAGTGGCGCGACAGAAAATGATAAAAAATCATTTCTGGGGCTTCAATATGCACAGTATGCCAAGATTGATGCAGATTTTAGATACCATTTTAACATGGGTGGTGGCAATAAGTTGGCCACCAGGCTTTTTGCCGGCGTGGGCTATCCATACGGCAATAGCGATGTGCTGCCTTATACCAAGCAGTATTTTTCGGGCGGGCCTTACAGTGTGCGGGCTTTTAGGATCCGTTCCCTGGGGCCGGGCACCTATACACCGGGCAATGATGATGAGGGGGCATATTTTGACCAGACTGGCAATTTACGCCTCGAAGCGAATATTGAATACCGGTTCCCGTTGTTCCCGTATGTTTTTGGGGCTGTTTTTGCTGATGCCGGTAACGTGTGGAACACCTCAGAAAATGAATCGCTTCCCGGCGGTAGGTTTACCTCAGGTTTTATGAATGAGCTGGGGATAGGCACGGGAGTGGGCGTGCGGGTGGATATACAGAATTTTGTGATACGTTTTGACCTGGCTGCTCCCATGCACGACCCTTCTTTGCCTTCCGGCGAAAGGTGGGTCAATGATTTTGGCAATCCCATCTTCAATTTTGCCATAGGCTACCCATTTTAATCCCTTTGTGTTAAAAAATTATCACGGTATTGCTCACATTTTGGTTTTTCTACGATGAAGTTTTAAAACAGATCAAAACTCATTATCATGAAAAACCTTTACCTCTTGACCTTGTTGTTGTCCACCCTTCCCGTATTTGCACAAAACGGGATAGACTATACAGGATACGGCAGCGCAGACCAAATCGTAACTGATTTTATGAACGCCCAGGCTGTTCCCGGGCTTTCGATTGCCGTTTCCAGGGACGGAAAAATAAAATATTCAAAAAGCTTTGGCGAGATTGATACTGACAACCATATTGCCACACAACCGTACAACCTCTTCAGGATTGCGAGTGTTTCTAAGCCCATTACCGCCATTGCAATCATGAAGATGATTGAAGAAGGAAGGTTCAACCTCACGGATAAGGTTTTTGGCGCAAGCGGAATTTTAAAAGACCACCCACAGGTTTCAACGTACGCCTATACAGATACCCGCATTGATGACATCACGGTACAAAACCTACTAGAACACACCGCTGGATGGGACCGGGGCCAAGACTGTTTCCCAAACCCCACAACGCCCTATCCATATTATTTTTCGGGCTGTGACCCTATAAATGCCCCGCTACATGTTACTGAAAAATATGGTGCCACAAACCCCATTACCGAAGAACTCTACATACGTTTCCTGCTTGAAAATGGCCTTGACCATGCTCCGGGAACACAATATGCCTACAGTAACATAGGTTACCTGGTGTTGGGCGAAATTATCGAGCAATATAGCGGGATGACCTATGAAGCCTACCTGCAGACCCAGATCATGCAACCGCTGGGCATCTATGATATGGAAATGGGAAAAAACCTGCCCCAAAATTTTAATGAAAGGGAATCGCTGTATTACGGTTTTGGCGGTTATACCAATCTTAGTGTATATGGTACGGGCCAGCAAGTCCCATGGGAATATGGGGGCATGAATATTGAAGCCATGGACGCGCATGGCGGTTGGATAGCCACGGCCAGGGACCTTGTAAAACTGCTCAATGCGGTAGATGGCTTTTCTACCTCGCCCGATATTTTATCAACTTCTTCAATACAAACCATGATAACACCCTCTACCGCAACCCCGGGGTATGCTAAAGGATGGAGCGTGAGCCCATACCATAGCAACTGGTGGCATTCTGGAGGAGTGCCGGGAACCGCATCTTATCTTGTGCGCACAAGTGGTGGCTTTAATTTTGCCATCATCCTTAACACGCGCAATGATGGTTCGGCCAATTTCTGGACCAAGCTGGATGCCCTGGGCTTTAATGTTATCAATGCCATTTTCAACTGGCCAAATATCGATTTGGGTGCATTTCCTAAAGTAAATGCCACGGCTTATGCCATTCAGCCCGAGTCATCCACAAGCGTGACCGTAAATTGGGACAATGGTGATGGGGGAGAAAGGCTCGTGGTGGTGCGTGAATCTACTGATGAAAAAGCATATCCACTGGATGGAACGGATTATGCGGCCTCTACCATCTTTAAATCAGGGGATGCCATAGGTACTGACAATTATGTAGTGTACAATGGGAGTGGCAGTACCGTGACCATTCAAGGTCTGGATGCATCCAAAAACTACAAAATACGCGTGATTGAATACAACAAGAACACAGTAACTGATGGGCATGCCCTGTACTTACTGGGCGGCAATGTTGAGGAAGAGTTCAATACCTCTGGATTGTCAGCCACACCACAAGAAAAGGAAATTTTTTCCATGTATCCCGTTCCTGCACATACTGATTTGAATATTCAATTGCTTGAAAGTGATGCAAAATATGAAATAACATCAATCAACGGGCAACTTGTAAAACAGGGCAAACTAGTCCAGGGGAAAAACACGATTTCTATAGCAGGGCTACCTACAGGTGTTTTTTTAATTAAGGTAAGTACCACTGCATATCAAAGCATAAAAAAGGTGATCGTGCAGTAATGTGCATTAAAGAGCCGCTTGTCCTTCAACAAGCGGTTCTTTATATTTTAAAAACTATATATTTTTAAAACAGGTTAAATACAGGACCCAGCAATACATAAAGTATTATGGCAAGAACAATGGTGCCTATACAGCCACAACGGCCGCCACCTAGTTTCTTGGCACCCCAGAAAGCCGCAATCCATCTTAGTAAATTCTTCATGTCTGTTGATTGGTTTTGTTTAGCATTAAATTTAAAGTTTTGTGGTATAAGTTCTCTTTAGTTAACAATAATTTATCGGGTTTTCTTAAATTTCAACTTTAACCTAAAAACCATAAAATGGCTCTTTACAAAACAAACCTAAGTCCTGCAAAAGCAGATATTGCCCTGCTCATTTTTAGGATTGCCATAGGGTGTATGATGCTCGTGCACGGTATTCCTAAGCTCATGACGCTCTTTACGGCAGATACCATTGAATTTGCAGACCCTTTTGGAGCGGGTGAGACCGCTAGTCTTACCCTGGCAGTCTTTGCAGAAGTGGTTTGTAGTATACTTCTCATCCTGGGACTCGCAACGCGGTTAGCAACCATACCACTTATCATTACGATGTGCGTAGCGGTATTTATGGTTCATCCTGTTGATGGATGGGGGAGGCAAGAACTAGGGTCTTTGTATCTCGCAGCCTATGTTTTATTATTGATTGCCGGCCCTGGAAAATATGCCCTGGATTATGTATTCAAGAAAAAATAGTTTTGATATCAATTGGTTGAAAATCAAAATTTTATAGTATTTTTATTTTCCCCCTAAATAACCTTTTACCTAATCACTAAAACCGGTTATCATGGGAAGACCCATCGCAGACCTGCACAACCACCCCAGCCTTAAACCACATGGCAACAAGGATATTGCCAATATATGGGTAAAGAGCGAGAACAAGAAGGCCAAGGAGTTTTTCACGGCGCTTAGCGTGCGCAAGATTATCGTCAACTTTATCCTTAAAAAGATGGCAGTGTACTCACAATCCAACCTTCAAGATTGTTTTGAGGGTCAGAACAGGTTGATTTTTTGTAGCATCTATCCTTTTGAAAGGCCTTTTATGAAGCCCGTGAGGCCCTTTGAAGAGGCAAAATGGCTACCCCGGCAAGTACTTAAATTTATTTTTAAAAAGCAGCTATTGCCCCGCGGTATAAAGATTGACGAAAAAATCATCAGCCTCTTAACGGGCGTATCGCGCGTACATGCCGGGGAGATGCTGGAGGCCATTTATGATGACACCACCTATCTTGATTATTATAAGGATTACCTTTCAGAATACCAGTATCTTCTCAATGCAAGTGACAGTACCTCCCCGTTTCCCATCAATGGAAAAACCCCCGTATTCAAACTGGTCAAGAACTATGGTGAGTTCCTGGCAAATGAAAACGAAGAAACCATTTGCGGTATAATCACCACAGAGGGCATCCACGCCTTTGGCAAATATGTCAAGCATTCACTTTTCACTAAATCGTCAATCAATGAGCTCCCCACTGAGGAGCAAGAAGCCCTCGCCTCAAGCTTTATCGATAACATCAAGAATGTAAAGTCAAAGGAATATCCGCCGTTTTTCATCACCTTCAGCCATCATTTTAATAGCCTTGTAGCGGGGCAGGCAAAGAGTTTTGCAGATGGGAGCGGCGTGGCCCCTGGATTTTCAGATGTCTTTAATCAAAAACGCGGCGTCGAGAACGGTATTACCGCTTTCGCGAAAGCGTTGATCACACAACATCTATTATCACGGGAGAATGGACCACGTATCTTGATAGACACAAAGCATATGAGCATCAATGCCCGCCGGGATTTTTATGAAATGATACACGCACACAATGCTACAGGAAACGACAATGTGCCCATCATAAGCAGCCACACGGCAATCAGCGGGATGAAGACCTTGACCGAGGCCGAAAAAACCGCCGACAACAAAGATACTGACGATGATAGTTACGTAAGCCGGTGGGACATCAACTTAACTGATGAAGACATCCTTGAAATTTTTAAATCTGATGGATTGATAGGCATCTGTATGCATGATGGCAGGATGCCGGGAGAACGTTTTAAAAAGAAGGCTAAAAAACTGGAAAAGAAAACCCCAGAAGACCTTAAAAAGCTCCATGTACAGATATTTATGACTAATGTTTTTCACATCGTTGATATAAACCATGGATACATCAAGCAATTTAACCTTGCCCATCCAGATAAGGCCATCGACCTCAAAGAAGCCTGGAAGACCATTTGCCTGGGCAGTGATAACGATGGTATCGTGGACCCGTTTGATAACTATGATACGGCAGCTTCACTAGACCGTTTTAGAACAGATTGTATAACCATGTTACGGGAGTATGAAAACCCTGAAAATGTGGATTTTCATCCTATATCCATCCCTATAGAAGAGCCCATAAGTCCTGAAAAACTTTTACAACTGCTTGCAGGGCAATCCATATACCAGGTAATGGATAGGGTTTTCTATCACAATACCTCTGTTTTTCTCAGTAAGTACTTTACCGATGAATATTTAAGGGGTGCGGTGGTTTGATCAGCCATTGTTTGTAAACCCCGGGTAGCAGGTCATACCACCATCTACATAAATCGTGGTCCCGTTGATGTATTCAGATTCATCTGATGCCAGCCAGGCAGCCACACTGCCTATGTCATCAGGAACTCCTATGCGCTTGTAGGGGATGAGTTTGTTGAGTTCATCAAGGGCTTCCTGGGTGGACCAGGCCTCTTTGTTGATATCTGTCTTTATGGCCCCGGGGGCAATGCTGTTGCAGCGCACCTTCTCTGGACCATATTCTTGGCAAATGGTCTCCATGAGCATGGTGATGGCCCCTTTTGATGCTGCATAGTTGGCATGGCCTGCCCACGGGATGATTTGATGTACTGAACTCATGTGGATTATTTTTCCCAGTGACTTTGAAACCTCGCGCATACCGCGCCGCTTAAATTCTCGTATGGCTTCACGCGCGCAGAGAAACTGCCCCGTGAGATTGACGTCAATCACCATTTGCCAGTCCTTGAGCGACATTTCATGAAAGGCAGCATCTTTTTGCATGCCCGCATTGGGGACGCAGATATCTACCGTGCCAAAGTGATCAATGGTTTTCTTGAACATGGCCTGTACTTCATCTTCTTTGCTCACATCACATTTCATGACAATGGCCTCGCCACAAGTGCCGTCAGTATTGATTTTATGGGCTATGTCCTCGGCACTTTTTTTATCAGAGTGGTAATTGATGAGCAGGTTTGCCCCATCGCGGGCAATGCCCAGCGCCACGGCAGCTCCTATACCAGAACTTGAACCTGTTACTATGGCGGTTTGCCCTGCTAGACGTTCATTGGGTTTTTGCATTTTTATGGTCTTTTGTATTTACTTAAAATTACTCAAGACACCACATAAAACACCTATAAATACAGGCTTTAGCCATTATTTAACATGGGGTTGCAAAACAGGATATACGTATTTTGGTTATTCTTCTGCAGGGGCCTCATCTGGATTGCCCCCGCGTTGAATTTGCTTTGCGACCTCTTGCACCTCATCTAGTACGCGCAGCAGGTTGCCACTCCATAGCTTGCCTATTTCTTCTTCAGAGTAACCACGTTTAACCAGCTCCAGGGTGACGTTAAAGGTTTCTGAGGCATCACTCCATCCATCAACACCGCCACCACCATCAAAATCTGAGCTTATACCCACATGATCAATGCCTATCAATGAGACCAGGTAATCCACATGATCTATAAAATCTGAAACATCCACGGCAGGAGGGAGGCTATCCATGGTTGCCATCTTTGCATCGCGTACCTTGATCATCTCCCTGTAGTTTTTAAAATAATCTTCTCGCTCATCAGGCGTTAAACTGCCAAAATCACTGCGGTCCACCCATTCATGGCCCAGGGAATCCATGACCTCTTTGCCTATCTCAGTAGCATATGTTGAGCGGGCCTGATATTTATCTCCATTGAGATATGAGCCAAAGGCAACCGTTTGCACCACGCCACCATTTTCTTTTAATTTCAATAACTGTTCATCGTTGAGGTTGCGGCTGTGATTGCTCAATGCCCTTGCAGAAGAATGAGAAGCGATAATGGGCGCCTTGCTCAAAGCTATCATCTGGTTAAAAGATTCAATAGATGGATGTGAGACATCAATCATCATCCCCAGGCGGTTCATTTCAACAATAACCTGCTTGCCCAGGTCACTTAGGCCATTGTTCAGCCACACGCTGTCCTGCTCACCGGTATTGCTGTCCGCCAGCTGGCTATGCCCGTTATGTGCCAGCGACATATAACGTGCACCCAGGTCATAAAATTCCTTCACCTTTGAGATATCCTCACCTATGGGGTAACCATTTTCAACCCCTATCATGGCGACCAGCTTCCCCCTTGAGACAATATCCCTCACCTGGTCAGAGGTCGTGGCAAGCTCTATCTTGTCTGGGGCGATGGAGTCGCACAAGCGGTGAATGGCATTGAACTTGTCTATTGAGTTCGCATATGCTTTTTCATAGCCTTGCGGCGAAAGGGTGTCCTGCCCGGTATATACGACAAACCAGGCCACGTCCAGGCCACCTTCCTTCATTTTGGGCAGGTTTACCTGGGTATCCAGGTTTTGGGTATAGTTGATACTATCAGTAAAGTTTGCCGTGTTGATATCATCATGGGTATCTAGTGTGATCACCCTTTTGTGGATTTCACGTGCCAGGGCAACAAGTTCTTCTTCGGTGGGCTCGGTAGGTTCTTTGTCAGCATTTTTACAAGCGGTAATCATTAGTGCTGATGCAGCTAGCCATGCAATGGTCCTGATATATTTTTTGATCATGGTGTATGTGGGATTAAATGGTTAGTTCTTAAAATGTAGTCTTATTCTTCAGCGGTGACCGTGGTGGTCAGGTCCTCACGGTATGCTTTCTTTTCGCCTAGCTTTAAAAACCTGATTTTTCCCCGGGAGACCATAAGATAAAGAATAGGAAGGCATCCCACAACAATAAGGGAAATCCCTATGGCCAGCAGTGCAGGGATATTGGCCACATATTTTCCGCTGGAAAGCAGGCCGAGTATCAATATCACCGAGACGGGAAAACTCAATGCCAGGATATTGACGGCAAAATTGCCATCAAATGTTTTGATCCCTGGGTGCTGTTCTTTTTTACCTTCCAGCAAATCCACGGCCGAAATGTGTGCAAAGGGCCAAAAACTACAGGCGCTAAGAGCAAACGAAATGGTCAATAAAATGGTTTCTGACGAATTTATTTTTGCGAAAGCGATAAAGGGGACACAGAGCAGCACCACAAATCCTGCCCGTAGCAGCAACATGGCAAAGACCTGAACAAACTGCCGCTTTTTTACATTGACCGCAAGCCCTATGAACAACAGGACCAGGGGTGTCATCATTATGCTCAGGCGGCTCAGCCCCTCGCTTATAAAAAACGGTAATGTATCCATATTTATCCCCAGTGAAACCAGGAGCAGGGCCACGATTATGAAGAGGTTTACGGGCTCTGCAATGAGGGATTTTAATAACGATTTGATCTTTGATCCCTGTGAAGTGCCCTCGATACGGTTTGCGGCATAATACCAGCGCATGGCGATGATGTATAGAAAAATCAATACAAATATCTTGTTGCCCAGGTCTGCCATGGCGGCTTTTGCCAAAGCATTGTCTCCCAGATATTCCAGCACAAATGGAAAACACGACAATCCCGGTGCCAGTGATGGGATAAGCAAGCGCGCGGTCCTGAATTTGGCTGAATCCTTGGGAATGCCGAGCAGCGGCAAAATATAAGGGAAGATGGCATACAAGAGGAAATTGAGTACAAGTGCGAGCAGGGGGAGTGCCAGCAATTCTATCTTGACCTCTATGCCCAATAGGGCAATGAAGATGGTTGCGGGCAGGGCAAGGTTGAGGATTACCTTTTTAATGCCCGTTATTTCAGATTTATTCGGAAATTTTAGCTTCAGCAACAGCCCCACGCCAATGAATAGCATGAAGGTTATCGTCTTTTGCAGCGTAATATCCATAAAGGAGTTTTAGCTTTTAAACATAGAATTCATCCAGCGCAGCGGTAAAGACCTTCATCTCCTCCATGGTCCCCATGCTTACACGGCACCAGTCTTTGTCCCAAAACCTGAATGCCCGCACTACGATCTTGCGGTCATAGACCTGCTCCAGGAATGCATCACCGGTAAGATTGATGGGAAACATCACAAAATTGGTCTGTGATGGCATGAAATCCATTTTTTTATCGGTTAGATAGGCGGTCATGTAATTACGTGCGTCTATAAGTTTTTGACGGCAAGACGCCAGGTAGTCCAGGTCATCCATACTGGCTGATGCCGCGGCAATACTGGGCCCAGTGATACCCATGCCGCCACGGGTAATTTCATTGATGGCTTCCAGAGTCTCCTTTTGTCCCAGCATATAGCCCACGCGAAGACCGGCCATGCCATGAATCTTTGAAAAAGTCCTTGTGACCAATATGTTTTTGCCCTGAGCGACAAGGGGGGCCATGCTGTTATCAAGGCCGCCATCTGAGAGTTCTATGTATGCCTCATCAACAAATACGGGTACTTTTTCTGAAACGCGGCTGCAAAAATCCATGAGCTTTGCCGTGTCCGTGATGGTTGCCGTGGGGTTGTTGGGGTTTGTGATGTACACCAGTTTTGTATCTGCATCTATGGCGGCTTCCATGGCATCCAGGTCGTGCTGATAGTCACTGGTGAGCTTTACGCTCTTCCAGTTCCCACCACAGGCCTTGGCTACCGAGACCAGCGACATGTAACTGGGGTCTGCGCTAACGACATTACCGCTGCCATCTTGAAAATATACCATCGCGGTTTTTTCCAAAAGGTCTGATGAACCTGGTCCCATCATGATGTTTTCGGGCTTGCAGCCTTCATAATCTGCAATCTTGCTTACTAGGTTGCCCAGGCTTCCCCAAGAGTAATGGTTACCGTCCCACACTGCTTCTTGAAAGGCTTCAGCTGCTTTTTTTGATGGTCCATGCGGATTTTCATTCCATACCAATCTTGCTTTGACCGTTGTAAGGTCAGGAAACGTAGGTGGGGTATATTCATCAAAGAAGGGATTGCCATAAAGGAATTTCTTGTTATTCTTTTGAGCGCTCTTTACCGTTTCTGCCCAAGTGATTTGTGGGGCAACAGCCAGTGCTCCCAGGGACAAAACACTTTTTTTAAGCCAGTCGCGACGTTGTAGTGTATTACTTTGCATAACAAAAATGGTGTTTAGGTTAAAATCTCCTAAATTTAATTAAATGAAACCTTTGTTATGCTGTGAATATTTTAAAAATGACCTATTTTTATTACATATAATGCAATTTTAGGCATACATAATTTTTATATTCTTATCCCTATGAGCTTGATTTTTGAAAAAAAAAGACCCCGTGAGCAATCACGGGGTCTAGGTATATATAAATGCACTTGTGCTATGCGATGTCTTCAAGTGTTTTCACTTTGTTGAGTGTCTTTTTGATTTCATCCAGCTGGCTCTTCAATATATTGTCTGAAGCTAGCGGAATGGCCTCACCATCATTTTTAAGCACTTGTTCATATTCTTCAACACTGGCTTTTTCGCCGCGAATCACTTCTTCAAGTATAGCCTCATCATCATGGCCGGTAAACGCAGTCTTAATGTCTATCCACGCACGGTGCAAGGATCCCGTTGCGCTGCCGCTGTTTTTTGGTTTTTCGTCAATTTCAAAAAGCTCGTGGCTGATTTCGGTGGCAAAACGGTTGCGCTGTGCAGCCTGATGCTTCAAGAAATTCTTGAGCTGTGGGCTCTTGGCTTCTTCCATGGCTTTTTTGTAGCCTTTTTCGGCATCATAATTTTTTTCTAGGATGGCTTGAAGGCCTTCGCTTATTTCTTTATGCCTTCTTTCATTAGCTTTTTCAAGTGTGGTTTTCATAGTTATGTTTTTTAAAAGTTAATTAAAGTTACGACTACAAAACGGCCTGTATTCTTAAGGTTTTGCTATTTGAGAGAAGATTAACCCGGTGTTAAATTTTTTAATAGGCTTGCGCCAAAAATTCATTAATCGTAATATTGCAATATATAAATGTATGTTTATTGCCATATAAGCTCAAATGCATTGTGTGCCCCAGGGCGGTTAGGGGAGGTTAGCTTTCGCGAAAGCGCCATGCACCGTGGACGGGTCAGGGATAACAGATTGTTACTAAGTATTTAACAAACACTTGACTGGATTTATGGAGGCCATAACTACATTTTTTAACTTACCAGGGATTAAGAAAACCTGTTGCTAACCTTTTAAACAAATTTGCCATGAAACTCAATGAATTTAAAACACAGTTGTCAAAGTTGACCAAGATAGGCTTTCAACTCCCTGATGGAAAGCTGGTCCCCAGTCATTTTCACGTTACTGAAGTAGGTAAGGTAGTCAAGGATTTTATTGACTGTGGCGGCACTTTGAGGCACGAAGAAGTGGTCAACCTACAATTATGGAGCGCAGATGACTACAACCACCGCCTGCATCCAGAAAAGCTTGTGGACATCATCCAACTTTCTCAAGACAAGTTGAGCATGGGCGACCTAGAAATAGAGGTGGAGTATCAAGGAGCGACCATAAATAAATTTGGGCTTGAATTTGACGGTAAATATTTCAACCTGGTGACCAAGCAAACAGACTGCCTGGCAAAAGACAACTGTGGCATCCCCGCAAAGCCCAAAATAAAAATGTCCAAACTCATGGAGGCTGCAAATAATCCATGTATTCCCGGTAACGGCTGTTGCTAAATCTAGATCTATGTTCACAAACATCAAGGATTTTGTAGAGGGCCTGGACACAAGTACCATAGCTGAGGAGCGCCGGCAACTGCTCGCACCACTTAAGACCTATATTAAAGAAGGGTTGTCAAAACAAGAAGCGGTCAACCTCAATTTTATCTGCACCCATAACTCAAGACGTAGTCAGCTGGGGCAAGTATGGGGAAAGGTAATGGCGCAGTTTTTTGGCTATAGCCAAATAAAGACATTTTCAGGAGGGGTGGAGGTGACCGACTGTAACCCCCGTACCATCACCGCCCTGGAAACCCAGGGTTTTAAAGTGGGAAATAAAGGCGGTACAAACCCAAGATATCAGGTATTCTTTGACCATGGGTCTCCTGCAATCGTCCTTTTCTCAAAGATTTTTGATGACAAGACAAATCCAGATAGTGATTTTGCGGCAATCATGACCTGTTCGCACGCAGATGAAAACTGCCCGTTTATCCCGGGGGCAAAACGTATTTCCGTAACGTATGAAGACCCCAAGGAATTTGACGACACGCCACGGGAAGCCGAAGCTTATCTAGGACGTAGCCGGCAGATTGCCACAGAAATGAAATATGTGTTTCAGGACCTTATATAAAAGTTGAACATTTCATCGGTTTTTTACTACGGTAACCTTAGTTTTGCGGCATGAAGGTCCTGCTAGCGTTTTTTACAATCTATATGATAGTGCTCAACACACTTCCATGTGCTGATGCGCCTCAGGAAATCCTGAGCAAACCACAGGCAGTTAGCGTACAGCAGGATGAAGGCCACGCAGACCTAGATGGTTGCTCACCTTTTTGCCAGTGCCATTGCTGCCATTTTCATACACTGGATGTTGCCGCAAATGATTATGTCCTGGCGCAACCCCTCATCTCAAAAAAAGTAATAGGTTACCAGGATGGCGCTTTGAGAGATTATTCTTCAAGAATATTGCAACCTCCCCGGTTTTTCAACTAATCACACGGTTTAGACAAGGATTTTACTCCTTGATTATTAATTAGTTGAAAATACAATACAATGAAAAATATATTTGCAGGCATATTGCTTGCACTCATGACCTGCGCGTCAACATTCGCACAGCAGGCCAGTCTCACGATAAATGTAACCACACAGCCAGATAATCAACCCTTGCCCGGTGCAAACGTGATGCTGGTAGAACTTGATAAAGGAACCATCACAGACTTTGACGGTGTGGCGCGGTATAATGATTTGCCTTACGGCGAATATACCGTTAATGTAACCTATGTGGGTTTTCAGGCAAAGGAAATGAAGGTGGGTTTTTTTGGCGAAAGCCAGATAACGGCAACCTTAAAACCAGCTGAAAATGAACTGGATGCGGTAGTGCTTCAATCTACCCGAAGCACCCGCACAATACGCAACACCCCCACACGGGTAGAGTTCATAGGCCAGGAGGAACTCAAGGAAAAAACGGCGATGAACAGCACAAATATCGCCATGGTGCTGCGCGAGAGCACCGGGATACAGATGCAGCAGACCTCGCTGAGCAGCGGTAACATGAATATCAGGATTCAAGGTCTTGATGGCCGTTATACCCAGCTCCTTAAAGATGGTTTTCCGCTTTATGGTGGATTTTCGGGCGGATTGAGCATCATGCAGATACCGCCGCTGGACCTCGCCCAGTTTGAGATCATCAAGGGGAGTTCATCCACCCTATATGGTGGTGGCGCGATTGCTGGCCTGGTAAACATGGTCTCAAAACGCCCACAAGAAGAACCCGAACTTGACATTATGCTGGCACAGACCCATGCACTGGGTTCAACGGTCAACACGTTTTATAGCGAGAAGTACGGTAAAACGGGCCTGACGCTCTATGCCTCGGGCAATTATCAAAAACAGTATGACCCGGAAGATGATGGTTTTAGCAACTTGCCAAAAACATACACGGCTTCGTTTAACCCCAAGTTTTTTTATTATCCCAGTGAGAAAACGACGGTATGGGTGGGTCTTAACGGCACCTATGACAACCGGTTGGGAGGTGATATGAACTATATTGAGAATGGATTTTCTGGGGAGCATCAATACTTTGAGGAGAATATCTCAAAGCGGGTGAGCAGCCAGGCGGTTTATGAAACCAGCTGGGGCAAGAACAAGAAACTGCAGGTCAAGAACAGCATTGGCTTTTTTGACAGGCGGTTGTCAACGCCCAGCGATGGCCTCATAGGGCAACAATGGAACACCTTCTCAGAGGTAAACTATAGTTTTGCTTCCGCGAAAGCGGACTGGATAATGGGGGCCAACCTCTACACGAGTGCTTTTGATGAGCAGCAAAACGTACTGGACCGTGACCAGGAAAACGTGACCCTGGGGGCATTTTCAAATGCAAACTTTGACCTTGCGCAAAAGCTGGTCCTGGAGACCGGCCTGCGAACGGATTATTCACCACAGTGGGGCTTTTTCCCATTGCCGCGGCTTTCTTTGCTGTACAAGATTGCCCCTGGCCTAAGCTCCAGGATAGGAGGAGGCCTGGGGTATAAAATCCCGGATATGTTTACCGAGGAGGCAGAAAACATCAATTATGCAGGTATTTTACCGCTGGACGAGAACAGCCTTAAGGCAGAACGTTCTTATGGGGGTAACCTTGATTTGAACTACAGCACCTGGTTGAGTGGTGACCTAAAGCTTTCGGTCAATCAACTTTTTTACTTGACGGCAATACGCAAAGGGCTTTTGCTCAATGCAATAGGTGAAGAAACCTTTGAGTTTGTAAATGCTGACGGCGATATACTGAGCAAGGGCTCTGAGACTAACGTTAAGTTTAGCTATAAGGACTTTAGGTGGTTTCTCAACTATGCGTTTATAGATACGCGCCTGCAATACCTGCCCGGCAACCCGCTGAAGCCCTTGACCGCGCGTCACAATGCGGGTAGTGTAATCATGTATGAATCGCCCCGGTGGCGCCTGGGTTTTGAGACCTATTACACGGGAAAACAAAAATTGTCCAACGGCAATGACACACATGACTATTTTTTACTGGGACTGCTGGCCATGCATAATTTTAAGTGGGGCAGTGCCTACGTTAACTTTGAAAACATGACGGACAGGAGGCAGAGCAGGTTTTCACCACTTGTGCTACCGCCACATGACAATCCAGAATTTCCTGATATTTATGCGCCTACAGATGGTTTTATCCTCAGCGCGGGGATAATCATCAAGCCCTTTGGCAATGCGCTAGACTGATTTTTTTATACCAGAAGGCAACCTTGCGGAGGTTGCCTTCTTTTTTCAACAGGTTTTTTGAGAAAATTGTTAATTAAAATGAAAAAATGAGCTTTAGTAAACCTTGGCGAAATGCTATATTAGCGCACATCCCTGTTATTTTATGGCTCAAGAAACACAATACACCGAAGACAATATTCGCTCACTCGACTGGAAGGAACATATCCGTATGCGTCCTGGGATGTATATCGGGAAGTTGGGTGACGGCTCAAGCGCTGATGACGGTATCTATATTTTGCTCAAGGAGGTCCTGGACAACTCCATTGATGAATATGTCATGGGGGCGGGCAAGACCATTGATGTGAGCATACAAGGTAACCGTGTCATCGTGCGTGACTACGGCCGGGGCATACCGCTGGGCAAGGTCGTTGACGTGGTGAGCAAGATGAATACCGGGGGTAAATATGATACCCGGGCCTTTAAAAAGAGCGTGGGCCTAAACGGTGTGGGCACTAAGGCGGTCAATGCACTTTCAGATTATTTTAGGGTAGAAAGTACGCGGGATGGTCAGTCCGCTTCCGCAGAATTTGAACGGGGAGACCTTAAAGAAAAAGAATATCTTGAGGAAACTTCCCGAAGAAAGGGCACCAAGGTAACCTTCGTCCCTGATGAAAGCATATTTAAAAACTATAAGTACAGGAACGAGTATGTGGCAAAGATGCTCAAGAACTACGTATATCTCAACCCTGGACTTACCATTATCTTCAATGGTGAAAAATTCTACTCAGAGCATGGCCTTAAAGATCTACTATCAGAAAGTATAGCAGAGTCTGACCGGCTGTATCCCATTATACACCTGCGGGGCGATGATATAGAAGTGGCCATAACCCATAGCCGCACACAATATTCTGAAGAATACCACTCTTTTGTCAACGGGCAGCACACCACCCAGGGCGGTACCCACCAGGCAGCCTTTAGGGAAGCTGTTGTAAAGACCCTCAGGGAATTTTACAATAAAAGCTATGACGCTGCAGATATACGTAAATCCATCGTTTCTGCAATAAGCATAAAAGTGATGGAACCCGTCTTTGAATCACAGACAAAAACAAAACTGGGCTCCACGGATATGGGTGGCGAGCTCCCCACGGTACGTACCTATATCAATGATTTTTTAAAGACAAAACTTGACAATTACCTGCACAGGCATACCGAGACCGCTGAAAAACTCCAACGCAAGATCCTTCAAGCTGAGCGGGAACGCAAGGAACTGAGCGGGATACGCAAACTAGCAAAGGACAGGGCAAAAAAGGCAAGCCTGCACAATAAAAAATTAAGGGACTGCCGCGTGCACCTTACAGATAATAAAAAAGAAAGATACCTGGAGAGTACCCTGTTCATCACAGAGGGAGACTCAGCATCAGGAAGTATCACAAAATCCCGCGATGTCAACACCCAGGCGGTTTTTAGCTTACGCGGAAAACCCCTGAACTCATACAATATGTCCAAGAAGATCGTGTATGAAAACGAGGAATTCAACCTGCTTCAGGCGGCATTGAACATCGAGGAAAGCATGGAGGATCTACGTTACAACAACATTGTTATCGCCACGGATGCTGATGTTGACGGGATGCACATCCGTTTACTGCTCATCACGTTCTTCCTGCAGTTCTTTCCTGAATTGATAAAAGAAGGGCACCTCTATATATTGGAGACGCCGCTCTTTCGCGTACGCAATAAAAAAGAAACCATTTATTGTTACAGTGAAGAAGAACGCCGTGCAGCCATGGAAAAACTGGGTGCAAAACCTGAAATCACACGATTTAAGGGACTGGGAGAAATAAGCCCTGATGAATTTCAATACTTTATAGGTGAAGATATACGCCTGGCGCCCGTTATGCTTGACAAGGCCTTATCCATTGAAGAGATACTTTCATTTTATATGGGCAAGAATACACCAGACAGGCAAAAATTCATCATAGAAAACCTCAAGGTTGAACTTGACCCCGTACTTGAAGAATAGATACCCCAATTGATAAATTTCCGCAAAGGAAGACCATGAGCGAAAATTACGAAGAACCACGACCCAACCCAGAAGAAGATAACAGCGGTGATACCATAACCCGGGTGACCGGGATGTTCAAGGACTGGTTCCTGGACTATGCATCTTATGTGATACTTGAACGTGCCGTGCCCGCCATTGAAGACGGTTTTAAGCCCGTACAGCGGCGCATTATGCACAGTATGAAAGACCTTGATGATGGCCGTTACAACAAAGTGGCAAACATTGTGGGGCATACTATGCAGTACCACCCGCACGGGGATGCGAGCATCGGTGACGCCATGGTGCAAATGGGTCAAAAGGACCTGCTCATAGATACCCAGGGAAACTGGGGTAACATCCTGACCGGTGACGGCGCTGCAGCGCCAAGGTATATTGAGGCCCGCCTGTCAAAGTTTGCCCTTGAGGTACTGTACAGCCCTAAAATAACCGACTGGCAATCATCTTATGATGGCCGTAAAAAAGAACCCATAAACCTTCCGGTGAAATTTCCCCTGCTGCTTGCTCAGGGTGCCGAAGGTATCGCCGTAGGGTTGAGCACTAAAGTGCTGCCCCATAATTTTATCGAGCTCATTGATGCTTCCATAAAACACCTTAAAGGAAAAAGGTTCACGATCTTACCGGATTTTCCCACCGCTGGAGTGGCAGATTTTTCTGACTACAATGACGGATTGCGCGGGGGCAAGGTGCGCGTACGTGCAAAAATATCACAGCTGGACAAGAATACACTTGTCATTACCGAAATACCATTTACCACCACAACCTCTTCCTTGATAGATTCTATCCTCAAGGCAAATGATAAGGGCAAAATAAAGATCAAGAAGATTGAGGACAACACGTCCTCACAGGTTGAGATACTTGTACACCTTCCACCAGGGTTGTCTCCTGACAAGACCATAGGGGCCTTATATGCATTCACAAACTGTGAGGTTTCCATTTCGCCGTTAGGCTGTGTTATTGAAGATAACAGTCCGTTGTTTGTGGGGGTTACCGAAATGCTCAAAACCTCGACCGATAGGACCAAGGAACTTTTAAGAAAAGAACTTGAGATAAAGCTTGATGAGCTGGAATATCAATGGCATTTTGCCTCGCTAGAGCGCATATTCATTGAAAACCGTATCTACCGGGATATTGAAGAAGAAGAAACCTGGGAAGGTGTCATCGCTGCGATAGACAAAGGTTTACAGCCACATATCAAGCATTTAAAACGCCCCGTTACCGAAGAAGATATCGTGAGGCTGACCGAGATACGCATCAAGCGTATTTCAAAATTTGACATAGACAAGGCCCAGCAAAAAATTGATGCGCTTGAAGATCAGATAGCCCAGGTCAAGCATGATATTGAGCATTTGACAGCGTTTGCCATCGCCTATTTTAAAAACCTCAAGGATACTTACGGCAAAGACCGCGAGCGCAAGACCGAAATCATGATTTTTGATGATATAGAGGCCTCAAAAGTGGTGATGCGCAATACAAAACTCTATGTGAACCGCAAGGAAGGCTTTATAGGCACGAGCTTGAAGCGTGATGAATATGTCACGGATTGCTCAGATATAGACGATGTTATCGTTTTCACGAAAGAAGGAAAGATGATGGTCACCAAGGTGGATACAAAGACCTTTGTGGGCAAGGATATCCTACATGTCGCCGTTTTTAAGAAAAAGGACAAACGCACGATTTACAACATGATATACCGTGATGGTACCGGTGGAAGCACTTATGTGAAGCGCTTTAACGTCACCAGCATGACCCGTGACCGGGAGTATGACATGACCAACGGCAAAAAAGGGAGCCAGGTGCTTTATTTTACGGCAAACCCTAATGGTGAAGCTGAAGTGGTGACCATTTACCTGCGTGCCATAGGCAATATCAAGAAGTTGAAATTTGACCTTGATCTAGCAGATGTCCTCATCAAGGGCCGCAACTCAAAGGGAAACATCGTCTCAAAACATTCTGTCAGGACGGTTGAGCTCAAGGAAAAAGGACTCTCTACCCTAAAACCCAGAAAGATTTGGTTTGACGAGACCGTGCTTAGGCTCAACGTAGATGGACGTGGTGAGCTCCTAGGAGAATTCAAGGCCGAAGACAGGTTGCTCATCGTTACCCAAAAGGGCATCGTAAAAACAATCAAACCCGAGCTGACCACCCGTTTTACAAACGACATGGTTGTGCTGGAAAAATGGAAGCCTGAAAAACCAATTTCGGCAGTATACTGGGACGGTGCCAAAGAGCGCTATTTTGTAAAGAGGTTCTTGATTGAAAATCTTGAACGGGAAGAATTGATCATTACAGAAGATCCCCATAGTCACCTAGAAGTAATTTCAACAGACCATAGACCGGTAATCGAGATGGTTTTTTATAAAGAAAGAGGTAAAGACCAGAAGGAACCTGAAGAGGTCAACCTTGAAGAGTTTATTTCGGTAAAAGGAATAAAGGCTATTGGAAACCAGTTATTTATAGGCAAACTAAAACAGATTAATATTCTTGATTCCCTGCCCTATGAAGAAGAAGAGCCCTTAGAGAAAGAAGATATTGAAGTGGTGGGTGAAGAAGAGGTTGAAGGCGATGATACCGGTTCTCAAAACGAGGATTTGCCCAAAAAGGATGATGAAGGTTCCACCGGTGGACAGGCATCTCTTTTTGATTAAGAAACAGGCAGGTTCAAAAGCACCCTGGTGCCGCGCGGGTTTTGCGCATCATCATAAAGGTCGATAATGTTCAATGTATGCCCGTGGGAGAAATTGCGCGAAAAATTCTGTAGCCGTTCCATGGTGAGGTTGATGCCTATTGACTTCTTCTGCGTATTTCTCTTGTCACTGGGTACCTCCATGGTTTTCTTTCTTCCTATGCCGTTATCTTCTATGGTGATTTCTACAAAGTTATCGTTCTTTTTATGAACATCCAGTTTAAGCCATTTATGACCTTCTTTTGGCTGTAGGCCATGCCATAGAGCGTTTTCCACAAAGGGCTGTAAGATCAATGAAGGTATTTTTACCTCATCCAGTTTAAGGTCAGAATCAATGTCAATCTCAAAATCAACCTCGTTGTTAAGCCGCATGTTCTCAATGCTCACATAGCGTTTCATGGTCAGGATTTCCTCCTCAAGGGTGATTTCTTTTTCCAGCGAACTGGTAAGGATGGAGCGGATGAGCTTTGCAAACTGGTTCAGGTATTCAATGGCCTCATCAACCGCATGATGTTCCATGTATATCTTTATGCTCAAGAGCGCATTGAATATAAAATGTGGATTCATCTGAGAGCGCATCAATTTCTGTTCAGCCTTGAGGACTTCTTTTTCTTTCTTGAGCCTATATTGCCTGTACAGTATGTAAACCAGTAAAAGCATCAGGCCTGCAAAAACAATCACGAAAATCATGTTTTGCCTGCTCTGGTCTAGTTGTACGGTTACCAGTTCATTTTCGGTTTCCAATAGCTTTATCTTGGCCTGGTTACTTTCAGAATCGTACTTTAAATTGAGGTAGGTTACATATTTATGATTTATCTCGTTAAGGAACTCAGCTTGGGTTTCCTGTGCGAGTCTTTGATTTACAAGAGACAATTGATAATCCCCCTTTTTTTCATACAAGGTCGATAAATTATCATAGGCCATTCTTAAAAATTGCTTGTTATTGTTGCTCTTTGCAAGGTCCCGTCCTTTTATCAAGTTCGTCTCAGCAGCAATGAGCCGGTCGAGGTCAGTGTACGCCCAGCCCAGGTTTATATAGCTCATGGCCATATAGAAACCGTCGTTTATTTTTTCGGCAATGGGTATGGTGGGTTCTATAAGTGCAAGGGCTTCCTGGGGATTGCCCTGTTTGAGATATACTTGGCCTATGCTGTTCTGGCAGATGACCTCACCCAGGCTTGAGTTTATCTTTCTATTGTAAAAAAGTGATTTTTTATAATTATCTATGGCTTCTGCATAACGCCCCCTTTCATCATAGGTAATGCCCAGGTTTGCATAATTTATTGCCAGGCCCAGGTCACTCTCCAGTTCTTCTTCATAGGCAATGGCGCGTTTAAAGTAATCTTCTGCAAGTGCATTTTCACTCAGGGATAAATAAATATTGCCTATGCTGTTGAGGGAAACGGCGGTACTTTTTTTTGTGATGGAATCCTTCACGGGCTTGGCGTCTGCAAGGGCCAGGGCTGCCTGGTGAAAATCAACCGCAAGCTTTACATTATCCATACGTCTATACACCACGCCCAGCATGTTCTGGGCTATGATCTCCATATCCAGGTTGCCCATCTTCTTGGCAAGGTTAAAACTCTGGGTATGGTATTTTATAGAACGTGAATAATTGCTCTTGTCCCTAAAATAAATACCAAGAAAGTTGAGCGCGACAGATTCTCCCAGGGCATAATCCCCCGCTGTGCTCTTCTTTAAAAAAGCATTGAGGTAAATGGTGTCATACGCATGCTTTTTAAGGCCGGTGTAAAGGGGTATCAGGGTTTTGGCCTTATCTATGGTAATGCTGTCGGTCTGTACCGTCGTTCCTTTCGCTATAGCGAAAAAATGAAATAGCATACATAGAAGAAGCAACTTTCTGGGCACCATGGGAGTAAAATGTGTGCTAATATAAAAAAAGTTGAGTCAGTATGGAGGTCAGGACAGGTTACAAAACGGGACTAGTTGACCTTGCGGGCAGTTCCTTTTTGCTTTTTGGGTTCACCCACGATTGAATATTCAAAGGTGTAGGTATCGCCATCAGTGCTTAAAATCTTAAACTGTAATGCTTTACGCTCCTCCCGATTTTTAGGATTGATTTTCCGGGCAATGTATTCGCACGCATTTACCCAGCGTATGGCGCTGGAGTCTGCCTTGTTTTGATAAAAGTCAATCTCTAGCGTATCGTTACGGGTAAAGGTGGTCTTGTTAACTTCGCCGTTGATGTAGGTCTCAAACTCAAAAGTACCGGTCTTAAAGTCTTTACAGTTCTTCTCAGTAGAATAGCAACTGGCCAGAAGCAGGGTGATCAAGAGAAAAAGCAACCGTGTTTTCATGTTGCTAAAATACGATAAAGCCCATTTTCTTTAGGTCAATTTCAGGGCAAAAAACTCTTAAACCTACCATCTTTATAGAATATCACGATGCGTTCAATGTCTTGATTTGTGTTATTGTGGTGCAAGGGTACAGAGGGTTGCCGTACCTGCTCATCAAAAAGGTTGGGCATTGCGGGATTTTGCGGCTCGGTTTTTTTGGCTTTCGCCAAAGGTTTTTCGGGGGTATCATAGTTAGGGTAGGTCCCCTTGCCATTTAATAGCCAGTAGATACCCACATCAGGAAAAGACTCCACGACCTTGAGCACAAAATCAAGACTGGGCTTGTTTCTTCCTGAAAGTATATGCGAGATGGAAGAGCGGCCCACCTCAATCGCATCAGCAAATGAAGTTGCATTTAAATCATGTTCTTCCATGATTTTTTGAAGCCTTTTACCAAAATCCTCACTGTTTACCATTGTAAACTATATTTTAAATCCAATAACGTTACAAATGTAACATTTCTTGCGCAAACACCCTTATTTTTTAGAAATAAAGGTGTTTATATATTAAAGTAATTGTTTCTTAATATAACGTTAATAATTCAAAAACAATTGTTTAACAAACAAATTAATTAGTAATGGAATCTATCCAGATCAAGTAGTTATAAGGCACATGATTATTGTTTACATAAGTAAAACAATGGATATTTTTTCATGTTTACATTTGTAAAATAACTTGTGTTTACATTTGTGACATGACTGCAAGCTTTGATTATAATCAATTATTGAAATGGCATAAGGAGAACAAGGAATCATCCCTTCATGACCGTTACATTACCCTTTCTAGGATAGCCCCCCTCTTTCAAAAATTGGACGATAGGTTTTCCTTTGAGGTTATTGGGCAATCCGTAGAACATAGGGATATCCATAAAATTACCTGGGGTAAAGGTCCGCTGAAGGTTTTGGCGTGGTCTCAGATGCACGGTAACGAGTCTACGACCACAAAGGCCTTATTTGACCTGTTCAGGTATCTTTCGTTGAAAAACGATAAAAACATTGAGGCACTGTACAATGCCCTGCACATTGTGTTCATCCCCATGCTCAATCCTGATGGTGCCGAGCGATTTACACGCTTAAATGCTGTGGAAGTTGACCTTAACCGGGACGCACAGCATTTATCTCAACCTGAAAGTAGGGTGCTGCGCGGCATTTTTGATAAATTCAAGCCTAAATACTGCTTTAACCTCCATGGGCAGCGCACTATTTTTAGCGTGGGGGAACCAGCCAAGCCAGCTACGGTTTCTTTTTTATCGCCCGCTGAAGAAAAAAAGAGGACGGTGACCTATTCCCGTAAGGCCGGGATGGCGGTCATCAATGCCATGAACAGCATGTTGCAGCAATTTATCCCGGGACAGGTGGGCAGGTATGACGATGGTTTTAACGAGAACTGTGTGGGGGACACCTTTCAAATGATGGGTGCCCATACCGTATTGTTTGAAGCTGGGCATTACCCTGGCGATTATAAACGGGATGTTACCCGCCAGTACATCTTTTTAAGCTATGTACGCGCCTTTGAGTACCTGCTGGATGAAGATATAAAGTTGGACGGTGTTGATGAGGCCTATATGCGCATACCTGACAATGAGAAGAAGTTTACCGATATCATTATAAGAAACCTCAAGCTTCCCAAGGTGGGTGTAGTGGATGTTGCGGTGCAGTATGAAGAAAAACTGGTACATGGTGAAATCCAGTTTATCCCCAGGATACATAAGGTGGCTGACCTGCGTTATTTTGAAGGGCACAGGGAGGTAGATGGCAAGGGCTGTAAAGTATCTAAACCCAGTGATATTCAATGGAAAGAGGGTGATGAGCTTAATGAAATCACAATAAACGCTGAAATACCTACAACGTTTTCGTTATTTTTAGATAAAAAATTGTGAATAATTCAATGTAATTGTATTATTTTTGCGTTTAACATAATTTAATCATCCAATAATGGCGAAATTCAAATTAGACGAAGTTGACCACCAGATTCTGGACATGTTGATTGAAAACACCCGTACACCCTTTACAGATATTGCCAAAAAATTGCTTATATCTGCTGGTACCGTGCATGTTAGGGTTAAAAAAATGGAAGAAGCAGGCATCATTGTGGGCTCTTCTTTGACCCTGGATTATGCAAAACTGGGATATTCATTTATCGCCTATGTAGGGATCTATATCAATAAGACCAGCCAGACCCAGTTTGTGCTAGAAAGAATAAATCAAATACCATACGTTACCGTTGCACACGTGACAACCGGTAAATTCAATATATTCTGTAAAATCAGGGCCCATAATACCGAGCATGCTAAAAACGTGATTTTTGAGCTTGACGATATTGAGGGTGTTTACCGTACAGAAACCATGATTTCCCTTGAAGAAAGCATCAACGACAAGAAGCGTTTGATGCATTCTATTTTTCAGGATCTATAAAGCCAAATGATAATCTTTTATTAAACCCTTTGGCTTTATGGACAAAGGGTTTTTTTTATTTTACATTAGAACCACTAAAAAAACCAAAAAAAGACGAGCTTCTATGTCAAGGCAACCAAAACTAGAAAGATTCAACAATTATGTAAAGTCAAAATATGAGGTGTACAACAGCCTCTTTATGACATTACCTTTTCAGGGAATTTCAAATACCGGGGTCCTATTGCCCCTTTTTGACATGATTTGTCAAAGGGGTTATCGTGAAAATCACACCCCCACTGAGATTGTAAAGTACTTCTTTGATAAATACCAAAGGGACATTCCTGATGATGAACGTTATGATCTCTTGTTCCGCTTTATTCAATATATTGAAAGGCAGGTTGTGCTCTTTGATGCCATCGAGGATGCAGGATACCGTATAGTCAACAACATGGATGGCCGTGGTACCTTGAGGAACATAAAAGAAGAAGCGCAGGCACAGAACAAAACGGGCCAGTTAAAGGAATATCTCAACCACTTCAGGATTAGGCCCGTATTAACCGCGCACCCCACCCAGTTTTATCCTGGGGCAGTGCTGGGTATAATCAATGACCTTAGCGATGCCATTAATGCCAACGATCTTGAGATGATCAAGAACCTGCTGGCGCAACTGGGCAAGACCCCATTTTTCAAAAAGGAAAAACCCACGCCATTTGATGAGGCCGTGAGCTTGATATGGTACCTGGAGAATGTATTCTATGATTCTGCCAGCTTCATCTATAATTATTTGCAACAAAATGTATTTGAAGGTGAGTTCATAGACAACCACATCATTGACCTGGGCTTCTGGCCTGGAGGAGATAGGGATGGTAACCCTTTTGTCACCACTGAGATAACCCTTAAAGTAGCCAGTAGGCTTAGAAATACGGTAATCAAGAATTATTATCGCGATATGCGCGAAATAAGGCGCCGTATAACCTTTGTGGGTACTGAGGAACCCCTGGCTGACCTTGAGAAAAAACTCTACGACAGTATATCTATCACGGGTGATCAACTCAAGATTACCGTAGAAGAATTGCTGGATACGCTCAACGAGATGAGAACACTTGTCATGGAGAAGCACGAGGGACTGTTTGTTGAATCCATCGATGACCTTATAAACAAGGTAAATATGTTTGGTTTTCATTTTGCTACGTTAGACATTCGCCAGGACAGTAGGGTGCACATGCACGTGATGGAAGAAATCTTCAAGCAATGTAAAGATGATAAGCTTGATATCTTCCCAGATAATTATCTAGAGCTAAGTGAAGAAGAACAGATAAAGATATTGCAGCGCGTAAACGGTAAACTGGATACCACACGCTTTGTTGATGATATCACAAGAAAGACCCTAGAATCCATTTATGCCATGAAGACCATACAGTCTCAAAATGGTGAGCGCGGTTCTAACAGGTATATAATAAGTAACAACCAGACCATGCTCAACGTGATGCAGGCATTTGCTATGCTCCATCTGTGTGGGTGGGAAAAACCTACGGCAGACATTGTGCCGCTTTTTGAGACCGTACCTGACCTTAAGGCAGCGGCAAGCGTTATGAAAAAACTGTATACCAATGAAGCTTACAAGGCACACCTAGAGAGTCGAGGCAACCGCCAGACGATTATGCTGGGCTTCAGTGATGGTACAAAAGATGGTGGGTACCTCATGGCAAACTGGAGTATTTTCAAGGCCAAGGAAGAACTCACCGCAATATCCAGGGAATATGGCATCAAGGTGATATTCTTTGATGGTAGGGGTGGTCCACCAGCACGTGGTGGTGGCAAGACACATCAATTTTATGCCTCGCTGGGCAGTACCGTTGAAGACGACCAGATTCAACTTACGGTGCAGGGACAAACAATCAGTTCAAATTTTGGAACCGTGGATTCCTGTCAATATAACCTCGAGCAATTGCTGAGTTCAGGTATTTTCAATGGGGTATTCTCCGAAAAACAACCTGCATTCATTGACGGCGATAGAAAAACCATGGAAGAACTGGCGGAGATAAGCTATAAGACGTATTCTGACTTTAAGGCACACCCTAAGTTCCTTCCATATCTTGAGAAGATGAGTACCTTAAAATACTATGCCAAGACAAACATAGGGAGTCGTCCCAGTAAACGGGGCAAGAGCGACACGCTAGATTTTTCAGCATTAAGGGCAATACCATTTGTTGGTTCATGGAGCCAGTTAAAACAAAACGTTCCAGGATTCTATGGGGTAGGCACCGCGATGAAGCACTTTGAAGAATCAGGTGAATTTGACAAGGTTAAACATCTGTATGATAATAGTTTATTTTTTAAGACGTTGCTTGAAAATAGTATGATGAGCCTGACCAAATCCTTTTTTGGCCTGACCGCTTACATGAAGAACGATGAGGAGTTTGGTGCTTTCTGGACATTGATTCACGATGAGTATGAGCTTACTAAAAGACTGCTATTAAAACTCACGGGATTTGATGAGTTAATGCAAGAAGAACCTGCCGGGCGGGCATCGATACAAGAGCGTGAAAGCATTGTGCTGCCCTTGCTCACCATACAGCAATTTGCCTTGAAGCAAATACAGGATTTGCGCAAAGACCCAGATGCAGATGCAGAAAAACTGGACATGTTTGAAAAAATGGTGACACGTTCACTGTTTGGTAACATCAACGCCAGTAGAAACTCTGCATAATAGATGAAAAGGAGCTCCATAGAACCTGATGAGTACAATTCCTTCTATCATACCTATCTCAGGTTGATAGATGATGAGGCGCAACTGCTTGATTCCCTGGAAAAGGGTAAAGAATTGACCCTCAGGTTTTATGGAGCCATACCACAAGGTAAACTGCATTATGCTTATGCAGAAGGAAAATGGACGGTGCTAGAAGTGCTGCAGCACATTATTGATACTGAGCGCATCTTCGGTTACCGGGTATTGCGCTTGGCGCGAAATGACCGTACCGAACTTCCCGGTTTTGAACAGGATGATTATATCAAGCCGGCAATGGCTAACGGGAGGAGCGTGGATGAACTGCTTGATGAATACACTGCTGTACGCCAGTCAACCCTACAGTTGATCAAGGGCATCAACCCTGAGAGCATGGGTTTTATTGGCCGGGTAAGTGGTGGTAACCTTTCAGCCCGGGCAGCTGCATTTATCATCGTGGGGCATGAGATTCACCATGCAAATATCGTGAGCGAGCGGTATTTATAAGTTACCCTTCCTGGCGGTATGTATTCTGGTTTGATACATCAGCGTGGTAAGGTCTGCCTGAGGCACGTTCAGCTTTTCTAACAGTTCATAGACCACTTTAAAGGCCTCTGGCGTTTGCGACTCTTCGTTGACCAGGGTCTCGATTTCTATGAATGTTTCAGGGATTTCATCAAAGGTTACATAAGAAACTTCAATATCCCTTCCGCTGTAGCGAAAAGCAAAAAAATCACAGTATTTGTTATAGGATATTTTTTGGCGAAAGCCTAATTTATCCAGAAGTACCACGGCTTGTTCAGGTTCTTCAACAACGGTTTCATACTCTGGTTTTGACCTGGTTTTTTTGTCAAAAGGGGAGTCCTTGAGCGTCAGTACGCTTTTTAGTTCACCCGTGTTTTGGTTTTCTTTGATACGTACGCGCAGTTCTTGTTCCTTGTGTTCAAGGTCATTCTCTTTGTCAAAGTATCTGTCAAAATATTTCAGCCTTTGAAAATCAGAGAATTCCTGAAGTTTTTTATAGACTTCAACAGGATTGTTTACTTCTGCGGTGAGTTCAACTTCAAACATGGTTCAAAATAAAAAAACCGAAGCTAATAGCTTCGGTTCATATGGTTATCTAAGGATTGTCTGTTTTCTGTCAGGCCCCACGGAAACTATTTTAATGGGTACTTCAAGTTCTTTTTCTAAAAAGTGGATGTAGTCCAGCATTTCCTGTGGAAGTTCAGATTCCTTGGTCATTTTGGTCAGGTCAGCCTTCCAGCCCTTCATTTCGGTGTAAACCGGTTCCACATTTTCAGCCTCGATGTTATAGGGAAAATGCTCAATACGTTCTCCCTTATATTTATAGGCCGTGCATACCTTGAGGGTGTCAAACCCAGAAAGTACATCGCCCTTCATCATCATCAACTGGGTGACGCCGTTGACATGTACGGCATATTTAAGGGCTACAAGGTCCAGCCAGCCGCAACGGTGTGGCCTTCCCGTGGTGGCACCAAATTCATTGCCCACGCGGCCCATGATTTCTCCTGCTTCATCAAATAGTTCAGTAGGGAAGGGGCCACTGCCCACACGGGTGGTGTATGCCTTGAAAATCCCAAAAACTTCCTTGATCTTTGTGGGGGCCACGCCCAGACCTGTACAGGCACCAGCTGCTGTGGTGGTCGATGAAGTGACATATGGGTAGGTGCCAAAGTCAATGTCCAGTAATGATCCCTGGGCACCTTCGGCCAAGATGGTTTTGCCCGTGCGCTGTGCCTGGTGTAAATACTCTTCAGAGTCGATGAAGGTGAGGGTCTTAAGTGTTTCAACACTTTTAAAGAATTCAACTTCAAGCTCTGTAAGGTCATATTCAATCTCTGCATTGTAGAAATCAATCATCGCAAGATGTTTGTCCCTTAAAGAATTATAGCGCTCCTTCCAGTCATCAAGTTCAAGGTCTCCCACACGTATGCCGTTTCTGCCGGTCTTGTCCATATAGGTAGGGCCTATACCCTTAAGGGTGGAACCTATTTTTGCTTTTCCCTTTGACGCTTCACTTGCTGCATCGAGCAACCTGTGCGTGGGTAGTATGAGGTGCGCTTTGCGCGAAATCAATAATTTTTCCTTAAAATCTATGTTGTACTGCTCCAGGTTGTTGAGCTCACGTTTAAAGATGACCGGGTCTATCACGACACCATTGCCCACAAGATTTATTGCATCTTCATGAAAAATCCCACTGGGGATGGTATGCAATACGTGCTTGATACCATCAAATTCAAGGGTATGGCCAGCATTGGGCCCTCCCTGAAACCTTGCAATTATATCGTAATCCTTGGTGAGTACATCAACTATTTTTCCTTTTCCTTCATCTCCCCATTGGAGACCTAGAAGTAAGTCTACTGCCATTGTATGCTATTCGTTGTCTTTGGTTGATTTGCGGTTGCCGTAAAAGTATAGGGAATGCTTTTGTATATCGATATTAAAAACCTCTTCAATGGTTTTTTTTATTGATTGGATACGTGGGTCACAGAACTCGATAACCTCGCCGGTATCCGTAAGGATCACGTGGTCATGCTGCTTGTCAAAATAGGATTTTTCATATTGCGCCTGGTTTTGACCAAATTGATGCTTGCGCACCAGTCCACAATCCAGCAAAAGTTCTATGGTGTTGTACAGGGTCGCCCTGCTTACCCTATAGTTTTTGTTTTTCATGCTTATGTACAAAGATTCTATATCAAAATGGTCCTCATGATTATAGATTTCTTGTAGTATAGCATAACGTTCGGGTGTTTTACGGTGCCCCTTGTCTTCAAGAAATTTTGTAAAAACGTTCTTTACGACCTCTTGGTCCTTGTTTATCGTTGCTTTAATTGCCATAAGTCAGATTGCAAATTTAGCGATTACAGTCTAATGACTTTGTCGATACCGCCTATTTTTTTCAAGTTCTCCATGAGCTTGCGCAAATGTTCCTTGTTTTTTACAATAACGGTAATATTACCCTTAAACACACCATCATTTGTGGTAAAATTCAAAGAACGCATGTTAACGTGCATGTGTTCAGAGATTTCACGGGTAACCTCGTTGACAAGTCCCAGATTGTCTATGCCCGTAAGTTCAAGGTCTGCCCTGAACTCTTGTGCAGAACTGTCTATCCATTTTGCGGGGATTATCCTGTATGCATAATTGCTTTGCAGTTGTATGGCATTGGGGCAGGTCTGCTTGTGGACCTTGATGCCATCGCTTACCGTGGTGAAGCCAAATACCTTATCCCCGGGAATGGGGTTGCAGCATTGCGCCAGTGAGTAATCAAGCTTTTGCTCATCCTTGCCAAAGACCAGCAGGTCAAATTTCTCCGTGATTTCATCATGGTTAAGTTTTTCGGCAACGACCGGCCTCCTTATCTTGCTTTTAAAGAAACTTACCAGTGCATTGCTGCGGCTGGATGCAAAATCCTTGATCATCTTGTTGTCTATGGTGCCTATGCCAACCCTAAAAAACAGGTCCAGGCTGGTCTTTAATTTAAAATAGACCACCATTTCATTGACCACGCGCTCGTCCATGGTTATTTTTTGGGACCTCAGTTTTCTCTGTAGGATGACCTTGCCATCTTCTGCGATTCCCTTTTTCTCGTCTTTGAGCGATGATTTTATCTTTGAGCGTGCCCTTGCCGTTGTGGCATAATCCAGCCAGTGGTTGTTTGGCTTTGCATGCTCAGAGGTGATTATCTCCACCTGGTCGCCACTCTTCAGGGCGTGTGATAGGGGAACCAGTTTACCGTTTACCCGGGCCCCGCGGGTGTGTACACCTATCTCGGTATGTATGCTAAAGGCAAAATCAAGCGGTGTGGCCCCTTTGGGCAACGATTTAAGGTCTCCCTGCGGGGTAAATACAAATATCTCCTTGTTATAGAGGTTGAGCTTGAACTGCTCTACAAATTCCACGGCATTTGACTCTGGGTTTTCCAGGGCTTCCTGTAAGCGGTTGAGCCACTCATCAAGGGCCACGTCGCCATCATCTCCCTGTTTATATTTATAATGTGCCGCATATCCTTTTTCGGCAATCTCGTTCATCCTGTCACTGCGTATCTGCACTTCTACCCAGCGGCCGCGCAGGCCCATGACGGTAATGTGTAAAGCTTCGTAACCTGTTGATTTAGGAGAGCTTATCCAGTCGCGTAGGCGTGTGGGATTAGGTCTAAAGTGGTCTGTGACGATGCTGTATATCTTCCAGGCTATGAATTTTTCATTTTCCTGGGCACTTTTATATATTATCCTGATGGCAAACTTATCATACACCTCCTCAAAGGGTATGTTCTGATTGTTCATCTTTCGGCGGATGCTGAAAATGGATTTTGGCCTCCCCTTGATATCATAATCCAGCATTTCCTTGTCCAGGGACTCGCGTACAACCTGTGTAAAATCTGCAATGTACTTGTCCTGCTCTTCCTTGGTCTCCTTCATCTTGCGGGCAATGTCATTATAGACATCTGGCTCGGTATATTTAAGGCCCAGGTCCTCAAGCTCAGTCTTGATGTTGTATAGGCCTATACGGTGGGCAAGCGGGGCGTAGATATAAAGGGTTTCACTGGCAATCTTAACCTGCTTGTCAGGTCGCATGGAGTCCATGGTCTGCATGTTGTGGAGACGGTCTGCAATCTTGATGATGATCACCCGTACATCATCATTGATGGTGAGCAGCATCTTCCTGAAGTTTTCAGCTTGAAGCGAAACATCCTTATTGGTCTGCAGGTTGGATATCTTGGTAAGCCCATCAACAATGCGGGCCACGGTCTCGCCAAACATCTGCTCGATATCATCAAGCGTGTAGGCGGTATCCTCTACCACATCATGCAGCAGTGCCGCGGCGATGGAGGTGGCGTCCATGCCTATCTCGCTAGCAACTATTTTGGCTACGGCCAAAGGGTGAAAGATGTAGGCCTCGCCAGATTTGCGGCGCTGGTCCTTATGGGCATCAACCGCTACATCAAACGCCTGGCGAATGAGTTTTTTATCCTCGTCAGAAAGCGTACGGTAGCTGATGCGCAGGAGTTCTTTATACTGCCTGGCAAGCTCCTTGTTCTCTTTTTGGATGTCGATTGTCTCCATTGAATAAATGTACAATTATCTTGGGAATAATGAATATTCCTTATGGTGCTTTTAGGCTTTTAAATTGCGGTACCGCTGTAATAACGTGGGGTGCGAATAATGAAGTTTGACGTACAGTGGGTGTGGTGTCAGGTTGCTCAGGCTATTGCGCGATAGCTTTTTTAATGAAGTAATCAAAGGTTGTGCCGCATAGGTGTGCTTTGCAAAATCATCAGCCTGGTATTCAAACTTTCGCGAAAGCAGGCTCATAAAATACCGGACGCCAACCAGTCCGTGGAGATTTCTACGGGTCCAAGACACTTGCGACATCTTGACACTTGGGCCCGTTCTTGGCCACAGCCCATCGGATCGAGACGCGTATCAGCCGCATGAG
>PALD01000079.1 GCA_002710685.1 Cytophagaceae bacterium | reverse complement strand
TAAATTCAGAATTTCGTTCATTCTCAAGTGCAAATAGGTCAAAGGCTGAAGGAAACAACTCAAAATTATCCCGGTCCATGATTTGCATGGCCATGTCGGCACATTTTTGCCATTGTTTGGTATTGAGGTACCATTTGGTCAGCAAGGCCCTTGCCCCATCGCTGTGCACCCGCCCATAATTAGGCTCATCACCAGGCTCCGGTAGATCTGCGATTGCGGCCAGCATTTCAGTTTCCATAAAATTGCTGAACTCTGCATCACTAGCCCTGGCAAGTTCCCTAGGATCACTAAGGCTGGTCCTGATGGGCATGTCGCCAAATTGATTCCATAGGGAATAATACGCCCATATCCTTAAGAAGCGAACTTCTGCAATAATCTCACTCCTTGTTTCTTCAGATATTTCGCCCACATTATCAATATTATCCAGAACGGTATTGGCATCCCGGATTGCATTCCAGTATTTACCCCAGTCAAAGGCTTCAAGACTGTTGTTAGAATCCCAAAAAAATGCAATCAAGCTTGAGGCCGTACCGTTTTCACCACCTCCTGTTTGCCACATCTCATCAGTTGTCATCTCTTCTCGTTTTACAATATCCCTGATATTGTTTGCCCCGTTGATCTGGGAATATGCATCAGCGATAACACTTTCCAAGCCCAACTGGGTCGTCAAAAGGTTGTCCGCCTGTAGTTGCGATATGTTTTCTTCCTCCAGTATGTCCTCACAACTATTCAATAATATGGCTGCCGCCAAAAGTTGAACACAAAGGATTATTTTCTTATAGTTTTTCATTTCTCTCAGTCATATAAATTATAAATCCAGTCTAAGTCCTACCGTGTAAGTCCTTGCCGTGGGATAGGTGTTAAAGTCAACCCGTAAGCTTGCATTGTTGTTAGGGTTTATCGAGGGGTCTATACCATCATAATCCGTCAGGATAAACAGGTTATCTGCTGACACATATACCTGCCCCGTGGGAAACCAGGAAACAGATTGTGGAATATTATAGGCCAGTTTAATGTTTCTTAACTTCATGTAAGAAGCATCCTGTACCGTTCTCGAATTCACTGTTTTTCTTCCCTGTGAAAGAGGATTTACAAATGATGGGTATTCATTAGTAGGATTGTCTGGCGTCCAGCGGTTCAGGTAAGGTTCTGCAAATTTGTTCCTGCCAAAATTGATGGGAAAATAGCTGTCAATCAGGTTTCCGTTAAGCATTTCGGCTCCCTCAACACCTTCCATATACACATATAACTCAAAATTCTTATAGGTAAATGTATTGGCAAAAGACCATTGAAAATCCGGGAAGGAATTTCCTAAAATCACCCGGTCATCACCGTTGATATATCCATCGCCATTTTGATCTACATATTTTAAGTTACCCGGTTGTACATTTTCATTTGTGGTAGAAAAATCATCATCCTGTTGCCATACACCGGCCACTTCCCATCCATAAAACGAATTTAAAGGCTCGCCTGGGCGTATAATCCCTATTTGATCTACATGAAGAAAACCACTTCCAGAATTGATTTCAGGAATAGGCCCTAGGTCCACCACCTCATTCTTAAGTGTGGTAAGCGTGATGCTTGTTGACCATTGAAAGTCATCATTCACGATATTCTTTGACGTGACAAAGAAGTCTATCCCTGAATTTTTTATCTCTCCTATATTGGTCAAGATGCTACCAAACCCAGTCGATTCTGGTACGGGGAGGTTGAGCAGCATGTCAGTCGTGGTCTTTCTATAATAATCGATACCACCGCTGATCCTGTTCTTAAAAAGACCGAAATCAAGACCGATATCCAATTGCTCGGTCTGCTCCCACTTTAAGTCTGGATTAGGTAAGCGAGAAGGTGCCGTAGTGGTTATCAATTGATCATCCCATACTGCAGGGGCACCTCCAGAATATGTGGTTTGATATGCAAAATCGCCTATCTCTTGATTACCGGTCAGACCCCAGCTCGTTCTAAGCTTCAGGAAATTTACCGTTTCCACATTTTTCATGAAGTCCTCCTCAGAAATTTTCCAGGCAACTGCAGCCGAAGGAAAAGTACCATACTTGTTGTTTGCCCCAAAACGGGAAGAACCATCGCGTCTTGCCGTTACCGTGGCAGAATATTTATTCTTATAAATATAATTTACCCTGCCTATCAAGGATGCCAACCGGTTACCAGAAGAGGGATTGTTGATCACATAGGTATCCTGGCTGCCCAGGGAAAGGTCATCTGCCTGGGTGGCATCACTGGGGAAGTTGCTTGCCCTGTTGTTTTGCCTATTTGAAAAGAATCTCTGAAAGGTCGTTCCTGCCAGTGCCTGAAGGTTATGGTCTCCCCATATCTTGCTATAATTTAAGGTAAGCTCAGCAAGATAGCTGCTTCTTTCCCCTTGATACATGGCTCCTATACCCCCCATGTTCCTTCCGTTCTTGGTCAACCTACTTATGTAGTTCTTTCTTTTCTCATTCAGTACATCACCGCCCAGGTTGAGTTTTGCGCTAAGGTCATCAGTAAAAGAATATTCCCCCGTAAGGGTAGTCAATATCCTGCTGGACCTAGAAGAAGAATTTGTGCCATATAATAACGCCACGGGATTATCTATACTAAGCAATGGAGAGATTGCAAAGTCTCCATTTTCATCTTGAACGGGTAATGTGGGATCAAAATTTATTGCTGAATAGAGTGCCCCGGCATTTTCATTTGTTGAAAAACCGTTGGGCACAAACGTATTGGTCGTATAAGAAGCTGTTGCATTGAGGCCTATCTTAAACCTATCGGTAACCTGTGAATCCAGGTTGAAACGAAGACTGTACCTGTCATAATCACTACGTTTCACAACACCTTCTTGATCTACATAATTCAAGGATAAAAAGTATTTTGAACTGTCGTTGCCACCGGTAAAGGAGAGTTGGTGGTTTTGCATTATGGCAACCTCTTCAGTAACGGCATCCTGCCAATCAGTCCCAGCGCCATTATTAGCTATATCCCCTATGCGCTCACTTTCACTCGCACCACCTTCATCAATGATTTGATTGAGAATGCGCTTATAATCCTGGGCTGATAGAACATCAATGCTATTGAACGGGGTCTGAAAAGCGTATGAGGATTGCAGGTTGATCTTTACCTTGCCAGATGCCCCGCTCTTTGTGGTGATGAGCACTACCCCATTTGCCCCACGGGAGCCATATATCGCTGCCGCGGAAGCATCCTTCAGGATTTCAATAGATTCAATATCCTGTGGATTGATCGAGGCCAGTGGGTTCCTGGGGCTTCTTTGCCCAGAAAAATAGGGATCTCCCCCACTTCCCAAAGCAGGATTATTGTCTACCGGAAAACCGTCAATAACATACAAGGGGCTGTTGCCCGCACTTACCGAGCTTGCGCCCCTAACGTTGATTGAAAAACCCGCACCGGGCTCGCCGTTGTTCTGTACCACGTTTATACCAGATACTCCCTTCAACATCCCGTCAACCGAGGTATTTGTTGCGCTGCTTACCTCATCTACCTTGATTGATGAAACCGCACCCGTTAAATCACTCTTTTTAACCGTGCCGTATCCCACGACAACGACCTCATCGAGCCCCTGGGCGCTTTCTTCTAACACGATATCAAAATCTGTTGTGTCACCTACAAGTACTTCTTTTGACTTAAAGCCCAGAAAACTGAATTGTAGCACAGACTGGGCTCCAGCAACCTTTACTGAGAACCTACCGTCAAAATCAGTGACATCTCCATTAGATGTTCCTTTTTCTATGATATTTACTCCCGGTAACGGGGTCCCGTTTTGATCTGTCACCGTACCGGTAACCATCTTTTGTTGTTGCTCCAGGACCGCAGCGGCCGGTAATGGAGTACGGCTATCTGCAAGACTGGGTTTCAACAGGATCTTCTCATCATAGATCTCGTAACTGGTGTTCTTTTTTTCAAAGAGCCTATCAAGTATCCTGGGGATCCTTTTATCATGAACGGTTATGTTCACCCTTCTGTTAAGGTCCACGGTATTGATATTGAAGATAAACTTGAATTCTGTTTTTGCCTCAATCTCATCTATGACCCTCTCAATCGTCACATCATGAAGGTCGAGTGAGATTTTCACATTTTGAGAATACGTATTGCCCGCTTGAACCGCAAACGATATCGTAATGAGTAGGAGCGTTAATTTCATTTTTAGGCAGAGTTTGAATTTCCAGGAGTCATACCTGGATTTCCATGGTTTTTTCATAATTTCAAATGATTTTTGGTGATTACTTAATTTGATCACTTTAATGGTTATCGGGGGATGTGCCAGCATTCCTCGATTTTTTTTGTGATCCTTGTTCTTGTTGGTCTTTTTATATCATACGCGCTTGGTTAATTTATGATGACTTCATTGTTTATTATTGTATAGTCGATATCATAGATTTTATTAAAGTATTCCAGTACCTGGTCTATAGTGTCATTTTCTACATCTATGGTTGCATTGAACCTTTCATTTGCCAGGGTCGTATTTGTATTCCTGATCTTTACATTGTAATGACGCTCAAGTTTTTTCAGGATGTTTTGAAACGGTGCTTCCCTGAACACTACAAAACCATCTGTCCATGCCGTATAGATGGCCGTATTTACTTCCTTGGTCTCGATGGTTTTTTCAGATTTTTTAAAAATGCCCTTAAAACCGGGAGATAGGATGGTTTGTGACTTTTCAGCAGTTTCTGTATTGGACTGCAACATAACGGACCCATCCACAAGTACCACTTCCGTGGAAACGTCTTCTTTGTAATTTGCCACGTTGAATTTGGTCCCCAGTACTTGTATATCAAGTGCATTTGCCTCTACCACAAAGGGATGCCTTGCGTCATGTGCCACATCAAAATAGGCCTCTCCCTGCAAGAAGACCTCCCTTTTCTTCCCCTTGATGAAGTTTACGGGATATCTAAATTCACTGCCAGCGTTGAGCATGACCTTTGTGCCGTCTGACAAGGCTACCTTTAATTGCTTGCCATACGGTATTTTTAACGTGTTGTACACAAGCTTTTCACTGCTTTTTCCCTGGGTATACACCAGTTCTTCGCCCTGCTGTTTCCCCACGATATTTCCTGTGGCATCGGTAATGACGGTATTGCCTTCTTTATCCAGTCTTTCTACATTTCCATTTTCATGTTCCAGGATGATTGCATCTTCGCCCACGACAAGGGCCGGTGTTTCCTTAGTATTGAAAAAACTTTTTTGAACGAGATATCCGGAGAAAATTATCCCCACAAAAAGCGCGGCATATTTTAAAAGGGTATTTGCCCTACGGCGTTTGATCTTCTTCTTGTCGCTACGTATTTCCTCGAGCAAACGCTCTTTCATCGAATTATGATTTGGAGTGTTCATACTTGAATTAATTGCAAAATGGGTTTTTAAATACGTCTTGAAAATTGTTTCGCTTGAGGGCTCTTGTATCCACTGGTTCAAAACATCCAGGTCCTTCCGGCTCGCTGATGCATTCAAGTATCTTATGAGAGAATTTTCTATGTTTTTATCGTTCATCAATCGTCAAGTTCTATAGGTATTACGCAGCACATTAACAATACCCTAACTTTTTATTGATATTTTTTTTATATTCGGACTATTGAACCAGGAATTTTAGGAAAACTGAAAGCACTCCACAACTACGATGATAACGCCATCCTTATTGACCACCTTAAAAAAGGTGAGGAAAAAGCATATATATTTCTGCTTGACAAGTATCACAGGCGGCTGTTTGCCTATGCACTGACCTTTGTAAATGACCATGCCCTGGCCGAGGATATCGTGCAAAACGTTTTTTTAAGGACCTGGCAATTCCATAAAAAGCTCAATTGCAAATATGCTATACAGAGCTTCTTGTACAGGTCAGTCTATAATGAGTTTATAAGTACCTATAGACGGGACAAGGCAGCCATGGTCCTGGAGTTAAAGTACTATGAGACCATGAACGAGGTGGTTGAAGAAATGGATGACAGGAAATTTTCAAACATCCTTGAAATCGTGACCCGCGAGATTGAAAAACTTCCTCCCAAGTGCAGACAGGTCTTTACCATGAGCAAGCAGGAAGGCCTCACCAACAAGGAAATTTCAGAATATCTCGATATCTCGATAAAAACGGTGGAAGCCCAGATTACAAAGGGGTTCAACATCTTGCGCAAAAGCCTGGGAGATAAATATGAAACCGTATTCCTGTTGATTTTTGGCAAGCGGGCCATCGGGTAGTGCTTTTTGGCTTTAAGCCAAAAAAAAGGCCTACCTCACGGCAAGCTTTTTTAATATTAAGCGGGTATCTTGAGACTATTTGATTTCTTTGATCACTCCCTTGCTAGAAGGGTGTTCCTTTTGAGCTGCAATACTATAGGTCACGTTAAACTCCTCACCTACCTCATCATTATCCCTTAGATCATTGATGGCAGCCGTTTCATCCTGAGATTCCAGCACCACCGCATTAAGGTCTTTATCGGTAAAGAAAAAATATTCACCTTCATATCCATCAAAGGTCAATGTTTCCTCAACGGTATCGAGGGTGTTGTTCTTAATATCATTATCTATAGGTGTGGCAAACGTGAAAAATACTATGCTTATAACGGTTATTAAAGTCTTCATAATCTTTGAATTTGAGATACTAATTTACAAGTTGATGACCCATTTTACCAGGACGTTATCATTACTTTGGCATCAAGTATTAAATGTTTCATAACATATATGGCTTAAAGCCAAAATTTTACGGCATTTTAAGATTTGACCGGACAAAATTTGAAGCATACAGTTAAACACTGGACGCTTGAAAACCGATGACCACCCACAAAGGAGATTATCCTGAAAATGCAGTAAAAAATAAGCTAGTTTTGAAGAAAAATCAGTAAATCCCTTAGCGCATAGCCAAAAAACCACAATGCCTTGAACATCACCATAGAAAATATCATCCTTATAGGCTCTGTACTCCTTTTTGTAAGCATCATTGCCGGTAAAACTACCTATAAGCTGGGCATTCCCACCCTGCTGCTTTTTTTGAGCATAGGCATGCTTGCCGGTTCTGAGGGCATAGGTGGGATTTATTTTGACAATCCTGAAATCGCGCAGTTCATAGGTATTGTTTCCCTTAATTTCATCCTTTTCTCCGGGGGGCTTGACACGAGTTGGCCCTCAGTAAAACCAGTTTTGAAAGAAGGGGTCATGCTCAGCACGCTGGGGGTTTTTCTCACTGCGATAAGCCTGGGGGTTTTTGTGTACTATATCACGGATTTTACCATTTATGAAAGCCTGTTGCTGGGGTCTATCGTCTCCTCAACTGATGCTGCTGCGGTATTTTCCATCCTGCGGGGCAAGAACCTATCGCTCAAGACAAACCTACGCCCCACCCTGGAACTGGAAAGTGGGAGCAATGACCCCATGGCATATGTATTGACGATTAGCACGCTCTCCCTGGTGGTCAATCAAGACAAGCAACTCTGGACAATAATCCCTGTCTTTTTATTGCAGATGCTACTGGGCGGGGTTGCTGGTTTCCTTTTTGGCAAGTTGAGCAAACTGGTCATCAACAAGATCAACATAAGTTTTGAAGGCCTCTATCCCGTAATTGTGATAGCCCTGATGTTCATCACGTTTTCGGTTACGGGAGTGCTGGGCGGCAACGGGTTTCTTGCCATATACATCTGCGCCGTCTATCTGGGCAACCAGAGCCTGATTCATAAAAACACCATCAAGCAGATGTTTGACGGGCTTGCCTGGTTGATGCAAATCGTGCTCTTCCTTACCCTTGGCCTGCTAGTCTTTCCTTCTCAAATCGTGCCATACATAGGCATTGGTCTACTGGTTGCCGGTTTCTTGATCTTTATCGCGAGACCTGTGGCGGTAATGCTTGCCTTGCTTCCGTTTAAGATGAAAATGCGCCGCCGGCTGTATATTTCGTGGGTGGGCCTGCGCGGTGCCGTGCCCATTGTTTTTGCCACATATCCCCTGTTAGCGGGTATTGATAAGGCGCATGTGATTTTCAATATCGTGTTCTTTATTTCGGTGACTTCAGTATTGATACAGGGTTCCTCGTTGCCCCTTGTTGCAAAGTGGCTGGGTGTCGCCCTGCCAGAAACCGCCAGGGAAGTTTCCAGTGACACCATGCACCAGGAACACCCCAAAACCATCATGGAGGAAATACGTATTACCCAAAACTGCCATGCAAATGGTAAAAAGATTGTTGAACTTAAGTTTCCTGAGTCTGCCATCATTGCCATGATAGAGCGCAATGAACGCTATATCACGCCCAAGGGCTCTACCGAAATCCAGCCCAATGACAAGCTGGTGGTACTTACTGACAAACAGGAAAACCTGGAAGCGGTGTACGATTCCCTGCAAATAAACCCTGATTTGCAAGGTTAACAGTGCCTGGGTATTTAATTTTTTTGCCCTGAGCGATATTTTTATACCATTTAAGATTGATTTTAACAATTGCAATGTACATTTGTCAGGCTTTTTAAAAGCTTGTTTATGAAGCAGCTCAAGCACATGTTCTTGTCCCTCGGCCTGGTGATGTTGTACACCATGCTGGTCAGCTTTGCCCCTCAGGCAGGCCATACGGGCGAGGAGCACGCTTCCACAAGTACTGATAAAGGGCAGTTTACCTACGTCAAGGCCATGAGCGTCGCGGTGCATCCCAGTGAGGGCGAGACCGCTTTTGAAAGCCTTACCCAAGTGCCCGGCAACACGGGTGAAGATACAAGCACTACACAATGGGCCTTTGTGCGCCCAGCGGATATACTTATAGAAAACGCCCTTAGGCAATATGATGGTTTTGCGGTCAATTTACTGGTCAACCACCGTAAGACAGATCTACTGTTTCCCTTCCATAATTTCTGGTAAATAATATACTTTTTACATTTTGTTAGTTAGGTGTGCCTCCTTGAGGTGCAACCCGATGCTTTCATCCCTATTTACTTTATTATTTATCAAAAAACATTAAAAATCATGGAATTAGGAACAACCCTAATGGGCGTGACTTTACTCGTGTTATGCTCACTCCCCTTTTTACTGGCCATGAAAGGCCAAAAAACCAAGGAGAAAAAACTTTTAAGATCCCTTCAATCCCTCGCAGCACCTTTTAATACTAAGATCAGCGAGAAAGATTGCTATGCTAATTTTGCCATAGGCCTAGATGAGGCCCATGAGCACGTCTATTATTACAAAAAGAGCAAGGAAATGGATTTTAAGAACTGCATTGAAATCAATGAACTCAAGCATTGCCATGTCAACAAAATAGGGCCAAACGGCAATGTTAAGGCTGAGCATATTGACCGGCTGGAACTTGTACTGCAACCCAAGGATGCAAAAAAGCCAAATCAGGTGCTTGAATTTTTTACCTCACAGGATTTTATAAATGTCAATGGTGAACTCCTGCTGGCTGAAAAGTGGGAAAACAACATCAACAAGCTCATACATGCTAAGGTTGGTTAATGATGAGGGCCCCACCGCAAGGTGGGGTTTTTATTTTTAAAGAAATCCACAGTTAACCGTAAAGCCCTCTCATTATGCCAATTGACCTGGCAGGATTATTGTTCAGGACCGTTGGCATGTTACACGAGTGCTGGCGGATTTTTTTGGCTTAAAGCCAAAAACAGAACAAACCCTTCAATAGTTTTTTATTCTGTACAAACAGCCCTATATTTAAAACCCTTAACAATTACATCGTTTGAGAACTTATGAAAAGACGTGAAGCACTAAAAGGTATAGCCCTGGCGTCCCTTGCTTCTATGGTAATGTCCCGCTGTTTTATCTGGGATGACACCCCTGCCATAGAACTAGTTACTGATGGGAAGTTCAAGCCAGATAATGACCACAAAACCTATCTCTCGCAGATAAGCGAGACCTTCCTGCCCCTCAAGGATCAACCTGAGGGCATCCCCCCGGCCAATGAATATATACTCACTATGCTCAATGACTGTCATAGTGAAGAAGATAATATACGTTTTGCCTGGGGATTTGATGAATATAAAAACCTGATGAAGGAGAGCCAGGTTAAAATAGAGACTGATGATCCTGAAGCGGTTGTCGCCGTCGTCAAGCAGGTTCTTGAAGACCATGAGCAAGACGCCCCAGCAACCCCGGGCAACGTTGATGACCCGGCACTTGAAAAGCAGGAAAACCTCAGGTTTTTTATAGATAAGATGCGCAACCTCTCCATAGGCAACGTCACAAACTCACAACTTTACCTACAGGATTACATGGAGTACAAACTCATACCCCTACCCTATGAAGCCTGCGTGAACATAACCAAAAACAACAATGAGCAAGTCTAAATTTGACGCAATAATAATAGGAGCAGGAATGAGTGGTGGCTGGGTCGCCAAAGAACTTTGCGATGCCGGTATGCAGACCCTCCTCCTGGAGCGTGGGCGCAATGTAAAGCACATTGATGATTATCCCACCACAAACATGAACCCCTGGGAATTTGAGCACCGCGGTGATATGCCCTATGAAGTAAAAAAGGAAAATCCCGTCATTGCCCGTTGCTATGCCTTTAGGGAAGATAATGCCCACTTTTTTGTAAAAGATACTGACCATGAATATGTACAGGACAAACCCTTTGACTGGATACGCGGTTATCAAGTAGGCGGTAAATCATTGATGTGGGCACGCCAAACTCAGCGCTGGAGCGATTATGACTTTGAAGGACCAGCCCGTGATGGTTTTGCGACTGACTGGCCCATACGGTACAAGGACCTGGCCCCGTGGTATTCAAAGGTTGAAGAATTTATAGGGATCACCGGTAACAAAGATGGGCTGGATACCCTGCCCGATGGCGAGTTTCTACCTGCCTGGGACCTCAACTGCGTGCAGAAGCACTTTCAGGAAAAGGTTGCCGAAAACTATGAGGACAGGCACGTGATTTTTGGGAGGTGTGCCCATCTTAGCGAGGCGCAGGATATACACAGGCAACAAGGCCGTTCTACATGCATGAAAAGAACCGAGTGTGAGCGTGGATGTCCCTTTGGCGGCTATTACAGCTCTGTTTCCTCGACCATTCCCTGGGCGCAAAAAACGGGTAACCTCACCCTGCAACCAGATACCGTGGTGCAGGAAATCATCTATGATGAAGAACAGGGGAAAGCCACGGGCGTTAAGGTGTTTGACACTAAAACCCAACAGGTAACCACCTATGAGGCTGATGTTATCTTTGTAAATGCAGGGGCCATTAATACCGTCTCCCTACTGCTCAATTCAAAATCTAACCGATTCCCCAATGGAATAGGAAATGACAGCGGTACCCTGGGCAAATATGTTGCCTTTCATAACTACCGCGGCCACGTGATGGGAGAATGTGATGACTTTCTTGATAAAGAGAGCATAGGCCGCATCCCCACCTCGGCATACATCCCCAGGTTTGTCAATGTAAAAGCACAGGAAACAGATTTTAAACGTGGCTATGCCGTTTCTTTTTCGGCAAGCCGCGGCAAGGGTACTGATACCAGCGGGCTGCTGGGCAAGGAACTTAGCGAAAAATTGCTGGGCGAAAAACCGCACTATGGCAAATGGCGCGTGGGTGCTGGCTTTATGGGGGCCACAATCCCCAAGGAAACCAACACCGTGACCCTGGATGCCGAAAAGAAAGACCAGTTTGGGATGCCGTTGATACACATCAATATCGACTATGATGAAAATGATGAAAAAATGCTCAAGCACTTTTTTACAGAGTTGACAGCCATGTTTGAGAAGGCCGGTTTCAAGAACATCAAGGCCATTGATTCTAAACAAGCCCCTGGCCTGGACATCCATGAAATGGGTGGCGTGCGCATGGGCAAAGACCCTGAAACCTCCATGCTCAATGGTTTTCACCAGATGCATGCCTGTAACAACGTGTATGTGACTGATGGGGCCTGCATGACCTCAACCTCAACCCAAAATCCCTCGCTTACCTACATGGCCATGTCTGCCCGCGCGGCAAACCACGCCATTGAACAGTTCAAGAAGAAATCAGTTTAAAAAACTAGCTGACCAAATCAACAACCTCCCTGACCAGGGTTTCATCCGTGGTAGGGAGGTTTTCTTTTCCAAAAAGGCTTTCGCCAAAATCTTCCTTTTCCTGTTTCCGTATTGCAGAAAGATGGATGCTTGTAAAACCTTCTTCTTTAAATGTAATGCAATTGCCGGCATTGATACCAGACCCGGGCATGATTTCTATATCTCCGGCTACAGCCTTTAACTTTTTTAAAAGGTCAAGCCCCTCAATTGCCTTTGGCTTCAAGCCAGAAGTCAAGATTCTTTGTACACCAAGTTGCTTGAGCTTTTCAAGCGTGTCCACGGGTTCTTGCACACAGTCAAAGGCCCGGTGAAAAGTAAAGTGCAACGGGGCGCTTGCAGCGATAAGCCTTTCGGCGAAAGCCATATCGACATGGCCATCGTCATCAAGTGCACCAGTGACCACGCCGGCACAACCCATTGATTTACAGAATTCAATATCCCGGAGCATGACATCCAGCTCCGCGGCAGTGTATATAAAATTACCGCTACGTGGACGGATAAGCACATGCACCGGGATGGATAGTTCACAGACCACCTTGGCGATAAGACCGTGCGATGGCGTTACCCCACCCACTTCAAGTTCACTACATAGCTCGATGCGGTGCGCGCCACCATGCTGGGCCGCCTTTGCACTTTGATACGAGTTGGCACAGATTTCTACTTTCATACCGTGAATTTACAATCCTGCAGCATAAGATTCCATAAATATTTGATACTTAAAATAAGGATTGATTAATTTACCGGACTAAAATTATCAAAAATGAATTTGAAGACATTCTGCATCATTGCAGGCTTAATATTTGGTACCATGATTCAGGCACAAGAGCTGCTTTCGCCAGACGGCAATTTAAAAATGACCTTCTCGCTAGAAAATGAGACCCCCACCTATCAGCTTGATCTGCAAGGAAAAACCGTAATCAACCCAAGTAAACTGGGATTTGAACTCAAGGATGCCGAACCCTTGACAACGGGATTTACCGTTGAAAACACCGAAACCAGAACTGTGGATGAAACCTGGGAACCCGTGTGGGGAGAAACCAAAACCATACGCGACCATTATAATGAACTTCTCGTACACCTTAAGCAGCAAAGCACAGATAGAAAGATGTCCATTCGGTTTAGGCTTTTTGACGATGGCCTGGGCTTTAGGTATGAATTCACAGAACAACCAGAACTGACCTATTTTATCATTACCGATGAGAAAACACAGTTTGCCATGACCGGGGACCATAAAGCCTTTTGGATACCAGGGGATTATGATACGCAAGAGTATGACTATACCACCTCAAAACTTTCAGAAATCAAGGGATTATGGCAACAAGCCGTTACCCCAAACGCCTCACAGACACCGGTGCCAAACACTGTGCAGACCGCGCTGATGATGAAAACAGAAGAGGGGCTTTACATAAATATACATGAGGCCGCACTGGTGGAATATCCCGCCATGCACCTGGAGCTGGGAGATGACAACCTGACCTTTGAAGCGCACCTTACCCCAGATGCCGTGGGCAATATGGCCTATATGCAAGCCCCGCGTAACACGCCCTGGCGTACCATCATCGCGAGCGATAAAGCTGGGGACATCCTTTTATCAAACATCACGCTTAACCTCAATGAACCCAATGTTCTTGAGGATACCTCGTGGATTAAACCCGTGAAATACGTGGGCGTATGGTGGGAAATGATCACCGGCAAAAGTTCGTGGGCCTATGCAGACCTGCCCAGCGTTAAATTAGGAGAGACTGATTTTGCTAATGCAAAACCTACGGGCAAACACGGTGCCACGACAGAACACGTTAAAGAATATATAGACTTTGCCGCAGCTAACGGCCTAGACCAGGTACTTGTGGAAGGTTGGAATGTGGGTTGGGAAGACTGGTTTGGCAAGTCCAAGGACTACGTTTTTGATTTTGTGACTCCCTATCCAGATTTTGACCTGCCGGAGCTCCGGGATTATGCAAAGAGCAAGGATGTAAGGCTTATGATGCACCATGAAACCTCAGGATCCATTAGAAATTATGAGCGTCACCTGGATACGGCATACCAATTTATGAGGGACAACAATTACAACTCGGTCAAAAGTGGCTATGTGGGCGATATCATCCCCCGGGGAGAACACCACTATGGGCAATGGGCCGTAAACCATTATCTATATGCCGTTCAACAAGCTGTTAAATACCATATCATGGTCAATGCCCATGAGGCTGTAAGGCCCACAGGCTTACGCCGAACGTATCCTAACCTCATAGGCAATGAATCTGCCCGCGGCACGGAGTATGAAGCCTTTGGCGGAAGCCACCCTGACCACACCACAATACTGCCCTTTACCCGCTTGATAGGAGGCCCCATGGATTACACGCCCGGTATCTTTCAGCCGGATGTCAGCCAGTTAAACCCCGAGAACAACTCCAGGGTAAGGACCACCCTTGCCCGGCAATTGGCATTATATGTAACCATGTACAGCCCTTTACAAATGGCCGCCGATGTCATTGAAAATTATGAAGCACATATGGATGCCTTTCAGTTCATCAAGGACGTGGCGCTAGACTGGGACACCACACTGGTGCTTGAGGCTGAACCCGGGGACTTTATCACCTATGCCCGCAAGCAAAAAGATAGTGACAACTGGTTTGTGGGCCGTACCAATGATGAGGAAAAACGTACTTCATCCATTGATTTTTCATTTTTGGATACAGGCAAAAAATACATCGCAACCATTTATGCAGATGCCCAAGATGCCAGCTGGGAAACCAATCCGCAGGCGTATGTCATCCAGAAATATATAGTGACCAGCAAGTCAAAACTGAAACAGGAATGTGCTTCGGGCGGTGGGTATGCCATCAGTATTTTCCCGGTAAGAGACAGCGCCCTGACCCGCGGGGTGAAGAAACTGTAAAATAATGATTTATTGATTTTGGCTTAAAGCCAAAATGCTATAATTGAGTTAAAGCCGCTTTTAAAAAGCGGCTTCTTTTTTACTTTTCACTCAAATATTAAACAATACCGCCTCATGAACTTCCTTTCTTCCCGAAACATTTTTTGCTTCCTGCTTGCGTTGATCTGCTTTGTTGATTTGGCTTTCGCCCAAAAATACGATTCTCCCTATGAGATGAGCTGGGTCAAGGACGGTCCATGGATGGGGGGAGCACTGGCAACGGCGGCTGGGGGGTTCTTGATCATACAGGGCAAAGAAGGTAGCACCCCGGAAGAAATCATGAACCTGGATAAGGATAATGTTCCTTTTTTTGACCGATGGTCTGCCGGTTACCATGACGAGCAAGCCAGTAAAATCAGTGATATTCCCTTTGCGGTTTCATTTGCCGTGCCCGTGGCCATGATGCTTGTCAATGACCGGGAGAATGACAACTTTGGGCAAATAGGGTTGATGTATGTAGAGACCTTGGCAACTACTGCAGCCTTATTTACCATGAGTGCCGGCCTGACCGATAGGATACGTCCCCGTGCATATAGTGATGATATAAGCATAGAAACCCGTACAAAATCTACAAATACACGCTCCTTTTATTCTGGACATACGGCAGCTGCAGCCACCGCAACCTTTTTTGCGGCTAAGGTATATAGTGATTTTCATCCCGAGGCAGAGGGCAAATGGATACTCTGGACGGGAGCTGCGGCCATACCCGCAGCCATAGGAGCCTTGAGGCTCAAGGCAGGTCAACACTTCTTATCTGATGTCGCACTAGGCTATGTACTGGGTGCAACTACAGGGATTTTAGTGCCTGAACTCCACAAAAAGAAAAACGATGCTTTTGGCTTTTCACCTATAATAAGCCCAGAATACAAAGGCATGTACCTCGCTTATCGGTTTTGATTTGGCGAAAGCCTAAAAAGCATATTGATATCCCACGGAAAGCCCTGCCGTAGTGTTCCTGGTATTGCTATGGTCTAGGCCGGCCTCTAAGGAAAAATTTCCGTAGTTTTCTGTTGGGTAAATGAGTTGACCATAGGAATAAATTGCCTTTTCATGAGGGTTTAGCGGCTGGCCATACGTCCCTAGATTTTCCACGTACGAAAGTTTTGCCTTATAATCCAGCTGCCAGAAATGTCCGGTTGCTGCGGCGTGAAAAACATAGCTCCTGCTATTGGTAAATGGGTGACCATCTTCTTCCTTAAAAGTAAAGGGCAACCCGATTATCTGATTGCGATACGTCCATCCCGAAGCATATTGATTGCCTATAAAATAGTTGTCGCCGCCACTAAAAGTACCCGATAGACCAGAAGTAGATCCATATCTTCCACTTTGAGAAACCGTTTGTACATATTCAAGATTCAGTCCCTTAAGAAGTTCCCCATCATGAAAATCAAAAAAGAGTCCCCAAACTCCATCGGGGAAGTTGTTCAGGTTGCGTCCTGAACTATCCTCAAACAAGGATTGATGATAAAAGGTGAAATCATATACCTCCCCAGAACGCCTGTAATTGAACTCATAGGAGCCCAAGTGGTTTCCTGCTGCATTAGCCTGGTCAGGCCCTGAAGCATCACTTCCACCCTCGCTACCCAAAAACACATCGATAAAAGCCCCGAAGTTTTCAGGATATTTACCATACACCGGTGAAGTACCACCCCACTGTACATAATGCTGCAGTTCTCCTGAAATGATATCGCGTGGTGTTAACCTAAGATCGAGATAAAAACTTTTAAAATGAATTTTTGCACCTTCAACAAAACGGTCGTCATTGAGTTCATAATGTGCAATCTGGGCTTTGGTGTACATCCAGTTAAAAATCTTGATGGGTTCAGTTAACTGCAAGCGTAGACCGGGAATGGCCATGGCATTATTGCTCCACAACACATCGCCGCCCACACTGGAGAGTCCCATATATTTTTCTGGTCTTTGCTTTACACCCAGGTCAGCTTCAAAGGTCTTGTAACGATAGGTGGCATAGGCTTCATCAATATAAACGTCATCCCATAGGCCATTTTTATACAAAAGCCCACCGCCCAATTCCAGTTCACTATTCTCATTAAACAGGTAATTATAGTTTAGCTGGGCCAGGGCATTGAACGTAGTCTGCTGGTCTAGCCTTCCCCGTTGGTTTGAATAAAGCCAAAATGGGATTTCGTCGTCCGTACTTATGATTCCCTTGGCCTGAGCTGAACCTTCAAATGTTCCTTGTGCTTGGAGAAGCGCGGTCATAAAAAGGCTGAGGCCGAATATAATTCTTTTCACGATTTTTATATTGATATTACGTATTTCCATAAAAGATGAAAAATACAATTTTTACCTTTGACTAAAACATGGGTATGCTCAACTTATTTTCCAAAAAGACTTTTATAGCTGATTTATTTGATGGTTTTGTCGATATACACAATCACCTCTTGCCCGGGCTGGATGATGGTGCTCCTGATGTTGACATTGCTATTCAACTCATTCAAGAATTGATGCAGATAGGCTTTGGCGGAAGCATAAGTACCCCGCATACCATGAATGAATATTATGCCAATACCCCACTCACCATTAACACGGCAAAAGAAGGGCTTTTAAAAGCCCTGCAAGAAAATGACATTCATTTTAAATTAAGCGCTTCATCAGAATATATGATGGATGGGCATTTTCAGGATATTTTAAAGAAGGGGGAAATCCTTCCGTTGAGGGATAGGTATGTGCTTGTTGAAATGTCTTATCTACAGCCTCCCATTAACCTGGATGAAATCATATTTGATATCACGAGCAAGGAGTATATCCCTGTTTTGGCACATCCTGAACGTTACAATTATCTTCATCAGGATTTCTCAAAATATACAGACCTAAAACAAAGGGGATGCCTATTCCAGCTCAATATGCTCGCCCTTTCAGACTACTACGGTTCTAGCACAAAAAAAACCGCCTACAAGTTTATTGAAGACGGTTATTATGATTTTATAGGTAGTGACGTGCATCACATGCGCCATATAAACAGTTTAAAGAATATGAAATTAACGGCCAAATACGTACCGGCCATTGAAGGTTTGATTTCAAAAACGCGGGAGACGTTTAATCCCTAAACTTGGAACGGGTCTGGAAAGCTGCATAGAGCTGTTCATACCATTTCTTTTTTTCCACCCCATAGCCATACCCATATTTTGTGCCGTAGCCAAAGTTAGCCTGGCTTACATCGTTAACCAAAAAGGCTACATTTTTCAATTTTCCTGTCTCCTCAAGTTCCTTAGGATAATTCAGTAATTTTTTCTCGGTAAATTCAGCTCTTGTAATATATACGGTTAAGTCGGCATACTGACTGATAAGCAGGGTATCGGTTACCAACATGGTAGGCGCCGTATCCACCAATACGTAGTCATACTCATTTTTTACATTTCCTAATAAATCTTTAAACCTGTTGCTCAATAGAAGCTCTGCAGGATTAGGAGGTATACGGCCGGAGAGGATAACATCAAACTTTTGACGGTGTATATCCACTTCATTGATAATACTGTCATGGGAGATTTTATCATCAAAAAGAAATTCAGACAACCCCTTACCTTCAGGTTTATTAACATAACGATGAATCTGAGGATTACGAATATCGGCTCCCACGAGCAATATTCTTTTTCCTGCACTGGTCAAGGTTAATGCTAAGTTAGAGGCTACAAAGGTTTTCCCCTCTCCCTTAATAGTAGAGGTGATATAGATAATCTTTCTTTCTTCCATACCCGAGACCAGCAGATAGCTCAGGTTGGTACGTACAATCCTAAAGGCTTCTGCAAGCACGGAACGGTCATTGGCTTTAATCGTATCTTTGTCTCCCTTATCAACCTGGGGAATTTCACCGATAACAGGAACGTCGGGTAAAATTTTCTCAATATCCAGTCTATTATGAATCTTAGTGTCCAAAAGGTCTTTACTATAGATGACCAAAAAGGGCAAAAGCAATCCCATAATTAGCGCACCTAAATAAATGATTTTTGGCTTTGGGGAAACGGGTGTGGTAGAACTATAAGCAGCATCAACAACTTTAGCCTTGGGTGTGGTAACCGCCAAGGAAATAGCAGTCTCTTCCCTTTTTTGTAACAAATATAAATATAAGGCCTCTTTTATCTCCTGTTGTCTTTTAATATCCCTTAACCCTTTTTCCTGAGTTGGTATTTCCCCTATTTCTCCCTGTAATCTATTTTCTTCCTTAAATAAATCCTTTTCCTGGATTGCAATAGATTGGCTAAGTGAATTTAGATTTTGTAATAAATTACTTCGCAATTGATTGATTTGCTCTTTCAATTGAATGGCTACCGGATTTTCCTCCTGTGCACTGGTCATCAACCTGTTTCTCTCAATGACGAGATTATTATAATTTTCAAGTGTTGAGGCTGCACTACCCTCCAGTCCAAGATTCGAAGGCAAAAGCGTTTTAATGTCACTGTTTTCCAGGTATTCCCTATAGGTACTTACAATTTCCTTTTTAGTGGCTACTTCTAAACTTCTTGTCTTAAATTCACTGGCACTCTGTAAAAATAGTTGCCCTTCGGTTTCAATATCAGTTAATCTCCTGCTTTCTTTAAAACTAACCATATCCGTTTCAACACTATCCAGTTCAAAGGTTATCAATTCAAGACGCTTTTCGATGAAATCAGCTGTATTTTGTGCTACTTGATTTCTATCGAAAGAAGAATCTTCATTATACTTGTCAATTAGAGTATTTAAAATATCCTCTGCTTTACTCATCAAGGGAGTTGAAATACTTAACTGTACTACACTACTATTGCCTCCCATTGAAGCAACCATTACAGAACTTTGAAGAATTCTAACAACGCTCTCAAAGGGATTTAGAACAATCAAATATTCCCCTCCAATTTCGATTTCACTATATTTATTCTTCTGCCTTTCAAGTGAAAAATTCACTTTCTCATAATTGATATTATCTCCAAATTTTTTATTAATATACTCAGTTTCCTTATCATCTGTATTTGTAATTGTCAAATCAAAAGTAGTAGAAGACTTTTCATGAACTTTAAATTTTAAGGTACTTGTAATATCATATTGCGAGGTATTCAATTTTAGGACAAATGGTCTATTCAAATACAACTCTACATTTCTTACGTCTCCTTCAATGAAATATTGAATATTTAAATCTAACTCATCCACTACCTCACGGGCGAGCTTTTTTGATTTAATGATTTCCACCTCATTCTCAAATTCTGATTTAGACAGGCCTGCACCCGCCAGTCCTAAATCCCCAAAAGCAGCCAACTCAGAGAGTTGATTGTTATTGGTATCCTTGATTAATATCTTGGCCTGGGATTGATATACTGATGGTGTGTACCTTAAATAAAGAAAGGCGCAACAAAATGCCAAAATGACGCATAAGACAAACCAAGGCCAATGCCTTAAATATCTATCAAGTTGTTCTTTAAGTGAAATATCATCAAAATTATCTGCAAAACTGGATTCTTCTTTCATCAACAAAATCTTATAATCTGGTGAAAAGCACAATAAGGGAAATCAACACACTTGTTACCGAAATAAAAACGCCGGCATTACTACCCACTGCTGCACTTTGAATTCTTGAATTTCTAGGATCTACAATTACAACATCATTTTGTTGTAAGTAGAAAAAATCACTTTTTGCAAAATCATGTGAGGTAAGGTCAAGTTCGCCTACTACGTATTCTCCATTGGTATTTCGGATAACCTTCACATTTCTTTTTCCGTACATGGTCAAATCACCAGCAAGGCCTATTGCATCCAAAACACTAACTCTTTCACTATTGATGGTATATGTCCCAGGACTTCTTACTTCTCCTAAAATTGTGACTTTATAATTCAAAATTCTTAAATTAACCACAGGATCTTTAAGGCCTATTTTTAATTTATCAAGAAGAAAATCAGTTGCCTGGGATTTCGACAATCCACCCAACTTTATTGCGCCTATCTCAGGAAGTTGCACATAACCCTCTTTATCAACAAGATATCCCTGGGTAACCTCAAAATTCTGCGTGCCTCTAGAATTTTCTGAGGTTGGTGCATTATAGGGTGCAGCCGCACTTTCATTTAAGGAGCTTACCTTTATATAAAGTATATCATCGGGTCTGATTACAGTAGTGTAATCATTAGTATTTAATCCATTTAACTGTTGATAATCCTGAAGGTACAGAACTTCTCTTTTAGAAATACAAGAGGTAAATGTTAAAAAAAAGGATAAAAATAAAAACCCCAGAAAATGTGTTTGACTTCTCAAAATTCAACTTTTTATTTGGGCAAATATAATTTAATCTTCTAACTAGCCCAATCATTAATTTAATTTCCCTTAGCGTTTGTCAATTAGTATATCTAAAAAATTAAACTTCACTAGACCGCATAGGTTGTACATTAAAATTTGATTTAATTATTTAAAATATTATATGGTATCTAAAAAAAATACAATAAATCATATATTAATTTCATTCCATCGTTTTCGTGGACCCATTCTTAAAACCCACTTTAAAAACCTCAAGAATAGTTGTTTTTTGCTAGGGTAAAGTCTATTATTGCAGTTCAATAAATCAATTTAATACATTTCCTACCAACCGATGAAAGTTGCATTTATTACCGGAATTACGGGCCAAGATGGCGCCTATCTCAGTGAATTTCTCTTAAAAAAAGGCTACGAGGTTCACGGCCTTAAAAGAAGGGCTTCCCTTTTCAATACTGACCGTATCGATCATCTATATCAAGACCCGCATGTAGAAAACAGAAATTTCTTCTTGCATTATGGGGATATGACGGATAGCACCAACCTGATTCGATTGATTCAGGAAATTCAGCCGGATGAAATCTATAACCTGGCAGCGATGAGCCATGTTCAGGTTTCTTTTGAAACTCCGGAATATACCGGTAATGCCGACGGACTGGGAACATTAAGAATTTTAGATGCCGTAAGACTTTTGGGTCTGGAAAAGAAAACAAGGATTTACCAAGCTTCCACCTCTGAGCTATATGGCAAGGTACAAGAAGTACCACAGTCTGAAACTACTCCTTTTTATCCACGTAGCCCGTATGCAGTTGCTAAAATGTACGCATATTGGATCACGGTGAATTACCGTGAAGCGTATGACATGTATGCATGTAATGGGATTTTATTTAACCATGAATCTCCTATTCGTGGGGAAACTTTTGTGACGCGTAAAATTACCAGAGCAACTTCAAGAATTGCGCTTGGTTTACAGGATAAATTATATTTAGGAAACCTTGATGCGCAACGCGATTGGGGTCATGCTAAAGATTACGTTCGTATGATGTGGATGATTCTTCAGGCAGATGAGGCTGAAGATTGGGTCATTGCTACCGGAAAAACAACTCCCGTGCGGGATTTTGTGCGTATGGCTTTCGCCGAAGTAGGCATCGAGCTAGAATTTAAAGGAGAAGGTGTTGATGAGAAGGGATATATTAAATCTTGTTCTACCCCTGATTTCCAAGTTGAAATAGGCAAAGAAATACTTGCTGTAGATCCTAAATACTTCCGCCCTACTGAGGTTGATCTACTTATTGGAGACCCAACTAAAGCAAACGAAAAATTAGGTTGGACTCCAGAGTATGAGTTGAAAGACCTTGTGAAGGATATGATGCAAAGTGACATCAAATTGATGCAAAAAGATCAATACCTAAAAGACGGAGGGTATTATACCTTCAATTATTTTGAATAATTAAGAATCCAAGCTTGCACTTGGCAAAAATCTTTTCATGCAAAAGGATTCTAAAATATATATAGCAGGTCATCGTGGCCTTGTAGGTAGCGCCATCGTTAAGAACCTTCGAGAAAAAGGGTACACGAATATCGTTTACAGAACACACAAGGAGCTAGACCTGACAGACGCACAAGCCGTTCAAACTTTCTTTGAACAGGAAAAACCAGAGTATGTCTTTTTGGCTGCAGCCAAAGTAGGAGGGATTGTAGCCAATAACACCTATAGGGCCGACTTTATTTATGCCAACTTGATGATACAGAACAATGTGGTACATCAAAGCTACTTGAATGGCGTAAAAAAACTATTATTCTTAGGAAGCACCTGTATATACCCCAAGAATTGTCCGCAACCGATGAAGGAAGAATACCTGCTCACGGACACGTTGGAATATACGAATGAGCCCTACGCCATTGCCAAAATTGCCGGTATAAAATTGTGCGAAAGCTATAATTTACAATACGGCACAAATTTCATTTCGGTAATGCCTACCAATCTGTATGGCCCAAATGATAATTTTGACCTGGAAAAATCCCATGTACTTCCGGCGCTCATTAGAAAGATCCACTTAGGAAAAGCCTTAGAAAATAACGATTGGGAGACGGTAAGAACCGACCTTGATAAACTTCCTATTGAAGGTGTTTCTGGCAAAGCAACAGAAGAGGAAATACTGGAAATCCTCAATAAGTACGGAGTACAGGTTACCTCTCCCTCTGGGGGAGGCTTAGAGGGGGCGCAAGTAAAAGTAGAAATCTGGGGTTCAGGCAAACCTATGCGTGAATTTCTCTGGAGTGAAGATATGGCTGACGCCTGTGTCTTCATTATGGAGAATCGCGACTTCAACGAAATTGTTGAACAACGTCATTCTGAACTTGATTCAGAATCTAAATCCTCCCATTCGAAAGGAGAGCGTGAGATTCGCAATACCCACATCAACATAGGTACCGGTGAGGATATATCCATCAAGGATTTAGCTCAACTAATTAAGAGTGAAATTGGATTTAAGGGCGAACTATACTTCAATGTAGACAAGCCTGACGGCACCATGAAAAAATTAACGGATGTGAGGAAGTTAAATGGATTAGGGTGGACCTATTCTATAAAATTAACAGAGGGTGTTCAAGGTGCTTATCAATTCTATTTACAAAGTTAAATCCAATACCGAAGATTGAAAGACTTCTTGCAGCAATACCAACTTTTAATTACTGGAGGAATTCTGGGACTACTTATTTTTGAACTGATCCGTTCAAAATTCAAACCTCAACTTGTTTTTGTAATAGGGGTTATCTTATTTCTACTTTTAGGTTTTACCAGTATTGACAATATCCTGAACGCAGCTACTAATAAAAGCATACTGATTATATTTATGGTTATCTCCATATCAAACATCATTAATAAGTATGTGGATATCAGCAGCCTGATAGATAAAATCATTGGTAAGATTCAAAACCCTGTGGTATTCCTGTTGGTTTTTGGGCTTTTGGTCGCTATCGTATCTTCCGTTTTTAACAATACCCCTATCGTTATTTTATTGATTCCTTATGTCATCAACAAAGCACAGGGTTTTAAAATCTCTCCCTCAAAATTTTTGATTCCTCTTTCCTATTTTGCCATTCTTGGGGGTATGATCACCATCATAGGCACATCAACTAACCTAGTTCTCAATGGGTTGATTGAAAACAGTAATCTGGAAGGGTTTTCATTTTTTGACTTTTTGATACCAGGCCTTTTAGTGACCGTCGTAGGTGTGATTTTCATAGCTCTTTTTGGCAAGTATTTATTACCTGCACGAGCTAAAATCAACAAAAAGGACTTTACAAAAACACGCAAATACTTTATTGAAGCCAAGATTGGCAAGGGTTCCATCCTTGATGGCAAATCCATAAGCCAGAGTAGGATAAAGGAATTTAAGGGGGTTTCCCTATTGGAATTGGTCAGGGGCAAGGATATTTTTAATGTAGCAGGTTCCAGAAACATGATTCTTGAAGAAAATGACAGATTGATTTTTTCGGGGAGCATTGAAGATGTCATGACATTGAATACCAATGAAAACAAACTGGAACTCATCTCAAACAAGCGATTAAAAAATGATAATAAATTGGAATTTGTGGAATTATCCATCCCCACCAATTCCCATTTGGATGGAAAAAAAATCAAGGAAACAAATTTCAGGCAGACGTATGGTGCCACGGTATTGGCCGTGCATCGCTATAACGAAGAACTCAGTGGAAGAATAGGGGAAATAACCTTGCGAAGCGGGGACTTGTTGATTGTCGTGCCCCATGATAAACTTCCAGATAACATGAAAACAGATTTTTACCTACTCTCCAATAATTTTCGCGAAAGCAAACCCAAGAAAACAAAAACCATTTTGGGCATAGGCATAGGTGCAATCCTGAGCTGTTTGACATTAGGGTTTATTGATCTTTTTATGGCCTTGGGTTTTGCACTTATCCTTTTGATATTCATAGGATATACAAATTTGCAAAGCCTGCAGCGGGAACTAAACCTAAATCTCTTTGCGATTCTGGTGGGTTCCATAATCATCGGGGAAGTTTTTATGTCCTCTGGATTGGCTGATTTTATTTCGGGCAACCTTTTTGCGGTCCTTGAGCCATATGGCACGAGCGTGGTGATTTTAAGCTTGATGTTTTTTACGTTTATCCTAACGTCTTTCATCACGAATGTGGCGGCAGTATCCATCGCCTTTCCCCTGGCATTCTCCATTAGCACCAGCATGGCCATTGATGCTGAGGCCCTGTTCCTTGCCATTGCCTTTGCTGCTTCGGCCGCCTTTATGACCCCCATAGGTTATCAAACAAATTTGCTCGTCATGGCGCCTGGAGATTATAAATTCAAAGATTTCATGAAAATAGGCTTCCCTTTATCCATAATATATATTTTTGTGGTTTGGAGCTATTTAATATACACCTACTAGAAAAATGGGCACCAACCTGTATAAACAAGATTATAAAATCAGCCGCAAAGAACGGGAGCAACAAATAGGGCATAAATCAAAAGTACTTTGGTTCATTGGCCTTTCGGGAAGTGGCAAATCCACCTTGTGTGATGCCGTGGAATCCTTTCTCTTTCAAAAAGGCTTTCAGACCTACATTTTGGATGGAGACAACATCAGGATGGGCATCAATAAAGATCTGGATTTCTCATCAGCGTCCCGGTCTGAAAATATTAGAAGGATTTCGGAAATCGCAAAACTCTTTACCGATTCAGGTAAAATCATACTGACCGCCTTTATCACACCTTTAGAAAAAGATAGGGCTGTTGCCAAAGAAATACTGGGGGATGATTATATAGAAATCTTTGTAAACTGCCCCTTGGAAGTTTGCGAGCAAAGGGATGTAAAAGGTTTATATGCAAAAGCGAGAAAAGGAGAAATACCAAATTTTACGGGAATATCCTCCCCTTTTGAAGAACCTAAACATCCTGACATCGACGTTAAAACACACCAATTATCAATAGAAGAATGTGTCCAACTGGTTTGGGAAAACATTCAAGACAAACTAAGTATCAAACAATGAGACAGTACGCACTATCACATCTACAAGAGCTGGAAGCGGAAGCAATCTATATCCTGAGGGAGACCGCAGCACAATTTCAAAATCCAGCTATTTTATTTTCGGGGGGTAAAGATTCAATCCTGGTGACCCAGTTAGCAAAAAAAGCATTTTATCCCGCCAAGATTCCCTTTACGTTCCTACATGTGGATACGGGGCACAACTTCCCTGAAACTATTGCTTTTAGAGATCAATTGATGGAGGAACTGGGTGTGAAATTGGTAGTGGGATCAGTACAGGGATCTATTGATAAGGGATCTGTAAAAGAAGAAACCGGGCAAGATGCCAATAGGAACAAATTACAGACCACTACCCTACTTGAAGCAATCGAGGAAAATCAATTTGATGCCTGTATAGGTGGAGGCCGTCGTGATGAAGAAAAAGCACGGGCCAAAGAGCGTTTCTTCTCGCATAGGGATGATTTTGGTCAATGGAACCCCAAGAACCAAAGACCGGAACTCTGGAATATATTAAATGGAAAATTAAACATGGGCGAGAATTTCCGTGTTTTTCCAATTAGTAACTGGACTGAACTTGATGTATGGCAATACTTAACGGCAAATAACATTGCCATTCCTTCACTCTATTTTGCCCATGAGCGTCAGGTAATTCGTAGACAGGATACCTGGATACCATATTCTAATTTTATAACGCTTAGACCTAAAGAAGAAGTAGTAACAAAAAAAATACGCTTTAGGACCTTAGGGGATATTACAATAACAGGAGGAGACGAATCTGAGGCAGATACACTTGAGCTTATTTTAGAGGAAGTGGCCATTGCTAGACAAACAGAAAGGGGTAATCGATCAGACGATAAACGCTCTGAAACATCGATGGAAGATCGCAAAAAAGAAGGTTATTTCTAATTAGTAAAGTAAACAACAATGAAAGGATTACAACACGAAGAAAAAGAAATACTACGATTTACGACTGCTGGTAGCGTAGATGACGGTAAGAGTACACTAATTGGCAGATTGTTATTTGATTCAAAATCGATATATGAAGACCAAATAGATAACCTTCAAAAAATTTCTGAGAAAAAAGGGATTTCTCACCTGGAACTTGCCCATTTAACGGATGGTTTAAAAGATGAGCGCGAACAGGGGATTACCATTGATGTAGCTTACAGGTACTTTGCCACGCCAAAGAGAAAATTTATCATTGCTGATACTCCAGGGCACGTACAGTACACCCGTAATATGATTACAGGGGCTTCAACAGCAAACTTGGCGTTGATTTTGATCGATGCAAGAAAAGGGGTTATTGAGCAAACAAAACGCCATTCATTCATAGCATCACTGCTGCAGATACAACATGTTGTCGTTTGTGTCAATAAAATGGATTTGGTTGATTATGGCAAAGATCGTTTCAACGAAATTGTTGAAGAATATAAAAGTTTCGCTTCTAAGCTAAGAATAAAAGACATTCGATTTATACCCATATCTGCACTCAATGGCGATAATGTAGTAGATAAATCTACAAATATGGACTGGTTTAAAGGAGATTCACTTTTAGGTACACTAGAAACAATACACATAAGCAGCGACCACAATATGGTTGATTGCCGTTTCCCTGTACAAACGGTCATCAGGCCTTTTAGCGATGAGTTTCACGATTATAGGGGATATGCCGGTAGGATAAACAGCGGTATCTTTAAAAAAGGGGATGAAGTCATGGTGCTGCCATCTGGTTTCAAATCAAAAATAAAATCCATAGTTCTTGGAGAAGAGGAAATTGAAGAAGCATTTCCTCCACAGTCGGTCACAATAAACCTAGAAGACGATATTGATATCAGTAGGGGAGATATGATTGTAAGAGAACACAATCAACCAAAACCCAAACAAGACATTGAGGCCATGCTATGCTGGATGAATAACGACGCAATGCAGCCTAGGGCTAAATATGCAGTTAAGCATACCTCAGTTGATGCGAGGGCGATGATCAAAGAAGTACTTTACAAAGTGGATATCAACACCTTGCATCGTCAGGAAGACTATGATCAAGTTAGTATGAACGATATTGTACGTGTAAAACTAAGAACGACTAAGCCTTTACTAGTAGATGAGTATAATCAAAATAAAGGTACGGGCAGCTTTATCCTGATTGATGAGAGTACACACGAAACTGTGGCTGCAGGAATGATAATCTAAACCATTATAATTTTGAACATAAACCTCGAATTGCTTTTAAAAATTGCCATTGAAGCTTCCCTTGAAGCAGGAGACTCCATCATGGCAATTTATGAGTCAGATGATTTTGATGTGACCACAAAAGGAGACGACTCCCCGTTGACGCGCGCAGATTTAAGTTCACACAATATCATCAAGCAGCACCTTGAAAAAACGGAAATCCCAATCTTATCAGAAGAAGGCAAGGCCATTGCGTATGAAGAAAGAAAAGATTGGGATTTATTGTGGATAGTTGATCCTATTGATGGGACAAAGGAATTTATCAAAAAGAATGGTGAGTTTACGGTGAACATTGCTTTGGTTCAAGACCAAAAACCTATCTTAGGAGTAGTGTATGCCCCGGCAATCAATACCATTTATTTTTCGTCGAAAGACATAGGGGCTTTTAAAAATGATGAGGTAGAAGCACCACAAGCTGTTGAAGAAATCAAAGCGTCCGCAATAAAGCTTCCTGTTAAAAGAGATGATGATAAATATGTCGTCGTGGCCAGTAAATCCCATATGTCTCCTGAAACGCAGGAGTATATTGATGAACTTGAAAAAACACATGGCAAGGTAGAAACAATTTCTAAGGGAAGTTCATTAAAAATGTGTATGGTAGCTGACGGCACGGCAGACTGTTACCCGCGCTTTGCCCCTACCATGGAATGGGATACGGCTGCTGGTAATGCGATATGTATTGGTGCAGGAAAAACCGTATTGGATTGGGAAACCAAACAAGACATGGTATATAACCGTAAGGAATTGTTGAATAATTGGTTTTTGGTTCGTTAGTAAATGAAGCTCTACCGACATTTTACTATTCTTAAAATTATAAAAAATTGAATATCTTTTATTTATTTTTTTTAGTATTTCCTGTATTCCATACATGCTCATCCAATGAGTCCAATATAGTTAGGGATATTAAGGTTGTCAACATTTTGGATTACGGAGTAAGTATCAATAATGCATCAGACGATGATGCAATTATCATTTCAAAAGTCTCGAAAGAATTATCGGCTACTGGTGGAGGAGTGATTTTTTTTCCGAATGGAACCTACCATTTAAAATCCCCTATTTGGGGGTATAGCAATATTGAATTCAGGGGGGAGAGTAAAGAAAACACAATTTTAAAAAATATAAATACAAAACGACATGCAGCTTCTTATGTTTTTGCATGTGGGTGGTTTCATGAAAGGGATTACGATTATGTCAAATTATATCCTGTAAGAAAAAAGAAAGGTGATAATGGAGTTGTCCTTGAAAATTTAGGAGAATTAAGTAATTTTCAGAAAGGCGATATTGTAATTCTGAGATTAGCAACATCCAAACGCAAGGAAAACGATAACCTGCAAACATCACCATATGCTGAAATATTAAAGATTCAGGAAGTTACCCAATCCACCGGTTTCATAGAGTTTGAAGATGAGATACAGGGTGACTTGGATGTGAATAATGCTGGTTTAAGCTTAACAAAACTTGAAGAAGGCACATACAACGGCAATAAGACTTACCTAACTAAAAATGTGCATATAAACAATTTCACGGTATATTCTCAAATTGGGACATGGATGAGTAGGGATGCAGTCTATAATGGAATCTTTGAAAATATCACGGTTTTAAAATCAAATACCTTGTTAGGAGGCAATGGAAAGAAAAATTGTGTCTTTAAAAATATCGACGGTACATTTAATACTCGATTTATTGAATTTGCCGAGGGCTCAAGTAACAATGTTATGAACAATATCCACGGAGTTGCAGAGCGTCAAAAAACCGTAGGTCGCAAAAAACCGCTTATGGTCTTAAAATATGGAGATAGTCTAAGCAATTTTTCCATAAATAATGAATCTGGGCTTATTCCCAGTATGATTTTAAGATGTACTGGAAACATGTATATAGGTAATGGCAAAATCAATACACCATTACAGGGCTCAGTATTTCTGGTAAAAGGTAAAAAAAATCGCATTGAGAACGTAGATGTTGAAATCGACAAGGAAAGTAAAAAACTAGGGTATATCATAAAAGAAATCAACTCATCATCCGGGGATACAGAAATCCAATTAAAAAATTCAAGTATTTCAGGCGTTTTTAAAAAGCGCTTAATAGATGAGAAGATTAAGCCAAAATCTAATACGATTATTGGAAATAAATTTTATTTAAATGGAGGTAAACCAAAAGATGTAAATAGTTTTCTTAGGACTGGTAATAACGAAGTCCTAAGAAAACTCAAAACAACGGAGCAGTGAATATTACTTTTTCTCCTAAATATTTAATAGACAACTAAAAATTAAAACACCTAAGGCAGTATAAACCTTCTTCATACCAAATGGCTTCAAACAAACGGATTGCAAAGAATACCCTGACATTATACTTTCGCCAGATTCTAATTCTGTTTGTTAGTTTATTTACCATACGTATTGTTCTAGATAAGTTAGGAGTTGAAGATTATGGTATTTACAATGTGGTTGCCGGTGTTGTTGCACTATTTTCTTTTTTAAGTGGTGCCATGGCCTCCGCAACGCAGCGCTTTTTTTCATTTGCACTAGGAAAGAATGATTTTAAAAGTTTAAGAGAAACTTTTACAGTAAATATTTTTATATATGCTGCAATTGCTCTAATTGCTTTGCTGCTTCTTGAAACAATTGGTCTATGGTTTGTTCATAATCGGCTCGAGGTTCCACCTGAAAGGCTAGAGGCTGTTAAGGTTATCTACCATTTTTCGGTTCTTTCATTTATAGCAACTATTTTCACTTCACCATTTTTAGCTATAATCATTGCTCATGAGGACATGAAGTTGTATGCCTATGTATCGATATTCGAGTCTATTATGAAATTAGTAATAGTTTATCTTTTGAGTTATTTGGCTTTCGATAAATTAAAACTGTATAGTTTTTTGGTAATGTCTGTATCGATAATGATTGCCTCTATTTACGTAATCATATGTACACGAAGATATTCTGAATGCCAGTTCAAGAAGTTATATTGGAATAAAAAATTATTGTCTGAAATCATAAATTTTACTGGATGGACGCTATTTGGTCGTGTGACTACAGTTATGCGCATACAGGCCATAACAATCCTCTTAAATCAAGTTTTCAATCCTATAGTTGTAGCTGCAAGAGCAATTGCGATAAACATTACGAGTAAGGTTAATATTTTTTCAAACAATTTTAATGTTGGCCTTTACCCTCCTATCGTAAAGTCATATGCCAATGACAATAAAAAAGAAATGTTCGATTTAATATTTAATGGATCTAAGATCACATTTTTTTTAATGTGGGTCTTTGCACTTCCATTTTTTTTAGAAATGGAAAATATATTAAATCTGTGGCTTAAAAATCCACCGCAGCAGGCTGTACTATTTACACGGCTCGCTTTAATAGAAGTACTTATAGACTCCATAAGCCTTCCTCTTACTACTGCGGCTAGAGCTCCTGGCAGGATGAAAGGATATGAATTAAGGTTAGGCTCTATTCAGATAGCAATTTTCCTTTCTTGTTGGATATTTTTAAAACTAGATTTTCCCGCATATACTGTTTTTTGGATTGCCATAGTTGGAAATATACTTATGTTTCTCTTTCGGTTAATAATTGTAAGAGGTTTAATAGACCTACCTGTTAGATCATTTTTGATTGAAGTTTTCCTCCCAGTAATAAAAGTTGCTTTTGCGTCTGCAATTTTATCATTTTGCATACATATAATTCTCCCTGAAAATATATTCACGCTTATTTTTTCAATAGGTCTAAGTATAATATTAAGTTTAATATCCATGTATTATTTAGGCTTAAATAGTGTCTGGCGGGCTAAGTCAAAAAACTTTGTTTTGCAAAAAATAAAAAAAAATAGAGGATAAGATCATGAAAGTTTTATTGATTGGCGGTACTGGTGCCATGGGCAAACATTTATCTAAAATTCTTTCAGACAACTGTATTGAAACTTTTGTGACAACTCGTAAACATAGAATTGATTCCAAGTATATTAAATATATGGTGGGTAACGCCTTAGAAATGGAATTTTTGAAAAAAACCATGAACACGAAATGGGATGCAATTGTAGATTTCATGCTATACTCCTCTTCTCAATTTTATGAACGTATTGAATTGCTTTTAAATTCAACAACCCATTATTTTTATATTAGCTCTTCAAGGGTTTATGCTAACAGCAAATCAAAAATTATTGAATCATCTCCGCGACTATTGGACCATGCTCAAGATGAAGAATTCTTGAACTCAGGAGAATATTCACTTCAAAAAGCGGAACAGGAAAATTATTTTTTGAATGCTACAAGGAATAACTGGACAATAATTAGACCCTATATAACTTATTCAGAAGAAAGGTTACAATTAGGGGTCTTCGAAAAAGAAGAATGGTTGTACAGAGCATTACAGGGAAAAACAATAGTTTTTTCTAAAGAAATAGCTCGGAAAAAGACAACGTTGACGTATGGTCTTGATGTGGCGAATGCAATTTATTCGCTTTTTAGACATCCAGAAACAAAAGGTCAGGTCTACCACATAACTCAAAACAATTCAAATTCTTGGAATGAAATTCTTGCGATATATCTTAAAATTATAGAGGAGTATACTGGTAAAAGACCAAGGGTTCTAGATATCGGATTAAACGAGCTGAAAAAGCTGAAACCATCTCCCTATTCAATAACTAAGGATAGACTATATAATAGAGAATTTAATACTTCAAAAATTAACGAGTATATACCGATTGATAATTTTACTGAAGCTTATGAAGGAATAAAAATTTGTTTAAATGAAATTTTAATTAACAAAAAATTTCATAAAATCAATTGGACTGCTGAAGCCAAAAAAGATAAGTTGACAAAGGAAATTTCAAAAATTAATGAAATTCCTGGATTGAAAACTAAACTACGTTATTTATATTACAGATTTTTAGGATAATAATTTAAACCTAACGACCATGGAGAATTATTTAGATGAAAAAAATGCCCTAATCTTAGTGGCATTATTGAAAAAACATAATATTAGAAAAATAATTGCATCACCAGGCTCTACAAACGTTTGTGTAGTAGCAAACATACAAAATGATTCTTTTTTTGAAGTCTACTCTGCTCCTGACGAAAGATCAGCCTGTTATATTGCTTGCGGACTTGCAGCCGAGTCTGGGGAACCGGTTGCAATAAGTTGTACAGGTGCTACATCATCACGTAACTATTTACCTGGATTAACAGAGGCGTATTATCGTAAATTACCCGTTTTGGCAATCACATCCACCCAAGCCAAAGCAAAGGTTGGTCATCATGTGGCTCAGGTTATCGATAGAACTGTACTGCCAAATGATACTTATAATTTTAGTACACTTTTACCCATTATAAAGGATGATGATGATGTCTGGGAGTGCGAAATAAAGATTAATCAAGCTTTACTTGAATTAAAGCGAAATGGTGGAGGGCCAGTTCATATAGATATACCTACGAGCTACACCCGAAGTTTTACTGCGCGTGAATTACCCGAGGTTAAAGAAATTAAGAGAATAGAGGCTTTTGATAAATTTCCAGAATTACCAAAAGGCAAAATAGCAGTATTCGTAGGCTCCCACGCTAAGTGGACGGAAAGACAAACTAAAACATTAGACTCTTTTTGCGAAGCCAATGATGCTGTTGTGCTTTGTGACCATACTAGCAACTTTAAAGGCCAATATAGGGTGTTGTTTCCTCTTGCTGCGGGTCAACAACTTTTTGACCACGCGGCAAATACGGTTAGCTTATTTATTTATATAGGTGAGATTACTGGAGATTATTTCACGATGAAGATTGGGAAAAAGAAAGTTTGGCGCGTAAATGAAGATGGTGAATTCAGAGATTTATTTAGAAAGTTGGATTGTGTTTTTCAAATGCCGGAGATTAATTTTTTTGAATATTATTCAAAAAATGGAAGGAATAAAAAAACCAGAAGCTATTTAAATGATTGTAAAGAACAATTAGATAAATTATATGGCCAAATTCCTGAATTGCCATTTTCAAATATTTGGGTCGCTTCACAATTGGCTCATAAAATTCCAGAAAACTCAACTATTCATTTCGGAATATTAAATAGTCTAAGGTCTTGGAACTTTTTTGAGCTTCCTCAATCAGTGAACTCAAATTCAAATGTTGGAGGTTTTGGTATTGATGGCAATGTATCTTCTTTAATTGGAGCTTCACTATCTAATCCAAATCGTCTTTACTTTGGTATTATAGGCGACCTTGCATTTTTCTACGATATGAATGCTGCAGGAAATAGACATGTTTCTAAAAATCTTAGAATTATGGTCGTTAATAATGGTAAGGGCTCTGAATTTAGACTTGGAGGTGTTCATCCTGCTTTTGAGAAAAAAGATGATACAGATAAATTTATATCCGCTGGCGGACATTATGGGAACAAGTCTTCAATTCTACTTAAAAATTATGCCGAAGGTCTTGGATATGATTATATCTATGCTACCAATAAAAAAGAGTTTAATGATGTTCATGAACAGTTCATCTCTCAGAAAATGAGTGATAAACCCTTGATATTTGAAGTATTCACAAATAGTGAAGATGAAAATGATGCACTGAATAAACTTTTGAATATTGACCAGAATGTCAAAATCAAAACAAAGAAATTAGCATCGAAAATGCTTGGCAACAGCGGAAAAAAAGTCTTAAAAAAAATTATGAAAGGATAGGTCTTTTCACTCAAGATTTAAAAGGCAAAACTTATAAAATAAATTATATGAAAATAGGAATCCTAACGTTTTGGGAATCTAAAAATAACTATGGCCAAATCTTACAGCTTTTTGCAATGCAATCTGCATTAAAAAGATTAGGACACTCCCCTTTTGCGATAAAATTTCATCGCCTGAGTAAATCCCAACTTCGTAAGCCAGGCATAAAGGGGCTTCTCAAACAATTTTACCATGATTTAACTGGTGCGAAATCAAAAAAAAGACTCAAATTAAGTGCAGAAGCAATTGACGAAAATCGAGAATTTCGGCACTTTAAAAATCAAAATATTCAGTTTTCGGGTAAAGACTATTATCGCATTGATGAATTGATAAGTGATCCTCCACAGGCAGATGCTTACATAACTGGAAGCGACCAAATTTGGAATCATACATTCGCATCTCCTGTTGACCCTTTTCTTTTAGGATTTGGATCAGAAAAAATAAAAAAAATTGCGTATGCTGCAAGTTTCGGCATTAGGGAGCAAGATGCTGAAACAGCTACATTATTTAAAAAACATCTTATCGATTTTAGTGCCATTGGTGTTCGTGAAAAAAGCGGAATGGATTTAATTAGAAATCTAGATTTTGAGGCTAAATGGGTTTTAGATCCTACTTTACTATTTACTGCAGCTGAATGGATTAAACTGTTGAATTTAAAAAGTATAGGACCTCAGCCAGGAGTCAAAAAAAATCAAATTTTTGTTTATACCTTGGGAAATAGCAAAACCGTGGATAAAGAAAAATTTATTTCTCATGCCAATGCCTCAAATCAATACAAAATCGTGCATGCTACTGCTAACAACGATACCTCAGGCAGTTTCTATCCCACAATCCCTGAATGGGTTTATAATATAAGTGTTTCAAGTTTAGTAATTACAACTTCATTCCATGGTATGATTTTTTGTATTTTGAATAACACAAATTTTATCATCTTACCTAATACCGGTAAGGCTGAAGGTATGAATGAAAGAATTGAGAGTATGCTTTCTGTCGTGAAATTAGAAGATCACCTCATGGAATCCTTTGAGGTTCAAAAATTTGAAAAAATCCTGAATAAAGATATAAATTGGACTGTAATCAATCAAAAACTTGACAAGTGGAGAGAGGAATCTTATGAATTTCTAAAACAGAATTTATCATAACTTGAAATATATATTAATTCCCAGCCACTATATTTAATGAAAATAGTTTTCCATCCACACTCCCTAGAACGCAATGCTTATGTAAAGCATATTACAGAAGCGCTAGAGAGAAAAGGTATTCAGGTTTTTTCACTGGATGATATATTAAGTAACAAAAAACTTTTTAAGGAAATATCCATCGTTCATTTAAATTGGTATGAAAATCTGGGCAGTCATTGGGGTTTTATTAAAAAAATGTCACGCCTTTTTTATCTTTTGTTTCACAAGAAGAAGATAATTTGGACACTTCACAATAAAAAACCACACACTGCCAAGGTACTTTATCTTCAAAAGATACTGTTTAAATTATTGTGTAAATATGCTAGCACCATTATTATTCACAGTAAACAAAGTGAAAAAATCATAACTGCTCAAGATAAAAGTTTTCAAAAAAAAATAGTTTACACTCCACATCCTAATTATATTGATGTTTACGGTCCTTTAAGACCTATACAGAGTATCCATGGGCCGCTTTCGCTTATTTTTATGGGAGTAATAAAACCCTATAAAAATATTGAGTTATTGATGGAGGTGTTAAATAATTTTGATGCAAATGAAGTTACCTTGACCATTGCGGGCAGATGTCCTGATGACAACTATGCCAATCAACTCAAGTTGAAACCCTCTAGCAATAATATCAACTTAGAATTTGGATATATTAGTGATGATCAAATAGCAACATATATCCAAAAGCATGATTTAAGTATTCTACCCTATGACACCAGAAGCAGTTTAAACTCGGGAACGGCAATTTTATCCTTTTCCTATGGCACTTCTGTAATATGCCCTAAAATTGGGACCATTGAAGACATAAAGAATCAAGACTGTTTAATTACCTATATGTACGACTCACAGGAGCAACATAAGGTGGCATTAAAGGCTGCTGTTGAAAAAGCTATGCTCCTAAAGAAAAAGAATACAGAAATATTTAATGAATGGGGAGGGATATTAAGAAATGAGATGATAAAACTTCAGGATGTAGGTATTGTCGCAGATGTATTTTCTCAAGTCTACAAAACGCATTAAAATGGTATATTGCAGCCAGCATTACTCGTCATAAAATTAATATATAAAAATTGAAAGGTGCCTACTTAACTATTGTTGATACCGCAAATAAAAAATCGCGCGGCGTAATCCAAAAAATTGAAAGTCAGGTTTTTGCTTTTAAGTCTTTGGGCTGCTCCATGGACTTTTTTCACTTTGACGACAAAATCGCCTGTCTTAATTATGCCAAAAGCCCAGTTCGTGCTAAGAAAAGCATCTTTAACAAATTTAGCCATGACAAACTGCTCTACATAAAATTTCTGGAAGAAGATGCAAACAGAGACTATGACTTTTTATATATACGTTACCCTAAAGCTTCTCCCGGGTTTATTTCCTTTCTCAAACAACTCAAGCAACAAAATCCAAAAATTTCGATTATTAATGAAATTCCCACCTATCCGTACGAGGGACAATGGAAAACCTTAAAATCGAAATTCATACAGCAATTGGATTATCTATATAGGGGCAAGTTAAAATTATATGTGGATAGAATCGTTACCTTTTATGGACAAGAGGAAATTTTTGATATCAAGACCATTCCCATAGGCAATGGCATAAATACCGAAGTGAAAAGGATTATTCAACGAATCCCCCCTCCCACTAAGGCTTTAAGGTTGATCTGTATTGCCAACCTTAAATTTTACCATGGCTACGATAGGATAATCCGGGGGATTGCGCAGAATCCCACCGATTATCAAGTTTTTTTTAACATTGTAGGTGGAGGACCTGAGGAAGTAAATCTTCAAAATCTGGTTAGGGAATTGCATTTAGAAGAGAATGTGATTTTTCATGGGTTTAAATACAGTGACGAGCTGGAATCCCTTATTGCGCAGTCGGATATTGCTATTGGAACTTTAGGTTGGCACAGGGCTGGAATCAGTAGGGATAGTGCATTAAAAACCCGGGAATATTGTGCTCATGCCATTCCATTTATATTGAGTAATACAGATCAGGATTTTAAAATGGACTTTCCATTTATGCTGCGGGTGGAAGCCTCGGATGCTCCTGTATCCATGTCTGAACTTATTGCTTTTTATAAAAAATATAGCAAAATTCAGGATTATCAAAAACTAATGTATAGGTATGCGGTACAAAACCTGGACTGGAAAGTTAAGATGTACCAGGTTTTAGATTTTGTTCACAGTACAAAAAACAGTTAAGGATGAGCAAAAATTTTATAAACACCATTCATTTTGTACTGATTTTAACAACAATTATTGGTTGTATTGTTTCCCTTTCCTCAAACAATCAAAAATGGTTGATCCCATTTTTAACCATCCCGATGATTAACATCGCATTGATTCCTTATTCTTATAAAGCTATTCGTCAAGACTTCTTCAATCCATTTTTAACAATTATAGCATCTTTGACAATTGGTACAGTTTTAAGGTCTTTTTTTATTGTTTCTCCCTTAGAATCCCCCACTAAACATCTTATGCTCATGGGGAACAATCCATCTATTCTCAGTACGGGTATAATTCATATATATTTCGGAATAATTTTCGTGACCTTAGGTTTTTTAGTTTGTGGTAATAAAAAATACCATTGGGAAAACAAGTCGATTTTTAAAGCAAAGTTTGACAGGAAAAAAATAATAAAGCTTACCATAACGTTGAGTTTAGTAAGCTTGGCAGCTGCCTTTCTCTACATGAAAGCCATGGGGTTAAATCTTTTTACCATTTTGGCATCTGATAATATTTCCTCAAAACGTTTTCTTCAATTGGAAGAAGGCGGTTTTTCCTCTTTGGTATATTACAGAAAGTTAATGGACTTTTCAAAGTTTTCGCTTTTTCTACTCCTAATTTTCCTTTTGACAAATAAATCTAAAAAGCCAGACATGCTAATCATTTTATTAATGATAATGACTGGTGGTTTAGGTATATTTTTCAACTTTATAAATAGCAACCGGGGCGCGGCAGGTACAACTATAATTACTGTTTTTATTATTATTTACTACGTAATGGGTAAAATCCCAAAAAAGGTTTTACTCCCAGGGGTCGCCATCGTCCTTGCATTACTGATAACAATGACATTTTTACGACGTGAGCGAAGTAACCGTGAGAATGTAGAAAGGGAAGACCCTTTTACTATTGTGGTGGGAAGCCTTAATTTTCTTGGGGTGGGTAAAGCTTCCTATATTGGAGAAAATGTACCTGAAAAAATGGACTATCAATATGGACAAACATTAATTCTTTGGTGTCTAGCCCCCATTCCCAGAACTCTCTGGAAAAACAAACCCGAAATCAGCATAGGCCGTGTTATAGGGGAAAAAATTTATGAAAAAAGAGACGAAAATTCTAAGGCAGGGGGCGTTCCCCCTGGATTAATTACTGAATTATACATGAATTTTGCCATTCCCGGAATAATTGTGGGCATGTTTGTCTTTGGTTTCTATATAAGGAAAACGTATAATAGTCTGTACAGTATGCGTGCGTTTAGCGGAGTGGCTATTTTAATATACGTCTTAGTTGTTAGAGATTTTATAGGGATTATTAGCGGTGACTTAAGTAGAGGGGTTGTTGATTTATTAAGCACGCTAATACCTTTAATTTTATTTGTTAAAATAGTTAAAAAATGAAAAACAAACTTGATTTCGTAGTAATTGGCTCTCAAAAATGCGCTACCACCTGGCTCTACGATATATTAAATCAACATCCAGCTATTTCCTTACCCAAAGACAAGAGAGAAGTGGAATATCTGGGTGGTGATCTCTGGAAAAAGCATGGAGACAACTGGTATTTTGATTTAATGAGGTCCAATGACAATGAAATTGCTGGGGATGTCTCCGTGGAGTATATCTTTAACAAGGAATCCGCAAAACTTTTGGCTCAAAAAATTAGCAACCCCGAGAAATTAAAATTGATTGCTTCGCTTCGTAATCCATCGGAGAGGGCACTTTCAGCTTACTATTGGTATTTTAGACGCGGGATAATCAAGAACCAAGAAAACGCAATTGCAACGTTTTTTAAAACCCAAATAGAGCAACATAGAAATGGCAATGCTGAATTCGACATTTTAGACAGAGGACTTTATATAGATCAATTAGACACTTACTTTAATCATTTTCAAAACAAACAATTTTGCATAGTATTATTTGACGAAATTAAAGACAAGGAGAAGAATGTTTACTTCAGGGTTTGTGATTTCCTAAATGTAGATAAAAATCATATTCCTGCAAATATCAATACCAAACCAAAAAAAAATAGCAAGATTGGTTTTATGATGCGTCTGGAAAATGCCTTCCCTAAATCCAAGATAATCTCTAAAGTATCAGATATCACCAACCAAGTCGCACAAAAAAAGAATCTAACATATTCAAAGGATGAAATGGGGGCTTTAAAACTTTTGGATAATTTTTATAAGGATACCAACATCAAATTAATAGATGAATTAAAGAATCGAAAAATCATAGCTCAAGAACAGGTACAAATCATCCAGGGATGGATAGAAAAATTTTAATGGCATGGCTTCTAGACTAAGTAAAATATATACATATCTTAGAAATTTTTTTGCATTACAAAAAACCGATGTTTTCTTGGTTTCATACCCAAAGTCGGGTAATACCTGGCTTCGTTTTTATATATGCAATCTTATCAATGAACAACCCCAATATCATTTTACGGATAACAATGTGGATTTTTCCATATTGGACGACACCATGCCCGAAATGGGGTTTAGTGATTTATCAAACAAGTGGCCTTTTCCAGGCTTTCCCCGTATCATTAAAACACACCGAAAATTCTCCAAAATATTTAAATACAATAAAAGCATCCTCTTGGTAAGAGATCCCCGGGATGTGATGGTATCCTATTATAATTTTGAACAAAAAAAGAACAACCCCAGATTTCAAGGCTCTTTTTCTGATTTTATAAAACATGAACAGCTAGGACTTGAAGCTTGGTGTAAGCATTACTATTCATGGAAAAATCATGCTTCTTATATCATAAAATACGAAGACCTCAAAATTGATGACATAAAGTCTTTGGCTGCCTTAAATAAATTTTTAGGAATTGATGTTCCTGATTCGATATTTGAAAATGCGGTTGTTAATTCCAGATTTGAAAATATCTCTAAAATTGAACAAAACACTGGGCAGTCTGACCCTAATAAGCACCATAAAGATTTTAAATTTGCACGGTCTGGGAAAACAGGACAATGGCAAAAACATTTTAATGAAACTGATCTAAAGTATTTTAATGATATTTTAAATAAATATTCTATCCGTATAGAGTTGTATATTTAATTTTTAATAAAATCTTAAAAAGAAACCGCTTCTTAGATAATATAAATATGAACAGAAAATTAATTAATAAATACAAAATGTTATTTAAGGATTATGTTCATATTCTTAATCCAAAAAAATTTATTGGTTCTAAAAAATACAATAAATATATCGTCTTAACCCAGGCACGAAGTGGGTCAAATATGCTGAGAAGTTTACTACACTCACATCCTCAAATAATTTCTGATGGAGAAATCTATAGACGGCTTTATGGAAGAAATAGTGTAAAAATGTGGAATAGGTTTTTTTCAAAAAAACCTCACCATATTAAGCAGGTAGGATTTAAATTATTTTATTATCACCCTGTTGATAGTGATGATAGAACAGTTTGGGATATTATTAAAAGTGATTCAAATATCAAGCTTATTCAACTATCTAGGAAAAATAAATTGAAGATGATTGTTTCTAGAGACATTGCCATGAAAACAGATGTTTGGTCCAGTAAAAGAAATGAAAATCAAAAAGTGGATAAGCGTATTGAATTGGATACTAAAAAGTTTATAGATGAATGCAATCAAATTGATGTTTGGGAAAATCAAATAGAGCACCTTTTTCCACAACACCAACTTATTAAAATCACTTATGAAGATTTAGTTAAAGAGAGGGATAAGGTTATGGCTGAGGTTTTTAATTTTCTTGAGGTAGATAACCTAAGTGTAAAGCCTTTGTTTAAAAAACAAAACACTGAGGAAATCAAAAATCTCATTCTCAATTATGATCAATTCTCTTCAGAAATCAAATCCACTAGATGGGCCTTTTTATTAGATGAATAGAGTACTTCTTTTCAAGCAGGAATGAATGACACGCACAAAACCTAAACTTCTTTTTTTTACATCCTTCCCCCCTCCCAATACGGGACAAACCATTGCCAGTAATTTAATATTTAAAACCCTGCAAAATCAAGGCTCTTTTGATTTGTACAAGATAAATACAAGCGACCCTAATAAATTAAAAAGAAAAGGCTCCTCACTATCGTATGTCAAACATCTTTGCATTAGCTATCTACGCTTGATTAAAACTCTTAATTCAAAAAAAATACAAACTGTATATGTGGTTTTTTCCTCTACGAAATCAGGACTTCTGCGTGATGTGTTATCCGTTATTTTTATAAAATACCTAAATTTTAAACGGATAAGACTCATGGCGCATCTGCACAGTGGCAATTATGGCCATAACTTTAAAAGATTACCCTTCAAATACCTATTCCGTTTTTTATTACGCAATACAGATAAGCTCATCTTTCTTTCCAGATCCCTAAATCATATTGCTAACTTTTTCCCTGAGGATAAATCGGCATATTTAACGAATATGATTGATGAAGACATCATTTGTACCGAAGATGAAATAAACAGAAAGTTCTTGAATAAATCACAAACAAAGGATTCTTTTCAAATAATTTATTTGAGCAATATGATTCCTGAAAAGGGATTTTTAGACCTTAATACTGCCATGGGTCACCTAAGGACTAAAAATGCCCGGATAAATTTTCATGTTAAATACATAGGCGGTTGGGCAGGTGAAGATAAAAGAAACGCATTTGAAAAAATCTGCATAAACTCAGAAAATATTAAAAGTGAAGTCGTTGGACCTATCTACGACAGAAAAATACTAAAGCAAATCTTTCTCGATGCAGACATTTTTGTTTTGCCTACATATTATCCTATTGAAGCACAACCCTTATCCATTATCGAAGCGCTAAATTCAGGAACTCCCGTGATATCAACATGGCATGCAGCAATACCCGAAATGATTGAAAATGGTACAAATGGGCTTCTCATAAAGCCTAAAAGCACTCATGAATTAGCTAAAGCTATACTGGAATTAGCTGACCGCAAAAAGTGGTTTCAATATTCTGAATCTGCAAGAGATCGATATATCAACACATTTTCTAAATCAGTACTACAAAATAGTGCCCTCGAAATTTTTAATGCTTAAATATTTTCGGGATAATATTTCTTTTTCATTTGAAAAATATTTAATCTGACCATATCTTGTATACTTGAATAGAAAAGAAGTATTTTTCATCCTTCTAAAAAGCTTTTATGAGCAAAGTAATTTTAATAGTGGGTATGGCCAGATCTGGCACTACCCTAGTCTCACATATACTAGGTAGTCATCCAGAAACACATATTGAAGTAGAACCCCACGCTTTATGGAAGTCAGGAAACTTTAGATATCTTGATGATGAGAGTTTTAAAATCAAACCTTCCATTATAAAAAATATTCGGGCAAAGTTCTTAAACGATTTGCCTGAGCGTAAAATCCTGGTAGAAAAATCCCCCATAAACTCTCTGCGTCCTGAACTTGTTCATGCGGTTTTTCCTCAGGCTAAAATTATATATATAGAAAGGGATCCTATTCGCTGTATTCATTCAAATTATAAAAGATCAAAGGAGAAGGATTCATTTAAACTCTCCATAATCCTAAAAAAATATTTCTTATATACTGGATCTAAAGATTTAGACGGTGCCATTAGTAAAAGGACGCTATTTAAACAGCTCTCGATAAAGGACTACCCAGCATTTATAAAGCATACCCTAAAGATGCTTTACCTCCGAAGTTTTAAAAATAATCTCCCCTTTGGACCCAAACTTAAAAATTTTGGAGAAATTGTGGAAAGGGAAGGCTTACTCGATTATCATGTAAGGGTATACAAGCAATCTGAAAAATACAAGAACAGATACAAAGAACTGTATAAGGAAAATTTAGGACTCTTCAAGATGGAGGATATCATGAAGCAACCCGATGAAATCAAGAGAATGCTCGATTTTGTAGATTTAGAATACACCGAAAACTGGATTCAAGAAATTATATCTTCTTTTGATAAAGGAAGGGTGCAAAAAGCAATTCGCTCAAGCGAAATTGATGATAAAATAAAACATTTGCTTAAACCCAATCAACCCATATCAGGCTAATCGAGAAAATGATATGAAAAAAATCCTCATCACAGGCGGCGCAGGTTTTATAGGGTCACATCTTTGTGAACGCTTACTACATGAAGGCAATGAAGTCATCTGTCTGGATAATTATTTTACGGGTACTAAAGAAAATATCATCCATCTTTTGGAGAATCCCTACTTTGAATTGGTGCGTCATGACGTTACTGCACCCTACTATGCCGAGGTAGATCAAATATATAACCTTGCCTGTCCTGCCAGCCCCGTACATTATCAATACAATCCCATCAAGACCATCAAGACCTCGGTGATGGGCGCCATCAACATGCTGGGCTTGGCCAAGCGCGTAAAGGCCCGCATCTTACAAGCCAGTACAAGTGAAGTCTATGGGGACCCAGAGGTTCACCCGCAACCAGAAAGCTATTGGGGCAATGTAAATACCATAGGACCAAGATCTTGCTATGACGAGGGAAAACGCTGCGCAGAAACGCTCTTTATGGACTACCATACCCAGAACAATGTAGACATCAAGATTATCCGTATTTTCAATACTTACGGCCCTAATATGAATCCACATGATGGGCGGGTGGTCTCTAACTTTATCGTCCAGGCATTAAAGGGCGAAGATATCACCATTTTTGGCGACGGTTCACAAACACGCTCTTTTCAATATGTAGATGACCTTATCGAGGGAACGGTAAGGATGATGAACTCTGAAAAGGGATTTACGGGACCTGTAAACCTGGGCAATCAGGGCGAATTTACCATGCTGCAACTGGCGCAGACCGTTTTGGATATTACAGGGTCAAAATCAAAACTTATCCACCTACCCCTTCCCAAAGACGACCCACAGCAACGTAAACCCGATACTTCTTTGGCGTACGCTAAATTAAACGGATGGGAGTCCAAAGTGAAATTAGAGGATGGTTTAAAGAAAACTATTTCTTATTTTGACAAGCTTTTAAAAAATGAACATTGAAAATTTCTGTAGTTACCATTGTTTATAACAATAAGGAATCTATTGCCACTTGCGTGGAATCTGTTTTAAACCAGACCTATCCTGATGTGGAGCACATTATTGTGGATGGCGCGTCCACGGATGGGACACAAGAAGTTGTCCAATCGTATGGACCCAGGGTGGCCAAGTTTGTTTCTGAAAAGGATAAAGGTCTGTACAATGCCTTGAACAAGGGACTACAGATGGCTACTGGGGATATAATAGGGATTTTACATTCAGACGATTTATATTTTGAGAATACGACGCTTGAGGATGTGGCCAACTGTTTTATGGAAACCCAGGCCGATTTGGTTTATGGCAATGGAGTGTATGTGGATAAACAGGATATTTCAAGGGTAAAACGTATCTATCCGGCAAAGCCGTTTTCAAATAGATTTCTAAAATATGGATGGATACCTCTACATACCACCATCTATGTCAAAAAAGAGGTTTTTAAAGAATACGGTATGTATGATGAATCCTATAAAATAGCCAGTGACTATGAGATATCCCTACGCTGGTTCCTAGAAGATAAAATCAAGAAGTACTACCTCAATCAATTCTTGGTCAAGATGCGCCTGGGTGGAAAAAGCACGACCGCCAAACTCCAAAAATTAAAATCGAAAGAAGACTTTAAAATAATCAAACAATACAACCTCCTAGGATTCTTTACTTTAGGGTTTAAAATCGCCCGGAAGATTCCGCAGTATATCAAACCCCGGCTGGGGATGAGAAATTTTTGAGTATTTTTATCCTAGATTTTGAAGGAAACATCGAACCAATTATCATATCTTTAAAAAATGCATCTAGAATTTGATATTTTCGCAAAAAAATTAGTTATTTTTAAGATTAACTCAATCTAGACCAATGATTTCTGGTTAACATGCGAAGAGCCCATTTCATAATACCGATTTCCGTCTTTATACACTTGGTAATTATCAATACCACGTTGTATCTCTTGACCCCAGAAACGTATGTAAATCTTTTTTCAATTCTCTACATCAACCTAAGTTGGTTGATTACGGCCTATGCCCTAAATTACTATCCTACAGCACGCAAGGAAAAGTTCTTGACCAACATCCATAAGGTCATCCAACTCTATGTCATCTTTGGCCTGGCCTATTTTGCCTTGTTCGGATTTCGGCAATTGCCAACACCCAACCTAGAAGATCAATTCTACATCTACGGTACCATCTGTGCCGGCTTGATGATATATAGAATATTATTTTATTTCGCCAGGGAGCGCTATAGAAGTAGAGGTGGAAACTTTGTGAGTGTAGTTGTTGTGGGAAGGGATAAGAATTTAAAGAAAATCAGAAGGATTTTTGACGAACCCGAACTGGGCTACCGGTATAAGGGATATTTTGACAACAACAATTCATATAGCCCCACCTATCTGGGTCCCATCACCCAATTTTATGAGTACATCAAAGAGGGAGAGGTGGATGAAATATATTGTATGGTATCCAGGCTTACCAAGGATGAGATTCGGGAACTTATTCATTTTGCAGATAACAATTTTAAAAAAATCAAGATAATCCCAGATAATAAGGAAATCTATTCCCGGGGAATGTCACTGGAACTCTACGATACCATCCCGGTCCTAAACCTGAGAAAACTTCCTCTCGATACGGATTATGCCAAGTTCACCAAAAGGTTTTTTGACCTGGTCTTCTCTTTTCTTGTCATCCTTTTTATACTCTCCTGGCTTACCCCCTTGATGTATATCCTTATCAAGGCCGAAAGCAAGGGCCCTTTATTCTTCCGTCAGAAAAGACATGGTTTTAACAAACAACCTTTTTGGTGTTATAAGTTCAGGTCCATGAAGGACAACAAGGAGGCCAATACCAAGATGATGGTCAAGGGCGATAAACGGGTAACCAAAATCGGGGCTTTTCTCAGAAAGACAAGCCTGGACGAACTGCCCCAGTTTTTTAATGTTTTCCTGGGCGATATGAGTGTCGTGGGGCCGCGGCCACATATGGAGTCACAATCTGACCATTACATTGCATCCATCGATAAATATCTTGTGCGCCATTATGTAAAACCCGGTATCACGGGATTGGCGCAAATCCGTGGCTTTAGGGGAGAGATTGTAGAGCATTCTGATATCATCAACCGGACCAAACTCGATGTTTTTTATGTGGAGAAATGGTCCCTGCGGCTTGACCTATCCATTATCTATTACACGGTGGTGAATGTTCTGCGTGGGGAAGATAAGGCCTACTAACAAATGCCAGCATCTCGTCAATTTTCACTTTAATTTATGACTTAGCTGTCAGTTCGAGTGAAATCCTATAAGGATTTTGTATCGAGAACTCTTAAACTAAAATTTTATGCTTTCAACACGTATAGTGAAAATTCCCTAGAACTAGAAATTTTTCTCAAATTCTACAACAAGTTCTTTTATCTTAGTACTATGGGAAAGAAGCTAAAATCCATAAGTAAAATCATTTTTGCCTTTGGGTTTTTAAAAAATATATCTTTAAAATATTACGGTACATTTCATTTTAATGAATTGTTTGCCATTTTCTATTTTTTAGCGCCTAGAAATATAAAAAAGCTGCCTGAACTATTCTATAAGCTAAAAACTCCTTTAGTCTTTTTGGCCATCATATGTATCAGCCAAGTTTTTAGTGATATTTTAAACCATAGTCCATTAAAAAATAGCATAAGTGGTCCGGGGCAAATAATTTTGGCTGGGATTATTATCATATTTTTGTTTGAAAGCTTCCAAAAATCTCCTCTAAATATACTGTCAGTCTATCTAGGCTACGGGATAAGTCTACTGTGTTTTGTTTGGTTTAATCCTAGGTTAGGGATATTGGAAAATGGCATATCAAGATTACTTATTGCACCTACTTTAACCATCACCTTACTTTGGATATCATTTTCAAAACAAAAGTTTATTCAAAAATATATATGGTTGGGGTCTATCCTAGTTGGTTTAATAGTGCTTCTCATACTGGACTCAAGATCTCGCGGATTAATTTTTTGCGCAACAGGAATTATTTATGCAATAATTAGCCTTTTTAAGACCCCGAATAAGCTAAAGATTTTAAATATATTAGGCTTAGGGTTTATATCTATACTGTTTATAGGTTTTGTATTTATTTTTTCATCAGAACAAATATTCACTAATAATAGAACTCATAAACAAATCGAAAAAATTCAAAATGCCTACAATCCTCTTGAAATTATTAAAATCACACGCCCGCCTGTATATGTTTGTGTGCTTGCAATAGCTGAAAAACCGTGGATAGGGTATGGTTCTTGGCCTATGGACAAAACCGGTGAGTACTATGACTTAGCTGTCGATATCAATAAATGGTCACCTGACAAAACCGAAAAATTAAAATCGAGGAAAAGTAAAATTATACCCTCCCACTCTATCTTGTTTGGCACTTGGCTACATGCTGGAATAATAGCACTTCTTAGCATTTTCTTACTGTTTGTAAGTACTTTATATTGCCTGTTACAAAAAATTGTATTGTTTAGCCGTTCCAACAAGGACTTTTTATATATCTCAATCTATTTTTTGTTACAAGCCTGTTGGGGTTTTATTTTTGAACCCGTTCAACATTTAAGATTTAGCATGGCGATTATTATTGCCTTTGCATGGTTACCAAAAGCTTCACTGGTGAAGTAAGTAATGGAATTTGTAAATCCTTATTAAGTGATTAGTTATATCAGGAAATTTTCTGATAGAAGGTGGTTATGAATGCTGCTTAACAATATTCAAATTAATGCAGCGTGCAAAGCAACACGACGTCAAGCGGAGTTGAGAAGAGAGTGGTGAAATTGAAATTAGGCAATAGAACGTCAATACGGTTTATTAAGTAATAATTCCCTGTCTAATGTCTCATGTCTTTCATCTCTACTCTTTTCGACTTTCTAATTTCTATTTTCATTTCTTCTTTAATATAAAAAACCACCGAACACCCCGTCGGGCACATGGTGGTTTTCCCATTCATTTCCGCAATACAAAACTGAGGTACAATAATTTAATACTTTCCCTATACACCTCGTAATTCCGATAAAATTTAACAATTTAAGCCTATTAACGGTGGTCTTCCCTGTTCATCTTATGCTCTAGGTTAATAATTAGTTCATTGAGAAACTTGGTCCTACTGCCCCGGCGTTCTTTAATCTCAGCATAGGTCTTATACATTTGGTTTAAGTTGATATTGAAAAACTCCTCAAACCCATTGGTGATGGTTTTTAAATCCACTGCCCCATGATTCAGTACCTCATCAGAATAGAGTGCGTAAATCAGTTCTGTAAGGGCTGTCTTCGACCCAGTCCATATTAAAACCTTATGTTTTTTATGAAGGGTTTCCAATGCTCGTCGCGGTTTCAAATGCTCTAATTCACCTCGTATATAATGTATCAATTTATTTAAGGCAATGACCCGGGCCCAAAGCATATCATGTGAGGTGCTGAATTCTGGAAATTGATAATAATTTGTAAAGGGATGGACGGGATATTCCGGGTTCTGGGTTCGGGAAAAATACAGATGATCCAAATAGGTATTGCCCATTTCCATGTAGTGCACAAAATCAGCATTCCGATAAAAAAACTTATTGATTTTTTTGAGTTCCTTTTCTAAAAAAGCAACCTTATATTGTTTTCCTGCCTTCGGTTGATGCAATTCACAGGTTCTCATCTCGGTATAATAGATGAGATAACTCATCGGTACGGACTTGACTTCTTTAAAAAAATGGATTTCTTCTGGTATGGTTTCAAAATCATGTTCATCTACCCACGACTTTAGTTTTTTTAAGGTGGCATTGCAGAGTCCTATACCTTCCAAAGCTAGTTTTACAGCTGGAAAATTTTCTGTTTGTAAGCCTTCCCGTTGAAGGGTAAACGCACTGAGTATGTCGGCTATCGGCTCCATGTCCCTCCTCCTCTCTGGGATTCAAGATAATCCATCATAAAGTTGTTTTCACTATGCATATACGCGACCTTGGGGAGTAGCTTGGCACCAAGTTTTCGCTTCTCAAAATTGGCGCTTATACCAAAATCCAATGTTTTGAAATTTAATTGATTTGCTCTTTTAATGCTTTCATATAAGAGCTGCCTATATACTTGATATTCTTGATTATACGTATAATCCATACCGATGAGACTAGGTACATAGGTGAGCTGATGGTTCTTATAGCAAAAAAGGACGCCAAGAACAACATTTTCATCGGGTCGATCCGCTGCTTTCAAATAAATGAATTCCCAATGTGGTGAACTATTAATTTTTTGAAATAAGGCATAAGGATAATCAAAAACATTCAAACCTAAATTTCTACGCTTTACATGTAGATACAGTGTATAAAATTCTTGGAGTAATTGACTTTCTACGTGAGCCGCTATATGCACGATAATCTTATGTTGAAAGGGTTGGATGTCCTTAAGGAAATGTTTTCTGGATCGGTTTGAAAGCCTTTCTATAAATTGATTTTCTTCCTTCCAGGTTAAGTCATCTATTATGGCAGTCTCTGGCATTTGGACAGGGATGTACCCATTCCGATTGAAAAATGCATTGAAATATGGGGAGGGTGAAAAATCCCTGAAAACTATTCTCGAAACATCATATTGCATCCTTAACGTCTCTAGGGCTTGTAAAAGCTCCGTCATTGCCATATTGGCGTCGGGATGTTCCCGGTCAACATACATGGGCTGCCCGTCAGAGAATAAAGAACCTAGGCTCAATACTTTTGACGTAAGATAATACGGATCTGCAATCCTTTTTTCTTCAATTGCCCTTGAAACCTCTGCAGGTGATAAGATATCCTCCTTCCAGAGACTTATGGTAAATGCCGCGAGCAACACGACATATCCTTTAGTATCTTGAACTTGTATGTATTTAAAGATCCAATTGTTTTCTTCTTGAGTGTTTTGCTGGAAAACCCGCTCTACAAAATTCCATCCATTCCAATCCAATATACCTTGACCTTTAAATTTTTCATCCCATCTCTTTTTAGGAAGCCCTTGAATACTATCCAAAATTTTTATGTTTAATAGCTCCTGGGTTTTTGATTTTTCCTTTACAGGTAAAAAATTTAGCTTAAATGCTCTTGAGAGTTGCATATAGTCGTTATGGGTTTCCTGCATGATTGTAGGATGCAATTCGTATAATGCTTTAGCCAAGGATTTAATTTCTCTCTTCTGATTATGGCGCGACAATGTAATTCTTAACCCGGTGTTCTTAGAGGGTACAGCTGGAAATAATCCCATATTTACATAAAAACCAAGGTTCAAAAGCTCTTGGGTTAACCTATAACCGGTTTCGGGAATCCCGGTCGCGATAAAAAATACTGGAGAATCATTTATTTCAACCAAGGGTATATTATACTTGCCTAGCAGGGCGTTGAAATAGCCGATTTTCTCTTTCAGCTCGGCTTGCATGGTTTTAATTTCTGGACTGAGATGTATTTTCGCTGAAGCGATTGCGGCACCCACTGAGGCTGGATCGAGTTGCGCAGAAAATGTTAATGGACCTCCAAAATTCTTGATCTTTCGGTGTAAATCTGCATTCCCACATATTATCAGTGACCCATTAGCCCCAAAAGTTTTACTTAAGGTTCCTATAACCACGCTTTTAGGGAGCACGTCACCCAGTTGATCAAATACGTATCCCCTTCCCCATTGACCAGCCCAACTCATCCCATGTACATCATCAAAATATAGATATAGCTGTTTGTATTTTTTAGTTAGCTCCTTGAGTTTTTCAATAGGAGCAAAATCCCCATACATGGAATATACACCATCCGCGAGATACCATATTCTTTCTGATTTTGAACCGTATTCCTTGATTCTATCTTCTAGATAATCCATGCTATTATGTCGGATGGGTATAATCTTAACACCTCTTAATTTGAGCCGCTGCGCAGCATCCTGAACGCTCCAGTGAACCTGATGGTCCAGTATAATGGTATCTCCGTCACCTACTAGGACAGGAAGTGCAGCCATATGGGCTAAGGTGGCATTCTTGGTTATAATGACGGGACGTTCATAAATTTGGGCCATAAGGGCTTCTAAATCTTTATAGAGGGGATGGGAAATATAAGACTTGGATAATGGGTACTGTGTGCCATATCGATCAATCGCATCCTTTGCAGCCTCCTTGAGTCTATGATCTTGTTCTAATCCTAAATATCCCGTTGTTCCAAAATGGTAAAGCTTTTTGCCGGCTACTTCAATATGTCTTCCATCAAAAAGCTTTCCTTCTGCATTAAGATGTAGGATATTCATTTGCTTTGCTTGTGTAAATACCTGATCTACGGTATCTAAAAAATGGTTGTGCTTAATCTGCGCCATGTTTGAAATTTTTAGTTAGAAGTATATGCTGTACTTCAAGCTAAAAAATAATCAAGTCATTTTATAGTGGGGAGATATGTCTTCAAGGAGATAATCCTGCATGCTAAACTTATCATCCTTTATTGATAACATAAGTCAGATAAATGGTATCAATATCTTTGAAATATCCTTGTAATCAATCGAGTAATATGTTCATTAATAATTATTTTTTTAATTTAAATATAAATTACCAGTAACCATGGACGCGATTGCAAGTGAATTTGCAGAAATTCAAATAATTGATGACATCTTGTTTTTTAAATATCTTTCTATAAAGGTATTCAACTTGAGCGTAGCTAAAAAAGTAGTAAACGATAGACTCATTCTCCAAAGGGAAAAGGCTTATCCTATCTTATGTGATATCAGGCAATTGAATTTCCCTACACTCGAGGCTCGACGGTATTTGGCTGTACAAGGATCCATTTTAACCAAAGCTGTAGCTTATTATACAAGCCCTTATGGAAGTAATCATTTAACTGATTTCTTTATCAAGGTAGACCAACCTCTTGTCCCTACCCAGGTTTTTACGAATATGGATGATGCTCTTGACTATTTAGAAGAGTATAAGTGATGATGTATAAAGATCAAAATATGCGCTTTGATCAATTAAAGGAGATGATTCTTGAATTGGCTAAGGGTAATTTTGCACATCGTATCGCTATTGAATCCAGGCATCACGACATTTTTCAAGACCTCTCCATGATGCTGAATATGTTAGCCGAAGAATTAAGCGATCTATTTATTCACCCAGGAGCATACGGAGATAAAAACATGGTAGATCCCTACGTCTTCGTTATGGATTCAAATTATAAAATCAAGGGGATAAATAAAAAATTTACAAAACTCTTCAAAAAGCCATCCACTCGCTTAATTGGAAAATCGATAACCAAATACACCACCTCCGATTCCGCGGCTAACCTTAAAAATCAACTAACCTTAAATTTTAGAAATGCTATTGTAGATTCACCTATTAAAATTAGAATTGATTTTAAGGTCAAACCCAATGTTCTCCTGGAGTGCTGGGGCTATTTACACTTGGTGGGTAGTGAAAATGGAAAACTATTTTTCTTTAGGGGATTGCCGGCTACAGAACGTAAAATTGAGAAAGGCATGAACTTGGAAAGTACTAGCAATCCTAATTCAAGATACAAAACAATCCAATTGCAGATAGATATACTGAGACTTCGCAGGGTACACCAGTTCATTCTTGATAATCTTAATCAAACCTTACCACCTATTCCGGTTATTGCCAGACAATTTAATTTAAATGAATTCAAATTGAAAAAGGGTTTTAAGGAAACCTTTAAGAATACCATATTTAAGTTGCACCTAGAAAAAAGATTGGAGATGGCCATGGTTATGATTAAAAATACGCCTACTTCATTAAAAGTGATAGCAACAGAATTTGGATTTAAAAATTATAGCCATTTTTCTCAGGCATTTAAGAAACACTATGGTAAAAAGCCTTCGTATTTTAAAAATAATAAGGATTTTTTTTAAAAAGCATAGACAATCCCTGATTTGCAATTCTTTCTCCTTGTCGTATAGCACACACAAATGCTCCTAGTAAGACAAGGTTTTATAAATCCGTCATCTTAAAATGCTGCTCCCTATAAACCAAAAGGGATTTATCAACTTTATATCATTCTTAAAGCAATGCATTTGAAGTACGACGATATAGTAAGAAGCGTGATTGGATATTCCCTGATCCTATTATTTCTGTATTCAGCAATAAACAAGTTCATGGATATGCAAAGTTTTTATGCTGACCTCATCAATAGTCCGCTATTTAAAAGGGATGTTTTAAGCCGGGGTGTACAATGGGCATTGCCCATATACGAGTGTTCAATTGCAGTGCTGCTTATGGTAAAGTACACAAAAAAAATTGCACTAATAATGGCGATAGTGACCTTGTTGATTTTCACGATATACCTGGCTGTCCTCCTAGGTTCTGGAATGGAACTACCATGTTCTTGTGGGGGAATCATTAGCATGCTCAATTGGAAACAGCATCTGATTTTCAATATGCTGTTCACGGGTATTGCCATATTGGGGCTATGTCTTGAACAAAAGCAAAAATATAAATGAATAACATGGCGCGATGTTTCAGGAGTGATGCCGAAAACCTGTACAAAAGAGTAGGCAATAATCTTTAAATGTAATAGTATGAAGAAGTCCAAATTTGTATTGCCTTTTCTTGCTGTCATCATGGCGGTAGGGTTGGCTTTCGCCAATAACAATCTACAGGCCAATGGCTGGATAGATTTAGACGGGACCCCCACGCAATTATCGAGCGACCCTTGTATGGGTTCGGGGTATGATTGTAAGGTCATTTTTGAAGATGATCCGCAAGAGAGAGTCTTTGACGTGTACACCGATTCCAACCTCAACGTTCATAAAAGCAGCGGGGTTGCAAATCCTTACATTGAACCTAATTTACCGTAAATAGACGGTCAATAAGTTTGCCCCACAGAAATCGTGGGGCTTTTTATTTTTAATTAAGGTTGTTCTTTCCCCTACTCACAAAGGTGTAGCGGTGCATTGGTATCAGATAATTGTTAGCAAGCTCCATAATCCGCTCAGGGGTAAGGGCTGCAATATACCTCTTTACCTCCTCAGGTTCAGGATAAATCATTCCATATCGGTAATAGATATATAGTGCTTTATCGCCACGCTGGGGCCGGATATAGGGCTTCAAATGTACGTTCAGTAATCGGTCAAGACGATTTGGCGCTATGGGCTGGGTTTGCAATTCAGTGACCATTTCTTGAATATCATGAATTAGGGTAGGAGTCATATCGGGTAGGGTTGGGATATAAAAACCAATTTCCCCCTGCATGCTATTGGGTTTATAGTTGCCGCGAACAGCACTTAAATAGATACCCCTCATCTTTTCATTACGCAACTTCGATAAAGGTTGCTTGAGCAGTAATGCTAAAATTTTGGTATCCAGCATCCCCTTCCAGTTACCCCTTTCTAGGGGGAAGATATAACTCACTTTGAGCTGGGCTTCTTGCTCCACCATATAAGGATTCTCAAACTCGGTATATTTAGGTCCCTTGGGGAGTGTTTTTAAAGGCTCTGAATTTGCTTTTCGAAAATCTTGTTTTACAGGAATATGACCAAGGTACTGTGCAATAATACCCTTAACATCCTTTCCCGCTAAATCCCCACTAATAATAAAAGTATACCCCTGCCCTGCTCCATATAGGCTTCGGTGAACCTCCTCCATGCTCTCGGAGGTTACAGCTTCAAGGGCATTAAAGCGTTCCTTAAACGTGATTCCAGCATCAAGTGCTCCTAAATAACGATTCATCTGTACTTGCAAATTATGGCTGCTTTCCTGAATGCCTGGATTGAGAATATCTTTCCTGGCCTCCTGCTTCCATAATGTAAATGCATCAGCGGTTATGGATAATGGCTGAAAATGAAGATAGACCATTTGCAACAAAATCTCCAATTGATCTGCTGAACCACTCAGTTTGATTCCAGATTCCAAATCATCCACATAGGCAGAGGTGCCATAGGGAATATTCAAACCTGCGAGTTTTTGTGCTAAAAATTGCCCATCAAGTTCTCCCAAACCTAAATGCTTAATCAGTGATGGCAATAGCTGTGCATGGGTATAGGCATTGCTTTCAAGAGTCTTAACCCCATAAGGTCTAAAGCCATGAATGCGTATCCTGCTTGTTTTCGTATCGTTAAGGATTACCCGAATGCCATTGGCTAAATTAATGACTTCAGCACCCAGGGTATCTTTCCCCTTTTCTATATAGGGTATGGGGTGTAGCGCTTCCTTCCTGGATTCCGTAATCAAGGGGAGGGAGGTATCTATATCCATCATGGTGGGCACCGTTGCCTTGGCAGTATCAAGCCCCTTCCTAAATTCCTCATCTGTGATAGTGCCGAGTGGGTCTTCTCCATCACAAATGATGGCTATATCCTGTGGTAAGGATGGTATATAGGCTTTTAGCGCCCTATTGATTTGGCCTAGGGATACGTGTTCTAACCAGTTCGCATAGGCTGTATACTGGCCCGTAGGCAGGGGGATATCATGCACAAATGTATCCTTCAACTGTGTCAACCAATACCCTTGGGAGGTAGGTTCTACGGCAGTATGAGCGGTAACCAATTGCTGTTTTAAGGTATTGAACTCATCAATAGTAAACCCATGCTCCCGTATGCCTTTGACCATGCCCCAAGCCACCCCTGCGGCCTCCTGTCCTTTGCCATGTATTCCACTCACCTTAAGTTGTAATGCGGGTAAAGTTTTGTCTTGGGCTAGCACGATTTCATAAGGTGATGAAAGTGTGGCAAACCGATTATGGATACGGTTTTGCATACCCAGGTCAAGCAGGGCATGCGTCCAGCGGGTATGCAATTGCGCAATACCTTGTTTGGCTATATTGGGTTTGCGGATAAAGAGATAGATTTCCGCTCCCCCACCCAATACGCCTGTATCCTTTTGGGGTAAAATCAAAAATTGAGATTGCCGTTCTTGGTAGTCCTTGGCACAACTTGAGGCTTCAACGTAAGTTTGACTTGGGGGGATTGACCCAAAGGCATGCGCTAACCGTGCTACCACAGCATTAACATCATCTATAGTTCCTGTGACCACCAGCGCACTGCGATCTACCGTATACCACTGTTTAAAAAAGGCATCCAACTCGGGCACATTAAACTGCTTCACATGTTCATAGTAATTCTCTGGGGAAACAGCTTCTGCAGTGTAATCTGAAAATATCTCAACCATCCTATCGTGAGGATAAAAGTCTTTTCCATTCCTATAGAGGTATTCCTGATAAAAGGCGCCCTGCTCTGCTTCTACAACCTTAGGGGAAGCCCTAAAAGCTCCTGAGACGATATGGGAAAAATAGTCTAGACCCAATTCCCATCCTTGTGTATGCTCCGCACTAAACCGAAAATTATAATCGGTATAATCTAAGTGTGTACTGGCCTGGCCAGCATTGATGTCATTAAGGACTTCCATATATAACTGTGAATCCTTTTCCCGCAACTGCGCCTTTAGCCATTTGGGAGGTTGATGCTCTATAAAATGGGCCATGGAAAGCTGACTTTTACCTTCCATCCTATAACCAGTCTTTACATAGAGACGTATATTAATGGTGGGCGTTGGCTCAGGGGTTTCCTTGATATAATAGGTAAAACCATTCGCCAAGGTTCCATGTACCACACTCGAATCCAAGGGCAACCCACCCACTTCCTGAGCAGTCGTCATGCTTAAACCCCATACTATAAAACAAAGGCTTATCAATATATATTCATTTCCCGTCACCCTCTTTTTAGTAGCCTTCATTTTGTGTAAGATTAGGGTTCTTCAAGCGTTCATCTTCTGGTATGGGATAAAGCCTATCTGTAGCTTCCCAGGTAGCACTACCTCCATATACATCATTAACACGTCTACTCCTTTTCAGGTCAAACCAGCGGTGCCCCCATTCGCTAAAGAGCTCGGAGCGACGCTCTTTAAAAACAGCATCCATCAATGTATTTTTTGACCAGGATAATGCGGCTTCGCCATAGGGATTCAGCCCGGCACGTTCCCTAATAACATTAAGATTATACAGGGCCTGGCCAGTATCACCCAATTGGGCATAGGCCTCTGCCCGAATTAAATACTGCTCGGCAAGCCGTAGCACCATACTGTATTCGGGATAGCCTGCTCCCGATGCATCATACTGTATTTTGTATTTGTAGGGGTAATAATAGGTTTCGGTTTCGGTGGTATACGTACCTACCCATTGCGACCGCCGCCTATCACCTTCCTCCCAGTGCGACATTAGGGAGGGAGATAAACGCACCGGACTGTTATAGGCATTGATGCGCACAAAGAGGTTGCCCTCCCGGGTATGGGTCAGGTTGCTGCCCCACCCTTCTGGGGATATCTGCCATAGCGCCTCTTCACTATGGGCGAGAAACACGCCATCCAGATTGGCAAGCAGGGCATAATTATCCTCGGCGATTACCGCATTACTATAGGCTACCACAGCTTCCCAGTTACCCATATACAAGTGCACCCGTGCCAAAAATGCCTTGACCACTGAGGCATTGGCCTGGGTACGGTCATTCTCGGGATAATCGGTACTTAAAAGGGATGCCGCAATGTCAAGATCTTCTAGCACCTGCATTAGTATTTCGCCAGAAGGCACACGTGCTGCAAGGGCATTCGCCGCATACGCGGTTTGGGTGATTAGGGGTACGTCCCCATACAACTGAGTGAGGTAAAAATAAGTGAAGGCCCGTATAAACCGGGATTCGCCTTCTAGCGATTTTAGCATTTCATCTGATAGATTGGTAGCTCCCCCAACCCCTTCAAGGATGGCATTGCACATATAGATGGTGTTATAGGCCCCCGCCCATAGATTGAGGTTAAAGCCATTGCTGGCATCCAGTTCATGCTCCGCAAACTGTATCATATCCCCCGTAGTGCTGCTAAGGCTAAAGGTATCGGCTGATAGTCCTGCCAAAAAGGTGACCGAGCGGTCTCCCCCACCAGCAAAATAGGTATTGAACAACTGTCCATAGACACCATCCATCGCACGGCGGGCAGTGGCATCATCATTAAAAACGGTTGCGCTCGTAATACGGTCATTGGGTACATCTACCTCCACAAATTCCGAGCAGCTGGAAGTAAGAAGTAACAAAAGAAGTAAACTGTTTTTTAGCAGTAGTATATATCGTGTTTTCATAAGTCTTAAAAGTTTATATCAAATCCTGCGGTCATCATCCGCAATGCGGGTAAGGTGTTCCCTGAAAATTGTGGATCTAACCCATTATACTTCGTAATAGTAATTAGGTTCTGCCCCTGCACAAAGAGTGTACAGGAGTCTATGGAAAGCTTTTCCAAACTAAGTTGGTAGCTCAACCCTAAGGTTTTTAGGCGTAGGAAGGAATTGTCCTGCACGCCCAGGTTGCTATCCAGCCCCCTATAATAGGAAAGCAGGGAGGAGATACCTCGGGAAGCACGTTGCACTCCATTATCATCACCGGCCATTATCCAGCGCTGGTCATAATCTTCCTGTAGCACATTACCAAACCTTCCCATGGAAGTGGTAGGAAAATAGCGCTTTCCTTCTTGCTCTACATATTCCCATAAAAAATCAAGCGTGAGCTTCCCATAGGTAATTTGATTGCGTATCCCTCCAAATGCGGTCCTCCCCAAATTTTGTTGCACCACGCGGTCTTCAAAATCAAGGGTGCCATCATCATTGACATCGGCTACGGTATACAATCCTGTTTCGGCATCCAGGCCGGTATAGCGGTAGAGTTTTTGGATGTTTAGGGGTTCGCCCACCGTATAAATATTGGCATAGGAGGTCTGGTCTATTCCAGGAAAGGACACCAGGGTATTCTCGGGGAAACTTAAATTGATAGAGGTTTCCCAACGCCAGCGGTCCGTATGAAGATTGATGGTGGAAACCTCAAGTTCCCATCCCCTATTCTCTACCGTGGCGTCTAGATTGGCCTGTACCGTGCTAAAACCGGTAATGGCGGGAAGAGGGTAACCTACTAACTGATTGGACGAGCGGTTGCGATACCAACTTGTATTCACCTGTAGCCTGTCTTTGAAAAAACCCAAATCTAAGGCAAGCTCTAGCTTTCTGTTGGATTCCCAACTATAATCAGGATTGGTGAGTTGGGTGGGATATAGCCCTCCGGGACCGGGAGTGGCGGAGTAGGTATCTAGATACCCATAGTCCCCTATTTGATCGCTACCAGTACTTCCATAGCTGCCGCGAAATTTACCAAAGGACAACCACGACTCCTCCTGCATCCATGGCTCTTCACTAAAGATCCATGCTGCGCCAACGGCTCCAAAATTGGCAAACTGCCTGGAAGCACCAAATCGGCTACTGCCATCCCTTCTTCCCGTAAGGTTGAGGAGATATCGGTTTTTATAGTGCACCCCTAATCGGGCAAAGGCAGCCGTATAGTTGTACTGGCTTTCCTGGTGTGTGGGTACCGTCACGATATCCGCTGCCTCGAGGTTGCCTATTAACTGCGCATTGGCATAACCCGTGGCCAGGGTATTGAGGGTATACTGCTTCCCTTGCTGAAAGGTAGTGCCCAGCAAACCATCTATATCAAAATCTCCAAGGGAATGGGAATAAACCACCTGTGGTTCTACAATCCAGGAGCTCCGTTGAGTGTCTAGATGTAAAGAACGATGCTCCACATTATCCCAAAGGGCAGGGTCATAAAACCGGATGGGCTGCTTCACCACTTCCTTACTGTTCAAATGGGTATAGCCCGTATTGGCCTTGATTGTAAATCCGGCACCCAGAGTATAGGATAGGGTCAGGCTGCCGATCAATTGCTGCACCCGGGCATCACTTTCCCTATACAGCACCGCCAGCGGATTGTCCCAGGTAGATGCTTCCCAGTTCAAGGCGCCATCCTCAGTATACAGTTCGGGGGCATTGGGCGCTAGCGATATGGCATTGCTAACAAAACTACTCCCATCAAAGAGGGAATTCATATCCGCCCCATAATTGGCACTCAGCTGCAGCTGGAAACAATCATCTTTACTGTGGTGGTTAAGGCCCATCCCCATGGTCAATTTTTGATAACCATATTCGCCAGGAAAGACCGTACTTTCCTCGTGATAGCCTCCGCCCAACTGAAAACTGGTAGTAGCACTACCGCCAGTCATAGTAAGGTTGACATCCGTAGTGTGGGCGGTGCCTCCAAAGAAAACATCCTGCCAGTCGGTATACCGGTCTGGATCCCAAAAAAGAAGATCGGGTGCATTAAAAGCACTGGGGGTGGCTCCATCATTTTCAAAGGCCTCCTTTCGTAAATTGAGATAATCTTCGGTATGCAACAGGTCAATGCGGTTAGCGACCCATCCTGCACCCCGGTACACCCGGGCGCTGAGTTGGGTGGGCTGGTCATAACCTTTGCCCTGCTTGGTGGTGATAAGCACCACGCCATTCGCACCCCGACTCCCATAAATCGCTGTGGCATCGGCATCCTTGAGGATCTCAATGCTGGCAATGTTGCTAAGGTTCAGGGTGTTCAGGGGGTCGATTCCCGTTACGTTTTGTGAGGTAAGTCCGCTGGAACTCCCTAGGGGGGCTGACGATAATGGCACACCATCAATGATATAAAGAGGTAGGTTCCCACTCGTGCCAAACCCCGTTCGCAAACTGTTCTGACCACGAATTTCAATACTGGCGGCATTGCCGGGCACCCCGCTTTTCTGCACGATGGAAACCCCTGCCATACGCCCCTGTAGGGCTTGTATGGGGTTGACCACGGGTTGCATGACAAGCTCCTCCCCACCTACTTGGGCAATATTCCCAGTGCTTTCCTTCTCAGTCGTTTTATAATATCCTGCATTTACCGTAATGGCCTCAAGGGAGGTAATATCCTCCTGCAATACAACAGCAAGCCCGGTCTGATCCTCCCAGACCACCTCCTGAGACTGAAATCCCATGGCACTAAAAAGTATCCTATCTCCAGGCTGCACCTGTAGCACAAACCGTCCATCTAGATTGGTGTACGTACCTTGGTTGGTATCCTGTATACGCACGGTTACCCCAGGGAGGGCAACGCCCTGCGCATCGGTTACGGTACCACTTACCCGTTCCTGTATTGGAGCAGGAAGGATACGGGGCAGTGTAAAGGGGGTTGGAGTGAAAGGCTTCCCATGTAGGGAATAAATGGATGGCGTACTGTATATAAAGATACAATACAGTAGCACCATACGGCCATAACCGTAATAATTTTTCATAATTTTGTGGTGTTAGTAAAATGAATCATTCGTTTTATAAAACCAGGCCTTCCCCACGCGACGCCAATCACAAGGGAAGGCTTTCTGGTTTTTACCCGTTAAAACAGGATTTTTCATTCTTCGTTTTCCATAAGCAACTTTTTTTTTAGGCTAATTCAACATTGAATCTTATACATTCAGCTATCCGACTATTTTCACTGAGCGAAGTTGAAGTGACAATACTTCTCGATACAATTTTGCTGTCGCAAAATCACTCGAAGTGACAATCAATTCTCATATATCATTCCGACTGAGCAGCGCGAAGAGGAATCTATTTTTAATAAGGTCACTGAGCGCAGCCGAAGTGACCATTTCCTCTACATGCCATCAGCAAAGTAAACCCGTAGGTTTATCAGAAATAGCTGTGGCGCCAGCGGAAGTGCGTTTGCGAAGCAAAAGGAGCATGCAGCGACAAGCGACATCAGCGGTTCCGCGTAAGCGGAAATTTTCTTTAAACCTTCTTGACTTTTTGGTTCGTTTTGTGTCAAGACAAAATGAACAAAAGAGATGAAGGATATAACACACTACTAAATCCGTTTTCACTGACATCACAACATCAGCCCTAAATTGATCCATACTTTAAAAAAAGACATAGTCAATTCATCCCACCCCAACGACGCCCTGCACAAGCAGCACATCACCCACGGGTAAATAGCATAGTTAAAAATCCTGCACCCGTTATGCAGGCTTGAGTGTACACCCGCAAACAAGCGATCGTGGTTAATTTCTAGCGCGTTAAGCGCGGATTAGGGGGTTATCGGTAGGGGTAATTGCTTGACTTCGTAGGATGAAGAAACAGGAGCTTTGAAAAAAAGAAGATGGTATAGAACCCTAAATACAAAAAAGGGCGTGTCCCAACTAACCGACTTTGGGTACTGGTATACCTCGGAAACGGAAAGTGAGATGAACACGCCCGGGTCGTGAACATCCTAGCTTATCCTCTCGTTTCCTAAAAATTACCAGTTTTAAAGTCGAGATTCAAAGCGAATGCTTCTACTATGTTATGCTAAGAAGTTTCGCAAATATATAAATATGAGTCAAATATAAAATAATTTATCGATACGCCAAAGCGTACCGATAAATTATTTTACTAGTTGTTTATTGCATGTTGACGTATGGGTATTCCTAAAAATATACAAGCAAAGATTGCAATAACCTTAAATAGGCTGTTAGTTTTAAGTCAAAAACTATCCCCTGAAGAAAGAGAGAAAAAGCAAATTGCTTCGAGTTATAATAAAATCGCAATTCAAGCAGACATTAGAAAAGCAACCGTATCCGATACTTTCAACGCTAAATCTGTACCGGAACTCTCAACTTTAATTGCAATCATCGAAGCAATGGGTTTTACATTGACTGATTTTTCAAAAATATATGACACCATTACCGAAAATGAGATTAAAGTATTTTTAAGTACTTCAGAATAAATTCTCATATACCCAAAACTTAAATTTCAAGTGTCTATCTAATAGTAGATAATTTTAAAACTACTCTTATTAATTAATCGATTCGCGGGCGCATCATATTATGCATTGTCCGATAATCAAACTCATATAAAGACAAGTATTTTAAATCATATACTTCTGTATATCAGACATTAAATGTATATTTTATATATTTATGGTATTAACTCGCCTATATGAAAAAATATCTCTTCCTGTTACTTTTTATGCTGTGTAGCATTAAAAGTAACTCTCAAACAAATAGCGTCACAGCGAAACAAGCTACAGTACACATAAGCGAAAGGGTTATGGTTTGTGATTCAGTTACAGATACATTTCAAAGCAGGGACGGCACCTGTTTTATAAATTTTGGCGGAATATATCCTAATCAAGAGTTTACCATTGTGATTTTTAGAAGTGATTTAAAGCAATTTTATTATAACCCGGCTGAATACTTAAAGGATAAAAAAGTATGTGTTGAGGGATTTATTGAACTGTATAAGGGTAAGCCTCAGATTGTTTTAAAGAATGCTGATGGTATTGAGTTGCGTGATTAAATAATCTCTAATTGGATATGTCCGTTTTGGTTACAGACACTCTAGTATTTGATAAATTTCATAAATTTCATGATTCCATAACCTGCATAATCATTTAATTTATAAATCAATGAAAGTTGCGCATATCCAGACAAAAGCCATGCTTATGTATTAAAAAATTTTAATTGGATAACGGTGGATGATATTGGGTCTGCGCAATTAATCCTAGAATTTGATACGCTGCAATGTAATTAAGGAACTAATTTCGATTACAAATTCATTTAAAGTAGGAATTTTCAATTTTCCTTATTTTGTTTCCATAGGTTCATTACCTTTAAAACCCTTTCGTTAATAATCGTTATTATCATTAAGTAGCTCTAACTATTCGTAATTACTTGCGTAACCCAAAATGGCACCGGATGTAATTATACTTGCCCTTGACCTATACTATAGGTTAGCGCCAGGGCAAATCCATGCGCGTAATCCTGTGATACAGGAATTGTCGCAAATACTTAATAAACTTCCCATTCATCAAGAGCGCCCAGATAGTGTTCGATTTAGAAACGCCAATGAAGTAGGGCTTAAACAGAGTAATTTTTTGGCTTTAGATGATAAGTATACCGGTTAGGGGATGCAATCCTTTAGTAAACTATATAAAAAGGTTTTTACATCACGAATTGCAAGTTCATTACCTATAGTCGTTATATAATAAATGCCAACAGAGCTATAACCCTAAACGGTATGAGGTATTGAATATTTTTTTCTTGATGGTGCTTTACATCCATCATGTCTTAAAAAAATAATACTAAATAGTTTTCTTTAAACACCCACGAATTCTGAGGCTAAAACGGCTATAGTTTTTTCTAAAGTTACTCCTAACTGTTTACTAACATTTTTAAGATCTTCTACAACTTGATTTATACTCTTTTGAGTATGCCATAAGGTCGTATTTGGTAGTTCGTATGAAGGATATCCCTCATTATTCCAGCGTATTTTATAATTCATTCTCCGCATGGCATCTTTGACTTCGGTATGTGAGCAATTAACATCATATGAGATTAAAATAGTTGCTACGTTGTTCCCATGGTATTTAGTTTTAAATGTCTACCCTATAATTATCGCAGAAAAATTAGTCTGTCTTACGGTTTTCCGCAAAGCGACCTCTAGATTCCTCTTTACATTTGCTGCATAATCTTAAAAAAATAATTATGAGACTCACAACTACTATTTTCATTTTGATGATATTAGCCCTAACTTCATGTTCTTCCCCCTTGAACAAGCCCTATGATGAAGAGACAATTGAAGAAGATACAAAAGCCATTAAAGAAAGCGGTAAACTTACTGAAGAGGATGGCCAGTTAATGGCGGGCTGGATTATAAAGGCTAAATTGTCTGGAGAAGACTTGGAAGGCAAAACATATAGTCAAATACTTAGCGAGGCTAAAGATTATAAAAAAGAACAGCAAGAGTTGTCCGTAAAAGCCAAAGCTGAAGAAGAGGAAAGAAAAATAAGATTAGGGTCAGCTCTTACCGTAGCCCTCTATGATAAAGGCTATACTAAATATGATTATGAAGATTACCTAACCTATAGTTTGGCCTTTCAGAATAAAACAGAAAAGGATATTAGGGCCTTTACAGGTATGCTTTCTATTAGGGATTTATTTGATAAGGAAATTAAATCAATCAATCTCACTATTGATGACCCTATTATTGCAGGTCAAACCTTTAAGGGCAGCTATACTACAGACTACAATCAATTTTCCGACGAGGATACCAGGTTAAGAAATAAAGATTTGGATGATTTGATTGTAGAATGGATTCCAGAGAAAATAATATTTACAGATGGGAGTACCTTAGAATAATTATCACAAAAAAGCGTATATCAACATCCATATCAAATAGTTATGAGAATATTTACACTTTGTCTTTCAACATTTTTACTGGTTTCTGCAAGTCCTAGCCTGATAGAAACCATGATTGCCAAGGTATTTATCTGCAAGGGCAAGTCCAGCAAAAAGTACCATTATAAAAAAAACTGTAGGGGCTTATCAAATTGTTCTACGCCGGTGGCTGAGGTCACCCTCGAAGAAGCCAAGAGGTTAAAACATACCCTTTGCGGTTGGGAAGATTAGGTTTTGGTTATACAAACATACCCACTATAATCCACTAGGTATTTTTAAAAAGAAAAGAGCGAATTTGCATAATACACTATATATCTGTAACTTGCAATGGTAATCGTGTTATCATTTGATAACAAATAAAGCAGGTTTGTTTAGGCAACCTGCTTTTTTTTTACACTTTCTCAGCGCTCAATTCCACCTCATACGGAAACTGAAATTTCTCAATGGGGTCTTGCTTTAGCCACAAATGCCTATCCTGTTTTCTCAATATGACAGGCATTCTTTTCTTTTTGTTGTGAATTTCGCTCATAAGCTCGTTGGCTTCAGTGGTAACTATGCTATATGTATTTACTTCTTCCCCACTCTCGGGATTTGTCCAATTGGAGTATATACCCGCGAAGGCAAAAATTTCCTGGTTTTTAGGCTTTATGTAATATTTCTGTTTCTCCTTTCCTTTAGAGTAAAGCCACTGCCATTCATAAAAACCATCAGCGATGATTAGACACCTATTCTTAACTGAATTTCTAAAAGCGGGTTTTGTATCCACGGTTTCAATCCTTGCGTTCAAGGTCATTTTTTTTATTTTATCATCCTTGGCCCAGTAGGGTATCAATCCCCAATTGAACATTAATATATCTTCCTGTTCATCATCAATAATCACGGGCATTTTAGCATGAGAAAAACCATTGACCGCATCTCTAGGCTCAAATTCGTCATCGTCAAATAACCTCGCCTCAAATTCCTTTTCTATCATTTTGGAATCTGCTCTTAGACTATAGTGGTAACACATAGGACTTTCTTTTAAAAAGATAAAGGCGTATACAAAGTAAATCAAAAATTTAAAATGTTATGGAAAAAATGAAATTTTAAATTAGGAATATTTCCATATTTTTGTATTTATTCCAAAAACATATGGACAGGACTATACTTCATCTCGACCTGGATACCTTTTTTGTCTCCGTGGAAAGGTTGTTGAACAGCGAACTGCTAAACAGGCCGGTTTTGGTAGGGGGTACGGGTAGCCGGGGCGTGGTAGCGGCATGTAGCTACGAAACAAGGAGATTCGGGGTACGGTCAGGCATTGCCATGAAAATGGCACGTCAACTTTGTCCAGAAGCTGTGGTAATCCGTGGCAATTCTTCAAACTATATGAAATTTTCAAACCTCATTACCGAGATTATAAAGGAAGAGGTCCCCCTCTTTGAAAAGTCCAGTGTAGATGAATTTTATGTTGACTTAACGGGTATGGACCGCTTTTTTGGTAATTATAAGTTCGCCAAGGAATTGCGTCACCGTATTATAAAAGAATCTGGCCTTCCCATTTCCTTCGGGATGTCTCAGAACAAAGTGGTAAGCAAGGTGGCCACCGGTGAGGCCAAGCCAAATAATCAGATGAAAATAGATACAGGTCAGGAAAAAAACTTCCTTGCCCCCCTTTCCATCCGCAAAATACCGCTTGTGGGCAAAGCTACTGCCCAGCAATTGATCAACCTGCGTATTGATAAGGTTAGGATATTACAGGAGATGCCCCTGGATATGGTAGTGGCGGTTCTGGGTAAAAATGGACAAACAATCTGGCAACGGGCCAATGGGATAGACAATACACCGGTTATCCCATACAGCGAGAGAAAATCCATATCCACCGAAAGAACATTCCAGTTGGATACAATAGATATTCAAAAACTTAATGATACCCTCATCGCCATGTGTGATACGTTATGTTATCAGCTTAGGTTGGGCAATAAGATGACGGGCTGCATTGTGGTAAAAATAAGGTATTCTGATTTTCAGACATATAGTAAACAATTACGCATTCCCTATACAAGTGCAGACCATATAATCATTCCAAAAATCAAGGAGCTTTTCCGTTCCCTGTACAACCGAAGGATTTTGGTTAGGCTTATAGGTATAAAGTTTAGCCATTTGGTAGGGGGACATTACCAAATTGACCTCTTTGATGATAATCAGGAAATACTCAACCTGTATAAATCCTTAGATCATATCAAGAAAAGATTTGGTGTCCATAGTATCATGAAGGCGGCTACCCTGGAGGTCCGTACCGTAAGGTCCAGTAGGAACCCTTTTGATGGCGGTCCTCCCATCCTCTTGGCACATCGTAGTCAATAATGTACATTAACTGTCATACATACTATTCCTTGAGGTACGGGGTACTTTCGGTAACAGCACTTTTGGAGCTTGCCAAGAAATACAACCTATCATCCCTTGCCCTGACCGATATAAATTCAACAAGTGCGTGTCTTGAATTTATTCGGGAAGCAAAAAAAGAGGGGGTTAAACCTGTTGTGGGGGCAGATATCAGGAACGGCAATAATCAATGTTATGTCCTCTTGGCTAAGGACAATGAGGGCTATAATGAAATTAATGATTTTATAGCACACCATATTCACAACTCCATAACCTTTCCAAAATCTCCTACATTCTCCTCACACATTATTCGTATCTATCCTTTTGAAAAAATTCTGGAGGAAGAAATCAAGGTATTGGGCCCGGACGATTATATTGGGGTTTCCTTAATCGAAGCCAGGAAAATACAGTATTCTACATGGAGGAACAATCTGGAAAAACAGGTATTGTTGTTGCCCGTAAGCTTTAGGCATCAAATAGATTATAATATACACAGGTTGTTACGGTGTATTGACCTTAATATCGTACTCAGCCAACTTCCTGAAATTGAGCAGGGTGATTTATCGCATACCATGAAGCCCCATGACGTTATGCAGCAGGGCTGTAATGATTACCCGCATGTATTTGAGAATACAGTTTGTATTTTAAACCAGTGCTCAATCTACTTTGGTTTTGATGCAAATCGGGAAAATCAAAATCAGGATAGTTTTCTATCTCCACCTGCGTCTGACTTTGAATATTTGAAATCCTTGGTGAGAAAAAAAATTAATCTGAAATACCCCGTCGTCACAGATAAGATTAACGACAGGATTGTAAAAGAACTCAACGCCATTAGGGATATGGGGTTCGTATCCTACTTTTTAATCAACCACGATATCATACAATACGCTATCAGTAAAGAATACCCATATATAGGAAGGGGAAGCGGCGCAAATAGTGTAATAGCCTATATACTGGGCATTACCAATGTGGATCCTATTGAACTAGACTTGTATTTTGAGCGGTTTATTAACCTATACCGTTCCTCTCCTCCTGATTTTGATATTGATTTTTCTTGGAAGGACCGCGATGATATTACAGCCTATATTTTTCAACGTTATCCCAATACGGCATTGATGGGTACCTATGTCACGTTTCAATATAAAGCGGTGATAAGAGAACTGGCAAAGGTTTTTGGTATTCCAAAAGAAGAGATTGATGCTTTTCTAAAAGGGTATATAAAAAACTCAGCAAATGACCGCTATTTCAAGTTGGTCATCAAATATGGTAAACGTATTCATGGTTTTCCCAATTACTTAAGTGTACATTCTGGGGGCATTGTGATTACCAAGCGCCCCGTTCATTGGTTTTGTGGTACGTTTCTGCCTCCTAAAGGCTTTCCTACGTTACAGATTGACATGCATATAGCAGAATCAACAGGTATTTTCAAGTTTGATATCCTTGCCCAGAGGGGGCTTTCTAAAATCAAGGATACCTTGGAGATAATAGCCTATAACCAGCCTGGGGTGCCGGTGATGGATATGGAGAATATAAATGCTTTTAAAAAAGACCCCCAAATCAATGCCCTTTTAAAAGAGGGGGATTGTACAGGGGTGTTTTATGTAGAATCTCCAGCAATGCGTACCCTGATGATTAAACTGAAAACCAGTTGTTATCTGGATTTGGTTGCAGCAAGTTCTATTATAAGACCTGGGGTAAGTAACGGGGGCATGAAAAATGCTTACATTGAAAGACATCGTTTTCCCGAAAAAAGGAAAGGGGCTCACCCAATACTCTTAGAGATAATGCCAGAAACATATGGGGTAATGGTCTATCAAGAGGATGTCCTTAAAGTTGCCCATCGCTTTGCAGGACTCTCTTTGGGAGAAGCTGATATTCTCAGAAGGGGTATGAGCGGTAAAGGACGCTCAATCCAACAGTTCTTGGACCTGGAAAAAAAATTTTTTACAAAATGTGATGCAAAGGGCTATACCCGGGAGCTTTCACAGGGAGTTTGGGATCAAATCAAGGCTTTTGCAGGTTATGCCTTCGCTAAAGGCCATTCTGCTTCCTATGCGGTAGAGAGTTATCAAAGCCTCTACCTGAAAAAATATTTCCCACTGGAATTCATGACCGCAGTACTCAATAATGGGGGCGGCTTCTATAATGTGGATACATACCTCAACGAAATAAAAAAAATGGGTGGGATAGTCGAAGCCCCATGTATTAACAATAGTGACCATATGAATGTGATAAAGGGAAAGACGGTATATCTAGGCTTTGGTATGATTAAGGATTTACAGAAAAGAGCAATTCAGCAAATTCTCACACAACGTCAACTCTACGGCCTCTATCAAGATTTTGATGATTTTTTGAACAGATGCCGGATTGGCTTGGAGCAGCTATTGATCTTGATTAGGATCAGGGCATTTAGAGCATGGAATGAAAATAAACATGCACTCATGTGGAGGGCTCATCTTCATGCATACAAAGAGACTAAACATGATGACCGGCTGCTCTTTAAACCGCAGATAAAAAAATACTCCTTGCCTGATATGGATGAAGATATATTGATCAATGCTTATGATAATCTTGATCTCCTGGGATATAGCCTGGCAAATGATTTTCAATTAATAAGGCCGCTACCTTGCATTTCCCTGCTGGCTGCTAATCTTGTTGATTATAAGGATAAAACCATTGAAATACTGGGCAAGCTGGTGACGTATAAAACCACCAAAACAGTTAAAGGTGAGGTAATGTATTTTTCTACATTCTTAGATCAACAAAGTCAGTTTTTCGATGTTGTCCACTTCCCCAATGTAGTACAAAAACATCCAAAGCTTACCTGGGGCATATACTGGATTAAGGGTGAGGTCAAGGAGGATTTGGGATATTTTGGGATTATTTGCCAGGATATAAATAAAATACCTTTTGCTGTTGATCCTAGATTGATATGATTTTTGTGGTCTTGTGGTAAGGTAGCCTTGCGATAAATAAAGTGCATGGCTCTGGATTTTCTAAGGGGTTTGGCTATCTTATCTTTGTTGGTCAACAATCAAAGTGACCTGCAAACCGCTGATAAATTGATGTCCCTAATTAACAGTATAGTAAATAATCTCATCCAGGGGGAAGGAGGAAGGATTTTCGAAATATATTTTATAATAATAATCACGTATATATACCCTTTTACATGAGATTAGGGTGTGGTAATTTCGAGCATGACTAGTTAGCAGTGGGCTAAATAGTTTAAAGGGCTTTTTCTAATTGCTAAGGAGTGTCCTTTCACCAACGCAGGATAGACATTTAGGGGTAAAGTCTATCCGGTAATTAAAATCATTCTGACTTTGATTTTAATGTTTTGTAAAAGAAAACCTTGCAACTTGCAAGGTTTTCTTGATTATTGACCTGTATTTGGATTTATCCGTTCAATAGCTTTTTCAATATCCTTACCAGCCATTTAAGGAGCACGGAAACCATAAAACTTACACTTGCGCCCAAGCCGGCAAGCAGTATGGTTTGTACTACTTCATCTGTAACAAATAAACTTAACATAGAAGCAAATGTGCCTCCTAGCGTCCCCATCAGCAGTTGTGGATCTCTAGTGCTCATGATTTGTTCTTTTTATCCTGTTAAGCGGTCTTTGTCTTTGGTCATGGGTATAATCCAGATCATCAACAGCTGCCTGACTTATTACCGTTGCTACACTGCCTGCTACCAAAGCATATGCTGCCCAAGTGCTAAATATAGCGGGTAAAGCTACGGGTGCCGTAAGCAATGTGCCACCCACGGTGGCTAGGGTTGCGCCTATATTTCTAAGGATTTTAAAAAATTTGGGCGTCGGTTTTTTGTAACGTTCTACTAAATTCATGTGTATTATATTGAATTGTGAGATAAACTTCTCGTTCATTATCTACAGCATCCTGATAATGTATCAGCAATCTGTTAAGTGCTCTTCGGGAGTCCATCCCTTTTCCCATTCCGTTTAGTGTTAACACAGGGGCAATACATCCCTGCAACTCGTGACGGGCATTATTTGCCGGATGCAATAAAATCATACTTCTGCCGGGTACATCTTGAATATGAAGATGGTTACCGAACCTTTGGGATATGCGTCGTTGTAGCCCATAGGTGCCCTCCGGTATACAGGAGATATTTCTAATGTTATTTTGCCATGGAAGCTCAAGGGTGAAACAAATAAATTTTCTGTTGATAAAGAGAGCACCATGGGTGCTCTCCTTGTAATAATTACGCTTAATTATCCATTCCATCACGAACCGCTTTGGTCTACTTGAAGGATACTCATGGCATTATAAGCTCCATTATTTAGAGCGTACATCTCACCATTCACCTCTTGGTAAAATTCAATACTCATCACCTGAAGGATGGGCAAGGTCGTCTCGGCGGTTAACGTAACTCCTAGATCTAATGCCGAGGTAGCAGTACTGGTTAAAGGTAGTATACCACTATCCGCAGCAGCAAAATTAAACGTGCCCTGTTCAAAATCCAGCTCAACTCCGCCTCCACTAATTTTAAAATGGGTTGATCCCGCAGGTGCCGCAATACGTTCCAGTGGATTAAACGGGGCAAGGGTAAGGCTCAATTCGCCTGTCGTTCTGTCCACGCTTTTTTCATGTGTTGCATACAGGGTGGTTTCTAACTTCCCGCTGATGTTAAAATCAAACCCGATGAGTCCATTCATATTGCCCGATTCAACGGTACGGCTACCCCGTGCATGAACTGTATCGGTTTTGATAATGGCTAGCAATGCCTTAGTTAGCCTGCCCACCATTCGGGCATCCCTGGCATTTTGCAACAGTGTGCGCAAAGCGTTCCGTAAAAGCTTACCAGCTTTACCAGCGCGTCCAAATTCCTGTCCGTTTTCACGGGTTCTCTTAAAGGCGGGATCTGAAGCGATACGCTTACCATCCACACCTCCTTTTTCACGGGCCATATACCCGTCAGCACTCTTAAAGAAAGAGATTCCTCCAATGGTGCCTTTCAGTTTGATAATTCCAGATTGTCTGGCCATAATAAATATAATTTTGATTAGATGCCAAAACAAACTATATTTGACTACAAATTTCCGCAACAGGCTACTTCTTAGCCGATTACGACTATTCTTTCCGTTTTTTCCGCAATGTAGTCACACATGGTCCGTATAGATTACCTGTGTTGGTACACACATGCCATAGATAGTGTATGGATAGTATATGGATAGTGTATGGGTAGTGTATGGTAGTAGATAGGTCAATTAATCATAATGATAACGCATATGAAATTATCGCGTTTATGCATATATCCCAAGGATATTCAACGAATTACAGGAAGAAGTGAGCGATATGGCAGGCAATTACTGATGGATATCAAACTTTATCTCGGTAAAGAGAAACACCAGTTTGTAACAATTTATGAATTTGCTATGTACTGTGGTTTGGAAGTGGAAGAAGTAGCGGCATTTATAGTTTAGATAAAAACCTGGTTATTTTCACTTTTACTCAATGCCCCTATGGCGCACATATGCTCAAACCCTTCCGTCCTCGTTACCTCAGCCACCATCGGATAGGAGTACAAAACTAACTCGATGTGATATGTAGTAGGCCGTGGGCATTAAGCTACACAACCTATAACCATACAACCGCATAACAAAAAACCAGGTCACTGCGCAAAGTCAAAGTGATGAGTCTTCTCGATACAGCTTTTGTTCACTCCCCTCACAAAACCCACGCGAAATGACATGCAGTTATCCTTGGGCATTTTGCTACATAACCTTATAACAAAGAAACCATGGTTACTAAAACCCGTAATGACAATCTATAATATGCTCCTTCACCTGGTATCAGTGGTATCAGGTTACTAATTACTAAGGTAAAAGAAATAACAAAAGCATTCTACCTCGCCCTTGTGGGATTCGAAAATGACAATTGAATATTCCGTCAGAGCCATACTAAAGATAGGTATGCTTAGCATAACAAAATTATACAGACATATTATAATACGCATAATTAACAATAAAAAATTGTACTAAACTAAAAATCATTCTTGTGTAACCCAATACCCCAAAGAAAAATGTATAATGAATCCTATTACAAATAATCCTAAGAGCGATAAACAGTCTGTAAGATAAAGACAAAGGAACTTTGTTATACAAAAGATAAACCCCGTAAAAACTGCAACACTTCCTGCTATTTGAGTATGTGACCATCTTTTCCCCATAAGCATTGAATTCACATGCAAGATATCGGCCTTAAAAAGATGCTTACCCTTCCATAAACGCAAGAGTACAACCCGGGTAAAATCAAAAATAGGAAAGGCAAATGCTGCTAACAACATGCTCAGGGGGTTGTTGACTTCATAAATGAATCCTGTGTTGGTCTGGTTCCCGTCAAGCAAGACAAGTGTTAAAAAAGCACAGCTCAACCCAATACAATAAGAACCCGTATCCCCCATGAATATTCTGGCTGGAGCCCAATTAAAGACCATAAAACCCATAACCGCAGCCCCCAGCATCACGGAAACCGTTAAATACATCAATGCCCCAGCTTCGTAAAAACAACAGCTGACCACCGTTAAAAAAAATAATGCCACAGCTCCCGCAACTCCATCAGCACCATCAATCACATTATAGGCATTTACCATACACAACATGAAAATCAGGGTAAGCACTTGATTCAAAAAAATGGGCAAAATCGAGGATGCACCAAACAAAATGTCCCATTCCACAAAAATTTTTCCAGTAAAAATCAACATACAGTACACAATAACCTGAACCAGTAGCTTTAAAAAGGGAGAAGCTTGCCTGAGGTCATCGTAACACCCCAAAGCCACAAAAATCAATATCCCCGCCCAAAACGGCCACAGGAGAAGAAAAGGTTTAAACCCTGCCACAAAAAAAATCCCCAATACAAAAAGCACAAAAATCAACAAACCTCCCAAGGTGGGCGTGGGGGTTTTATGAAATTTTCTAGCATCGGGGTGATCCAGAACATGGGATTTTAATAAAACCCGAATATAAAAGGGATAGAGCAAAAGGGATGCAATAATAATCCCCAAGAATCCAGCTATGATTTTGTGCTCTGGGCTCACCGGGTCAAGAGTAGGCTTTAGACTTAAAAAAGCGGTTTAAGAAAATGGTGACGGTCGTATCATCAAGGTTTTCCACATCCTGGATCGTTGCTTCTTCCACGGGGGTAAATTGAGTAAAATATTGGATAAAGGGATTCCCGGTAGGATAAAGTGGTTCACCCTCATGGAATGCCTCACTGTATTTTTCACCTTTTCGCACGCCCAGTAAGATAATCTCCAGATTTTTTCCTGCCTGTTGCAGCATCGATTGTGCAAGGTCCATGATTTTTATGGGGTTTCCCATGTCAAAAATATAGACCTCTCCCCCACGCGTCATCACCGTTGCGTCAAGGACAAGCCCCACAGCTTCGCGACCGGTCATAAAATAGCGCATCATTTTTGCATCGGTTACCGTCAAGGATTTTTCTTGAGCTATTTGTCTTGCAAAAAGCGGAAAGACCGAGCCACTGGAGCCTATGATATTACCAAAACGCATCACGCTTACCTTGATATTCTCCTGCATGTTCAGGGTAATCAGTTCCGCGAGTTTCTTGGTCACCCCCATTACGCTCGATGGCCTCACGGCCTTGTCCGTACTGATCAGCACAAATTGTCCCACTCCGTTGGCCACACAGGCATCCAGCACATTCTTGGTACCCGTGACGTTGGCCCGCAGGGCTTCGATGGGGTTATGCTCCATCAAGGGCACATGTTTGTATGCCGCGGCATGAAAGACAACGGCTACCTTTTCGTTTTCCAGTACTGCAAAAATCCGTTCCCGGTCCGTGATATTCCTGATGAGATAAACAATTTCCACCTGCGGAAAATCTTCGGCAAGTTCCAGTTGAAGTTCATGCAAAGGCGTCTCTGCCTGGTCCAGCAAGATCAACTTTGCCGGGGACATCACCGCACATTGCCGGGCGAGTTCGCTGCCTATAAATCCCGCAGCACCTGTAATCAAGATGACCTTGTTCTTAAAATAAGGCCGCTGCTTGTCGCTATCCACCATAATTTCGTCGCGTTGCAACAGCTGCTCCAGGGAGTATCCCTCCAGCATCCACGATTCAGTTTTGGTGTTGGTTTTTTTCAATGGTTCAATGCAGATTGTAACGTGACCTGGATACGGTTCAGGTCTTCTTCATTCATATTTGTCCCTGAAGGTAAACATAAGCCTTTAAAAAACAATTTTTCGGCGGTTTTTTCTCCATAAAACGGTGCATTCTTGTACAAGGGTTGCAGATGCATGGGTTTCCATACCGGCCTGCTCTCTATGTTCGCTTTCGCGAAAGCATTAACGATAGCATTTCTCACAGGTAAGGGCAACTGGACAGCAGTGAGCCAATAATTGCTCATATAATACGTATCAGGCTCATCCTGAAAAGTAACGTCACCCCCTAGATCCTTAAAAACCCCCCGATACCAAGCATTGATTTCACGTCTTTTTTCTATTCTGGCATCCAGTACCTGCACCTGGCCGCAACCTATGGCCGCGGCAATGTTGCTCATGCGGTAGTTGTACCCCAACTGGGAATGTTCAAAATGCGGGGCTTCATCCTTCGCCTGGGTAGCGAGAAATTGCGCCCATTTTTTTTCCACGGAAGTGGCACAGATAAGGATGCCCCCACCACCGGTGGTAATTATCTTATTGCCGTTAAATGAAAATATGGCGAAGTTGCCCAAAGACCCACAGGATTGCTGTTTGTATGTGCTCCCCAGGGCCTCGGCGGCGTCCTCAATCACCGGGATATTGAATTCGCTGGCCACGGCATGTACCTCATCGACCTGGTAGGGCATTCCATAGAGGTGAACCGCGATGATGGCTTTGGGCCTTTTGCCGTGAGCAAGACGGTCCTCAATGGCTTGTTTGAGCATAACGGGGCATAAATTCCAGGTTTCTGGCTCACTATCCACAAAAATAGGATGTGCTCCCAGATATAACACCGGGTTTACGCTGGCGCAAAATGTAAGGCTCTGGCATATCACCTCATCACCCGCTTCAACCCCGGCAAGAACAAGGGCTAAATGAATAGCCGCGGTCCCCGAATTGAGGGCCACGGCCTTTTTTTTACCACCTATAAAATTCTGTATGGAGCTTTCAAATTGACCGATTTGGGGACCGGCAGGAGCTACCCAGTTTGATTGTAGTGCTGTCTGGATATAATTATTTTCCTGTCCACCCAGATGCGGAGGAGAAAGCCAAATTCTCGATTGTATTTTCTCCTTGCCCACAATAAATCAGTTTATCCTCTCCCTATGGTATAGGTTTCAAAGCCTATTTCTTCAAGTTTATCTGCATCTAGAAGTGCCCTGCCATCAAACAGGAAGGCTGGTTTGAACATCTTATCATATACCGCTTTCCAGTCATACGCCTTAAATTCATCCCACTCCGTCATGATGGCGATGGCGTGTGAATCTTTGCAGGCTTCCTTAGGGTCGTTGACCACCTTAACCAATCTTCTATTTTCTTCTTCGCTACGGGTATTGAGGTAATCCAGGTCAGCCAGGATTTGCTCCTGTGAAACCTTGGGATCGTACACCGTAATTTCTGCCTGCTCATTGAGTAGGTAATCTGCAACATAGATTGCAGCAGATTCACGGGTGTCATTTGTGTCTTTCTTAAACGCCCATCCTAGCAAAGTTATTTTCTTCCCGGAAACGGTGTTGAAGAGGGTACTTACGATTTTTGCTGCAAAGCGACGCTTTTGATGGTCGTTCATGATAATGACCTGCTCCCAATAATCTGCAACCGCATCAAGCCCAAAGGATTTAGCAATGTACACCAGGTTGAGGATATCCTTTTGAAAGCAAGATCCCCCAAAACCAACGGAAGCTTTTAAAAACTTGGGACCAATCCTAGAATCCGTTCCTATGGCACGGGCCACTTCATTGACATCTGCCTCGGTGACTTCGCACAATTCAGAAAGAGCATTGATTGAAGAAACGCGTTGCGCCAAGAATGCATTTGCTGTCAGTTTAGAAAGTTCTGAACTCCAAACATTGGTTGTCAAGATACGTTCCTTGGGCAGCCATTGTGAATACACTTCCACGAGGGCAGCTTTGGCTTTAAGCCCACGCTCATCATTGTCACCACCTATCAACACGCGGTCTGCATTATGCAGGTCTTCAATGGCGGTACCTTCAGCAAGGAATTCAGGATTAGAAAGGATATCAAAATTCACCCCGTTACCCGTATTCTCAAGGATGCGTTTTAATGCTTCGGCGGTACGTACCGGCAAAGTTGATTTTTCAACGACGATTTTGTCACTGGTGGAAACCCGTGCAATCTGACGGGCACAAAGTTCTATATACTTTAAGTCTGCTGCCATGCCCTTACCTATTCCATAAGTTTTGGTGGGCGTGTTTACAGAAATAAAAATCATATCAGCTTCATCAATTGCCTTATCCACCTCTGTAGAAAAGAAAAGATTCCGTCCACGGGCCTCACCCACTACTTGATCAAGACCAGGCTCATAAACAGGAAGTTTGGATAGATCCTCATTGTTCCAGGCTGCTATTCTTTTTTCATTGATGTCAACAACGGTAACTTGAATTTCTGGACATTTTTGTGCGATAACCGACATGGTGGGGCCTCCCACATAACCGGCACCCATACAGCAAATCTTATTAATCTTCATGGATTGATTTATGATATTGGGACAAATATAGTTTTAAGATGTTTTTTTAACTAGGAAAATTCGGTTTTATCGAGGGCATTTTGCCAGTTTTCAATTTCTAAATCAAAGCATTCTGCAACGCTAACGTTTTCAAGCTTGCTGTATTTTGGTCGTTTGGCTTTCGCCGGAAATTCCTCAGAGGTAACCGGTATCAATTCAATTTCCACTCCGCGTTGTTCAAACAAGGCTTTTGCAAACCCAAACCAAGTAGTGATTCCGCCATTGGAAAAATGATATATCCCTGAATTTTCACTAGTGAGTTGTGGTATCATTTTTAAAATAGCTTCCGCCAGATCATGAGCACTTGTAGGACTGCCGTGCTGGTCATTCACTACTTTTAAAGAATCCCTATCATTAGCAAACTTAAGCATGGTTTTTGGAAAATTATGTCCATAGGCACTATACAACCAGGATGTCCTTAAAACAGCAAATTTGCTCAGCTTTGCATCTAAGATCTCAACTTCACCAGCGAGTTTAGACCTTCCATAAACCGTCTGTGGGTTGACCTCATCGGTTTCTATATAAGGCGAATGCTTCTCTCCGTCAAACACATAATCGGTTGAAATATGAATCAAACCGCAATTTAATTGTTTACAATAATCTGTGAGGTTTCTTACTCCAATATGATTTACGGCAAAAGCCCTTTCTTCCTCATCTTCAGCCTTGTCAACCTGGGTGTAGGCCGCAGCATTGATTATAAAATCAGGATTAATTTTCTTGCAAATCTCATCTACTGAGGATTTATTTGTGATATCTAATTCTGAACTCGAAAAGTAGTATAGCTCATGTTCCAGATGACCTGATACCCGTTGTATACATTGCCCCAATTGACCATTTGCTCCCGTAACAAGGATCTTGAATTTCTTAGCCATACAACTTTTTTACAACGTCATCAAATTTCAATGCTTCTTCATCTTTCCGGGATAGTTTCAATTCTTCTTTTGACAAAGGGAGTTCTATGCCTAATTTCTCATCAAAAAAACTCAAACTCAACTCATGCTCTGGAGCATAAAAATTATCACAGCTATAGACAAAGGTCGCCGTCTCTGAAGTCACGAGAAAACCATGGGCAAAATCCCGGGGTACAAAAAGCTGTCTCTTATTTTCGGCGGTGAGCTCAACCTGATATTGCTTTCCAAAAGTGGGTTCATCCTTGCGCAAATCCACGACAACATCCAGTACACTTCCGTGAAGTACGCGTATGAATTTCGCTTGAGCGAAATCTCCTTGCTGCAAATGCAGGCCGCGTAGAACCCCTTTTGAAGAATGACTTTCATTTTGCTGTACAAACTCAACCTCCAGTCCTGTCTCCTGCTTGAATTCTTCTTTATTGAAGGCTTCAAAAAAATACCCGCGATGGTCGCCAAAAACCCTGGGTTCACACAGCCACAAGTCTTTAAAACCGGTTTTAATAAATTGCATTACAGTAAAGATTTTAGGTATTCGCCATAGGCTGACTTTGCATATTTTTCAGCGAGTTTAGCCAACTGGTCCTTATCAATAAATTGCATCAGGAAAGCTACTTCTTCAATACAACCTATTTTAAAGCGCTGGCGGTGCTCAATGGCACGTACAAAATCTGTGGCTTCATCGAGCGAGTCGATCGTCCCGGTATCAAACCAGGTCATCCCCCGGCTCATCACGGAAACACTGAGTTCACCCAGCTTCAAATAACTGTTATGAATACTCGTGATTTCCAGCTCGCCACGGGCAGAGGGTTGTACTGCTTTCGCGAAAGCGACTACGCGGTTATCAAAAAAGTAAAGTCCGGGAATCGCGTATTGAGACTTGGGTTTTTTAGGCTTTTCTTCAATGGAAATTGCCTTTTTATCTGCATCAAATTCCACAACGCCATAACGCTCAGGGTCTCTTACAGGATAGGCAAAAATACTTCCACCCGAAACTTTATTCAGGTCTTGCAGCATTTGGCTCAAACCGCTTCCATAAAAAATATTATCCCCCAGAACCAAGGCAACCTTATCATCGCCAATAAATTCCTCACCGAGAATAAACGCCTCGGCCAGACCATTGGGGTTTTCCTGCACGGTATACTCAAACCGACAACCCAGGTCGCTGCCATCACCCAGCAAATTTTGAAATGCTGCCTGGTCCTTGGGTGTTGTGATGATAAGTATTTCCCGTATTCCTGCAAGCATCAAGGTAGAAAGCGGATAATAAATCATGGGCTTGTCATACACGGGAATAAGCTGCTTGCTCACCGCAATAGTCAATGGATATAACCGGGTTCCTGAACCGCCTGCTAAAATTATTCCTTTCATTTTTTCTTATTGTTATGGGGTTATAAGTTTATCTGTTATGACAGACTGGCGATAAGTTTTGAAAGCATATTTCTTATGTAAAATATGCGTTGTGAATATTCCGGATTAGCTTCAACAAATTTCAACCTAACAGCCAATTCCATTTGAGTCTCTAATTCACTTAAAGAACCCATTGCGATATATAAAAAGCGCATCCATTCTTTATTAGTTTTTCTTCCAGCTCCTTCGGCAATATTAGAAGGTACGGATATTGAGGCCCTCCTCATCTGGCTGGTCAAACCATACAATTCATCTGAAGGAAACAATTTCACAATAGAATAAGTATCCTCAACAAGAAGCATACTCTCTTGCCAAACCTTTAAATCCTTATGCGATTGAACTTTCATTATAACTTAATAACTTTTTAACCTTATAACTACTTCACTTTATAACCTTTATCTAACTATACTGCTGTTCATAATATTTTTTATAATCCCCGCTGGTGACATGGTTTAACCATACGGTATTTGCCAGATACCAATCTATGGTTTTTGACAGTCCTTCTTCAAAGGTCACAGAGGGCTCCCAGCCCAACTCGCTATTTATTTTGCTCGCATCAATTGCATAACGCTTATCATGGCCTGGCCTGTCCTTCACATAGGTTATCAATGTCTCGCAACTACCTGTTCTCCTACCCAGTTTTTCATCCATTTGCTTACACAAAAGTTTGACCAGGTCAAGGTTCTTCCATTCATTGAAGCCCCCTATGTTATAGGTTTCTTTTAAGCTGCCATTATGCAAGATGGTGTCGATGGCCCGGGCATGGTCAATGACAAAAAGCCAATCGCGGGTGTAATTTCCATCGCCGTAAACCGGCAATGGTTTTTCTTCAATACAATTATTGATAAACAACGGTATCAATTTTTCGGGAAACTGGTTTGGCCCATAGTTGTTGCTGCAATTGGAGATGATGTAGGGCAAACCATAAGTTTCGCCATAAGCTCTTACAAAATGGTCTGAGCTTGCCTTTGAGGCAGAGTAGGGCGAGTTTGGGTCATATGAGGTTTCTTCGGTAAAAAGACCATCTTCGCCTAACGTTCCATATACCTCATCCGTGCTGATGTGGTAAAAAAGTTTACCGTTAAAATCATCCTTCCAGCTTTCGCGGCAAGCGTTTAAAAGGTTCAATGTGCCCATGACATTCGTTTTTACAAAAGCTAACGGGTCCTTGATACTCCTGTCCACATGACTCTCTGCCGCCAGGTGAATGACTTTTTCAAAACCATGTGCTGCAAAAAGTGCATCAATAGCCGCTGCATCATTGATATCGCCCTTTACAAAATGATAATTGGGCTGATCCTCAATATCCTTTAGATTTTCAAGATTGCCCGCATAAGTCAATGCATCCAGGTTGTAAATCTCATATTCTGGATAGGTATTCACCATCAGGCGCACTACATGCGACCCTATAAAACCTGCTCCTCCCGTTATCAGTATTTTCATAAATTTTGTGCTACAAACTCAACAATTTTGGCGCAAGCCTTACCATCTCCATACGGGTTATGTGCCCTCGCCATCGTGTTGTAATACTTTTTATCTTCTATCAATTTTGTGACCTCTGCGATAAGCAAATCAGCATCAGTACCAATCAATTTTACGGTCCCGGCCTTTACAGCTTCTGGCCGCTCTGTCACCTCCCTGGTTACAATGACCGGTTTGCCCAGTCCAGGTGCTTCTTCTTGAATACCACCACTATCTGTGATTATTATATCGCTCTTGTTCATGAGCCAGATAAAATCTGGATATGACAGTGGTTCTATCAATTTAAAGTTATGGACTTTGCCCAGGATTTCATGCACGGGCCCCAAAACATTGGGGTTCAAATGTACGGGATAAATAAATCGTACCGATGGATTTTGCCGTGCAAGTACCTTCAATCCCTGGCATAGTTGTACGAGTCCTTCGCCAAAGTTCTCTCGGCGATGCCCCGTAATGAGTATGGTTTTTTGGCTTTCGCCAAAGCTACTCTTCAACGATTCAGGAACTGCATCACCTAGTTTTTTAATGGTCAGGTGCAGGGCATCAATGACCGTATTGCCCGTAACAAGGATACGTTCTGCAGGAATATTCTCCTTAAGTAAGTTTTCTTTTGACCAGGGCGTGGGCGCAAAATGAAATCTTGCAATCCTCCCCGTCAACTGCCTGTTCAACTCCTCAGGAAAAGGCGATTGGATATCCCAGGTCCTTAGGCCAGCTTCTACATGCGCCACGGGAATGTTTTGATAATACGCTGCCAAGCTTGCCACAAAACTCGTTGAAGTATCGCCATGTACAAAGACCATATCTGGCTTTGCCTGCTGTAAAACGGGCGCTAATTTTTGAAGAATGGCAATGGTCAAGGTATGGAGCGTCTGCCCCTTTTGCATCACTGCCAAATCATAATCTGGAGTTACTTGAAAAAAGGTCAGGACCTGTTCAAGCATCTCCTTGTGCTGCCCCGTGACGCACACCTCAACCTCAAATTGTCCCCTTGCTTTAAACGCTTTGACCACGGGAATCATCTTGATGGCCTCGGGGCGTGTCCCAAAAACAAAAAGCAGCTTTTTCCTAGAGTCGGCCATCTACTTTTGATTTGAGAAACCCCTTTACATCATATACCACAGAATTTTCTGCTCGTAATGCGTCGATATCCATTTTGGCGAAAGCCGAATGCCCCACGGCAAGAACGACACCGTTATAATTATCCTGGGGTTCAGTAATCATGTCAATATCATAAACCGCCTTAACCTCATCCATATTGACCATGGGGTCAAAAACATCAACCTCGCAACCGTACTGCACGAGCTCGTGGTAAACATCTACCACGCGGGTGTTGCGAACATCCGGGCAGTTTTCTTTAAAGGTAAGGCCTAAAAGCAGCACCTTGCTCCCCTTTATTTTTATATCCTTTTGCGCCATCAACTTGATGACCTGCGAAGCCACATACGGCCCCATGCTATCGTTGAGCCGCCTTCCGGCCAAGATTATCTCGGGATGATAGCCCACCTGCTTGGCTTTTTGTGCCAAATAATATGGGTCAACACCTATACAGTGCCCGCCCACGAGACCTGGTTTAAATGGAAGGAAATTCCATTTTGTACCGGCGGCTTCAAGTACTTCGCTGGTGTCAATTTCCATAAGGTTGAAAATCTTGGCCAGCTCGTTGACAAACGCAATATTGATATCGCGCTGCGAATTCTCAATTACTTTTGCTGCTTCTGCAACCTTAATCGAACTCGCTTTAAACGTACCCGCTTCAATCACCGAAGCATAAAGTTCATCCACAATATCAGCCACCTGCGGGGTAGAGCCCGAGGTCACTTTTAGGATTTTATCGACCGTATGTTTTTTATCTCCGGGATTGATGCGCTCTGGTGAATACCCGGCATAAAAGTTCTCGTTGTACTTAAGCCCAGATACCTGCTCTAAAATAGGGATGCAGACCTCCTCAGTTGCTCCTGGATATACCGTGGATTCATAAATCACTATAACCCCGCGCTCCAGGTATTTTCCCACGGTTTCACTGGCTTTTACCAGCGGTGTAAAATCTGGGTTTGCATTTTCATCCACCGGTGTGGGCACTGTCACGATATAGATATCGCAACCTTCTAAATCTTTATCATCAGCCGTGCAGAGCAAGCCCTTCGACTGGTCATTTGCCTGCTTAAGCACCTTTTTAAGTTGCTCACGCCCCACTTCTCCCGTAGCGTCAATGCCTTGATTTATGTCATCTACCCGGGTTTTTTTTACGTCAAATCCCACCACGGCATATTGCGTGGCAAACAAGCGCGCCAGTGGCAATCCCACGTATCCCAAACCTATGATGCCCAATTTTTTTCTCATCAATGCTGTTTTTGCATTTGTGCCCAGTACCAGGCGATAGACTCTTCTATGCCCTGGGCAAATTTATATTTTGGGTCGTAGCCCAAAAGTTCTTTTGCTTTCTCAATACTGGCCTGTGAATGGGGTACGTCCCCAGCGCGTTGTGGGCCATATTGCGGTTGTATGTCCTGAATTTCAGGGTCAAGTTTTGAAAGTCCCTTTTGTAACGCCTCAAACAATTGTTGAATTGTGGTGCGCTCTCCCACGGCAATATTATATACTTGGTTTACCGCTTTCGCGGAAGCGGTATTCAACGCAAGCAGATTTGCCTGAACCACATTTTCGATGTAGGTAAAATCCCTTGAAAAACTGCCATCGCCATTGATATGGGGAGGTTCATGGTTTATCAAGGCCGCAACAAATTTTGGGATCACGGCGGCATATGCCCCGTCTTTATCCTGTCGCGGGCCAAAAACATTAAAATACCTCAACCCGATGCACTCCACCCCATAGGTTTTTGCAAAAACATCAGCGTAGAGTTCGTTAACATATTTAGTCACGGCATAGGGAGAAAGCGGTTTCCCTATGTTTTCCTCTACCTTAGGCAGCGTTTTACTATCTCCATAAGTTGATGAACTGGCAGCATAGATAAAACGGTTGATACCCGCTGCTTTAGTGGCCTGGAGCATGTTTAAAAAACCGGTAATGTTCACTGCATTGGTCGTCAGGGGGTCTTCTATACTCCTGGGCACACTGCCCAGTGCCGCCTGGTGGCATACGAGGTTACATCCCTGGGTGGCTTTCGCGCAAGCGTCATAATCGCGTATATCACCCTCTATGAAATGAAAATCATCATTTTTTAAAAAGGGCTCGATGTTCTTGAAGTGTCCCGTACTTAGATTGTCCAGGCACCGCACGCGGGCCCCATGGTGTAAAAATGCCCCTACCAGATGAGAGCCAATGAAACCGGCACCCCCTGTGACAAGAATGGTTTTAGCATGAAGCGAAATTTGCTGGGCCATATCGTAATTTAGGGGCTAAGATAGGGTTTCTGTTTAAACGATGAGACCGCAAAACCGTGAAATACATTAACATCCTTTAGCCTATCGAGTTAAATTAAAGCTAAACAGAGGAGCATTTCTTGGCGCAAGGATTTAACAATGGTAAATTTGATATGTATAAATAAATTTTATCAAAAGACCAATGAATTATCTAAACCTAGATGCCAAAAAAACCGAGAAGACCGTTGAGGAATTCAACACCCTTCTCGCCGACTATCACCTATATTACCAAAAAATAAGAAACTTTCACTGGAACGTGATGGGACATAATTTTTTTGACCTTCACGAGAAGTTTGAGGAAATGTATGAAGATGCGAAGATAAAAGTAGATGAGATTGCCGAACGCATCCTTACGCTACGCTACCAGCCCACGAGCAATTATTCGGATTACCTGAAAATGTCCAACCTAAAAGAGTCGCCCAGCGAGCTCAAGGATATTGAGATGGTGGGCATATTGCTTGATGACCATGGCAAGCTACTCGTGCAGATGAAGAAGGTAGTGGATGCGGCAGACGCGGCCGGTGATGAAGGTTCCATAGACCTGGTGGGTGCTTACATACGTGAACTGGAAAAGACCAGCTGGATGCTTGACGCATGGAGACAACGAACGACCGCAACACATAAAGAAATAGATTAATGCTTATACTTTTTCAAGACCAAAACACAGATAATAACGTAGTAACAGGTGGCTTTAGCAAGCTGTGGGACAAACTGGAAGGCTGGGTACAGGATTTTATCTTAAAACTCCCCAACCTCCTCCTAGCAATCGTCCTGTTTATAATCTTCTGGATACTAGGTAAATATGTTTCAAAACTATTTACCAATGTAATCATGAAGCATGTAAAACAGCAGAGCATCAAGGTCATGGTAGGCAAACTGGTGTTTGCCGTTACCGTGCTCATCGGCTTTTTCTTTGCCCTGGGCGTGCTAGATCTTGACAAGGTACTTACCTCAGTACTTGCCGGTGCGGGCGTCGTGGCACTTGCCATAGGCCTCGCCCTTCAAGGTACGTTGAACAATACATTCTCTGGTGTTATCTTGTCGTTTTTGCCCAGGATACAGCTGGGAGATTGGGTAGAAACCAACGGTTTTGCCGGTTTTGTAGAAGATATTAACCTACGCAGCATCATCGTTAGGGAAAATGACAACAACCTCGTGATGATACCCAATGCCAGTATAATCGAAAACCCTTTCAAGAATTTTAGCCAGACACCCCGCTCACGTATTTTTGTCAACTGTGGTGTGGGCTACGAGAGTGACCTTGAGAAGGTAAAACAGGTTACCATTGATGCTGTCAAAAATATATTTCCACAAGAAGGAAACGAAGCCATAGAGCTCTTCTATACTGAGTTTGGCGACAGCTCCATAAACTACGTACTACGTTTCTGGACACCGGCGCTCAAGCAAAAAGACATTTCTGAAGCCCGAAACATGGCAATCATGGCCATCAAGAAAGCCTACGATGCTGAAGATATCAATATCCCTTTCCCTATCAGGACCCTGGATTTTGCAAAAAACAAGTTCAGGTCAGAAACCCTGACAATTGCACAAGACCCACAGGAATAGGTTATTTGCCTTACGGCGAAAAGAAAACCCCGCCACTAGCGGGGTTTTTTATTTATTTCTTGAGCCGCAGCTGAAAGATATCCTTACGTCTATCTGCCAGGTTCTGCACACTACCATACTGGTTGAGCTCCTTTAAATGGTCGAGGTCCACATCGGCCACGAGAATCATCTCTGTATTAGGGGTTGCCTCTGCCTTGACCCCATTAGTGGGAAACTGAAAATCACAGGGCGTGAACACCATACTCTGGGCAAATTGAATGTCCATGTTATGTACCTTGGGCAGGTTGCCCACACTGCCCGCTATGGCAACATAGCACTCATTTTCTATCGCACGGGCGCGGGCGCAATGCTGCACACGGCTGTAGGCGTTTTGAGTATCAGTCAAAAAGGGCACAAACAGGATGTCCATTCCCTGGTCTGCCAGTAGCCTGCTGAGTTCTGGAAATTCAACGTCATAGCAGATGAGTATACCTATCTTGCCACAATCTGTATCAAAGGTCCTGAGCTTATCTCCACCTTTCATCCCCCATACCTTGGCCTCATCTGGGGTTACATGAAGTTTATAAAACTCTTCAACGGTACCGTCGCGACGGCATAAAAACCCTACGTTGTACAAAGATCCATCTTCCAATGATGGCATGCTACCGGTTATGATGTTTATGTTATAGGATACTGAAAGTTCAGAAAAACGCTGCTTGATGCGCTGGGTATGTTTAGCCAACTGCCTAATGGCATCTGCCTCTGAGAGGTCGTTGTAAGCGGCCATCAAGGGAGCGTTGAAAAACTCTGGGAACAATGCAAAATCTGACCTGTAACCAGAAATCGTGTCCACAAAATACTCAGCATGTTCTATGAGTTCTTCAAAATTCTTGTACTGACGCATCTGCCACTGTACAAGGCCCAGGCGTATGACCGTTTTGTTCTGGCTGGGGTTTTTGTCTGGTTTTTGATAATAGATGTTGTCCCACTCCAGTAAGGCTGCATATTCTTTAGAATCCTTATCTCCTTCCAGGTATTTCTTGAGGACGCGCTTTACATGAAAATCATTACTGAACTGAAAATTGAGCACGGGGTCGTCAATTTCGCGCAAGCGAACTTTTTTAATATACTCCCTGGGCGTGATCTTATCAGCATGTTGATGATAGTTGGGCAGGCGTCCGCCAAAGACAATACGCTCCAGGTTGAGCTTTTCACAGAGCTCCTTACGGTAATCATAAAGCCTACGACCTATGCGCATACCGCGGTAATCAGGCTTGATGAATATGTCGATACCATAGAGCACGTTACCCTCTGAAGAGTGGGTCCTGAAGGTTTCATCGCCCGTAATCTCAAGATAAGTGTGGTCATCACCAAAATCTGCATATTTCACGATAATGGAGAGTGCACACCCTGCGATAACGCCGTTTACCTTAATGACGACCTGCCCTTCTGGAAAGAGCTTTATGAGTTTTTTAATATCATTTTTTCCCCAGTAGGGGTCTGGGATTTTTGAGTAGCACTCAATCATCAATTGCTTGAGTTCACTATAATCTTCAAGTTTGAGGTATTCTAGCTCAATCTTGTCTATCCTATCTAATTTTTCTACCTGTTCCATCATTAAAAATTAAATCCAAACCCAAAGGAAACCCTCAGGCCTTCTTCAGAATTAAAGAAATTAAATGTTCCACTGAGTGCATCTGCACTGTTTACCCAAAACCCTAGGCCGTAACTGTCATTCCACCTTTCTGACGGGCTATCATCGTTCCATACCCTTCCTATGTCGTATCCTCCAAAAATTCCTATCTGCAAGGGGATGAGCCCGGTTCTAAAGGTATCAAAGGCATATCTCAAATCTGCCGATCCCGCGAAGGACCTTTTTGCATTAAAGCGGTTGAACCTGTAGCCCCGCAGCCCCGTGTTTTGCCCCAGGGTTGCCGCTTGATAGAATTCATACTCATTGCCCATCCTTATCTGGGTCTGGATCATGGACTTGAGCACGAGTTTCCTGTTCTTGCTCAATGCGTTGTAAAAGCCCATGTTTGCATTGAGGTAGCCAAAGTCCCTATCAGTCTCCCGCATGTTGTATGTATATCCCCCTATGAGGCCAAAATCCATGCCCCGGGTGGGTGCCAGTTCATTGTCTGCACTGTGATACAGGTAAGCTACTTCTGCGGTGCCAAAGTACTTCCTGATATTGTTTATGATGTTGTTTTCTTCTATGAACCTGCCTGCATTGCCATCAACCTGAATACCTTGAAAGATAAGCTTAGACCTAAAGGTGCTACCATAATCAGAGTTTTTCAACAAGCCCACCGAGGCTTCCATAATACTCATGCGCACGCGGTTATAATCTTTGCCCAAATCATCGTCCAGATTTACGGTCTCGTTACCATAGCCAAAGAAATTTTGTGCAAACGTAGGGGTGGTAAACCTTCCTGAAACGATTAGGTTACGCTCATTGAACACTCCTGCAAATTCACCGTTGTACCTAAAATCAAAACCCTGGGTGGCAAAGAAATATCCTGCAGAAAACCTATGTTGCTGCGAGAAAGGATTCTGCCGAAAGGCGTTTACCGTATAGGTATCGCTCAAACCCACTTTAAGACCGTCATCTGGATTAAAACCCAGTGCTGGGGTTATCAGGTTGGTACGCAGGATCTGCTTTTGATAATCATAGGTGTTGTAATCATAGACATCAGTCAACCTAAAGTTTGCACCTCCCCTTTTTTCAATTGTATTGGGCAAGCTTTCATGGTCATAGATCTTGACCTTTCTGCCTTCTTGTATCTTATAGATGTCATTGTTTTGTCCACCTATGATCCTCACAAAAATAGGGTTTTTCCCTTTTCCCTTGACTTCAAAGACATCATCATCATCCAGACCATAGATCCATAATTGATTTGTTTCATCGCTGGAGTAGGTCCTATCTAGGATAACGTCAGCTTTTTTACCATCCTTTATCCTCCATATTTTTACCGTGGTCTCATTATCGCCGCGGGTAATCTCAAAATAATCATCCTTATCCGTACCATTAGCGTACTGCAGTTTTGAAAAATAATCCCAGTACTCTTCTGCAATGTTCACGATATTGTCCCTACGCCCTTTGAGGTTTTTCTTGATCTCATCAATCGAACTTCCTTCACGCACCTCTGGAGGTAGATCACTAAAGGCTTCTTCTATGATTTCATCAGTGATATGGTCATGCAGAAACCTTGCTTGTTCCAGCCAGACCTCACGGGTGGAGTTTTGGGCAAGAGCCCTATCTAATTTTATACCGGCGTTGTTGAACCATTTTATATCCTCAAGCTTCTCGTCATACACGGCAAACTGCTTTGCTGCGCCAAAGAGGCTGCGCGCAACGTCCAGGATGGCCCCATCAAAGTTTGTGAATACCTGGTCACGGTCACGGGGTATGGGCACGTAGACGTCCTTGCCGTTTTGATCTTTATATTCTGCCCAGCGCCACTGGTCATTGTGGCGGTCCCAGTCACCCACGAGCATGTCAAACATGCGCGCACGGATGTAGGTTTCTTCATCGATAATGTTTTCTTCATCACTCCTTATCTTGTCGAGGATATCATCAGTACTTTCAATATCGTCAGGATAGTTGAAGGTGGCCCCGTCATATTCTTCTGCAGGGCGTTCTACAATCATGTACAACTGGTCCCCGTAGGCATCATTGTATTCTCCCAGGGCTGGCTGCCTGGGAACATAGTATAGCTTAGGCGTGGGTGCCATCAACCGGGCTGCATTGCTCAACTTGGGTACGGCAAAGGCCCCAAACGGGTGCGCGGCTGTATAAAAATCCTGTATCAACGATTCTGGAAGTGAATTTTGCAGGTCTTCCTGAACATCGTTTTCTGGCAGGATCACCTTTTGTATAAACTGGGTCGCGCTCTTGCGCAGTGCCCGCATGTTATAATCCCGTCCTTTTTTATCCCTAAGGCGCAGGGAGACCGTTTGATGCCCGCCCCCGGGCCGTACTACCTCGAGACCGCCATATAACGTATCGAGCAATGCTACCGGGGCCGTGACCTTCTTACCATAGATATCCCGGTAATGCTTGCCCCATACGGTTTCAAAAAAGTCACTTTTTTCGGTTTCTGAAAAGGTGTAGACGGATGCCTTTACCGTTGCAGGATAATCGGTTTTTATTTTTGAGGTATCATAAATTTCTCTAGGTTCATAGATTTTGTGGGTGAACAGCAGCTCTGGCTCCTTGTTAGCATCTGCCCCGTAATAACGCACATAGGCAGAGTCGTCATCAAAGATATCGAGCACGGCAAAACCTTGACCGCTGTACGCGAAAAGACCGTCGCCACCCAGTTCTGCATAGCTTATTTTGGACCCTGATCCAGATACAATCTGTTTTACATCATCATGCTCAATATACTGGAGGTTATGTTCATGGCCAGAAGCCAGGATTATCCTGCGGTCCTGAATCAATACGTTTATCCTGCGCATCAACTCATTGTATTTTTCATTATATCTATCCTGTTTTGAGACACCGCCCTGGGTGCGCACCTGTGTTACCAGGGATGCAAAAATGGGCACGGGAATCTTGCGCTGACCCGGGAACAGGTGTTTTGAAATTGCAAACTTACCTCCATGAACACCGTTTGTGTACATGGGGTGGTGCATGGCGAGAAGTATGGTTTTTTGCTGGTTTTTCTTGAGTTCTCCCTCAAGTTCCAAAAAGAATTTTTCCCTCGTTTTTATATTGCACTTATCATTGATCTTTGGGCCTTTGTTCCAATCTTCAAGATACCACTGGGTGTCAACGATGATTAATTGAATATCATCTCCTATCTCCTTGCTCACCAGTGGGCAACCGTCTTCGGGGAGGAAGACGTCTTTATAATCTATTTTATCCTTTAAAAAATCTTCTTGCCGTTTAAGGCCATCAAGGCCATGGTTGTACCAGTCGTGGTTACCGGGAATATAGGTGACGGGACCATTGTTACCTTTGGCCCCTTCATATTGTACAAACAATCTATACTCTGAGATTTCCCTTTCCTTGTCACCTTTGGCCGGCATGCCGTTAGGGTAGATATTATCCCCTAGAAAAAGGGTGTAATCCCCTTTTTGTTCCCGGGTGTCAACAAAGTTCTTGAAGGCGGTGATACCATCACTCATTTCGCCCATTTTCACAATTCCACCATCACCTACCAAGAGAAACGTCTGCTTTATATTTTTTCCTGCGGGATAAGGATCATTTGGGTCTTTTTCACTTTCCTTGTACCTAGGACTATCATAAGTGGCGCAAGCCGTTAAAAACAATGTGGTAAGAACTGTTAGAACAATGTTATTTTTTGTCATCTAAAATTGATTGGTAGAATTTTTTAGTACATTTCCCTTACGTTTAATCGCAACGAGTATGTCAGAAACCATCGAAGCAACCCCTAAAATAATTTCTAAAGCAGATGAGTTTGTCTTGAGGCTTTTTAAGGAAAAATTGCCCAACACTTTCCTGTACCATAACTATAATCATACTTCGAGGGTGGTTAAAAGTACTAAAGAAATAGCCGAAAATTCTCAAATTAATGTTAAACAGAAAGAGGTGCTATTACTGGCCGCATGGCTTCATGACACGGGTTATACCGAGTGTAGAAAAGGACATGAAGAAGCAAGCGCGAACATAGCAGAATCGTTTTTAAAGGAGCAGGATGTAGATGCTGAAACCATCCAGAGCGTGAAAGAACTCATCCTCTCCACTAAGATGGGCATGGAACCAAAAAACGAACTTGAAAGCATTATCAACGATGCGGATTCATCCCACCTTGCCAAGGAATATTTTAGCGAGACCAGCGAGTTTTTGAGGCAAGAACTGCTGCTTAACGATGTTGCTGATTATTCAGCTGAAGAATGGAGGGAGAAGAACATCGAGATGTTTACCCAAAAACACAGGTTCTATACTGATTATGCTGCAAAGAACTGGAAGATACAGAAGGATGAGAACCTGGTAAAACTGCTCGAAAAGAAGAAGAAGAAACAAAAAAAATACCGCAAGGAAGAAGTAAAGGCCAAGCTCAAGGCAAAATATAAGGATGAAAGTCCTGACCGTGGTGTACAGACCCTGTACAGGACCACGTTGAGAAACCACATCAAGTTGAGCGACATCGCAGATACCAAGGCAAACATCTTGCTTTCTGTAAATGCAATCATCATCTCCTTGGCTTTAGCCAATGTGATACCAAAGCTGGATTCACCCACAAACAGGCACTTGATGATCCCTACGCTTATCCTGGTACTCTTTAGCGTGGCATCAATAATATTATCTATCATGTCCACCAGGCCCAATGTAACCTCTGGGGAGTTCACCAGGGAACAGGTCAAGAAAAAACAGGTGAACATACTTTTCTTTGGCAACTTTCACAAGATGCCCTACGACCAGTACCAGTGGGCCATCAATGAGATAATAAACGATAAGGAATATATCTATGAGGCCTTGACCAAGGATTTGTACCTCCTGGGAATCGTACTCAACAAGAAGTATATGCTGCTGCGAAAAACCTATACCATCTTTATGACGGGTATCATCGTATCGGTGATATCCTACATCATCGCTTTCTGGATGATATAACAAGTATCAAGTATAGAGAAACAAAAACCCCAGGTGCTATACCTGGGGTTTTTGTTTATTTGGCGAAAGCCAAATTATCTTATTCTAGCACCTTGATCAAATCATCGTAAGAAATAGTGGTGGCAGATTCTTTTCTGGGCACGGTGGTGGCATATAATACATCCACGCGTATTGCCTTGAGCCCCACTACACCCTGCACTTCCTCAAGTTCAAGATATTCGACCCGGTCACCGAGGTATGCTTTTTCCTGCAGATATTTTATATAACGGTCATACTCCATACGATCGCTGTCCTGTGAATATATAATAGATATCTTGCCCTTCTGCGTGACCCGTTCTTCGGTGCCTTTTATATGGGCCTTGTCTATGCGCTTCTTGATAATCTCAAACCTTGCGTTATAGGTTCCATCCACATCAAACTTCTTCTCGTCCATCCTGTACCTTATGGATAGCGTGTTGCTGAACACCAGTATCAAGGATGCCGCATCCAGCTGTATCTTAGAGTCCTGCTGCTGGTGGTAGAAGTGGTTTTCCATCTCGCACATGGTGTGCAGCTGCCATAACCTGAGGTTGTAGAGGTATATTTCACTAAACTCATATTCCTTGGTCATAGAAGGGCCTATGTACATGTTATGGTCCACGCCATCTGTCTTGTACCGTTCAAAATAATGTGGAAAAATAGCCTGGGCATCCTGTTGCCGGCGGTCTATGTATGTAGCAAGTTTTTGATTGATGCCCTGCACGGCATCGTCATAATATTTTCGGCTTTTGTACACCAGTCCCGTTTCAGGATTCAGGGCTTCCTTATATTCTTCTATATGTGGCTTGAGCTCAGGAAAACGCGTATTGAGGTGTTTTAGCAAGGGATCCACTTCGTCTTTTAAAAGGTTGATGACCTCGCTCTCGCTGGAGGCATTGATACCTTTTTTTAAGTTTTGTATAAAATCATCCACCCTGCATTTTACCTGCTCATAAATGGGGATGGATTGCAGCTTCAGTGCCTTGTCAAGAATCTTATCAACTAGCTTTAACTGAACCAGTATATCTTTTTGGATAGCAATATTCCGTTCGTCTGATGAGCCCACAATATCAATCTGCCCATATAAGGGATAAACATTATCAAACGCGATGTCCCTAAATGCGGCAAACTTACCGGCATCCTGGTTTTCTATATAGCGTTTAGCCTCTTCTTCAAAAATCCAGAGCACGCTATCATGTATGCTGGTGCACTCACTTTGAATCACGGCCTTGATCCTGTTTTCAGTCTCAAATTTTGAACGTTCAACGGTATTTACGATATATGGAAGTATATCGTCAAGCTTTAATGCATTTACACTATTGAGTTCTTTTTTGTGGGGTGATACAAGTTCTAGGACGGCCAGTAATTTACTGCCTTTTGCTATGGGGGCAAGTATGGCACTCTTCATCCCGTTATTGAGCAGGTTTTCGGCAAGCAGGTTATGGTCAGTGCTCACCGCATATTTCTCAACATCTGGAATGATGAAATATTTCTTGTCCTTTATGAGTGAGTTGTAACTGTCCTCACACATGTTTTCCCTACAGTCGTTCCTGTTTTCTTCGGCAAGTATATAGCTCTGGGCAAAATCCTTCTCAAATTTCCTAAACCCTTTATTGCCCGTGTCAAAACCAGTAAAGCCTATCTTGAGGTCTGGCAGGTTGAAGATGGACCTGAATATACTTTCAAACTTGGGCACCACCTGCTTGTTGTTGGTTCCCGTTTCATATAACAGTGAGGTCTTGAGTTCACTGATGGCATGGTCCAGGGTAACATCAGTAAAATTGAGTATGGAGACCCCTTTGAGCACCCAGCTTTTTGGCGGAAAATATTTTCGCCACAGCGAGACATCATCAACATTATTGAGAAGTTCTTCCATTTCCTTCTCGGTAATATCAACCGCCTTCTCAGTAGGTTCAAAAGAAACAAAATCAGCATTCATGGAGGCACGGTAGTGGCGCACTAATCCATTTTTTGCCGGTATTTCATAAAATATGGGTTTACTGGGGTCAATGTTGTAACCATAATAGGCCTTGAGAATCACGATACACCCTATGATATAAAACTGGTTCTCGTTTATATTTTTTATACTGAGCTCATATGCATCTCCCGCATCTTCAAGGATTTTTGCGAGCCTTGCCGTAGGATTGAACAATAAGTTGTGAAAAGGCACGGATGCCGCCTTGATCTCATTTTTGGTAAGTGCCGCCGGAAATAGGCTTTCAAGCAGTACGGTTATGGGCTCTTTGTAATCATCAAGCTTGTCAAAATCACTAAGTCCCTCATACAGGTCAGGAAAATTGGCCAGGTATTTGAGCAGCGACTCAAGGTACGCTGTAGAGATACTGCTTTTTGAATTTTCCATACGCAGCTCGAGCTCTTCAATAACCCTGTGGAACGAGAGCTTGATCTCAAGCGGAAAATCATTAAAATCCTTCATAATACCCATAGTGACCACTAAAATTAGTAAATATCCTTTTGCCGTTCTGTATTCCCTTAGTCTTTAACATGCATTTAAGCTTACAATCAATAAATACCAATGTGCGAACAGGATGATATAAAGGGTTTTACCGGTTTGTTTATTTGGCTTGCGCCGAAAAATCAAAGCGGTTATTTACCTTGTTTTGGGGAGTACAAAACCGTATCTTGCAACCCTTAAAAAAATAACCGTGAAGATAAAATTTTTAGCAATCATAGTACTGGCAACAATGGTCGTTGCCTGTAATGGAGAAAGCAACTACTCAATACAGGGTAAAGCCGAAGGATTTGATGACGATACCAGCGTTTACCTTAACAAAATAGCCGAAGGCAACACCCTGCAGGTCGTGGATACAGCAAAGATAAGCAACGGGGCATTTACCTTTGAAAGCCGCCCACTTGAAGAAGAAGACATCGCCCTCCTTACCTTTGAAAACACACGCGGCAACGTGGTGCTTGTACTCGAGGACGAAAATATAAACATCAAGGCCTATAAGGATAGCCTCAATAAATCCACGGTGAGGGGTGGGGAGTCTAATAAGATTTTCAGCAGTTACATAAGCACCATGGTGGCTCAGAACACAGAGCTCAACAAATTGCAGATGGAAGGCATGGAAGCCATGCGAAGTGGCAACCAGGAAAAGATGGAAGAAGCCCGCAACGAGATTGATGCCATACGCAAGGCAGGTGCAACGCACAGCCTGGAAACAGTTGAAAACAACAAGAACTCATTTGTCTCGGTGCTTATCCTTACAGACCTTGTGGGGCAACAACTTGTAGAACCAGACAAGGCCCAGGAAATCTTTGACTCCATGCCCAAGGAAATACAGGAAACCAGCCGTGGACAAAACCTCAACAAGCTTATTGCCAGCATCAAAGAACAACAAAATGCTGCCAAGCAGGCTGAAGTGGGCAACCAAGCCCCAGATTTTACCGGCCCTACGCCCCAGGGCGAAGAGCTAGCACTTAGCGATGCCATGGGCAAGTACACTATTATTGATTTTTGGGCAAGCTGGTGCAAACCCTGCCGTGCTGAGAACCCCAACGTGGTAAAGGTTTACAACAAGTACCATGACAAGGGCCTTAACATCGTAAGCGTATCACTAGATAGGCCAGATGCCCGCGACCGCTGGTTAAAAGCCATCGAGAACGACAACATGACCTGGTACCACGTCTCCAACCTAGAAGAATGGCAGGACCCCATCGCCCGTGCTTATGGGGTAAGAGCGATACCCGCTACATTTTTACTTGATGAAAACGGCACCATTATAGACAAGGACCTTAGAGGTGAGGACCTTGAAAATAAAATTGCAGAGCTACTAGGAGAAGAAATCCCTCAGGATAATGCTACTGCCTCATCTTAGGCAAGTTGCCCCAGCATACAACTTTTAAGCTACCATCACGTTTCATATTTGTATTTTTGCGCATTGATTGCAACCTTACTGAATGGCCAAAAAGAGAACCAGCAAGAAAAAACCCGCCCGTAAACCTGCCAAAAAATTCAGCTTTAAGCTAAATAGGCAGCAAAAGATAATGCTTGGCAGCTTTTTATTCCTGCTGGGCATAGCACTCTTTTTCTCCCTTGTCTCCTACTTCTTTACCTGGCAGGCAGATCAAAGCGTGCTGGAGGAAATCTCCCAGCGCGAGGCACAGGCAGATAACTGGTTGAATAAATTTGGTGCCGGCATAGGCCACGTCATGGTATATGAGGGTTTTGGTATCGCGGCATTTATCCTTACCGTCTTGATAAGCCTCACAGGCTACTATTACTTTTTTGACAAACCAAAAAAATCACTGCGCAGCTACTGGCTATGGGGCATCCCCGTGATGATATGGGTGTCTGTATTCTTTGGTTTTTTTGCCCACAAACTCCCATTGCTGGCAGGCACCGTGGGCTTTGAGCTCAATGATTTTCTCCAGGATTACCTGGGGCTTGCGGGAGCCATACTCCTCATGCTGTTTTTTGCAATAGCCTATATGGTCTTAAGGCTTAGGCTTACGCCGGAAATGGCTCAGGGTTATTTAAAGCGCAAAAGGGCTGACCTCGCATCAGAGTTTGATGGGGAGCCTGACGACCTTGACCCCATCCCCATGGAAGATACGGCATTTGAAAAAGACAATATCAACATCCCTGAACCCCAGCAGCCCCCCGTCAATAAAAAAGAAAATGAAACAACCCTTGAGATGGATATCAAGGTAACCCCATCAAATGAAGAGGTAGCAAGACCCGCCGTTGCTGAAGATGATGTGGAAATAGAAATTGAAGAAACCTACGAAGAAGAGGAACTCACGGAAAACCTCAGTAAGAAGTTAGTGGAAGATTTTGGTGAATTTGACCCGCGCCTAGAACTCTCAAACTTTAGGTTTCCCAGTATAGAACTGCTCAAGGACTACACCTCTGGACAGGGCATTACCATAAATCAAGAAGAACTCGAGGAGAACAAGAACAGCATTGTAGAGACCCTCAAGAACTATAAAATTGCCATCGCGCACATCAAGGCTACCGTGGGCCCCACCGTAACACTATATGAAATCGTGCCCGAAGCAGGCGTGCGGATATCCAAGATAAAAAACCTGGAAGATGATATCGCGCTTTCCCTTGCTGCACTGGGCATCAGGATCATCGCACCCATACCAGGAAAGGGAACCATAGGTATTGAAGTACCCAACAAGAACCCACGTATTGTATCCATGCGCTCGGTCATTGCATCACCCAAGTTTCAAAATGCCGAAATGGAACTGCCACTATCCATGGGTAAGACCATCTCAAACGAAACCTTTGTGGTTGATCTTGCCAAAATGCCACACCTGCTCATGGCCGGGGCAACGGGCCAGGGTAAATCTGTGGGCCTCAATGCCATCCTGACCTCCCTACTCTATAAAAAGCATCCTGCAGAAGTAAAATTTGTTTTGGTTGACCCAAAGAAAGTCGAGCTTACCCTCTTCAACAAGATTGAAAGACATTACCTGGCAAAGCTTCCAGATACTGAAGATGCTATTATAACCGACAACTCTAAGGTTATCAACACGCTCAATTCACTGTGCCTGGAGATGGATGCCCGCTATGACCTGCTCAAGGATGCCATGGTGCGCAACATCAAGGAATACAATGTGAAGTTCAAGCGCAGGAAACTGAACCCTAATGACGGTCACAAATTCTTGCCCTATATCGTCCTGGTGGTCGATGAGTTTGCTGATTTGATCATGACTGCCGGCAAGGAAGTCGAGACCCCCATCGCACGTTTAGCACAGCTGGCCCGTGCCGTGGGAATCCACTTGATCATTGCCACCCAGAGACCATCAGTAAACGTAATAACGGGTATCATCAAGGCTAACTTTCCTGCAAGGATTGCATTTAGGGTAACCTCAAAAATAGATAGCCGCACCATCCTGGATTCTCAGGGTGCAGACCAGTTGATAGGCCGGGGTGACATGCTCTTTACACAGGGCAATGAGCCCGTACGTGTGCAATGTGCCTTTGTAGATACACCAGAGGTAGAAAAAATAACCGATTTCATAGGTTCACAAAAAGCATATCCTGATGCTCACCTACTGCCAGAATATTCTGGGGAGGATAGTGGCACAGGACTTGATATAGATGTGAGCGAAAGAGACGCCCTCTTTAGGGATGCCGCCGAAGTAATAGTCACCGCACAACAAGGAAGTGCCTCATTGCTTCAGCGCAAGCTAAAACTGGGCTATAACAGGGCTGGAAGGATTATTGATCAACTGGAAGCTGCCGGTATCGTGGGACCTTTTGAAGGAAGCAAGGCCAGGCAGGTCTTGATTACTGATCTTGCAGCATTAGAATTACACTTAAACAACGAGTAAAAATGAAACCGAATACACTTAAACTAATCGCATTACTTCTTTTTACATGCATGGGGCTTACGACTTATGCTCAAGATGCTAAAGCAAAAACACTGCTTGATGAGGTATCAAAAAAAATAGAAGGGTATGACAATATGTACCTTGAATTTAAGTACAGCTTCAATAATGAAGAAACAAATGTCAACCAGGAAAGCCGTGGGGATGTAACCTTTATGGGTGATAAGTACAAGCTTAACCTTATGGGTGCCACACAGATTTTTGATGGAGCAAAACTTTATACCATAAGCCCCGCAGATGAGCAGGTCACCATATCCACACAAAACCCTAACGATGATGGTGCGATCACACCGTCTAAAATGTTGACATTCTTCAACACGGGCTACACCTACAAATGGGATATAAAGCAAAACGTAAGTGGGCGTGAGATACAATACATCAAGCTTACCCCCATGGACAGTAATAGTGAACTTACAAGTGCCCTACTGGGCGTGGACCCTCAAACAAAGCATATCTACAGGCTCATCATGACGCAAAACAATGGGAGCAAGATCACCATTACCGTAAATTCATTTAAGGTAGATCAACCGCTCACAAGCAACTTCTTTGTATTTGACGAGGCTAAATACGCTGACTATTATATTGACAGAATAGATTAACCGCCAGTGAAGATACTGGATAGGTACATATTGACAACGTTTGTAAAAAACTTTTTGAGTACGTTCATCATCCTGATGTTCATATTCATTTTACAAACGGTCTGGCTATACATCAAGGACCTTGCTGGCAAGGACCTTGATTTTATGGTCATACTCAAGTTCTTGATGTACTTTACCCCCAGGCTGGTGACCCTGGTATTACCGCTCACCATATTGCTCACCAGCATAATGACCTTTGGTAATTTTGCTGAGAATTATGAGTTTGCCGCCATGAAATCTTCTGGGATTTCCCTGCAAAGGGCAATGCGCAGCCTCATGGTCTTCATTGCCGGCCTCAGTATCCTCTCCTTCCTTTTTGCTAACTATGTCATACCTGCAGCAGAGTTCAAAAGCCTCAACCTACGGCGCAACATAGCCAAGGTCAAACCCGCTATGGCCCTGAGCAAAGGGCAGTACAACTCCATAGGAGACCAGTACATCATCAAGATAGAAGACAAGACCGGGGAGAATGACCAGTACCTTCAGGATGTTATTATTTATCAAAAAGACCCCAGCCGCGAGGGTAACTTCACGGTTATCAAGGCACGCGAAGGAGAACTGATGAGCGGGACCAATGACAATGTGCTTTCGCTAAAGCTTAAAGAAGGAAACTACTACAATGAGATGGAGCAAAAGGACTTTCGCAAGAGGGACCGCCTGCCTTTTGTAAAAAGTGCATTTGACACATACACCATCAATATAGACCTTACAGAGCTTGATAATGTTGATATGGACGAGCAGAGCATTGACAATGCCTACACCATGCTGAGCGTTGCAAAGCTGAGCGACACCCTTGTTGACATCAAGAAGCAATACAAAGATTATATAGATAGAATAGGAGAAAACCAGGTGACCAAGGCAAACCTTACCGCCGTGGACTCCTCCTATCTCAAAAGGGTTGAAGTTGACACGGCTAGGGCCATGAGCAACAATATCCTTGAAAATTTCAACATCAGTGACCAGCAGCAAATGCTCAATTTTGCGAGTACCCGCACCATCTCTGAAGTAAACAGTATCAAAGCCCGAAAATCAGAAAACGCAAGCCGGGTAAAGAGCCTTAGCAAATATGAGATTGCCCTGCATGAAAAGTTCGTGCTCGCCTTTGGTTGCATTATCCTTTTCTTTGTGGGGGCCCCACTGGGTGCCATTATACGCAAAGGAGGCCTGGGACTGCCCATCGTCATTGGCGTGGTGCTTTTTCTCACCTATCACTTTATAGGTATTTTTGCCAAGAACAGTGCAGAGGACGGCAGTATCGATGCAGGTTTTGCCAGTTGGCTTAGTTCATTGATCATGCTCCCGCTAGGAGTATACCTTACCTATCGTGCCACTACAGACCAAGGGTTGTTTGACATTGATGGCATCCTTGACCCCATCAAGAAATTTTTTAATAAAATAGCAGGCATAAAGCAAAAAAAATAGCTTTACCTATCTTTGTACCATTAAAAAACCGCAATGACCCATACCCTATCTCCATCCATTGAACTGAACACGATTCAAGAAGCCATTGAAGACATAAAACAGGGCAAGGTCATCATTGTTGTAGATGACGCTGACCGCGAAAATGAAGGAGATTTTCTGGCTGCCGCCGAAATGGCAACCCCTGAGGTCATCAATTTCATGGCAACCCACGGGCGTGGCCTAATCTGCGCCCCACTTACCGAAGAACGCTGCGAAGAATTGCAGCTGGACCGCATGGTGGGCACGAATACAGACCCCATGGAGACTGCCTTTACCGTATCAGTAGATCTAAAGGGCAAGGGCGTCACCACCGGTATCAGTGCTGGAGACAGGGCAAAGACTGTACAGGCACTCATAGACCCACAGACCAAGTCCTGGGACCTCTCCAGGCCCGGGCATATATTTCCGCTTATTGCAAAACAAGGGGGCGTATTAAGACGTACCGGCCATACCGAGGCCGCCATAGACCTTGCACGCCTTGCTGGTTTGAGCCCTGCTGGCGTTATCGTAGAGGTCATGAATGAAGATGGCACCATGGCGCGCCTGCCGCAGCTGTATGAAGTGGCAAAAAAATTTGACCTAAAGATCATCACCATTGAAGACCTTGTGGCCTACCGCATGCAGCACGATAGCCTAATCACAAAGATGGAAGACTTTGACTTTAAGTCACGCTTTGGCGATTTTAGGTTAAGGGCATATAAACAGACCACAAATGACCAGATACACCTGGCGCTCACAAAAGGTGACTGGGGTATCGATGAACCCGTTCTTGTAAGGGTAAACAGCAGTTTTGTGAACAACGACATCCTGGGGACGCTCACAAACGAGCCTGATAAAAAACTGGATGCAATGTTTCAGTCCATCAATGATGAGGGTCGCGGCGCCATTGTCTTCATCAACCAGGATACCTCGTCAGAAAGGTTGCTGGGCAGGCTGGTAGAATTGCAGTCACTACAAAAAAAGGGGGTGGTCAAGGCGCCACAAATCAAGATGGATTCAAAGGATTTTGGTATAGGCGCACAGATTTTGCACGACCTGGGCATCAGCAAGATACGATTGCTCACAAACAGTGAGAGCGTAAAACGCGTGGGGATGATAGGCTATGGCCTGGAAATCACAGACTGGGTAAATTACTAGATTTCATGAGTGGTTTTTTCGCTTTAAGCGAAATGGACTCATAGATATTTTACCGAATCCCCCACTTCCCTCCTTACTTTCTTGAAAGAGGCAAACATGTCATCTTTTGCCCGGTAGCCCACTGGAAGCAACAATACAGATTTAAGGCCCAGGGTATCAAGCTTGAGCTTTTTATCAAACTCTGCCGCCATGAACCCTTCCATGGGGCAGGCATCAATGCCCTCGACAGCACAAACGGTCAAGAGATTGCCCAGTGCTAGATATGCCTGGTTGATTGCCCAGTTTTCTACCTCATCCTGTTCCAGGTCTTTAAAACGCGTGATGAGGTCTTTGCGAAATGGTGCCAATATATTTTCGGGGGTGTCGCGTGTGTCCTTGACCCTGTCAAAATATTCCTTGATCTCAGCGGGACCGGTGCTGGCCTCAATACAGATGACCAGGAGATGGGATGCATCTACAACCTGGCGCTGTTCATAGGTATAGGGCAATAATTCTTCTTTTTTTGCCTTATCATCCATGACGAGCAACCGCAATGGCTGTAGACCGTATGAGGTCGCCGTGAGGTTAAAGGCCTGGGTGAGGGTGCTGAGCTTTTTTGACGAAAGCCTGATCGTGGGGTCAAACTTTTTTGTTGCATATCGCCACTGGAGACGTTCTATTATGTTCATTCCTGCTTTATATTTACACAAAGTTAATCAAGGACAACGACTTTGCCCCTAATGAAAAAAATGTCTAGGACTACCCTTAAACGCTTTGCCGTCCATACCTTGTTGATGGCCCTTGTGGGTATGCTGGTATTAGTCGGCCTTTCTTTTCATATCCAACACAAGACCAAGGAATTTATCTATGAGGATGCCGGGAAAATCCCCGAGGCATACACGGTCATCGTGCTGGGGGCAAGCGTGAAGCGGGATGGCGAGCTTAGTGTTGTGCTGCGGGACCGGGTGGAGAGCGCCCTTTTCTTATATGAAAACAATAAGGTGAAGCGCTTTTTACTTTCGGGTGACAATGGCTCTCAATATTATAATGAGCCTTCTGCGATGAAAAAATACCTCTTGGAGCGTGGCGTGCCCGAGGAGGATATCTTCATGGATTTTGCCGGTTTTGACACCTATGATTCTGTTTTCAGGGCAAATTATATCTTTGAGGTTGACAAGGCCATTGTGGTGTCGCAAAAGTTTCACCTTCCCCGCGCAATCTACCTTGCGCGCTCCATGGGCCTGGACTTTTATGGGTATATAGGAGATAGGAGAAAGTATGAGGCTGATGTTAAAAACAACTTTAGGGAACTGATAGCCAACGTTAAAGCCCTGGGTGAACTTCTTATCAACAAGGATCCTCACTTTAAGGGAAAAAAAATACCCATCACGGGAAAAAACAATGAGTAAAAGAATGTCAAAAAAATTTTCAGCATCTTAAAAATGATATTATATTTGCACCCGCTTAAGGAGAAATGGCAGAGTGGTCGAATGCGGCAGTCTTGAAAACTGTTGAGGGTCACACCTCCGGGGGTTCGAATCCCTCTTTCTCCGCAAAAAGTCCTTAAATAGGCAACAAAAACCCTGTAATCATATGATTTACAGGGTTTTTTATTTTTATTGATTTTATTTGATATCAAATAATTGCAATGAAAAAGGGGCGAATTCGGTGTCACTTCCTAGCCATAAAAAAGTTCCACCAGAAACACTCAATATTCTGAAAACAAACAATTTACAACAATTAAGATGTAATATTTTTTTAGTACATTGGTGGAAATCGATGCACTTTTATTATGTCACTAGCTCTTTCTCTTCTATTTTATATCAAAAAAAGTAAGGCCGATAAGAACGGTAAAACGAATATCTACCTAAGAATGACCCTGGATGGCCGCAGGACTGAATTCAGTGTCCACCGCAAAATTCGGATTGATTGGTGGAACTCCAAAACCCAAGGCGCCATGGGGAACTCCCCAGAAGCGCAAAATATTAATAGACATCTTAGTATTCTAAAGAATAAGGTCTATTCCATCCAGCAAAATTTTGAAAATCAAAATGAGCACTATACCGTTACTGACCTTCGCGATGTGCTTCTAGGCAAAGACAAATCAAAAAAAATGCTCCTAGAAATATTTCAGGAACACAACGACAAAGTTGATAGTCTTATCGGAAAAGATTTTGCCGCTGGAACAGCCGAACGGTATCGCACCTGCAAAAAACACGTGTCTGATTTTATAAAGAAGAAATACAAGAAAAATGACATTCCTGTACAGGAAGTGGATTATAAGTTCATTACAGGGCTTGAATATTACCTCAAAACCACACGCAAATGCGCCCATAACTCTGCAATTAAATACATAACCAACTTTAAAAAGATTATCCGCATAGCGCATGCTAACGATTGGATAGACAAAGACCCTTTTCTACATTGGAAGGGTAAATTAAAAATTGTTGAACGTGAGTTCCTATCAGAAGAAGAAATTCAAAAGATAATTGACCTGAATTTAAAAATGGAACGGTTAGACCAAGTCCGTGATATTTTTATTTTCTGTTGTTTTACCGGGCTGGCCTATGCAGATGTTAAAAAATTAAAAAGAGGTGATATAAGGATTGGTATAGATGGAGGGCAATGGATAAAAACCAAACGTTCTAAAACAGATACCCGAAGTAATATCCCAATCCTGCCCATTGCTAATACAATAATCGAAAAATACCATGAAAATGAAACCTTAAAGGAAAAGGATTTGGTCCTCCCTGTGCTAAGTAACCAAAAAATGAATGCGTACATTAAAGAAATTGCGACCTTGGCGAGAATTTCAAAAAACCTAACCTTTCATTTGGCTAGACACACTTTTGCTACTACCGTAACTCTTACGAACGGAGTGCCCATTGAAAGTGTGAGCAAAATGCTGGGGCACACTAATCTTAAAACAACCCAGCACTATGCTAAAATTCTGGATATGAAAGTAAGCCAGGATATGCAAATTTTAAAAAGTAAGTTTCACTAAAGTTTGAATCAAACGGGGAATTTTAGATGAATCCTTTATTAGTATTTATAAATCAGTTCACATAGGGATGTTCTCAAAAAACAAAAGCCATTACTAAACCACTTATTTGAAAAGGTATCTTAATATCGCTATCCTCATAATATTTAAAGGATTTTAAAAGGTTTTAGTGTGGGACGGTTCTATGCCAAAATTTGGCCATGCCCGGGACACTAGTGTCCCTTAACCGTCCTAGAAATGGACAAGCAGTGGTATCTATTATAAATATTAATAAACATAAATAAACAAAAACCAGACAGGCAGGTTTCTCTATATAATTTATAAAACTTGAATCTAAAGCCTTTTACAGATATTACACACTAAATACTGGTCCATTTAAGCCGTCACGTTTTAATCAAATCACCCAAACCAACAATTCCTTAAATAATATATATTAAGTGCTTTAAAACGTCTTAAAATTCCGTTTTTAAATGCTTCATATAATTTAATAGAATGTATAGTAAATCAATGCTATATCACATTTTAGGTGAATATTGATTATATACTCCAAACCGAAATCTACCACACCTAAAAAGCCATCGAAACACATTAATTCTACAACATGCTGGATATAGATTGAAGCTTAGCGCAATCCTATAAAGCAAGCTTCTACAATAGCTAGGTCGGGCCTAACCTATGATGAAAATCATGTATCTGTCCTGAGCACGGGATAGGTCCAAAAAGTAATAAATGAAACAGCTAAGATCTGTTCATAAGGATTTTGGCAAAGGAAAAATATGTCTCAAATTTAATGTAGAAAAGAGTTGGCTTTTACCTCAGTTCTTTGTTAGCAGCTGCCATTTTATTCACTCAAATTAGCTTTTCTATAATAAACGAAAATCCCAATGATTGCGATTATCATAATAATTATGAAAGCAGCCAAGCCGACATTTTCAACCTCTTTTTCATAGCCCTTTTCAACAACGGCTTCCCATATTCCCGACTTATTTTTAAATCCAAATGTCCATTGTCCAAAATTCCAGGCGCTGTGAAGACCAAGAGGCAATGCAAGCCCTTTTGTCTTTAAAGCTGAAACACCAAATAAAATTGCTCCAGTTCCAGACCCTAAAACTGCCATTTTCCAACTCATTCCTCCTGCAACATGTTCGACTGTAAAAATAATTCCGATGATTGTCAATGCCCAAACGGAATCTAATGAGCTATTGAGTCTTCTTAAGGAATATGAGCGGAAAGCTAATTCTTCTCTGCATGCAACTAAAAAGTAAAGAAGCAATGGCAAAAATATATCCATCATTGCAATGTCTGGTACAAGCTTCAATTGAAAATGCCCGTAGGATAGGACTATTAAAGCTTGTGCCGCAGCCATTAGAAATCCAAAAATATAACCAAATATGAAGCGTGAAAAACTATACTTTCCGGGAACGATACCTACATTTGATAATTTTAATTTTCCCCACTTTAGAAACAATAGTATTAATAGAATGGTCAGTAGTGTAGCTAAAAGTATTGATAAATGATCAGAGATTTTAGCTGGTAGATTTTGAGTAAGGCTTGAGGATAGTATTAAAATAAACACGCAGCATAAACTAAAAAACAATACAAGTCCTACAGTATGAATTGGTTTAGAAGTTGTTTTTAAATTATTCTCCGATGTCATATAAATAAATGTTTTGTTCTGGTTGCTGCCAACTGTCTCGGCTATGAGTAGTTGCGTAGTTTAGCACTTAACTTTGCAATTACACACCAAACTGAAAATACGCGAGTCCCGCACGTGCGGGAAGAAGTAGGCGAGAACAAGCAATTACTTATAGCATCTATGTAAAAGCAGCCTGTCGAGTATCTTTAAGATTCTTCAAAATCACAAGATATGGAAACTCAACAAACTGCCTCACCTAAATTATTCATTGGTATCGATATACACAAGCGCAGCTGGAAAATTCATTGCGCTACCAATCTGTTTTCAGGTAAGACCTTTAGCATGCCGCCTCGCCCTGAAGTCTTGAAAGCGTATGTTGCCAAGCATTACGGGGGTTATGAGGTAACCACGGCGTATGAGGCTGGATGTTGCGGCTACCACGCGCATCGATGCTTTGAGGGTTATGGTTGGAGCTCCCTGGTAGTGAATCCTGCGGATATTTTCAGGAAGGGCAAAGAACGTCTTACCAAGACTGACCGTATCGATGCACAGCTCATCGCCCGCGAACTTAAGGACGGCAGGTTAACAAGCATCCGTGTGCCCGATAAATGCCGTGAGCAGCTACGCAGCTTATTTAGACGTCGTAATGATCTGGTCAAGGATATGCGACAGATAAAGAGCTATATCAAGATGCAATTGCTGTATTATGGTATGGAAATACCACCGGAGCATGACAATGATCACTGGAGCCATGACTTCAGGCACTGGTTAGATGACTTGAAGTTCGAGTATGATACGGGCACAGAGGTTTTGCGCAGCCGCATGCGTAGTTTTCGGTTTATAGATCAGGAGTTTCGGGATGTATCCACTTTACTCAGGAAACACACCAAAACGCATTTTAAGCAAGATTACATGCTGTTGCGCAGTATACCGGGCATAGGCCCCATTGTGGCCAGTGGCATACTTGGCGAACTTGGAGATCTGCGACGCTTTAAAAACATAAAGCATTTGGCAGGCTATGTAGGTTTGGCCCCTGGTATTTATCAAAGTGGGGATACCTTAAGGCATACCGGGGTAAGTATGCGAGCACACCGCTTGATACGCAGTTATTTTATTGAAGCCTCTTGGCAGGCAATCAGAACAGACCCGGTAATGCAGGGGTATTATCGCAAACATCAAGGTAAGAACGTAAAATCAATAATCGTTAAGGTGGCCCGTAAATTGTTGAGCCGTACCTTAGCCGTAATAAAAACAGGAATTCCCTATGAGATAGGGATCATGGAATAATAAACCAATAACAAAGCTCAACATGGAAGTAGAAAAACCTGGATCACAGAACAATGTAGGTGACATGCTACATGCAAGATCACACCGGTTAGCAAGTGACCAGGTTTATTATAGCTTATAATCATACAGATGCTGGTGAACCGCAAAGATGCGCGTATCACATATAGGATGCCGAGCAAGTTATATGGTATTAAATTGTAGATGATGCACAGCCTCATCAAAAATTCAATACGCTAAAATCAATAATATGAAGTAATCGAAATTTAAATATTAACTTTAGGGAACTCGATTAGGGCTTTTCATAGGAGCCATTGTTGGGTGTAGTTTTTTTATTCTGTAATTCTGTTTTTCAAATCC
>PALD01000078.1 GCA_002710685.1 Cytophagaceae bacterium | reverse complement strand
CGTCATGTCCGAGCACCAGGCCGGCAAGGTCATCGGCTGGAAGCCCACCGGCATCAAGATCAAGGGCCGCCGCTCGACCCCGGGCCGCTACTTCCAGGTGGCCGAGCCCGGCACCGGCTGGGGCGGCACCGATCTCACCGACCCGCTGGCAATCCTCGACAAGTGGAAGCCCGAGGCGTGGCCGGGCCTGTCGATCCTCATGGTCTCGACCACCGGCGAGAACGCCGCCTACTACGAGCTGAACGACGATCTCGTGCCGGTGCAGAAGGACATGCCCGAGCGGCTGCGCCCCTCGGTCCAGCGTATCGAAGAAAACTGCGAGCCCTCTCTGGCCTCGGTGCTCTTCATGGCCGGTGCCGGCGGGTCGCTGCGCTCGGGCGTGACCGAGAACCCGGTGTCGCTCACCCGCTCGGTGCAGTCGCGACTGACCCGCGTCACCTGCGGCGGCGCGCCGGTGATGATGTGGCCGGGCGGCGGCATCACCTTCATGTCCGACGTGACGCAGATGCCGAAGAACGCCTTCGGCTACGTGCCGACCCCTGCCCTCGTCGCGCCCATCGAGTTCACCATGTCGCGCGCCGATTACCAGGCGCTTGGCGGCCACATGGACTACGTCATGCCGCTCGAGGATGCACTGAAGGGTGTCACCGGACGGCAGAGCGACCACCGCCTGTCGGGCCGCCGTTCGGAGAGCCGCAAGAAGGGCGCGCCGTGGCCGGTCGGCAAGGAGCCCGCGAAATGAGCTTCCACGAAACCCCCGTCGTGCGCATGGCCCGCGACGGGCGGATGCGGCTCACCCACGGGCCGATCGACCTCATCCTCACCGCCGAAGGGCCCGCCGAGGCCGCCCGTGACGCCCTGCGCCGGGCCCACGAGGCCTTCGAGCCGGTGCTCCACGAGCTCTGCGCCGAGCTGCCCCGCCTGCGCGCGGCCCATGGTCCGGCGCCGCGCGGTGCGGTGGCCCGCCGCATGCAGAATGCGACCGATCTCTTTGCACCGGCCTTCGTCACCCCGATGGCGGCGGTGGCGGGCTCTGTCGCGGACCACGTGCTGGCCGCGATGCTGGTGCCCGGGCACGGCCTGACCCGCGCCCATATCAACAACGGCGGCGACATTGCGCTCTGGACCGCCGCGAAGCCCCTGCGCCTGTCGATCTGCGAGGACCCGATCATCCGCGCCCCCGGCGGGCGGGCCGAGATCGGCCCCGACGACGGCATCGGTGGCGTCGCCACCTCGGGCTGGCGCGGCCGCTCGCATTCGCTGGGCATCGCCGACGCCGTCACCGTGCTGGCCCGCGACGCGGCGCTCGCCGACGTGGCCGCCACGCTCATCGCCAATGCCGTGGACCTGCCCGGCCACCCCGCCGTGACCCGCGCCCGCGCCTGCGACCTGTCCCCAGACAGCGACCTTGGCGCGCTCGCGGTCACCACCGGGGTCGGCCGCCTGACCGCCTCCGAGGCGCGCGAGGCTCTGGCCAAGGGCCATGCGCTGGCCCAGAATTACATCAGCCGGGGTCTCATCCGTGCCGCCTGCCTTGCGCTGGCGGGCGAGCGGACGGCCCTCGGTGACGCGATTACAGAAATTACCGAAGAGGAAGCCCTCCATGCCTGAGGTGAAGGTCCGCAAGACGCTGGTCCAGGTCGAAACCATCCTGCACGAGGGCGGCCCTGCCCCCGAGGTGCCGCAGAAGCGCGCCGCCGCCATTGCGGTGGTCGAGAACCCCTACGCGGGCGGCTATGTCGAGGACATCCAGCCCTTCATGAAGGATCTCGAGCCTCTGGGTGCCAAGCTGGCGCAGATGTGCATCGACGCGCTCGGTGGCGACGCCTCGCTGATCGAGGGCTACGGCAAGGGCGCCATCGTCGGCGTCAACGGCGAGATCGAGCATGGCGCCCTCTGGCACGTGCCCGGCGGCTACGCCATGCGCGACAGCATCGAGAAGAGCATGGCCATCGTGCCTTCGACCAAGAAGGTCGGCGCCGCGGGCACCCGGCTCGACGTGCCGGTGACCCACACCAACGCCTCCTACGTGCGCACCCATTACGACGCGGTCGAGGTCGGCGTGCCGGACGCGCCGCGCCCCAACGAACTCGTGCTGGTGCTGGTCATGACCACCGCAGGCCGCATTCACGCGCGCATCGGCGGCCTCACCAAGGACCAGATCAAGGGCGAGGACGGGCTCCGTTGAAGCTGCGCAAGATCGTCACCCTGGTCGAGGAGACCCGGACGGAGATGGGCCGCGAGGTCTCTCCCCCCGCCCGCCGGTCCCTCGCCGCGGCGGTCATCGCCAACCCCTTTGCCGGGATCTGGGCCGAGGACCTCTCGGAGCTGATCGAAACCGGCGAGGCGCTTGGCAAGCTTCTGGGCGACGAGGCGCTGGCCGCGCTCGGCTGCGCGGCCAATGAGGTCGAGGGCTACGGCAAGGCGGCGCTGGTGGGCGAGCTGGGCGAGCTGGAACATGCGGCCGCCCTCCTGCACCCGAAGCTGGGCGCGCCGCTGCGCTCGGTGATCGGCGGCGGCAAGGCGCTGGTGCCTTCGTCCAAGGCCATCGGCCGCGCCGGGGAGATCCTCGATGTGCCGCTCGGCCACAAGGACGCGGCCTACGTGCGCAGCCATTTCGACGGCATGCGCCTGCGTATCAGTGATGCCCCGCGCCCGGGCGAGATCGTCGTCGCGGTGGCGATGCAACAGACCGGACGACCGCTGCCCCGCGTGGGCGGCCTGACACATGACGAGATCGAGGGCGCAGACGGGCTGCGCTGACACACCATACCATACGCCGCACGACCAAGCGTTGGAGCAAGGGAGAACGACGATGACGAATTTCGTGAAGAACGCCTGGTATGTCGCTGGCTGGTCGACGGAAATTGATGACGAGCTTCGCCGCTTCACCATCCTTGGCGAGCACGTGGTGATGTTTCGCAAATCGGACGGCAGCGTCGCCGCGCTCGAGGACCGCTGCCCGCACCGGCTGCTGCCGCTGTCGAAGGGCAAGCGCATCGGTGACACGGTGCAATGCGGCTATCACGGCCTGACCTTCGACTGCTCGGGCGCCTGCGTGCGTGTCCCCGGCCAGACCAACCTGCCCAAATCCGCCTACGTCGAGGCCTATCCCATCGTCGAGAAGCACGGCATCGTCTGGATCTGGATGGGCGACGCAGAAAAGGCCGACCCCGAGGCGGTCTTCGACATGCCCGAATTCACCGACCCCAGCTGGGCCGCCCACCATGGCGACGCGCTGCACCTGAAGTCGAACTACCTCAACGTGGCCGAGAACCTCGTCGACCCCGCGCATGTGAGCTTCGTGCACCCCACCACGCTCGGCAATGCCGCGTCCGAGAACGTGCCGGTGCACGTGCAGACCGAGGGCGAGGCCATCGTCGCCTGGCGCTGGATCCGCGACGCCGAGCCCATCGGCTTCTTCAAGGCCTTCGGCGGCTTCACAGGCAACGTCGACCGCTGGCACTACTACTACCTCTACACCCCCTGCACCGCGGTGATCGACTTCGGCTCCATCGAGACCGAAAAGCACTGCGCCGAGGAGGACCGCGACCAGGGCGTGCGCATCTTCGCGCTGCACTTCATGACGCCGGTGACCGAGACCTACACCATCGACCGCTGGATGCACCTGCGCAACACCGCCACCGACGACCCCGAGGCGGCGGCACGCATGGACACGATGTTCCGCAAGGCCTTCGCCGAGGACAAGGAGATCCTCGAGGCGGTGCAGGAGGAAGAGATCCGCCCGCAGAAGCGCCGCCCGATCCGCATCGCCATCGACAAGGGCCCCCTTGTCTACCGCAAGCGCATCAACGAACTTCTCGAACTGGAACGGACCGAGGACATCGCCTCGGACCCTTCTCCCGCTTTCGTTTACCACGATTAACCGGCACAAAGACCGGGCGACACGGGGTCAACGAACCCCACCAACAGGAGAGACGCACACAATGAACCTCATCAGACGCACCGTGCTCGGCATGGCCGCGGCCGCCGCGCTGGCCCCTGCGGCGGCCCTCGCGCAGGACACGATCAAGGTCGGCGAGATCAACCACTACAAGCGCATGGCGGCCTTTGCCGAGCCCTACAAGAAGGGCATCGAGCTGGCGCTGAGCCAGATCAACGGCGACGGCGGCGTGCTCGGCAAGGACCTCGAGTTCGTCTTCCGCGACGACCAGGGCGACCCGGCCGAGGCGGTGAAGATCGCCGAGGAGCTGATGACCCGCGAGGGCACGGTGATGTTCACCGGCACCATCCTCAGCCACGTGGGCCTCGCGCTGTCGAGCTTCGCCGCCGAGAAGGGCTACCTCTACCTCGCGTCCGAGCCGCTGGCCGACAGCCTCGTCTGGGGCTCGGGCAACCCCTACACCTTCCGCCTGCGCGCCTCGACCTGGGTGCAGGCCGCGATGCTGGCCGAAGAGGCCGCCAAGACCGACGCCGTCAAGTACGCCACCATCGCGCCCAACTACGCCTACGGGCAGGACGCCGTGGCCGCCTTCAAGGAGAACCTGACCCGGCTCAAGCCCGAGGTCGAGTTCGTGGCCGAGCAGTGGCCGGCGCTCTTCAACATCGACGCCGGCGCCGAGGTGCAGGCCATCGAACGCGCCAAGCCAGACGCCATCTACAACGTCACCTTCGGCACCGACCTCGCCAAGCTGGTGCGCGAAGGCGGCGACCGCGGCCTCTTCGACGGCCGCTCGGTCTACGGCCTGCTCACCGGCGAGCCCGAGTACCTCGAGCCGCTCGGCGACGAGGCCCCCGAGGGCTGGTACGTCACCGGCTTCCCCTGGTACGGCTTCGAGGACGGCACCCCGGGCAAGACCTTCGTCGACGCCTATGTCGAGGCCACCGGCGAGACCCCCAAGATCGGCAGCCTCGTGGGCTACATGACCGCGCAGTCGATCGCCGCCGCCATCAACAAGGCCGGCGCCACCGACACCGCCTCGCTGGTCGCCGCCTTCGAGGACCTCAAGGTCGAGGGCACGCCCATCGGCGAGCTGAGCTACCGCGCCATCGACAACCAGTCGACGCTCGGTGCCTGGGTCGGCACCACCGCGCTCGAGGACGGCAAGGGCGTCATGGTGGACTGGGAATACAAGGACCCGGCCCCCTACATGCCCAGCGACGAGGACATCAAGGCGATGCGCCCCGCGGAATAAGCGCGGCGGGGGCGCCCGAAGCGCGGCGCCCCTCCTTCATCTTGCCAGACAAACTCCGGGGTGAATTGGCGCGGTACGCGCCAAGAGGGGCAGAGCCCCTCGCCACGGCCGGGACGCAGGGCGACAGCCCCGCCCCCGGATCCCCCGTCGCACCCCGGCCGACGCGCGGCACCCGATGCGTCGTGCTGCACAAGGAAAGTCCCCCGGACCATGGCCTTCTTCCTCGCCCAGTTCCTGACCGGGCTCGCCAACGCGGCGGCCCTCTTCCTCGTCGCCTCCGGCCTGTCGCTGATCTTCGGCGTCACCCGGATCGTCAACTTCGCCCACGGCTCCTTCTACATGCTGGGCGCCTTCATCGGCGTCACGCTGATGGAGATCCTGCCCGGCCATGTCGGCTTCTGGGGCGCGATCCTGCTCACCGGCCTCGCCGTGGGGCTGATCGGCGCCCTGGTCGAGATGGTGGTGCTGCGCCCGATCTACCGCGCGCCCGAGCTGTTCCAGCTTGTCGCCACCTTCGGGGTGATCCTCGTGATCCAGGACCTCGCGCTGATGATCTGGGGCGCCGAGGACCGCATGGGCCCGCGCGCGCCCGGCCTGCGCGGCGTCTGGCGCATCTTCGGTGAACCGGTGCCCAAGTACGACATCGTGCTCATCGCCATCACCCCCTTCATCCTCTTTGCGCTGTGGTACCTCATCACCCGCACAAGGCTCGGCGTGCTGGTCCGCGCCGCGACCCAGGACCGCGAGATGGTGGGTGCGCTCGGCGTCAACCAGGCGTGGCTCTTCACCGGCGTCTTCGCGCTCGGCTCTGCGCTGGCGGGGCTCGGCGGCGCGCTGCAGCTGCCCAAGGGCGGCGCCGACCTGCTGATGGACTTCAACATCATCGGAGCGGTCTTCGTGGTGGTGGTGATCGGCGGCATGGGCTCGCTGCCCGGAGCCTTCATCGCCGCGGTGCTGATCTCGGTGCTCAACGTCTTCGGCGTCACCTACCTGCCCCAGTCGACGCTGGTGCTGATGTACGTGGTCATGGCCATCGTGCTCATTGTCCGCCCCTACGGCCTGCTCGGCCGCGAGGAGGTGGCGGGCGAGCACGGCCAGGTCGGCGCGCCCGAGACCCCCATCCGCCCCTACGGCCCGCTCGGCATGGCGCTGGTGGCGGCGCTGATCGCGGCACTGGCGATCGTGCCCGTCTTCGCGGAACAGTTCGTGATGACGCTGATCGTCGACATGATCATCTTCGCGCTCTTCGCCGCGTCGCTGCACTTCATCCTCGGCTCCGGCGGGCTGGTGAGCTTCGGCCACGCCGCCTTCTTCGGCGGCGGCGCCTATGCCGCGGCGCTGCTGGTCTACCACACCGACACGCCGATGGAGCTTGCCTTCCTCTTCGCGCCGCTTGCCGCCGGCCTGCTGGCGCTGGCCATCGGCTGGTTCTGCATCCGGCTCACCGGCGTCTACTTCGCCATGCTCACCCTCGCCTTCTCGCAGCTTGTCTGGTCCGTCGCCTTCCAGTGGCGCGACGTCACCCGCGGCGACGACGGTCTGGTGAACATCTGGCCCGCCGAGTGGCTGAACGCCCCCGCGCCCTTCTACTACTTCACCCTTGCGCTCGGCGTCGGCGGCATCGTGTTCCTGCGCCACGTCATCCACTCGCCCTTCGGCTACGCCCTGCGCGCCGGTCGCGACAGCCCGCGCCAGGCCGAGGCCACGGGCATCGACGTCAAGCGCGTGCAATACGCCGCCTTCGCGCTCGCCGGCGCGATGGCGGGGCTCGCGGGCGGGCTCTTCGTCTTCTCCAAGGGCTCGGTCTTCCCGACCACGCTCGAGATCGGCGAAAGCTTCGACGCGCTCATCGTGGTCTTCCTCGGCGGCGTGAAGACGCTGGCCGGGGGCGTCGTCGGCGCGGGCTTCATGACCGTGGTCGAGGACTGGCTCACCCGGCTCGAATACTGGCGCCTGCTGCTCGGCCTCGTGATCATCGCTGTGGTGATCCTGATGCCCGAGGGCATCGTGGGCTCGCTGCGGACGCTCTGGAACCGCCTGCGCCATACCGACGAGGAGGAAGTGCGATGACCGAGATCCTGCGCGTCGAGAACCTCAGGAAAAGCTACGACGGCTTCCTTGCCGTCAACGGCGTCAGCTTCAGCGTGGCGCAAGGCGAACTGAAGGCCCTGATCGGGCCCAACGGCGCGGGCAAGTCCACCTGCTTCAACATGCTGATGGGCCAGCTCAGGCCGACCTCGGGGCAGGTGTTCTTCGACGGCGAGAACATCACCGGCCACAAGCCCCGCGACATCTGGCGCCGGGGCGTGGGCCGCACCTTCCAGATCACCGGCACCTACCAGTCGATGACGGTGATCGAGAACGTGCAGATGGCGCTGATGTCGCATCACCGCAAGATCTTCTCCATCGCCCCACGGGCGTGGAAGCTCTACCGCGACGAGGCCTTCGAGTTCCTGCGCACGGTGGCGATGGAAGAGCAGGCCGACCGCCCCTGCTCGATCCTCGCCTACGGCGATCTCAAGCGGCTCGAGCTCGCCATCGCGCTCTGCCACCGGCCGCGGCTTCTGCTGATGGACGAGCCCACCGCGGGCATGGCGCCCTCGGCGCGGATCGAGCTCATGCAGCTCACCGCCGACATCGTGCGCGAACAGGGCGTCTCGGTGCTGTTCACCGAGCACGACATGGACGTGGTCTTTGCCCATTCGCATCACATCATGGTGCTGAACCGGGGCGAGCTGATCGCGGACGGCAACGCCGCGCAGGTCCGCAACAACCCGCAGGTGCAAGAGGTCTACCTCGGCGGCGGCACGCTCTTCAAGGAGGACAGCCATGCTTAGCGTCGAGCGCATCCACAGCTACTACGGCAAGGCGCACATCCTATCGGACCTCAGCTTCGAGGTCCGCCGCGGCGAGGTGGTGGCGCTGCTGGGCCGCAACGGCGCCGGCAAGTCGACGACGATGAAGTCGGTGATGCAGCTGGTGCGGCCGCGCCAGGGGCAGGTCACCTTCCAGGGCCGCAACCTGGTGGGCGAGCCCGCCTTCCGCGTCGCCAAGACCGGCATCGGCTACGTGCCCGAGGACCGGCGCATCTTCACCGACCTCACCGTGCTCGAGAACCTCGAGGTCGGGCGCCAGCCCGCCCGCAAGGACGCCCCGCACTGGACCGTCGAGCAGCTCTTCCAGATCTTCCCCAACCTCTCGGAGCGGCGCGGCAACCGTGGCAAGCACATGTCGGGCGGCGAGCAGCAGATGCTGACCATCGCCCGGACGCTGATGGGCAACCCGTCGCTGCTGCTGCTGGACGAACCGTCCGAGGGCATCGCCCCGGTGATCGTCGAGCAGATGGCGGCCACGATCCTGCGGCTCAAGGCCGAGGGGCTGACGGTGATGATCTCGGAACAGAACCTGCATTTCGCCCGCGCCGTGGCCGACCGTGCCATCATCATCGAGGGCGGCGAGAAGAAGTTCGACGGCAGTTTCACCGAGCTCGAAGCCCATCCCGAGATCAGAGACGCCTATCTGTCGGTGTAAAACGATGCCAACCATACGCTTCCGGATTGTCCTTGGGGTGAAATGCCGGTAGGGCAACATGCCTTAAAGGAGAACCTTGCCCGTGGATGACATCCCCAAAGCCCGCACCAGCGCCGATCACGGCTACCTGCTGGACGAGCAGATCGGATTCCTGCTGCGCAAGGCCTACCAGCGCAACTCGACGATTTTCGCCGAGACGGTTCCCGGCAAGCTGACGCCCACGCAGTTCTCGGTGATGCACCGGCTGGCCGAGGACGGGCCGATGTCGCAGAACCGGCTGGGCCGCTCGGTGGCGATGGACGGGGCGACCACCAAGGGCGTGGTCGACCGGCTGATCGCCCGCGGCCTGCTTCAGACCGCGCCCGATCCCGACGACCGCCGCCGCCATCTCGTGTCGCTGACCGCCGACGGCGTGGCGCTGATCGACGAGGCGGTGGACGCCGCCATCACCGTCAGCACCGAAACCACGGCCCCCCTGCGCGAGCGCGAGAAGGAGACGCTGCTGCGTCTCCTGAAGAAGATCGGCGGCGACTGAGCCACGGTGGATCCGCCGGGACTGCCGCAGGCGCGTTGCCGGTTCCTGTGACGGGGTCTTGCGGAGGCTCCCCCGGCAGCCTCGCCGGTTCCGGCGCATTGCCTCGCTCTGTCCGCCCTCGCCCCACGCGGCCGCGCCTGTTCCACAGCGTTGCCTTACCCCGACGCCACAAGGTCCAGATTCGGCGCATCCGTGTCCGTGCCGCGAGATCGAGGCGCGACACCACCGCCTCGTTGTCCCAGCGTCAGGCACCGCCCCTCCGCGCCACACGCTGAAGAGCCTCCCCCGCCTGGCCTTCTTCGACAAAACACCCGGCACCTCGGGCACGACGGCCCCGGACCAGGCTTTCAGGTCAGGGCGGCCGTCATCGCGCGGCGGACACGCGCAGGGCACGAAACCAACCCTCGGGGAGCTCAAGCACTTGCGATGTCAGGTCATCCCGCCCTGAGGGAAGACACCCGCGCTCGGCGCAGACACCTGTCCCCCGGCACGGGGTCAGGGCGACGTCCCCCGAAGGTCCGCCTCACCCCAGCTCAGGCGAGGAAGCCCTTCACCTCGGCGCTGCTCACCACATGGCAGTAGATCATGTTGATGATCCGCAGCTCGGCCTCGTGCAGTTCGCGCGTTGCGGCGGCGCAGCAGTCCTCGACCACCACCACGCCGAAGCTCTCGTCTGCGAGGCTTCGCACCGAGGACGAGATGCATTGGTCGGTGAAGATCCCCGCCACGATCACGTCCTTGATGCCCATGTTGTGCAACGCCATCCGCAGGTTGGTCCCCGTCAGCGCCGAATCCGTGGTCTTGGTCACCACGATCTCGTCCCCCACTGGCCCCACCGCGTCGACGATCTGGGAATCCTCGCGGTCCTTGGGCAGCAGCAGGTAGTTGAACCCCGGCTTCTTCTGGCTCAGCGAACGGTCGCGGCCGTCTTCCTTGAGGCAGGCGATGCGGGCGTGGATGACCTCGATGCCGTTGTCGCGGGCCCAGGCCTGCAGCTTCGCGGTGTTGGGAATGACCACCTCGTGCATGCGCTCGAAGAACGGCGCCCAGCGGCGCGCCTCGGCCGGGTCCTCGGGCAGCTCGAGGTAGGTGTTCTGGATGTCGATGACCAGAAGCGCCGTGCGCGGCGCCTCCAGCACGATGTCCTCGGGCTCGTCGGCGGTCTCGTAGTAGAAGCTGCGCCAGTCGGTCTTCCAGCCCATCAGATTTCCCCGATCGCCTCGAGGCTCTCGGGCAGGATCTGCCCGCCGTCCACCACGATCTGCTGGCCGGTGATGTAGCCCGCCTCGTCGGAGGCGAAGAACAGCGCCGCGTTGCCGATGTCCTCGACCGCACCCAAACGCTTCAGCGGGATCGAGGCGGCCATGGTCTCGAGGTAGTCCTCGCCCAGATCCTGCAGCCCCTCGGTGTAGATGTTGCCCGGCATCACCGCGTTGATCGTGGTGCCGTAGCGCGCAAGCTCCATCGCCGCGGTCTTGATGAACCCCAGCTGGCCCGACTTCGACGCACCGTAATGCGACCAGCCCGGGTAGCCCGTCACCGGCCCGGTGATCGACGAGGTCAGCACCACCCGGCCCTTGCCCGCCGCCTCGAAGATCGGGATGCAGGCCTTCACGCAGAGGAAGCTCGACTTGAGGTTCACCGACATGACGTAGTCCCAGTCGTCGGGGGACATGTCGACCATCTTCTTCTGCGGGAAGATCCCGGCGTTGGCGCAGAGGATGTCGACGCCGCCGAAGGCGCCCACCGTGGCCGCGACCATGGCCTGAACCGAGGTCCAGTCGGCCACGTCGGTCGGATGCCACGCCGCGGTGCCGCCCGCCGCCTCGATCTCGGCCACCGCGAGCTTGGCGGAATCCTCGCCCCGGGCAGCGATCATGACCTTGGCGCCCTGCGCGGCGAAGACCTTGGCGATGCCCTTGCCGATCCCCTTGGACCCGCCGGTGACGATCACCGATTTTCCGGCAATGGATGTGAGCATGTGTCTGTTCCCTGTCTTTTCAGTCTGTTATGCGTTTCTGTCGTTCAGGAGTTCCGCGCCGCGCGGGCCCGCTTGAAGATGAGCGCCGCCGTCAGCCCCAGCGCGAGCAGCACCGCCGAGGTCCCCACGGTCAGGATGCCCACCGTCGGCACCAGCGGCGAATAGCCCGAGACCATCTTGGCATAGAGCCATTCCGGCAGCGTGCTGTCTGCCCCTGTCGTGAACAGCGACAGCGGAAAGTTGCCCCAGCTCAGGAGGAAGGCGAAAAGCCCGGCCGAGATCACCCCCGGCATCAGCAGCGGGATGGTCACCTCGCGCAGCGTGTCCCAGGTGGTGGCGCCCATGTCGCGGGCGGCCTCCTCGAGCGCGGGATCGAAGCTGTAGGCGCGGATCGAGATCACCAGCGTGGCGATGGGGGCGATCCAGACGAGATGCGCCACCACGGCGGTCTTCCACGACGGGATGATGCCCACGGTGTTGAACCACATCAGCAGCGCCAGCCCCAGCACGGTCTGCGGGAAGAAGATCGGCAGCAGGATGAGCTTCTGGTAGGCCTTGCGGAAGCGCCACGAGTAGCGCGCGAAGGCGAGCGCGCCCAAGAAGCCTATGACCATGCTCAGCACCGTGACGATGCCCGCGACCTTGAGCGAGACCAGCAGCAGGTCGCGCACCGTGTCCGAGGCCAGCGCCTCGCCGTACCAGTCGTAGGCATAGCGCCGGATCGGGAAGGTCAGGTAGCGCGCCTTGGAGATCGAGGCGAGCCCCACCGACACCAGCGGCAGGTAAAGGAAGGCCAGCACCGCGCAGCCGTAGGCCACCAGCAGCCAGCCCATCAGGCGGGAGGTCCTCATCTCAGCGTCTCCCCATCATGCGGTCGAGATCGGCACGTCCGATGCCCCAGATCGCGATGCCGCCCACGATGACGATCAGCACCATCGCGAGCGCCGCCCCCAGCGGCCAGTTCTGGCCGTAGGTGAATGCCGTCTCGACCTCCTCGGCGATGACGATGACCGCCTGCCCTCCCAGAAGCTTGGTCTCGGCCAGCGCCCCCGCCGCCAGCACGAAGGTCAGCAGGCTGCCCACGAGGATGCCGGGCATGGCCAGCGGCAGCTCGATCTCGCGGAAGATCTGCCAGCGCGTGGCGCCAAGATCGAAGGCCGCGGCACGGGCGTCCTCGGGCACCATGGCGATGCCCTGCGCCAGCGGGAACAGCATGAACGGCAGGTAAACGTAGCAAAGCCCGAAGACGATCACCGGCACGTTGTAGAGCAGCCCGTCGAAGCCGGTGCCGGTCCACGCGCGGATGTAGCCCTCGACCAGCCCCCCCTTCATCAGCGTCAGCACCCAGCCGAAGAGCCGGATGTTCTCGGACACGAAGAGCGTCATCACCACGCCGATGGTCAGCACCAGCGAGAACCGCCCGAACACCTTGGCCATGCCGTAGGCGAGCGGCCAGCAGACCACGAAGAGGATCAGCGTCGCCGCCATCGACATGCCCAGAGACCACGCCACGGTCTTCCAGTAGCCCTGCGTGATCACCGTGTAGTAGGCGCTGAAATCCGGCATGTTCCAGATGCTGAAGACCTTGGGCGGCATGGTCGAGAAGGCCGCGACCAGCAGGATCGGCGCCAGGAAGGCCACCGCCAGAAAGACCCCGATCGGCAGCGCGTAGAGAAGCCCGAGCTGGCGGTCACGCCGCTGCATCGCGGACCTCCGGCGCGATCAGGTGACAGGCCGAGGTGCCGAAGCCCATGACCACCGGCGCGCCGGGGCCACCCACCGCGTTCTCGCGCAGCACCTCGACGGTGACCGGGTCCGCGCCTTCGCGCGCCACGGTGTACTGCACCCGGCTGCCCAGCAGGTACTCCGACTCGATGATGCCCTCGAGCGCCACGTCCGCCTCCTCGCCCGGGGCCAGCAGCGCGACGCTTTCGGGTCGCACCACCAGCGTGCCGGTCTGGCCCACGAAGAGGTTCGACGCCCGCGGCCCGAAGCGCAGCCCCGGCACCCGGCCGTCGACCATGTCGAAGAGGTTCACCTCGCCCATGAACTCGGCCACGAAGCGCGAGCGCGGGCGGGCGTAGATCTCGGCCGCGGGGGCGATCTGCTCGAAGCGGCCCGCCTTCATGATGGCGATGCGGTCGGACATGACCATCGCCTCCTCGAGGCTGTGGGTGATGTAGATGAAGGTCTTGCCGGTGCGCCGGTGCAGGTCCTTCAGCTCTTTCTCGAGCGTCTTGCGAAGCCGGTAGTCGAGCGCCGATAGCGGCTCGTCGAAGAACAGGATCTCGGGGTCGAAGGCCAGCGCGCGGGCCAGCGCCACGCGCTGCTTTTCGCCGCCCGAGCATTCGTCGATGCGCTTGTCGTAATAGCTCGCCGGCAGCCGCAGCAGCTCGAGCAACTCCAGCGCGCGGGCCTTGCGGGTGGCGGGCGCCACCTTGCGCAGCTTCAGCGGAAACTCGATATTCTGCCCCACCGAGCGGTGCGGGAAGAGCGCCAGCGACTGGAATACCATGCAGGTCGGGCGCTTGTTGGCAGGCACCGCGTCGATGCGGCTGTCGCGCAGCCAGATTGCGCCCTCGGTGGGCTCGTCCATGCCCACCAGCAGGCGGATAAGGGTGGTCTTGCCGCTGCCCGACGGGCCCACGATGGCGAGGAACTCGCCGTCGCGGACGTTCAGGTCGATGCCGTGCAGGGCGGTGAACTCGTTGAACCGCTTGGTGAGCGCGTTGATCCGCAGGATCGGTTGGTCGCCCATGGTGCCTCTTGGTCTTAGGGGTCTGGATCAGGTCGGGATCGGCGGGGTCCGGAACAGGCCGAAGGCCCCGCGCGGGCCGCATGGACGCGCGCGGGGCACCGTGATCGGGCGCGCTCAGGCCCGGCGCGCGGCGGTGTAGAGTTCCATGAGCTTGTCGTAATCGGTCACCACGTCGTACTCGACCGAGTTGGCCATCTCCTCCTCGAGGCTGTCCCACTGGATCGCGTCCAGCTCGTCCTCGTCCCAGAGCGCGAAGACCTCCGGGTCGCCCATCTGCGCCACCGGGTTGTAGGTGCCTTCGGCAAAGCCCACGGCCTTGCAGATCTCGGGCTTCTGCACGAACTCGAGGAAATCCTCGGCCAGCGGCGAGCCCTGCGGATTGTTCACCACCGAGGTAAGCTCGATCCAGACCACGCCGCCCTTGCCGTTGATCGGCCCGGACCTGGGGGTAATCGCCCTCACGTTGGTCAGCCCGTCCAGCCGCGCCGGCGAGGCGGTGTAGGTGCCGCCGGTGAAATAGGCGTCGATCTCGCCGTTGATGAGCGCGGTGTTCATCGCCACAAGATCGTCGGTCAGCAGCTTGGCACCCGCGAAGATGGTCCTCGCCACCTCGTCGAACCTGGCGAACCCGGCCTCGTCCAGCGGCTCGAACGGGTTCAGGTCGCCGGTGATGCACATGTGCATGAGGTTCCAGTTGTCATAGGTCAGCACGCCGTAGCGCCCCGCCATCGCCGGATCGAGGAAGATCTTCCAGCCCTCGTCCTCGGCCAGCTCGCGGCTGATGACATCCGTGTTCACCACGAAGGAGAACGGCCCGTAGCGCTGCGGCATCCCGATCAGCTCGTCCGCAGGCGAGAAGGCCAGCGGATAGGTGGGGTTCGAGAACTCCGGCGCCATCTTCTCGAAATAGGGCAGGAAGCGCTCTTTGTTGAGCGGCTTGATCAGCCCCTCTGGCATCAGCTGCCCGCGCGCCCAGGGCTGGTTGAGGTTGATGAGATCCCAGACGTTGACCTCGCCCGCGCGCAGCTTGTTGATCATGTCCGGATCCGAGGTGCCGCTCTCGGCGCGCACCGTGGCGCCGGGATGCAGGTCGCGGAACGGGCCCAGCACGTCATCGGTGTTGTAGCCTTCCCAGCACAGGATGTTCAGCTCGTTCTCGCGGGCGGCACGGGCGGCGCGGGGCAGCAGCGACGACGCCCCCGCGGCCCCGAGACCGGCGGTAAAGGCACGACGGGACAGGTTCATGGCAAATTCCTCTCTGTTGGCGCGGTCCGGTCATCTGCCGGCCCGTCGTTTCCGCTTGGCGGTATTCTGGAGAAATGCCGAAATTCTGGCATCTGACTAGGATGATTCCGGCGAGAACCTCCCCAGGCAAGCAAAAATGTTGCAAGCCACAGATTCCCTTCCTAGCAAATGAGGGGATTGCAAAGAAAAAGGGCACGGCATGACGGGACTGTATGAGGACGGCTTCGTGGAGCGCTTGCGACAGGGGGTCGTATCGCTTGCGGACCAGTGGGACCTGAGCCCGGCGACCGAGGTCACGCTTCTCACCCTCTCCGAGAACGCCACCTTCATCGCCCGCGACCCGGAGCGCGACGCGCCGTTGATCCTGCGCGTGCACCGTCCCGCCTACCATACCAAGACCGAGATCGAATCCGAGCTCGCCTGGATCAACGCCCTGCGCGACGGCGGCGCGGTCGAGACGCCCGAGCCGCTGCTGGCGCGAAACGGCACCCACATCGCCTCGTTCGAGGATGGCGACGAGACCCGCCACGTGGTCGCCTTCACCTACATGTCCGGCCACGAGCCCGAGGCCAGCGAGGGGTTGGCG
>PALD01000077.1 GCA_002710685.1 Cytophagaceae bacterium | reverse complement strand
CCCCGTGATGCCTGAAATGGGAGAATATAAAATACCGAAGGCGATCAAACCCACGTGAAATGAGGGTGTTGCCACACCAAGCGCCAGTGAAAAGATGGGCAGGCTTACAAAGAGGCTGAGCAGCCACAGTGTAAAGCCCGTCGTGATAATGGATGTGGCCAGGTTTATCACGATGTGGTTCTTTTTGTAATGTCCCACCTCATGGGCCAGCACGGCAACGATTTCTTCTTCTTCAAGGTCATTGACGAGGGTGTCAAAAAGGGTTATCCTTTTTTGATTGCCAAAGCCGGAAAAGTAAGCATTTGCCTTTGTGCTGCGTTTGCTACCGTCAATAAGGAATATATTGTCCAGTTTAAAACCCACCGTGCCGGCATAGGCTTCAATCTTTTTTCGGAGTGAGTTTTCTCCCAGCGGAGTCTGCTTGTTGAAAAGCGGCACGATCAACTTAGCATAGAACATGTTCATGAACAGGGCAAAAACGGCAAATACGATCCAGGCATAAATCCAGAAACTTCTCCCGGTGGCTTGATAAAACCAGATGATGAGCGATAAAAGCCCGCCACCCAGGATGGCCATCATCAACCACCCCTTGACCTTGTCGAGTATAAAGGTCTTGTGACTGGTCTTGTTGAACCCAAAGCGTTCTTCAATAACAAAGGTCTTATAATAGGAGAACGGTAAGGTGATGATGTCACTGGCAAATATGATGATGCCAAAAAACACTAGTGCAACAATAATCTCATTACTGCTTACACTACGTGCAATGTCATCAACATAGGCAAAACCATCAATAAAGAAAAAGATCAAGGTAAGGATAAGCATAAAAGCTGAACTTATCCCTGAAAATCGTGCGTTTACCTTTTTATAAGCCTGAGACTTGCGGTAACTCTCCACATCATAGACATCCTTAAGTTCTGGCGGGATAGGATCATCAAAATGCTTGGCATTAAGCCAATCCAATATCTGGTCAATAATAAAACTGATGACGATAATACCTATGATTATATAAAATAGGGTAGTGGGGTTCATATTCATTTTTTAGGGATGTAAAAATATGAATAATCCACGCGGGAATTGACTTTGAGAAAACTTAAGTTACTATAATGAAATGTAGTTTCTTCGCTCCATTACCCAATCAGTATAATTAAATTCATAGTACTTCTGCTCACCTTTGTAGTTCAAACTTGTTACAACTCTTACAGAGCCGTGAACTTGTTTTAAATATTTAATTTTTAGCAGATAATCAATGTTATAAAGGGCAAGAACATCATCCACCGTTTTTTTATCCCGTTTTGTTGCCTGATATTCTTTTAAATATCCATTAAGTCCAGCCACAGCAATAAATAGAAGCATGGTGCCAGCACCTATAATTGCTACAGGTACAGTGTGTGAGCTCCTTTTAAAATATCTATGCTCAAAATATTCAAAGGCATGCATAAAAAGATAAATACCGATGCCAATAGCAAATAGGCCAGCCAGAAAAAAGAAAGAAATATAGGCTACCGCCCACCACTTTTTCTTCAGGATGTTTTGATATTTTACATTGACCTCAATGACTCTTTTTTCAAACTTTTCACCCAGCGTAAACCAAGAACACTTTTTATGGAACTGTGGTTTAGAATTGGTTTGGTAACATATGGTTCCTGTGAGCAAGTCCATACGTTGATGGTCACACAGGCGACAGTGATTGGTTTTTAACATATGATTAAATAATAAATATTATTAATCAAAATTCTTAGCGATGAAAGTATGCAAAAGTTCCACAAAATACCATAAATGTTAAAGATATGTTAGAATAAAGGTATACATTCACAACTTAACAATACAATTAACATGAAAGCAAGTTTTTTTATCCTGATTTCCCTATTCTGTATGTCGACTGCGATAGGACAGAAAATTGAATTTAATCTTACTCACTTTACCGAATATGCATATAACCCAGAAAGTAAAAACTATGACGTACAACTTTTTGATATTGTAAAAACAAGTGAGGATGTAAGTGGGAGCGCAGTTCTATTCACTAAAAGAAATGTACTCGATGTTAAAAGCAAAGCATTTGAAGCTAAATTTGAGATTGATGATGCAGAGACCGTCGAGGAAAGCAAGATTAAAATAGATTGCAGTGAGGGTTTAGCTTCATATACCGTTTATATCGATAAATCCAGCAAAACCATAGATATTCGTAAAGTAGAATTTGGTACGGTTGCAAGAATTGTGTTTGACTTTGAGTATAAATAAGCATATAAGGCTTACGCCAAAAGGAAACAGCCCAGAAAATTCTGGGCTGTTTCCGTTATATATCTAAAACAACTTCTCGGCGGGGGGTGTCACGCCTGCCAGGCGCAAATACACAGTGGTCTGGCCACGATGATGAGTTTGATGCTCAAAAGTTTTTTGAATGGCGACGCCCTTTGTTGTTTCTATCTTACCAAAAAGGGTTATTGTCTCAGCCATGTCATCTGGTGTCATTGATTTGAGATTCTCAATCACAAAATCATAACTGGCCGTAACCTGTTTTATAGTGCTTTCTTTTGACTTGTCCTCACTTTTTTCTGAGGTGCCTAAAGCTATGGGACTTTCAACTCCAGTTGCTGAGGCCATCAACCCATAATTAGCATCTGCAATGTGTAACATCTGCTCAGCAAAAGAGCGGATTTCTGGAGTTGGCTTAAGGTTGTATTTATCTGCGGGCATAGCTTCAAGGTATTCCATGGTATAAGCTTTAGCACGTTCCCATTCAGCAACCATAGTGTCAACTGATGATTGACCATACATCATGACCGTCATGGCCACGGCAAAGGTGAGGATAAAATAATGTCTAATATTTTTCATGACTGAACAGTTTTGATTATATACTAAAGATAATCAGTGTTTTGTGAAAATCAGTGGAACTCATGTTATTTTTTAAACCCGCGTTGTCTCCTGGCCTCAAAAATGAGGATTCCCGCAGCGACCGATACGTTCATGCTATCAATTTCGCCCTGCATGGGGATAATTATGTTTTGGTGCGTGGCGGTTCTCCAGGGTTCTGTAAGCCCGTCAGCCTCCGTGCCCACAACTATGGCGGTCGCACCTGTAAAATCCTGATTTTGATAGGGGAGGGCGTCTTGTAGAATCGCACTGAAGGCCTTGATTTTATTTGCTGAGAGAAATGCAATCACATCTTCTGTGCCTGCCATGGCGATGGCCTGTGTAAAAATACCGCCCACACTACTGCGTATGATATTGGGATTATACAGGTCTGTACGCGCATTTGCGAGTATAAATGCATCCACCCCGGCGGCATCTGCCGTGCGCAGGAGTGCACCTATATTGCCAGGTTTTTCAGGGGCTTCAGCGACAAGTATCAATGGGTTTTTGGGTAGGGTGAGGTCTTCTAGACCATGGTTTTTTGTTTTGGCTATGGCCAAAATACCTTCTGTGGATGAACGGTATGCAATCTTGTTATAGACTTCCCTGGTAACTTCTGTAATCAATAATTCTTCGGGAAAATTGTCAATGATGGTTGTATTGTCAAGGATTTCTGGGCACCAGTAAATTTCGGCGAAAGCATATTTATTATCAAGAGCGAGTTGTATTTCGCGCAAGCCTTCAACCACAAAAAGCCCTGCCTTGCGGCGTTCACGTGATTTCTCCTGCAGGGAGGTTATGCGCTTGATACTGGGATTGTGTATGCTGCTTATGTGCTTCATATCACGCGGGGTCACTTTTTATAGATGGGGATAAGATAGGTAAGGGTGTAGCCATACCCGGTGCCAAAGCGGCTTGCCGTGGTCACCTTGTTGAAACCGGGTATGAAAAGATTGTCAAAACCATCAGGCACCTTGTCTGTAATCAACCGCTTGAGCTGTACATTGATACCTAGGTACAGGTTATTGAAAAGCTCTGCCTGAACGCCTATCTGTAGTTCGAGCCATGTGGCATTGAGCCCGGTATATTCAAGTCCGCCGGGGCGTACATCTGGGTCAAAATAAGGGTTTGTGGTATAGATGGTATATTCTCCCAGGTTGCTCTTGAAGCTAGAAAAACCAGCCCGCATGCCTACATAGATTAGGTTTTGCATACCATACCAGTTTTCATAGGCATTGTAGTTAAAACCGGCCTTGATGTAACTACCGGAAGTTTCGGCGGTAAAGGTGTTCTCTACTGATGTCCTGGTTTCATTGCCCAGTTCTGCCGCGATGTAATAGTCTTTGTTCCATCTATAATCGCCCACGATTTGAAAACCGGAATAGTTCTCGTCTAGTGCGGTACGTATAAACTTACTGAGGTCGGCACCGATGCGCAGGCCATATTTTTGCCGAAAGGCAGCAGGAATGGAATCCTGGGATTCAGCCTGGGTGCCAATCTCTATATCCCCGGTGGGTTCAATGCCCTGGTCCTGGGCGTGTAAATGAATGCACGCCAGCAGGAAGATACTAATGGTATATGCTAACGTGTGTGGTTTCTTCATCTAGTATGGTCTGTGATTCTATTTGCAAGTCTTCTATCCAGCGGCCGTCAGTACTGGGAGTGGTTATGGCACTTAGGTTGTCATAAGATATCCTGAAGCCACAGGCACGGCTTATATAGAGCTCGTTGGTCTCATAATTAAAGGTGACCACGTCGGTATTTTGGGTTTCTCCACCGGGATTCTTGATAAAGTTGAATTGTGTGACCTCCTCATTTGTCCTTAATGGGACGCGCAGCACGGTATCCTGGGCAAAAAACAGGGTGTCTTCATTTCCCATTTCATTTACGGCAAGCACTATGGGTTTTGGCTCTGTGGTATTTGCCACGTCATAGAACTTGATGACGAGCTGTGGCGTGGTGGGCGTGGTGGTCGCACAGATGTCATCGCGCTCACAAGCTATGAGTATCAGGGTGAGAACAACAATTCCCAGAAGCAGTTTTTTTATCATAAATAACGGGCTTGTCTATCGCTTTGTCAATAATACAACATTTTCAACGTGATGCGTCTGCGGGAACATGTCTACCGGCCTCACGCGGGCAACGGCGTACATTTCATCAAGCATGGCGAGGTCCCTGGCCTGGGTGGCACTGTTGCAGCTCACGTACACAATTTTAGGCGCACCTATCTTTAATAGTTGTGCCACGACATCCTTATGCATCCCATCCCGCGGCGGATCTGTTATCACAACGTCTGGCTTGCCATGGGTGGCAATAAACACATCGTTAAAGACATTTTTCATGTCACCCACATAAAATTCAACGTTGTCAATACCATTTAATTGCGCATTTTCCCTTGCGGCAAAAATGGCATCAGGAACCGCCTCGACGCCAATGACCTTTTTGGCCTGGCGCGCTACAAACTGGGCAATGGTGCCGGTCCCGGTGTACAGGTCAAAGACTTTTTCATTACCTGTGAGTCCGGCAAAATCGCGTGTTATTTTATAAAGTTCATAAGCCTGGGCGCTATTGGTCTGATAAAAGGATTTTGCATTTATCTTGAATTTGAGCCCTTCCATCTCCTCAAAGATGTTGTCCTTGCCCGCAAAACATATGACCTGCTGGTCATAGATGGTATCGTTGCCCTTTTGATTGATGACATACAATAATGATGTTACCGCTGTAAATGTTTCTTTTACATAGTTGAGCAGCAGTTCACGCTTTGCCCTGTCATCTTCATAAAATTGAATGAGCACCATCACTTCACCGGTAGAAGAGGTGCGTATCATCAAGGTGCGCAACAGGCCTTCTTGATTACGGGTATTGAAGAAAGCCATGTCATTTGCCTTGGCAAATTCCTTGATACCATTGCGTATGGCATTGCTGGGGTCACGCTGTAAATGACATTCATCTATATCCAGAATCTTGTCCCACATGCCGGGGATATGAAAGCCCAGCGCATTTCTATCCGTGATTTCTTCCCCGCTTTGTATCTGCTTTAGGGTAAGCCATTTGCTGTCGCTAAAGGAAAATTCCATCTTATTGCGGTAAAAGTATTGCTCTTTACTACCGGTAATCCCCTCGGTGGGAGGTATCTGGACCTTGCCCAGCCGGGTGAGGTTGTTGAGCACTTCGCGCTCTTTATATTCCAGTTGGTACTTGTAGGCCATGTTTTGCCACTTGCATCCCCCGCAGGAATCAAAATGCTTGCATACGGGCTCGGTACGCTTTGGCGAAAGCCTGTGAAAATGAATAGCCGAGCCCTCAAAATAGGCCTTGCGCTTTTTGAGCGTCTGCACATCCACGATATCGCCGGGCACGGCGTTGTTTATAAAAATCACCCTGCCGTCCGGTGCTTTTGCAACGGCTTTTCCCTTTGCCCCGGCATCGATTACCTCGACCTGGGTAAAAACTTGTCTTGCGTTTTTCTTTCTTGCCACGCGGCAAAAATAATGTAATTGTAAAGATTAGCGCAGCGGTATATATAAAAGTAACGGCAGATTCATTAATTTGCACCTATATCAAATCAAAGGATGATTTCTCTCCTTTCCTTTTGGCTCAAAGCCAAAGCTTTCAAGAAGGAATTGCATAATTTTTCATTTAAATTTTTTGATTGAGATGGTTACTTTAGAAGGATTGACTTCGGCCGAAGCGATTGAGCTGGAGAACAAATATGGAGCGCATAACTATCACCCGCTCCCAGTGGTGCTCAACCGTGGAGAAGGTGTGCATGTGTGGGATGTTGAAGGTAAGAGGTACTATGATTTTCTATCAGCATATAGCGCCGTTAACCAGGGACACTGCCACCCAAAAATCGTGAATGCCCTTAAGGCACAGGCCGAAACCTTGACGCTTACCTCACGTGCATTTCACAATGATATACTGGGGCGTTTTGAACACTATGCCACCCAATATTTTGGTTTTGATAAGCTATTGCCCATGAACACGGGCGCAGAAGCTGTGGAAACGGCAATAAAGCTGGCCCGCAAGTGGGCGTATGAAAAAAAGGGCGTGCATGAGGCCGAGGCCAAAATAATAGTTTGTGAGAACAATTTTCATGGTAGGACCACGACAATAATCTCGTTTTCTAACGACCCGGATGCCCGTAAGAACTTTGGACCTTACACCCCAGGGTTTATCAAGATTGCCTATGATGATATCCCGGCGCTTGAAGAAGCCCTGAAAGAAGATAATATTGCTGCTTTTCTGGTTGAGCCCATACAGGGCGAAGCGGGTGTATATGTGCCCCAAGAAGGATATTTGAGCAAAGCCAAGGAACTTTGTGAGCAGCACAACGTGCTTTTTATTGCTGATGAAGTGCAAACGGGAATTGCAAGGACAGGTAAACTGCTCGCCGTGGACCATGAAGAGGTCAAACCTGACATCCTGATTTTAGGGAAAGCCATTTCTGGCGGGGTATATCCAGTTTCTGCGGTGCTGGCAGATGATACAATCATGGAGGTCATCAAGCCGGGGCAACATGGGTCAACCTTTGGCGGCAATCCGCTGGCAGGTGTCGTGGCGATGGCTGCCCTTGAGGTGGTCAAGGAAGAAAACCTTGCCGAGAATGCTGAAACGCTGGGCAATCTTTTTCGCGAAAAGCTCAATGTGTACATCGCGGAAAGTAAAATCGTAAAACTGGTGCGTGGCAAGGGACTGCTCAATGCCATCGTGATAAATGACAGTGAAGACAGTAGCACGGCATGGGATATTTGTGTCGCCATGAAGGAAAATGGCCTGCTGGCAAAGCCCACACATGGCAACATCATACGTTTTGCGCCACCGCTTGTCATGAACAAAACACAACTTATTGAATGTGTAGGGATTATAATAGATACCTTAAAGCAATTTGAGAAGTAGTATTTCGCTATTGCGAAATAAAAAAAGCGGCTTTAGGGCCGCTTTTTTATTCATATATCGTGATAAGGACTATCCCCCTAAAGCTTCACGCACAGCGCGTTCTGCTTCTTCAGGATTTTGAAGGTTTTCAAAACCTACCAGGCTTATCACCCAGATGACGATGCCTAGGTAAACCAGGTTTATTACAATGCTGGCAATACCTATAATCAATCCTGCCTGTGCCTGGCCTTTACCGGTATAGGCTTCTGGGTCTGCCTTGTATTTTTTTAGGGCCATTGCGGCCAATACAACCGCTACGATTGCCAGGACCACCCCAAATCCATAACAAAGGCATAAGGGGAGTGAGATTATACTTAAGACAAGTGCAAGTACGGCATTGGGTAATTTTTGTTGTTCCATGGTTGATGGTTGTGATTTGTTTTTATGGTGCAAGATAATTAAATGGTTCATAATCTACATTTCTCAATATCCAGAATGAGACCACGACCACTAATATAATATAAGGTGTTTGCTTTGAGTATAAAAAGTTTTTGGCTTTAAGCCCAAAATAATGCAACACTTTGATTGACAGGTTGTATATAAAAATCACAAGGCCCGCAATAAACAAGGGATTGTAGGATAATGCAGTGGCAAAATCCAAGTGCAACAGGCTGTGCATGGCCCGCTGGCTACCGCAACCGGGACAATACAGTCCCGTAAGGGAATAAAATGGGCACCTGGGGAAAAACCCAGCCCCAGAGGGGTTATAGCTGTAATACAAAAAAACCAGTAGCAGCAGTAAAACCGCCACTACTGGATAGATTATCTTTTTTTGAAATAGCTTAATAACCGCCATTCATAGCGCCTAGGATGCCGCCCAGTAACCCAAATGCCAGCGATATGATTAGGGTTACAATCCCTATCACGGCAGATACGATCGTCCATTTTTTTGCATCTTTTGAAGCTTTGACTGCGGCTTCATAATTACCAGCTTCATATTCTGAGTTTACCTTTGAGGCAAAGACTATTCCCGCAATACCAAAGGGCAAGCAGCAGAAAATAGTGGCAAGTATGGATTCAATTAAGTAGTTTTTTGGTTTCTCCATTAGTACGTGGTTAGTTTATAAATATAACTTGTTAAAATGGTCAAGCAGGTCAATAGTGCTAAACCTGTAGTAATAATAGTGGAAAATCTGAACTTTACAAAGTAGGTGGTGATGAGAAAACCAAAAAGTAGTAATAAAGGAAATATCGCGGGATAGATATGTAACGCTTGCGCGAAATCACCCCGTATCAAAAACACCAGGCTCCTTTGAAAACCACACCCCATGCATTCAAACCCAAATAGTTTTTTATTTAGGCAGGGGAGCATGTATTCTTCCATGTATCAATTCTTGTTAAGTACCGAAAATTTCTTTGAAATCTCAATGTTTTGATTGGTCCTAAGCGTCACGATGTAAACCCCATCACTCCAGTTTGCGGTAGAGATACCTACGCGTTCGGCATCTTCTTCATTGAGTTTTGAAGTTATCATTTTTCCTGAGATATCAAAAATATTTATTTCTCTCAGGGTTTCCCTGTTGGGGTTCAAGATGGTGAGCAGGGCCTGTGCATTGTTTTGATACACGGCAAAAGAATCTTTTATGGTCTCGGCATCTTCAACGGCAAGAGATTCCTTGTTCTGAAAGACTATTTCAAAGCGACCGGTGTAATCCCCTTTGGGCAATGTAAGGTCATAGCTGTTGTTCAGGATATCATGATAGTCACCAGTGGTATTGTCAAAAACCCATACCCCTTCGGTATCAAAGTTGATTTCATTGACTGAAATACTAAAAATATTAGTGTTTGCATTAGTGTTCAGCTTTAATGGAATAACCCGGTCTATTGCCCAGGGGAGGATATCTATAACTATGGGCCTGTCATCGTTTTCTATATTAAAGTTGATATCAGTGGACAGTTCTGATATCTGTGCTGCGTCACCAGCAGCATCAAACCCCAGGGTTGCCCTTTCATTAAAAATAATGGCATTGATCCTGGTATATGTATTGTTGATATCTGTTTTGAGCCTGATTCTTGGCATGACAACAGCGCCATTTTCATCCTGAATACTTCTTTCTGGATTGCCTGCTTGTGCAGACTTTCCGCCGTTTTTCTCGTGTGACCTAAAGTCAGACATCCCCGAAGACATTTTTACAAATGCGCGTTGTGTATTTCTAAAGGTAACCGTGCTACCAGAAGGTGTGGCCGGAAATGATTCAACAAAAAAACCTTGGCCTATGGGAGAATATCTCCTTTCATAGACGCTTCCTGTTCCGGTATTATTAATATCTTCGTTATCAGTACCATCACCATGGTACATGCTGTAGGTTGCAGGGACATATTCTCCAGCAGTGGGGTCACAGGACATTCCTGGGGTGTATGTGCCATAGCCTCCTTGATATTCTGCGAGATAGTGTGAGTTCACCCCATCTTTAGAATCCCAAAAATAAGCCGCACCGGTTATTACAGTCTTAACATGCCCAGATGGAGAACCACAACTAGTTGCAGCCGTACTTCCTGAATTTTCAATTAAAAACCTATTGAGGTCAAGTGCTGAAGGGTAAGGGTTACCCACAAGACCTATATTTCCTTGATTGACCAGTACATTGATATCACCATTATTTGGGCGTCCCCTAAAGTCATATTGATATGTTGTGGGCGCTGCGTTGAGGCCCTTCATGGTAAAACCTTGACCGGGCTGAACATTGCCATCGCTCGCTATCTTGACCCAATCGCTATATGTGCTGCCGTTGACAAATCTGTACAACCATGCCGTAGAGATAAACAGGTTTGAGGTACCAGGGTCAGAGTCTGATGTTGTATAACCGTTATACGCCGGTGTAAAATTTGCAATGTTACTGCTCAACTCATCTATAATATCATAAAGCCCACCCCCTGAGCTGATTACATTGAGATTAAAGGCCCTGTTGCCATCCATGAGTGTCCCATCGCTGGTAGGGTCGTTTACAGGGCTTGCCCAGTAATGGTAATCATAAGCATTGGTAAACCCCGTTTGATAAACTGAGACTATGCCGCTGCCTTTATTATCATAAAACTTGTTGTTGCTGGCCCGCTGTATAAGTTGGCCTTCATCACGTAGATATATATTTCCTTGATGCTGGTCAGGTGAGCCATCTTTAAGTTCTATATCCTGAGTTACAAATAGAACAGTACCTTTGTTATATACATAGGCCTCATCAGTAGACCCCGTTGTTGTAATGGGTTTCACAAAAAGCTGTGCAAAGGAGCACAAAGGCAAAGTGAAGAAAAAAAGGCGTAAGTATAGATTTTTCATATTGGGGTGAATTTATACGCAAAAATATATAAATATTTGATTCATAAATCATTTAAACCAATATTTTGTGCAGATAATCGATATTTTTTACAGTAAATACGTGTGAAATCAAATTTTAAAATAGGACAACGGGTAGGATTGCTTGACGATGCCCTGGAAGGAGTCATCAAATCCATGAATGACCATGAACTTATAATTGAAACACAGGATGGTTTTGAATTCAATATCGCTTCCGCGGAAGCGGTAATCCTAGAGGATATTGAGATCAACGAGATACCTATGGAAGTATTGATGGAAAAAATCCCAAAAGCCAGAAAAAAACCTGTTCCCAAAAGGAAAAAAGGCGAAGCCCCTCCCATGGAGGTCGACCTACATATCAATCAACTCATAAGAAACCCCAGGGGGATGAACAACCATGACATGCTCACCCTACAAGTGGATACCGCAAGGCGTCAACTGGAATTTGCCATAAAAAAAAGGATACAAAAGGTGGTCTTTATCCATGGAGTGGGCGAGGGCGTTCTCAGGGCAGAACTGGAATACCTTTTTTCCCGCTATGAGAATGTGCGCTATTATGATGCTGATTATCAAAAGTATGGTCAAGGTGCCACAGAAATCTACATCATGCAGAACCCATAAAGATTATTCTTCAAAGGCAGGTTTTACCGTAGTATTTACCACAGAAGCATCATATTCTCCAAAGAATAGCGATTCCTGGCGGATGATCTCATCTGCATTTTGATTTTCAAAGACTACCCCGGTAAGGTTAATGGTCAGGCCTACATCAGTGATTTGATAGGGGTGGGCGCGGTATTCATTGACCTCATAATCCACGGCCACGGCACTATTAAGGTAATCTGGACCCGCAGACTCATCTGTCACGTCATTGTTGGGGTTTAGATCTCTGTCCTTATCTTCATTTCTGGTCAGGATACCATCACCATCATCATCCATATCTATAAAATCAGGTAGGCCATCACCATCAGTATCCCGGCTATTTTCATAATCAATGGTGCCATCTTCAAGAAATTCCACACCTTCACTTGCAGTGGGTACATTATCCCCATCATCATCAAAATCATAATAATTGGGTATGCCGTCACCGTCATAATCCTCCAGGTTATCAGGGCCTAGGGTAAGTTCTTCATCAGTGGGTATTTCATCAGCATCCACAAGGGTTCCCAGGGTGGCCACGGTAACCTGGCCATCATTTGCCACATATTCTTCAATACTCACGGGGCTTGCCGGTGGTATGGGGTTGCAAAAATATGAACTTGTGGGAGCACCATCAAATCGACGGTAAACCAGTTTATTGTTTACACCCAGTGTAAAACTATATGGGGTGCTACCGGTAAGGCCCGTAAGGATGGGTTGGCTGGTATTGAGCCTTAGGGCAAGGCTCTCATTGGTCTCGCTATTGTTTTTAAAAAACACGTAGTTAAACGTGATTGTATCATTTGCAGAGCCCGTTCTACAAAGCTCAATATTCACATCGCTAAAATCAAAACTGGTGACGATGATATCGCCATCATCACAAGAAACAAGAAAAACCAGGGTAATTGCAAATAACAGAATGCGCTTCATGCGTGTAGCTCTTTTGGACAAAAATAACTGAATTGAATATTACAAACGGTGGGGTTCTCAAATAATTTTATTCTTGGTACTTTTGAGCGATTTTTAATTCAAGCTTAAAATGCGACAGGTATATTTTGACAATGCGGCCACGACATCCATACATCCACGGGTAATAGACAGGATGATTGAAGTTATGCGCGATGTACCGGGCAATCCTTCATCAACCCATGCCGTGGGCCGAAAGGCAAAAAGCCTTATTGAAAACGCGCGCAAGACCATTGCAAAACAACTCAACGTTACCGCTGGCGAGATCATATTCACATCGGGCGGTACAGAGGCTGACAACCTTATCATCAACAGCTGTGTGCGCGACCTGGGTGTTGAGCAAATAATCACCAGCCCCATCGAGCATCACGCCGTGGTACATGCCGTTGAACAAATGGAAAACCAGTATGATGTCGAGATCAAGCTGGTTGATATCAAAGCGTGTGGTAGCGTTGACCTTGACAGTTTAAAAAACCTGCTTAAGGCTTCCGCCAAAAAGAAGCTCGTTAGCCTCATGCACATCAACAATGAGATTGGCAATATGCTAGATATTGATGCCGTGAGCCAGCTTTGTAAAAAGAATGATGCCCTTTTTCACAGTGATATGGTACAGAGCGTAGGGCATTTTAAAATAGACCTCCAGGCAACCCCAGTGGATTTTATCGCCGCAAGTGCACATAAATTTCATGGTCCCAAGGGCGTAGGATTTGCCTATATACGCAAAAACTCAAAGTTAAGGCCGCTCATCTTTGGTGGCGGGCAAGAACGCGGTGCCCGTGCGGGAACCGAGTCAGTACACAATATCGTGGGGCTTGAGGAGGCATTCAAAATTTCATATGAAAACCTGGATCAAGATAGAAAGCACATCCAGCAAATAAAGGATTATTTTAAAGATTCGCTTAAAGCGAAAGTACCTGGTGTAAAGTTCAACGGCAATTGTGGTGATAATGATAAGAGCACATACACCTTGCTCAACGTGTGCCTTCCCGTACCTCCTGAAAAAAACCTATTGTTGCTTTTTCAACTGGACCTAAAGGGTATTGCCTGTTCAAAAGGTAGCGCCTGTCAAAGCGGTAGCGACCAGGGCAGCCATGTGCTCAATGCATTTTTAAGCGATGAGGACAAGCAGAAACCTTCGGTGAGGTTCAGCTTCAGCCATGAGAATACAAAGGATGATGTGGATTATACCGTTGACGTTATCAAGCAGTTTATTGAAGAACCTGCCTTTAGCGCATCCTAGGTTTTTACGGTTATAATTTGGCGCTAAGCCTAATATTAAAAACCCTTCCCGTCAAATAATTGGGAATCGCATATTGGCTTTGCGTTGAGGCGTCACGTACAAAGGTGTTCGTGATGGTGTTCAACCGGTCAAAAACATTGAAGATTTCTATGCCTATGGCAAATTCATCAAAGGCATCCAGCCAGTTTAGTTTTGGGGTAATGTTCTCGTCCCTGTCCACCAAGACATAATTAAAACCAGCATCTGCCCTGAAGTAAAATGGAAGGCGCTGTTGATAAAAATAAGGGTCGGCATAACTGGGAGAACCCCCGGGAAGCCCCGTTTGATACACCATATTGAGGTATAAACGCATACTGGGAATCTGCGGAATGTAATCTTGAAAAAGCACACCAATCTTCATGCGCTGGTCCGTGGGGCGGGGGATGTACCCACGCTCATCAATGTTTTCCTGTGTCTGTAACAGTCCCAGGCTCACCCAGCTCTCCGTGCCGGGAACAAACTCTCCGTTAAGGCGCAAGTCAAGACCGTAGGCATAGGCTTCGGCATTGTTTTTTGCCCTGTACCGTATGCGTACGTTTTCTAATGTATATGGGTTTACATCTGTCATTTTCTTGTAATAGGCCTCACTTACGAGCGTAAATGGGCGGTCCCACAGCTTAAAGCTCCAGTCATGTCCCAGTACAAGATGATATGATTTTTGTGCCTTTACTTCTGGGTTTACGTTACCTAGTGAATCCCTCAACTCGCGGTAAAAAGGTGGTTGTCCATATACCCCTCCCGAAATCCTAAAGACCATATCACTTGACCAATCTGGTTTTATGCTGAATTGCGCCCGTGGGCTAAAGAGAAACTGGCTCTTGCTTGCCAGCCCCGCAGCATTAACCGTCCAGGAATGTCCACGTACCCCCACGTTGTAAAAAGCCTCTGCATTGCCCAGCTGAAATCTTTTCCCTATTTGGGCAAAAGCCATAAGACGGTCAATAACGACGGTGTTGCGGGCCCTTGCGGCCGTAAAGGGTACAATGGGTGCATCATAAGGTTGATACGGTTGTTGATTTTCATATTCCATGCCCGGTGGCCGCACGGAAAACCCCACGGAATCAATGATTTCATATTCCTGTAAACGGTCACGGATGTCCTCACGGGCATATTTTATACCCCATTCAAGCAGGGCATCGTCCAGGGTGTACTGGCCATCAAACTGTGTATTGAGGATGAGAGCGTCGAGCTTGTTTCGCGCATGCGTTAACTGTGCACCTATACCTTCTGTAAATTCTACCTCACCTATATCTTCATCACCTATGGAATTGTTAGGCGTACCTATACGATACTCCGCGAGTATATCATAAAATTCCTGTTCTTGTGTATGGTATGCAGAAGCCGTGAGGTTGAGCTTTAGGTCATCTGTGGGTGCGTAGGTGGCTTTAAGGGCACCGGTGTAGGTATCGTACCTATCCTGTTCTTCGCCATCATAAAAAATGAGCAGGGCGATAGGGTCTGAAATCGTGCCAAAATTTGTTTGCCGTGTTACAGGCTCATAATCATACCTGTTAGAGGCAATGCTACCCAGAAATCCCAATTCAAATGTATCATTAAAGCGATAGCTTAAATAAGATTGCACGTCCGTGAACCTTGGTTTGAAATTAGTCTCTGTCTGTTTTGCATTTACCAGGAGGCTATTATCCCTATACCGTGCACCCACGATGGCTGAGAATTTGTTGTTCTTTGAAATCCCCTCTGCGGCGAGGCTTACGCCTAAAAGGCTAGCGTCAACTGATGCGCCAAAATCCACAGGTCTCCTATATGTAATATCCAACACTGAAGACATCTTGTCACCATATCTTGCCTGAAATCCCCCGGCGCTAAAATCTACATCACGCACAAGGTCTGGGTTTACAAAGCTCAATCCTTCTTGCTGGCCAGAACGTATCAAGAAGGGGCGGTACACCTGTATGCCGTTGACGTACACCAGGTTTTCATCATAATTACCGCCCCGCACGGCATATTGTGTGCTCAATTCATTGTTAGAACTCACTCCGGGAAGTGTCTGTAAAAGGTTTTCAACTCCTGGGTTTGCCCCGGGGATTTTCCTTATGGTTCCTGGCGAGAGGGTGACAATGCCCTCCACCCGGTCGCGGGTTTCGGCAGATATGACAACCGTGCCTATCTGTTCAACATCAGTATCCAGTACGGGATTGAATTCATAGATTTCATCCGGTTCAAGTTCAAGGGTGAGCTCAACAGATGACAACCCCAGATATGAAAAGGTGATGGTTATTTCTTCAAGTGCGGGCACCTCAAGACGGTAATAGCCAGAGGCATTGGTCTGTGTGCCGTTTGCGTCATGTGCAACATTCACATCGGCTAGGGGAGCATGGGACTTATTGAAAACTATACCTTGTATTGTTGCATTTTGGGCTTGACCCATATAAATACAGCCAAAAAACAGGAGGAAAAAGGTGAATTTCTTTTTCAAGTGGGTTTACTTTCTATAAAACTTTGCCGTAAATGTAGAATTATTTCCCACATTATCGGTTACGATAAGTTTAAAGTCGTTCTCGGTATCCTTGATGGCGCCGTCCTCAAAATAGTAGGTCAGGATATCAGTTTTATACTCATATTCCATCAGTACAAACTTTCCGTTCACGGTGGCCCTAAAGTTCTTGATACCCGAAAGGTCATCCGTTATCTTGATTTTTATCATGTCATATTTTGACATCCATTTGCTATCGGTAAGTACCTCGGGGGTTATTTTAGGGCCGGTGGTGTCTTTTTTAACCGTAAAATCGCCCAGTGTCCTTATCCTGGCAGAGAGGGTGTTGCCGTCTAGGTAAGAACCTTCATAATACGTCCTACCACGGTAGCCCACCCCGGCGATGTACAATTTTTCGCGGTCAGCTTGTTCCACACCAGAGACATCATATTTAAGCGTCATGGATTCATGGACGGGTATCACGTCTTCATGTAAATGTAGGATATCCCCCTTGGTGGAAATATCCAGAAAATAATCATCATAAAAAGAATGCTGTGGGACGTAGATGCTCCATTTTCCAAGATCAAATTCCTGGTTTTCATCAGCCTGTACGTAATAATCTGTAATTTTTTCCTCCTTATATTTCAAGACACTGTCGCGAGACACGTGGATGGGTACAAGTATGGCACTCGTATTACCCTTAAAATCACTGACGTTGATATTGTAGACGTAGTTCATGTCTTCTTCAGTGAGCTTGAGGATGCCCTTATCATTGACGTTTTTAAATATGCTTAAGGGGTTGTTGCGTTCTAAAAACAGCTTTTGTACCTTTTTTCTGGACTTTTCATAATACCCATAATCAATCATCCTGTTTATGTAGCGCGTTTCCGCGAAAGAAAATCTGTCCATGACCACGTCCAGGCTGCTATCGCCATTAAACGAGGTTTTTATTGTATAGATCCCGTTGTTGTTATTGGCATCATCCTGTTTGTCCACGGTGGCTAGGGCAAAACCTATGTCCCCGTAGGCCTGTATTTTTTCGGCCTGAAAAGAACCATCCTGAAGCTTGTTCAGCCTCAAGGTCTTGGGGTTTTGTGACTGGTCTACCTGAGCATTGTCAGAAAGGGGGTACACCCGCAATTCATTGATAATGGGCGGTTGTGTATCTTTTATGTCTATGCCAAAAAGCATTGCGTTCATGGGCCGCTGGTGGGCATCCCTGATTTCAAAATGGAGGTGGGGTGCCGTGCTACCTCCGGTATTGCCACTTAAGGCGATTAATTCTCCTTGCTGCACGGGGAGTTCATTTTCCTTTGGGAATATCTCAATGGCGTATGACTCCTTTTTATATTGCCTGTCGCGCACGTATTTTTCTATTTCAGGGGCATATTTTGAAAGGTGACCATAGACGCTTGTATATCCATTGGGGTGCTGGATGTAGATGGATTTTCCATACCCATACCGCTCAACCTTGATGCGGCTAATGTAGCCTGACGCCGTGGCGACTACTTCTTTGCCTTCTTGAAACTGCGTCTTGATATCCACCCCGCTGTGAAAGTGGTTGCTTCTCAGTTCACCAAAGGTCCCGGCAAGAACAAGCGGGATTTTTAAAGGACTTTTAAATTCACCTTCTGGTAGGTTTTCCTGGGCTAGGGAGGGTAACGTAAGTAATAAAAACAGGTATATGAATTTTCTTCTCATCTATGCGAAAATAGGACTTAATCAACAAACATGAATATGGTAACCATGTTGTGCAGAACATTAAAAAAAATTGACCTGGGCCAGGGGAATCAGCCCTAAGATTCACTAAAGTAATGGGAAATATTAAAATAATCAAGTGTTTTGGTGTTTTTGCCGTGCGGGAGTGAAAATTCAAATAACAATCTGTAATCGTTTGTCCTGTAAATAGATAGGGTGTAAATATAAAAATAGATTGCTTCCAGTTGGTTAATTAGCTATCTAATCTTAACTTTGTGAGAATAAGTATTGCGATTAAAGCTATATGGGCAAACTTTTAGAACGTGTTGACTCTTTGCAGAATAACGTTGAGGAGCTATTGAGAAATTATCAACAGCTTAAGCAAAGGTTAGGGTCACTACAACAGGAAAACGACAAACTCAAGCAAAATAACCAAGAATTGCTTGACCGGTTGGAGAACTGTGAGGCACGCTTTAGTTCTCTCAAAACGGCAAACGCAATGCTGGGCAGTAAAGAATTTAAAAAGGAAACCAAGCTCAAAATAAATTCCATGATGCGAGAACTTGATGCTTGTATAGCACAATTGGCAGAATAGGAGTATATGTCAGAAAAGCTTAAAATAAAGGTTTCCATTGCAGATAGGGTCTACCCCTTGACAATCCACCCAGAACAGGAAGAAGGATTGCGCAAGGCGGCCAAGGAAATTGAAGGGATGATTAAAAAGTTCCAGGAAAACTATGCAGTGCGCGATAAGCAGGACGTTCTTGCCATGTGTGCGCTACAGTTTGCCTCACAGACCGTGCAAAAGGACATTAATACAGATAGGGATGTACAGCAAGCAGCCCAACAAATTGAAAATCTGGATAAGATGTTGAAGGATAGTTTATCCTAGCGTTCTTTAAAATAGCATTGTTACTGCCTACATTGGTTACTTTATTTTGATAAACTCAACACTTAATCATTTAAGAAGGGTGAGTCTGGATTGTAAAAGCGCGCCGTTACCGTTTACGGTACTACGGATTCTTGATCAGTCCTTTAGCCCTAATCCTGTTTAATAGGAGTTTATACAAATCACCTATCAATGTAGGCTTTTTTTATATATATAATTTAAATGGATAGTGTACTAATTATTGTCATAACAATACTCATCGCAGCAACCTTGGGATTCCTGGTAGCTAAACTTTTAGAGCGCAACAATGCCTCACAGGTATTGAAAAACGCAAAAAAAGAGGCCCAGAACATCATTAAGGAAGCTACCTCTGAGGGTGAAGCCATCAAGAAGGATAAGATTCTTCAGGCAAAAGAAAAGTTCATTGAGCTCAAGTCAGAACATGAGAAGGTTATCATGACGCGTGATAAAAAGATCAATGATGCTGAAAAACGTACCCGTGACAAGGAATCACAGGTAAGCAATGAACTCGCCAAAAACAAAAAACTCAACAACTCCCTCGAAGGAAAAATCAAGGACTATGATGGCAGGGTGGAGTATATAGAGAAAAAACAGAGCGACATAGACAAGCTACATCAAGGTATTGTGCAACAACTTGAAGTTATCTCCGGGCTTCCGGCAGAAGAGGCTAAGACACAACTCATGGAGTCACTTAAAGACCAGGCAAAAACAGATGCCATGGCCTTTATACAAAACTCCATGGAAGAAGCCAAGCTTACCGCAGAGCAAGACGCCCGCAAGATCATCATCAACACCATACAACGTATAGGTACTGAGGAAACCATTGAAAACTGCGTGTCTGTCTTTAACCTTGAAAGTGATGATGTAAAAGGAAGAATCATAGGCCGCGAAGGCCGTAACATCCGTGCCATTGAATCAGCTACCGGGGTTGAGATTATCGTGGATGATACCCCCGAAGCCATCATACTTTCCTGTTTTGACAGCGTGCGTAGGGAGATTGCCCGTCTATCGCTGCACAAACTGGTCACTGATGGTAGGATCCACCCGGCCCGCATTGAAGAAGTTGTCAAGAAAACTAAAAGCCAGATAGAACAAGAAATCGTAGAAGTAGGCAAGCGTACGGTCATTGACCTGGGCATACACGGTCTACACCCCGAGCTTATAAAAGCCGTGGGCAGGATGAAATACCGCTCATCTTATGGTCAAAACCTCTTACAACACAGTAGGGAAGTAGCAAAACTATGCTCTGTGATGGCAGCAGAACTTGGGTTAAACCCAAAACTTGCCAAGCGCGCCGGCCTCCTTCATGATATAGGTAAAGTACCAGAAACCGAAACCGAGATGCCCCACGCCCTGCTGGGTATGGAATGGGCAGAAAAACATGGTGAAAAACCAGAAATATGCAATGCCATAGGGGCACACCACGATGAGATTGAGATGAAATCCCTCTATGCACCCATCGTGCAGGTTTGTGATGCCATAAGTGGTGCCAGGCCAGGAGCAAGACGCCAGGTGCTTGATAGTTATATACAGAGGCTCAAGGATCTTGAGGATATCGCATTTGGTTTTCAGGGTGTCAAGAAAGCATATGCCATCCAGGCGGGGCGTGAACTACGAGTCATCGTGGAGAGTGAAAAGGTAAATGATGAGAAGGCCGCTTCACTTTCATTTGAAATCTCACAAAAAATCCAGACGGACATGACCTATCCCGGTCAAGTACGTGTCACGGTCATACGTGAAACCCGGGCCGTGAACATCGCAAAATAATTTTTTGGCTTAAAGCCAAAATGAATACAGAATTTGATTTGTGTAAAAGGAGGTAATACTTATATTTGCACACCTTAAAAACAAGACCTACGGCAGTAGGTTTTGTCTTGTTAGGGAAAACCATCGGGATGTAGCTTAGTCCGGTTAAAGTGCGCGTCTGGGGGGCGCGAGAGCGGAGGTTCGAATCCTCTCATCCCGACGAACCAAATCTTAGTTTTCAATAAAAGCCTGTTAATTAAATAATTAACAGGCTTTTCATTTTAGTTGATATCATCTAATATCAACTAAAATCAAGCAAAATGTGTGCAAAACGGTGTGCAAAACGGTGTGCAAATTATTGTAGATTTATGTAGCATTTAGGCAATCTGGATGTAGTCTTTAACACTATTTGTTTAATTAAAAGACACATAACATGCCGGTTAAAAGTACATTAGGCGTTACATTTTTTACACGTCCCAAAAGAAACAATTTAAATAAACTCGATATCTATCTCAGGATTACGGTTAACAAAAAGCGCTCTGAAATGAGTTTAAAGCATGATGTTGATGTAAAAGACTGGGATGCAATGCGATTACGAGCCAATGAAACATCTGAGAATCTCATCGCTTTAAACGCCTATATGGATGATGTTAAAGCAGAAGTTCTCAATGCCCATAAGGAGCTCCATGCTGAAAGAAAGGTAATCACAGCAAAAGCTATTAAGCTTCGTTACATGGGTGAAGATGAAGAAAGAATGACCCTTTTAGAACTTGTGAGGTATCATAATGATAATATGAATCTTTCTCTCAAGCCTGGTACCATGAAAAATTACTATTCAACAGAACGATACATCAAATCCTTTCTTCTAGAACATTACAAAACGGATAATTTCTATTTAGTGGATTTAAACTATCGATTTATAACGGAGTTCGAACGCTATATAAGAACCTATAAACCAAAAAAGAAAAGAAAAACCTGTTCTAACAATGGTACGATGAAGCATTTAGAACGGCTTAGAAAGATGGTCAATCTAGCGGTTAGAATGGAATGGTTGCCCAAGGATCCTTTCGTCAATTATAAATTAAAGTTTGAACGAACGGAGCGATGTTTCTTAACTCAGCGAGAATTAGATATTATAGAAGCAACTCATTTTAAAAGTAAGGGTTATGAGCGAGTAAGAGATTGTTTCCTTTTCGCTTGCTATACAGGCCTTTCTTATGGTGATTTAAAGGAGTTAAGAAAAAATCAGCTTGTACTCAATGCAAATGACAGAATATGGATTTACACCAAGCGTGAGAAAACAAATCAATCTGTAAAAATCCCTTTATTGCCTAAAGCTCTGGCTTTAATTGAAAAATACACTAACGAAAATGAATTAGAGATTTCAGGAAAAGTTATGCCTGTATATAGTAATCAAAAAATAAATAAATATTTAAAAGAGATTACTGCAGCTTGTAAAATTCATAAGGAAGTAACATTTCATGTAGCACGTCATACATTTGCAACTACTGTTACCCTTTCTAATGGGGTACCTATTGAGACCGTTTCAAAGCTGTTAGGGCATACACAATTACAGACTACTCAAATATATGCTAGAGTACTGCAAAAGAAAATTGGAGACGATATGGAAAAACTGATGGAGCGATATTAAATTAAGAACTAGAGGTTATTAGACCAAATAGTTTAAGTTCGAAACTTACATTACAATATATTCATTTTATTGGGGAAGAAGGTTTGTTGTCTTTCATCTTGATCCCGAATTAAATGATTAATTTTTAGTCAACCTATTTCAGGAAATGACAATTCTTTAATGAGGTTGGGGTATTTATAAAAATGATGTTTTGAGTCTGTTGTGATGTGTGCTTTTTTGGTTCTGGGTATGAGCAGTCGATGTCTTCTTAGAAACTGATAAAAGCGATCTCTGCCTATTTTGATATCCTTTTGAACCAATCTGGTTTGATAGCTTTATAAAGCTTTAAACCGCCTGTTTTGGGCATTTCTTTTCGTACGTTTTCAACAAGGTCCAGAAGTATCTGTTCCTGAAGGTTGGATGCTTTAAAAGTGGCTAGACGCTTGTAAAAGGCTTGTTTGGATATCCCGAAGCATGTATAGACCCATTTCATTTTAAAAGGTCTCTTTTGCGTTTTTCGATTTCTT
>PALD01000076.1 GCA_002710685.1 Cytophagaceae bacterium | reverse complement strand
TTATGGCAGGTCTTGTTTATTTTGCTCTGCCTATCGTTCTTATATCCAGCCGTAACCTAACCACAGATGCTTATTTGACCACCTTTATACTTGCCGCAATATATTGCTGGCAAGTCTATTCCTTCAAGGTGAAATTGATTTTTTTATATTTCTTCTACATATTGATTGGACTAGCATTACTGACCAAAGGTCCTGTTGCTTTGCTCTTTATTCTGGTATATATCGTTATCTATAAAATTATCTTTAAAAAAGGGATGCAGATTACCATCCATCATATTTTTGGTTTTCTTTTGTGCCTCACAATAGGTACAAGCTGGTATTTACTGGTAATGGCTGAAAACCCCAAACTCTGGGAATATTTTATCGAGAAGCAATTGGTTTCAAGAATAAATTCTAATTCTTTCAACCGTTCAAAGCCTTTTTGGTTCTATGTGCCATTACTCTTTGGTTTGCTCTTACCTTGGTGGGTAGCTCTCATCCCCAAATTCAAGCATCATATCAAATCGATATCAAAGAAGAGAAAAGAAACCAAATTATTGCTTTATTCCAGTTTTATACTCTTCATTTTGTTTTCGACATTCAGTACAAAATTGATAATGTACATATTACCTATTTTTTGGATGACAGCGATAATCATTGCTGTAGAGATAGGCAAAGCCTCTAGAAAAGCGACAACTATTGTAAATGTGGTTTATGCCGTTTTAATGTGCATCTTGTTTACGGGGCTGATTGGCTGCTATTTAACAAAGCCAGATTTTATCCATATTTCTACAATGTCACTAATTATTTCCTTGACGATGATTGTCATTTTTGCTGTTACTTTTTATTTCATTGAAAATAACAATCCTTTTAAATCCCCTATTTTGGCAGGAATATTTGGTGTTTCCATTATTTTCATTTCGACTTCTGTAATGGCTCATAACAGCGACTTGACAAATTCTACAAGGGATATGGTCAAATTTATAGATAATGTTTCGGATGTAGAAAATAAGAAGATTTTAGTCTATGATTATTTGCTCACATCTATCCCATTTTATTCTGATGCCAACCATATTACCCTAAAATCCTCTCACAATACCACCGACCGTGAAGTACAATTTGAAAATGATGATTTTTATAAAGAAAGGCTGTGGGATGTCAAGGATTCTATGGTTATAAATAGACTGGACTCGCTTTCGAGAAAACGAAATACTTTTTTACTTATTCGTAACAAAATAAATTTAAACGAAAAATTATCCTTCTTGAAAAACAACTTCTATAGGAGTAAGAATTACTCAAAATGGACGCTCTACTATAATAAATAGTTCTTTAAATTTCCTTTAGATTCTCTTCAAATTTCAAACAGATTGTGTTCTCATCTTTGGCACAACTTAAACCAGAGCTGCTTATAGGTTAACATTTACTTTAATCGAATATCACTAACTAAAGGTATATCTATTTGCAAAACTTCAAATCATCGATTGTCACAGCCACAATCGTTTTTTCAGTACTTTTTTCACAGTATACACTTGCGCAAGACACAAGTGAGACAAAGCCACAGATAGGCACAACCCAAAAAATTGGTGATGTTATCCTGTTTGCTCTACCTGCTGCCACCGTGGGTACATCATTAGTAAAAGGCGATAATGAAGGCGCTTGGCAATTTACCAAAGGTTTACTTCTCACGGTGGGCGTGACCTACGGTTTAAAACTGGGCGTAAATAAACAACGACCAGATACGAGCAATGACAACTCATTTCCATCAGGTCACACTTCTACCGTTTTTCATAGTGCAGGTTATGTGCACAGACGCTATGGCTTTAAATACGCCATTCCATCCTATGCATTGGCTGGTTTTACCGCTGCAAGTAGAATAGATTCTAAAAAGCACGATTTACTCGACGTAATTGCTGGCGCTGCTATTGGCCTGGGTAGCAACCTTTTATTCACAACCGAATATCAACAAGAGCATATGGAACTCACATATAGCAGTTTTGAGGGTAATTATATGATAGGTTATACTTATAAATTTTAGTGAAATGGCATTACAAAGAGAGTTTAAAACCCAGGGCGATTATTTATTTAAGAATCGAAGTTATTTGCCGATACTCTTTCTTCTCGTAGGGTTGGCAGTATTGCTCTATGGGGAAGATACAGAACCTGTTCAGATTGAAGAAATTCATATTGATTTATACAAATTTGTCTGCCTTACCATTAGTCTACTGGGTCTTTTAATTAGGATTTTTACGGTAGCCCATACCCCAAAAAACACTTCGGGAAGAAACACAATGGAAGGTCAACTTGCTGATGAATTAAATACGACTGGAATGTATTCTTTGGTACGACATCCTTTATATCTGGGCAATTTTTTTATGTGGTTGAGCGTGGGTATGCTAACTGAAAATTTCTGGTTTACAATCGCTTTTGTTCTGCTGTATTGGCTCTATTACGAGCGTATTATGTATGTAGAAGAAAATTTTCTGATTGATAAATTCGGCGATAGATATTTAGTTTGGGCCAGACACACACCGGCATTTGTACCTAGTTTTAAGAATTATGTAAATCCAAAATATTCTTTCTGCATTCTGAAAGTTTTGAAAAAGGAAAAAAATGGTCTTGCTGCTATTTTCCTGATTTTCTGGTTGTTTGATTGGGCGGGATCACAGTTCGAAACTCGGACATTACATATTTATTTTGACTTTTGGTTTTATGCCGCAATAACAAGTACAACCATCTATTTAATTTTAAAGGTGATGAAAAAGAAAAATATGCTGACAGAAACAAATACATGAGGAATTCTCATTAATAATTTAAAGTTGAAAATTTTAGTATAATTGATAAGATGAAAAATGAATCGTTAATAGAAAAAGTAAGGGCTTACTGCAAAGAAGTGATGGCATCCAGCAGATGCAAAAACCTGCCTTTTCATAATTGGCAACATACCAAAGATGTAGTTCGAAATTCAGAATTTTTGGCGAAACACGAAAAGCTACCTGAAGAAACCGTTGAAGAATTGATTATTGCATCTTATTTCCACGATATAGGACATATAAAAGAGGCTGCTGCTCACGAAAAATTGAGCTGTGAATTTGCTCAAGAATTTTTAAAAAAGGAAGGCTATCCCGACCAACGCATTATAAATATCATCTATAATATCAAAGCAACTGCAATGCCACAACATCCAGAGACTTTATCCCAAAAAGTAATTTGCGATGCCGACCTTGCCCATTTGGGGAAAAAGAATTTTTTCATTAAAAATTCGAACCTTCGAAAAGAATAGAAATTTATTAATTACCAATCATTTACAGATAAGCAATGGGCATCTATAAACGCCAATTTTCTCGAAACTCATAATTATTACACCACGTATGCACAAAACCATTTTGCCAATCAAAAGTTAGAAAATATCAATATGCTTAAAGCAAAAATAATTCACTCTTAGTACAGAAATGATATTCGAATAAATCTGCTACCTTATGTAAGTAATGTTATTAAAAATGAGATGATTTATATGTTAAATATAGGGCGGTACAATCGAAGGATTGGATTACAGTTATGATAGTGATATTACTTCATCCAATGTAAGGATTAAGGATTTTTTGGATAAGACAAATATCAATTTTGAAATACTATCGAAGTTATCTTTAAAAAAGACAGTAGGGCTATAACAGATGATGACAGAAGGCTAATGGTTAGCAAGATAAAAGAAACCAATGTGACTAAGATTTGATTATCCACGGTACTTTTACAATGGAAGATACCGCAAAATATATAGAAAAACTCAAATTGAATAAGACCATTGTTTTAGTGGGGTCTTTCATTTTAGGCTCATCTACAGACACCGATGCACCGTTTAATTTAGTGTATGCTTTTAGTGCTTTACAAACTTAAATACCCAAAAATCCAAACAAATTCGTCTTGAGACGAAACAAGTTGTCTATCGTGAGTGTAGCGTGTATTGCATTACTTTCCATTTTTACGGTCATAGGCGATTATCAATGGCTAACATTTACAAATATGAACATTGCATTTTATGCGAGAACTGCTATTGAAGTTGACAGGTATTTATACATCGTGGAAAATAAAGTAAAGAGGTATAAGGTTTATGCGCTAAAAAATATTACCAATATCAAGAACAATGAGCAAGTAACCCTTTATGAAACCTTACTCGTAGAGAAATAGAAATAGCCTTAGCTATATTAAGCAACTCATCCTACAAAAACAGTGGTAAAGAGTTTTTCAATGCCGAAAGCAAAAATTATATAGGCACTCTCTGTTACTACCACCATAAACTATCAAGCAAATTTCATCCATAAAGATGCAGACGATGTCCTGGATAGTGTAATTAATTTTGATGACCAATAGTAGTTCAATAGCATACCCATTTTACCTTTGCACACCCTATGCATCACTATTTTGTTATCTTTGCAGCGTGAAATTAACAACATTCATATTTGCACTATACATTTTAACGTTAAATGCGTTACCCTGTACTGATGTTAATGCGGATGTGGTTTCCGATAACTATCAAACTGAGGTCGTAGCCGCTTCAAATTTAGATCATAATCATAGCGTTCCAGACCTTTGCCCCCCTTTTTGTACCTGCCATTGTTGCCACGTACATACGGTGGATTTTGGCTCGGTTAACTTTAAGCCTATTAGCCCACAAATATCTTCCAAAATATTCCTTCATTTCGACAGTATAGGGGAAGAACCTATCAATTCCCTTTTAGACCCTCCAAGAGTTTAATTCAGTTTTCATAGGATAGCTATATCCTTTTTCGACAGGTCAAAATATTTTTGACCGCTATTTTCCATTTCAAAACTGAATTAAATTTTTCTTTTCTATGATTAATAAAATCATCGCTTTTTCTATACGGAATAAGCTTATCGTTGGACTATTGGTACTTGCTCTCGTGGGAGTGGGCTTGTATTCGATGTCCACCATTAACCTAGGGGCACAGCCCGATATCACCAATAATCAGATACAGGTAATCACACAATCCCCTAACCTGGCCACCGAAGATATAGAACAATTTGTAACCTATCCCGTCGAGTTGTCAATGGCCAATCTGCCGGGTGTAACTGAAATTCGCTCCATATCTCGATTTGGACTTTCGGTGGTGACCATTGTCTTTAAAGACGATATGGGCACTTACTTGCCTCGGCAACTGGTCTCGGAACAACTCAACGAGGTCAAATCTGAAATCCCCGAACAGTTCGGTAGTCCCGGAATGGGTCCAATCACTACTGGTTTGGGCGAAATTTATCAGTATACCCTTAAACCCGAAAAAGGTTACGAGGATAAATATTCGCCTACCGAGCTGCGAACCATTCAGGACTGGATTGTTAAGCGTCAATTGGCTCTTACCGAAGGGGTAGTCGAAGTTAACGCCTTTGGCGGAAAGGTCAAGCAGTACGAAATAGCAATCGATCCCGCAAAACTCAATGCGATGGATGTTACGATGACGGAAGTTTTCGATGCATTGCAACAGAACAATGTAAATACGGGGGGTGCTTATATTGAAAAAAACAAAATGGCCAATTTTATTCGTGGAGAAGGTTTGGCACGTTCCCTAGATGATATTCGCCAAATCGTGATCAAAAACGAAAATGGTTTGCCCATCCTGGTAAAAGATGTGGCCGAAAAAGTCCATTTTGGCAGTCAGGTGCGCTACGGCGCGTTTACCCAAGATGGTCACGAAGCTGTAGGAGGGGTTATTTTGATGTTACGTGGCGATAATCCCAATGCCGTGGTGACCACCGTAAAAGACAGGATAAAGGCTGTTCAAAAATCCTTGCCGGAAGGCTTGAAGATCGTTCCCTTTTTAGATCGGAGTGAATTGATAGGAAGGACTACGTCAACTATTGAAAAGAACCTTGTGGAAGGCGCATTGATCGTCATTTTTGTACTGGTGTTCCTACTTGGAAGTTTCCGAGGGGGACTGGTTACCGCTTCGCTGATACCACTCTCGCTCTTGTTTGCTTTTATTTTGATGAAAGCTTTCGGGGTCTGGGCCAACTTGATGTCCCTGGGCGCGATCGACTTCGGGATCATTGTGGATGGTGCCGTGATCATTGTGGAAGGAACGGTTCACGAGATCGAAAAGCGCGTCAAGGCCGGAAAACAGAAATTTGATCAGCCACAAATGGATGAAGTGGTCTATGATGCGAGTAGTACGGTGATGAATTCCGCTTTCTTTGGACAGATCATAATCCTTATCGTATTTACTCCCATTTTATTCCTAACGGGGATCGAGGGTAAAATGTTCCGTCCTATGGCCTTTACCTTTGGTTTTGCCGTTCTCGGGGCAATTATTTTATGCCTTACCTATGTACCCATGATCACTTCGCTTACTATGAAGCCGGCCACCATAAAGAAAAACTGGTTTCATAAAATGGAAGACAAAATTTCAGGATTCAGTAACGGGATGATGACCCGGATTAATAACGGTTACCGTCCTGTTATCCTAAAATCGTTGAACCACCGCATTTTAATTTTGGTGATTGCGGTTTTATTACTGGTAGGTTCTGGATTTACCTTTAGCCGAATGGGCGGTGAATTTATCCCGAGCATTGATGAAGGGGACATCGCAATGCAGGCTCTATTGCGGCCGGGAAGTTCCCTGAGCGAATCAATTGAAACTTCCAAAAGGATAGAGAATATTGTTTTGGATAATTTTCCCGAGGTGGAAACGATGATCGCGAAAATTGGAGTCGCCGATATCCCCACCGACCCGATGCCGATGGATATTGCAGATTCTTATATCATCTTAGATAAAAATAAGGATAATTGGGTCTCTGCGGAAAGCAAAGAAGAACTGGTAGCGGAAATTAAAGAAAAATTATCCGTTGTTCCCGGGGTGAATTTTGTGTTTAGCCAACCAGTGGAATTGCGATTTAACGAACTGCTGACCGGTGTTCGAGAAGATGTGGCAATCAAGTTATATGGCGAAGATCTCGATATTCTTACTGAAAAGGCTTCAAAAATGGCAAATATCATCAAAACCGTACCCGGTGCCGGTGATGTGAACCTAGAAGCGACTTCCGGACTACCCCAGATGACGGTTCGCTTCAACAGAAGTAAAGTGGCTCAGTATGGATTGAACATTCAGAAATTGAACCAATACGTAAGTACCGCCTTTGCTGGAAGTACCGCAGGGGTCATTTTTGAAGGGGAAAAACGGTTTGATATGGTGGTGCGTCTGGATAAACAACATCGACAGAGTATAGACAATCTGAAAACCCTATTGGTCGACCTGCCTGGTGGAAACCAGATCCCTATCAAGGAAGTGGCCGATATCAGCTATCAGCCCGGCCCGATGCAAATTTCAAGGGATAATACTTCCCGACGAATTTCAGTGGGTGTAAATGTTCGTGGACGCGATGTGGAATCGATGGTTAATGATATTCAAGTTAAATTGGATGAACAATTGGATTTACCACCAGGTTACCATATTTCTTATGGCGGTGCTTTTGAAAATCTTCAACGGGCAAAAGACCGACTTATCATTGTTGTTCCCATTGCTTTGGCACTTATTTTCCTATTGCTCTATTTTGCTTTGGGTTCGTTCTCACAATCCATTATGATCTATATGGCGGTCCCGTTGGCGGCTATTGGCGGTATTTTCGCCTTGGCCATTCGTGGAATGCCCTTTAGTATCTCAGCTGGGGTAGGTTTTATAGTTCTTTTTGGGGTTGCAGTTCTAAACGGCCTGGTACTCATCAGTAGATTAAATTCATTAAAAGAAGAAGGGGTTATGGATATAAAAGAGCGGATTTTAACCGGAACACAGGAGCGGATTCGTCCCATTCTATTAACGGCCTTGGCTGCCATTATGGGCTTTTTCCCGATGGCACTTTCCCAAGGGGCGGGTGCTTCCGTACAGCGGCCCTTGGCCACAGTGGTCATCGGCGGATTGATAACCGCGACTTTGCTTACGTTAATCGTTGTACCCATTTTGTACACTTTCGTGGAAAAAATGAAAAAAAGCGACAATGGAAAATCAGATAAGGTAGTTGTAAACCCTACTTTGATCGTTGTGCTTTTAAGCCTTGGCCTAACGGCTATCCCTGCAAGTACCAATGCACAGACCCAAGATAGCTCTGAACAACGTTCGCTTAGGCAAGATAGCCTTATAGTAGAACAAGGTTTTGCCCCAATTTCTTTACAGGATGCGGTGGTAAGGGCTAAAGGGAACTATCCCAAATTAAAGGCAGCTCAATTGGAAATAGAAAATCAACAGGCCTTGAAAAGAACGGCTTGGGATTTTGGAACTACCAATATTTTTACGGGCGGTGAAGAATTACCGGACAGTCCTAATGGGGATGAAGGTATCTATACCACCATTGGGGTACAACAGCAAAATATAGACCTGTTCAGTATTGGTGCCAAAAACAACCTTCAAAATGAGAAAATTGCACTAAGTGAAACGGCGCTAGACCTTACTTCACTTCAAGTGGAGCGAGAAGTAAGCAAGGCTTGGGGCGATGTCTATACATCCAAGCGGAAATATCAACTGTATGTGGAACTCGATTCCATCTTCAGCGATTTTGAGCGGGCGGCACGTATCCGTTACGAGACCGAGGCTTCCTCTAAGTTAGAATATTTGGCGGCCACCAATCAAGCCCGGCAGGTAAGCCTTCAAAAAATGCAGGTCTATCGGGATTATTTGGGCAATCTGCAAAAACTGAACCTTTGGTTGGTCAGCGATACGCCCTATACCGTTTCGGATGGTTCAGTCAATGAACTGGACACGCCCATTATGCAGCGCAAAGATTCGATCACGAGCCACCCAATGCTGCAATATTATAAGCGTCAAATTGATGTCGCGGATGCTGAGCGTAATCTCAGCACCAAAGCGTTTTTTCCAAAGTTCAACGCACAATATGGACGGCAGAAAATTGCGGGACAGGATGGGTTTTTCAACTTTCAGGTTGGGATATCCATTCCTCTCTTTTTCGGTCCTGAGTTGGGGCAGGCGCAATCAGCCAAGATACAGACCCAGATCGCCGAACAGAATTTCAGGGAAAAACAGCTTCAGGTCAATTCACAATATCAAGATCTACAACAAGCCTATTTAAAATGGTTGGAATCCTGGCAGTATTATGAACAGGAAGCGCTTCCGTTGGCCAAAGAACAGCGCGATGGTGCCGTGTTCGCCTATAAAGAAGGCGGTATAGATTATACCACCTTCTTGCAAACGGTACGTGATGCCATCGGTATCCAAAGCAAGTCTTGGGATGCGCTCAACAATTATCTGCAATCAAAATACGAACTGGAATTTTTCCTCAATTCCGCTAAACAATAAAAAGAGAAACTATGAATTTCAATATAAAATCGATTTTTTACGCAGCCTTGGTCATATTCAGTTTAAGTTCCTGTAAGCAGGAAAAAACCGGTAAAAACGGGAACGAAGAACATAACGAAACAGCATCTGCCGAAAATGGCGGTGAGCATCAGGAAGAAAGCGCAGGGCTGGAAAGCAAAAAACTACACTTATCGCAACAAAAATTTGAAGCAATGGGATTAAAGGTAGATAGCCTACCAACCAAAAGTTTGACAGGACTTGTGGAGGCGAATGGACAACTGGAAGTGCCCCCACAAAATGAAGCTGCCGTTACCGCCATTATTGGAGCCAACGTGACCAGTATCAAAGTCATCGAGGGCGACAAAATGAGCAAGGGAAGTGTGCTAGGGTATTTAAGCCATCCCGATCTGATCAAATTGCAGACCGATTATTCCAACGCCTATAACCGGATGAAATTTCTGGATAAGGAATATGACCGTCAAAAACGATTGTACGATGCCGAAGTGGCTTCCGGAAGAAAATTTCAGGAAACCGAATCGGAGTACAATAGTATGAAAGGGATGGTCAAGGGTCTAGAATCCCAATTACACTTGTTCGGGGTTAATTTAGACCGCATCAGGAACGGGAATGTATATAGTCAAGTTCCTGTGGTAAGCCCCATAAATGGATATGTGGAAAAAGTAAATATTAAAGTAGGACAATTTGTCCAACAGCAAACCGAAATGTTCGAGATCGTGAATACCGAGCATATCCACGCCGACCTGATGGTATATGAAAAGGACGTGAGCAAGGTTAAAGAGGGACAGACTGTGGAATTCAATATCGAATCCCTCCCCGAATCCGATCTGAGTGCTAAAATCTATTCCGTAGGGAAAACATTCGAAAAGAATCCCAAAGCGGTTCACGTGCACGCTGAGATTGAAAATAAACAAGGCGACCTGTTCCCGGGGATGTACCTTACGGGAAAAATAGCCACTTCAGAAAATAAAGTAACGGCACTTCCCGAAGAAGCTATTATTACCGAAAACGGTGAACCGTACATTTTTACGGCCAAAAAAGTAATGGAAGGCGGTGAGGAAGAATGGGCGTTGAGCCCATTAAAAGTCGTAACCGGTCAAACAGATGGTGGCTGGATAGAGATCAAATTGCTACAGCCGCTGGAAAAAGGGCAAATGGTGGTTTGGAACAAGGCCTATTACCTGATCTCTGAAATGAAAAAAGGGGAAACGGAACACGGGCATTAGGCTCCCTAGAAGCCCCCTAACCCCCTAAGGGGGCTTCAAGCAGCTGTGTTATTCACTTAACCTGTAAAATAGCCACCTTCTCGTGCCGCTTTTTCTATCGGAATTCGGAAAGGGGAAATAATTAAAAAGATTTCCATAAAGGGAAATTGAATTACCCCGGACTTGCCAAAGACTCTTTGTCAAATAGTTAGTAAAGCGTTTGGTAGGTCCGGTTTTTTACAAAAATTTTTAACAGATAAAACCAGAAAAATGAAAGAGATAAAAGCATTTATAAAGCCCAACAGGGTACAGAAAACAATTAAGGCATTAAGTGATGCCGGATTCAAGAGTATGACCATATCACAGGGAGAGGGAACGGGCAAGTTTAAAGCTAAAGGGGCATCCCCATCCTTGGATTTTCACGTAACGGATAGCCCAGTGGTCACATTGGAACTGGTCTGCCAAAATGAAGAAGCAGAATCGGCCATCGAGATCATCCTTGAAAACGGGAAAACCCCTACGCCTGGGGACGGTATTATCTACCTCTCCAATGTAGAGGACGCTTTTCAGATAAAAACAGGAGAGTCCTTAAAACAACCCCGGCAATAAAACCAATTTAGGATGAACGATATTGAAAAGTTATTGAACAAGCATAAGGTTCGCCCCACAGCGATGCGTATTTTGATCTACAAGTTTATGGTCAAAAAAGAAAGGGCCGTAGCATTGACCGAGATCGAAAATGCCTTTGTAAAGGCTGATCGCGCAACATTATCCCGTACCATCAAGACTTTTGAAACGAGCGGAATCGCACATCAAATACACGATGGAACGGGCATACCAAAATATGCGCTCTGTGAACTTGGCTGCAATTGTGAAATTGACCAGGATCTGCACATCCATTTTCACTGTACCAATTGCGATGAAACCGTTTGTTTGACCTATCATAAAATTCCACATATTAATCTACCGGAAGGATATATAGCCGAAAATGTTAATCTGGTAGTTAAGGGAATATGCGAAAAATGTAGTGCCGTTTGATGATTTAAAGATGAAAGAAGCTGAAAAAATACTCGCCGCTAAAGGGATTAGACCTACCTAAACGAGGTCAACTATTTATAAAATACCTTAAAAGGAAGTTGTATGCAGTAAGCTTGAAAGAAATAGAAAAGGATTTCATTTAAAAAAGCGATAAAAATAAAACCGCGGACAGAACAACGATTTATAGAACCATAAAACTATTTCAAGAAAAGGGGATAGTACATCAAATAGATGATGGAACGGCTATCGCTAAATATGTGTTTTCCGATGGAAAAAACCTGGATCTGCATCTACACTTCCATTGTACCCATTGTGGCAACACATTCTGTTTACCCAATAATGTATGTCAAGATAGCCTACCGGATAAATACAAAATAAACGATGTGAATCTGGTTTTAAAAGGGGTATACTTAAAATGTAGAAAAGCGAAAGCTTATAAACATAGAATTGTTAAATCGAATTATAAAAATAAAAAGGAAAAAACGCCTAATAAGTTTAAATGAAAAGGTCATTCTGCCATAAATCATTCCTTTAGAAACAAATACGGATGGAAAATTATTCAAATGTCTTGATGTACGGTGCTATTGCCCCAATTGCGCTATTGCTGGGTGGAATCGTTTCCATTTTAAAAAAACCAAATGCCCAAGTACGGAGTGCTATCCTACATTTTGCCGCAGGGGTGATATTCTCCGTGGTCTCCGTAAAATTGCTACCTGATATTATGGCGAGGCACAATGTATTGGAAATTGCGACCGGTTTTGGGGCCGGGGTGCTTTTGATGCTGGGGATTCGCTATTTTCTGGAGCCTAAAAAAGAGAAAAGAAATGAGCCTGGCTTCCCTACCGCGTTCATCGTAGTAATCGCAGTTGATCTCATCATTGATGGCGTCCTAATGGGCATAGGCTTCGCGACCAGTAGGGAAACAGGTACTTTTTTGGCCATAGCGATTTCCATTGAACTGCTATCCCTGGGCATGGCAACCTCTATAACACTGGCAGGTTCCAACGTTAACCGTACACAGACAATCCTTACCATCCTTGGTTTGTCTGCCCTGGTATTGGGGAGTACATTATTAAGTGCTTTCTCATTGGTGGGGATTTCGGCAGGCTATCTCGAAATTATATTGGCTTTTGGCCTTGCGGCACTTTTGTTTTTGGTTACCGAGGAACTTTTGGTAGAAGCCCACCAGAGCAGACAGAACCCAATGTTGACAGCGGCATTCTTCGGAGGCTTCCTACTCTTTATGCTACTGCCGGGAGGTTGATGACTAATTTCGCAAAAAATCTTAAATAGACTTTAGACCAAAATATAATGACCCTTCTTAAAAATGGAAAAACTACAACTAAAAACACCGGTTCTCCTCGAGAAGATGCGCGATAAAAAAACAATTTAAAAACACCTATTGGCAACAAATTTTGCACTGAAAGTTAAATTAATGTATAGCTGGTAAAATGATTGTACGCAGACGCGGCGTCTGTCGTACCCAAAAGAGTGGAATAATAAGTAAACCATAACTGTAATTTTTTAATATGCTCTTAAACAAACGTATATCGATCTTTGACTTCTTGAAGATCTTAAAATTCGACCTGTTATTTATAGGTGGTTATTCAATTTTAGTTGGCTATATGGATCAATATGGTTTTTTGGCAAAAATCTCTATCCCTATAGCTATAACCGGGGTTTTTGGCACCGCAGTAGCTTTGCTTTTGGGTTTTCGAACCAATCAAGCTTATGAGCGCTGGTGGGAAGCCCGTATTATCTGGGGCGCTATTGTAAACGATTCCCGAACACTGGTCAGGCAGTGTGTATCCTTTTTTGAACGGGAGGATGAAGAAGTCTATCAACGGATGGTCAAAGAAATGACCGATCGTCAGGTAGTCTGGTGCTATGCCTTGGGGGAATCATTGAGAAAAATGCCCTTTTCCCCCAAAGTTAAGGAATACAAGGAATCCCGTAAGTTAGAATCTTTTAATATTCCAAATACTTTATTGTCACAACATTCTGAAACTTTGCTAGGGGCAAAAGAAAACGGTATGGTCAATGATTTTCAGCAGGTACAGATAGACAGTACCATAGCTAGGTTATGTGATTCCATGGGCAAGTGCGAGCGTATAAAAAACACGGTCTTCCCCAAAGCGCATAGCTTATTGATACATCTTATAATCTATGTGTTCGCCACAATGCTGCCATTTGGTCTGGATGATAGGAACGTGGCAGTTGAGATCGCTATAACATTTGTTATACCAATAATTTTAGTTGCCATTGAAAAAACATCCATCCTTATGCAGGACCCTTTTGAAAACTAACCCATGGATACCCCTGTAACCGATTTGGCCACAACCATTGAGATCAATTTAAAACAAATGATAGGAAATGAAGATATTCCGATCAAAGAAAAACCGAGCAAGTATTATATTCTTTAAGAAACCCACCTTAAAACTTTTTAAAATGAAAAAACTACAACTAAAAATACCCGTAATCCTGCCCCAAGTGCCTAACGAGAAAGATGCTTGTGTGAAAAGGTTAATTAAGGAACTGGAGGCCGAAGAGGGTCTTGAAAAAGTCCATATTGCCGATGAACAGGAGGATTCAGTCCCACAACTCTGTTTTCACTATGATCCGGATATCATCTCCATTGACCGCATCCAGACCTTGGCGGAACGTACCGGGGCAGAAATTACCGAAAAATATGGTCATCTGCTCATAGAGGTCAGTGGCATCAGGCATACCCGCCACGCCCGCCTGGTGGAAAAAAAACTGCTTGACATTGATGGGGTATTGGAAGCTTCGGCCAATGCCGGGGGTATGATCCGTTTGGAATATGACAAACGTGAGACCAGTTTTGAAGGGATAAGCGCAAAGCTCGAAAAGGAAGACCTGAAAGTCAATAAAAGCTCCTCTGCCGATGAAAATGGTTTTGTATCTGCGGAAAAAGACCCTGAAAAGTTAAATGAAGAAGATAAAAAAGGCAAAGAAGCCGACCATAAGGATAAGGGTGGGCACGATCACGAAGAGGGTGAAGACCACGCGCATGCCCACGGTGGCATTTTTGGGAAAAACACCGAACTGATTTTTGCCATCATTTGCGGTGCTCTTCTGGGTATTGGTTTTGGGCTTTCCTACGTAGCATCAATACCGGATTGGGTCAGCTTATCCCTGTATGTGGGCGCCTACTTTTTTGGGGGTTACTTTACGGCAAAAGAGGCCATACAGACCGTAGCCAAAGGTGGTTTTGAAATCGATTTTTTGATGCTGGTGGCCGCCATCGGTGCAGCTGTTCTGGGCGAATGGGCAGAAGGTGCCTTGTTATTATTTTTATTTAGCCTGGGACATGCTTTGGAGCATTATGCAATGAACAAAGCACGAAAATCCATTGCCGCTCTGGCGGAGCTGGCGCCAAAGACCGCGCTGCTGAAAAAAGACGGAAAGACCGAAGAAGTCGGTATCGAAAAATTGAGTATAGGCGATATCATCGTGGTCAAGCCAAACAGTAAAATATCTGCAGATGGCGTGGTGGTAGATGGGAAGAGCAGTATAAACCAAGCACCCATCACCGGGGAAAGTGTACCGGTGGATAAAAATCCTGTGGAAGATACGAGCAGGAATTATTCGGCAGACGATGATATCAAGGACGAAAACCGTGTTTTTGCAGGTACAATCAACGGTAACAATACCCTTGAAATAAAAGTGATCAAAGAGGCGAAGGATTCCACGCTGTCCCGACTGGTAAAACTGGTCAACGAGGCACAGACCCAAAAATCGCCCACCCAGTTGCTCACCGATAAATTCGAAAAATATTTTGTGCCATCCGTCCTTATTTTGGTCGGAATTCTTTTGTTCGCTTTTTTAGTTATTGACGAACCCTTTAGCGCCAGCTTTTACCGGGCAATGGCGGTGCTGGTAGCTGCAAGTCCCTGTGCGTTGGCAATCTCGACCCCAAGTGCTGTATTGAGTGGAGTGGCCAGAGCTGCCCGTGGCGGGGGATTAATTAAAGGAGGCCGACCGCTAGAGGATCTGGGAGAATTAACCGCCCTGGCCTTCGATAAGACAGGAACTCTAACGGAAGGAAAGCCACAACTTACGCAAGTAGTACCGCTTGGGGGTATTTCAGAAAAAGAACTTCTCAAAATAGCAGTAGCCGTAGAAAGTTTGAGTGATCATCCTCTGGCCAAAGCTGTAGTTCGTGATGGAAAAGAGCGCCTGGAAGGCGAGGAAATCCCAAATGCCTCTAATTTGGAGGCAGTTCTGGGTAAAGGGATTAAAGCATCGTTTGGCAATGATAAAATCTATA
>PALD01000075.1 GCA_002710685.1 Cytophagaceae bacterium | reverse complement strand
TTGTCATAATACTCAAATTTTTGATTAAACAATATTTGAGCAGAAACCAAACGGAAGATAAAATCTTGGCTCAAAAGGAAACGGAATAAATGAGTAGGGGAAGAAGCGTTGGCTTTATGCCGTAGTCTTTTGATGGAAGTATTTTACGAGTTTACCTTGCGTGTATATTGTATGATAATAAACTTCCCTTACGAAGAAGTAAGGTCGTGATTAGATAAAGTTTATTATTCTGATAGTAAATTCATAGGGTTTAAAAACAAATAGAAGAATTTAACATCAATAAAAATGTTGCCTTCAAAATAGCAAAATGTTGTACCTATGTTGTACCAAGTCATAAAAAAAGCCGAGATTTTCATCTCAGCTTTTTTAGTACCGAAGGCGGGAATCGAACCCGCAAGCCTTGTGAGCAATGGATTTTGAATCCATCGTGTCTACCAATTCCACCACTTCGGCATACTTTTTTTCCCTTCTCAAATTTGGATTTTGAATCCAGCGCGTCTACCAATTCCGCCACCAAGGCAATTGGGACGGCAAAAGTATAAATAATTTCAATTATTTGAATGTTTTTAAAACATTTTCATGCATCAGACACAAATTAATTTCTAAATTTGCACCTCTTTTTGAGCGAAGTAGCACAAAATTAAGATAGTAATGTCCATACCGGCCCCAGAAGCTAAGATTTTTCCATGTACTCAAAGCCACGCCCTTGCTGAGAAGATCGCAAAGGAATATGGCCAAGAGCTAGGTAAGATCATCACAAATACCTACAGTGATGGCGAGTTTCAACCGTCATTTGAAGAATCCGTTAGGGGGTCAAGGGTTTTCTTGATAGGGTCAACCATGCCCAGCAGTGAGAACCTTATGGAAATGTTGCTGATGCTTGATGCCGCCAAACGCGCATCAGCAAGGCACATAACCGCGGTAATGCCGTATTATGGATGGGCAAGACAGGATAGAAAAGACAAACCGCGCGTTCCCATAGCAGCAAAGCTTATCGCCAACCTGCTGGAGACCGCCGGTGCCACCAGGATCATCACCATGGACCTCCATGCTGATCAAATCCAGGGATTCTTTGAAAAACCGGTAGACCACCTTTTTGCATCCACCATCTTCCTGCCCTACCTCAAGAGCCTCAACCTGGACAACCTGACCATTGCATCCCCAGACATGGGCGGTTCAAAAAGAGCCTATGCATATAGCAAGGCACTGGACAGTGATGTGGTCATCTGCTACAAGCAGCGGGAAAAGGCAAACGTCATCAGCCATATGGAACTCATAGGCAACGTTGAAGGTAGGAACGTAGTGCTCGCAGATGACCTTGTGGACACTGCCGGGACACTGACCAAGGCGGCAGACCTCATGATTGAAAAAGGCGCAAAAAGCGTACGCGCGATTTGCACCCATGCAATCCTAAGTGGCAATGCCTATGAAAGGTTAGAAAACAGCAAGCTGGAAGAGCTCATAGTCACAGACAGCATCCCCTTAAAAAGGGAAAGCCCCAAATTAAGGGTATTGAGCTGTGCAGCCCTTTTTGCAGATGTGATGCACCGTGTAAACACAAACACCAGCATCGCATCTAAGTTTATCATGTAAATATTTAATACTTAATATAATTTAAAATGAAGTCAATCACGATCACAGGATCTAAAAGAGAAAGCGTGGGCAAGAAAGCAACAAAAGCCTTACGTAATGCTGGAGAGGTTCCTTGCGTAATATACGGAGGGGATGAACCAATACACTTCAGCGCACATGAACTAGCGTTTAAAGATTTGGTTTACACTCCAGATGCGCACACCGCCACGATTGAACTTGATGGAGAGACCTACATGGCCATCCTTCAGGACATCCAGTTCCACGCGGTGACAGATCGCATCCTTCATATAGATTTCTATCAAATCTTTGAGGACAAGGAAGTATCCCTTACCATCCCCGTACACTTTACAGGTAACTCCCGTGGTGTGCGCAACGGTGGTGTACTGCGCAAGACAAACCGTACCCTGCGCGTTAAGGCACTCCCCAAGAACCTGCCAGATTATATCGAGGCAGATATCACGAACCTCAAGATAGGCAACAAGTTGTACATCACTGAACTTGCAAATGATGACTATAAGTTCATGCACCCTGAGAACACCGTGGTATGTCAAGTAAGGACATCACGTAACGTTATCGAGGACGAAGATGAAGATGAAGAAGGAGCAACTGAAGAAGGAGCAGAAGCAGCAGCATCTGAAGAAGAAACCACTGCAACTGAGTAAATCCCTTTTAAGGTCTATAAACAAGCACCCGTCCATATGGCGGGTGTTTTTATTTGGCTCAAAGCCAAAAGTACCCCGACAGGGTCTCGATTCAAAATGCTAAATTTGCCAGCAGAACAACCCATAAACATATGCTGGCTTTTTTCGGGAGACTTTTTAAGAGCAAAAAACCATCTGAAAGCACAACCGCCACGCCCATGAAAAAATATCTCATTACAGGCCTGGGCAACATAGGGCCTAAATACCACAACACTAGGCACAATATTGGTTTTCAGGTCCTTGACGCTTTCGCGGAAGCGAATCAACTCACCTGGGAAACAGAAAAACTGGGCGATGTGGCACATACAAAGATCAAGGGCCGCCCTATCACCCTGCTCAAGCCCAATACCTATATGAACCTGAGCGGCAAGGCCGTGCGGTACTGGCTGACCAAAGAAAAAGTGGATATCGGGAACCTTCTTGTGATCACGGATGACCTCAACCTTGATTTTGGCACCATACGCCTTAAGGGAAAGGGCAGCGATGGTGGCCACAATGGCCTCAAGGATATACAGGCCCAGTTGAACACCACAAGCTACCCAAGGTTCAGATTTGGCATAGGAGACAGGTTCAGCAAGGGGAAACAGGTTGATTTTGTGCTGGGAGAATGGTCCATGGATGAAGCATTGGACCTTCCTGAACGCCTGGAGACCTCATGCAAAATCATAGAAAGTTTTGTGGGCGCGGGACTGTCAAGCACCATGAACACATTTAACGGCAAGTAACGTGAAGCAACACCCATCAGCGCAAGAATTCAATGGCTCAAAATCAACGGTGGTGACCATAGGCACCTTTGATGGGGTCCACCGCGGGCATAGAAAGATCATCAGCCGTCTTATTGCAAGCGCCCAGAGCAATGCCCTAGAGTCGGTTGTGCTCACGTTTTTCCCACACCCGCGCATGGTGGTGCAAAAGGAGAGCAGCATCAAGCTCATAGATACCATTGACGAGCGCATACACCTGCTTGAGGAGACCGGGCTTGACCATCTTATCGTACATCCGTTTACCCATGAATTTTCACGCCTTTCGGCAGAAGAATTTGTGGAGGAAATCCTGGTAAACCAGTTAAGGGCAAAGCGGGTCATCATAGGATATGACCATCATTTTGGCCGTAACCGCAATGCTAATATTGATGATCTAAGAAGGTATGGCAAACAGTATGGATTTGATGTCGAGGAAATCTCAAAACAGGATATTGATGATGTTGCCATCAGTTCTACAAAGATCAGAAAAGCCCTTGAAGCAGGCGACCTCGCCCTGGCCAATGAATTCCTGGGCAAGCCCTTTATGCTTACCGGCACGGTAACCCGGGGCAAGGGCCTGGGCCGTAAACTGCACTATCCCACGGCAAACCTGCACATTGCAGAAGACTACAAGCTTATCCCAGCTAAAGGAGTCTATGTGGTACAATCGCAAATTGGGCATAAAGACTATTACGGCATGATGAGCATAGGTACAAACCCCACGGTGGGCGGCAGCGCCCTTACCATAGAGACGTTTTTCTTTGACCTCTCCATGGACCTTTATGATAAAAAGATCCAGATAGAAGTGTTAACCCGCATCAGGGATGAAAAAAAGTTTGATAATTTAGACCAGCTTGTACGGGCCATGAAACAGGATGAGCAGTTCTCTCTCAATTACATCAAGAAATATACATGATAGAAAAATGGTTGTTTAAAAGGGTTGACAATAGTGCGCTGATTGTTTTTCGCGTGATTTTTGGCCTTTTGATAACTATTGAAGCATGGGGGGCATTGTTCACGCAATGGATAAGGCACACCCTACTGGAAGGTGCCTTTACCTTTAATTTTATTGGGCTTGGTTTTTTACAGCCCTTGCCGGGCAACGGCATGTACTTCTATTATGGCCTTATGGGCCTTTTTGGCGTATTCATCATGGTGGGCTTTAAGTACAGGTGGAGTGTTGTGTTCTATGGCATCATGTGGTCATGTGTGTACCTCATGCAAAAGTCTTCATACAACAATCATTATTACCTCTTAATGCTGCTGCTGGGCATCATGGCCACGTTTCCGGCAAACAGGTACCTCTCCATAGACGTTTGGCGTAAGCCAGCCCTGAAAAAGATCTCCATGCCGCGGTGGGTATATATTGTCATCATAGGCCAGGTATGGATTGTGTACACCTATGGCTCCATTGCAAAAATGTATCCAGATTGGTTGAACGCCACCGTTCCGCGGTTGCTTATGCTGGGCAAAAAAGACTATTGGCTTGTGGGGGACATCCTGCAACAGCCGTGGACACACTACACCATTGCCTATGTGGGCATTTTATATGACGGGCTTATCATACCCTTGCTCTTGTGGAAACGTACCCGCTGGTTTGCCTTTGGGTTTTCAATATTTTTCCACCTGTTCAATTCTATAATATTTCAAATTGGGATTTTTCCATACATGTCACTGGCATTTTCACTGTTTTTCTTTTCATCGCGCGGGGTCCATGACCTGTTCTTGAAAAAAAAGGAATATTATGGGGGTGACGAAGTGGTCGCACCACCCCGTTACAAACCAGTACTGGCTGTTTTTCTGGTTTACTTTGCCTTTCAGGTGGGGTTACCGCTGCGTCACTGGTTCATACAAGACAATGTACTGTGGACCGAAGAAGGCCACCGCCTCTCCTGGCGCATGATGCTGCGCACTAAACACGGGCGCATCACAATAAGGATCAAGGATAAAAAAACGGGCAACATACAATTGTACAACCTTGATAAGCTTTCGCGAAAGCAACAAAGGGCCATTTCCACAAAGCCAGACATGATATGGCAGTTGGTACAGCGTATCAAGAAAGAAGAAGGTAAGCAAGGAAGGGACGTAGCCATCTATGTGGATGCACGCGTGCGCGTCAATGGCAGGCCCTATCAATCAATGATTGATCCTAAGTATGACATGGCTGAGGCCCAATGGGACTACTGGGGGCATAATGACTGGATCCTCCCCTCAAATCTTGCCGTGAAACCTACCTATGGCGTGGACTCAGATTCTTCTGTGGATTAGTACAAAACCTGCATTTTTAACGGCTGTTTTTTCTATTTTTACCCCTTCAAAAAAAGATTCATGTTACAGGTAGTAGACATTCGTGAAAACAAGGAAGGGTATATCAAAGCCCTTGCCAAAAGGAATTTTGATGCAAGCGGTATTTTTGAAGAGGTTGTTTCGCTTGACGAAAAACGTCGTTCTACCCAGGCAGAACTTGACAACACCCTTGCCGAAAGCAACAAGCTCTCCAAAGAAATAGGCATGCTCTTTAAAAATGGCGAGCCTAAAAAAGCAGCCGTCCTAAAGGAAAAGACGGCAGGGCTCAAAGAAAGGTCAAAAGAACTACAGGAAACCCTGAACACTGCAGTTGCTGCGCTGGATACCTTATTGTACACCATCCCGAACATCCCCCAGGAAAGCGTGCCTGCCGGTAAAAGTGATAAGGATAATGAGGAGGTTTTCCGCAAGGGTGAAATCCCACAACTTACGGATGCCCTGCCCCACTGGGAACTCGCCAAGCAACATGATATAATCGATTTTGACCTGGGCAACAAGATTACCGGGGCAGGTTTCCCTGTTTACAAAGGCAAGGGTGCCCGCCTGCAACGTGCCCTGATAGCATACTTTCTGGATAAAAATACTGATGCCGGATATACTGAATACCAAGTGCCGCACCTGGTCAATGAAGCTTCAGGTTTTGGCACTGGGCAATTGCCTGATAAAGAAGGTCAAATGTACCATGTAACGGCTGATGACCTGTACTTAATACCTACCGCAGAGGTACCGGTGACCAATCTTTTTAGAGGGGATTTGCTGGAAGAAGGCAACCTTCCCATCACCTGTACGGGCTATACACCATGTTTTCGCCGGGAGGCAGGTTCTTATGGAGCGCATGTACGCGGCCTCAACCGCCTGCACCAGTTTGACAAAGTAGAAATCGTTCGCCTTGAGCGACAAGAGGATAGTGACGCCGCGCTGGATGGCATGGTAGAGCATGTAAAGACCATTCTTGACGAGCTCAAGCTCCCCTATCGCATACTGCGCCTTTGTGGTGGAGACCTGGGCTTCACCTCTACGCTTACCTATGACTTTGAGGTATTCTCCACGGCACAGGACCGCTGGCTCGAGATCAGTTCTGTTTCAAACTTCAAGACCTTTCAGGCAAACCGCTTGAAACTGCGCTACAAGGATAAGGATGGCAACAAGAAACTGGTTCATACCCTTAACGGTAGTTCTCTTGCCCTGCCCCGTGTACTTGCAGGAATTCTTGAAAATTACCAGACCGCTGAGGGCATCAAGATACCAGAGGTGCTCGTACCCTATTGTGGTTTTGATATGATCTAGTAAAACAAGCTGGCTTACGCCGAATACTATCCTGGCTTAATTTTGGTTATATTTACCAAAAGGGAAAAATTGCGCAACTACGTTATCATCCTGCTGTTCATATGCTGTTCTTTTACCGTGAAGGGTCAAGAGGACCAGTTGGCACGCAATTATCTTGAGCAGGGAGAATTTGCAAAGGCAGCCACGACTTATGAGCTACTGCTTGAGGACAACCCCAGGAACAGGAACTATATATTGGGGCTTGTACAGGCCTATCAACAACTTGAAGAGTATGCAAAGGCTGAAACCCTACTCCTCAAAAACATGGATGCGCGGTTGCCCCAACCTGATTATGAAATAGAACTGGGTCACAACTATGACCTGATGGGCAATACAGAAGAGGCCGAAAAATTCTATAAAATCGCGGAAATGCACGTGATGGAAAATCCATCTTATGCCTACGTTGTGGGGCGCGCATTTGAAAAGTACAGCCTCCTGGACCATGCTGCAGATACATATCAAAAAGCCATGGAGCTTGATGACCGTATTATCCTGAACTCACAATTGGCCTCAGTCTATGGTGAGCAGGGCAAAATAGACATGATGTTTGACACGTATGTGGACCTTATAGTCAAGGATGAAAAATACACCCCCGTGGCACAGCGCACATTTTCAAGGTTTATCACGGAGGACCCTTCAAACCCTGCCAATGTTACGTTTAAAAACCTGCTCTTAAAACGCATACAGCAGCAGCCAGAACTTATTTACAACAAGTTGCTAAGCTGGTTGTTCATACAACAAAAGGATTATAAAAAGGCCTTCTTGCAGGAAAAGGCAATCTACAAGCGCAGTGATGGTGACATGCAGGGCATCATCAATCTTGCCGGTATAACACTAGATGAAAATGTTGAAGACATTACCGGGGAAATCCTGGGTTTTATCATTGATAACTCCATGGATCCCAGTATACAGCTATCAGCAAGGCAAAAGTTGTTGAGCTTAAAGATTAGCAATGCCCCAGCAGAAGAATACACAAAGCTTGCCAAGGAGTATGAAGATTTGATAGCTACATTTGGACGGTTACCACAAACGCTTTCACTACAGGTGGAATATGCCCATTTTCTTGCATTTAACATGAATGAAAAGGAAAGGGCCATCACCTACCTCAAGGAAAGCTTACAACTCCCCTTGTCAGAGTTTCAAGAAGCCAGGGCAAAAATGGAACTTGCTGATATACTTGTCCTGGATGAAAAATTCAACTCGGCATTGATATACTATTCCCAGATTCAAAAAAAGGTCAAAAACGATGTGCTGGCGCAAGAAGCGCGTTACAAAGTGGCCAGGACAAGTTATTACAAAGGCGATTTTGAATGGGCACAGACCCAGCTAAAGGTATTAAAGTCTTCAGCGACGCAACTTATTGCTAATGATGCCCAGCGGCTTTACCTGCTCATCGCAGACAATTCACTGGAAGACACCACGCTTACCGCCCTTAAAAAGTTTGCCCATGCTGATCTGCTCTCGTTTCAAAACAAAAAAGAAGAGGCGATACAGGCCTATGCAGAAATCCTGGAGAACCACAAGGGAGAAAGTATCGAGGACGAGACATTTATGGCGCAAGCCAAAGTATATGAAGAACTGGGCAACCATGAAGCGGCCCGGGACGATTACCTAAGGATCATACAATATTATGGCAAGGATATCCTTGCAGATGAGGCCCATTACCAGCTGGCAAACCTGTATGCAGGACCTTTAAAGGATGATGAAAAGGCAAAGGAGCAATATGAGGCCATCATCTTCAACTTTGAGGACAGCATCTATTATGTAGAGGCCCAAAAGAAATACCGTCGCCTGCGCGGCGATGCGATAAATTGAATCGTTAAATTTGCCCTAAATTCCCTCTTATGATAATTTACAACGTCACATCAAATGTTGATGACTCCATCCATGATGAATGGATAAAATGGATGCAGGAAGAGCACATCCCACAGATATTAAGCACGGGCAAATTTGTAAAGGCCCTGATGAGCAAGGTACTTGTTGAAGAAGAAATGGGCGGGCAGACCTACTCCGTTCAATATTTTGCAAAATCCAGGGAGCACCTGGATGAATACTATAAGACCGATGCCGCAGAACTGCGCAAACATACCACAAGGTTTGCTGACAAGCTGGTTTCCTTCCGTACGGAGATGGCCATAATAGGTGAAGCCTCCCTACAATCATGAGCAAGCATCAATCAGGTAATGTAAGGGCTAAAAAACATCTGGGGCAACACTTTCTCAAGGATGAGGATATCGCAAAAAAAATAGGGGATACCCTTACGTTGCAAGGCTATGGCCACGTACTTGAGATAGGCCCCGGGATGGGTGTGCTCACAAAATACATACTACAAAAGGACCTGGATGTCACCGTGATGGACCTGGATACGGAGTCTATAGAGTATCTCAAAGAACAGTTTCCCATGGAGCATCCTGCATTGAAGCTGGACAGGTTACATATTCTGGAAGGAGATTTTTTAAAGTATGACCTTTCAACGGTTTTTGGCGACAAGCCCTTTGCGATAACGGGCAATTTCCCGTACAATATTTCCACACAGATTGTCTTTAAGGCCATCGAGCAGCGAGGGCAAATCCCAGAATTCACCGGCATGTTTCAAAAGGAAGTCGCACAGCGCATCTGTGAACCCGCAGGCTCAAAGGTATATGGTATACTTTCCGTACTTACCCAGGCTTTTTATGATGCCGAGTACCTTTTTACCGTACCGCCCACGGTCTTTAACCCGCCGCCCAAGGTAGATAGCGGTGTGATACGCTTAAAGCGAAAGGAAAACCACGATGATATAGGCTGTGACCCCAAGTTGCTCTTCAGGGTTGTGAAGACCGCATTTCAACAACGCCGCAAGACCCTGCGCAACAGCTTAAAATCTTTTGACCTTAGTGACGAGCTCAGGGCAGACCCACTTTTCGCCGAAAGGCCAGAACAGCTCACCGTGGCACAATTTGTACATCTCACAAACCTGCTTGCCTGAGTTGCGCCACTATTTCACTTTAATACGCGTTTAACGCATTAATACTGCCCGTGGCGAGATACTTTGGTTATATTTGTTCGGCAAAAAAAACCTAAAGGATGATGACAAGGCCCATTCCATTTGAGGTTACGGACACACTGCTAGACCAGATACGGCAGCTTATAGAAGAACGACGCAATGCCGGCCTTGAAGAATTGTTGCAGGACGTTCACCATGCTGATATTGCCGAAATACTCGATGCCCTCAATACCGAGGAAGCCACCTACCTTGTAAAACTTCTTGACAGCGAGAAAACCTCTGAGGCCCTTATGGAGCTGGACGAGGATGTGCGCGAGCGCCTGCTTGACAACCTTACCGCAAAGGAGATAGCCAGCGAGCTGGAAGAACTGGATACCGATGACGCGGTAGACTTTATCTCTGAGCTGGACGATGAGATGCAGCGCAAGGTCATAAGCGCCATAGAAGATGAAGAACATGCCCGCGATATTGTGGAAATGCTCATGTACGATGAGGATTCTGCCGGGGGGCTCATGGCAAAAGAGCTCGTCAAGGTGCGCGAGACATGGACGGTTGCCGGTTGCGTGCGCAAGATGCGGGCACAGGCGCAAAACGTGACCCGTGTGCACAGCGTATATGTGGTGGATGCCCAAGACAGGTTGATAGGCCGCCTGTCCCTCAAGGACCTGCTTACCGCTGACGCAAAATCAAGGATTGCAGATATCTATATTGCAAATGTTGACCACGTCAACGTTAAGGACAAGGGCGAAGAAGTTGCCCGCCTCATGCAAAAATATGACCTTGAAGCCATCCCGGTGACCAATGATGCCGGTACGCTCCTAGGTAGGATAACCATTGACGATATTGTAGATTTTATACGGGACGAGGCTGACCGTGATTATCAAATGGCGGCCGGTATCTCAGAAGACGTAGAAGCTGATGATTCTGTTTTAAGGATAGTAAGGGCCCGTTTGCCGTGGCTTTTACTGGGGCTTGTGGGCAGCCTTTGTGCAGTATATATCATGCAGGGTTTTGGCGGTGCGCTCACCAGCCATCCCGAGCTGTTTTTCTTTACCCCGCTCATTGCGGCCATGGCCGGTAACGTGGGGGTACAAAGTAGCGCGATCATCGTACAGGGCCTTGTGAACGACAATGTAAAGGGAAGCCTGTTTTTAAGGATGGTCAAGGAAATAAGCATTAACCTTATCAATGGTGCAGCGGTGGGCATCCTCGTGATTGCCTTTGCCGCAATGATCTCACTGGAGACCATGGTGGGGCTCACGATAGCCATCGCAATGTTATGTGTCATGATAGTGGCGTCACTCATAGGTACGTTTGTGCCCATCATACTCCACAAGCGGGGCATTGATCCTGCAATTGCCACCGGTCCCTTTATCACGACCAGCAACGATATCTTTGGCATCTTCCTTTTTTTCCACTTGGCAAAATGGATCCTTGGTTTTTAGATTTCGCTTTAAGCGAAAATTACTTCAACATCATACCGCTTAAGCATCTCGTATATTAACTTTGTGGTTATGAAACCTTCAGTTTTTGAAAAAGATATTAGTGTAACAAGTTCAGCCATCGACCAGATGGGCCATGTGAACAACGTGCAGTACCTACAATGGGTACAAGACATTGCCGAAGCTCACTGGACAAGCCGTTCATCAAGCGACGAACTTGAAAAATACGCGTGGGTCGCACTGGAACACCATATAAAATACCATGCCCCCGGTTTTGTGGACGAGGCCATAACGCTGCAGACCTGGGTTGAAAAATTTGAAGGTGTAAAAAGTATAAGACATACTAAAATCTATAGAAAAAAGGATGACAAGATACTCGTGACGGCAGTTACACACTGGTGCTTGCTTGCCATGCCCAAGGGCCGCCCCTTGCGGGTTCCCATCGAAATTTTAGATAAATTCTAGCAAAACCCATACTTGTGAAGGTATTACACATAGACTCAAACCACCCCTTGTTGCTTGAACAACTCTCAGCTCTAGGTTGGCAAAACGATCAAGACTACACCTCATCAAAAGAAGAAATAGAGCAAAAAATAGCAGCCTATGATGGCGTGGTGATACGCAGCAGGTTTAAGATTGACAAGCAATTTCTGGATGCCGCCACAAACCTAAAATGGATAGGCCGTGTGGGTGCCGGGCTAGAAAGCATTGATGGGGATCATGCTGCCATTAAAGGAGTCCAACTCATCGCAGCCCCAGAGGGCAACCGCAATGCTGTAGGAGAACACGCCATGGGCATGCTGCTCATGCTGCTCAACAAATTAAGGCAAGCGGACCAGGAGATACGCAATGGCCAGTGGAACCGTGAAAAAAACCGTGGGCATGAACTTGAAGGAAAGACCGTGGGCATCATAGGATATGGCAATATGGGCAGGGCCTTTGCCAGGAAATTGCGCGGCTTTGACTGTGAGGTAATCTGCTATGATATCAAGGAGGATGTGGATAATGCAGATGCAGAACAGGTGACCCTGGAAGAGTTTAAGCGTGAAGTAGATGTGGTGAGCCTGCACACACCGTGGACCCCACTTACGGATAAAATGTTCAATAAAGAGTTTATCGCAGGTTTTGCAAAACCCTTCTGGTTAATCAATACCGCTAGGGGCAAAAGCGTTGTGACCGCAGACCTGGTTGATGCCTTGCAGGAGGGCAAGATCCTGGGTGCCGGCCTGGACGTACTTGAGTATGAAAACCTATCTTTTGAAAACCTCTTCACTGATGCAGATAGCATGCCCGGCCCGCTTAAATATCTCTTACGGGCAGAAAATGTGGTACTCTCACCACATATCGCCGGCTGGACGGTAGAAAGCAAGATAAAGTTGGCTCAAACCATTGTGGACAAGGTCAAGGCCCTGTACCATAAATAATTTTAACTTTTTGTTAGGATTCCATATTATTTCTTAATTTGGTCACAAATAACTGACCATCATGAATTTACTTGACCCCAAAGTACAAAGCAAGGACCTCGTGGGAAGAACTATCGCTGCGCTTGATAAACTGAGCGACGGTATGAAATTCCAACTTTTGCAGCAGCAAAAACAATCTGGCCTTACCCCTTTACAAATTAAGATCATCCTCTTTGTTGCCAGTCATGAACCTTCTCTAAACACTGTATCACAGTTAGTTAAGGAGCTGCTGGTTACAAAAGCGACCATCAGTGACTCCATAAAAAGCCTGGAGAAAAAAGGGCTGGTCCGTAAACAACTGGATTATAAGGACAATAGGAGCTTCAGTATTCAGCTTACCGAAAAGGGAAAGAAGATATGCGAAGAATTAGGTGATTACATTTCACCTTTTCAAAAAAGCCTTGTACAGATCGAGCAGGATGATTTGGCCAGATTATACAATAATCTCTTCGGTATTTTAAAAAATCTGGATGACAAGGGGGCTATCAACCTCAACAGGTCTTGCAATTCATGCAAAAATTATAGGACTGACGGTATCAACCATGCTTTTTGTATGGAGTTGCGCATGCAGATAAAACCATTTGAACGCCGCATGGACTGTACGGTATACAAAGAACAGAAAACTAAAGTAATATTATGAAAAACAGAGTAACGGGACTAGGTGGTTTTTTCTTTAAGACAAAGAATCCAGATGCCATCAAGGCGTGGTACAGGGAACATTTGGGCATTCCTACTGACCAGTTTGGGTGGACCTTCTGGTGGATGGATGAAAATGGAAATAAATGCAGTACGCAATGGAGCCCTTTTAAGGAAGACACGGGTTATTTCGCTCCTAGCGAAAAACAATTCATGATGAACTTTAGGGTAGAGAACCTGGTCGAACTTTTAAAGGTCTTAAAAGAAGAAGGCGTTACCATCGTGGGGGAGATGGAAGAATATGATTATGGAAAATTCGGTTGGATTCTTGACCCAGAGGGAAACAAGATTGAACTTTGGGAGCCTATTGACAAGGCTTTTTTATAAATTAGCTAGCTTTATAATTCATCAATAAAGCAATCATGGAAGCTAATCAAAACTTCAACACCGGCAATGAAAGCTGGAACCAGCCCCCTCCCCCACCTTCAAATGATAAAAAAATCCTGGCAGGTATTCTTGCCATCGTGCTGGGTGGTCTGGGCATTCACAAATTTATCTTGGGCTACAATCAAGAAGGGGCAATATTGCTTGTGGCCACGATTGTGGGGTATATCCTCACTTGTGTCTTTGTGGGTGTTTTTATAGTTATCGCTACGGGGATCATCGGCCTTATCGAGGGCATTATCTATCTTACAAAGACTGACCAGGAATTCTATGACACCTATATTTTGAACAAGAAACCTTGGTTTTAAATGATGTCATTATCAGGCCTTTTGAGCACGGAGATTTTTTCCGCGTAAGCGAAATATACAAAGCCGGCCTGGATACCGGTATCGCAACCTTTGAAACCCAGGTTCCATCCTATGACGACTGGGATTCACGTTTTTTGAAGATTTGTAGGTATGTGGCTTTCGCCAAAAATACCATGGTGGGATGGGCGGCCCTCAGCCCTAGGTCAAAGCGTGAATGTTACCGCGGTGTCGCAGAAACCACTATCTATATCGACCCCGTATTTCATGGTAAGGGTGTGGGCAAAAAACTCTTGCAACACTTGATTGATGAAAGCGAAAAAGCAGGATTTTGGACGCTTACCGCCCACATCTTCCCTGAGAATACGGCCAGTATAAATCTACATGAGAAATTAGGGTTTACCATAGTGGGACAACATCAACGCATTGCCCAGCGCAACGGTAAATGGCATGATAATGTGGTATTGGAAAAAAGGTCAAAAAATTCATAACACATTGATTTTCAAATTAAATTAGTAATATTGCAATATCACTAATTTATATTTACCATAAAATGGGTGCTACAAAATCACACATCCACGATGAGTCGCACATCAAGACTTCACGCATCGCAAAAGTCTTTGCCCATCCTGCTAGGATTGCAATCTTGAGCCACATTGTAAAACATAAGCAATGCTCCTGTATTGAACTTTCAGAAAAAATATCGCTATCCCAACCCACCATAAGCCAGCATCTTACGGTAATAAAAAATCAAGGTGTCTTAATAGGCAAATATGAAGGCAAGGAACTCTACTATACCATAAAGCCTCATGTAATTGAAGAAATGCAACAAGACTTAAGTGACTGCCTCATGCGCCTTAAGAGCTAACCTATTCATCTTCATCGAGTTTTTTACCCGCCTCCAGCTTTCTTTCAAGTTCTTCTTGAAATTCCTCTAGTACAGGCTTTACGGTACTTTCTGGAAGGTCTGCAATGCGTATGTACATCAACCCATCTACCGAATTGTTGAAAAGGGGGTCTACGTTAAAGGCAATTACCTTTGCATTCTGCTTGATATATTTTTTAATAAGCACAGGCAAGCGCAGGTTTCCAGTTTCAAGTTCTTCAATAAGTTTATCAAATTTGTTAAGGTCTGCCTCGCTTTCATCAAAAACAAACTCCTTGTCAACATCCTTCAGTTTTAACTTAAACTCCTTCTTGGGCCTTACATATTGCGCAATGTACGGGTCATAATAATGAGACTTCATGAACTCGATCATCAGCGATTTTGAAAAATTTGAAAATTGGTTGCTGATACTCACGCCCCCTATGAGGTATTTATGCTCAGGAAAACGTAATGTGGTATGCACGATCCCCTTCCATAACAAGAACAGTGGCATGGGCCGTTGTTGAAATTCTTTTATGATAAAGGCACGACCCATCTCTATGCTCTCGCTCATCATCTTGTGCAGCTCTGGTTCAAACCGAAACAAGCTCTGCAGGTAAAACCCATCAATGCCATGTTGTTCAAAAATCTTCTTGCCAAGCCCCATGCGGTATGCCCCGGCAATTTTTTTTGACTCATCATCCCACAAGAACATGTGGTGGTAGTACTTGTCATAATCATCAAGGTCGAGGGGTTCATTGGTCCCCTCCCCAACTTCCCTGAAGGTTATTTCGCGTAAGCGGCCTATTTCTCGTAACACATTGGGGATATCTTTTGCCGGGGTAAAGAACACCTCATAATTCTTGCTCTGTAGCAGGCGGTGGTCATTTTCGCGCAAGCTTATAACTTCTTTTTCTATAAGTTCGCTTCTTACCTCATGGGCAATCTTCTTGGGCTCCCTGGCAACTTTTAAAGAATGGGGTATGGTGCTCAGCAACCTTTTCTTTTCAAAGGTCTTGGCGAGCATGTAGGTCTTTTTGCGCAAAAACTCGGTAAATTCCGTGAGGTCTTCATGTTCATCCTGCGCTTTCGCGGAAATAGGATGCCCTATTCTCACCTCGATGACCCTGTTTTTTTGTGTGAACAGTTCTGATGGCAACTTTGCCGTGCGCAACGTATCGCTTATACTTGAAAGTTTGTAGAACAACCTGCTGTTCTTAGCATGAAAGTAGATGGGCACCACGGGCACGTTTGCCTTCTTGACCAGTTTCATGGCCGCAGGCTCCCACGGCCTATCGATTATAAGCTTGTCGTCTTTATATGTCGAGACCTCCCCGGCGGGAAAAATACCCAGTGGATGACCCTCTTGTAGATGTTTCATGGCCTGTTTAAAGCCCAGCAAACTGCTCTTGATATCCTTTCTGTCCTCAAAGGGGTTCACTGGCATTACATAGGGCTTGAGGGGCTCAATACGGTGCAGCAGGAAGTTTGCTATGATCTTAAAATCCGTTCTCTGCTCCAGCATTAGCTTGAGCAGGAGTATGCCGTCAATACCCCCCAGGGGATGGTTGCTTATCGTGATGAATGAACCGTCCTTGGGCAGTCGCTTGAGGTGTTCTTCTGGGATATCAAAGTTGATCTCAAATTCATCCAGGATGGCGTTGAGAAACTCCAGGTCACTGAGGTGCTTGTTGCGGTTGTAGATTTCGTTAGCTTTTGAAATCCTCAGCACCTTCATCAACGTCCACCCCATAAAGGTCCCCAGAAAACCAAATTTATCAGCATTTATGGCCTGGGCAACTTCTTTTGCGGTGACTAATCCCATGAATTTATATTGATTGATCTTATGTTAATGCGCAAAGATAGGACAAAATGAATTCAGTCATTGCCTATCACCATTTGCAGCGTCCTGCCAGTTTGTTGTTTCAAGAGCACGTTTGTTCTGTTCTCCAGTGACCGTACTGCGGCTACATCAGCATGTCTTATGGTATAGAGGTTTACGGGGTTCATGACATCCACATGAAAATTTGCCCTTAAGTGTGCGATGAGCTCGTCTAATTTACCAAACTTGTTATCAACACAAACAGAAAAACTGATTGCCGAGTTCTGTATAAGGTCAACCTTCATCCCGTACCTGCCCAGTAATTTAAAGACCTCACCTATGTTATCTTCCATCATGAATGAAAAATCAAGTGAGGAGAGCGCTATAAGTACCTGGTTCTTTTTAAGTATATAACAAGGGGTCAGGGGCTCTATATCTTCTCCCAGCATGACGCAGGTCCCTTTTTCGGCTGGGGCCAAAAATGGTTTCACATACAGCGGGATTTCCTTCCGCTTGAGCGGTTGTATCGTTTTGGGATGAATCACTGAAGCCCCATAAAAGGCCAATTCAATGGCTTCTTCATAACTTATGGTATTCAACAGCCTGGCATGGTCAAAGTATCGTGGATCTGCACTCAGCACCCCCGGCACATCCTTCCAGATGGTAAGGCTCTTGGCATCTAGGCAATATGCTATGATAGCGCCCGTGTAGTCGCTCCCTTCACGGCCCAGCGTGGTGGTAAAGCCATTGCCGTCAGACGCGATGAAGCCCTGGGTTATCACCATCCCAGATTTTGGCATGGACTTTTTAATGGCCATCCTGGTGGTTTCCCAGTCTACTTTACCCTCGCGATATGCAGCATTTGTCTTGATGTTTTCCCTGATATCGATCCAGGTGCCACAAAAGCCGTTTTCTTTTAAAAACCAGTGGATTATCAAAGTACTCATGATCTCACCATGGCTTACCACCTGGTCATAGACAAAGTCATAATGCGGAGATTTGTTGCGACCCAGGAAATCCTTGATGAGGTTTATTTGGCTTAAAGCCAAAGCAAAAATAGCGTGCCCCACCGGGAAGAGCTCATCCAGGATGTCTTTGTGATATTGCCATACCCTTGCCAGCGGTTCATTAAAATCCTGGTCTTTATCAAAATAAGCTGCGACCACGGCTTCAAGGGCATTTGTGGTCTTGCCCATGGCAGATACCACAATGATCACGTCCTTGACCTGCGTTGACTGGAGGACTTTTAGTACATTTTGTATTGCATGGGCATCCTTAACCGATGCCCCACCAAATTTATATACCTCCATGCGCCTTGACAAAGTTCTCGATTCCTTCTTTGTCCATCTGCACGGTATGCCAGTCCTTCATGACCAGGGCACCGCTTTTTTCATAGAAGTTGATCGCATTCTCGTTCCAGTCAAGAACAACCCACTCAACACGGCGCACGCCTTGCTTGTGACCAAATTTTATGACCTCTGCATACAGGGCCTGTCCTATGCCTTCTCCCCTCCTATCCTGTTTTACGATAAGGTCTTCTAGGTGTACAGTGCGCCCCTTCCAGGTCGAGAATCGATAATAGAAAAGCGCGATGCCCACAATTGCTGCATCATCCTCAGCAACAAAACACATGAATTCTGGGTTGTTGCCCGTACCATAGGCAATAAGGTCATCCACGGTCACTTCAACGGCATCGGGTTCTTTTTCAAAAACAGCAAGCTCTTTGATAAGGCGCAAAACACCTGCCATGTCACTGGATTCGGCCATTCTTATTTTAATGTTCTCCATAAGATTTACGCTTTGTGTATTACTTTTAAATGGAATTTATAGGACTCTATTCTATAAATTTATATTGTATACTTGTATTTTTGTCAAAAAAATTTCCCTTTTAATCCATTCTTGATGGCTAACTCAACAAAGATAGACTACTATGCTTCTACGGCACAGGTTATAGTTCTTGACCCCCAATTTAATGTCCTTGAAAGTGAAGATCAATTCATCACCCTTCACAAAGGTGAGAATCTTATTGACAAAGATCCCTTTTTTGAAAAAATCAAAACGGCATTTGTCAATGGAGGCCCTTTTGAGTTTGGCACTGTACTTCTTAAAAGCCTGGACAACAACAAGGTTTTCAACATCAAGCTTATTGATGGAGATAACAAGACCATTATCTTACAGGATGTTACCTCATTTAAGCCCTCAAGCAGCAATTTTGAATCATCTGCATTTTACCATCATTTACGGTCACCCCTGGCCTCAATAAGCAATTTATCAGAAGTACTTAAACTTACCGCATTAAACAGAGATCAACTGGAAATAGTCAACCAACTGGAGATATCCACTAAAAAAGGACTCTCTTTTATTGAAGAATTATCGATGGCAAACCAGTTTTCCAGAGGTAAGCTCACGGTACAGCAAAGGGAATTTGACGCGGCTAAGGTCACGGCTTCCATATTGGATTTCATGCGTATAGAGGCAGTTGAAAAGGGTATTGCAAAATTTCCCAAGGTTTCAAAAAAACTGCATCAAACGGTTATAGGAGACGAGAAACTCTATTATAGCGCTTTTACGCTCCTTGCAAAATGGATATTTCAAAATATCATGTCTAAAGAAGTCGATGTCAAGATAAGGCTCAATGCATCTGCGCGCAACAAGGTGATTATAGGTTTTGAGATATTGGTGCACGATCATTATTACGATGAGAAACAGCTCGCCATCATGAATGCTTCTCTAGAGGATGCCGGCAGCCATATTACCTACCTACCATACCTTATCTCTAGGGAAATCATTGACAGGCTTGGCGGCAAGTTTCAAATGGAAGAAATAGATCAAGAAAAGCAGGAAGGAACGTGTTTCAAAGTCTCGATCCCCTTTAAAATGGGAACTTCAAACACCGCAGGAAAGGTTGCAAAACAAGCAGATGGAGAGAAAAGCCGCATCTTGCTGGTCGAAGATATAGACATGACCCAGATGATCATGATAAGGCTACTTAAAAAATACAATAAGTTCAGTATAGATACTGCAAAAAACGGTGAGATAGCCCTACAGCAAATACATAATCACAATTATGACGCCGTGATCCTCGACCTTAACATGCCCGTCATGGACGGTTTTGAGCTCACCCGGGAAATAAGGAAACTTGACAATCCGGTAAAAAGCAACCTGGGTATTATTGCATTATCTGCCCATATCTCTAAGACGGTGGAGCAAGAAGCGTATGATGCGGGTGTCAACCAGTTCTTCTCAAAACCCGTGGACACGGATGACCTCATCCAGGCACTTGATAAAATCACAAGATGACCCTATCTTTTTTTATCAAGCAGGTAGAGATAATCTTCAAAGTCAATCCCTCCCTGAAAAATCTCGATAGAACGGTGGATGATACTTTTTGCCTTGTCCGCATGAAAGCCTAGGCCTATGGCATATTTCTCGATAAGAAAACGCTCATGGTCATCAATACTGTGATCTATAAAGATCATCCTTAACAAGTCGTGCAGGCGTTCAAGTCTTTTCTCAGAATTGTTAGGAGGGTTAATGGGATATTTAAGCGGGTCCTTCAAGACCGTCTTATATTCCTCCTCGCTGATATCAAGCTTTGTGGCAAAGCGTTTCAGCAATTTTTCTTCTTCGGCATTAAGGGCACCGTCCACGGTCGCCATATTTGTAATCGCGGCAAAGTGACCTAAGTTCCTTCGGTGCTCACCACTATCAAACAAATCTGTAAAAGACATATCTTCAAAATTAAAGTGCCCAAAGATAGCCATATATACTACTTTATAAAATCTATTTTTTGTTTTTAAAATCCTTCACCCTAAACACTTTTGACATACACATCCATTTTTTGTAACGGTTACGCTTTCGCGAAAGCGAATTATACACAATCGGTCTCCCTCAAGACCTCACAGGTTTTATAAACTTATAGGTCAAGATAGAATACCATCACTCCTATTTCTAACATCTAATATCTCACTTCTAATATCTCATATCTCAATACTTATATCTAACATCATAAATCATTCTTAACCTAAAGCGGGTTTTCACCATCAATTCATAATTTTCTGTTTCATGAACTTTTTGCTTTGAAAAATAGTATCCGAGAACCGCTTTTACAGTTTAACGAGAATGGTATTTACTGCGCCGCCGCCGGAGTCTATCTCGACCCGTGGCGCAAGGTGGATAAAGCCATTATTTCGCATGGCCATGCAGACCATAGCCGCTGGGGAATGAAAAGCTATATCACGCATAATTCTAACATCCCCATTATCAAGCATCGTCTGGGCGAAGATATTACGGTTGCGGGTTATGATTTTGGCGAAAGCTTTACCATAAACGGCGTGAAGTTTAGCTTTCATCCTGCGGGACATATCATCGGGAGTTCGCAAATACGGGTGGAACATAAAGGCGAAGTTTGGGTTTTTACAGGTGATTATAAAACGGAGGATGATGGCGTTGCCGTGCCTTATGAAGTGGTAAAATGTGATACGTTTATCACAGAATGTACCTTTGGGTTGCCAGCTTTTAAATGGCGACCACAGGAAGAGGTTTTTAAAGACATCAACAACTGGTGGGCAGAAAACAAGGCTGAAGGAAAAACTTCTGTTCTTTTTGGGTATTCGCTGGGCAAAGCGCAGCGACTTTTAAAACATCTTGATACTGACATCGGGAAGATTTACACTCATGGCGCTATAGAAAACATGACGGAAGTCGTGCGCCAACTTATAGACTTACCGCCAACTGAACGCGTAACCCGAGAAACAAAAAAAGAAGATATTAAGGGCAATATTGTTATCGCTCCGCCCAGCGCGCACGGCACAACCTGGATAAGAAAAATGGTTCCTTATGTTACGGCATCGGCAAGTGGATGGATGACGTTTCGTGGTGCGCGAAGGCGTCGTGCGATTGACAAAGGTTTTGTGCTTAGCGATCATTGCGACTGGCAAGGATTGCTACAAAGCATTAAAGCCACAGGCGCTGAAAAAGTGATTTGCACACACGGATACACAGATATTTTCTCGCGCTTTCTCCGTGAACAAGGCTATGATGCCCGCACTGAAGCAACACAGTACGAAGGCGAACAGGGCGAAGAATCAAAAAGTGAAACTTCTAAAGACGATGAGGCATGAAAAAATTCGCAAACCTCATCAGGAAAATAGACAGCACAAACAAGACCAACGTTAAGGTTGACGCGCTGGCTGATTATTTTAGAGAAGCTCCCGCAAAAGATAAACTTTGGGCAATCGCGATTTTGTCGCACCGCCGTCCGCCGAGGCCGGTGAACACGACTTTGTTGCGACTTTGGGCTACCGAGCTTGCTAAAATCCCGTTGTGGTTGTTTGAAGAAAGTTACCATATCGTGGGCGACCTCGCCGAGACGATTGCCTTGGTCATTCCAGCTTCTGAAGAAAGTACTGAGAAAAGTCTGAGTCAGTTTCTTGAAGAAATCGTGGAGCTCAAAAAACGTAGCGACGAAGAAAAACGCGAGTATCTACACGAGAACTGGACGGACCTTAACTATTATGAACGTTTCGTTTTCACGAAATTGATTACCGGAAGTTTTCGCATTGGCGTAAGCCAAAAACTCATGACGCGCGCCCTTTCTAAAGCGACAGCAATTGATGAAGATATTCTCGCCTATAAACTCATGGGCGACTGGACGCCGATGAAAACCACGTTTCAAAAGCTGATACTTGAGGAGAATGAGGAAGATTACCTCAGCAAGCCGTATCCTTTTTACCTGGCGTATGCGATTGAGGATGAGCCTGAAGATTTGGGCGATGTGAGCCAGTGGTTTGCAGAGCACAAATGGGACGGAATCCGCTCGCAGGTCATCATTCGCAATAACGAGGTTTTTGTGTGGAGCCGCGGTGAAGAGCTGGTCACAGACAAATATCCCGAGTTTCAAGAATTTGTCAATATCATCCCAAATGGCACTGTCATCGATGGAGAGATTTTGCCTTTTAAGGATAAAAAAATCGGTACGTTTAATGACTTGCAAACCCGCATCGGGCGTAAGAATGTTACAAAAAACCTGCTCAAAAAGACTCCGGTAATTGTCAAAGCCTATGACATTTTAGAGTGGAACGGCGAGGACATTCGCACTATGGCTTTCGCCGAAAGGAGAAAAATATTAGAGAAACTTTACAACGAAGTGCGCAATGAAGAAATCCCGTTGCGACTTTCAGAAACCATGGAGTTTGAAAATTGGGATGACGCTGCCGCGGAAAGGGAACGCAGCCGGGAAGTGATGAGCGAGGGATTGATGCTTAAGCGAAAGGATTCTCCATATCTCGTGGGGCGCAAAAAAGGCGACTGGTGGAAATGGAAAGTTGACCCGCTCACCATTGATGCAGTTCTCACCTACGCCATGCGTGGTCACGGCCGTCGCAGTAATTTATTTACTGATTACACTTTTGGGCTTTGGGACGAGAATAAGGAAGAATTAGTCACTTTCGCGAAAGCGTATTCTGGATTGACAGACAAAGAATTCAGGTCGCTGGATGCGTGGATCAAGAAGAATACCTTAGAGCGTTTTGGCCCAGTGCGAAGCGTGACGCCGCATCATGTTTTTGAAATCGCCTTTGAAGGAATCGCCGAATCTTCTCGCCACAAAAGTGGTGTTGCAACGCGCTTCCCGCGAATGTTGCGCTGGCGAACAGACAAAAAAATTGAGGAGGCGAATACATTGGAAGATTTGAAAAAGCTCATCCCGAAACCTAAAAAAGACAAAACTTAAAAAAACTCCCCTCCTTATTCAAGGAGGGGTGCTTCGCAAACTGCGAAGCGGAGTGGTTGAAAAGAGAAACCCTTCCGTCTTCGCCTATGGCGAAACTACCTTCCCTTGAAAAAAGGGAAGGAGTTTGAAAAACTCAAAAGATTATTTTGCGGCAATTGCAATGACGAATACTCAAGTAAAATCCTTAGCAAAAAAGTGGTTCAAAACCCAGACCTGGAAGCCATTTCCGTTTCAAGAAGAGACGTGGGATGCATTTCTTGCGGGTAAAAACGGACTGCTGAACGCACCTACGGGAAGCGGGAAAACCTATGCCCTGTGGATTCCTATTGTTTTGGATTACATCCAAAATAATCCAGAGTATAAAACCAAGCACAAAAAGGGATTAAAAGCGATTTGGATTACTCCGCTACGTGCCCTTTCGGTGGAAATTGCGCAGGCGAGTCAGCGGTTTGCTGATGGCCTCGAAACGCAACTTACCGTTGGGATTCGTACGGGAGATACGCCTTTGGCCGAAAGGCAAAAACAAAAGAAAAACCTGCCCGATTTACTCGTCACCACTCCTGAAAGTCTGCAACTGCTGCTGAGCAGTAAGAACTACGATAAGATGTTTAAGGATTGCTCTGCGATTATCGTGGATGAGTGGCATGAGTTGCTGGGAACAAAACGCGGAGTTCAGGTTGAGCTAGGCCTTTCCCGACTTAAAACTATTGCTTCTAAAATGCGTATTTGGGGAATTTCGGCGACCATCGGGAATCTCCCTCAAGCACGCGAAGTGTTGCTGGGAACTGGCTCAAAAGCATTGGAAAATTCGGTGTTGATAAAGGCTGAATTAGACAAAAACTATCTGGTAAAAAGTATCATTCCAGATAGTATGGAATCCTTCCCATGGCGCGGGCATCTAGGCCTGCATTTGCTTGACGAAATCGTGCCGATTATTAACGCAAGTAAGACCACTTTAGTTTTTACCAATACTCGTGGACAATGCGAACTGTGGTTTCAACGGTTGATGCACAAGTATCCGGAGTTTGCCGGCGAAGTCGCCATGCATCACGGAAGCATCAGTAAGGACACCCGGATTTGGGTTGAAGAAGCCATTCGTAATGAAACGCTGAAGGCCGTGATTTGCACTTCGAGTTTAGACCTCGGTGTAGATTTTGCTCCGGTGGAAACCATTATTCAAATTGGTGGCCCAAAGGGCGTTGCACGATTTTTACAACGTGCCGGCCGAAGCAATCACCGTCCCGGCGAACCTAGTGTGATTTACTTTTTGCCCACGCACGCCATTGAGTTGGTCGAAGCTTCCGCATTAGGTAAAGCTGCGGTAAATCAAGTGGTGGAAGATAGAGTTCCGTATTTGTTTAGCTTTGATGTTTTAGTGCAATATCTCACGACTTTGGCGGTTTCTGACGGCTTTTATCCTGAGGAAATCTGGCCAGAAATAAAGCAGACTTTTTGCTTCCAAGCGATAAGCGAAGACGAGTGGCGCTGGGTGCTCAATTTTATCACAAAAGGCAGTCAATCGCTGGAAGCTTATGACGAATACAAGAAAGTTGAGATTGAAGATGACGGCAAATTTAAAGTCAATAACCGTGGCGTCGCCATGCGTCATCGCCTGCAAATAGGCACCATTGTGAGCGATGCCATGCTTACTGTAAAATATCTCAAAGGCGGCTTCATAGGTACGATTGAAGAATGGTTTGTCTCTAAACTTTCGCCCGGCGATGTGTTCACCTTTGCAGGAAAAAACCTCGAACTCTACCGAATCAAGAACATGCAGGTTTTGGTCAAAAAAGCCAACCCAAAAAAGAAAGCCAGAACCGTAAGTTGGATGGGCGGTCGCTTGACACTTTCGGCGCAGATGAGTGAGCTGTTGCGAAAAGAACTTTACTCGGCCAACGAAGATGCTTCAAAACAAACGCGCGAAATGCGTGCTTTGGACCACCTTTTCGCGCGACAGCGCAAAGAAAGTATTGTGCCAAATGAAAATCAATTTCTCATAGAAACCTTTAAAACCCGCGAAGGTTTTCATCATCTTTTTTATCCTTTTGAAGGTCGGTTTGTGCATGAGGCACTAGGCAGTTTGCTCGCGTATCGCATCAGTTTGTTGTCGCCCATTTCCTTTAGTCTGGCGTTTAACGATTATGGTTTTGAGATACTTTCAGACCAGCAAATCGATATTCAGCAGGTGATAGATAACGAATTGTTCACGCCCAGTTTTTTGCTTGATGATTTGCAGAAAAGCCTCAACTCAACCGAAATGGCCCGAAGGAAATTTAGAGACATCGCCGTTATCGCCGGCATGGTATTTACCGGCTATCCCGGCAAGATGATTAAGAACAAACACCTGCAAAGCAACAGTCAGTTATTGTTTGATGTTTTTCGCGATTATGAGCCTGATAATTTGTTGTATCAGCAGGCGTATCGCGAGACGTTTGAGCACCAACTGGAAGAAGGTCGTTTGCGTCTCGCTCTTGAGCGTATCGAGCAGCAAGAAATCATTCACAAAGCGTGCGAAAAAGCTACGCCTTTCAGTTTCCCAATAATTACAGACCGCTTACGCGAAAAGCTCTCAAGCGAGAAACTTGAGGACAGAATCAAGAATATGCTTCGATATCTGGATAAGATTTAGGTTTTCGCTTACGCGAAAAGAATGAATGAACCTTTCCGTCATCACGCTAAGGCGCGCTGCCACCTTCCCTTAAAAAAGGGAAGGAGTTTAAAAAAAAATTTTTCTTTAATAGTGCTGGGGTGGATTCGCCATAGGCGAAGACGGGGTGGTTTTTTGGCGAAAGCCAAAACCTCATTCTTAACAATTTTTAGCCTTTCATTTAGAAGAAAATAACGTGTAATAGCCCGAAAACACTGGGCTTGCTTTGTATCTTTATTAGAAACCAAAAGTTATGAAAAGTATACAACCATATTTGACATTTAGAGGCGAATGCCAGCAGGCGCTCGACTTTTATAAAGGAATTTTTAATGCCGAGATCAAGAATGTTGAGACGTATGAAAATAAGGAAATTGACATTCCTGGTGACTACCGCAAGAAGTATCAGCATGCAGAATTGCAAGGAAAAGGCATCAATATAATGGCCTATGATGCATCGCCAGATACGCCGATAAATGAAGGAAATCAAGTGTCTTTGAGCATTGACCTGGATAGTAAGGAAGAAACCGATGAGATTTTTGCGAAATTATCGCAAGGCGGACAAGTGAGAGAGAAATTGCAGGAGACAAGTTGGAATGCATATTACGGTAGTTTGCGCGATAAATTTGGTATCAACTGGATGCTGAACTACCAGAAAAACTAGACATTAGATTGTTATGAAAAAGAGAAAAACCGGGACGAGAGTCTCGGTTTTTTGTTTTGGCGAAAGCCAAATAAAAACACGATTTTTGTGTAGCTATGAACAAAACGATTACCATTCTCGATAACACCTTTACACTGCATCCCTGCGGGACGGTTTTTTGGGAAGAAAAAAACACGCTTTTAATCGCCGATGTACATCTGGGCAAGGTGTCGCATTTTAGAAAACATGGAGCTGCCGTGCCGTTTAAAGCCATGCACGAGAACTTCAAACAACTCACGAAGACTGTGGAAGCCTTTAACCCAGAAAACGTATGTTTTTTAGGGGACCTTTTTCATAGTTCGCTTAACGCGGAATGGAAACTTTTTGAGCAATGGGTTGCTTCCCGGAGCGAAAAATTTATCCTCGTGGCGGGGAATCATGACATCATTTCGCCATTGAAATACGAGGCGATTGGCATTAAAATCTATTCTGAAATTGAGCTGCATCCATTTTTATTGACCCATCATCCTGAAGAACGCGAGGGCTTTTTTAATTTCTCAGGGCATATTCATCCCGGGATCAAACTCGGCGGCATGGGGCGTCAACTCTTAAAACTTTCATGTTTCTTTAAGACTGAAAATCAAATGATACTTCCGGCATTTGGTACCTTTACGGGAAATTACTTTTTAGACCCTCAAGATGGCGACCAGGTTTTTGCGGTCACTAAAAATGAGGTAATCCAAGTATGTTAGCCCACCTAATTCCTCCCGAAGGGAGGACTTGAAATAATATGAAAAAGAAACTAGCTATCATTAATTTACTTTCTGTGATCGTGGTGATCACAGTGAATTATTATGCTCAGATCTTCAAGATTAACGGAGTTACCGTGGGCGAAGTGAGTAACAAATATGATACGCTGTTTACTCCGGCAGGGTATGCTTTTGCGATTTGGGGAGTGATCTTTCTTGCAATCTTAGGATTTGCATTATTTCAAGTGTGTCGCGCTTTTTTCAGTAAAAAAGAATCTCCGTTCATAGAACAGACGGGGTATTGGTTTGCTATCGCGAACCTTTGCAACGCTGCTTGGGTAATTGCCTTTAGCTATGAAATTTTATGGCTTAGCGTTATTTTAATATTCGGTCTTTTTATTTCCTTGATGAAAATCGTGTTCCGCACGAATATGGAGCGCTGGGACGCGCCTATTGAAGTGATAGCATTCGTCTGGTGGCCTATTTGTTTTTATAGCGGTTGGATCGCTGTGGCAAGTATTGCGAATGTCGCTGCGTTTTTGGTCAAAATGGATTTGGCGGGAAGCCAACTAACCCAAATTATATTCACAATGGTGATGATTGTTATCGCTGTCTATATCAACAACATCATGACCAATCTACGCAACATGCGTGAATTTGCGATGGTGGGCGCTTGGGCGCTTGTTGCCATTTTCATGAAAAACAAAGACGATATTGTGAGCGTGGCGTATTTAGCATTGCTAGGAGCGATAATTCTTGCTGTAACCGCAGGTTTACACGCCTATCGCAATAGAGCGACTGGGCCGTTGGTGAAGTGGAAAGAGAGGAAATATCTAGACAAATAAACTACAAATTTTTATTTCTTAAGCTCTATTAAGCTTTCTAAATGACCTGATTAATTCAAATATCCCAAATGCCAAAATTATTTTACCTAGATAGTTTAAAATAACAAAAGCATTTGATTCAGAATACTTAAAATCATTGTCCATAAAATCTACCCTATGTATTGGATCAAGGAATTTAACAAAGTTTGAAATATTAGAAATAGCTTGATTGATTCCCGTTATATCAAAAGAAAATTCAAAATTTGTTGTTATCAGCATTACAATAAATATTAGGAGACATAAACTGACTGTTACTAACAGAGATCTTAGCCATTGAGTTCCAAAACGACTGAAATGATAAGATGGTTCTAAACTTAACCAAGTCCCTAAGTCTTTTGGTAAAGATTCCCGATATGCTTTAAGCAAGAATATTTTTGCGGCTTTATAATACTCCGCAGCATTTTTCTTGTTATTGTTTTTTAAGGATATTGTGTAGAGATCAACATACGTCTCGTAAAGAGAAAAATAATGGCCATCTACATTTTTAACGGGAAACTGAGTATTAAAAGTATCTACCTTAGCTAAGGTAGTTTCTGAAATTTCGGCATAAGAAAATTTTTGAAAATCACAATTCCTAAACTGTGCATTACCCAAATCGCTATCTAAAAGCAACAGTTTTGATTTGAATCTAAATTTTGAATCCAAAAAGTTAAAATAAAGTTCACCCTTATTAGTGAGATTATTTACCCTAAATAATTCTACATCCCTCAGTTGCTCTATGGACAACCTTGATTTCTCATTAAGAAAACCTTCAATTGTTAGCTTAAAAATGGAATTATCCTGCAACTGAATTCTTCGAGCTTCAGTCGGAATTTGTAAAAGGAGACGATCGAGATTACAATTCTTTAAATCAAATGTGACAAATACTGAATTTTCAATAGTAAAATCACACTTTGAGTTTTCAAAAATTACAGAGTTGAATTTTGAAGATTTTATATAAAAATCTACAATATTGGATTCTTTAACAAACAGTTTGGTACAATTGCTGTTTTGATTTATTTCGACAATGCCGATTTCCGATTTGACTTCCAAATTGTCAATCGTTGAGCCATTAAAACTTACCCTATCGCAGAAATCATCGATTACTAAATGCTGTATTTTGGCATTTTCAAAATGGATTGATTTTCCTTTTAATCCATTTAGATTGACCTTACCATTTAATATTGCATTAAATACTCCAATTTCTCCATTCCCTTCTATTTTAAATGCTCTGCGATAATACTCATCAAAATGATTGACTTTTCCATTAATGATGTTATCTAAATCTTCTTGTGTTAAGTTCATCTATAAAATTTACCATTGAACAACAAGATATTGATTTTCAAACCAATTTAAACCATCGCCTTAATGTCACTTGCCCAACTAGGATACGTAAAAATCATTCCTTTCAACGTTGAGCAATCCAGTTTACCGCACATCGCCATGACAAACATATTGATGGTCTCGGCAGCATCTGCGCTAAGGAGGTGCGCACCAAGGACCAATCCGGTCTTCTTGTCAATCAGGGTTTTATAGGCATAGCAGTTTTGGTTAAAGCGCTTGCTATTGTACCAGTGCGGTACATTTTCTTCCCGCACATGAAAATCATACCCTTTTTCCCGTGCTTCTTTTTCGTTAAGCCCCACAGAAGCCAGTTGTGGCTGGGTAAATACCACACTGGGTGTGGGCGGAACATCAAGTTTCATCACGTTGCCCTTTAACAGATTGTACTTCACCACACGGGCCTCTTGAGAAGAGAGCGGCGTCAACGGCAATGTCCCGCTCGCCGAAACATCACCACAGGCAAAAACATCAGGATTTGTGGGGCTTTGCAGATATTCATTTACGGTAATCCCATCTTTTTCAAAAGCCACATTTCCTTTTTCAAGATCCAGTTCTTCAATGGAGGGCACGCGGCCTGCGGTGTTAAAGACCATTTCGGCCTTGACCTCAATGGTTTCTTCTCCTCTTTTTCCGCTTACGCGAAAGTTTTTCCGAAGCTTTTCAATTGCATTGACACGGGTACCCAGGACAAATTCAATCCCCAGTTGCTCACTGTTTTCCTGAAGGTAATTTGCCAATTTTTCATCAAAGTTGGTCAGAATCCTATCTTCGGTATCCACGATGGTGACCTTTACGCCACATCGTGCAGCAATGTGGGCAAATTCCATCCCCACGTATCCCGCACCTATGAATATCATGCTTTTAGGCAACTGTGGGAGTTCGAGAAAATCGTCGCTCAGCAAGGCATGTTCACGACCGGGAATCTTCAGTTCAACGGGGTGCATGCCGGTAGCGATGACAATCTTTTTTGCCCTGACCGTCTTACCTTCTACAGACAGGGTGTTGTTATCCAGGAAACTGGGCGACTGGTGGTACATTTTCACCCCAATCTCTTTAAAATCCCTTTCAGTGGCAGCAGGAATCGCATCAGTAAACGTGCGCTTGAATTTCATCAGGTCTTCCCAGTTCACTTCAGGAACGCTGTTGAGGCCTTTTCCCATAAGGTTTTTACTGAGTTCCATCACTTCAGTGATGCCCACGAGCACTTTTTTTGGGTCGCAGCCCCGGTTTGAGCACGTACCGCCATATTCTCGCCTATCGGCAATGGCCACGTGCCATCCTGCTTCCGCGCAAGCGGTAGCTACACGTTTGCCCGCAGTTCCTGTTCCTATCACAAAAAGGTCATATTCCTCGATTGCCATCTACTGTTTTTATTTAAAAATAGCGGTAAGCTGGCTCTTGGGGTGTTACCGAAATGATAAATTCTTCAACAACCCACAATAACTTGCTGAAAAACAGCATAAAAACAGTCTTTTGATTATATTTAGGTATTATAACCCAACCCATCATGAAACGACATTCTCAACTTTTTGCCCTGCTTATCACCTTGGTTTTTTCACTTCCCGCTTTTGCTCAAGAATATATCATTAAAGAAAACTGGTGGATGGATTTCTCTGGAGAATGGGCGGGCGAGCCTTTTATGCTTTCGCTAAATTCTGCCGGAGAGGGTAACGTGGTGGGGACGTATTGTGATGCCTCCTATGATGAAAAGGTCAGGCTGGAAGGTACTGAAAGTGACGGTCATCTACAGCTGGACGCAAGGGTCAAAGATACGTTGATAGGCAAGATTGAAGGCCATATCGATAGTGAAACCCAAGTTTTTTCAGCAGGGTTTGTACCGGTCGATGAACATGTGGTCATCCCCTTGGAACTTCAATATTCAACGGGAAGTTATGGCACTCCTGACTCCCGCTACGCAGATTTTGCGGCAACTGACGTAGAGGTTGAAGCCTTTGCGGCACAAATAAAACAAGCCTTGCAGACCAGGGATTATGCGTGGCTGGCACAAAATTTGGCCTACCCTTTTAACACCTCGGTCAAGACCGGTAAAAACATAGTGGTCAAATCTGCATCTGAATTTGAAAAAAGAAAAGAAGAAATCCTGCCGCAAACTCTTGTTGAAAAATCAAGGACCTGGCAAACCTGCAACTTATGGTCAAACCACAACGGGGTGATGCTGGGCAATGGCGAAATATGGATTAAACCCACCCCCCTAGCAAATACAGCACTTAAGATTTCAAACATCCATGCATATTAGGCACCATAAGTTCCTTGATCTGTCCTAATGTAAGCGATATTTCCATAAATTTAGGGCAAGACTCAAAATCCATTTCTTGAAAAAACTTCTTGCCACCGTTTTTCTATCATTCCTGTTTTTAAGCTGCGCAACGTTAAAACGTACTTCACGCCACATTGATACGGTTTTTAAAACCTCACCAGCGTTGCAGAGCGGTTTTGCAGGCCTGGTGATTTATGATCCCGTAACCCACAAAACGCTGTACAGCCACAATCCCTCAAGGTATTTCACGCCTGCCTCAAACACAAAACTGTTCACGTTCTATACCGGTCTAAAGGTCCTGGGCGACTCCATTCCCGCAATAAGGTACGCTATTAAAAATGATACGCTATATTTTAAGGGAACCGGTGACCCCAGCTTTTTATATGGTGAATTTGACAGCAGGAACGTGCTAGGTTTTTTGGCTTCCGCCGAAGAAAAACTCGTACTGGTCAAGCCCAACTATACCGAAGCGTTTTTTGGACCTGGCTGGGCCTGGGATGATTATAACGATTATTATTCCGTTGAGCGCAATGATTTTCCCATCTATGGCAACGTGGTGCGGTTTAAATATGATACAAACAAGAAGTTGCCAAAAATCTATCCCTCGGTCTTTCAAGATTCCACTTTTATACGGGACCATGCAACACATGATGGAGCGGTGCGGGAAATGAGCAGGAATTCCTTTTGGCTCCAAGCCAAAAAACCCACGGAAGATTACACCCAGCTCGTTCCATTTAAAACTTCGCCCAAAACCACCCAAAAACTTCTCAGCGACACCCTGCACAGGGAAGTTGGGCTTATGCCACAAGCACCGCTCAAACTCGACAGGACAATCTACAGTGTCCCGGCAGATAGCCTTTACAAGGCGATGCTCTACCCCAGCGATAATTTTATCGCAGAGCAATTGCTACTGGTTGCCGCAGATAAAATCGCGGATACGTTGAAGACAAAAATCGCCATCGATCATATGAAGGAGGATTTCCTGAAGGACCTTCCCGATGAACCCAAATGGTTTGATGGCTCGGGATTGACGCGATACAACCTTTTTACACCGCGCACCATGGTTGCCCTTCTTAACAAAATTACTGAGGAAAAGTCAATTGAGGATTTAAAGAAACTCCTCCCGGCCGGCGGAAAAACCGGCACGTTAAAAAACTATTACAAAGCTGAAGAACCCTATATTTTTGCAAAAACGGGATCACTGAGCAACAATCATAGCCTGAGTGGGCTTTTGATCACAAAAAGTGGCAAGACGCTCATTTTTAGCTTTATGAACAGCAATTACACGGCAAGCACGCGAGACCTCAAGGCCGCAATGGAAGAAATACTGCTCTTGGCACGTGATAAATATTAAGTAGATGAAAAGAAGAAATTTTGTTCAACACCTGGGATTGGGAAGCTTGGCAATTCCACTGAGTGGATTTCAGCCTTTTAATCCAGGCACGTATTCTTTTGGCGAAAGCCAGATCATAAAACCAAAAGCCCTAAAAGCTGGAGATACCATCGCAATTGTGAGTCCCGCTAGTGCGATTTTTGAGAGCGAACCTTATGAAATTGCCAAGGAAAGTTTTGAAGCGATGGGCCTGAAGGTAAAGTTTGGTGAGTTTGTAAAAAGCCGTTACGGTCATCTCGCCGGGACTGATGAAGAGCGTGCTGGCGAACTCAACGCCATGTTCAAGGATAGGGATGTAGATGCTATCATTGCCTTGCGTGGTGGCTCAGGTTCGGCGAGGATTCTAGAATTACTGGACTATGATGCTATCAAGAAAAACCCGAAAATATTCATTGGTTACAGTGATATCACGGCGCTGCACTTAGCGATTTTTGAAAAAACGGGATTGGTAACCTTTCACGCGCCCGTGGCTGTTTCTTCCTGGAATTCTTTTGCGGTTTCCCATTTTAAGGACATCCTTTTTGATAAAAAAACACCGTTGCTGGAAAACCCAAAAGACAAAGGCGATAACCTCGTACAGACAGCAAACCGAACCCGTACTATTACATCTGGTAAAGCAAAAGGACAACTACTGGGCGGCAATCTTTCTGTGCTTACGGGTATTATGGGCAGTGCTTATTTTCCAAAAGATTGGAGCGACAAGATCATCTATCTGGAAGACGTGGGCGAAAATATATATGCCGTTGACCGCATGATGACCCAGATTCAGCTGGGCGGAGTTTTTAAGCAGGTAAAAGGATTTGTTTTTGGCAAATGCACGGACTGTGAGCCAGGCACCAGCGGGTATGGTTCGCTGACGCTTGAAGAAGTCCTGGACCATTACATCAAGCCATTGGGCATTCCCGCATTTAGCGGTGCGATGATAGGTCATATCAGGGACAACAGCACAATCCCTAACGGTATTGAGGTAGAAGTCGATGCAGGTTCTGGCACGATACAACTGCTGGAGGCGGCAGTGGTTTGAGTTTATTTACTAGATCAAATAACGCTTCCACTTTTTTTTCGCTTTAAGCGAAAAGCTCTTTCTTAAAGCCCCTTGAGCAATCCTCTTATTTTTTAAACCCCTGAACCGGTTTTGCTGGTTTTGTGGTCAAGCCCCACACATCGTGTTCCAGGTATTTTATCATGAAGAAAAAGAATAGCGCATACACCATTTGCGTTCCCACTGCGCCCCAATCTTCTTTCATGGCAGACCCAAAAATGAGCACAAAAATGATAAGCGCGCCTGCCACAAGTGCATATCGTGTCTTTATACCCAAGAAGATAAAAAGTCCCACAATAGCTTCGCAAAAAGGCAACACATGCCCAAAAACCATAACCAGGCCAGTGGGTAAGGGGCTCTCGGCAAAACCCTGGGTCATCCCCTCAGCAAAAGCAGAAAGCTTGGGGATGCGTATCGCCCCATGAATTAAAAAATTGATTCCCAGCGTGATTCGTGCCAGGAAAAAGGCAAGCTGGTCATTGCTTGTTTTTTTCATATCCTTAAAATTACACAAGCCGGCATACCGCCTGTGTTATCAAAACCATAAATCTCGCTTAACGGTTGCATATACCCCGGTTTGCAAGCTATCTTTGCCCGTGATGGGTAAAGCCGATATTCAAAATCTCATTGCGCAGTCTTCGCAAGTGCGAAAACTAGGGGCTGCTATTGCCCAGGCGCAAGCGCGCGTCGCACTTAATGGTCTTATAGGTTCTTCGTTTTCTTTTGCTGTCGCAGAAAGTTATAAAGAGGCAAAAAAGCCGTTTCTGGTTATTCTTAACGACAAGGAGGAAGCTGCATATTTTTTGAATGATTTTGAAACCTTGCTGAAGGAAGAAAATGTGCTTTTCTATCCTGGAAGTTATCGTCGCCCATATCAAATCGAGGAAACAGATAACGCCAATGTTTTGCTGCGTGCCGAGGTTTTAAACCGCATCAATAGCCGCAAAAAACCGGCGCTTATCGTCACGTATCCCGATGCGCTTTTTGAAAAAGTAGTTACCCGCAAAGAGCTTGAAAAAAGCACCTTGAAGGTAAAGGTCAACGACAGTTTGTCGCTGGATTTTGTAAACGAAATGCTGTTTGAATACAAATTCAAACGTGTGGATTTTGTGAGCGAACCTGGCGAATTCTCTGTCCGCGGTGGGATTATCGATGTGTTTTCTTTTTCGCATGACCAGCCGTACCGCATTGAGTTTTTTGGTGATGAAGTTGACAGCATCCGTACGTTTGATGTAGAGACCCAGCTCTCTGTTGACAAGGTCAAGAGCATCTCGCTGATGCCCAATGTGGAGAAAAAAGGCCTTCTGGAAACCCGGGAAAGCTTCCTCAATTATGTGTCTGACGACACCGTGGTTTTTGTTAAAAGCATCGAGCAGTTAAGCGATACGATAGATAAGACTTTTGCTAAAGCGGAAGAGGCTTTCGCCAAATTAAGTGCGGACATCAACCATAGCAAACCCGAAGAATTATTCTGTACCTCAAAGCTTATCCGCAAGGAATTGCTGGATTTTGCATTGGTGCAGTTTGATGGGACCCTGAATCAAGTTCAAGGTGATGCAAGTGAAACTGAAGAAATTCAATTTAATCAGCAGCCGCAACCTGCGTTTAACAAGCAGTTTGATTTACTGATCAAAGACCTTAACGACAATCACGAGAAGGGATTCCATAATTATATTTTTTGCGTAAGCGAACAACAAGCGAAGCGTTTTCATGATATTTTCAGCGATTCAAAACTGGATGTAAAACAGTATGAAACGGTTTTAATCTCAATGTTTCGTGGCTTTATAGACGATGATCTAAAGATTGCTTGTTATACAGACCATCAGATCTTTGAGCGTTATCACAAATTCAATCTCAAGAACGGTTACGCAAAGAAACAAGCCATCACGCTCAAAGAATTGACCAGCCTGCAAGTGGGGGATTATGTGACGCATATTGACCACGGTATCGGGAAATTCGGCGGACTGCAAAAAATTGAAGTAGAAGGCAAGCAACAAGAAGCAATCAAGCTTATTTATGGAGAGCGTGACGTGCTGTATCTCAGCATTCACTCACTGCATAAAATCACAAAATACAACGGTAAAGACGGTAAAGCGCCACAGATTTATAAACTGGGCAGCAACGCCTGGAAAAAGCTAAAGCAAAAGACCAAGACCAAGGTTAAGGAGATTGCTTTTAACTTGATACAGCTTTACGCGAAAAGACGTCTGCAAAAAGGGTTTGCCTTTGGTCCAGATAGTTATTTGCAAAACGAACTTGAGGCGAGTTTTATCTATGAAGACACGCCAGACCAAAGCTCAGCTACCGAAGCTGTAAAACTCGACATGGAGAGCGAGCGTCCAATGGACCGCCTCGTTTGTGGGGATGTAGGTTTCGGTAAAACCGAAGTCGCCATACGTGCTGCGTTTAAAGCCGTGGATAATAATAAACAGGTTGCGGTACTTGTGCCCACAACGATTTTGGCCTTTCAGCATCATCAAACCTTTAGCGAGCGTTTGAAGGATTTACCGGTACGTGTTGATTACTTGAACCGTTTCCGTACGGCGAAAGAAAAAAAGGAAACCCTAACGGACCTCGAATCTGGCCGGGTAGATATCATCATTGGCACGCACCAGTTAACCAATAAAAATGTCAAGTTCAAAGACCTTGGTTTGCTTATTGTTGATGAAGAGCAGAAGTTTGGAGTTTCGGTAAAGGACAAGCTGAAGACCATCAAGGAAAATGTAGATACGCTGACCTTGACGGCGACGCCTATTCCGCGTACGCTGCAATTTAGTTTGATGGCAGCGCGAGATTTAAGTACGATTACCACACCACCGCCCAACCGCTATCCCATCGAGACACATATCATTCGCTTAAGCGAAGAAACCATACGCGATGCCATTTCTTATGAAATTCAGCGCGGTGGACAGGTGTTCTTCATTCATAACCGCATTGAGAATATCAAGGAAGTTGCGGGTATGATCCAGCGGCTGGTTCCTGACGCAAAAGTGGGCGTGGGACATGGACAGATGGAAGGCAAGAAACTTGAAGATCTGATGCTCAATTTCATCAACGGTAACTTTGATGTGCTCGTGAGCACCACTATTGTTGAAAGTGGTCTTGACGTGCCCAATGCCAACACGATTTTTATCAATAACGCAAATAACTTTGGACTGTCTGACCTGCACCAAATGCGGGGTCGCGTGGGCCGAAGCAATAAAAAAGCGTTCTGTTATTTTATCACGCCGCCGCTTTCAGCAATGACGGATGAAGCCAGAAAACGCATGACAGCGCTGGAGCAATTCTCAAGTTTGGGCAGCGGGTTTAACATTGCCATGAAAGACCTTGAGATTCGTGGAGCCGGAGATTTATTGGGTGGTGAGCAGAGTGGTTTTATCAACGAAATAGGTTTTGACACCTACCAAAAAATCCTCAATGAAGCCATCGAAGAACTCAAGGAAAATGAGTTTGCTGACCTGTATGCAGATCAAACCAAAGCTGAGGACAAAGAATATATCAAAGACACCGTTATAGATACAGATTTCTCACTATTGTTCCCAGATGATTACATCAACAACATCTCTGAGCGCCTTAATCTCTATACCCAACTCAACGACCTCAAAACCGAAAAAGAACTTGAGGAATTTGAGCAAAAACTGGTTGACCGTTTTGGAGAATTGCCGCCGCAGGCTAAAGATTTATTAAACTCCTTGCGCATCAAGTGGATTGCCGTAAAGTATGGTATGGAAAAGGTAGTGATGAAAAACAACAAGCTCATTTGCTTCTTCATCGCAGACCAGCAGTCTAAATTCTATCAAAGTCCGGCGTTTTCTAAGATGCTACAATTTGTACAGCAATATGCACACCGCGTAACGTTGAAGGAGAAAAAATCCACAAAAGGTTTACGCTTGATCCTCACCGCTCCAGGAATAAAATCTGTGGATAAAGCCTTTGAAGTGTTGTCACCGTTGATGCCCAAGGAGGTTGTCACTTCGAGTGTCGCGCCAAAGGCGTGATGTATCGAGAAGTGAAGTGTTGAGATTGCTTATTATTAATTTTATTACGCTTAAAGCGAAAACTAATTTGACACGATAAAAGTATTATTACTTTCTAAACCTTATGTCAAATTTTAAAGGTGTAGTCTTTAATATACTGATTTTCTTAGCTTCAGGATGTTTAGGATTAATCAAATAGTTATATTCAAACGGAATGATTGCACTGGGTACTTTAAGGATAGCTGTTTCCTCATATTTGACAAAATCATCTCCTATGAACTGGGTCTCCAATATGGGAGGTTTTGAATCCCAATTCTCAGACAAATCTTCACGTTTTAATTCATAAATGGTGATTCCTTCAGGAATTTCTATTTCAACATAATACCTATCATTAGGCAAATCTTCACTTAAATCTAAATGCATCGAAGTTTCAAGCAAAGCCAGAGCCCTTGATTCAGAAGTGTAGACCATAAAGGTATTCTGGCTATTCCAGCGAAAACCTTCTACACTCGCTGCTCCAATACCCTTGAGAGTATCTTTTAAATATTTTTCCCTTTCTGTCCTAAAAACACGCATTAGGCCAAATTTCCATATTCTAGCCTGTTTAAAGCATTTTTGACCTCCTGAATACCCGTGAGGGAATCAAACAAACTTTCAGGCGTTGTTCCTCCTAATGAAAGGTTAGGTTTTTTAAGCCAACGCTGAATTTTGTCTTCTTCAAAGTTGAAAACCTCTAGGCCATATTCTAAAAGTTCGGTCAATACAAGAACGACTTCACTGTTGCGTCCATCCAATACAACATTGTTTTTTTTTCTACTATTATAAGTAGTTTGTGGCAAGCTTAATAATTGAAGGATTTGTTTTATGGGCATATTTGCCCGATGGCTCAAGATTTCAATGGATTCATAGGGCAACCCCCTTCTTATTAAGCTAACTCGTTCCATCTTATTGCTCCATGTATATTTCTCCCCTGAAGCTTGGATGGTCCATTTTACGGTATTCGCCTTACTCCCTTTTGCACGGCGAATACTTTTTCTAGGATTAAATTTTTCACTTTTGACCGGCATAACAGCATATTTGCTATAAATATACAACAAATATGCTATCTTCTGTGGTAAGTTGTTTATAAAAGAACACCTATTGAGTTCTCAATACAATTTTCGCTTTCGCGAAAATTACTCGAACTGACTTTAAAAGAAATAAAAAGCATCCTCAAAATGCTCCAGCTGTTCCTGAGTTTTGTTTTTTAAAATCGCGACAATATCAAATCGCACCTCGTTGTCAATATCATTGGCGATGATGTACTCGTTTGCGGCTTTGACGATGAGTTTGATTTTTGAAGGTTTTACAAACTCCTGCGGGTCGCCAAAAAAAGCACTGTTCCTGGTCTTTACCTCAACCATGACAAGCGTCTCGCCGTCCATGGCGATGATGTCTATTTCAGCTTTATCATAGTAAAAATTGCGCTGTAGAATCTCATACCCCTTCCGCTGCAGGTAGTTTGCCGCGTATTCTTCACCCCATTTTCCAAGTTCGTTATGATTCATCCGTGTTGTTTTGGCGAAAGCCAACTTAAAAACCTTCTCGATACATTTGCCTGCCGGCGAACACTAGAAGTGACATTAATTCTTAAAATCAAGCGTCACGTTATTATCTAAAACATTTAAAGTCGCCTCACGGCCCATGATCAAGGTGCGGTTGTCGTCAAGATGCCCAGCAGGAAAATCAAAACACACGGGATAATCAAAGTCCTTCACAGCGTCCCAAATTATCTCTTTCGCATTTTTGCCAAAAGGCACACTGTTGTCATGCATTTTTGTGAGGCCGCCCACGATGAGGCCGCAGAGGTTTTTGAGCAGGCCGTTACGTTTTAGGTTCATCATCATACGGTCCACATGATAGAGGTATTCATCAAGGTCCTCCAAGAAAAGGATCTTGCCGTCAGTAGTGATTGCCGAGGGACTCCCGCACATGGAATACAACATCGAGATATTCCCGCCCACAACTTCGCCAGTCTGGGTTCCCTTTCTGTTCATGTGGTGCGCATCAATAGTATATTTTAGGCTTTCGCCAAAAAGTGCCTTCCTGAGTGATTCTTTGGCGGCAGCCGTATTGTCGTCAATGCGGTACGGCATGATGGCGTGCAGGGTCTCCACGCCCATTTTATGAATGTGGCTGTGCAGCACTGTGACATCACTATACCCTATGAGCCATTTGGGGCTTTTTGCAAACCTATAAAAATCAACATCATCAATGATGCGCACCGTGCCATAACCGCCTTTTGCGCACCAAACGGCCTTGATTTCTGGGTTGTTGAACATTGCTTGAAGGTCGTCCAGGCGTTCATAATCAGTCCCGGCATACTGTTCGCTCTCGCTGTCAATCGTCTCACCAATGACGGGTACAAGGCCCCAACTTTTAATGAGTGCGGTACCATCAGCAATCTGTGCCGAAGTTATCTTGCGGGCTGTACTCACGATGCCCACTTTGTCTCCCTTTTTAAGATAAGGAGGTGTTACCATAAATGTCTATTTTACCGTGTAGATTATGTGGCTTATTTTAAGTTGGAGCTCATCAACCCCAGTGGCTTGCGAATCAAAAATCTCGCTGCCCATGAATTTTTCGTACGTATCCTGCGGTACTTCTATGGAAGGATATAGAAAAACGCTTGTGTTTTCATCAGCCAGCTTGCCCCCTTGAAAGTCCACAAACCCACTGCCATCCCATTCAAAACCATAAAATGCCACGGGTTTTGCATTTAACTCGTTCAGCTTGTCAAGGCGCATCCCCACGGTAAGGCCCGAGGCCAACTCCCACGGGCTGTCTTCTTGCATGAGCCAGATTTGATCAAGGTCACCTTTTTTACCCTCTTTTGAGTCATAGTAAAGCGTTATCTGCCTTTTAGAATCAGGATAGAGCGTTTCCTCAATCATCTCTACCGTGCCTTCTTCCATCATCCGGGTTTCGGTAGCGGGCCTTGCATCAGGATAATCCTGTTGTATTTGATCCGCTTTCGCGGAAGCGATAAGATCAAGGACCATCATGGATGGCTTAGCAGTATCCTCAACGGCTTCAACGGTGTCATCACTGACTTCCTTGGCGGGTTCTGATTGATTTTTACAACCTATGGTTGCAATCAACACAAAAATCAAAATAAATCTTTTCATAATTGTAATTTACAGATAGACAAGATAATGACACTACGGCAAAACAGTGCCAAATTCTTGTTACAAATGGTATCTTTGCGGCTCAAATCAAGCATATGAGTCAGCCGAAACGCTACACGATAACCGCGGCCCTGCCGTACACAAATGGCCCCATACACATAGGCCACCTTGCGGGAGTTTATGTACCCGCAGATATTTATGCCCGCTACCTCAGGTTAAAGGGTGAGGATGTCGCTTTTATCTGCGGAAGCGATGAACACGGTGTTGCCATCAGCATCAAGGCAAAAAAAGAAGGCATCACACCACAGGAGGTCGTCGATAAATATAACAAAATCATCAAGGATAGCTTTGCTGATTTTGGGATTTCGTTTGATAATTATTCGCGCACTTCTGCAAAGATCCACCACGATACCGCCTCAGGATTTTTTAAGAAACTGTACGATCAGGGCGACTTTATTGAGGAAACTTCTGAGCAGTTGTATGACGCAGAGGCCAATCAATTCCTGGCAGACCGTTTTGTAACGGGCACCTGCCCTAAATGTGGTCATGAAGAGGCCTACGGCGACCAGTGCGAAAATTGCGGCTCTTCATTAAATGCTACAGATCTAATCAACCCAAGATCAACGATCACCGGTTCTGTGCCCGTGATGCGCGAGACAAAACACTGGTTCCTGCCGCTGGACCGCTATGAGGATTTCTTGAAAAAATGGATTCTTGAAGGGCATAAAAATGACTGGAAGCCCAATGTTTATGGGCAGTGCAAATCATGGATTGACGAAGGTTTGCGACCTCGTGCCGTAACCCGTGACCTAGACTGGGGAATTCCTGTTCCCGTGCCGGGCGGCGAGGGCAAAGTGCTTTATGTTTGGTTTGATGCGCCCATAGGCTACATTTCTTCTACTAAAGAATGGGCGGAGCGCGAAGGCAAGGATTGGAAGCCGTATTGGAAGGATGCCGACACAAAACTGGTGCACTTCATCGGGAAGGACAACATCGTTTTTCACTGTATCATTTTTCCCAGCATGCTCAAGGCAGAGGGAAGTTATATTTTGCCAGAAAATGTACCGGCAAATGAGTTCCTGAACTTGGAAGGCAACAAACTTTCCACCTCAAAGAACTGGGCGGTGTGGCTGCATGAGTACCTGGAGGATTTCCCCGGGCAACAGGACGTTTTGCGTTATGCCCTGACCGCAAATGCGCCGGAAACCAAGGACAACGATTTTACCTGGAAGGATTTTCAGGCGAGAAATAATAATGAGCTGGTTGCCATTTTTGGCAATTTCATCAACCGCGTTGTGGTACTGACAAACAAGTACTACGATGGTGTGATCCCGGAGGCCTTTGACCTTAATGAAGAAGACGAGAGGACCCTTGCCGAGTTGCGGGCATATCCTTCGGTAATTGCAAGTTCACTGGAGCGTTACCGCTTTCGCGAAAGCCAAAATGAACTGATGAACCTGGCGCGCCTGGGCAATAAATACCTCGCTGATGCTGAACCCTGGAAAACCATCAAAACAGATGAAAACCGCACGGCGACCGTGATGCATATCGCGCTGCAAATCGCTGCTTCTCTTGCCATTGTGTGCGAACCATTCTTACCCCACACTTCAACAAAATTGAAGCAAATGCTCAACATGGAAGTAACGGCAGAAGACTGGAGCCGCATTGCTGCAGATGATGATATTTTGCCGCAAGGCCATAAGATCAATAAAGCCGAGTTGCTGTTTACCAAAATTGAGGATGAGCAGATTGAGAAACAACTTGAAAAATTAGAAAAAACAAAAATGGATAATAAAGCAAGTGCTCAAGTGGTAGAGACGGCTTCGGCAATTGCCCCGCAGAAAGAGCCGATACAGTATGATGATTTCATGAAGATGGATATGCGCGTGGGCACCATCCTTGAAGCTGAAAAAATGCCAAAAGCAGATAAACTTCTTGTTTTGAAAGTGGATACAGGTATTGATGTGCGCACAATAGTTTCGGGCATTGCAGAATCTTTCTCGCCAGAAGATATCATAGGCAAACAAGTGACGGTGCTTGTCAATCTTGCTCCCAGAAAATTACGCGGAACCGTTAGTGAAGGGATGATCCTGATGACCGAGGATACAGATGGCAAATTGGTCTTCATGAACCCTGACCGCGCTGGTGTTGAGAATGGTGGAATGATAAGTTAATTAGGGATAAGCTAAATTTAACTCCCTGCTGGTATTTGTTCACCCTTATAGAGCCTGCATGTGTAAATTTTCAGATTTTCTGGTGCTGGAATTATGGGTGCAATGTATGTGGGTTTGTTGTCTATAAAGACTACGATCTCTTTATCACTCAATTTTTTAGCAGTCCACCCAAATGTATATGTTTTTCTTTGGCCCATCATCAATAAGGTTTGAGTCTTACTCTCTATATCTACGTACATTAAGATAGGGGCATCAATCTCTTCCAGGGTTACAAGTTCTCCCTTTTCTCCTGTTACAGGTTTTGTAATATAACGGTATTTGCCTTCATCTGTAACATAATGAAAGTCATAATGATCATCAGAATATGATACTACATTGTCATCTGAACCTTTATACAGAAGTTTGGTCTTATTCCCGGTATTATAAGAAAGATAGGGGTTATCCTCTTGTATGCTGGTTGTTACAATAGAATCCTTACCCGTAGTATTCTTATCGAGAGTATGTACATCCTTGGCCATAACATAATTTTGGGTAAATGGTATATAGATAAACATGCTTGTCCCAGAAGATGAAGACGACAAGGTTGACGGAAGACCTTTTATAAGCCTATCACCTACACTAACCTTTAATAAGTTGTCCCTATCACTGTGGTCTTTTTTTACAGTGAGGCTTCCACCCTTAAATTCTTCTCGATATACTACATTGTAATAGACCTTCTCAATTTTTTCATCTTCTAGATTTTTTCTTTTTGTACAGTTGCCTTTTAAATCTGGTACACATTCATATTTCTTTTTTGACCAATCAACAACATATTTTAAACGACCATCCTCAAAATCATATTCATAAATCTCCTCGCCACCAGTACTGTAAATATTCTGTTCATATACGTGAAGGATTTTACCTTTCTGTGTGTACGTGTAGTTTGTGGTTACCGTATTCTCAGAATATGTTTTAGAAGATGTCTTTTTTACCAATCTATTTTGATTATCATATTCATAGTCCTCTATATTACTTCCTGTTTTTGACTTTATCAGCAGGTTTTTACTATTATACTCATAATAATATGTAATGGAACTTCCTTGCAAGGCCAGCTCGACTACATTGCCATTTTTATCCAGCTTTATATAGGGCTTATTGTTTGCTTTGGCCTCATTATATGATAGGCCTATGTAGTTTTTAAAACTGGTGTCATCCTCAAGGATTATCTCCCGTTTTTCATTGTAAAAATTTCCAGCATAGTAGGCCACATCACCTTGTAATGCTGCTGGAAGCATTAATTTTCTTTCTTCTAATGGACGTGGGTTCATTGGTGCTTTTGCAAAAGCAGGATTCTGGGCATGACCAAAAGCTGATAAGAAAATACTGGCGATGAAAAATAATGCTCTCATAATCAAGGGATTTTTACACCTTAAAGCTACTTTGGCTTTCGTTAAAAAGAAATAGGGCAACTGCCGTAATTTGAGTTCATTATCTCATTGCAAAGAACAATTCTTTGGTTAAATACATTTTTAATAATTATGGTATATTGGGCGAAAACTATAATCCTCCTTATGAAAAAACTTTTACTCCTGCTTTTTCTTCTTCCTGCATCGATAATTGCTCAAGAAGAAATAATTACCATCCCGAATATTGTACAAAACATCAACCAATCCTTTTATGTAAAGGACAGTAAAACAGGAAACCTAGCTATTTTTCTAGAAGATGCTGATCAAGTGCATGGTATTCTCTATGACAGTTCGTTTAACAAAATAGGCCAATTGTCAGCGCCTGATCTTGCTTCAAAATTTCAATCTTTTGTGGGGTATCAAATAATGGATGAGAAGATTATTCTCTTCATGAATACAGAAAATGACAGGAGTTACGGTAAGCTGATCTATGACTTTAAGAATAACACTACTGAAAGCGATGAGATAGAGTTTAAGCTCAAGGGCGAAAAGCTTATAAAAACGGCGAGTGTAAGAAATTCATTTTTTGTTTTTTCAATAGTTAAAAACAGTTCTACCCTTAATTTATATGAGTTTAAAGGTGACAATCCGCCTGAACGCTATGAACTATCCTTTGAAGACACCGCCTTTAAAGAATATGGTAATAAACCATCAAACCTTTATGGGCTGATTACAAAAAGTGAAAACTTTAATGTAAGTGTTGACGCTGCCGAAATAGAAAAAAACGTTCCACAATCCATAGACAATACTTCAAAAAAAGTAAAATTCTATAATGATGAAAATAATGTAGATATCACCATTGATGCGAATCATGAAAACACATATTTGATAAACATCAATCTTATAACAAAAGAGAAATCCATCAAGACAATTCCGCAGCCTGAACTCGCAAAAAGTTATGTGATTCCTAAATCAAACAGTTTTTTGTCAGAGGACAAATTATATCAATTGATTGCAAATTCTGATGAATTAAAATTCAAGATCACAGATATAAATACCCAAAGTGTTCTAAAAGCAATTGACCTTGAAAAAAATGAAGATATTTATTTTAAGAATACACCTATAATTCAAGAAGGGGGCGCTTATGATAATTATAGGGAATTAGAAAAAACCTCAAAATTTCTTAGAAAGCTTAAAAATGCAGATATAGGCCTTTCGGTTTATAACCAAAATGGCAATTATGAAATCACCTTTGGCAGCCATACTGAAATTCAGCAAGGTGGTTTTATGTTTTATGGTAACATTGGGATTGCCGGTGCTGTTTTTGTAGGTGCAATGAACGGAATTTGGGCTGCGTATTATGGGTATACCAGATCAAAATCTGTTAGGATTACAGGATTATTTGACAAACAATACACGCACCTTGATGGTGAAGTTCCCGCAAATGCTTTTGATAACATCAGAACATTTTCAGAAGAACAAAAAAGAATCAATGCTGAAACCATATTTAAAATTGATAATGATTTCTACTGGGGAGCATATTTTAAAGGAGAAGACACTTTTAAAATATTCAAGTTCTAAAAATCCCTCCACATAAGATTTTATAAAGGCTCATACACATGAGCCTTTTTATGTTTTTAAAGTCTACCTATCTTGCAGTTCGCAAATTTGAAGCATGACCATTACCGAATCTATTTTAAAACACCTCGACCTGAGCCCAAAGCAGGTCAACAACACCATAAAATTACTTAACGAAGACGCCACGATTCCTTTCATTTCGCGCTATCGCAAAGAGATGACCGGTAATCTTGATGAAGTACAGATTGGCGAAATCGTAAAATTCAAAGAGCAATTTGAAGCGTTAGCAAAACGCAAGGAAAGCATCTTAAAAAGTCTGGAAGAGCAAGAAGTGCTTACAGATGAGCTCAAGGCAAAAATCACGCAGGCACAAGACCTCACCACGTTAGAAGATTTTTACCTTCCTTATAAAAAGAAGCGTAAAACCAAAGCAGATACCGCACGTGAAAACGGCCTGGAACCACTTGCCAAGATCATCATGGCGCAAAACAGCCGCGACCTTGATGGTTCGGCACAGCGTTTTGTAAACAATAATGTTCCTTCAATTGAAGTTGCTTTGGAAGGTGCCCGCCACATTATCGCAGAGTGGATCAACGAGCGCACGGATATTCGCAATGACATAAGAAACCAACTGGAGCGTTACGCAATCCTTTCCACGAAAGTGGTAAAAACAAAAAAAGACGAAGAAAACGCTCAGAAATATCGTGATTATTTTGAATGGGACGAACCTTTAAATCGCTGTCCATCGCACAGATTTCTGGCGATTTCTCGTGCCGCAAGTGAAGGATTCATCCGCATGAATGTGGAGATCGACAATGAGCGCGCCTTAGAAAAAATAGATCGTAAGATCATTCGTTCTAATAACGCTTGCGCGGAAGAAATACAGACCGCAATCGCAGATGCTTACAAACGCCTGCTCTTCCCTGCCCTATCCAACGAAATCCTCAATACCGCCAAGGAAAAAGCAGATGCCACGGCGATAAATGTATTTGCAAAAAACCTAAAACAGTTGTTGCTGGGTTCGCCTCTTGGCGAAAAAAGAGTTCTTGGGATCGACCCGGGTTTTCGCACGGGCTGCAAAGTGGTTTGCCTGGATGCAAACGGCAATCTTGAGCATAATGAAACCATCTATCCGCATGCTCCAAAAAACGATTTTAAAGGTGCGGGCAATAAGATTCATTACCTCGTGAATGCGCATAAAATCGAGGCAATCGCGATAGGCAACGGTACCGCTTCACGCGAAACGGAGCGCTTTATCCGCAAGATTCCGTTTAAGCAGGATTTGCAGGTTTTTGTGGTGAGCGAGGCAGGTGCTTCGGTATATTCTGCTTCAAAGATTGCCCGTGAAGAATTCCCCAATTATGATGTAACCGTGCGTGGCGCCGTGTCCATAGGTCGCCGCTTGCAAGACCCGCTTGCTGAACTGGTGAAAATTGACCCAAAGTCCATCGGTGTGGGGCAATATCAGCATGATGTAGATCAAACTGCGTTGAAAAACGAACTAGACCGCGTTACGGAATCTTGTGTAAATGCGGTGGGCGTGAACATCAATACGGCTAGTGCTTCCTTGCTGAGCTATGTTTCTGGCATTGGGCCTAAACTTGCGGAAAATGTTGTAAAACATCGTGAAGAAAATGGTGCTTTTGCTTCGCGAAAAGAAATCCTGGATGTTCCCCGTCTTGGCGGAAAAGCCTTTGAACAAGCCGCTGGTTTCTTGCGCATCAAGAATGCCAAGAATCCGCTTGACGACTCTGCCGTGCATCCTGAGCGCTATGCTTTGGTAAATCAAATCGCAAAAGACGAGAAGAAATCCATTGAAGATTTGATTGGGAATTCTTCAGTTTTAAAAAGCATCGAACTGAAAAAATACGTTTCTAAAGATGTGGGGTTACCCACGCTGGAAGATATCATCAACGAACTTGAAAAACCAGGTCTTGATATTCGGGCGGAAGCCAAAACCTTTACTTTTAATCAAAACATCAAGACTATTAATGATGTAAAACCCGGGCAGTTGTTGCCAGGAATAGTGAACAATGTGACTAATTTTGGTGCGTTTGTAGATATTGGCATCAAAGAAAGTGGTTTGATCCATATCTCCAATCTCGCCGATGGTTTTGTAAGCGACGTTAATGAACATATTGCGTTGCACGAACAGGTAGTGGTAAAAGTCCTTGAGGTTGATATTCCACGAAAGCGTATACAATTGAAGCTGGAGAAGTTGAATAAAAAAGAATAAAAATCACTTCATAATAGATTCATCGCAGCGAAAACTTGAAGTGAAACTGAACTTATGCTCAAAATCGCATACCACCCCATTTACAAACATCCACTGCCAGAGGGTCACCGCTTCCCGATGCTTAAATATGAGCTGTTACCCAAACAACTCATTTATGAAGGCACCTGTACAGAGGCAAACTTTTTTGAGCCCACAATGCCAGATGAAAACCATATTCTAGCCATTCACGACAAAGATTATGTAGAAAATTTAAAGTCGCTTTCGCTAGAAAGAAGAGCGGCTCGCAAAATAGGTTTTCCGCTTAGTGCAGCATTGGTTCAGCGCGAATTTATCATTGCAGACGGCACCATAAAAGGCTGTCACCACGCGCTTGAAAACGGCATTGCCTTCAACATTGCTGGCGGCACGCACCACGCGTATGCTGACCATGGCGAGGCGTTTTGCATGTTCAACGATCAGGCCATCGGCGCGAGATATCTTTTAAATAAGGCTTTCGCCAAAAAAATCCTCATCGTTGACCTCGACGTGCATCAAGGTAATGGCACGGCAGAAATCTTTCAAGATGACGATGAGGTGTTTACGTTTTCCATGCACGGTGCGGGGAATTATCCTTTTAAAAAAGAAACTTCAGACCTTGATATTGCCGTTCCTGATGGTAGCGGCGATAAAGTGTATTTAGGTTTGCTTAAAGAAACTTTACCTCAACTCATCAAGGATGTAAAGCCTGACTTTATCTTTTATCTCAGCGGCGTTGATATTCTGGAAAGCGACAAACTCGGCCGGCTTTCATGCTCGGTAGAAGGGTGCAAAGAACGCGATAGATTCTGTTTGAGTCTTTTTCGCGAAAGCGAAATCCCAGTGCAATGCAGTATGGGCGGCGGGTATTCTCCAGATATTAAAGTAATTGTTGAAGCGCATGCAAACACGTATCGCCTGGCGCAGGAAATCTACTTTTAAAATTTATTTCAACCGTGTGGGGTGCATGCTTCCCGGGCGTGACCTCCGGGGCAGGAACTCATGCACGGGGCTTGTATAATATCCATGTGCATGGACATAATACGCAGGGCCATGGTTGCACTTGTAACTGCAAAATTCAATATGGGCGGCATACGCTTCGCGTTTTGCATTGAGGTAGGTTTCATACGCCATCCGGGATCTTTCCTGCAACTGCTGTTCATATAGTTCTTGCTTACGCCAAAATGCATTTTCCTGAGATTCGTTTTTAAAGGTGATGTTTTGTTCTTTTGAGGCATCGGCCATGGCTTTTTGCCTGTAATTGGCAAAATCCTTAATCACCATATCAGCTTTCATCTGGGCAAGGGCGAGGTGCGTGGATACCAGGAGAAATACAAGAGATAAATAAGCAGGGGACTTCATGATCTTAATATTGGGGGTTGTGTACATATAACAAGCCACCGGCAGTTTACCCTACCACATGTTTATCATGTCCTGCATTTTTACAAAAAACAGCAGGTAAAAACCCCCATTTCACTGCGTTTGAGATAGATATCCTAAGTTTATGTTAAAAAAAATTCTATTTTAGCCGCTCATTAAAGAAAACCAAACCATGAAACTATTTAAAAACGCATTACTAACATGTTTTTTAATCGGCTCCATGACGTCGTGCGAAAAACTGGACGAACTCACGGAAATCAATGTGGATGATACCATCACCGCAAATATCACTGCAGATATTTCTGGCGACACCACAATCTCAGAAAGCATGGTCGTATCTATTGACGATTCTGATGTTCAGGATAACCTGGACAAGATACAGAACGTTAAGATCAATAGCCTCACCATGGAAATCACTAACGTAACCGGTACTGAAGGTGTATTGTTAAGTGGTACATTATCTTTTGGCGCAGCGACCTACACGATGACAGATCTTGACCTTTCAGCAGCTGATAGCGACAACACAAAATATGACCTTACCGCCCAGGCCAATCTTGTGCAGGCATTGTCAACATCACTAAAAAGCGGGGCTTCAGCTACCATTTCATTAGAAGGTACCGTGACGGACGAACCGGTAAAATTTACCGTACAGGTCGTGGCAGACGTAACCGTAGTGGTTGACGTACTGTAATCCATCTTAATTATGATATTAAAACCGGTCCCAAGAGGCCGGTTTTTTTATTCTTTGATTTCTGAAAGAATTGTTCACATAAATTCTATAACGATTTAGTAATTTTAAACTTCTGACCATAAAAATTATACCCACAATGAGCAATTACCATATCAAGAACCTAGAAGAGTATTTTCAAGTATATAGAAAAAGCGTACGCGACCCAGAAAACTACTGGGCAGAGATTGCCGAAGAGCATTTTACATGGCACAAGCGCTGGGACAAAGTACTTGAATGGGATTTCTCAAAACCGGAGGTAAAATGGTTTCAGGGTGCCGAGCTAAACATTACCGAAAACTGTATCGACCGCCATCAAAGGACCCGCGGCGACAAGACCGCGATTCTCTTTGAACCCAACGACCCAAAAGAAAAAGCTGAACACATCACGTACAACGATTTGCATGACCGTGTGTGCAAGTTTGCAAATGTGCTCAAGGCAAAAGGCATCAAGAAAGGTGACCGCGTCTGCATCTATCTCCCCATGATCCCGGAGTTGGCCATCAGTGTTTTGGCCTGTGCGAGAATTGGGGCAATCCATTCAGTGGTTTTTGCAGGTTTTTCTTCAACGGCACTCGCCACGCGTATCAACGATGCCGAGTGTACCATGGTAATAACGTCTGATGGAAGCTTTCGCGGAAGCAAGACCATTGACCTTAAGGGCATCGTGGACGAAGCGCTAAAAAAATGCGAGTGTGTTAAAAATGTGCTGGTCGCAAAACGTATTGACAGCGACATCCACATGGAAGATGACCGTGACCACTGGTTACAGCCGCTGCTGGATAAAGCAGGTGATACCTGTGAACCTGAGATGATGAAGGCCGAAGACCCGCTTTTTATACTTTATACTTCGGGAAGTACCGGCAAACCCAAGGGAATGGTACATACCTGTGCAGGTTATATGGTGTACACGGCGTTTACGTTTAAGAACGTGTTTCAATACCGGGAGGATGATATTTACTGGTGCACGGCAGATATTGGTTGGATTACAGGTCACAGCTATATTGTTTACGGTCCGCTGGCAAATGGCGCCACAACCGTGATGTTTGAAGGCGTACCCACATATCCAGACCATGGTCGTTTCTGGGAAATTGTAGAAAAACATAAAATCACGCAGTTTTACACGGCGCCCACGGCAATCCGTGCCCTGGGTAAAGAATCGCTGGAATTTGTGGAGAAGCACGACCTTTCATCCCTTAAGGTTTTGGGCACTGTGGGCGAACCCATCAATGAGGAAGCATGGCACTGGTATGATGAAAACATCGGAAAGCGCAAATGTCCCATTGTTGACACCTGGTGGCAAACAGAAACCGGTGGGATCATGATTTCACCCATACCGTATTCCACTCCGGCAGTCCCCACATTTGCTACCTTGCCCATGCCGGGAATCCAGCCTGCGCTAATGGATGAAGAAGGCAAGGAGATCAAGGGCAACCAGGTGGACGGTAGATTGTGCATCAAATTCCCTTGGCCATCGATGGCAAGGACGATATGGGGCAATCACCAGCGGTATAAAGAAACGTATTTCTCAGCGTTTAAAGACATGTATTTCACGGGTGATGGAGCGTTGCGGGACAGCGTGGGCTATTACCGTATCACGGGGCGTGTGGATGATGTGGTTATCGTCTCGGGTCATAACCTGGGCACTGCGCCCATTGAAGATGCGATCAATGAGCATCCGGCTGTCGCCGAAAGTGCCATCGTGGGCTATCCGCACGATGTAAAGGGCAATGCGCTGTACGGTTATGTAATCCTTAAGGAAACGGGCGGAACACGTGACAAGGACAACTTGAGAAAAGAAATCAATCAGTTGATTTCTGAAAGAATAGGGCCCATTGCAAAGCTTGATAAAATACAGTTTACATCTGGACTGCCCAAGACCCGAAGCGGGAAGATCATGCGTAGGATCTTGCGCAAAATTGCTTCTGGCGACACCTCAAACCTGGGCGACACCTCAACATTATTAAACCCTGAAGTAGTACAGGAAGTAATGGACAATGTGATAAAATAAAGGGATATGCACAAAATACTAGCGGCCGTCCTGTGTGGCCTCATGCTTGCCCCTGCAGTACTTTTCGCGCAAGCGGAAAAAGAAAAACCATATCCTGAACTGCACATAAAAGACGGTGACAAGGTGATGATGTTGACGTATTTTAGACAGCGTTATCCCACCCGCATCGAGATTGATAACGACGGTAATATCATTGAGGTACCATTGCCCGACCCCATGCTTGAGGCGAGCTTGCATATCGCACTTTCTACTAACGGCCGCAACTGGACGCCGCTTAATGACAATAAACCCATCTGGGACCAGTGGATGCGCGACCCGTATGTGCGCCGCGATCCTGACGGGACCTGGCACATTCTCGCTACTGGCGGGATGGGAGAACTTGATAAAAATGAAGTTGGCCCCACGTGTTTGTACGCCACTTCTAAAGATTTGATTCACTGGAAGGCTGAAGGGTCTTTGCCACTTATGAAAGAAACTAAAGAAAACGGGGCTTTCGCCAAAAATATATGGGCTCCAGAGTGGTTTTATGATGAGGAAAACAACGAATATGTTCTCGTGTGGTCATCGTCTTTTGATGAGGCCGGCTGGATGAATAGTCGCTTGTGGTATTCCCGCACGAAGGACTGGGAGAGCTTTACACCGGCCAAAGTGCTTTTTGACCCACCATATTCTGTGATTGATGGCACGATTTTAAAAGAAGGTGGAAAGTATTATCTGTTCCATAAAGAAGAAGAATTTGGTGCAAAAACGGGCGAGCGCCGCGCAATACGACTAGCAGTTTCAGATAAGCTGGAAGGTCCTTATGAAATTGTTGAAGGACACCTAAACAACGGGCAGATCGTGCCCGTAATCACTGAAGGTCCCAGCGTGATCCTGGACCCGTTTGAAGATGGTTATTTGTTGTATTATGACTTTTGTATGACAGACCGTTTTGGCGTTTCTTATTCTGATGACCTAACGAACTGGGAAATCGAAGATGACGCTAATTTCCCCGATGCGGCAAGGCATGGTACGGTTTCCATTATTTCTTCGGCGGAAGCTGAAAAATTATTGAAGGCCTATCCCAACCAGGAGTAATCCTAGTTTTTCTTGAACAACGCTTTAAAGGTGGTCGCATCGTTATCCTCCTTGGGCTTTTGCTCATAAAACATCTCCAGGAAATTTGCAGTGCTTGTCCATGAGGTGTGCAGCATCCCACGGTAATGTTCTTTCATTGCCGTTGTGGCACCTTCTCTTAAATCCTTGAGCATCTGCTGTTGCTGCACGGCAACATCCGGATTTCGCCAGGAGCAGGTCGCGACATCCAGGCCGTTCATGGCAAAATAGACCGCTGTGGGGTCTGGCCTCTCGTAATGCCAATCGCAAATCATGACGTCTTTTGGGATAAGGTTTATCGCCTTGTAAGTATTGTTCATACTGGCTTCCCAAAGACCGATTCCCGTGGTCTTACCATCAATGAGACGGTCGCCCCAAATCCAAAGCCGTTTACCATCTTGTGCCAGGTGATTCCTGATTTTAGTGACCTCTCCGGCAAAAAGTTCGGCCTTGTCCCTGCCGCTACAGCGCGGGCACTGTGGCATCCCGATGTAAAACACCTCATCCATCCCGGCATGAAAAGCGTCTGCCTTGAAGGCCGTTGTTATCTCATCAATAAGGTCAAAAACGACATCATGGACCTCAGGATGTAATGGACAGTAACTTTTACAATACAGGCCATCTGCATTGGGCCACTCATAGTCTTGGGGCAGTTCTACATCTGGTGTTTCATCAAATTGTGGATAGACGGTAAGTAATTTGCCCAGTGAACCGTGCCAGGATTGATGGCCAAAAAGATTGATTTGGGGGATAATCTCGATATTGTTCTTGGCGCAAGCCTCAACAATCTTATACACATCCTGTTGTGTAAGTCCATCTTCATTTGCCAATTCGGGATGGGATGTATACTTAAAATCATAATCCACCCGAAGCACCAGCGTATTGATGTTTCTAGGCCCCAGCTCTTCATTGATAAACTTTACAAACCGTGAAACGCTAGCTTTATCTGGTGCCGCGACTGCCAGGCCACGCAGGGGGAGGTCTTCTTGTGCAAAGAGCAATGTGCTTGCAAAAAGGGCAAGCAGGAAACAATGGTTTTTCATGGTTGTTGAGTTAAGGAGCTTTTGAAATTTACTATTTAAAAAACAAAAAGAGGAAAAACCAGCATCAGCATTTTCCTCTTTCAAGTTATTTATTTGGCTACACCCAAAACACCTATGGTGCAGGATTGGGGATTTTTTTGTGAACAGCTTCAATCTCTTCCAGCACTTCTTTATCCAAGTTTACATCAATACTTGCGATATTCTCCTTGAGTTGCTCCATGGTCGTGGCCCCAATGATATTTGCTGTGATAAAAGGCCTGCCGGTAACAAATGCCAGCGACATCTGCGCAAAGTTGAGCCCATGTCTTTGTGCAATGTCACGGTACCTTCGCGTTGCTTCAAAACTTGGCTCGCTGTGATAACGCGTGTACTGCGGAAAAAGGGTCACCCTTGAATTTGCCGGCTTTTTGCCATCGAGGTATTTTCCTGCAAGTGTGCCAAAACCCAAAGGGGAATACGCCAATAGGCCAACATTTTCACGATGGTAGATTTCACTTAGACCCACCTCGTCCTTCCTGTTCAATAAGTTGTACGGGTTTTGAACGGTGCGCATTTTTGGGAGGTTGTTTTTTCTGGATTCTTCCAAAAACCGAAACAGTCCATAGGGAGTTTCATTGCTGAGGCCCACATGCCTTATCTTACCCGCTTGTATGGCGCCCTGAAGCGTTTCCAGGACTTGCTGAAAGTTGTCCTGCCATTGCTCACTATCATCGTGGGTGTAGCCCAGTTGCCCAAAGAAATTTGAATTTCGTTCTGGCCAGTGCAACTGGTACAGGTCTATATAGTCTGTTTGCAGGCGTTTTAAGCTTTTGTCTATGGCGTCGTTAATCTCGTGTGGTGCATAGCCACCGGTACGGATATGTTTGGTCATTTCTGCGGGACCAGCAATCTTTGAGGCTATCACCAGGTCATCGCGCTTGCCGCGCTTATTGAGCCATGTGCCTATGATGCGCTCTGTGCTTCCTTGTGTTTCGGCTTTCGCCGGCACTGAATACAGTTCGGCCGTGTCGATGAAATTGATGCCCTGCTCAATGGCATACTCCAGCTGCCGGTGGCCATCTTCTTCTGTATTTTGTTGTCCCCAGGTCATGGTGCCCAGGCATATCTTGCTTACTTTGATATCAGTATCGGGAAGTGTGGTATATTTCATTGTGGTTTTTTGCTTCTGGTCAAAGTTAGCCCATGTACAACAAAAAACCTGCGGGGTTGACGCCCAGCAGGTTTTGCTTTATTTTTTTTGGCGGAAGCCTATATATCGTTCAACAGCTTGGTCACCTCATCCAGTTTTGGGGTTAGGATTACCTCAATCCTCCTGTTTTTTGATTTACCTTCTGAAGTTTCATTAGTGGCGACGGGAGCAAACTCACCACGACCTGCGGCCGTGAGGTTTTGAGCCTCTATGCCGGGCGTTTGCAACAGGATTTCCACGATGGCGGTCGCCCTTTTTGTCGAGAGGTCCCAGTTGTCCTTTAACGGCCCATTTCCGCCGTAGGGCACATTATCTGTGTGGCCTTCTATAAGGACCGCAATGTCCGGGTTTTGTGCCAGCACGCTGCCCAACTGGTTTACGGCCTGTTTACCTTGTGTCCCCACGGTCCAGCTACCGCTGTCAAACAGTAGCTTGTTCTCTAGAGAAACATATACCTTGCCATCGCGGTGCTCCACGGTGAGGCCCTTGCCCTCAAAATCAACAAGCGCCTTGCTTATCGCATCCTTGAGCGCGCGCATCTTGGCATCCTTTTGTGCAAGCATGTCTTCTAGCTCATCCACGCGCTGCGACCTTTCGGCAAGGTCTCTTTGCAGTTTTTCAAGCCTTGAGCGTTCTTCGGCCAGGGCGGCCTGTTTTGTTTCAAGCTCGGTGAGGAGCTCGCGGTTTTTCTTGCTGTTTGCGGCAATGGTGGCGCTGCTGTTTGCTTCAAGCGCATTGTAGCTCTCTTGCAGGTTGTCAAGATTTGTCTTTGCTGCCGTGTACTTGCGTTGCAGGTCGTCACGTGCTGCCGTGGCAGTGGCCAGTTCATCTTGCAGTCTTTTTGAGTCGTCCTCAAACTTTTTCCATTGGCTTTTGGCTTCAGCCAAATCCTGCTTGAGGTCCTGGTTTTCATCTTTTAGCGAGCCATACTTTGATTCTAGGTCTTTGTACACTTTCGCGGAAACGCAAGAGGCAAGCAAACTTCCTGCGAGGATAATGGTTAGGATTCTTTGTATCATTTTAATGAATAGGTTGTTGTTAATTTATTTCTACCAGGTGCGGACAGTGGTCACTGTGCATGGCATCAGGTAATATAACGGCTCTTTTTATTTTTTCTTTTATGGGGTTGCTCACCATATTGTAATCTATGCGCCAGCCCTTGTTGTTTGCTCTGGCATTTGCCCGATAGGACCACCAGGTGTAATTATGGGGATCCTTGTTGAGATGGCGAAAAGAGTCAGTAAAACCACTATCTATAAAATTGCCAATCCACTCCCGCTCTACGGGCAGAAAACCGCTCACGTTTGCATTGCGCACCGGGTCATGGATGTCTATGGCCTCATGGCAGATGTTATAATCCCCTCCTATCACCAGGTTGGGTCGTTCTTTTTTTAAATTGTCAATATATTTTTGAAAATCATCCATGTACATTAACTTGTGGTCCAGCCGGGCAATGTTGGTACCAGAGGGTAAATACAGGCTCATGATGGAAATATCGCCAAAATCAACCCTGATGTTCCTTCCCTCAAAGTCCATGTAATCCACGCCGGTACCATATTCCACATGGTCTGGTTTTTCCTTAGTGAAAATGGCAACCCCGCTGTAACCTTTTTTCTCAGCGCTGAACCAGTAACTGTGATACCCGGCCCCTTCAATGAGGTCCAGGTCAACCTGGTCTTTGTTTGCCTTGGTCTCCTGCAGGCAAAGCACGTCTGGCCGTGCTTGTTGCAGCCATTCTATCAGGCCTTTTCGCATGGCCGCCCTAATTCCGTTTACGTTGTATGATATGATCTTCATGAAAATTTTACAATTTGCGCTAAATTAAGAACTGTATCCCAGTTTATCTTGATTTGGCTTAAAGCCAAAAGTACTATTCTTATCTTTCGCCAGGCCCGGGATACTTTTTTTATACCTAATGTTGTTACTATCTTGATGCGAAACAGTACGTTATTCTTTCTTCTATGGCTACCCATCACCATGCTGGGGCAGGAAATAAACAATCCTGACCAAAGAGAGAAACGTCTTGCCGTACGTGATACCATGGTGCTGGATAGCGTAAGTATCAACAACTACCTTTTTACGGTATATAAAAAAAATGGAACCGCCCTGGATACGACCGCGTATTCCATAGATTATGGCAGGGCGCTTTTTATCCCAGAGGCTTCAATCCTGGAAAAGGAAGATACCCTCTTTTTTAAATACCGGGCCTATCCTGAATTCCTCACCAAAAAATACTTTCTCTATGACCCTGACAAGGTAATAAGCAGTAGTGGTGGCCTGGAAAAGGTCTATGCCTTGCAACAGGAAACAAACTCACAGAGATTTGTGCCCTTTGATGGACTACAAACCTCGGGGAGTATCGTGCGCGGGGTAACTGTGGGCAATAATCAAAACAGCACCGTAAACTCTGAACTTGACCTGCAAATCACGGGAAGGTTGAGCGACAAGGTAGGGATACGGGCGTCTTTACAGGATGCTAATATACCACAAACCCAATATGGCTATTCACAACGGCTGGATGAATTTGATCAGATTTTCATAGAACTCTACAGCGATAGCTGGAACATACGCGCGGGAGACATCAACCTTGTGGATACTGAATCGTATTTTGGCTCATTTACTAAAAAAGTACAGGGTCTATCACTCAATGCCAATATTGAATCAAACGGAAGCAATACCCATGTCTTTGCCACGGGAGCTATTGTAAAAGGTGTGTACAACAAAACCAATATCCAGGGACAGGAAGGCAACCAAGGACCTTACAAACTTACCGGCCCCAATGGTGAACTGTACCAATTGATAATCTCTGGCAGCGAGCGTGTGTATGTTAATAGCGTGCTGCTCGAGCGTGGGGAAAACGAGGATTATGTCATTGATTACAATGCCGGTGAATTACGTTTTAACCCCACTTTTCCCATCAACAGCGAGATGCGCATCGTGGTTGAATATCAATACAGCGAGCAGAACTATACCCGCATCATTGCCCATGGCGGTGGAAGTCATGAAACGGCAAACGGCAAGTTCAGGATACGCGCAAATGTCTACTCAGAAAATGATGCAAAAAATCAACCCTTGCAGCAAAACCTCAATCAGGAACAGGTGGATGTTTTAACACAAGCCGGTGACAACCCATCTTTAATGGTAGCTCCCAGCGCCGTGCTGGATCAATATAGTGATAACAAGATTCTCTACCGCAAGGACCTGCTCAACGGTCAGGAAATTTTTGTGTTCTCAAACAATCAGGATGATGAGCTTTACAACGTTAGATTTACCCAGGTGGGAACCAATCAGGGCAATTACATCATTACAAATACTACGGCCGTAAGCCGCATCTATGAATATGTCGCTCCTATAAATGGCGTTATGCAAGGAGATTATGAACCCATTGTCCAGCTCATCGCGCCCACTAAACTGCAACTCGCCACCATAAGCAGCAGTTATGACCCTTCAGAAAAAACACACCTGGCCTTTGAACTTGCGGGCAGCAAACGGGACCTCAACCTGTTCTCTGGGGTGGATGATGATGACAACAACGGGTTTGCGGGACATTTTGAAGCTCGCCAACTTATAGTAGGATCACGGGATAGCACACATCTTGAAAGTTATGCAAGCCTTGACCATGTGGATTCCCGTTTTCAAAACATAGAGCGTAATTTTAATATTGAATTTAACCGTGACTGGAACCTGCCCACCCAGGCAACAAGTGTAAATGGCCTTACGCTGGGCACCGGTGGATTCAACTACAGCACCACCCAACTGGGCAACTACAATTATCAATTTGAACACCTGAACTATGCTAATAATTACGCTGGGAGCAGGCATACTGTACATGCCGCCATCAATAGGAAGAAAATTAATGGCTTCCTCAACGCGAGCTATCTCAAGACACACTCAGACACGCTCTCATCTGCTTTTTTAAGGCTCAGCGCGCGCACGGTAAAAGGGTTTAAAAAAACATGGGTGGGTACCAAGTTTCAAACAGAGAACAATGAAAGACGGGATACTTTCACCAACCGTAAAGACAGCCTCACCCAGCGCTTTTTTGCTTATGAGGCTTTCGCCGGAATAGGAGACAGCACGGCCGTTTTTGCAGAGGTGGGTTACCGCCAGCGTTTTAATGACAGCCTGCGGGGCAATGACCTGCAACGCGTCAACCACAGCAATACCTATTACCTGAAATCACAACTCATAAAGTCCAGGAATACCTCCCTGGGCCTATACGTCAATTATCGCACCCTTAAATATGAGGATAAAGCACTTGAAGATGAAAATTCGTTGAATTCACGCCTTATCTATGATCAATACTTGGTCAACAGGCTCATCCGCTGGAACACGGTCTATGAGACAAACAGTGGCACCCTCCCACAGCAGGAATTTTCATACCTACGGGTAGATGAGGGCCAGGGAACCCACACCTGGATAGATTACAACAACGATGGCATACAGCAATTGCAGGAGTTTGAGGTTGCACAGTTTCAGGACGAGGCAGATTATCTCAAGGTATTGCTGCCCAATCGTGTTTTTGTGAAGACGCATCAAAACAAACTGAGCCAGATACTTACCCTGAACCCACAACAATGGAGCGGCCAGGAAGGCATAAAAAAATTTCTTTCTCACTTTTACAATCAAACCAGCTACCTGCTGGACAGAAAGATCCTGCGGGAGGGCAGTAGCTTTGACCTCAATCCCTTTAACTCCACAGATGATGAACTGGGGCTCAACCTCAGCCTGCGCAACACTTTTTTCTATAACCGCGGCAAACAAAGATATACCACCAGCTATACCTACCTCGCCACCTCCACAAAAAACCTCTTGACCATCGGCCTGCAAGAAAGTAAACTAAGAAGTCATCAGGTCAATTTTTTGCACAAAATAAAAAACGGCTACATCTTCAACCTCAGGGCAGAGGTGGGCTATACACAAAGCAATTCACAAAATTATGCGTCTCGCAATTATAAAATTGACAACCAGGGCCTTAACCCTAAAATTTCATATCTTATCAATGACCGCTCGCGCATAGAGGGTTTTTATGCTTTCGCCAAAAAAGAGAATACGCAAGGAGGCGGTGAGAAACTCAATAAGCACGACCTGGGCATTGCCCTTGCGTATGCAAATGCAGGTAAGATTTCGCTCAATGGCGAAATCAAGTACATCAAGAACGATTTTGAAGGAAGCAATTTTACACCGGTTTCCTATCAAATGCTTGAAGGCCTGCAGCCCGGTTCAAACTTTACCTGGAGTTTACTGGCACAAAAAAGGTTGACAAAGTTTCTTGACCTGAATGTGAATTATTTTGGCAGGAATAGTGAAAATACACGTACCATACACACGGGGACGGTGCAGTTAAGGGCATTTTTTTAAAAAACATTATATCATGAAAACACTACCGCTTTTAATACTTGCAAGCCTGCTTGCATTAACATCCTGCAAATCCTCAAAACAGGAAAACGCAGCTCTTGAAAAGAAGAAATTTTTGCCCACGATAGAGAAAAACGTGAACAATACCCAGGCAAACACCTTGATACAAGAGGGATACACACCCGCCGAAGTGGTGATTGACAATGAAAAATCTGCCACCTGCTCAATGATGCTTAAGATTACCACTGGGAAAGCTGTTGCACTCCTCGATCCTGTGGAAATGGATAAATCTTCGCTGGTCAATGGGGATGTGCTTTATGTAAAATATAGACGTTTGCGCATGCGCAATAGATGTGGTGAGGCTTGGCCCGTTGCGATAGAATCTTTTGAGAAAGTGCAAAAATAAAAAAAGCCGTCCTTGATATTCAGGACAGCTCTTGGGTTTTTTTCGCCGTAAGGCAATGTTATTTTACAATAATCCTCTTTGTGGCCGCACCATTCTTGTCGCCCAGCCTCACGATATACACTCCAGATGATGCATAGGACATATCCAGGTCATAGGTGTATTTACCGCCTTCACTTGAGATCCAGTTTGAGACCAGGGTTTGCCCCATGAGATTATAGACCGCAAAGTGTAGGTCGTCCATGCGCTCCGTGGTTCTCAACGTAACAGAAAAATGGTCTGTTTCTGGCTCTATGATCTCCAGGTTTGCTCCTGCAAATCTGCTTTCTTCCACACCCAATGATGAGGTTACCCTCAGGGTGTAATCATTGGTCCTACCAAATTCAAGGTCTGAACAAGGATCAACCACAGCGCCAAGACCGTTGACCAGATCAGCCCCACGCACGCGCATCAAGTAATCGCCCACGGGCAGGTTTAAGGGTAGGGTGAACAGAAAATCAGTATCTGTTTCTTCATTAGGTACAAGACCGGTAGAAACGAGCTCAGAGCTTTCAAAGGTCTGGTTTTGATTTGCATCTATAAAAAATGCAAAGGTGCTGTTGTCATAACCCATTTGCAATGACCCCAAGATGGGGTTGCCTGCAATATCAACAGGGACAATCATGTCTGTATTATCTGTATAACCTGTTGCGGAACAAGAGGGTTCAATGGTGGTTTCCCCTAGGGTAAAGCTTATAACACCGTCATTGTAATCTTCACAGTTAGAAACCGGAATACAGGCCTGGCGTTCTATGGTAAGGGAATAATTATCATTTGATGGATTTGCGTCTGTATCCAGTAACGTGCCGGTAATCAACTCATACGTGCCTATCTCATTGATATCAATGGTTTGATTGAAGGTAAATGAAACCGTGGTCAGCGCCGGTAATATTTCTTCAAAATCCTCAATGACCTGTGCGCCGCCGTCGAGGGTGAAGAACACGGGAAAATCCTCTTGAGCCGTATCACCATAATTTGTGATCCTTACCGTTACCATGGCCTCGGTGCTGCCTTCAGGGTATTGTTCAGGACTCAAAATTTCTGACACCCCTATATCATTTGAAAAATAATTCTGTACCTGCTTTGTCACAAAATCATTACCGGTATCTTCATCTTCCTGGAGGTTGACATCTGCCATAATATTGTAGAATTCACCGTCACTGGACAAGTCTGCAAGCGTGCTGAAAGTAAAATCAGTACTTTCATTAAACTCAAGCGAGCCTGTAAAGGTTTCGGCCACGACCGTATCATCATTTATTTTATAGGTGACTTCAAAGTTGCTCTGGGTCGCAGATCCATTGTTCCTTACCCTTATCGTTACTTCTTCTGCACCGTCCAGGTCTCCAGTTTCTGGGGTTAGGATATCCGTGACCATCAAATCATTAACGCTATCAGGTTTTAAGTGAAATTTTGATACCACATCTGCCCTATTGGGATTAAAATATTCTGTGATGAACCAAAAATCTGTTTCATTCGTTGGGTCTAGGGTCATGTGGGTATAATCAGCATAGCGTACAGATGAGCTGTTGCCAGAACTGTTGACAATAGTGGACTCTGGGACACTCATTACCCCCAGTGGGTCGTTAGCATAACGTCCTGTAAAATTTATACCCACGCTATGTGTGGGGCTCACCGTGGTATAGCCCAGACCTATATTGCCTTCATTATCCATAATCATGCTTCCTGCAAAAGCATTGGACCCAGAAGGGGAGAGATAGGTGCCTTCTTGGTAGATGGACCAGGGTTGTCCCTCTGCATCCTGCCTCAGTTCATACCATCTAATCCCTGCACGTTCTCCTTCTGGACTTCCATCAGCATCTACCACAAAATTGAAGATGGCCGAATTGTAGGTAGGGAATTTCCTAAATTGTGCCTGGTTCATTATCGTGGCCTGAAGAACATCGATGTCAACGCCATTGGGCTGGGTGAGGTTTGCAAAGTCACCTCCATCAAAAACTCCATTAAAATCTGCCGTGGTCAATTGTGCCGGTTCAGAAATTGATGAGTTCTCCATGTTTTGCCAGTCCATGGTAACTTCCCAAAGCTTGAGGTGGTCATCATCGACACCTGACCATGAATCATCTTGCATGTAGACCACGGTCGCGGGCCCTCCAGCTGGCAAGGTGGGATTACCTGCATTAAAGAACTGTGGGCTGTAAAAACCATTTCTTCTTATCCCGGTCAACGGGAAACCCACAAACCTGGCCTCCTTGCCCAGTAAAAGACTATCCCGCTCCATCACAAAGACTGAGTTGCCCGTGGCCCCTATACCACTGGTGGTAATGTTTGCGGTAACATAATATCCATCATGCCATACTGAATATTTTGGGTAGTCGGGAAAATTGCCGGTATCATAGGAGGTATAGATATACCATTCATCATTTACCGGGTCAGGACCCGCGCACACGGCAATATTCAATCCATTTTCACTATCAAGGCCATCATCTCCATCTTCAAACTCCGTGATGATAAACCTATCTGCGGCTGCATCATAGATCACAATGGGGTCCCCCGCCTCGTTACCATCAAATAATGTTCCCAGGGAAGCTTCGGGCATAAGGGCGTTGCCGTTTTTGTCAAAAATTTGAAAACCCACGTTCCATGCAGAGACATAATGGTTGGGGCCCACGGCTCCCGTGGGGTCTGAAGGGGCAAATATAAAATCATCCTTAGCATCAAAAACCAGGTCAGGTACCAAGGGTTGATAAGACCTGCTAGAGCGTTGCCTGGCTTCGTTTATCAAGGGGTCATCCCCTTTGGGAAATCCTTTTCCCGGCACCACATTGTTACCATGCCTACGTTTTGGGTTTATTTCTTTCTTCTCGCCTTTTTCTGGTCTTTCAAGCGTGCCCCTGCGCATCTGATCTGCAAGGCTGGGCACTGTTCTGACCAGTTTGAGCTTGGCTATTTCCCTGGGGGCTTCTTTTTGTGCTTCCATTTGGGTTAAACCCAAAAAAAAGAAAACACAAACCATCAATGAGGGGTAGATCTTGTTCATAAGGAAAGTTTATAATTCACGGTATATTATGGTGTTGCCCCCTAAAATAGCATAAATTTCAGTACAGGAAATAAAAAAGCCCCAGAAGATGGGGCTTAATCGTTTTATTTTATCCAGTGTTTTAAATCCAGCTTGTCGTGCAGGATTTGAGAAAGTCCTGCAATGGGCACCCGTTTTTGTTCCATCGTGTCCCTGTCTCGTATTGTCACACTATTATCATCTAACGTGTCATGGTCTACCGTGATACAAAATGGTGTCCCGGCCGCATCCTGGCGACGGTACCTTCTTCCCACCGCATCCTTCTCATCATAATCCACATTAAAATCCCATTTGAGGTCATCCATTATCTTACGGGCAACATCAGGCAATCCATCTTTTTTGACCAGGGGAAGTATCGCAGCCTTAACCGGTGCCAGCACCGCGGGAAGCTTTAAGACCGTCCTCGTACTGCCGTTCTCCAGCTCTTCATCTACGAGTGACTGTGAAAAAACGGCAAGAAACATACGGTCTAGGCCTATGGACGTCTCGATCACATACGGTACGTAACTCTCATTGAGTTCTGGATCAAAGAACTGTAGTTTTTTTCCAGAGAACGCTTCATGGGCCTTAAGGTCAAAGTCCGTACGGCTGTGTATACCTTCCAACTCTTTAAATCCAAATGGAAAATTAAATTCGATATCTGCCGCGGCATTGGCATAGTGGGCCAGCTTATCATGGTCATGAAAACGGTAGTTTTCTTCTCCCAGTCCCAGTGACAAGTGCCATTTTAAACGCTGTTCCTTCCAGTGTTCATACCAGGTGAGCTCTTCGCCTGGACGTACAAAAAACTGCATCTCCATCTGCTCAAACTCCCGCATCCTAAAGATAAACTGTCGTGCCACGATTTCATTTCTAAAAGCCTTACCCGTCTGCGCGATACCAAATGGTATCTTCATCCTCCCGGTCTTTTGCACGTTAAGGAAGTTTACAAAGATTCCCTGTGCCGTCTCTGGACGCAGGTATAGATCAGTCGCCGTCTCGGTTGATGCTCCCAGTTTTGTGCCAAACATCAGGTTAAACTGGCGTACATCTGTCCAGTTTTTAGAACCAGTGTCCGGGTCTGCAATGCCCAGCTCCTCAATCAATGCCTTGACATCGGCGAGGTCTTCAGCATCCAGTGAGCGTGCCATTCTCTCAAGCACTTCGCGCTGATCACTGCGGTAGCGCACCACACGCGGGTTTGTGGTCACAAACTGCTCCTCGTCAAAGCTCTCGCCAAAACGTTTCCTGGCCTTGTCGATTTCCTTTTGCGCTTTCTGGTTGAGCTTCTCTGCATAATCCTCGATAAGTACATCAGCGCGGTACCTCTTTTTAGAATCCTTATTGTCAATAAGTGGGTCATTGAAGGCATCAACGTGCCCAGAAGCCTTCCAGGTCGTGGGGTGCATAAAGATGGCAGCATCAATACCCACGATGTTCTCGTGCAGCTGCACCATCCATTTCCACCAGTAATCACGTATGTTCTTCTTGAGTTCGGCGCCATTTTGACCATAGTCATACACCGCGCTCAGGCCATCATAAATCTCACTGCTGCTAAAAATATATCCATACTCCTTAGCATGGGCGATTACCTTCTTGAACTTATCATCCTGTTGTGCCATTCTAAAAATTTAGTTTAGGGCGGTAAAAATAACAAAACCCTTGTAATGCGTCACTTTTTGAGCAAGATGTATTTATGGCTTTCGCCAAAAAAAATCCCCCCGGTCCACCTCTAGCCCACAAGTTGTTTCATTTTTAGAAAAACCTTACCTTATTATCATGAAAGCCCTGTTAAACCTCTTTTATCCAGATCTTTGCCCCGCATGTACAGGGATCCTGTCACAGGGTGAACGTTTTATTTGCACCCCATGCAGGCATGATTTGCCCCTTACCGGTTTTCATGAGTTGCAACAAAGCCCCATCCACAAGCTATTGATGGGCCGGGTGCCGCTGGAACAGGCGGCCGCGCTCTTTTATTTTGAGAAGAAGAGCAAGGTGCAGAACCTCATCCACAACCTGAAATATAGGAATCAGGAAAAAATAAGTGGGCAGCTGGGCAAATGGATGGGAGAAGAGCTACGGCACAGCGACCGTTTTAATGATATTGATGGCGTGATGCCCGTACCGCTGCATAGATTGAGAAAACACAAAAGAGGTTATAACCAGGTAGATGGTTTTGCTCTTGAAATCGCAAAAGCGCTAAACACAACGGTCGTCAAGGACGTGCTCTACCGCAAGAAGTCAACCTCCACGCAGGTATTCTTGAAACGGGAATCCCGCAGCACATCCGTGTTGAAATCTTTCGCCGTAAGGCAACCCAATACACTATGCGGCAAGCACATTTTACTGGTGGACGACCTCATCACGACGGGAGGGACCGTTGAGGGGTGTTACCTTGCCCTTAAGCAAATCGAGGGCTTGAAAATAAGCGTGGCATTCATGGCGATGGCAACCGGCTAACGGCTGCACACGAAAACACAAAAAATTGTCGTTATTTTGCCATGTTTATGAAAAAGAGGATCCTTAATCTTTTATCTGTTTTAGCATTGCTGCTGCTTGTGGTAAATTGTGCAAAGCGCAGTTCGCCCACGGGTGGCCCCAAGGATGAAGACCCACCGGTCTTTGTCAATGCAAACCCGCCCAACTATACCACAAACTTTGAAGAGGATGAGATACGGGTATATTTTGATGAGTACATCAAGTTCAAGGACCTGCAGAAACAGCTGATAATCTCACCCCCCATCAACCCAAAACCGCTTATCACACCACTGGGTAGCGCTTCAAAATATATATCTATCACCGTTGAGGATACTGCACTTGTTCCCAATACGACCTACGTGTTCAACTTTGGCAGGAGCGTGGTGGACAACAACGAGGGCAACCCCTACCCCTATTTTAAATATGTAATGTCCACGGGAGATTATATAGACTCCCTCAAGGTGCGCGGTGAAATCAGGGATGCCCTGCTTGCCCTGCCAGATGAATATGTGACAGTTATGCTATATGAGGTTGATAGCACTTACAAGGACTCTGTGGTCTACAAGGACCAGCCACGCTATGTCACGAATACGCTTGATAGCACGACAACCTTTGAACTCACCAACCTAAAAGCAGGAAAATATAGACTCGTCGCCTTGAAGGATGAAGATGAGAATTATACTTTTCAACCGGATAAGGACAAAATAGGTTTTGTTGACGATTTCATCACCTTACCGCGGGACACGGCAAAGTTTCAGACCCTGACATTGTTTAATGAGATACTCCTGACCCAGGTTGAAAGACCACGTCAACCCAAGGCGCAGCGCGTTAACTTTGCCTATGCCGGGGTTGCTGACAGTATTGACATCAACCTGCTTTCTCCAAGACCCGAAGGTTTTGAATCGCTCATTACCTACCGTAAGGATGAGGATACGCTCAAATACTGGTACAAGCCAAAAATCGAAACGGACTCCCTGGTGTTCAACGTGGTGACCCCCACCCAAAATGATACCCTCGTGCTGCGCAAACGGCCTGTGCGCAACGATTCACTTATATTTTCGCCCGAAACCAGAAATGCAATCGCGCTGGGGAGCAACTTCAGGGTAAAAACAAACATCCCCATAACCGGTGTTGACACCACAAAAATCACGATTGCAAAGCTTGATTCAACCTATGTCAATGATTTTAAGGTAGTGCTCGTGCCCAGGGAATCCAGATTCAGCATTGATTTTGACACCGAAGAAAACCAGACCTACACCATAACCGCACTTCCGGAAGCCTTTACAGATTTCCTGGGGCATAAGAACGATACATTAAGGTTTGCCCCCAGGACCGCACAATTTTCAGATTTTGGGGACTTTGAGATTACTTTGGCCGCAGCCAGGGACAGTACTGCATACATCGTGCAGCTCACCACGGATAAGGGCGAGGTAAAACTTGAGCTGGCAGGCGAACCTGGGCAAACGGTGTTTACCTTTAACACGGTGGCCCCTGCCCAGTATTTAATCAGGGTAATCGAGGATGCAAACGGAAACGGGAAGTTTGATACCGGAAATTTTTTAAAAGGCCTGCAGCCTGAAAAGGTGTTTTATTACCCTGAGATTGAAGACATAAGGAAGGGATGGTTCCCCAAGAAGATTTTTACCTTGTCACCCTCTGCTGAGGCTCCACTTATTGAAGAACAAACAAATCCTGATCTTCCAGAAAATTAAGTTTTCTCCTAGTCTCGTTTATGTGTGATTTTGATATGGTGGCCGTGATGATGGCCTCGTTTTCATTAGCAAAAGCTAACGTTTGCCCCAGTGCATCATATATACCGCTGTGGCCGGTATATTCATATCCATCACCATCTATGCCCAGCCTGTTGACACCTATGCAATAGGCCATGTTCTCGATGGCGCGGGCACGCAACAGGGTATCCCATGCAAGGATGCGTGTTTTTGGCCAGTTTGCTACGTAGAGCACTGCATCATAGCGCATGGTGTTTCTTGAAAATACGGGAAACCTAAGGTCATAACAAATTTGCAGAAAAAACTTGAACCCCCTGTAGTTTACCGTTACGGGACCTTTACCCTTGGTGTAGGGTTCATGCTCGCCGCCCAGTGTAAAAAGATGGTATTTATCATAGGTCGTGACCTCACCACCCGGCTCCACAAAATAAAACCGGTTGTAATAGTCAGTGCCATCCTGTACCATGAGGCTACCGGCAATGGCCATGCTTTTTTGGGCGGCCTTGGAGAGCATCCATTGCAGGGTTGCTCCATTTTTATCCTCGGCTAGGCCTTGTGGCCTCATGCTAAATCCCGTTGAGAACATCTCTGGCAGGACAACAAGGTCTGCCCGGGATATGGCATCAATCCTGGCATCAAGATACTCACGGTTTGCGGCTGGGTCTTCCCATGCCAGCGCACCTTGTATTGCGGCTACGGTAAGGGTATTGTCCATGTAGGGGAAAGTTACAAAATGAATTCTAGCTTCATCAAGATGATCTTTCGCTTTAGCGAAATAAAAAAGCCCCGGTGGGACAGGGCTCTAGACAATTAAAATATAACTCAATATATTTTAGTCTTGGATCACGCGCACTTGTGCGGCTACCATACCTTTTCTTCCTTCTTCTTCAATGTACTCTACCTGGTCACCTTCTTCAAGCACTTGACCGTTAAGGCCTGATGCGTGAACAAAGATGTCTTTACCGGTGTCGTCATTAGTGATGAACCCAAAGCCTTTGGACTCAATAAAGAATTTAACTGTACCTTTCATTTTTGCAATATAAAAATTTGATTAGTTACAAAACTACATTAATTATCAACACGACAAACTATTATCCTAAAATATATTGTGGTTGAAAGCTATTGATTATCAGTATCTTTACTTTCATTAAAATCGCGCATCTTTTTTATATTCTCTTCACTTAGCATATAATCCCTTACATTTCTATCCTTCCACCTGTGGTATAAAAACAGGGGCATGAGCACAAAAGCCCCGCTAAATATTGCAATGCCCATCACCTTGTCTCCCAGGGCAAAATCCTTTTGCGACCTTAAATAAAATCCCACTGCCATGGCCGCAACAATGGCAAAAAACAGGACGATCATTAATATGCGCCTTACCTTTTTCATATTATATCTTTCCTGAAACGCGTAGTAATTGCCTCCTGTAAACGGTGAGTAATTTTGATTTTGAGATGAATCCCAGGTATTTTCCATCCTTGATCACAGGGAGGTTCCAGGCGCCGCTACCCTGAAACTTGTTCATTACGGCTTTCGCCGAATCGCTCTCGAGATAGATATATTCTGGGGCGGAGTGCATGAGGCTTTCTATGATGACCTTGTCATATAGTTTTGAGTCAAACATGATGTCCCTGATGTCGTCAAGCGTGATCACGCCCACCAGTTCATTTTCATCATTGACCACGGGAAAAAGGTTGCGCGTGGATTTTGCAACAGCATTCTTCACCATTTCGCCCAGGGTTGTTTCCGGTTTGACCGAAATGAAATTTGTCTCTATCACACTATTGAGGTCCATAAGGGTAAGCGCGGCACTGTCCTTGTCATGGGTGATGAGTTCCCCGCGCAGTCCCAGCTCCATGGCATAGACTGAGTGAGGCTGAAAATAGCGGTTGATACCGTACGCAATGGCGGCGGTGATCATTAAGGGCACAAAAAGGCCATAACCATTGGTGATCTCGGCAATGAGAAAGATTGCCGTTAAGGGGGCGTGCAAGACGCCGGCAAGAAGTCCTGCCATGCCCACGAGGGTAAAATTACTTTCGGAAACATGGAAGCCCAGACCTAGGTTGTTTATGATTTTAGCCACGCAATTCCCCAGGCAGCTTCCCGTGAAGAGCACGGGGGCAAATATACCTCCCACGCCACCGGCGGCAAACGTAAATGAGGTGGCAAAAACCTTAAAGATCACAAGACCGGCCAGCAGGGCGATGATGATCCAGATGTTATCCATATATGCCGAGAAGAATGTGTCGCCAAATGCTTCCAGGTCATTGCCCGCCAATAGATTGTTGATAAGGTCAAAACCCTCACCGTACAATGGTGGGATGAGAAACACAAAAAAACCAAGGGCAATTCCGGCGAAAGCCAATTTTTTATAGGGTGACTCCCATTTATTGAAGAATTTAAGGAGGCTAAAGTAACTGCGGCAAAAATACACCGAACTAAAACCAGCCACTACCCCCAGGACCAGATAATATGGAAAATCTGCAATTGTAAAACCATCCTTAAGAGTAAATGGCAAAATCGTATCATACCCAAAAAAGAAATGTGATGTGAGCACACCACATATGGATGCCAGTAGCAATGGCACCAGTGAGACCAGGGTAAGGTCTAGGCTAAACACCTCTATGGCAAAGATTATCGCGGCGATGGGTGCCTTAAAAATACAGGACATTGCCCCTGCTGCCGCACACCCCAGCAGCAGCAACCTAGTTGCCTGGTTTACCCTAAAAAACCTGGATATGTTTGAACTAATGGCCGTGCCCGTGATAACCGTGGGGCTCTCAAGACCTACTGAACCCCCAAAACCCACGGTAAGTGGTGCGCTTATTGCCGAGGCAAACATTTGATACCTGCGCAGGAGGCCCTTGCGTTTTGAAATGGCCCTCAAGGTACTGCTGATCCCGTGGTTTACGGGATGCCTCACAAAGACCTTGACCACAATGAGCGTCAAGACAAGGCCTATGACGGGAAAGACAAAATAAAAACCCAGATGGGATTCTTCAATCAACTTTCCTTCTACTAGCCATTGAATAAGGTAGGTCAGGTTTTTTATAAAAACTGCTCCCAGTCCCGCGGCAAGACCCACGATTATGCTTAGTATATATATGAAGTTCTGGTTAGAGATATGTTTATACCTCCAAATATGAAAACGGTGAAGTAGCGGCTTGTTGTGTGACATTATGGTGTATTACCGTTCAAGGCACAAAAGTAATGAGATACAGGTGAAGTGACCTTCAATCAAGGCAAAAAAAATCCCGATCAATCGACCGGGAAAATATGCTTGGTTTTATATAGCTCAACAAAACTCGTTGAATGCATCAACAAGGTTATCTGCAATCATTTCTGCAGGGCGTCCTTCAATATGATGGCGCTCTAACATGTGCACCAGTTCGCCATCTTTAAACAATGCCATAGAGGGCGATGAGGGTGGAAAAGGCACCATAAAACCACGGGCAAGGTCAGTGGCTTCCCTATCAACCCCTGCAAAAACGGTATACAGGTTATCTGGGGTTTTCTCATTGCGCAGGGCAATTTTTGCTCCCGGGCGTGCATTTGCGGCCGCACAACCACAAACCGAGTTCACAACCACAAGGGTTGTGCCCTTCTTCTCCATGGCTGCCCTTACATCATCAGTAGTATGTAATTCTGTAAAACCTACCTGTGTAAGGTCTTCACGCATAGGTTTTACTAATTCTGGTGGATACATAATCAATATTTTTAAGTTACAAAGATAAGATATATGTCGTAGAGCAGGTTAAAAACCTACATGTAAACCCATTATTCTTGTACGCAAACGTTGTAATTGTTTATGGGAATAATTTACTGTAACAAATGCATTTATTGTTTGACGTATGTGATGTTGAGACATTATTTTTGCAGCCACATTACTTACAGAGACCCACTTAAATGATCAAATGGATAGGAGCCATCGTAGGAATGATGTATCGCGGCTTGCCGGGTGCCATCATAGGGTATCTATTGGGCATGCTCCTGGACAACCTTCTCTCTACAAAAACCCCCACGACGGGCACTTCTAAGTCAAGACAATATAACTCGGTATCGCCAGGGGACTTTGAATTGAACCTGCTATCGCTTTGCTCCATAGTCATCAAGGCTGATGGACAGGTAAGCCAGCAAGAACTGGATTATGTGCGGGCCTATTTTGTACAGGCGTATGGCAAGGACAGGGCAAATGCCACTTTCAGGACCTTTAACGATGTTATAAAAAACAGGCAGGTCGATGCCGCCAGGATATGTCAATACCTGGTGCAGCGCACCAGGTATGAGGTGAGGTTGCAGATCATCCATTTTCTTTTTGGCATTGCACAGGCTGATGGCCGTGTATCAGAATCTGAAGTGAACCAGATTGCACAGATTGCCGGCTACCTCCGGCTCAACCGCAATGAATTTGAGAGCATCAAGGCCATGTTCTTTAAAAACGCCGATAGCGCATACAAAATCCTTGAGATTGACCGCAGTGCCGGTGTCGCCGAAATCAAGCGTGCTTACCGTGATATGGTCAAAAAATATCATCCTGACAAGCTACAGCACATGGATGAAGTGTACCGCAAGGGTGCCGAAGAAAAATTCAGGCGGGTGCAGGAAGCTTATGAGACCATCCAAAAAGAAAGGGGTTTCTAGAATAACATTGATGACAAATCGTGATTGTTGCGATGAGATAACATAACTCAAACCAAACAATCATGAAAATCAAAAACCTTTTACTTTCTTCAATCTTACTTTTTACCATGTTTTCCTGTAGCAAGGACGATGGTGACAATCCCCAAGAAATCACCCAGGAAGAAATTGAGGCACAGGTAGAAAACTTTGTGACCCCAGACCTTATTGACGCCCTTGAAAATCTGGGCTACACCTTTAATGACGGCATTGACACCCCAGATATCTCCGGCAACTTTAGATTTGAAAAGGTCATACTGGTAAAATCTAATATTGAAGATGATTATGCCCCCGGCTCGACCTTTTACAACATTACCATGAACATCACCAGTCTTGACAATGGCAAGAGAACCTTCAATTTTACGGGAACTGAGGGTGATGGCGCAACAACCCTGGGCAACCAGACTGACAGTTTCTTTTCTGGACGTGGAGATAAGTTTTCGGCTTACGCCAAATTAGAAAATACCATAGGTGAAGAGACCGCCATCGTTCTTTTTGCCATAAGTGGAACAATAACTGATGAAGGTATCTCACTAGCCCAAGTGGGCGTGCTCATGCTTGATAACAATGATAACCCCAACGGTACCTTTATCGCCAATGGCGATGGCAGACTACTCAAGGATGAGGATGGCCTGGCAAAAAGGTTATGATCCCAGGCACTGCCCACAATACATATGACCCCGCCCGCGCGGGGTTTTTTATTTAAAAAGGGCTTTTATAAAGGGTGTTTTGGGAAGGCTAAGGATGATTTTTATTTCTTCGGTAAGGGTTGACTCCCCATCCAAAAACCTGAAGATTTGACCAATGGGGTTCTTCATGAACATAGATGCAAAGAGGTCTGCACCCCGACCATTATCGCTATAAAGAACTTCAATAAATAATTTATCATACCATCTAAAACGGCTGTTTATGTTAAAAGCATCCATGGGTTTTCCTGATTTTAAATGCTCTATCAGCTTGAGCGAAAGCTTTGCAGAATAACTAAAGGTATATCCTGTGCTTCCACGCGTCCATCCCCCAGCGGTACCTATATGGATGATGTTTTTAGAATTATGTTTCTCAAAAGGGTAAGCCGTCATGGGGATGACACCATGCTCTTTTTTTATGATTTTATAGTCATCAATCTGCCTTTTGGCCAGATACTCCTTGATGGCCGCCTCGTACGCCGCGGCACTTAGGGTTTTTTCTGAAAAAAGGGTATACTCCACAAGGGCTTGCTGAGCGGTTGTGGGAAGTACATACATAAACCGTGTATTACCGTGCTGGTCCACGTTAAAATCCATAAAGGTTGCAATATCCTTGTCAAAGTGTGGTAGTGAGGTATGTATCTCCCATCCCGTAAAATGTTGCTTTAAGACAGGGAAACGGTTTTGTGCTTCAAGTCTTTTTTTGGGGAGCAGGCTGGTCATGAGTTTTGGAGCCGTGTAGGTACCTCCTTCGGTCTTAACCTCAACGTGATTGCCCTTATCCATAAAATCCTTAACGGCCTCCTTTTTAAAATCCATGTTCTGCGCCTGGGAAATCTTGGCGAAAGCCCACGCGTAAAAGTCATGGGATCCTATCTTGTAATAAGCATAGGATTGTAACGTGATGGTGCTTGTAAACCGGGGTGAGCCAAAGTAAATCTTGTTCCATGACCGTGAGGCAAGAGGCAAAAAACGTGAAGTGCCCGTATCCCAAAAACACCAAGTCCTGTCGTTTTTTTGTTTTTCATCCTTGTCCAGGAGCAGTATTTTCTTCCCGGTAAAAAAATCATCCTCCAGCATTGCCGTGGCCATCATAAGGCCAGAGAGGCCAGCTCCTAGAATTATATAATCGTATTTTTTCATAGGCTCTTAAAGCGTTGACAAAATACATATTTAGTGTAAACTTCAACCCTTTAATCGATGGAATATCGCAGCCCCAGAAAGCCACGGATGCCTTGATTAGGCGCATATACATAACTGGGGTCAAAGGTGAGCGCATAAGGATTGTCTGCCGTGGACAGTGCATTGCCTTGAGTATCAAATTGCACGTTTTTGTCGAAGGGGTCTTGGCTGCGGGCAATAATAAAGCGATTGTTCTTGTTTGGGGTCCAGTTGAGCAGGTTCTTGACGCCGCCGTAGATTTCAAGGCCCGCAAACCCTTTGTACGTGATCTGTATATTCTGTATGCTATATAAGGGCGAATATTCTTCCCGGGGATCCAGGTCACCCAGCAAGGGCAAGCGCATGGGGCCATAAGCGTTGCCTGTATAATCAATACTGAGATTTGCCGCTTGCCAATCATAGTTCAATGACCATACGCCCATAAAGCTTTCTGTAAGGACTTGTTCTGTTTTTAAGCCATTTTCTTCCCTGCTTACATCTTGATAGGTCGCCCCCACCCTGCCTTTAAAACCGTTCAATAAATTAAGGTCAAGGTTGACGCTCACCCCCTTGCTTATGGCTTTTCCATCAAGGTTTTTATAGATGATTTTGTTGGGGTCTGTATCATAATCTGGTAAAATGGCATTTGAAAAATGGGTGTACCAGGCTGAAGCTTCCAGGGTAAAAAAGAAATCCCTGAAATATATTTTCCCCAGATAGTTCAGGTTTACGTTAAATGAGCGTTCCGGGCGCAAGTCTTCAAGTATGGTTACCTCCCGCGAACCCGTGAGGGCAGCATGGTCTTCAGTAAATAAATTGACGGCCCTAAAACCCGTCCCACCATTCAAGCGGATGCTATGATCATCATTGAACCCATGTTTATAGGCAACCCGCGGGGTAAAGATACTTCCATGCCGGGGATCATGGTCATACCGTGCACCCAGCAGCAACGTGTTCTTTACATCCAGTTGCCAGTTGTCCTGCACAAGTATTGAAGGTATGACCACCTCATCGCTGGTCTTGGTGGCAGGTGTATTGTCATTATAAAAATTATAACGTCCCGCAGTACCCAGTAGCAAGGTATGCCCCCCTACTTCTTTTTCCCAGGTCACCTGCAAGAAGCCTATGCGCTGTCTTGCCAAGTATGGCACGTCCCCGTACACGGAATTCTGGTCATGGTCAGTATATGAAAATTGAGCAAAAATAGCTTCGCTTACCGGTAATTGATACTTTCCTATCAGTTCATACCTAGTGGTGTAGATGCTCTCTCCATAAATGCTGTCACCCCCGCGAAAACGTGGTTCCCACTGCATCTCCCCTCCCCACCGGTCTTCATAAAGAAAACGGCCGGCGAGATAGAACAGCTTGTTTTGCCTTCTTTTAAAATCCCATTTATTAAAAACCGAAATCCTATCCTGAAGTGTCAAGTCTGTAAAATTATCGTTGTTGTCATCGCGCGCATTGCCGTAGTTAAAATAATTGACTCCCAGCAATGAGATTGCCTTGTCACCTAGTTCGCTTTTCAGCGAAAGGTCCATATTTACCTCGCCCCAGGAAGACCCCATCACATCTGCGACAACGGCATCACTACTCAATGGATTTTTAGTGATGATGTTTATCAATCCACCCACGGCCTCAGTACCGTACAAACTACTTGCCGGCCCCTTCACGACCTCCACCCGCTCAATAAGGGCATTGGGTATCCCCGAGAGTCCATAAACGGTTGAAAGTCCACTTACGATGGGCATCCCGTCAATAAGTACCAGCGTGTACGGCCCCTCCAGGCCATTGATGTGGATATCGCCCGTATTGCACACGTTGCAGTTGATCTGCGGCCGGACCCCATTGACATTCTGCAGGGCTTCAAAAACATTGGGCGTGGGGTTTTCCCTCAAAAATGACTGGCTATAAATCTCAACCGGCACGGGGCTCTTGGACCGGGTCATGGCCTTCAAGGTCCCAGACACCACCACCTCATCCAGGCCAGACCCCTGCTCAAGGTCAACATTCAAGGTTTGATGGCCGGTTATATCGAGCCTGATTTCCTTTGGCTTAAAGCCCAAAAAAGAAAACCTCAAGGTATGGATACCCTCAGGGAGCATAACTTCATAGCTGCCCTCATCATCAGTTGTAGCCCCTTTAGAAAGAGCAGCAATTGACACATTTGCATAGGCCAAGATGGCATTACCGCTGGTTATTTTTCCGCTTACGCGAAAGTTTTCCTGCCCCAATGCCTGTAATCCCATGAAGACAAACGCAATAAGCAATATATTTTTCAAATCAAAAAAATTATTTTTAGACAAAGCTAAAAATTATATTTGAAAAATTTATATTATTTTTGGGCAAGCTTAAATAACATGACCCTTTCTGAAGAAAACTATCTAAAGGCCATTTACTCACTGCAAAAGGAATATCCCTCTGGCGTGAGCACAAATGCCATCGCTGAGCACCTGGAGACAAAGCCCGCCTCTGCAACAGATATGATCAAGAAGCTCAATGACAAAAAACTGGTGCATTACAAACCCTATCAAGGGGTACTGCTCAATGAGCAGGGTAAAGGGCATGCCCTTAAAATCATAAGAAAGCACAGGCTGTGGGAGACCTTCCTGGTTGAGAAGCTCAATTTTGGCTGGGATGAAGTGCATGAAGTCGCTGAAGAACTGGAGCACATCAAATCTGAAAAATTAATCCAGGAAATCGATAAGTTCCTGGGTTTTCCCAAAACCGACCCGCACGGGGATCCCATACCTGATAAGGATGGCGAGATCACCACCATCAAGAAGAAGACCCTAGCATCTTTTTCTAAAGATGAACACGGTATCTGTGTGGGTGTAAATGATTCTTCGGCCTCTTTTTTACAATACCTGCATAAAAATGACATTACCCTGGGCAAGGAGATTACCGTCACGGGCATTGAAGAATTTGATGAATCCATGCACATCCTCGTGAACGGCACCCCCCTGACAATTTCAAATTTTACCGCAAAAAACGTTTACCTAAAACAAATGGGCATTGAATAAGCCGGGGGGACACAAATCGCTGGGTGAGGTTCATAACTCTATTGAAACCACGGGGAAAAAATCCAGGTGGAAGCGCATTCTTGCATTTTTGGGACCTGCCTATCTAGTGAGCGTGGGGTATATGGACCCCGGCAACTGGGCCACTGATATTGCTGGGGGAAGCCAGTTTGGCTATGCATTGATATGGGTACTACTCATGTCAAATATCATGGCGCTCCTGCTGCAAAGCCTGTGTGCCCGGCTGGGTGTTGTGCGGGGCAGGGATTTAGCACAAGCTTCGCGCGAAACGTACTCGCCCTTTGCAAATTTCATTCTCTACCTCTTGGCTGAGATTGCCATTGCGGCCTGTGACCTTGCCGAGGTGATAGGTATGGCAATAGGATTGAACCTACTGTTTGGCCTACCCATGATTTGGGGCGTTTCCATCACGGTACTAGATAGTTTTTTACTGCTTTTTTTGTTGAACAAAGGCATGCGCAAGATGGAGGCTTTTGTCATAGGGCTCATCTTTGTCATCGGCCTGTCCTTTCTTTTGGAGATATTTTTTGCCAAGCCGGATATGGGCGAGCTCATCAAGGGCTTTGTCCCTTCTTTACCGGGTAATGGAGCCTTGTACATCGCCATAGGCATCATAGGGGCCACCGTGATGCCCCACAACCTCTACCTGCACTCCTCACTGGTACAATCCCGAAAAATAAAGCGCACAAAACACGGTATCAAACAGGCGCTGAAATTCAATTTTATCGACTCTGCCATAGCATTGAACCTGGCTTTCTTCGTGAACGCCGCGATATTGATTTTGGCGGCAGCCGTATTCTTTAAAAACGGCATGTATGAGGTTGCCGAAATACAGGACGCCCATAAATTGCTGCAACCGCTACTGGGCAATGCCCTTGCACCCACGCTATTTGCGCTAGCGCTTATTGCCGCAGGTCAGAGCTCAACACTTACCGGCACCCTTGCCGGACAAATCGTGATGGAGGGTTACCTCAACCTGCGTATTCAACCCTGGGTGCGTCGCCTCATAACGAGACTACTGGCCATTATCCCGGCATTATTGACCGTGATTTACTACGGGCCGGGCGCGACGGGAGATTTACTTGTCTTGAGCCAGGTAATTCTCAGTTTACAGTTGGGCTTTGCCATGATACCCTTGATCCATTTTGTGAGCGACAAGAAAAAGATGCAGGGTTTTCATATACGATGGCCCATGCGCATAGCTTCATGGCTCATTACCATTGTTATCGTGGGGCTTAATGCAAAATTGGTCCATCATGAAATCAAAAGCTGGCTTGCAACTGCAGCACACCCCATTTATATCTGGATTTTCATCGTGCCCCTGGCAGTTGCAGCAGCAGTTTTCCTGCTCTATATATTGATACATCCCCTTGTAAAATCAAGGGAGGTAGATAGAAGTCATGTGCCGCACACTGCTGGCCAGGTCCTGGGGAATATAGAGCAGGCCGAAAATTATCAAAACATTGCCATAGCCATCGACTTTTCACTTTCTGATAAAAAGACCATTGCCTCTGCCATACAAATAGGGGGGGCGGCTGCCCGCTATACACTTATTCACAGTGTGGAGACGCCCGGGGCCATGATCTATGGCAATTCCATTCAAGATTTTGAAACGCATAGTGACAAGGCCTTTCTTGAATCTTACCAGCAGGAACTGGCGCACCAGGGTTATAGAATTGAGGTGGAGCTGGTTTTTGGCTCGCCCAAAAAAACCATTCCCAAGGTGGTCAATGCCGGGCGGTTTGACCTGCTGGTCCTGGGCGGGCATGGCCATACATTTTTTAAGGATTTATTATTGGGAACCACGGTTGACAGCGTTCGGCATAGGGTGGATATCCCCGTATTCATAGCATAACACATATATTATGGAATCAATTGTAGCTTTTTTTAGTAGGCTTGACCCTGTACTTGCAGCCTTTTATGCCACCCTTTTCACGTGGGGCGTTACCGCACTGGGGGCCAGTTTGGTCTTTTTCTTCAAGGGTATGAACAGGGCCCTTTTTGACACCATGTTGGGCTTTACAGGTGGGGTAATGGTCGCGGCAAGCTTTTGGAGCCTCCTTGCGCCAGGTATTGAAATGAGCCCGGGAGAAGGTTTTGTAAAGGTAATGCCCGCAGTGGTGGGCTTCGCGCTGGGTGCGGGGTTCATATTTGGCCTTGATAAAATATTGCCGCACCTGCATGTCAATTTCCAGATGAAGGACAAAGAAGGACTCAAGACCCCTTGGCATAAATCCATCTTGTTGACCCTAGCCATAACGCTTCACAACATCCCCGAAGGACTTGCCGTGGGTGTTCTATTTGGGGGGGTTGCCGCAGGGTTTGATGGGGCTTCCATAGGTGGTGCGGTCGCCCTGGCACTGGGAATAGGATTACAGAATTTTCCTGAAGGCTTTGCTGTGGCCATGCCCTTGCGCAGGCAGGGACTTTCGCGGTTAAAGAGCTTTAACTATGGGCAACTTTCTGCAATTGTGGAACCCATCGCGGCGGTACTGGGTGCCTATGCGGTACTTTCTTTTCAACCCATTTTGCCCTACGCACTTTGCTTTGCTGCTGGGGCCATGATATTTGTGGTGGTAGAAGAGGTCATCCCAGAAACCCAACAGGGAAATTATACTGACCTGGCCACGCTGGGCTTCATCGGGGGGTTTATGGTGATGATGACGCTTGATGTAGGTTTGGGTTAATGCAACAAAGGTGCTACCTTTCAGTACTTAATGAAAAAGGAAATGATGAAACATCTTGTATTGGGCTTACTGATGGTTTGCAGTGGAGTGGTTTTCGCGCAAAGCGAAACAGATACCACCCAGGCTGGTAAGGGACCTGCCCACCCCCCCACGATTGTCGTCAAGGCTCCCCTGGGCCAAAAGATTGAACTGGGAAAGTATAGTCTTGTGTTTAAAAAGGTGGTAGACAGCCGCTGCCCTGCTGATGTGACCTGCGTGTGGGCGGGGAATGTGAAGGCCACAATCGATACTTTTATGGATGGTAGATTTTTAGAGACCAAGGAAATTACCCTAGGCGCAAGGTCTGGTCTTAATGATATTTTTTCAAAAGGGGATTTTCATGTGAAGGCGCATTCTGTGACGCCTTACCCTAAAACGGCCAGTGGCAAGATTGCCCAGGAGGATTATATCCTCAACCTTGTTTTGCCACTTTCTGATAATAATCAATGACAACCACAGTTATCATTACCACAGGAGCTTTTATTTTTTCCACTGCTGAGAAACGCGGGTTTCCAGATGAATTTTGTGATGAGATAGGCTGTCGCCAAAACAAATAAAATCACTACCAATACCGTCTGCATAATCTTTCTATTTTATTTTAAGACCTGGTAGGCCACTAAAGCTACAATATACGCAAAACCACTCATAAACACTAGCTGAAGCATGGGCCATTTCCAGGTATTTGTCTCTCTTTTAACAATTGCAAGGGTACTCATGCACTGCATGGCAAAGGCATAAAAAAGCAATAGCGATACCCCGCTGGCCAGATTGAACAAGGGACCCCCCAGTACTGGGTTGATCTCTCCCGCCATCCTGTTCTTGATGGTTTCATCTTCATCGCTCCCCACACTGTAAATGGTGGCCAGGGTTCCCACAAATACTTCCCTTGCGGCAAAAGAGCTCACGATGGCGATACCTATCTTCCAGTCATAGCCCAGTGGCTGGACCATGGGTTCTATACCCTTGCCCATATAGCCTATGTAGCTGTTCTCAAGCTTGTATGATGCGATATGCCTTTCCAGGTCTTCTTGTGGAAATTTACCATTGTTCATCTCCTGCGTCATGACCTCACGTGCCTGGCTCAGTTTATTGCCCGGGCCATAGGAGGCAAGTACCCACAGGACAATTGAAATGGCCAGGATAATCTTACCGGCATCCACCACAAAGGACCTGGTTTTTTCAATAACGTTATACGCCACGTTCTTGAACATGGGCAACTTATAGTTGGGCATCTCAATGACAAAGAATGACCTGCTTTTTATATTAAGCACCTTGTTCAATATCCAGGCCGCACCTATGGCCGTAGCAAAACCTATGATGTACAGCGCCATAAGGACAAGGCCCTGGAGGCTTATAAAGCCCAGCAATTGAGTATCGGGGATCACCAGCGATATGATTATCAAATATACCGGCAGGCGTGCAGAACAGGTCGTGAACGGCGTCACCAGGATGGTGATCAAACGTTCCTTCCAGCTTTCAATATTCCTGGTGGCCATGACTGCGGGTATCGCACAGGCCGTACCTGAAACAAGTGGAACGACACTTTTTCCACTTAGGCCAAATTTTCTCATACTCCTGTCCATCAAGAATACCACCCGGCTCATATACCCGGTCTCTTCAAGTATGGAGATAAAGAGGAACAAAAAGGCAATCTGCGGTATAAATATCACGATACCGCCCAGGCCGGGGATAATACCTTCTGAAAGCAAGCGGGTCATAACACCATCGGGCAACAGGGTATCTACCTGTTCACTCATCCAGGCAAATGCCGCATCAATCATATCCATGGGATAGGTCGACCAGTTGAAAATTGCCTGAAAGATGATCAAAAGGATTGCAAAAAAGATGATATAGCCCCAAAACTTGTGGGTCAATACCCTATCTAGACGGCTGCGCAAATCTTTCGCGGAAGCGTGGTCGATAGTCAATGTTTCTTTTAAGACACCATTGATGAACTGATAGCGCAGTATGGTTTCCTTTTGCTGCAAGCGCTTTAGGTTGCTCTTGCTCTCTGTCTTGAAGGTCTCGATGCCGGTAACCTCGTTCCTGTCCAGTTTGCCAAAATTTACATCCTGGGTTATCACGAGCCACAGCTTGTAGATATCCTGTTTGGGGAAGGCGGCCTTTAAGCGTTCAAAATATTGTGGTGCGATGTATGAGATATCCACATTGGCCTGGACGGAGAGGCTCTTGTGCTCTGCAATAAGTTCCTTGAGGGTGTCAAACCCGGTGTTCTTGCGCGAGCTTACCAGGGCAATCTTTGTGTTGAGCTTTTCCTGAAGAGATTCTACATCCAGGCTTATGGCCTTGCGTTCCATCCTGTCTGCCATGTTGATGACCAGGATGGTGGGTATTTTAAGGTCCTTTATCTGTGTGAACAACAACAGGTTGCGCTTCAGGTTTTCCACATCGCTCACCACCACGGCCACATCTGGGTAATCCTTGTCGTTCTTGTTGAGTAGCAGCTCGATGACCACGTTCTCATCTAGCGAACTGGCATTGAGGCTGTAGGTGCCGGGAAGGTCGAGTATATGGGCCTTTACGCCCCGGTCGAGCTTGCAGATGCCTTCTTTTTTCTCCACGGTGATCCCGGGGTAGTTGCCCACCTTTTGGTTAAGGCCGGTCAAGCGGTTAAAGACTGATGTCTTACCGGTATTGGGATTTCCTATGAGTGCAACGTTGATCTGCTTGCTCATGGGACAATCTTTTCTATGGCGATGTGAAAGGCGGTCTCCCTGCGTATGGCCACGTGGCTGCCATTGATATTTAAATAGAGCGGGTCCTTAAAGGGCGCGATTTGCACGAGTTCTACCTCATTGCCGGGCAGGCAGCCCATCTCGAGCAGTTTGAGCGGTACATATTCTATCTCAAATTCCTTGATGATGGCCTTTTCGCCGCGTTTAAGATGTGCCAGGGAGGTGCCCAATGTTTATTTAGATTGATTTTAAACAGGGCAAAAGTAAACCAAACAGGGGGATTGAAAAAAGATTTGGGCTTAAAATACATGCAGGATGGTTTTTTGGCTTAAAGCCAAATAAATCACGCCGGGGCCACACTACTTTTTTTGCGCTTTGTTATACTGGGCAATCCTACGTTCTACACGGTCAGTAAAAAAATTACCAAAAATCCCCGATGTTTCCATGGTATAGTTTGCCATATCGATACCAAAGGATTCTCCAAGGGTTTTCTCGATACTTTTCAGTTGCTCTGCAGATACGCCTGGATGCTCTTGTATAAAGGTCTTAAGCTCTCTCTTGATATATTTCTTTAAATCTTGATCCAGTGTATCAAGTTGACTCTTGGTGGTAAATTTAGAAAGGCTTTCGGTGAGGGTTTCATCAATATAGCGTGTCAAAATACGCAAGCTCGTTTCCAACACCTCAGCCTTGACTTCTTCCTGATGCTGTTGCAAGGCCAGTTCATGGAGTTGTTTGTCGTGATTTTTCTTAAGCCTTTGTTTTTCCAGCTTGTTTTCCCGTCGTATTTGCTTGTTCTTGTGTATCAGGTTTAAGATGGCCGCAATAAGTCCTAGAATGGCGGCAATAAATGCGATAAATGTGGTGTGCTCCTGCATAATCCAAGATATTTATATCATTGACATATATGTAGTTAAGTTAAATATTATCGAGCTAATGCCAAGCTATGCAGCGTTTTATTTAAGTGATAATCACCCTCCTTGGTCAAGTTATAAATCCTAATTAAAAAGAGACACTTCCCCATATAAAGTGGAGTTATCTGTACAATGCGCTGATTTAAGGTTGGGTTTTCTTTTTAGCTTAAAGCCAAAAGATTTACTCCGCCTCCCGCTCCTCAATCTCCTCAAGGGTCTTAATATCTTCCAGGAGCTGGTCAATGGCGTCAGAATCTGTGCCATCATAATAGCCGCGGATGCGCTTTTTGGTATCGATGAGCATGAAGTTTTCGGTATGTATCATGTCATACTTGCCCCCGTCGCCCGTGGTTTTTACTGCCAGGTAGCTTTTTCGCGCAAGCGCATAGATTTCTTTTTTGGGGCCGGTGACGAGGTTCCATTTACTATCATCCACTCCCTTTTCAAGCGCATATTTCTTGAGTTGGGCCACACTGTCAATTTCTGGGGTCACCGAATGTGAAAGCAACTTTACCTTATCATCGTTTTTCAACGCTTCCTGAATTTTTGCCATATGGTCTGTCATGATGGGGCAGATAGACTGGCAGGTGGTAAAGAAAAAATCTGCCACATAGATCTTGCCGTCATAATCTGCCTGGGTAATGGTATCCCCGTTCTGGTTCACCAGTTTAAAGTCGGCAATGTGGTGGTATTTTTTTACATCCCGCATGGAGGTGTCCACCAGTGTGGCATCTACCATGGTGGGCTGGTACACCTGCAGGGTTGCGGGCGGCTTCATCAGGAAGTAAAAGATGGACAAGATCACCGCTGATAATATGAGCATTACGATGGCAAACGTCTTGTATTTAGCAAAAAAGGAAAGCATGTTGTAGTTCTTTGGCCTAAAAATTGCCCTGCAAAATTACAATAGCACAAAGACTTTGCGCCCTTTTTAAATGCTTGATTTACCATGTAAAATGAAAAGGTTACTTTTGTGCGGTTTTTGACTACTAGAGAAAGAGATGGATATATTTTTTATAAGGGCGGGGCAGTTGATCCTCAGCCTTTCGATTTTGATTGTACTGCATGAGTTTGGCCACTTTATACCGGCGAGGCTATTTAAGATACGTGTTGAGAAGTTCTTTTTGTTCTTTGATGTAAAGTTTGCGCTTTTCAAAAAGAAAATAGGGGAAACGGTCTATGGTATCGGGTGGTTGCCCCTGGGCGGCTACGTGAAGATATCTGGGATGATTGACGAGAGCATGGACAAGGAGCAGATGGCCGAAGAACCCAAACCCTGGGAGTTTCGCAGTAAACCGGCCTGGCAGCGCCTTATCGTCATGATAGGCGGGGTAACGGTAAATATTATCCTGGGCTTTTTGATCTACATACTTATCATCGCCGGTTATGGCCGTACCTACACCACGGCAGATGATATGAAATATGGTTTTGGCGTGTACCCCACCATGGAGCAATATGGCTTTCAACAGGGGGACAAGATTGTTTCGGTTAACGGTAAGCCCCTGCTGGACCAGGTTTCCATAAGAAATTATATCATGGTGCGTGACGTGGCAAACGTCACCGTTATGCATGAAAATGGCCAGGAAGAAACCCTGCAACTGCCAGAAGATATAGGTTCACAATTGTTTCAAAAAGGCGAAATGTTTGGGCTAACGGCCACGCGCTTTCCCTTTACCACAGACTCCATACTACCGGATAGCCCCGCCGCAAAGGCAGGCCTGCGCACTACTGACAAAGTGGTCAAGGTCAACGGCGAAGCCGTAAAGTATAAATCTGATATAGACAATGCGCTCATACGCGATACCACTGAAACGGTAAAGCTTACCATACTGCGTGACGGTCAGCCCCAGGACCTGGACATCAACACCGGTGAAGATGGCAAGCTGGGCGTATACTTCAAGAATACTGACCCAGACTATATCGCCCCACAGCACACCATGAAGTATAGCTTTGGCGAAAGCATAACCGAAGGTATCAAGCACGGGTACTGGACATTGCACGATTATGTGGTACAGTTTAAATATGTGTTTACCTCAAAGGGCGCAACACAAGTGGGCGGTTTTGGTGCCATTGCACAGCTCTTCCCACCAGCATGGGATTGGTTGAGCTTCTGGGAGACCACGGCATTTATCTCCATCATCCTGGCGTTTATGAACATCCTCCCCATCCCCGCACTTGACGGCGGGCATGTCATGTTCCTGCTCTATGAGATCATCACCGGCAGGAAACCCAGTGACAAGTTTATGGAATATGCACAGATTGCAGGATTCTTCCTCTTGATCGCGCTGGTACTGTTTGCAAACGGCAATGACCTTTACCGGGCCATCTTTGGCGATTAGATAACACCATATAGAATAAAATGAGACGCTCCGCATTGCCGGGGCGTTTTTTATTTCGCTTAAAGCGAAAAGAAATTTTGTGCCCTTTGATGACATTTTTAACCATCCTACGATGACCTTACAGATTAAAGCGACACATAAATCATGAAAACGAGATTTTCAATTTTTTTCTGGTTACTTGCCATGGGGCTTTTGTCCTGCAGCAAGGACGGTGGCGAAGCCCCAGAGCAACAAGCGGCTAACGCCACTTCTGAGATTTGTCAAAACGTCACGGGTATTGAGGCCATCTACTGGGACCTCAGCAATGGTGTTTTGCGCGGTGATATCCCAGGAGGGATACCCACGGTCAAAAACCCTGGGGATTATTACATACATTCTGGCTATCCCGCCCTGGGCTTTCAAATGCCGGCAGGATATCAAGCCTTTGAGATAAGCGATGCAAGTTCACAGGCAATAGGGGTAGATGTGGTAAGAAATGACAATAAAGTGGTGTGGCGCTACCTGACCTTTACTTCGGCAGGAATAGTACAGCCACAACAGATATTGAACCAACAGGTAAATATTTTTGTGGATGCCCTGGGAAATGCAAATGACGCCCAGGCCATCTGTGAAAATAGCTTTAGCCAGCCCATAACCAGCTCCATGATCAACTCAGGAGCCTCAGTTATGTTACGGTCAGGTACTTCTACCCTGGTCGTCAAGGCATCCTCGCTTATGAGCCAGGACCTGAACACCTCGTTCATAAGTATAGAAGTTTCTGCTGGCCCCACGGCAGAGTTTGAAATGCTTGCCCTTGACACCTACCTGGCCATCACTTGGCAATTGTTATATATAGATAATGACATCAGAGACACAGACCTTGACGGCACCCCAGATGTCAATGATAATTTTCCATACGACCCAACCAAACAATAACCATTGATAAACCCTAAAGTATAGCACGTGAGAGGAGAACTGGCATAAATTTTTCAATAGGATTAAACAAAACGCCATAAGTTGTATCTTGTACTTAACTTAATAAAGTAAATGTACATCTACCAGCGTTGATGCACCAGGATAAACTAGTTACGTTAATCAAGAACAACGACCGCGACACCTTGGAAAAGATCTATCAAGAGAATTTTCACAAGGTCTTATCCTATATCTTAAAGAATAGCGGCACCCCGCAGCAGGCTAAAGATATCTATCAAGAAGCCTTTATCGCGATGTGGCGCAACATCAAGAGAGAAAAATTCAAAGCTCAGAACGAGACGGCCATAAACGGATATATCTATCAGATTGCAAAAAACAAATGGATAGATCACCTAAGGTCTGCAAGGCATAAAAAATCTACTGCACTGGTAAGGGATTTTGAAGATATAAACAGTGGCGATGAAGAAGAACACCAGCAAAAGATAAAGGTGCTCAATAACGCCCTGCAGGACATGGGCGCAAAATGCCAGGAGCTGCTCAAACTGTTCTATTATGAAAACCTATCCATGCGCGATATGGCACACAAGCTGGACATGGCAGAAAGCTCTGTACGCAATGCAAAATACCGCTGTATGGAGCAATTGAAGTACTTGACCCAAATCAAAAAAAAATGAATTTTAATATCCCTAATAGTGACCAGGAGCTGCAAGAGCTTTGGGATGATTTCCTAAAGGGAAAACTTTCCCCAGCACATGAAACATGGCTCAGGGAGCAGCTCGCCCAGGATGCTGCCCTCAGGGCAAAGTTTGAGGGGCACCGCACTTATCGAGAAGGTATCGAGACCCATTTTCTCAGGAAGGATATGAACGCCTTTCATGAAGCCATGCCCGCAAGAGAAAATCCCGTCAAGGTGCGTCCACTCTACACCAAGTTTGCCATTGCGGCAACTATATGTGTCCTCATGGGGCTTGCGGCTTATTTCACTGTCTTTAGGCCCAGTGCCAAAGAGCAGTTATATGCTGATAATTTTGTTGTAGATCCCGGCCTGCCCACCACGATGAGCACCACAAACAATTATGAATTTTTTGAAGGTATGGTGAGCTACAAGCGCAAGGAGTATGACGACGCCATAGCACGCTGGACAAAGCTTTATGAAGAAGAGCCCAGCAACGACACCCTCAACTATTTTATAGGCGTTGCACACCTGGCAAATGATGAAGCGTCCACGGCCGGAGAGTACCTCAATACCGTTGAAGAAACAGTAAACAGTGTGTTCAGGGATGAAGCGCTGTTCTATTTGGCTTTAAGCCAAATAAAGACCGGCCAGGTCAAAGAGGCCCACAAAACCCTTGCAAAATCCAAAGCCCCCAAGAATCAGGAACTGCTAAAGAAACTAAAAGACATTGAGTGAGACGCACGAGGTGGACTTTACTGCTATTTCTTTTTCTCCTGCCCCCCATGGCCGTGGGACAGGAGAAAAACTTGGAAAGAACCTATATCAAAAACGTGCTCGCCACAGCATCAGCTGCAAAGGCTGACAGCCTGTTAACGCTCAAACTACAAAAATTAAGACAACAAAAGTTAGCCGATAGCCTGCTCTATTACATAACCGTCATGGGTTACGTCAAGGAAAAAACAGATGGCCTTGATGCGTCAGTCACTTTTGCTGAAAGGCTGTTCAAAGAAGTATTGCCACAACTTGCTGATCCTTTTTACAGGCATAAGGCCTACATGGAGCTTGCCGAGGTCTATGACAATGCAGACCGTGCACAACTAAATCATGAATCTACCCTAAAGGCCCTTGAAGAGGCTAAAAAAGTCAAGGATAGCACCTTGATTGACTTTGGGCATATCTATTACAACCTGGGCATACAGGCGGTTTACCTGGGAGACCATCAAACCGGTAAAAAATACCAGATAAAAGCACTGAAATATTACCAGCAGCAACCATTTGACATCGAGCACCTCTTCAACAGCTACAACGGTATGGGCATCGTGATGTGGAACGAGGCCAAGATGGATAGCTCTTATTATTACTTCAACATGGCCCTTGAGACCCTGCAGACCGCAAAAGACACCTTGCCGCTGAACAACTTTTACCGGCCGGCCATGCTGCAGAGCAATATGGCGGTGCTGCAACAGGCCCGCGGTTTTCCCGAAGAATCCATCACGCTTTCTAAAAAGGTCATCGAGGACTATGAAAAATACATTGCGATAAGCACTGATGTCACCCGGAAGCGCTCAGCAATCAGGTTACTGGGAAGCAGTATAGACAACCTTGCCGTCTTCTATAACGGCATAGGGCATTATCAAAAAGCCGATGAAATTATAGAACGTGCATTTAAGTACAAGAAAGAACACCTTGACGAGGACGATACCAATCTCATGATCTCGCACATCCTGGTGGCGCAGTCCAAGATATCATTACGGGAATTTGAAGCAGCACAAGCCCATCTTAATGCAGCGCTGCAGCGCATCGAGAAATACCATATTCAACAACCCTACTGGGAAGCCTCGGCATACATGACGCTGGCCACGGTACAGCAAAACCTGGGCAATGTTGCCCTCGCCGAAGCATATTACCTCAAGGCCCTGCCCTTGCAAAAACAGGCCTTTGGCGAGACCTACAACAGGGATTTTCTTATAGAATCTTATCGCGCGGCACATTTTTTTGCAACAAATGATCGACCAGCACTGGCCCTTAAAATCATACGGGATACAGATGCCTATATCAAATCAACACATCAGGAAAATTCACTGTTGTACATGAACCAGTTACAGGCCATGGGCGATGTGTACTATGCACTGGATGATTATGAAAAAGCGCTGGACTATGGTGAAAAAGGCCTGGAGCTCATCAGGGCGCAACAGGCAAAAAACCCCATTGATTCTGTGTATGTCTCCACAAGCACGCCGGCACTTGTACTGCTTGCTGTAAAAAGTAGGTACAAGCTTGCGCAAAACAAGTCAAAGGATTTTCTGGAAGGCCTCATGCAACAAATCAATACCGGTTTAAACGCACTTGAGAGACGGAAAGCCCTGTTTACTGATGCTGAATCCTTTGGCTCCCTGCTGGATGAAAACGAAGACCTTATCGAATTTGCCAAACAGATCCAGCTGCATTTGTACAATCGCACAAAAGACAAAAAATACCTCAACAATATCCTTACCCTACATGAATCAGCCCTCTACAGCCGCATACGGTCACGGTTAACAAACAGCTCAACACGGTTTGCAGGGCTGTCCCCTCAATTGCGCGAACAGGAAATTGCCCTAAAACAACAACTCAACGATGCCCTGGACGGCGACAACAACCTTGAGCAATTTTTTAAGCATCAACAGGCATGGAACAACCATATCGAACGGTTAAAACAAGAACAGCCCTCCTACTATAAACTACGTTATGCCAACCTTTATGAAGGTTTGAATATGGATAGGGTCAAGCCCAAAAAAGGATATACCACCGTGCGTTATCTATTTATTGAAGATAAGCTTTATGCCCTGGTGGTAACAGCAACGGGTAGCGACTTGATTCCTTTAAACCATACTGAAGACAAAGCAGCCATCGTGCTGCCCCAGAACACCATGGACCCACGGCAAACCATGGCTTTGCTGCATACATGGTACACCCGCTTCTGGCAACCTCTTGAAGCTTCCATTACCACCCAGAAGGTTACGATTATACCGGATAGGGCATTGTTCAATATCAGTTTTGAAAGCTTGTTAAAGGAAGTTCCCCCTAACCCAGATGAGGCCTGGCAGTATAGCTTGATCCACGATTATATATTTTCTTACAATTACAGTTTCCTTATAGAAGACCAGGGACAGGACAAGGTGTATGCAAATGGTGTTACCGCCTTTGCCCCGGTTTTTTCAAGCAAGCTAAAATCTCTATACGGTACTGCTGGTGATGTTATGGAAGAGGACAAAGACTACCTAACCTTGTTATCCCAACCCTTTTCTGGAGACCTGGTAAAAGAGCTCAAGCAGATGATGGGCGCACGCATCTTTATGGAAGAAGAGGCCACAAAAGAGAATTTTTTGGCGAATGCCAAAGAAAATACCGTATTGCATATAGGCACGCACGCCTCATCTAACAACCTGAGACCTGAATTTTCACAACTGGTCTTTGCCAAGGGAGAAAGCCCTGAAGCGGATAATATTCTCTATGCAAACGAAATCTATGAAACGACCATGAACTCACAATTGACGGTCTTGACTGCATGTGAGACGGGCAAGCCGGGCTATAAACCTGGCGAGGGCATGATATCCCTGGCACACGCATTTAACTATGCGGGCAGCCAGAGTCTTTTAACCAGTTTGTGGGAAATAGATGAAGAATCGAGTTCATCTATTCTCAAGGATTTTTATGAATATATTGAAGATGGTAACACCAAGGATGTTGCACTTCACAGGGCAAAAATGGATTATCTACAATCTCATGATGGGCGTTTACGGGCTCCTCAATACTGGGCAGGCCTGGTGGTAATGGGCGATTTATCTGCGGTTGAGGTCCCTGGAAATGGGTGGGGCACCTGGTGGACAATAGGGCTAATTGCTTTGTTATCAGTGGCTGTGGTTTTCTTTGTGGCTAGGGGGAAAAATAAGGGCTGATATTTTAATTGATTATTTTTTGCTGATTATAAAATTTAGGTATATTTGCATCCGCTAAAGAAAAAGCATTCCTCCTTAGCTCAGTTGGTTAGAGCATTTGACTGTTAATCAAAGGGTCCTTGGTTCGAGCCCAAGAGGGGGAGCAAAATGAAGCCTTAACTTGTTATAGTTGAGGCTTTTTTGTTTTCATGCTTTTTTTCTTATCCCCCCATATATCCCGCAATTGATTTTTTTTAATACTTAAATAATTTTTCCCTTAAATTTGAATTCTTACCTATCTAAGCCATAGGTAAACTTTTGAACAATTAAAGGCCTGCTCTAGCGGGTCTTTTCTTTTTTCCAATTAGCGGTATTTCTTCTTTGCATTTGCCATAGCTTGAATATTATTATTTCCATCACGTAAGGTTTTCCGTAAATGGGAATTGAGAAATTTATTTATCTTAGTAATCCCCTTTTATAATCAATACCCAGAATTGCTTTAAACCTTAATTAGTTGCTTGGTTATACATTGTGCATAGTAGCTAGCAAAAAAAGCTAAAAACCTGGGGAGAACCGAACCAAAAAGGCACCCCGTGGGGTAAACAAACCGATTTTCGATTCCAGGCAGGACCGCTAAAATTATGTATTCCATCCCCAAAACCTGATTATATAAACAATTTTGATAGCTATTCACCCAAATACTTAAGAGATGAAAAAAATTCCAGATGACAAGCCATTAACTAGAGCAGAAAAGCTTTTACTTAAAACAATGGTGCAAAGGAAAGAGAAGAAAATCATGTCCCAGGTTGAGGATATTTTAAATAGTAAAGAAAACAATAATTAATTGGAACCAAATAAGGCATGGTATCAAGAAGTAATAATTTTTTAGATAAGCTTTTAAGAATTTTCGGAGTTCTTGGAATTATATTATTTGTAATATTCTCAGCTTTTGAAGGATTAAAAAATACACTCGCCTATTTAAAGGTTTAAATGATAACGCAATTATTCTTTTGATGGGGACGAATATTTTAACCTTTTTTTTGACTGTTACCATATTTGGCGGAAAGGCAAAGAAGTAGGACTATACAAAACCAAACACTTTCAAAGCCGATATTACGGCTTTGTATAATTTCTTAAAATCCAATTATGATAAAAAAATACTTACCGATTTTTGCATTACTTCTCATTGCTTTTTCTTCATGTTCAGACGAAGAAGTTTCTCAACCAGAAACCAATTCAAATTTCCTTTTAGGTAAATGGATAGAAAATTCAAGTTCTATTAACAATGAGGAAAATGATGGTATTAACGAATATGTTGTCTTTACATCTGACTATCGAACAGAGTTTGTTTACTATGACGAATTCGCGTCAGAGAATGGATATTATTCAGAATTTGGCGATTGGAAAATAGAAGGAAGCACAATCACAATCACTTGGGACGAATCAGATCCCGGGCTTGAAATATACAAGTTAACCATTATACAACTTGATGACAGTACTTTAATTTGGAAACATGAGAATAAAAGAGATGGAGTTATAATCCAAAACTTCAAAAAATAATGCCCAAAATATATATTGATTGGAATATTTACTCAGGATTAAGAAATGGAAAGTACCCAGAACTCTTGCAGATACTAGAAACTTCTAGTCACCTAGATTTATTATATTCAATCAATCATGTTTCAGATGTAAAAAAATCTCTTTATAATGAAAAGGAAAACCCCTTTCTTAAGAAAGATTTAGAATTCTTATCTAAACTCACAAAGGACCATTGTATTTTCAGGCATCTCAATGGTGAAATTCAGCTCGGCTATCAAAATCCTACAATCTATTTTGAATCCTTAATAGAGCAGGATAATCTAATGGACGATCTATCAATTGAAAATTTATTAAATGATCTTAATGTTCCAGAGTATAAAATCTGGTATGACATGATTGTTGATTTATTCAATTCGTTTGAAATTGATGATGAGATATTTAAAGTAATTAATCCTAAATATTACCCTGCGATTGCCCGAAACAAGGATTTAAATGATTTATTGAGAGCTTCTGGAAAACTATATAGTGATTTGGTTCATACCGAAGAATATAAAAGGCTTCGAAATCAATACCAAACTTTAGGTATAAATAGCAGCTTTTTCAAACCAAATGAGGATCCATTTAAAAAAATCGAGGACATTTTAAAAAGAAATGCTCAAACACTTCCTATAAACGGATTTGTCAAGAGAGATAATGATGCATGGTTTGATGAAATAATTCATAAATATTTGATATTAGATTTATCTGGATATAAATCTGACAAAATTAAGGTAAACGAAAAGACATCAAATACATACCTTAATATTTTAAATGATGCAAATCATACTGCATTTGCGTCAAGGTGCGAATTTTATATAACCAACGACCAAAAAAATATCGAGAAAGCCAAAGCCACGTATAGCCATTTAAATATTTGCACAAAAGTTTTCAAACCTTTAGAATTTATAACATATTACAATTCCTACCTCAGCTTAACTTACTTTGAAGATTCCTATTCTAAAATAAAGGAAATAATTAGCCAAACCTCGTTATTTAAAAAATCTGAAGCAAAATCAGTTTCTGGCGAGCCTGTTTATGAACATGTTAGCAAGTATTATTTTTTTTGTTTCTTCAATAAAATAATGCTTCCTAAATTTTATAGTATTGATGAATCTCAGTTAATATTGTCAAGGACCCACCCTGACGGTTCAAAGTACTTTATTTCTAATAAAGAAATCAAATGTACTATCGATATATTATACAATCAATTTGGCAGTGATAAAAATGGATTGAATAACTATATAAATGGAGAAATAGATTCAGAGAATATAATTATAAGGCAATGGGAATTTGAAAGTGTAAAAATAGACTTTATAAGACTTGATGGCCATTTCCAATTATACTTTCTTTTCTACAACACTAATCATCATGGGATTAACTAAAAAACAAATTACATATTTATTAATCGCCATCATTGGTATAATAGCAGTATTACTTATAAATTTAAAAATATCTCACAGCCTCTCCGGAACCGATAGAGGAACCTTTGGAGATGTATTCGGTTTTGCAAATGCCATTTTCGGAGCTTTTGGTACTCTAGCCCTATTAATTACAATTTGGCTTCAATTCAATGAAATTAAAAATACTGCGAGAGTACAACAAGAACAAATGTTTGATTCAAGCTTTTTTAGCTTAATGAATATTCACCGTGAAAACATAAATGCTTTAAGCTACAGTGATAAAACGGGGTCGGTACTCCTAAGTTTCCACATTGAAAATGCTTTAAGGAATGTTGCTTATAAGGCAGATATATTAAATAAGGAGAAACAGGCTGATTTGTTTTTTGAATATCTATCAAAATTACACGCAGTTTATAATTCATATATTGATAGTTTTTATAATCTCGCATATTTTATTACGTCATCAAGTATTAATGGCATAAATAAAATTAAATACTTTGACATACTAAGTTCTTCAACTTCACTTCATGAAAAATATCTTATATATTTCTATCTTATTCGATGTTCAAATATCCAAAAATGGTCAGTTCAATCAAAAATTCTTGAAAGAACTGGAGTTACAGAACAAATTCAAGAAAATTGGTTTAGAGATTACAAAGATGATATTTATATATGATTTTGCACCTCTAGTATCTTCGTATGATTTAAAACAGGTGCTGTTTTAACTTTTCGTTTTTCCTTGGTCTTTGTCCTTTTTATGGACGGGAGCCTTTAAAACATAGTCAAAAGAGCCGTGTATTTTAAAGGTTTTTTTGTTCATATTTATTTATGAGATAAATTTATTTAAAAATATCTATATTAGAGACTTATCTTAATTCTTGTGTATGAAATTACCATTGGATGATTCAATTAAAGAAATTTTAAAACAAAAATTAAATGACCTTTCTGATTTTCTTGATGGAGACGTCTTTAATTATTATGGACAAATTCAAGATGGTTTTGTAATGCTCCCTAAAAACTAGACCATTTGCTTGGTTAAAAAACGAAAGTTTAAATTTAACCAAGATTATGAAAGGAAAACGAAGAAAGTTCAGTGCCC
>PALD01000074.1 GCA_002710685.1 Cytophagaceae bacterium | reverse complement strand
TCCCCGACCCCGTTGCCCCCCCCGCCGTGCCCATCATCACTGCCGCCGCCATGATCGTCGGCCGCCTCGCCATGGCCGTCCGCCGCGGGCTCGGCATGGGGGTCGCCGTGGCCATCCCCGGCAGCATCGGGCGCGGCGTGCTCGCCCCCGGCGGGGGTCGCGTCATGCGAGGGCGCGAGGAAGATGCCGGCGCCAACGCCGGCGCCGGTGCCGATCAGGGCAAGCAGGATGGGAAGCAGCTTCTTCATCGGGGCCTCGTCAGAACGGCAGAATCACGTCGAGCACCTGCTGGCCGATGCGGGGCTGCTGCACGTCGGTGATCTGCCCGCGTCCACCATAGGAGATCCGGGCCGAGGCGATCTTGTCGTAGGTGATCTCGTTGTTCCGGGTGATGTCCTCGGGGCGCACGTAGCCCGACACCAAAAGCTCGCGCATCTCGAAATTGACGCGGACCTCCTGCATGCCCTGGATCGCCAGAACGCCGTTCGGCAGCACCTCGAGGATCGTGGCGGCGACGCGCAGGGCGAGCTTCTCGCTCCGGCTTACCTGGCCATCCCCGCCCGAGGAGGCCTGGCTCGAGAGATCGACCGGGTTGGTCAGGCTCGATCCGTCGGGCATCTTGTGCTCGTGCCTTTGCGGGATCCCGAAAAGCTGGGGGATCGACAGGCTCTCGGAGCCATTGCGCGACCGCGAGGTGCTGTTCGAGATATCGGCGGATTCGTCGATCTCGATGACCACGGTCAGGATGTCGCCCCGGGCCATGGCGCGGCGATCCCCGAGCAGCGAGTTCCGCTCACGGCTCCAGAGCGAGGCACGCTCCGATGCGCGCTCGGGCAGGATGACGGTCGGCATGCCGGAATTGGCCATCGCGACGCGCTCGACGCTCTCGGTCTGGGGGGTGAAGCTCGGCGGCTTGCCGACGTGGTCGAGCCGGCTGCAGGCCGGGCCAAGGACGAGGAGGGCAAGGAGGAGGACTGGGCGAAACATCATGGCTCACTCTCTGGAAACGATCACCGCGCCGGCCTCGGTCACCGTGCCGAACAGGGTCGTTCTGGAAGACAGGTTCATCACGCGGATGCGCTCGCCGACAGCGCCGCGGGCCAGCGCGCGCCCCTCGGTGGCGATCTGAAGGGCGCCTTTGGCGAAGATCAGCTCGACGATCTGGTTGCGTTCGATCAGCGCCGGGATGCCGACCGTCCCGATCAGCACCGGGCGCCCGGGGTAGATCGCGACCAGCGCCTCCTGCCCCACCACATCGGCGAGCGAGTCGTGGGCGCCGGCGATCTCGGCCGGGTCGAGCCGCACCGCGTCGGGCGGGATGACCTCGAGCGCGCGGATGGTGCGGGTCGCGACCACGGTCTCGGCCTGCGCCGGGACCGCGGCAACGGCAAGGAGAAGCGCCGCGATCCGCATCAGCGCACCTGCACGGTGGCGCCCAGCATCTGGTCCGCGGCGGAGATGACCTTGGAATTCAGCTCGTAACCGCGCTGCGCCTCGATGAGCTCGGTGATCTCGTAGACCGGATCGACCGAGCTGTCCTCGAGATAGCCCTGCCGGAAGGTTCCCAGCCCCTCCTGCCCCGCGGTGGTCTGGATCGGCGGCCCCGAGGCCTCGGTCTCGGTGAAGAGGTTGCCGCCGATGGCCTCGAGCCCCTTGGGGTTGGTGAAGCCGACGATGGTGAACTGGCCCAGAAGCTGCGCCTGCACCGCGTCGGCGAAATATGCGTAGACCTCTCCCTCGGCGTTGATCGAGAGGCTGATGGCGTCGTCGGGAATGACGATCTCGGGCGAGACGGGAAGCCCGTCCGAGGTCACGATCATGCCGTCGGCGTTGCGCTTCAGCGCGCCGTCACGGGTGTAGCCGGCGATGCCCGAGGGCAGCGTGACCTCGAAGTACCCACGGCCCTCGATGGCGATGTCGAGATCGCCGCCGGTGTTGGACAGCGCCCCCTGCTCGAGCTTCATGGTGACCGCGGCCGGGCGCGCGCCCAGCCCCATCTGAACGCCGGTGGGCAGCATCGTCCCGTCCGAGGCGTTGATCGTCCCCGCCCGCGCGATCTGCTGGTAGTGCAGGTCGGCGAACTCGGCCCGGCGGGCGTTGTAGCCCGTGGTGCTCATGTTCGAGAGGTTGTTCGAGATGACCTCGACCCGCATCTGCTGGGCGCTCATGCCCGTTGCGGCGATCTTGAGGGCACGCATGGCCTGATCTCCTGGTTACCTGATCATCGACTTGATGGCGGCGCGGACGCGTTCGTCCTCGCGCTGAAGAAAGCTCTGGCCCATCTCGTAGGCGCGCTGGACCTCGATCATGCGGGCGATCTGCAGGATCGGATCGACGTTCGAGTTCTCGACGAAGCCCTGCATGACGCGCGGCGTCTCGGCCGGTTCGTAGCCCGCGTCGGCGCGGAACATGACGCCGCCCTCGCGCACCATGGCGCCCTGGTCCACCGGCTGCACGATGCCGACCTGCCCGATGGGCGTGCCCTTGCTGCTCATGGTACCGTCCTGCGCGAAGGCGAGATCGCTGGCGTCGGGGGGCACGAAGACCGGCGCGCCGCCGGCGTCGAGCACCGCGTAGCCGTCCTGCGTGACCAGATCGCCCTGCGCGCTGACCGCGAAGGCCCCGTTCCGGGTGAGCCGCTCTCCGCCCGGTGTCTGGATCAGGAAGAACCCGTCGCCCTCGATGGCGAGGTCGAGCTGCCCGCCGGTGCGGGTCAGCGCCCCCTGCTCGAAAGAGGTGTTGCGCACATGCGCCGCCGACATGGCGACGCTGCCGGAATCGTCGGTCTGGCGCACGTATTCCGAGAACACGACGCCCTGCTGCCGGTAGCCGGTGGTGGCGGCATTGGCGATGTTGTTGGCGATCATCTGCATCTCGCGCGACAGCCCGAGCTGGCGGGAGAGCGTGGTGTATTCGGTGATACTCATCTCAGCCTCCGGTGATCATCGGGATGATGCGGCCCTGGAAAAAGCCGACGAGCGTCTCGGTCATGAAACTCATCGACATCCAGAAGACGACGACGATGGCCATCAACTTGGGCACGAAGGTCAGGGTCATTTCCTGGATCGAGGTGAGTGCCTGGAAGAGGCCCACGCCGACCCCCGCGACAAGCGCTGCGGTCAGGATCGGCACCGAGGTCACCGTGGCGATCCACAGGCCCTGGCGGAGCGTGTCGTAGAAGATGGCCTCGGTCAGCATCAGACCGGCATCCTCAGGATTTCCTGGTAGGCCTCGACCACCTTGTTGCGCACCGCGACCACGGTCTCGACCGCCAGTTCGGACTGCGCCAGCGCCTGCACCAGCGCGTGCGGATCGGCGTCGCCGGTCATCGACTGCTGGGCTGTGGTCTCGGCCTCGGCCAGGGTCGCGGCGAAATCCTGCGCGGCCTCGACGAATTTTTCCTGGATGCCGCCTGTGCCGGGCTGCGGCTCGGTGGCGGGGCGCTGGGCCGCGTATTTCTGCGCGGCAAAAAGCGATCGGACGTCCATTCTGGTCTCCATTCACGCGGTTTGGGCTGCGCTATCGGCGCAGCAGGTCGAGCAGGTTCGACGACATCTGCCGGGTCTGTTCGAACATCTTGAGATTGGCTTCGTAGCTGCGCTGGGCCTCGCGGGCGTCGGCGAGCTCGACGATCAGGTCGACGTTGGTGCCGTCGTAGAAGCCGGCCTCGTCGGCCAGCGGGTGCTGCGGATCGTAGATCCGTTCGAGGTCGCTGCGGTCGAGATCCACCCGCCCGGTCTCGACCATCTGGACGCCGTCGCGCGCATTGCCCGAGGTCTCGAACGGGATGGTCTTGCGGTGGTATCCGGGCGTGTCGACGTTGGCGATGTTTTCGGAAACGATGCGCAGTCGCGAGGCCTGGGCCCGCAGACCGCTCGAGGACACCGAGAGCGCGTTGGAAAAATCGGACATCTGGCGACTCCTTTCGATCAGCGGCCGAGGCTGGCGCGCAGCAGGGTCAGGTTGGACCGGTAGATCGACAGCGCCTTGTTATGCGCCCGCGATGCCTCGACCGCGGTGACCATCTCGGTCTCGAGCGAGACGGTGTTGCCGTTGGGATCGACGGTGGCGCGCCGCGTGTGCGGTTCGGGCAGGCCGTCCTGCAGGGCGCCGTTCAGATGGGTCGCGCGGGTGGCGCGCTGGCCCGTCAACGGCTGGCGCAGCGTCTCGGCGAAGTCCGGGATCTCGAGCCCGCGGTACCCCGGCGTGTCGGCGTTGGCGACGTTCTGCGAGCTGATGGCCTGCTGCAGACCCGAATGGCGGGCCAGGGCCATGGCCGTTCTGAACAGATCCAGTGATTGGAACATCGGGGCTTCTCCCTCGATTGGCTTCAATCAAGGCTTAACGGTGATTCCTTTAGAAAAGGTTTGAAGGAACTGAAGGATGCGTGCGCATGGACGAGGGAGAGATCGCCGGACTCCGGTCCCGGATCGAACAGATACAACCGGTGCGCGCGGTCGGACGCGTACGCTCGGTGGACGGCACGGTGATCTGGGTGCGGGGTCTGGCGCATGTGGCCTGCATCGGCGACCGGCTGCGGTTGTTCCGCGGCGGCGACACGCTCGACGGCGAGGTGTTGCGCATCCGCGATGACCTGGTGGCGATGCTCCCCGACGAGGGGGCGGAAGGTGTGTCGCAGGGCGACCGGGTGGCAGTATTGGGGGCGCCGACGCTGGCGCCGTCGGACAGCTGGATCGGGCGCGTGATCGACCCCTACGGGCAACCGCTGGACGACATGCCGCTCAACCCTGGCCCGCAGCGGCGCCCGTTCCGCGCAAGCCCGCCGCCGGCCGCGCGCCGGCGTGGGCTCGGGGCGCGGTTGCCGACGGGGCTGTCGGCCTTCGACACGCTTCTGCCTATCGTGCGCGGGCAGCGGGTCGGGCTCTTCGCGGGCTCGGGCGTGGGCAAGTCGCGGCTGCTGGCTTCGCTGGCGCAGGGCATGGCGGCTGACGTGGTGGTGCTGGCGCTGGTCGGCGAGCGCGGGCGCGAAGTGCATGATTTCGTTCACACCGTGCTCGGCGAAGACGGGATGGCGCGCAGCGTGGTCGTGGCCGCGACCTCGGACCGCTCGCCGCTCGAACGGCGGCGTTGTCCGTTGGCGGCGATGACGATAGCCGAGCATTTCCGCGACCACGGGCGGCACGTGCTCCTCCTCGCCGATTCGATCACGCGCTTTGCCGAGGCGCATCGCGAGGTGGCGGTCGCGGCGGGTGAGATGCCGGCGCTGCGCGGCTTTCCTCCCTCCACCGCGCACCAGATCATGCGGCTTGCAGAGCGAGCCGGGCCGGGGTTGCCGGGACAGGGCGACATCACCGGGGTGTTCAGCGTGCTGGTGGCCGGGTCTGACATGGAAGAACCCATCGCCGACATCCTGCGCGGAGTGCTCGACGGGCACGTTGTGCTGAGCCGGGAAATTTCGGAGCGCGGGCGCTTTCCAGCGATCGACGTGCTGCGCTCTGTGTCGCGGAGCCTGCCCGAGGCGGCGACCGAGGAAGAGAATGCCGTCCTGCTCCAGGCGCGGCATCTGCTCGGCGCCTATGCAAGGTCGGAGACGATGATCCGCGCGGGTCTCTACCGCGAGGGGGAGGATCCGGTTCTCGACCAGGCGATCCGCGCCTGGCCCGAGCTCGACGCTTTCGTCGGAGAGGGATCTGCTGCCGGGATCGACGCGGCGTTCAACCGGCTTCGCCTGATCCTGCGCCGGTCGGGGGTCAAGCCCCCAGCAGCGCCACGACAACGCATGTCGCGCGGGCGGTGAGATCGCGTGGTCAGGTGGCGTCGGGACCGGTCAGCGGTCCTGATCGTAGCGGATCGTGCTCAGAAGCGTGATCGCGATCTGGTTCGACTGGTAGCCCGAGGATTGCGTGATCTGCTCCTGAAGTAGGTAACTGTGGACGATCTTGCGGAGGGTCGCGGGGTCTTCGAGATCCGAGACCTCCTTGACCCCGAAACGGCGGTCCATCTTGTCCTTGAGGATCTCAACCTGCTTGTCGATGTCGATCTGGCTAAACCCTTTCGGCAGGCTCAGGGCGGTCTCGACGACGCTGCGCGAGGTCGTGCTGCCGAGGATGCTGTACCATTTTGCACTGTCGCTGATATCGCTCGTCGCAAGATCGGGGATCGAGCGTTGGAATTGCAGCGCGGTGCCGATGGCGGGGTCGACCTCCCCCACGGCATCCTCGAACCGCTGCCAGCGATACTGCTCGACGATATTGTTCGCGAAGTTGTCGGCCTGGAGCGCGTTGGTCGGCACTGGCTTTTCGAATGAGAAGGCCTCGGCAAGACGGATGAGGCGCTTGTCGCCCAGCACATTGGCCAGCGCGTTCGGATCGCTTGCGCCCTCTTCCAGAACCCGCTTCAGAAGGGCTTTGCTTCCGCGACGGTCCTCGATGCCGAAGGCGCTCATCACCACCTGCATCAGGTCGAAATCGAGCAGCAACTCGTCCGGAGACGTGATGCCGTCGATGTTGTCGTTGAAGTATTCCCGCGAGATCTCGATGTTGCGCTTCACCTGTGTCTCGAACAGCGCGGCGTACTCCGGGTCGGCAACATACTCGGGTTCGGCCAGCTTGACCTCGAGATCCGCGAGCACCTTCTTCTCGTAGGCCGCGAAGATCGGATCGGCGAAGCCCTCCTCCTGCATCCGGTAGCTGACGGTCTTCTCGAAATCGAAGACCTCTGCGAGGACGGTGAAACGGCTGTCGCTCAGCTTGTTGGCCAGTGCATCGTCGTCCTTGGTGCCCTCTTCCAGCACACGCCGGATCAGGTACTTGCTGTCGATCTGGTCATCCATGCCGAAGGCAAAGAGTGCGACGCTGAGCAGTCGACGGTCGTTGGCCAGCTCTTCGGCGGAGTTGATGGTGCCGATCCTTTCCTTGAAATACTCCGAGTCACGCGTGATTTCGGCGCTCTTGTTGAAGGCGGTGCGCTGGCTTTCGAGCGTTGACTGCAACATTTGCCAGCCCACCAGCCCACTGCCGGCGATCATCGGAGTGTAGGTCATGATCTCGACGCGGCGAGAAGCCGGTCCTCCCGTGGGATGAGGGCGCGGAGCGCCTTGAGACATTGATAGAACTGTCCTTCCAGAAGCGCCTCGGTCGCTGCTGTCAGGAGTTTTCGGCTGTCCGGGTCGGTCAGGATGCGGCTGAGTTCCTCGATGTTGCGCAGCAGTTGTGGTTTTGCCTCCTCCGCCACGGCGTCGCCGGTCAGCACGAGTTGTGTTGTGAAGCAAAGTCGCCGCACCGGCGTCCGCGCCTCGTCTGGGTGGATCGCATCGCGAAGCCGCAGGATATTGGCATTGGGCGTCACGATAGAGAGCCGGCTGCGTCGATCGCCGTTTTCGATCACCGCGCCGTTGATGAGGACCCGCTCACGCGGTCCGAGCTTCAGGACGAGTCCGCTCATCTCGTGTTCCCTCGGCCGCTGAGGCCACGCATGATCGCAGCGTTGACTTCGAGAAGCGGCGCGAGCCGCGCCTTGCGCGCGAGCACCTTCCCGGTGTGGAGCTGAACGAATTCGGAAAGATAGAATATCTGTGCGCGAAGTTCCTGCGGGAGCTTATTGCTGGCGTCCGCGACATCCACGGCCAGCGTCGTCCAGAGACGGCGGTTGTCATAGAGCGCCTCGACCAGCTGAGGATAGGCCTTGGGCCCGGCCTCGGCCGCGGCCTTTATGCGGTGGGTGACACGCGCGAACAGATCGTACTCGGTCGCTCGATCGGTGCGTGTGCTTGTGGCGTTTTCTGCGTAGGCGCGCTGCGCCATGGTCTGGACGTTCACGGCAGAACCTTCTGACTCTGTTTCTAGGGAAAATTGGCTCTAGAAGTCCGGAGGCCGGGATGGCCGGCCTCCGAAGGTCTGCTGCGTCAGCGGAAGAGCGACAGCAGGGACTGCGGCGCCTGGTTGGCGATCGACAGTGCTTGGACACCCAGCTGCTGCTGAACCTGCAGCGCCTGAAGGCGAGCCGAAGCCTCTTCCATGTCGGCGTCCACCAGCGTTCCGATACCGGCCCGGAGCGAGTCGGTCAGGCTCGACACGAAGTCGATCTGCGTCTCGATGCGGCCCTGGACCGAACCGAAGGCGGAGGCCGAGTCGATCGAGGTCTGGATCAGCCCTTCGATCTGGTCGAGCGCGGAATCCGCGCCAGCCTGGGAGGTCACGTCGAGATTGCTGAGCTGCTCGAGCGCGCCGCCGATAGTATTTCCGGCTGCGGCATCCACCGACACCAGGTTGACCTGGATCGTATCGGTGCCGTCGGTCAGCGACGAGGTGAAGGTGAGCGTGTCACCTGACACCGTGGCGTCGACCACATCGGTATCAAGGCCGTTGTCGGCCATGAAGGTCTTGAAGGCAGCCTGCAGGCCCTTGGCCACGTCGGCTGCCGTGTCACCCTCGCGCGCGACATAGACCACCGAGAGGTTCGGCGCCTCGGCAGCGGTTGCGCCGGCCGCGGTGGTCTCGCGGTAGTCGGTCTGCGTGAAAGTCGAGTTGTCGGCGTCGGTCCCGAAGATGTTCAGCGCGTAGGCGGTGCCCGCTTCGAAACCGCTGTTGGTGGTGCCGATGTCGATGGTGTCGCTCTGCGTCGCGTTCAGGGTCAGGGTGTCGACTGCCGCGTTGAGATCGGTTGCAGCGACGGTACCCGCGATGGCAGCGGCGCCGGTCCCGAGGTCCTGCTTCTGGACGGTGATGTCCGACGCGGCGACGCCGGTACCGGAACGGTCGAGCGATGCCAGGACGTTGACGCTGCCGGAGCCGGCGGTGTCATCGACGTTGGAGAGCAGGTTCAGGCCGTTGAACTGGGCCGCACCAACCACGGCTGAGATCTGGTCGCGCAGGGCGTCGATGTCGGTCTGGATCTTGGCGCGGTCGACGTTCTCCTCCTGGGAGGCGACGATCTTGCCCTTGATCTCGGTGAGCAGGTCGGTGACCGTTTCCGAGGCGGAGCGCGCCACGGCGACGGTCGACTGGCCGAGGTTGAGGCTGTCGGAGATGCCCTTGAAGCCCTTCACGTCGGCTTCCATCACCTTAGCGATGGCCCAGACCGCGGCATTGTCCTTTGCGGTCGCAACCGACTTGCCGGTCGAGATCTCGCCCTGGGTCATGGCGAGGTTGTTGTTGATGGATTTGAGGGTCTGCAGCGCCACCATTGCGCCGTTGTTCGTCAGGATGCTAGACATTGATATGTGTCCTTACAGTCGCGCCGCGCTTTACGCGGCTTTTGTGTTGTGCCGGAACCGGCTTCCTGAACGTCTTTCTGACGAGAGCAGACCGGGCGTCACGCCCGCCGCGCCATCCAATCGGATGCGAGGCCACCTTGCCTCGGGAATCCTAACGGTGCGCTAAGGCGCCTCGGTGAGTTACGCTCGATTTGCCTCGAATCCTTTCAAGCGCGGCGCTCCAGCCGACTGTCTTGTTCGGCGCTGATGGTCTCCCTGCGCCCCTGTGCATCGTAGACATCCATGGATTTTCGGATCTGGCGCAGCACCCCCAACCTTTCCGCGACATTGCGAATCCCGGCGAGCGTCTGATCGAACAGTTCCTGGTTGCGGCGCAGCTTCAGGTGCAGAGGGCGGATCGCGTCACTGCTGTCGGGCGGGCTTTCGGTCAGCCGGTCGATCAGGGCGATCTTCTCCTCCATGATCGGGCCGATGTCGTCCAGCGCGCCGTCAAGCAAGGCGCGGCGTTCGCGGTCGAGCAGCGCCTCGAGCGCCTCGAGCGCCTCGAGTGTGGCGGGGGGCATATCAGTCATGCAGTCGCTCCTTCATAGCGTGATAGATCGATTCGGCGAGCCCGATGCCGCCTTGCTCCGCCAGGACCCGCGCGTGCTCAGTGCGCAGGAAAGAGCTGAATTGTTCCTCGCCGATGCCCCCACCGAAGCCCGCCGGACTCTCGCCAAGCCGCGCTGCCTTCAGCATTTCGTTCAGGAACGTGGCTTCCAGCTCGACGGCCGCTTTGCGCAGCGCGTCCGGAGGCTTGGCCGGGCCGGTACCGGTGATTTCCATCAGGTGGCTCCAATTGAACTCAACTGAGCCCATTCAATCGCGTGTCGGTAAAGAACCGGTAAGGATGTGCACGATATGTTCCCGGGAACGGAAGAATTCCCGGAGTGACCATGCTGAGCCAACTCACAGGCTTTCTGAGCCACGCGCTTGTCGCGAAGGACAAGGACAACGGTGCCGCCGAGCGCGGCGGCGAGATGCCCTTCGACGAGGTCTTTCGAAGCGTCCGCAATGAGTCGCGCTCCTCGGGCGACGACAGTTTGCCTGAGGCCGATGCCGAGCCGCGGCTTGAAGAGGTATCTGCCGCAGATCCTTCTTCCGCGGAGGCTATAGAGGTCGGGCGGAATGAGGCGTTCGCTGAAGAGGAGGAGGATGTCGAAGATCTGCCTGGTTTGCCCGACCACGATGACGGTCAGGAAGCGCAAAGTGGCGCGCCATTTCCAGGGAAGCAGGATGGTCCGGCACATCGGGACGGCGAACTGGGTGCCGGACTTGTCACCAAGGACGACAATGCATCGACCATGTTCACAACCAGACGTTCGATAGCCCCAAATAACGCTGTCGCAACGGAGGTTTCGGCCCGTGGCGCGGCGGCCTCGATGGGTGGTGTGCAGCCCGCGCATGTAGCCGCCCCTATCTCCGCGGACGTGCCGCATATCCAAAGGATAGAACGCAGCACCAGGTCGGAGCAGGCGGACACGCCTCGAATGCCCTCGTACCTTCAAGGCCAGGAGCTGGCAGGCAAAGACAGGGACCCATTCGCCGTCGCGCGACCAGGCCCTGCGCCGCAAGCCGATTCAGCAGCTCAGAAAACCAGAGCTGAATTTCGATCAGTCGCGTCCGGCACGCTTGTCCGTTCCAAAGCGGAAAAATCGTCAGAGAATGAAGCGTCTATGCCGAGCGGTCGAACGCAAGACCAGGAGTCTCCTTCAGCGTCACGCTTGGCCGAAACCCACCCACAGAGGAGTGTCAGTGGTGGCGAACCTCGAAGAATGAAGCTTGCACATCAAAGGGTTGATAGACCAAGCACGTCGTTTCAGGTTCCTTCCGCCTCACGGAACCAAGTCGACATCTTCGAACCCAAGAGCGCGGCGCGCACTGTGATCCCGGGTGACGTGGAAGGGATCGGAACGGATGTCGCCATGCCATACCCGCGAGGGGAGCTCACGACCGAACCTCCGGCGAGCCGCTTGGAAACGAACTTGCGTTCGGGTTTAGACGTGTCCCTGGCAAGACCAGGACACACCGCAGTCCGGGCACGTGGCGAAGTGCGCTTTTCTGCCGAGACTAGCCAAGTGCGTGACGGCAGAATTTCTTATGGGAGCCGGCTTGGTGTTCCCATGCCGGCGCATGGCACTATCGAAGGCATCCCTGACACAGAGGTCTCGGCAACTCCTTTTGTCGATGGTGACGCCCCGAAAGCAAGACGGAACACAGAAAACGGCGCTCAATCAAAAACAATCGCAATGCCCTCTGTTTCGGCGGAAGCAGCTGGTCTCGCTGCAGATCAAACATCCAAGGACGTGGGTGAGCAAGTTGAGGTCGCGTTCGGACTGCGCTCAACGGCACGCCGCCCAGCATCACTTAGTGACTTTGGACATATCCACCAATCATCGCGTACCCCACAGTTTGAGCCAACGCCCGAACCAGCAAGAGAGCAGATCCTGCTCACAGGCGGTGCCCGCGAAGCAATGGCCCATCTGCCAGACAGAAATAGCGCCGAACCTATCGCCGCCGAAACCCTAAGGAGCGCAAACAATTCGGGGCAGCAGCATGAGCCTTCCGCTGAAGTCGGTCATGTGGTCTCCGGAGAGGTGTCCGCTATGCGAAGCACGGTCCAAGGCCGTTCAAAAGCCAGCAAAGACAATATTTTCGGAAAGCCGCCTGAGGGGAAGATGGCGACGGCGGAGGCCGGCGAAGATGCACCGAGCCTGGATCCAATCGGGAAGCTTGTATCACCTGAGACGCGACGGCTGCCAGACTCTCAACTGGCGAAGAGCCTCCCCTTGTCGGAAAATTCTCGTGAAAAAACCGTCCAGGTTCCGGGCGCGGGACAGGTACGATCTACAGACACCATCTCAGACTCGACCTCTGAAGCGGCCCCGGAAACTGGTGCGGAGACACTCGCACACGGCGTCGTCGATGGCCGCATCGACAAGCGCGAGACCACACAAGTGCCAGCGCTTGTTTGGCAACGCTCATCGCTGGGCACCGCAGCACCACAAGCGTTGGGCCATCCTCGCGCGTATTCCGATGAGACTGTCCAGTTTTTCCGCCACCGGCCGGAGCAGACCGCCGCGCGTTTAAGCGGCGCAAAGTTGCAGAGCCCCACGCCAGAGCCCGTGACGCACACGCAAAGGCTACGCCGCGTAGAAAGCGAGATGTTGCGCGCGAATATGAACGAGGGGACCTCACCCCAGCAGATTGGGGGCAAGATTGTCTCCGCACAAGGTTTTCCGATCCGCTCGGATCTGCTTTCGCAGCGAACCCAGCCTACAGGATCAGTGCTCTCGCCTGTTCTGGATGACGGCGCCCCCGAGCCGCTCGAGGCCGGCCTCGGTATGTTGTCGGGCGAGGTGCGTGCGTCCGGTTCGGCCTCGCAGGCCCCTGCCGGCACTGCGTTTCACCGCACGGAAACCGCAACTTCGGTGCTGAGGCAGGTGATTGAGGGGATCACGACTGCCCCCGACGCTGCCAATGATGTCATCGAGCTGCAACTTCGGCCGGAGGAGCTTGGCCATTTGCGCTTCCGGATGGTTCAGGGAGAGCATGGGCTTCTGTTCAGCATTTCGGCCGATCGACCGGAGACGCTCGACCTTCTGCGCCGTCATGTGGACCAATTGGCCCGGAGTCTATCGGACCTTGGTTACGGGGGCGCCAGCTTCAGCTTCGGCGAGGGTGGACAGAGCAATGGTCGAGGCGGCGAGGCCGGTAGAGGTGTGGCGACCGATCATGCGGTGCCAATCGACAGATACCAAGACATCGAAACTCCGAAAATGACCGCACGCGGGGTTACCCCGTCCGACGGCCTCGACATTCGCATCTGAGGAGGTAACCCATGCAAACCGGATCTGTCGGGGCGGCGAACGCCTCGAACTCTTCCTCGAACACGACGAGCACGAACAAGACAGTGCTCAGCTCCGATTTCGAGACGTTTCTCAAGATGCTCACCACGCAGATGCAGAACCAGGATCCGCTGAATCCGCTCGACACCACGGAGTACGCGACGCAGCTCGCGACCTTCTCCTCGGTCGAGCAGCAGGTGCTGACCAACGACCTGCTCAAGGAACTGACCGGCGTCATCGGCGGCAACCAGTTCCAGGAGCTTGCCGGCTGGATCGGGAAACAGGCGCTTTCAGACGCGCCGGTCTTCTACGGTGGGGCGCCGATCGTGTTGCGGCCGGAGTATGCAAGCGGCGCGGACGGAGCGCGGCTGGTCGTGCGGAACTCCGGCGGGTCGGAGGTGCAGACCCTGACCCTAGATATGTCGGATCCGGTGATCGCCTGGGTCGGGGTGGACGACCTCGGCGATCCCCTTCCCTCAGGTGTTTACAGCTTCCAGATCGAAAGCCTCTCGGGCAGCGGGGTGATCGGGAGATCCGACGCGCAGGTGTATAACCCGATCATCGAGGTACGGCAGCAGAACGGTGAGGTGATGCTGACCCTCTCCGATGGGAGCGAGATCCGTGCCTCGGATGTGACCGCGCTGCGATCGGGCATCGCATGACGCAAGCGACGCAGCGGCAGACCGGACGCGACCCTGCGTACCTTGGCGCGACGCCGCAAGCTTGGCCGAATGACGAGGGGTCAGTTCCAGTAGTGCCAGCCGAAGACCAGCACCGCGCCCAGGACGGCGCCGGCAGCGCTCCAGACGATGCGGCCTGGCCAGGGATTGCGGCGGGCAGGCGCGTCGCCTTCGGACTGGCGGATCAGCGCGGCCTCGACCAACCCTGGCAGACGCGGCCCGAAACGGCCCAGAACACGGGTCGTCAGCACCAGATCGCGCAGAACGGCGCGCGGGCCAAGCGAGGTCTTGATGTAGTCCTCGACCACCGGTCGCGCGGTATGCCAGATGTTCATGTGCGGGTTCAGGGACCGTGCCACGCCCTCGACCACCACCATCGTTCGTTGCAGCAGGATCAGCTCGGTCCGGGTCTGCATGCCGAAGCGCTCGGTGACCTCGAACAGGTAGGAGAGCAGCCGCGCCATCGAGATCCGCGTGGCGTCCATGCCGAAGATCGGCTCGCCGACGGCGCGCAGGGCACGGGCGAATTCATCGACGTCGCGGTCGGCGGGCACGTAGCCGGCCTCGAAATGTACCTCGGCGACACGCTTGTAATCGCGACGGATGAACCCGTAGAGAATCTCGGCGTAGACCCGGCGAGTATATTCGTCGATGTGTCCCATGATGCCGAAATCATACGCGATGATGTCACCGTTGGGCGCCACCTTGAGGTTGCCCTGGTGCATGTCGGCGTGGAAGAAGCCGTCGCGCAGTGCATGGTTCAGGAAAAGCTGCAGCACCCGCTCGCTCAGTTCCACGCGGTCGTGGCCGGCGGCATCCAGCGCGGCATTGTCGCCGAGAGGCTCGCCCTCGGCCCAGCTCATGGTCATCACCCGGCGGCCGGACAGGCCCCAGACCACGGCGGGCAGCTGGAAGCCTGCGTCGCCCTCGGTGTTGGCAGCGTATTCGCTGGCCGCAGCGGATTCGAGCCGCAGGTCGAGTTCGCCCATCACGACGCTCTCGAAATGCTTGATCACGTCGCGTGGGCGCAGCCGCCGTGAGGCAGGCGCCAGCGTCTCGATCATGTCGGCGGCGAGGTAGAAGGCGTCGATGTCGGTGCGGAAGGCACGCTCGATTCCCGGACGCAGCACCTTGACCGCGACAGTCTCACCGGTGTCGGCGCGGCGCGCCTTGTGCACCTGCGCGATGGATGCGGCGGCCACGGGCTCGCTGAATTCGGAGAAGATCTCGGGCAGCGCCACGCCGAGCTCGGATTCGATCTGTGCACGCGCCTTCTCGACACCGAAGGGCGGAAGCTTGTCCTGCAGCACCCGGAGCTGGTTCGCGAGGTCCTGCCCTACCACGTCGGGCCGGGTCGAGAGGATCTGGCCGAACTTGATGTAGGCGGGTCCCAGCGCAGACAGCGCGCGGGGGGCGGGCGGCGTCGACGGGTCGCCCTCGATTCCGAGCCACTTGAACGGCCAGACCAGCGTGCGGAAGGCCACGCGCACGGACTTTGGCGCTTCGAGCGCATCGAGCACGACCCCCATGGCGCCCGTGCGTTCGAAGGTGGCGCCGGTGCGGATCAGGCGCCAGATGTTGTGCGGTCCACGCATGAATTACAGCTTCCAGCCCGAATGCAGGCAGGCGATGCCCATCGACAGGTTGCGGTACTTGGCGTTTCCGAAGCCCGCCGCCCTCACCATGCCGAGGAAGGTCTCCTGGTCGGGGAACTTGCGGATCGACTCGACGAGGTACTGGTAGCTGTCGCGGTCGCCGGCGATGGCCTGCCCCATGCGGGGGATGATGTGGAACGAGTAGAGATCGTAGATCTTCTGCATCATGTCGTTGGGAATCTGGCTGAATTCGAGCACCATCAACCGGCCGCCGGGGCGAAGCACGCGGTAGGCCTCGTTCAGCGCCTCCTGCGGGCGGGTGACGTTCCGGATGCCGAAGGAGATGGTGTAGACGTCGAAGCTGTTGTCCGGGAAGGGCAGCGCCATGGCGTCGCCCACCACCCAGTCGAGCTCGTCGGCCTTGGCGGCGGCCTCGGCGCGCTTGCGGCCCTCGACCAGCATCGGCTCGGTCAGGTCGAGCACGGTGGCGTGGCCATGGCCCGCGCGCTTGAGGAAGCGAAACGAGATGTCGCCGGTGCCGCCAGCCACGTCGAGCAGCCGCTG
>PALD01000073.1 GCA_002710685.1 Cytophagaceae bacterium | reverse complement strand
TGCGGATAGCGTCGTTCCAGCCACGCGATCTCGAACGCCGCATGATGCGCCACCAGCAGGTCCGCGCGGTTCAGCATTGCAAGGACCGTTTCGTCGGGGATCGACTTGCCGACCACGTGGTGGTTTGCAAGGCCCGTGAGCCAGGTGATGCGCGGGTCGATCATGACGCCCGGATCTTCCTGCCAGACGCGCGGTGCGCCGTGGTTCAGGACCTCGCCATTCTCGTCCACCCAGACGAGCATGATCGCCAGTTCCATGATGCGATCGCTGGCGGGATCGAGACCTGTGGTTTCCAGGTCGATCAGTGCAAGGCAGCGAGCATGGGGCGGCGCGCCTTTTGGCGCATCGAAATAGGGGCGCGGGACCGAGCGCAGGACGCGGTAATCGCCATCGGTTGCAAGGCGATGCGCGAGCGCTTCGCTGTCAGGATTGAGATGTTCGGTGTTCATGAAGCTATGCCTTTCGGTTCGTTGCCGAACCGGCGAGGCGGGAGCCGAGCGTTCACGCTCTTTTCCTCTCACCCTGCCGGTTCACCCGGCAGGTCTCCACTCCAGTCTTTTCAAGGTTCGCATGACGCCGTGCAGGCGGTCATGTTTTCCTGCTGCGGAAATAAAAAAAGGGCGGCCTCTCGGCCGCCCCGCTCTCGGTCTATCACGAGGATGCGTTACTCCTCGTAATCGTACCGCGACATGTCGATCGGATATGCTTCGTCTTCCTCCTTGGTTTCCAATGTCTCCTGCAAACGCTCGCCACGAGCGGGCGCAACATTCAACCGGTCGAGGAGGGTCTCGTGCTGGCTACGGACTTCGTCCAGCCTCGCTTCGGCCAGGTCTGCGCGAGCCTTATCGGCTGCCGCTTCCCTCATGAGTGCCGACAGCTCCTGCGACATTGTCTCGACCTTTCCGTCCGCGAGCGCACGGGCTTCCTGTTCGCCGACGAGCTCGTTTTCGAGGAGAGCGATTTCTTTGCGCAGCAGGGACTCGGTCTGGTCGCTGCGCTGACGCTCCTCGTCGATGGTCTTCCCCGTGACCCCCAGTGCGACATGTACCATGTCTTCGACACCGGCCCGAAAGCGCCTTTCGAGTTCCTCACGCAATCCGTCGGGCGCCTGCCGAACGTGTCGTATGCCCTGCGCCTCCATGCGTGTCTTCCAGTCCTCTACTTTGTCGTAGACTGACTGGTTGCCTTTCGGCATGCCAAGCGCGGTAGCAACGGCGTTCCCATACACCTGGTCGAGATCGCCGCCGGCCTCCTGCAATAACCGATTAGCGATCGCATCGACGTCGGTCTGCGTCTTGTAATCCTTCTTTTTCATTATTTCGAACCTTTCCTGTCCGCTCCAGCGAAGGCAGCGAATGTCGCTAGGTTCGCTGAAGGATATTTTCGGTGAACCGGGCGTCCGTTGCGTCCGGGGTTTATCGAGAAAAAATCGGGAGCTTTCTCCTCCGCTCGAGATATTGCTCCGCAGCGAAGGCAGCGAATTGCGCATCGTCGATCATGCGGTGTCGCAACGACGGGCGCGAGCCGATGGCGATAGGAAACGAAGCGAGCACGCACGCTGACCGCGCGCTCTCGATCGTCGCATTTTACGGCGAGCCGGATCCCGAGGATGAGAAGAATGATCGCGGTCATCGTTCGAAACCGTCAGGATTGGGAGCGCCAGAATGTCGCGGCCCTACAGGGCGATCCCGATCCTCGACTACAGCAGGACGGGGGGCCGATGTCGCCGGACGGGAAGGCATGTCCGATGCCAGTTTGGAACCAGCATTGCTCGATTGTATTGCTGCGGATTTATCGGGCGCTCGATTACCTTCGGACATGGCGGTATTGGTCCGCTCGTAAGCGTGCATCTGCCGCGCGATGGCCTCGGCAAGCGCCGGGTCTTTGTTCTGCAACGCCTGCTTTTGGCTCAGCTCTCCAGGCCGCGCGTTCTCGTCATACGCAAACCTATCGGGCCTCGCCCATGCGACAGCGATTAAGCGTTGGAAGGTCGGATCGGCCCGCTGCGCTTTCCAGAAGGATGCTGCCCAAGGTGCATCGTCTTTGAAAACTGTAAGTTCGCCGTCCTCGATCGAAGCGGCTCCAGCCACGACTGCCGCAGCGATCCATCGTCGGCGCTCGATCTGGATCGCCTCTATCGCAGCAAGATCCCGCTGGACAGCAGGATGGAGAAGCCGGTGGGGTTTGTCTTTGAAGGTTTCGACTAAAACGGGATCGTCGAGGAAGCGCCATTGAAATCCTTCGTGGGAATTTTGGTAACGCGACGGCGCCAACCAGAGCTTGTCGTGGTCGATTTCATCGGCGATCCTGCGCTGTGTTTCGAGCGCAGGGTCGGCGGAATTCGAGTGCAAACCGATGTTTTGCACCTCCAGAAGGTAATTCGTGACAAGTTTGCCGGCGTGCAACGGATGATCGGGTGCGGCGAGGGTGCGAATGCGCTCGCCGCGCAAGCGGCGTTCGTCGTGATCCCTCCATCGCTTATCTTTTCGATCGCCCCACGTATCATAATAGGCGCGATTTGCTGAGACTATGCTGCGGATCGAACCTGCGCGCACCGACACAACGTGCGTAAGGGCGAGGTTCCGGAGAGGTCCTTCCTCGAGCGCAATACCAAGTTCGGCTGCGATCCTGGCGAGTCCCTTTCGGATCTTCTGCGCCGAGGCGATCCGCAGGCGTCTGAAGCGATATCGTGCGAGCTTCAGCGCATCGATCCGTGCCCTTCGCTTTTGCGACACGATCTCGATCGTCCGCAAACGCTCGATAAAGGCGAGGTTTTTGCCATACCAGAACTTGCGGGCATCCTCGGTCTTTTCGATCCGGTAGCGATCTTCAAGTTCGCGCCGTTCCTCGGCTTCGCGATGTGCCTTCTCCGGCGATAATCTACCTGCAGGCGGTCCCCAGACAATCGCCAGAGTATCTCCCGCCTCCTCTGGGAAGACGCGCGCATCCCTGAACGGCTTCGATAAGGACTTCTCCAGCTTTTTGACCCGCGCCTCTTCCCGTTCGTGAGACCGGCGGCGCTGAGCCCTCTGCTCGTTAACGTCCTTGCCCTTCTCCACGTCACGCATCCTGCGGTAGAATTGCGAGTTGTGTTGTTTGAGATGGTCGGCGAGTTCCTTGCACTCCTCGATCTCTGCCCGTCGGTCGGCGAAGCGATCACGTTCCTCATCGGTCAGCTTCTCGAACCGAGGCATTACGAACTTGCGAACCACGAGACCGGGATGGGCGGCTTGGTATCCGTCCGTCAGGCGGTCGCCCAATTTTTTCAGTGCCGCATTACGGTAGGCCTTGCTGGCTGCGATGGACTGCCCTTGCGCGTGCTGCCCAGCTTCAGGAAGATAGCCGTTGGCAACGATCCGTGCCCCGCTCTGTCCAGCGACGTATTTCAGCCCGACCCGCGCAAGGCTCTCATGCACCTGTGCCGCGGTTTTTGATTTCATGATACGAGGTTTGGCCAGGATCTGGACCGCCCGTTCCATGTCCCACTCCTCGCCGGACTGCGCGATTTTCGCGGCGTAATTGTCCTGCTTCCAGGCCTTGTGAGCTTTCTGGGCTGCGACGATCTCGGAACGACCGAGGATCTTGCCGTCCTCGTCAGCAACCTTGATGTCGGACCAAGTGTGGTAGACCCCTGTCCGGTCTGCAACGAACCGGCGATTGGGTTCGGGCTCGAGATCCAGGTCGCGCTCGATGATCGCCATGGCGATCTGACCAGCTTCTTTCCACCAGTCCTGACCGAACGTGACCGGCCGGTCTTCTGCGGGCAGGAAGCTGACCACCAAGCCGTGCATGTGATCGTTGTCGGTGTCGCGATGGTCCGCCCAAATCGATGGGCAATCTGCAACGCCCAGAACCCGGCAAACGACCGAACGGACGTGTTCGAGTTGCTCCGGCGTCAGATGCTCACCCTCCCGGCTACTGACCGCGATATGCCAGAAGCGCTTCAGGCCGGCGCGCGCGCCGTAGATTGCGATCTCCTGCGATTGGCCTTCGGGATCATCTGAGACAAGATTGTAGGCGTGCCGCCCTTCAATCCGGTGCCCCTCGGCGCTGTCTGTGTTCACATAATCGCCGATCGGTTTGACCTGCTCCATCACCGCAATGTCTTCGGCGCTTAACTGGATATCGAAGATGTATCGCGCCCGCGAGAGCGACGTCGAAAAAGCGAGTTCCTGCTTCAGCTTCGGGCTTGCAACGCCGTTGCGCCCGCAATCGTATCTCCAGATATTGATGACCATCAGCGGCTCTCTCGCTTGTCAATCGTGGGAACAGCGCGGGACTGTTCCTGCCGGTGCGCGATCAGGCGGCACAGCTCGCGCGCCTCGTCCAGCAAGGCACTTTCATTCGGTCTGGCGTCCTCGATCAGCGCAACCAGTTCCTCATGCCGCTGCTTTGCGAGCAGGCCTAGAAATGCGTGCTCCGGGTCATCATTGGGAATGGCTCGCGCACGCGCTAGGTCATCGTCCAGTCGCGTTTTAAGCGCGGCAAGCGCGTCGCCGATGCGCTTCTGCCGAGCCGCCATTGCCAGAAGTCTGGCTCCAACATCGACCGCCGTGTCGCGCAAGCCCGAGGGGTTGAAAATCCGATCCCTGCAGTATTGCGCGACCTCCTTGTCGGGCACCTGCCGCTGGATCTGCGCTTTCTGTTCGGCAGTAACATAGACCTTGATATACGGGCGCTTCGCGCGCTTCTTCGGCGTGGCCGATCCCTTCCTATCAGCCATGACAAAGCCCTTCTTCGCCTGCCGTGCGGGCGGCACTAGAAACGCCGTCACGGAGCTTTAGCGACACGATGGCGAAACGTGTGGGGCACCCACACCCATCCTGTAGGAAAAACTGGCCCCGTTTCATGAGTTCGCCTCCGGCAACGGGAGCCCGACCTGGTCGAAGATGAATTCGATGCAGCGCGCGACATCGTCACTGCGCGCCATGGCTATGCGCGTTGCATCGGCATCATGCGAAAGCTTCGTAGCTTTGGCGATAAGCTCAGCGTCGGTCGCATCCCTCAGCGCTCCAAAGAAGTTGTTCGCGAGCATTTCGCCTCTTTGAAACGCGCCGTAGGGCAATGCAGGGCGGCGAAGAGCGTCCGTAGGTTCGGTCTTCGCCGCTCTCGGCTTGGACGGGGGTTCGTCGTGAGAGGTCCGCCGCTTTAGCTCTGTGGCAGGATCCACAGAGCGCGGAAGCTTCTGAGGTGCTCCAAGCCGTTGAGCGTCTGATCGCATCGAGCCGGTCGCGGGATCGGGAGGCGAGGGCGCAGCCGCAGTATCGGCCTTGAGTTCTTTGCCCGCAGTACCGCCCTTAGCCGCGAGACGTCGTTCGTATTCGTCATTGACCCGCGCGCTCCAGGCACCGTCAGCATCGCCCGGCCAGCTGGAAGTCATCGCCGGCTTACTCAGGAGCCATTGGAGAACCGGCGACTGATAGCCATCACGCGTGACATATCGACGATCATTGAGCCATCGCAGCCAGCGATGGAGTTCTTCTTTCTGTTCGTCAGTTAGGAGACAGGCCGTTGCGACCCGTTTGACCACCGCTTTCGGGTTGAACCGCTTGTTCGGCTTGGCATGGATTTGCTGGGCATCTTTGAACGCATAGGCAATGGCGCGGTACGGAAATTGCGGCGAGAGGACTGGCTCGTCGGGGTCAATCGCGCTGCCTCCGAATTCTTCGCGCAGGGCTTTGAGCCTGATCGCCTCCTTCTCGCCTTCCGTTCGCTTGCGGCGTTGCGGCCGCTTCCGCTCTTTACTGTCGTTTTCTCTGGGCATTCGTCTTCTCCCTAAGGTCGATGATACCTTGTAGGATGAGTTGACGAGAATGAGTAACGCGGGCGCCGCGATCGCGTGAACGTCGACAGGGAGAGTCACATTTCGCCGCCCCCGCGCTGACCGATCCGAAGTCTCTCCCGTCGCTACCCGCGCGCGTGGAAAAGAAAGACATCCCCTAAATGGAGCCGCTCCAGCGGCGCGTTCTTGTGGGACCTCTTCGCATTCGCGAACCCGGCCCCGGGAAGGCGCCGCCGACGGGCGGCCCTTCGACGCGCGACCCGCCGGGGCGCGCTGTGCCGGCGCAATAGCGACCGGTTCTAGATCTTTTTCAAAACGACGATTTTGGAAATCGTCGGTGAAAGGAAAAAGCTTTCAGACGCCTGCCGGCGCAAAAAAGGAGATGTGATATGAATACCGAACACCAGAAAGAACTTCGCAGTCTGCTTATCGAATGGAAATTCGAAGATGAGAATGGAAAAACCCGACAACCAACGTGTCGGGGGCATCCGCCGTAGCGGATGCCAAGGGCGCCTTCGGGCGCCCGGGGGGCGCGATGAGTTTTCGTCGCGTCCCCCTGAGGTTGGCCAGGTCAGCCGGAGGTTCGCTCCGGATTTCCTGGCCAGTCTCAACCATTTCTTAACTTCCAGCCGATTATGGCGAAGCCACGGGGCCGGGCCCGGCTCCCGCTTTTCCTCTCTCCCCCTTTCATTCAATCTAACTGCTACATGTCGGGATCGCGCGCAGGCGCGTGCGACGGGTGGCATGGAAGCCACCCGTCAGTCATTCATTCTGCTTTGGTCAGTCGGGCAAAGGTCGCGATGTTGCAGGCGATGGGCGTACTGCCCATGGTGAACAGCACTTTGCCCGTAGGCGCGAGCTTGGCGATCCGCTCTCGGATGCTTCTTTCAGCAAGAGCGATGCCGGCGCCATAGTTGCAGGCGGAGCCTTCACGAAGGCATGCGCTTCCGTTTTTGTGGATGCAGGCTTCCAGAGGAAAGCCGACGTCGAAGATCAGCTTCGCACGCGCATCTCGAGGATGTTTCCATACTGCGCCGTTCAGGATGGCCTTAGCTTCAGTTTTTCCGTCGGTGATGAAGTAGGTCAGATCGAGCGCCTGTGCATCGAAGGTCGTGCAGGTGCGGGCAGGATCCATACCGACATGGAGCAGTTCCCAATTCTTTGTCATGGCGAACCGGAGGATTTCCTGCATGTCAGCTCCGCTGAGCTTCGCGCCGCCGATGACGAGGAAGTCGAGCGGCCGCACCGTGCGGGCTTCGAGTTCTGCCTGAAGACCTCGCAGGATATTGTTCATCGCCGTGTTGTAAACGCTGGGGTGATACGAGGAGTTCATATTAATATTTCCTTCCGCAAGTTGCGTGTGATCGGCCGCGAAGCGGAATTTTTTCCTTCCTCCTCACGATCCGTTCTTCCTGCTCTTGGGAAAGTTCATTCGCTTCCGATTGAATGCTGGAAGGCCTATATTCTCTATGTCACTCGTCGCTTGATGTATTGATGGCGGGGCGCGGCGTTCAGCATGCTGGCGCGGCCGCGTTGCATTCAAAAAACGAAGGAGGGGATGAGAACTTTGCGTACTGAGAGCGTCATGATTCGAGATCTCAGCGCGCAGATTTGACGGCCCTACTTCTTGCCAACAACGCGATCGTCGATAAAATATCGCCGGCTGCGCGCGGGCGCTCCGGGCGGAAAAGCTAGCTTCCGAAATCATTAGCAAGAGCTATGTCGGTTACTGGGCCGGTTACGGACTGTCTGCTTTCGATCTGGAAAGCCGGATAAGCGGACATTCCGCAAGCGACCCTAAAGTTGGACATTCGCGGCGTTCCGCCAATGCGCTCAAGCCTGCCGTTCCCGCTCCGGGCGCATGGCTGAGCGCGGCACGTTCATAAGAGCAAACGAGCCTTGACATATGTCACCGATAGGTTACCTGTAACCTTCAAGTTACAGGAGAACGCATATGGTGAGCGAAATCGAGACAGCTGAAGAGTTCGGCAAAACGCGGGCGTTGGCCGCTCCATTTATTGGGGCTTTCATACTCGCGCTCCAGCAAGGGATCGTGTTTGCTTGGGATTGGGGCGCGACATCGTCGGGGGCGCTGGCTCAGATCGGCCTTTGGCTCTTCTTCGCAATTTTGATGCTTGTTCTTCTCCTTACGGGTGGGGGATGGTTTCTTAAGCGAAAAACGCGTGCAATCGCGAATGACGAACCAAGCGTGTCCAATCGACAGCGAGCGATCAAGATCGGTTTCGTGGTATCCCTCATCACTTGCTTTTTGGTCGTCGCGGTCAGTCCCTTCGATCCGCTTCCAGCGCAACGCGCCGCGCACATCATCGCGAGCATGGGGTTAGGGACTGCCTTCGTTGCACTCGGCATGGGCGAGCTTTTCGCACATGGTTGAAGAATTATTTAACGATGTGAAACGTCATCGCGAGGCCGCAAATCTGACCCAGATAGGTCTTGCTGAACGAATGGGCGTCAGCCGGAAGACGGTGAACACCGTTGAAAATGGAGTCTTCGCGCCGTCGATCGTCGTCGCCCTGAAATTCGCGAAGGCGCTTGATGTATCAGTTGAGGCTCTATTCCAGCTTCGCGACTAAAGGTGTGCCTCCCGTTCGCTATCGACTCGTCTGCTTGGGTGGGCGAATTGCCGACAGTCGCCGAACCAACCCAAACTCAGACGTTGGGCCGCTGGCGGTTGGCCCTCAAAAGCCGACATTCCTTCAATCAAAAATGAATGCCCGCTATCCCGCAGAAAACGGCCAATCTAATTAAATCCGAATGGTCAATCATTTTTGATTGAGAAGCTGCCACCCCCCCGAAGCCCGCACCATTCCGCCATTCCCAGCCGCGATTTGTCGCGTAGGGTGTGTAGTCGTTTCCAGCTTCCACGGCTGGCACCGGCATGGCCGCCCGAATGGCATTGCGGACGATTGCCCGGCCCATGTTGAGAAATGTTGAGGTGCCCGCCGATTGAGTGAATCCAGCCGCTCGCATTCGGCTCTAGCGCCGGGCGTATCAGGGAACGGTTATGGGAACCGGCGCACGATCTTGAGCAAATATCAATTAAATCAATAGCCGGTGGCGGTGGAGGCAGTCGCTTAGCTACTCGTCTCTCTATGGTATGACTGCTGTGCGCCCCATAAACGGCCCTACACACTCGTAATTGGCGAACCCTAGAGTGGACCCCTGTCATATCGCGAGTAGCGGCGGCTACTTCCTACTAATCAGGTCGTACGTATGCCGCCAGAGTTCTCTCATCTCAGAGAGCGGCGCCGCATGTGGCTGATCAACTCGCCGAGCCGATGAAGGTCATTCCCATTGGAGCTGTGACACGCTTCGTCTCTTTGCGTCTTTCAACCTAACCTTTGTTCGATTCGGGACCTTCGATCTTTCTTGTGGCTTCGGTTGACAGGATCGAAAGGAAAGCAGCCATGTCTAAAGAATTCGAACTCTCCAAGGGCGGTGCGAACCATCAGAAGCCCAAGGGCGACGATGATGTGATGACAACTGCGCAGGGTCATCCGATTGCGGACGGTCAGAACTGGCTCACCGCCGGTCCGCGCGGACCGCAGTTGCTGGAAGACCAGATCGCGAGAGAGAAGATCTTCCACTTCGATCACGAGCGCATTCCCGAACGCGTGGTCCACGCCCGCGGATATGGCGTCCACGGTCATTTCGAATTGAAGAAAGCAATCCCGCAATATTCGCGAGCGAGGATCTTCAACGAAGTGGGCGTCAAGGTGCCCACCTTCACTCGCTTCTCGACCGTGGCTGGAAACAAGGGGTCGCCCGATCTCGCCCGCGACGTGCGCGGGTTCGCGACCAAGTTCTATACGCAGGAAGGCAACTGGGACCTTGTCGGTAATAACATCCCGGTGTTTTTCATCCAGGACGCGATCAAGTTTCCCGACCTGATCCATGCGGCCAAGCCCGCGCCCGATCGCGGCTTCCCGCAGGCGCAGACCGCGCACGACAATTTCTGGGATTTCATCAGCCTCAGCCCCGAAGCGATGAACATGGTTATGTGGATCATGTCCGATCGCACGATCCCGCGCTCGTTCCGCTTCATGGAAGGCTTCGGCGTCCATACCTTTCGGCTTGTTAACGAGAAGGGCGAGAGCCACTTCGTCAAATTCCACTGGAAGCCGAAGCTGGGCCTCCAGTCGGTAGTCTGGAACGAGGCGCTCAAGGTCAACGGGATGGACCCTGACTTCCATCGTCGCGACATGTGGGATGCGATCGACGCGGGCGACTTCCCGCAGTGGGACCTCGGCATTCAGGTGTTCGACGACCAATTCGCCGAGCAGTTCGAATTCGATGTGCTCGATGCGACGAAGATCATCCCCGAGGAGCAAGTTCCGGTCGAGATCATCGGTACGCTGACGCTCGACGCCAATGTCGACAATTTTTTCGCCGAGACCGAGCAGGTCGCCTTTTGCACGCAGAACCTTGTACCGGGTATCGACCATTCGGACGATCCGCTGCTGCAGGGGCGCAACTTCAGCTATCTCGACACGCAATTGAAGCGGCTGGGCGGCCCGAACTTCACGCATCTGCCGATCAACGCGCCCAAATGTCCGGTGCGACATTTCCAGCAGGATGGCCATATGGCGATGACCAATCCCAAAGGCCGCGTGAACTACGAGCCGAACAGCTGGGGCGATGGCGACGGTGCCGAGGAAGATCGCGGCCCGCGCGCCTGTCCGATGAAAGGGTTCCAGAGCTATGAGGCTCCGGTTGAAGGACCCAAGCTGCGCGTGCGTAGCGAGACCTTTGCCGATCACTACAGCCAGGCCCGCCAGTTCTACGTTTCGCAGACACCGGTCGAGCAGACGCATATGGCGAACGCGTTGACCTTCGAACTGTCCAAGGTCGGCCGCATGAGCATCCGCAAGCGGATGATCGGCCACCTGCGCCATATCGACGAGGGACTGGCGCAGGAGGTTGCCGACGGGATAGGCCTTCCCGAACTGCCCGAAAAGGTACCGGCGGCGCGCAACCCGATCACCGATCTGGCCGAAAGCCCCGCGCTCTCGATCCTCAAGAACGGCCCTGGCAATTTCAGGGGTCGCAAGCTCGGCATCTACATTGCCGAAGGCGCCGATGCGGATGTCGTGAAGGCGCTGAAGGATGCCGCGACTAGCGCAGGCGGCATGGTCGAAATCGTCGCGCCACATGTGGCTGGAGCCAAGCTGTCCGACGGCAAGATGATAGAAGCCGACGAGAAGATCGATGGCGGCCCGTCGGTCACCTACGACGCGGTAGCCGTCGTGATGAGCGAGGCTTCGGCCGAGCGCTACAACACTGACAAACCGAGCGTCGACTTCGTCAACGACGCTTTCGCCCATGCGAAATTCGTTGCCTACGTTCCCGCCGTCAAACCGCTCTTCGAGACGGCGGGCGTTTGGAACTGGATGGATGACGGTTTCGTCGATGTCTCGTCCGGCGAGGACGCGGCGAGCGACTTCATCAAGAAATGCGGCGAACTGCGCTTTTGGGACCGAGAAAGCGTGAAGCAGGACTGAGGAGCGGAGACAGGATCATGAACGAGCAGAGAAATCTAGGTCTTGCCGGAACGGTGACGGGCGTGGCCCTCGCTATCGGAGGTGCCGCTTTCGCGGGCTTTCTCGCCAAACGGCACAAAGGCGGCAGCGACGATGCGCCGCTCTACACCCGCAAACGGCCCGGAACCGACAACCCCATCGTCGGTCGCACGGTGACGATCAGGAAACCGCGCGCCGAACTCTATGCTTTCTGGCGCGATTTCCAGAACCTCTCTGGTTTCATGGAGAATCTGGAATCGATCCGCGCGGAGGGCGACGCCCATATCTGGACGATCAAGGCGCCCGCCGGTCAGACCGTCGAGCTCCGGACCGAAATCGTCCAAGAGATGAAGGATCGGACCATCGCCTGGCGATCGGTGGAAGGCTCGGACATCGAGACGAATGGCGAGGTGACCTTTGCCGACGCGCCCGGCGATCGCGGTACGCGCGTGTCGCTGGTGATGTTCTACGATCCGCCCGCCGGAAAGCTCGGTCGTGCTGTTGCCACATTGTTTCAGCGGGAGCCGGAAACGCAGGCGCGTCACGACCTCAAGCGGTTCAAGATGCTGATGGAGACCGGCGAGATCGCCACCTCCGCC
>PALD01000072.1 GCA_002710685.1 Cytophagaceae bacterium | reverse complement strand
GGGGGTGAGCACCGTGGTGCCACTGTCCTCCACTACCGTATAGCTGTCGTCGACCGCATCAGGTGCGTCAGCGCCGTCATCATCGATGGTGATGTCCACCGTGGCGGTGCTGGTACTTCCGTTGCCGTCGGTTATCGTATAGGTAAAGCTGTCCGTGCCGTTGTAGTCCGCATCGGGGGTGTAAAGCAGGGTGTCGTCCGCCTGGGTGGGGGTACCGTTGTCATCGACCGTCACGCTACCATTGGAGGGGGGCGTCGCGATGATGATCGCGATATCCGCGGGGCCATCGCCGCCAAAACTGTCGTTGTCAAGAACGTCGAACAGGTTGTCAGAGCTGTCCTCGACCACCGTGTACGCATCGTCCTCGGCCGTGGGCACATCAGCGCCGTCATCATTGATGGTGATTGTAACGAGAGCATCTGCAAAATCACCATTAGAATCAGTTATTCTATATGTAATGTAATCAACACCGTTAAAGTTTGCATCTGGTGTATAATTAATAGTATCGTCTGTAGGATCATTAGGAGTTCCTGCATCATTAACAGAAGCCGTACCGTTAGCTGGAGTATTTACAATTTGGATTAATCCTGGTGCAGGACCGTCCCCTCCAAAATCATCGTTTACAGTTACAGCAGGGCTCAACACATTAAGACCGCTATCTTCAACGATAGTATAAGCATCTGGCATTGTAGATGGTAAATCATTAACTGGAGTTACCGTTATTGTGGCAGTTGCAGTTGCACAATCAGAATTTGCATCACAAATTTGATATACAAAAGAATCTTCACCATTAAAATCTGCATTGGGTGTATATACATAAAAATCATCTGTGATATCTCCAGGGGTTCCATTATCATTGAATGCTAATGTTCCATTAACAGGATCATCAACAATTGAAAGAGCTCCCGGCCCATCATTACCAAAATCATCATTATCTAAAATGGTTGCATTAACGCTGGAGTCTTCATTCACAGTATATGCATCATCCTGGGGGTAAGGATTGTCATTTAAAATATTGACCCTAACCGTTGCCGTATCACAATCCCCATCCCTATCACATATTTGATAATCGAATGTTACAGGAATTATTCCCAATAAGGGAGGAGTATATGTAATATAATCGTCTGTAGGATCATTAGGTGTACCATTATTGTTTACAGCTGCTGTACCTATAGCCGGTTGAGACAACAACGTAATCGCACCCGTAGAAGGACCATCTTGACCAAAATCATCATTTTCCAACACATCTATATCAAGAGGTGTAATAGGCCTTAAAGGACTCAAGAATGCAACATCGTCATTTGCAGTAGGAGTATAACAAGTAGAGATAGTATCATCTGTAACTGCTGGTGCTGTATCCTGTGGAGAACCGGCAATTGTGGGAATACCATCAGCATCAACGCCAGCCGAGGTATTAGCCAAGTTAAAGTCTGAAGTCAGGTCTGTTTTCAAGAAGTCTCCTGCGCCTTCAATAGCATCAGGACAACCATCATTATCACTGTCAATATCCTTAGAATCAACAAGACCATCATTATCAGTATCCTGAAAGGTTTCGGTAAGCACACCAAAAATAAAACCGTGGGGATCATTACCCGTAAATTCCATCAAGAAATTAGCAGCATCCCTATCAACATAAAAGAATGTATACCCATTTGAAACCCTATCTGCAACACCATACGTAGAAATCTTGTTGCCAAAATCACCAGGAACCGGCGGAGACTGTCCCGCAAACAAGGAATATACACCTGTGTTATAGACATCTACATTTCCTATAACCCGCAAAGGCACACTGGAAACATCAGAACCTTCCTCAAAATCATATTCACGGCCACTTAAACCGGCAATACCTATTATATATGTATATTTTTCAGTGGTAGTAGATAGCGCATCCGCAGAAGTACCATAGTCAATTTTAATAGTTCGCTCATAAGCGCCACTGGGAACACCCCTTAAATCAAGGTACTTTGTAGCAAATGACACATCTTCACCATTTATGTTTATGACCCCTTCAGTCATGGGGGGTTCATAAATCCTCCATTGTTTTTCAGATGAAGTAGGTTGAAAATTCTCTACAACAGAGATATTTACACCACCGCCAGGCAGGGTTTGCGACCCAAAAGAAGGTAATGGAAAAAGGCCAGTCCCGGTGTTATTAAGGTTATCAACAGTAGATTGCAAAGGATTTGCAAGTATTGCAGTAGAATTGTTTCCTTCATCCACATCGAGGATACCGTCGTTATCATCATCAAGGTCACAAACATCAGCAATACCATCATTGTCAGAATCAAGTCCCACACAATACTGAATACATGAATCCTCACTTATCTTTATTATCAAAGGTTCATTGTTACCCAATGCATCACAGGTCTCAATTGTCAGATCTGTTGAAGACAAGGTGGTCTTGTACGTTGTATTACGCTGCCCTCTATACGTACCCGTAAGCTGAACATTAAAAGATTGTCCCGCCAGGCTACATTCATCCTTGACCTTTAAGTAAAAACCAACAGGCACAGGATCATCGTTCACCTGCATAATACCATCCACAAAACTGAATGTCAATGTCCTGGTAGCCGCATTATAGGTTTGTGAAACCCCGTTGGGCAGTGGTGAAGTGCCATCAAAGTCCACTTGACTGGGAAGCACATAAGAGATATTCAAATCCCTCATATCATCATTGCCGAAGTTATCGGCCTCAAAAGCAATTTTTATCCTATCCCCCGTAAAAGCTTCACCAAATGCACCCAAATCAGATTTTACCACAAGTGGCTCAAGTTCAGGCTCATAAGTTTCTACAGAAAGACCCAGCAAGTAAAGACCATAAAGTTCTTGATCTGAGGTCATCCTCAGGTTTACTTGTGTTTGGTTATTTCGCAATAGCGAATTATTAGGGTTGTTCAGACTAAAAATTGCCGCGTCAAACCCCAATGTATTTGTACTTGCAGGGTAACGATCAGTAAAGTTCACCCCATCATACGTGATCCTACTGTTAAAGAAGTTATCACTATCTCTAAGAGGCGTTGATATATCAGTATAATTACCATTGTTAGTCTGTATCTGGAGCCTATCTTTCTCTATATCCCTATCCCCTTCAAGGGCACCTATCAAAATATTGGCATTTACAGCCCCGTTAGGCACTGTACGGAATCCATCAAAATTTACTGGGAAATTATTGTTGTTACGGTCCACGCTCGCGTAACCGTCAAAAATGGTAATGTTACGCTTAGGCAATGTTATATCTTCATATATAAAGACAATCTGCCATCCACCGGCAGTACCTGAGTTTGTCCCAAAGTGGTCATTTGCCAGGCTACCTATCTTACCTTCAACGTTTGCAACCTGATAGTTACCAAAAACTGAAGAATTAGCGCGTACAAGCTCAGTAATATCCTTGATACCCACATATGGGTCATTTGCAAAATGCTCATTTCTACCCCTATAGATAATTTGATCAGCCCTAACGGTTTGATAGGAAGATTGTCCCGGTAAACGGAGTTTTACATCCCTATAATCCCAGTTAGGTTGATTATCTATTGAGTTCCCGTTCCTATCACGGCCATTTTCAAAATCTGCTGCGGTCCAGTATAACAATACCTTTTCAACACGAAAACAACCATCAGGTCCTACAGGACTTGTAAAGTTGGCCCTACTTGAGTTGAACGTTGACCCGTCATTATCGATATCGACAAATACGTTATCGTCAAAATCTTGGTTACCATTGTCACCATTATAATTTCCGGTTGCAGACCTGCCAATAGTTGTATTACCAATGGTCCTAAAATCACCCCTTAGATTTCCTTCATACCTAGGTGCAAAAGAAGTCTTCACCTGGGCATTCATGGTTGAAAGACCAAATATGGCAAGGAAAACCGGTAAAAATGCTAGAGTAGTTTTAAATTTCATATAAGCCGGGATTTTCTAATTAATTTTTGATGGATCAACGTTAAGCTGACTCAAGGTAACTGATGCAATTTTTTCTTCTGACTGCTTGCCCGCACCACTTGTTGCAAAGACCTCTATACAGCTAAAACTGTGCAGTTGTGTCTTGGTTGTGTGAGAAAGCTTTATCTTAAAATCTTTTTTTTGACCTGGTGCCAGCGTGATAGCATCCAGCGCCTCACCCTTAAGCCCCATGACCTCTACCTTGACCTCAGCCTGTCTCAGCGAAGTATCACTACAGGTTGTATTCATCGCGGTAAGCTGCAGGGTTTTTGAACTTGAAGATGTGTTGCTTACTTGTAGCTCATAAAAATGAACAGGTTCGGTCTTAGGTTTGTCAGACCGTGCTACTACCTCAAGAGAAACCCCAGAGGATGTCAGATTTTGGGCGTAAGCCTTATTTGATAATGAACAAATAAATAGAAGTGCAATGATCCCAAAAGAGATTTTGGAAACTAGGTAAGGCTTTTTCATCAGGTAATTTTTGACCATTAAACTATTATAAATTCAGATTTAGTTCCTTGATTATCTAAAGACACTATTCTATTTAATGGTATTACCCTAAACAAAAAATGCCCTTAAAAAACTAATTTATACCTTACATGATATGGCAAAGGCGTGACCCTTACTATCAAGTAAGCTATTAAATTGTTTAAGTTGGGCATGACAAATATATGAACACAAAAGCCTTGTAAAATCCATGATAACAGTATTTTAGCCGAAAATACAATAATCATCGATGAACTGCTCAAATTTAACAAGTAAATAACAACAGAACCTATCATAAACAGGGTTTTACCCTATAAAAAAGTAGGTTTTAACCTACACACTATTCCGTTGTAGAAGAAAATGCTATTCAATTTTATTAAAATATCTTTGCAGCCTGAATTTTTCACATGAATCTATCCAAAGAAATAAAAAGAAGGAGAACATTTGGTATAATCTCCCACCCGGATGCGGGTAAAACAACACTTACCGAAAAACTGTTATTATTTGGTGGTGCCATACAAGAAGCCGGTGCGGTCAAGTCAAACAAAATCAAAAAAGGAGCTACCAGCGATTTTATGGAGATTGAGCGGCAACGTGGAATATCAGTCGCAACCTCAGTACTTGCCTTTGAATATAAAGGCATAAAAATCAACATACTGGACACTCCAGGGCACAAGGATTTTGCAGAAGACACCTTTAGAACCCTTACCGCTGTTGACAGCGTTATCGTGGTTATTGATGTTGCAAAAGGGGTTGAAGAACAGACTGAGAAACTTGTTGAAGTATGTCGAATGCGCAAGATACCCATGATTGTATTTATCAATAAACTGGATAGGGAAGGAAAAGATGCCTTTGAACTGCTTGATGAAATCGAGCAAAAACTAGGCCTTGCCGTAACCCCATTAAGTTTTCCCATTGGCATGGGATATGATTTTAAGGGAATCTATAATATATGGGAAAAAAATGTCAACCTTTTTAGCGGGGATAGCAAGAAAAATATTGAAGAAACCATAGAAATAAAAGACATAAACAGCAATGAACTTGATGACCTTATAGGTAGTGCTTCCGCGAAAAACCTTCGGGAAGAATTAGAGCTTACCCAGGGCGTTTACCCAGCCTTTAACAGGGATGAATACCTGGCTGCGGCCCAGCATCCCGTGTTTTTTGGATCAGCGTTAAATAACTTTGGAGTACGCGAACTATTAGATTGTTTTATACAGATTGCCCCTCCCCCACGTCCCAAGGAAAGCGCAGAAAGGCTTGTAAAGCCCGAAGAAAATGACTTTAGCGGGTTTGTGTTCAAGATTCATGCAAATATGGATCCCAAACACCGTGATAGGCTTGCCTTTGTAAAAATCGTGAGCGGTAAATTTGAGAGGAACAAGCCCTATCTACATGTACGGCAGGGCAAAAATTTTAAATTCAGTAGCCCTAATGCATTTTTTGCGGAGCGCAAGGAAATAGTGGATGAATCTTACCCCGGCGATATTGTGGGACTGCACGACACGGGCAACTTTAAAATAGGTGACACACTGACTGCCGGAGAAGAACTACATTATAAGGGAATCCCTTCATTTTCCCCTGAACACTTTAGATACATCAACAACGCTGACCCAATGAAATCCAAGCAGTTAGAAAAAGGTATTGACCAGCTCATGGACGAAGGTGTGGCCCAATTGTTTACCCTGGAATTAAACGGACGCAAGGTCATAGGAACCGTGGGAGCGTTGCAATATGAAGTAATTCAATACAGGCTTGAGCATGAATATGGGGCAAAATGTACCTACGAACCCTTGAACGTCTTTAAAGCTTGCTGGGTTGAGCCCAACGATCCTAAAAGTGAAGAATTCAAAGAATTTTTACGCGTAAAGCAAAAATATATGGCAACGGATAAAAAAGGGCAATTGGTTTTCTTTGCAGATTCCCCATTTACTTTACAGATGACAGAACAGAAGTTTCCCAATGTAAAACTGCACTCTGTTTCTGAATTTAAGTAAAATAAGCCGGTATACCGATACTTTATCACGTAAACCATACTAAGAGTCCTTAATTTTATAAAAAGCGCTTAAAAATGCTTATAAAAGACAGTTATTCCTATGTTAATAAATTAAACATATTTATATGATTTTTTATATAAATAAAATTGATACATGTGTATAAATAAAAACCTCTGTTTTTCAACAGAGGTTTTTATTGTTTTAGGCCTGACCCGTTGGTCCAAAATTTAACGGGATAGGTTGCTTTTCATAATCTTTGATTTCGCCATGAGCGCTTTCAAATCTTTGGATATTTTCCTGCAGCGCTTTTGACAATCTCTTAGCATGCTGTGGAGTCAGGATAATCCTCGACTTTACCTTGCTCTTGGGTGTACCTGGCATGATATTGATAAAATCAACCACAAATTCTGAAACCGAATGGTTGATAATCGCAAGGTTACTATATTCTCCCTGTGCAACCGTCTCATCCAGTTCAATGTTGATTTGCCCTTGTTTGTTCTTTTTCTCTTCGGCCATATTATGGATAAAAAAATCCCCCATCAATAATGATGGGGGAGTATATATTTCTAGTTAAAATTAACTTCTTCCCTTGCGGCATTTAACTCCTCAAGTTCTGCCTTGCTTCCCACGATTATATTATCGTATTTGCGAAGACCTGTACCTGCAGGAATTCTATGACCCACAATCACGTTTTCCTTAAGACCTTCAAGATCATCAACTTTACCGCTTACCGCAGCTTCATTAAGTACCTTAGTAGTCTCCTGGAACGACGCAGCAGAGATGAATGACTTGGTCTGTAGTGATGCCCTCGTGATACCTTGAAGGATAGGAGTTGCCGTTGCGGGAACAGCTTCCCTAGCCGTAACCAGGTTCTTATCTTCCCTTCTCAAGATAGAATTTTCATCACGTAGATCACGTGCTGATATAATCTGTCCTGGTTTAAGGGTTTCACTATCACCAGCATCTTCCACAACCTTCATCCCGAAGATTTCATCATTTTCTTCTATGAAGTCATCTTTATGTACAAGCTGGTTTTCTAGGAAGATAGTATCTCCTGAATCCTGTATCTGTACCTTACGCATCATTTGGCGCACCACGACTTCAAAGTGCTTATCATTAATCTTCACCCCTTGTAGACGGTAAACTTCCTGTACTTCATTTACAAGGTATTGTTGTACCGCAGATGGGCCTTTTATAGAAAGTATATCATTAGGCGTAATCGAACCATCAGAAAGAGGCATACCCGCTCTAACAAAGTCATTTTCCTGTACCAGGATTTGGTTAGAAAGTTTTACAAGATATTTCTTGACCTCACCTAGTTTAGACTCTACGATGATTTCACGGTTACCACGCTTGATCTTACCAAAAGAAACCACACCATCAATTTCACTTACAACAGCAGGGTTGGATGGGTTACGGGCTTCAAAAAGTTCTGTCACACGTGGAAGACCACCGGTAATATCACCTGCCTTGGCAGATTTACGTGGTATCTTAACAAGGATTTTACCTATTTTGATTTTCTCCTCATTATCCACCATTAAGTGAGCTCCCACAGGCAAGTTGTAAGAACGTATAACTTCGCCCTTACTCCCCACAATGTGCAATGTAGGAATCATACGCTTGTTACGCGATTCAGAAATCACCTTTTCCTGGAAGCCGGTCTGCTCATCAGTCTCTACTTGATATGTAATACCTTGCTCGACATTTTCATATTTGATCTTACCAGCAAACTCTGAGATGATAACACCATTAAATGGATCCCACTGACATACAATATCACCCTTGCTTACCTTAGAACCTTCTTTAAGGAATAAAGTAGAACCATAAGGAATATTGTTTGTGCTCAACAAGATACCGGTCTTGGCATCAACTATCTTAGCTTCAGAAGTACGTGAAATTACAATTTGAGCTTTATTGCCCTCATTGTCTTCACCTTCTACAGTCTTCAGGTCTTCTATTTCAAGGATACCGTCAAACTTAGCTATCACCTTGTTTTCTTCAGAAATGTTACCTGCAACACCACCCACGTGGAAGGTACGCAATGTAAGCTGGGTACCTGGTTCTCCAATGGACTGTGCAGCAACCACACCTACTGCTTCACCGGTCTGGACCATTTTGTTTGTGGCCAGGTTGCGACCATAACATTTAGCACAGATACCTTTTTTAGCTTCACAAGTAAGTGGTGAGCGTACTTCAACAGTTTCAATAGGGGCTTTTGCAATGATTGCAGCAGTCTCTTCAGTAATTTCATCACCTGCATGAGCGAGTATTTCGCCGTCAAGGGGATTGATTACATCATTCAATGAAATCCTACCGATGATCCTTGCACTTAACGTTTCAACGATTTCCTCGTTTTTCTTCAAAGCAGCAACCTCTACTCCCCTCAATGTACCACAGTCATCACTGTTGACGATTACATCTTGTGATACATCTACAAGACGACGGGTAAGGTAACCCGCATCAGCAGTTTTAAGTGCCGTATCCGCAAGACCTTTACGCGCACCGTGGGTAGAGATAAAGTATTCAAGAATTGAAAGGCCTTCCTTAAAGTTTGAAAGAATAGGGTTTTCAATAATTGCACCACCACCGTCATTAGATTTCTTAGGCTTGGCCATAAGACCACGCATACCTGTCAACTGGCGAATCTGTTCTTTAGAACCCCTCGCACCAGAGTCAAGCATCATATATACCGAGTTAAACCCTTGCTGGTCTTCGCGTATACGCTTCATGGCAAGCTCAGTAAGCATTGCGTTTGTAGAAGTCCACACGTCGATAACCTGGTTGTAACGTTCTGTATTTGTAATAAGACCCATGTTGTAGCTGGACATAATACCATCTACCTGACCATTGGCCTCTTCAATAAGTGTATTTTTTTCTTCTGGGATAATAATATCACCCAATGAGAAAGAAAGACCACCCTGGAATGCAAATTTGTAACCCAGTGACTTGATATCATCCAGGAACTCCGCAGTTCTAGGAACACTTGTCAATTTAAGTATACCGGCAATTACATCCCTCAAAGATTTCTTTGTAAGTACGGTATTGATATACCCCGCTTCTTCAGGTACGGCCTCGTTAAAAAGGACACGACCTACGGTGGTCTCAATAATCTGAGGAACTAGTTCTCCATTTTCATTGAAATCCTTGGTACGTATTTTAATACCAGCATTGATATCTACAATCTTCTGGTTATGGGCAATCACAACTTCCTCAGCACTGTAGAAGGTTATGCCTTCTCCTTTTACCTTAAAGCTTTCAGAGCTTTTACGCTCCTTGGTCATATAATATAGACCCAGTACCATATCCTGCGATGGAACCGTGATAGGCGCACCGTTAGCAGGGTTAAGTATGTTATGTGATGCAAGCATCAACAATTGTGCTTCCAAGATTGCTTCAGGACCCAGTGGAAGGTGGACCGCCATCTGGTCACCATCAAAATCTGCGTTGAATGCAGTACACACCAATGGGTGCAATTGTATCGCCTTACCTTCAATAAGTTTTGGCTGGAAAGCCTGAATACCTAGACGGTGAAGCGTAGGAGCACGGTTAAGGAGCACTGGATGCCCTTTAAGGACGTTCTCCAAGATATCCCAAACCACGGGCTCTTTCTTATCAATAATTTTCTTGGCAGACTTTACTGTTTTGACAATACCCCTTTCAATCAATTTTCTGATTACAAAAGGCTTGTAAAGCTCGGCCGCCATATCTTTAGGAAGACCACATTCAAATAGTTTCAACTCAGGCCCAACGACGATTACCGAACGTGCGGAATAATCAACACGTTTACCCAAAAGGTTTTGACGGAAACGTCCTTGCTTACCTTTAAGCGAGTCTGAAAGTGACTTTAATGGCCTGTTGGAATCTGTTTTTACCGCTGAAGATTTACGTGTGTTATCAAACAATGAATCTACAGCTTCTTGAAGCATACGCTTCTCATTACGCAAGATTACCTCTGGAGCTTTGATTTCCATCAAACGCTTCAAGCGATTGTTACGAATGATCACTCGACGGTACAGGTCATTTAAATCTGATGTCGCAAAGCGACCACCATCCAGTGGTACAAGTGGGCGTAATTCTGGCGGAATCACGGGGACCACCTTCATAATCATCCATTCCGGTAGGTTCTCACGGTTCTTGTTTGCATCACGTAGTGCTTCAACAACCTGAAGACGCTTAAGCGCTTCAGTCTTACGTTGCTTGGAAGTCTCGTTATTTGCTTTGTGGCGCAGGTCATATGAAAGTTCGTTAAGGTCAATTCTCCTCAACAATTCTATCAAGCACTCAGCACCCATCTTAGCGATAAACTTGTTAGGGTCGCTATCTTCCAGGTACATGTTTTCCTGTGGAAGGCTATCCAGTACATCAAGATATTCTTCTTCGGTAAGGAAATCCATTTTTTCAAGGGGATCACCCTCGGCATTTTTTGCATTACCTGGTTGAATGACCACATACCTTTCATAGTAAATGATCATATCCAGCTTCTTAGAAGGAAGCCCCAATAGATAACCTATCTTGTTGGGAAGACTCCTAAAATACCAGATGTGTGCAACAGGTACCACGAGGTTAATGTGGCCCACACGGTCGCGACGCACCTTCTTTTCAGTCACCTCTACACCACAACGGTCACAAACGATTCCCTTATAGCGAATGCGCTTATACTTACCACAAGCACACTCATAATCCTTTACGGGACCAAAGATACGCTCGCAGAAAAGACCATCACGCTCAGGCTTGTGCGTACGATAGTTGATTGTTTCGGGCTTTAAGACCTCACCGCGCGATTCAGCCAAAATCGACTCTGGTGATGCTAACCCTATCGAGATCTTATTAAATCTCTTAACCTCAGTTTTATTTATATTTCTAGCCATAATAACTTATGTCGAAAATTGTTGTTTTTATTGGAACGGATTCTCTTTCGCTTTAAGCGAAATGAACGGCTCCCTACTCTTCTAGGCGGATATCCAGACCTAGACCCTTAAGTTCATGCATCAATACGTTGAAAGATTCTGGAAGTCCAGGCTCTGGCATGGGTTCTCCCTTTACAATACTTTCATACGTCTTGGCACGACCTATAACATCATCAGACTTTACGGTCAAGATTTCACGCAGGGTGCTTGAAGCTCCATAAGCCTCGAGTGCCCAGACCTCCATCTCACCAAAACGCTGACCACCAAACTGTGCTTTACCACCTAGGGGTTGCTGTGTAATCAATGAGTATGGCCCTATTGAACGTGCGTGCATCTTATCATCGACCATGTGACCTAGTTTAAGCATGTAGATCACACCTACTGTCGCTGCCTGGTCAAATCGCTCTCCCGTACCACCATCATATAAGTGAGTATGACCAAAGCGTGGTACACCAGCTTCATCTGTCAACTCGTTGATCCTATCTAATGAAGCACCATCAAAAATAGGGGTCGCATATTTTTGACCCAGTTTTTGACCTGCCCATCCCAGTACGGTTTCATAGATCTGCCCGATGTTCATACGAGAAGGTACACCCAGTGGGTTCAATACAATATCCACGGGAGTCCCATCTTCTAGGAACGGCATGTCTTCTTGACGTACAATACGTGCAACGATACCTTTGTTACCGTGACGTCCCGCCATCTTATCACCTACTTTGAGCTTACGTTTTTTAGCAACATAAACCTTGGCAAGCTTGATAACACCCGCAGGAAGCTCATCTCCCACAGAGATGGTAAACTTCTCGCGACGCAGGTTACCTTGAAGGTCGTTTTCCTTGATGCGGTAGTTGTGCAACAGGTCAGCAATCAAGACATTTGTTGCGTCATCTGTTGTCCATGTACCTCCTGTAAGGTGGGTGTAGTCTTCAATGGCGTTAAGCATTTTAAGGGTGAATTTCTTGCCCTTTGGCAGGATTTCTTCTCCCAGGTCATTCTTAACACCTTGAGCTGTCTTACCATTTACCAGTTGAAATAACTTGTCAACCAGTTTGTCCTTCAACTCATCAAACTTCACGTCGTATTCAGCTTCAAGCTGTGCGATATCTTCTTTATCTTTAGCACGCTTGCGCTTATCTTTTATCGCTCTAGCAAAAAGTTTCTTGTCAATAACAACTCCCCTCAATGAAGGAGATGCTTTTAACGAAGCATCTTTTACATCACCGGCCTTATCACCAAAGATTGCACGAAGCAGTTTTTCTTCGGGAGTAGGATCTGACTCTCCTTTTGGAGTGATCTTACCAATAAGGATATCACCAGGCTTAACCTCTGCACCTATACGTATCATACCATATTCATCAAGGTCTTTGGTAGCCTCTTCTGAAACGTTGGGGATGTCGTTAGTCAATTCTTCATTACCCAGTTTAGTATCCCTTACATCAAGAGAATACTCATCTACGTGAATCGAGGTGAATATATCATCGCGCACTACTTTTTCAGAAATCACGATTGCATCCTCAAAGTTGTAACCCTTCCATGGCATGAAGGCCACTTTCATGTTACGACCTAGGGCAAGCTCACCATTCTCAGTAGCATAACCTTGACAAAGTACCTGTCCTTTTTTGACCCGGTCACCTTTTCTTACTATAGGCTTAAGGTTGATTGAGGTACTCTGGTTAGTCTTACGGAATTTGATCAATTGATATGTCTTGCTATCTCCATCAAAGCTCACCATACGTTCTTCATCAGTACGGTCATACTTTATGGTAATCTCATTAGCATCAACATATTCAACAACACCATCACCTTCTGCATTGATCAACACACGGGAATCAGAAGCAACCTGGCGCTCAAGACCCGTTCCCACGATGGGAGAATCTGCCCTAAGCAATGGTACTGCCTGACGCATCATGTTTGATCCCATCAATGCACGGTTTGCATCATCATGCTCCAGGAACGGAATAAGCGATGCTGAAATTGATGCAATCTGGTTAGGCGAAACGTCAGCGTAATGTACTTTATCTGGCTCCACTACCGGGAAGTCACCTTCCATACGGGCAATTACCCTTTCGTCTTCAATCTTACCAGCATCGTCCATGTCGTTGTTTGCCTGGGCAATCAACATTCCTTCTTCTTCTTCTGCACTAAGGTATTGTGGTTCAGTTGTAAGATCCACGGTACCGTCAGTCACCTTGCGGTAAGGAGTCTCGATGAAGCCCATGTTGTTTACCTTGGCGTAAACAGCCAAAGAGGATATAAGACCAATGTTAGGCCCTTCAGGGGTTTCAATAGGACAAAGACGGCCATAATGTGTATAGTGTACGTCACGCACCTCAAAACCTGCACGCTCACGCGAAAGACCACCGGGCCCTAGTGCTGAGAGACGACGCTTGTGCGTAATCTCTGCAAGGGGGTTTGTCTGGTCCATGAACTGAGATAGCTGGTTTGTACCAAAGAACGAATTGATGACCGAAGACAAGGTCTTGGCATTGATCAAATCGATAGGGGTAAATACTTCGTTATCCCTTACGTTCATACGCTCACGGATGGTACGTGCCATACGGGCAAGACCTACTCCAAACTGGGTTGACAACTGCTCACCTACCGTACGTACACGACGGTTAGAAAGGTGGTCAATATCATCAATCTCTGCCTTGGAGTTGATCAATTCTATCAAATATTTTACTATGGTAATGATATCAAGCTTGGTAAGCACTTGCTCTTCCATGCCGATTTCAAGACCTAGTTTTTTGTTCATCCTGTAACGACCTACTTCACCTAGGTTGTATCGCTGGTCGCTAAAGAATAGCTTGTCAATTATACCACGCGCTGTTTCTTCATCGGGTGGTTCTGCGTTACGCAGTTGACGATATATGTGTTCTACTGCTTCTTTTTCAGAGTTGGTAGGGTCTTTTTGCAATGTGTTGTGGATGATTGCATAGTCAGCTTGAAGGTTATCCTCTTTATGTATAAGGATGGTTTTCGCGCCAGCGTCAAGAATCTCATCGATGTGTTCTTTTTCAAGAATGGTATCACGGTCAAGAACAATCTCGTTACGCTCAATGGACACAACCTCTCCAGTATCTTCATCCACGAAGTCCTCATGCCAGGTGTTCAATACACGTGCGGCAAGTTTTCTTCCCAGGTATTTTTTAAGTCCGGTCTTTGAAACCTTAACTTCTTCTGCAAGGTCAAAGATTTCCAGGATATCCTTATCCCTCTCAAAACCTATGGCACGGAAAAGTGTGGTTACCGGTAATTTTTTCTTCCTGTCAATGTATGCATACATCACGCTGTTGATGTCTGTAGCAAATTCAATCCAAGAACCTTTAAAAGGAATTACCCTTGCAGAGTACAGCTTTGTACCATTTGCATGAAATGACTGGCCAAAGAACACACCGGGAGACCTGTGCAATTGTGATACAACCACACGCTCTGCACCATTGATCACAAAGGTACCACTGGGCGTCATGTAAGGTATTGTACCCAGGTACACATCTTGTACGATGGTCTCAAAGTCTTCATGCTCCTCATCTGTACAGTAGAGCTTGAGGCGTGCCTTTAATGGTACACTATATGTAAGTCCTCGCTCAATACATTCTTGAATGGAGTAGCGTGGAGGATCTACAAAGTAATCTAGAAATTCTAGGACAAAGTTGTTACGGGTATCCGTGATGGGGAAGTTCTCCAGAAAGGTGTTATACAGGCCTTCGTTCCCTCTTTCTTCAGACTTGGTCTCTAATTGAAAGAAATCCTGGAAGGATTTGATCTGGATATCCAGGAAATCTGGATAATCAGGCCTGTTCTTTACAGATGAGAAATTCAGTCTTTCAGCTTGTTTTACTTGCATCTTCAACGAACGGAATTAGATTAAAATGTTATATAAAGCCTAATCTGTGATTAGGAGTTTCGGTTGTCTACCTCGACAATCTTAGTGGGCTATCGCAACAAGAAATAAGGTAAATCTTATATACGACAAATGGTTTAGGCCCATCTGATCAATTCAGAAAGACCTAAACCCTTGTATTTATTGAGTTAGAGCTTACTTAAGCTCAACCTCTGCACCAGCTTCCTCTAGTTGAGATTTGATTGCTTCAGCCTCGTCTTTAGCGATTCCTTCCTTGATAGGAGAAGGAGCGTTGTCAACTAGGTCCTTAGCATCCTTAAGACCAGCACCTGTAAGTTCTTTTACAAGTTTAACTACAGCTAGTTTAGAACCACCTGCGGCTTTAAGGATTACATCAAATTCTGTCTGCTCTTCAGCAGCAGCTTCACCACCGGCAGCAGCGCCACCAGCAACAGCAACTGCAGCAGCAGCTGGCTCGATGCCATACTCTTCTTTAAGGATATCAGCTAACTCATTAACTTCTTTTACAGTCAGGTTAACTAATTGTTCTGCGAATTCTTTAAGATCTGCCATTTTCTATCGTTTTAAAAAAAAATTGTTTTTTGTTATATAATAATTAAAGTGCGTACTGTTTTAACCTTCTTTTTCAGAAAGCGTTTTCAATATACCTGCAAGTTTGCCACCACTTGATTTAAGTGCGCTAACAACGTTCTTGGCAGGTGATTGAAGAAGACCGATAACATCACCTATAAGCTCTTCACGTGACTTGATGTTCACCAGGGCTTCCAGTTGATCATCCCCCACATAGATTGCCTCTTCGATAAAGGCCCCTTTAAGAAGTGGTTTATCAGACTTCTTACGGAATTCCTTGATGACCTTTGCAGGTCCGTTACCAGTCTCAGAAAGCATTATGGAGGTATTGCCTTTTAATGTAGAAGGCAATTCACCAAAATCCTTATCTGAACTCTCCATTGCTTTTGCAAGCAATGTGTTCTTAACCACAGACAGTTGTATTCCTGCTTTAAAACATGCCCTACGCAACCTTGAGGTAGCGTCTGCATTCAATCCAGAAATATCAGCTAAATAAATATTAGCATTGTCAGCCAACCGTGCAGTCAAATCTTCGATTACTTGTGCTTTTTCTTCTCTTGTCATGATATCAACTATTTACTGCTCGGAAAAACGTTTAGAATCAACCTCTACACTGGGGCTCATCGTGCTTGACATATAGATACTCTTTATGTAAACACCTTTAGCCGCTTGAGGTTTCAGTTTTACCAATGTGGTTATAAGTTCTTTTGCGTTAGCAGCAATCTTTTCAGCATCAAAAGATGCCTTGCCTATTGCCGCATGCACGATACCGGTCTTATCAACTTTAAAGTCAATCTTACCAGCCTTTACATCACTTACCGCCTTAGCGATATCCATGGTTACGGTACCGGTCTTGGGGTTGGGCATAAGGCCACGAGGACCTAGAACCCTACCTAAAGGACCTAACTTACCCATAACACTGGGCATGGTGATGATAACATCTACGTCTGTCCATCCACCTTTGATCTTATCAAGATACTCATCAAGACCTACAAAGTCTGCGCCAGCTTCTGTAGCTTCAGCCTCCTTATCAGGAGTTACTAAAGCAAGCACCTTTACATCCTTACCAGTACCGTGGGGCAGTGTTACAACACCACGCACCATTTGGTTAGCTTTACGTGGATCCACATTAAGCCTAACCGCCAGGTCTACTGAAGGGTCAAATTTTACGCTAGAGATTTCTTTGATCAAAGAGGAAGCTTCGGCCAGGGTATAGGACTTTCCAGTCTCCAACTTACCGTTAGCCTCTTTTTGCTTTTTTGTCAATCTTGCCATTTCAAATGCTTTTTTCGATTAAAAAGGAGCCTGTCCTTTTACGGTTATACCCATTGATCTTGCAGTACCTGCAACCATTCTCATGGCGCTCTCTACGGTAAATGCATTAAGATCTGGCATCTTGTCTTCAGCAATACCCCTGATTTGATCCCAGCTCACGCTAGCAACCTTTTTACGGTTAGGTTCTCCAGAACCTCCCTTGATCTTGGCTGCTTCCATCAACTGAACTGCCGCAGGAGGAGTCTTTACAACAAAGTCAAAAGACTTATCTCCATAAACGGTAATAACAACAGGAAGTACCTTACCGGCCTTATCCTGAGTCCTGGCATTAAACTGCTTACAGAACTCCATGATGTTAACACCGGCAGCACCTAAAGCTGGACCTACAGGAGGAGATGGGTTTGCGGCCCCTCCCCTTACTTGCAACTTAACAACCTTACTTACTTCTTTTGCCATTTTAAAAAATTTAGTTTGACATGTCCTTTAGTGGAAGCAGAAGAACATTATCTAATATATGTGTAACACTTATACTTTCTCTACTTGCATATAGCTAAGCTCAAGAGGCGTCTTTCTTCCAAAAATCTTCACCATCACCTCAAGCTTGCGCTTTTCTTCGTTGATTTTCTCAACAGTTCCATTAAAACCATTGAAAGGACCATCAATTACCTTTATAGTCTCACCCAGTACAAATGGGATTGCAACATTGTCAGATTTCACGGCCAGTTCATCAACCTTGCCCAGCATACGGTTTACTTCAGACTTTCTGAGCGGCACGGGATCACCTCCCTTTGTCTCACCAAGAAATCCTATTACACCGTTGATGGACTTGATCATGTGCGCCACTTCACCACCTAGGTTTGCATGCACCATGATATATCCAGGAAAATATACCCTTTCCTTGTTTACTTTTTTTCCGTTACGTATCTGTACGACCTTCTCAGTAGGTACAAGCACCTGCTCAACATAATCCTCAAGGTTAAATCGCGCCACTTCCTGCTCGATATACCCCTTGACCTTGTTCTCTTGACCACTCACGGCCCTTACAACGTACCAATGCTTTTTGGTTTCAGTTTTTGCCATAACTATACCTTAAGCTCCCATTAGACTAAAATACCCCTCGATCACACGGCTAAAGGCCATATCAACACCCCATACCGCAAGAGCGAAAAGGATGGAAAATACAGCCACGACCACGGTCAAACGCTGTGCCTCGGGCAACGGCGTCCAGGTAACGTGGTTTTTAAGCTCGTTATAAGATTCTTGCAGGTAATTAACTAGTCCAGCCATACTTATTCTATATTTTCAGATATATTGGGTCAAGCCCAAATATTCTTAATTCCATTCAATTTTGCCGTAAGGCAATTTTTCAGCACGGGTTGAGAGGCTCGAACTCCCGACACCTGGTTTTGGAGACCAGTGCTCTACCAACTGAGCTAAACCCGTATACCCATCAACTCAAACACATATTGCGATAAGCTGATAATACAAGTCAAGGCCCCCGCCGTAGCGAACGCCTTAACCTGAAATCTTGATATTCTTGATTAGTCTAGAATCTCAGTAACCTGACCAGCACCTACGGTCCTACCACCTTCACGGATAGCAAAACGAAGACCTAGGTTCATCGCGATAGGCTGAATCAATTCTACAGTAATGGTAAGGTTATCACCAGGCATTACCATCTCAACTCCATCAGGAAGGCTGATGTTACCAGTCACGTCAGTTGTACGTACATAGAACTGTGGACGGTAGTTGTTGTGGAATGGCGTGTGACGACCACCTTCTTCTTTCTTAAGGATATAAACCTCAGCTTTGAATTTTTTGTGAGGAGTTACAGATCCTGGCTTGGTGATTACCATACCACGAGAAATCTGAGTCTTCTCAATACCACGTAGAAGGATACCTACGTTATCTCCAGCTTCACCACGGTCAAGGATCTTACGGAACATCTCAACACCAGTAATGGTAGAAGTAAGTTTTTCAGCACCCATCCCGATGATTTCTACAGGGTCTCCAGTATTTGCAACACCAGTCTCGATACGACCAGTTGCAACGGTACCACGACCTGTGATAGAGAATACATCCTCGATAGGCATCAAGAAAGGCTTGTCAACATCACGCTCAGGAAGTTCAATCCAGTTATCAACAGCCTCCATAAGTTCCATTACCTTGTCCACCCATTTTTGCTCACCGTTAAGTGCACCAAGGGCAGAACCTTGTACTACAGGACCATTATCTCCATCATACTCATAAAAGCTAAGAAGATCGCGTACCTCCATCTCAACTAGTTCAAGTAGTTCTTCATCATCAACCATATCAACTTTGTTCATAAAAACAACGATACGGGGAATACCTACCTGACGACCAAGAAGGATGTGCTCGCGAGTTTGTGGCATAGGACCATCAGTCGCAGCTACAACAAGTATAGCACCGTCCATCTGGGCAGCACCAGTTACCATGTTCTTCACATAATCCGCGTGACCTGGACAGTCAACGTGCGCATAGTGACGATTTGCAGTTTGATATTCTACGTGTGATGTATTGATAGTAATACCCCTTTCTTTTTCCTCAGGAGCGTTATCAATAGAGTCAAAGCTACGAAGCTCAGAAAGACCAGCGTTTGCAAGTACAGTAGTAATTGCAGCGGTCAAAGTGGTTTTACCGTGATCTACGTGTCCAATAGTACCAATATTTAAGTGCGGTTTGGAACGATCAAAAGTTTCCTTTGCCATGATTTAAATGATTTTAATCTTAGTTATATATTAGTGTTCAATTTTTACAGACGAATGGAGTAGCACGAGTTTCTGGATACACCAAAAACGAGCGTACAATCACACCCGTTCATAAAAAACAACTTTTTAATTCAAAAGTTTGAGCCAACGACGGGAATTGAACCCGTGACCTCTTCCTTACCAAGGAAACGCTCTACCCCTGAGCTACGTCGGCGTAAAGAATCTACCATCTCCTACTCTTAACAAGGAAGAAGGGATCATGCTCTTTTTCCCCAGAAAAAAAACCAGGGACCTGGAGCGGAAGACCGGGTTCGAACCGGCGACATTCAGCTTGGAAGGCTGACGCTCTACCAACTGAGCTACTTCCGCATTGATAAATTCTCATTTTTCGGGGTGCAAATTTACACAATCCACACCATCATTCAAACAAGAAATCAATTTTTTATTGTGGGGAGAGCAGGATTCGAACCTGCGAAGTCGAAAGACAACAGAGTTACAGTCTGTCCTCGTTGGCCGCTTGAGTATCTCCCC
>PALD01000071.1 GCA_002710685.1 Cytophagaceae bacterium | reverse complement strand
GATAAAGAAGCACACGAACACGTAAGAGTTGCGAATATTGTACTAGAAAAAGCAAAACGCTTGGTTGAATGTGGTCACGATGTAGTGATCCTATTAGATTCGATCACCCGTTTAGCCAGAGCATACAACACCGTACAACCTGCCAGCGGTAAAGTTTTAAGTGGCGGTGTAGATGCTAACGCTTTACACAAACCAAAACGTTTCTTTGGTGCCGCAAGAAATATTGAAGGCGGAGGTTCACTTTCAATCATCGCAACAGCATTAACCGATACAGGTTCTAAAATGGATGAAGTGATTTTTGAAGAATTTAAAGGAACCGGTAACATGGAGCTTCAGTTAGATCGTAAGATCGCTAACAGAAGAATCTTCCCTGCGATCGACCTTACTTCATCTAGTACAAGAAGAGATGATCTATTACTCGATGAAAATACCGTTCAAAGAATGTGGGTAATGCGTAAATATCTTGCCGATATGAATCCTGTTGAAGCGATGGAGTTTATGAGCGAGAGAATTAAGCAAACTAAGAATAATGAAGAGTTTTTAATCTCTATGAACGGTTAAAAATCAAATAACAATAACAAAAAAAAGCGATACAGATTTGTATCGCTTTTTTTGTTATTTTTTTATAAAACAGAATCTAATTAATGATTGACTCGATTCAATAATTCACCTAAACCTTAATAAAAATCAACGAAAAAAGCTCCTTATAAAAGGAGCTCATTATTTTGAACACTAATACTACGAGTTACTCTTAAAGAGCAGCTACGTGCTTAGTCAATTTTGATTTTAAGTTCGATGCTTTATTAGCATGAATAATATTATTCTTTGCTAATTTGTCGATCATAGAAACTACACCAGGCAACATAGTTTCAGCCTCCTTCTTCTCTGCACCTTTCAATTTTTTAATGGCATTACGTGTAGTCTTGTGCTGATAACGGTTTCTTAAACGCTTTACCTCACTGTTTCTAATTCTTTTTAATGCCGACTTATGATTTGCCATAACCCTTTGTTTATTTCTTAATTTCTAAAAATAGTAGTCCGTAGGGGAATCGAACCCCTGTTACCAGGATGAAAACCTGGCGTCCTAACCCCTAGACGAACGGACCGATGGTTTGCTCAATTGCGGATGCAAAAATACAACTATTTTTAAATGGCGCAAGTCCTTGGTAAAAGTTTTTTAAAATTAATATGCTTTTGCAAAAAGAACCCTTTTTTGAGCAGGCTTGCCACTGTACATGCACGTGCCATTTTCTTCTTTCGCCTTGAGCGGGATACAGCGTATTGTAGCCTTGGTCTCGTCCTTTATCTTTTCTTCGGTCTCTGTGGTACCATCCCAGAAGGCACTGATAAACCCACCTTTTTCTTCAAGCACCTGCTTAAATTCATCATAGGTATCTACCTCTGTTATATGCTCATCCCTATACTCCTTGGCCTTCTTGAACATGCTTTTTTGCATCTCCTTGAGCAGTTCGCGCACCCGGTCAACTATATTATCCTTAGATACGATTTCTTTGGTCAAGGTATCGCGCCGTGCAAGCTCTACTGTTCTCTTCTCTAGATCGCGTGGCCCTATGGCTATTCTTAAAGGTACGCCCTTGAGTTCATATTCATTGAACTTCCAGCCAGGTTTGTGCGTGTCCCTGTCATCAAATTTAACAGATACACCTTGCAGTTGCAGTTCGCGTTGTAATTCTTTAGCTATTTGCGAAATGGCATCCAGCTGGTCTTCTCCCCTATAAATGGGCACGATCACCACTTGGATAGGCGCAAGATTGGGCGGAAGCACAAGACCATTATCATCACTATGCGTCATGACCAGGGCGCCCATCAAGCGAGTGGAAACTCCCCATGAGGTTGCCCACACATGTTCCTGGCCACCATCTTTAGCCGCAAATTTAACATCAAATGCTTTCGCGAAATTTTGACCTAAAAAGTGGGATGTACCCGCTTGAAGTGCTTTGCCATCCTGCATCATAGCCTCGATACAATAGGTCTCGATGGCACCGGCAAAACGCTCACTTTCAGTCTTTGTGCCCTTTATGACCGGCATGGCCATGAAATCCTGGGCAAAGGTTGCATACACCCTCATCATTTGCTCAGCCTCAGCGATTGCTTCAGCTTCCGTGGCATGTGCCGTGTGCCCTTCTTGCCACAAAAACTCTGATGTGCGCAAAAAGAGACGGGTACGCATTTCCCAGCGTACTACATTGGCCCATTGATTTACCAGGATGGGCAAGTCCCTATACGATTGTATCCATTTACGGTACGTGTCCCATATAATCGTTTCAGATGTGGGCCTAACGATAAGTTCTTCTTCAAGCTTGGCATCTGGGTCAACGATGATGCCGCCATCCTCGTCATTTTTTAACCTATAATGTGTCACCACCGCACATTCCTTAGCAAATCCATCAACATGGCTCGCTTCTTTGCTAAAATAGGATTTAGGTATAAAAAGGGGAAAATAGGCATTTTGATGGCCCGTTTCCTTAAACATCCTGTCCAGTTCCGCCTGCATTTTTTCCCAAATGGCAAATCCATAGGGCTTAATAACCATGCATCCCCTTACTCCAGAATTTTCGGCTAGATCTGCTTTTACAATCAGCTCGTTATACCATTTTGAGTAATCCTCGCTTCTGGTGGTCAAATTCTTGCTCATATCTTGATTTTGGCACAACTATTGTTGCTTATAATACGGTTGAGTTTTGCTACTTTTCTGTTAAATGAATTCAGATTGAGCGCAAAACTAACTAAATTTATAATCCCACGATAACAAAATAAACTTATAGTCATACGCCATAAAGATACCATGATGAAAGCAATAGCAAAAATAGTTACATTGATGGCCGCAACAGCGACATTTATTGCCTGTGGCCCCACACAATATGCAAGTGAAGATGGCATTTATAGCTCTAATACCAGTGTTGCAGCACAAAATAGATTTGAGGAACCTCAAACCAATGCACGTTCTGAATATTACGCTTCTTATTTTAACAGTGGTGCTGAGCAGATAAAGCAATCTCAGGAAAATGATTCCATTTTCACTGATATTGATTCATATTCTTCAACCGGGGAATATGGTAATGATGATGTGTACCAACAAGAAGACCTAGGGTATGCCGGTGGAAACCCTGGATGGGGAGACACGTATGACTCTATAAGCATCAACTACATCAATAATGGATGGGGCAACTCTTACTGGGGATGGGGCGGTTATGGCCTTGGTTACGGTTACGGCTTTGGTTATGGCAATCCATACTGGGGCATAGGTTATGGTTTTGGGTACCCTGGTTATTTTGGCGGATATTATGGCTCTTACTGGGGCATAGGATACAATCCTTACCCTTACTGGGGTTACGGTTATGCCGGTTTTTACAATCCTTATAGATATAGATATGGGTTTAACAGGTATTATAACTACAACCGTCCATATTATAACGTAGCATACAATAATTCTGCACGCAATTATTCAAGGTCAAATGCCAATTACAGCAGGAGCAACACTGTGGGCAGGAGCAACAATACTACCGGCTACAGCAGGACTAACAGGACGTATAGCAGAAACAATGTGGGAGTTGATTATTCCAGGTCAAATAGAAGTAATGTATCCAGGAGCAATGGCAATACAAACAGGGCAGGTAGATCTTCTACATACAGTAGGTCCAACTCAATTTATAACAGCAACACTGCTGCAAGAAGAACAACCTCCAGCAATAATACCTATTCCAGGTCTACCAATAGTAGTTCATCAAGGAATTCGTCTTATAGTTCTCCAAGTAGAAGCACAAGCAGAAGTGTAAGTCCACAACGCAGCACAAACACCTATTCAAGGACAACCACAAGAACTAGCAGCCCTTCAGTAAGTAGGTCAAGCAGTGGTATGTCCCGCAGTTCAGGTACTTCAAGAAGTTCTGGAGGTAGCAGCAGAAGGGGCGGTGGCCGTTAAAATTCAGTTTACAACATAGAAAAATCAAAGCATGAAAAAGTTATTTTTACTTTTCCTAGGTGGATTTCTTGCGCTTAACCTAAACGCACAATCCATTAACGACGCGGTAAGATACAGTACAGAAAATATCTTGGGGACCGCACGCTACCGCGGAGTAGGTGGAGCATTTGGTGCCCTGGGAGGGGATCTCTCAGCCCTGAACAACAACCCTGCGGGATCATCAATTTTTACCGTGACCCAAGCCTCGGCAACTTTCGGCTTGACCGCTTATGATAATCAAACGTATTATTTTGATGGCATCACCACCACTGATGATAATGACGTGGACCTCAACCAGGCTGGGGTAGTCTATGTAGTACCCACAAATGGAAGGATAGGTAAACTGGCCCTGGGTTTTAATTATGACAAGACCGCAAACTATAACGACACATTTGTGGCCGCCGGAAGAAGCAATAATTCCATTGATGGGTATTTTTTAAACTTTGCCCAAGGCACACCTTTGAGCTTGCTAAAAACCCAAAGTGGTGAATCTATTGATGATCTTTATCAATATCTGGGGGAAAATGAATCTTTTGGCGCACAGCAAGCCTTTTTGGGCTTTCAAGGCTTTGTCATAGACCCTGTGGTGGATGATGATGACAACACCCAATACGTCAGCAATGTTGGCACGGGAAGTTTTGACCAAGAGTACAACCACTTTAGCCGGGGCTATAGCAGCAAGGCGTCATTCAATATTTCAGCTCAGGTAAGTCCTTATATATACCTGGGTGCAAACCTTAACGTACACGTCATTGACTATAGAAAACAAACCATACTTTTTGAAGACAATAACAATGGTGGGCAGGTCACAAGCCTAAGGTTCGAGAACAACCTTGACGTACTGGGAAATGGTTTTAGCGCGCAGCTGGGCGGAATTTTTCAAGTAGCTCCTGATTTTAGAGTAGGTGCCACATACGATACTCCCACCTGGTACACGATTTCTGAAGAACTCACACAAAGCTTGGTCACTGACGGGGCAAACGGGACTCAAAATATTTCTCCCAATGTCGTAAACGTGTATGAAGATTATGATTTAAGAACACCGGGTAAGATTACAGGAAGCGCATCTTACGTATTCAGCAACATAGGTTTTTTGAGTTTTGATTACTCCTATCAAGATTTTGGTTCAATCAAATTCAAACCAGATGACGATCCATATTTTGCCTCACTCAATGAAGATATGAGCAATACGCTCAAAGCGGTTTCCACTTACAAATTGGGTGGAGAATACAAAGCGAGAAATTGGGCATTTAGGGCCGGTTACCGTTTTCAGGAAAGCCCTTATGAGGATGAATATGCTCTGGGCAACTTAACGGGATATTCACTGGGCGTGGGTTATACCTTTGGAAATAGCAGACTGGATTTTGCCTATGACCGTGCAACGCAAGAAAGAAACCCGTCCCTCTATGATAACAATTATACAAATACCACTTTTATAGACACTATAAATTCTGCATTCCTGCTTACCTACTCGCTCAACTTATAGAGATAGGGATTATCGCTTAAGAAGAAAATGAGCCCTAAAGGTGCGCGGACCGCCATCACGGGGCTCAATATATTCAATACGGAACCAGTATGTATCTGAAGGGAGCAACTCCCCCCTGTACGTTCCGTTCCACCCTTCACCAAAAGGATTTACCTGCTTTAACAGCTTGCCATACCTATCAAAAATATAGAGCTGAGATGCTCCGTTGAGTTGTGGGTCAAGGCCCAAAATATTCCACGTGTCATTGATACCATCCCCATTGGGCGTAAAATACTTGGGATAGTCAATGATTTTAAAAGGGTCGCTAATGGTGACCCCACAACCATTCACATCCCTCACATAAACAATGTGGTCCCCGGGCGGTACGTTAGTAAACGTGGCACTCGATTGATAATATCCCAGCGGGTCATCAAGGGCATATTCATAAGGAAATTCACCAAAACCACCCTCAGTCCCCACACTTACGGTATAAAGTGAATTCTCACTAAAACTATCAGTCTCAATGGTAATGATCACTTCATCAGGTGGAGCCGAAGGTTGAAAAGTTGCCGTATAGACATCACTGCGGCACCCGGTACTGTTGTTGATGACCACCAGTGAATAATCTCCTCCAGCTACCACATTAAAGTAAGGCTCTTCAATACCATCACCATTCATATCATTATCTGGTGTCCAGTCATACGTATAGCCAGGTCCTAGATCTTCCCCAATGACCACACCACCATCAAGTGCTCCACCACTTTCGTCAACACATATAAATGAGCCTTCTTGATCAAAATGCGGGTCATTTACCCGTGGTTTAGGATTGACGATTATATCAAATTGTGTGGTTTCATAACACACCACATTGGGCTCTGCGGTATAATCGACCCTTGCTATTATGGTTTGCCTTTTCACCCCTACATAGGCTTCGGGATTTTCAATGGCCCCCACATTCATATTGGCATCATCAGGAGAAGTAAAATATTCCACTGAATAATCAGCCGGGTCCTGAGTGCCCAATATTGTTGCATCTTGAGCTGTAAGGTCAAAGGTTGCACTGGCATTTTCATCTTCACATTCCATTAGGTCTGCAGGTTGATTTGCAACAGGCTGCTCTACAAACCTTGCGGTATACAGCTCACTTTGACAACCTGTGGTCTGATTAGTGACAACCAGGGTATATGTGCCTCCATTTTGAACATCAAAAACAGGTTCTTCAACGGTGTCACCATTTGTATCGTTATCTGGTGTCCAGTCATACACATATCCAGGTCCTAGGTCTTCTCCCAGCAACATTCCGGTGGGTTCTAGACAAATGGCAACAGTACCTCCCCCTTGAAGTTCTTCCTGGGTGATTTGAGGCAACTCATTTACTATTACCGCAAAAGAAGTTATATCAAAGCATTGGTCTTCTATACCCTGATAATCTACCCGTGCATAGATATCTTCATTGGGTGCTTGCCCCACATAGGCAGCGGGCTGTGCAATGGGATCTGTTCTGTTTTCGGCATCAGCCTGAGAATTATAATATGCCAATTGATAAAATTGTGGGTCTTGAGCCCCCAGGATATCTGAATCCCGAACGGTAAGGTCAAAAACAGCAGTTCCATCGCCTTGGTCACATTCTTCTATATCTGCAGCCATATTTGCCACAGGAGCATCCACATATTGTATATTGATAAAATCACTCTCGACATCCCCATCAAATTCTGTTATGGTTACTTGATAATCCCCAGATTGATTTACCGTGATGGTAGGACCGGTTTCTGGCCGTGGCACATATCCCGACCCTAGATCTTCTGCCCATTCATAAGTCATCGCAGTTGCAAAGGTCGCATCTAGTGTAATGGGGTCTGTCTCACAGGTAACTATATTGGGACCCAGCAACCCTTCAACAATGGTGCAGTCAGTAGAGCCGGCACCGGGTTGATTTAAATTGGTTTGTTCTAAACTTATGTTCCCAGCAGAATCGATGGTAGGATCCTGGCCGGAGAATTCAAGATAACCTGCATAATTTGTGATGAGCACCACATATATCTCCCCGCTCTGCGCTCCCAGAATATCAAAATACTCAACAGCATCCACTTCATAAGAACAGCTAACAGTATTTTCTTCAGTAAGCCCATCCTGAAAATCACAAAGGTCATCACCACTTTGAAATGGGCCCCATACAATATAATCAACATCTAGTGGTTCACCAGCATCGTTAACTTGAGAAACCCTGAACCTGGTATCACCAGGATCATCTATTTGCAAATAGAACCAGGAGGGGTAGGGCACGATATCAAGACACCCATAATCCGGACCGCTTTCTGCGTAAGTTTGAGAAGTGTTATGGGGGTTAGAATTTTCAAAGACTAAAGAGCCGGTATTATCTGCACAAAAAGCCTGAATGTTTGCACAAGTAGCTCCTTGACCGTATGCCATGACCGCAAAAAAGCAGGTGAAAATAAAAGAATAGAATTTTGCCACTACCTGTTTTCTAGATTTTTCCCCAAAAATAAGGATTGCCATTAAATAGTCTTACTTAAATGATAAAACGTTTAAATCTTTTATTCCGTATCTTTGCAAGCCTTAAAAGACAGCTACGACTAAGAGCGCATGAAGACTGATTTTGACAAAGAAGAACTTAAGGCCATAGAAGAAATAGGCGATGCACACATAGGTGACACTGCCAGGACCCCTATGCGCCCAGATGCATTTGCCCTCAGCGATATAGAAAAAATCGCTTTGATTCGTGAAGATGTGGAGCACATTATGCACACCCTAGGCCTTGACCTTACTGATGACAGCCTGCGCGGCACCCCTAACCGGGTCGCAAAGATGTTTGTCAACGAGATTTTTGGCGGGTTGCACCCTGACCGCAAACCCAAGGCATCAACTTTCAAGAACAACTACAAGTATGGCGAGATGCTCGTGGAAAAAAACATCACCGTTTACTCCACATGTGAGCACCACCTGCTGCCCATCGTGGGCAGGGCTCACGTGGCATACATAAGCAATGGCACGGTTGTGGGGCTATCTAAAATGAACCGCATAGTAGATTATTATGCCAAGCGGCCACAGGTGCAGGAGCGATTGACCATGCAAATCGTAAAAGAACTCCAGGAAGCACTGGGCACAGAAGATGTGGCCTGTGTAATCGATGCCAAGCACCTTTGCGTGAACAGCAGGGGCATACGCGACATCGAGAGCAGCACGGTCACCAGTGAATATGGCGGTAAGTTCAAGGAAGAAGCTGTAAGAAGGGAATTTCTTGACTATATCAACCTGGACACCGAATTCTAAATTTTGGCGAAAGCCATACCCTAAAAATTTCTTGTATTTTTAGACCTCAATCCAGAGCCCAAAGCAATGGCATTATATACTAAGCAAGCGCTTTCCATCTACAATTCCCTTACGGGGAAAAAAGAACAGTTCACCCCCATCCATGAGGGTAATGTGGGTATGTATGTGTGCGGCCCCACCGTGTACAGCAATGTGCACCTGGGCAATGTGCGCACCTTCATCTCATTTGACATGATTTACCGCTACCTCAAGCACTTGGGGTACAAAGTGCGCTACGTGCGCAACATCACAGATGCCGGCCACCTCACAGATGATGCTGATGAGGGCGAGGACAAGATTGCCAAAAAAGCCAGGCTGGAGCAGATTGAACCCATGGAGGTCGTGCAGGAATACACGGTTGACTTTCACAACATCCTTCAAAAATTCAATTGCCTACCCCCCAGTATAGAACCCACCGCAACGGGGCATATCATCGAGCAGATCACCATCATTGAAGAAATCCTGGAGAAGGGTTATGCCTATGTTGAGAATGGCTCTGTATATTTTGATGTGGTAAAGTTCAATGAAGATTTTGAGTATGGTATTTTAAGCGGCCGCAATCTTGAAGATATGATTGCAAACACCCGCGAACTTACCGCGCAGAGCGAAAAGAAAAACGCACAAGATTTTGCCCTCTGGAAAAAAGCAGGCCCAGAGCACATCATGCGCTGGCCGTCGCCATGGGGCGATGGTTTCCCGGGGTGGCACCTGGAGTGTACAGCGATGAGCACAAAATACCTGGGAGAAGAATTTGACATTCACGGCGGCGGGCTCGATTTAAAATTCCCGCACCACGAGGCCGAAATTGCACAAAATGAAGCTTATTGCGGCAAGAGCCCCGTGCGTTTCTGGATGCATGCAAACATGCTTACGCTCAATGGCAAGAAAATGTCAAAGAGCACGGGCAACAACATCTTTCCTGCTGAGATCATAAGTGGCAACAGCGAGTTTTTATCTAAAGGCTACCTGCCCAGCGTGGCCCGTTTCTTCATCATGCAGGCACATTATAGAAGCGTGCTGGACTTTAGTGACGAGGCCTTGCTTGCCAGCGAAAAAGGATTTCACAGGCTCATGGAAGCCATTTCCACATTGAACGTTTTAAAACCTTCAGGCAAAAGCTCAATTGATATCAACGCATGGAAACAAGAGGCCTATGCCGCGATGGATGATGACTTCAACACACCCATCTTGATCGCGCAGCTTTTTGAGGCCGTGCGCTTCATCAACCAGGCGAAGGATGGTAAGGCAACCTTGACTACTGATGATATCGAAGACCTCAAGAATACCATTAACGCCTTTGTATTTGACATCCTGGGCCTAGAGGACGTCAATGCTTCCGCTGATGACAATGTTGACAAGCTCAATGGTACGGTAGAGATGCTCATACGCCTGCGCAAACAGGCCCGCGCAAATAAAGATTTCGCCTTGAGCGATAAGATACGTGATGAACTGCTTGACCTGGGCATACAGCTCAAGGATGGCCGTGAGGGAACAACCTTTAGCATTAATTAATGGCGCGCGACATTGCCATAGCCCCATTTATCTTCCTCATCAGGATCTATCAACGCTTTATCTCACCCATTTTACCCTCTGCCTGCCGGTATACGCCCACATGTTCGCATTATGCGGTTGAGGCCTTACAGACCCATGGTATTTTCAAGGGGAGTTGGCTTGCCGCCAAAAGGATTGCGAGCTGTAATCCCTGGGGAGGAAGCGGTTATGACCCCGTACCCAAAAAACAACAGGACAAAACCTAAATTTTAAGAATGCCTGAGTGAAGGCTTTTTTATCTTTACCAAAAACGAAAATTACGCGATGACACATTTTTTAAAGATGACCTGGAATCCTTCTACGGGTATCGACCTTGGTTTTTTAACGATACACTATTACAGCTTGATGTTTGTCATCGCTTTTATGGCCGGGTGGTATATCACAAAATCTGTTTGGAAACGCGAGGGAGAAGCCATTGAAAAGCTGGATTCTCTTTTTATCTACTGTGTTATCTCCATCCTTGTGGGAGCCAGGCTGGGCCATGTTTTTTTCTATCAAACCGAGCTGTTATGGCAAGACCCCCTCTCAGTCTTTTTACCGTTTAGGTTTGTGCCAGAGATTGAGTACACCGGTTTTCAGGGCCTTGCCAGTCACGGTGCCGCAATAGGGATGATATTTGCCATGTGGCTTTATAACAAGAAGGTATTGCACAAGAGCGTACTATGGCTGCTTGACAGGATTATACTTGCGGTGAGCTTTGGGGCCATCTTTGTGCGTATAGGAAACTTCTTCAACAGTGAGATGGTGGGCAAGTTAACTGACAGCAGTATAGGCATCAAGTTTGTACAGGACCAGTACAACAAGTATGAAGCCATGCGCATTACCGGCATACAGGATGAGCACAAGGCATTCAGGGCACTGACCGACGACCCTCAATTTGCCAATTACATTGCGGATATTCCGTATCGTTTTCCCGGTCAGTTGATGGAATCTGCCGGCTATGTCCTGGTTTTTCTAATATTGATGTTCGTGTACTGGAAAACAAATGCAAGAAAGAAAGAAGGTTTCATTTTTGGCCTGTTCCTTATCCTTTTATGGACGGTGCGCTTTATTGTGGAAAACTTTAAGCGTGCACAGGTAGAAGGCCGTGAAGACTGGGTCTTTGGCCTCAATACGGGACAGATATTGAGTATCCCGTTCATCATGCTGGGTATTTTTCTTATTGTGCGTGCATTGAAACAAAAAGGAGAAAAAGATTATGCGTAGATTTTGGATTTCAGCGGCATTGTGCGCCGCATTATTTACCGCCGGTTGCAAGAATGAGACAACCCCCGCAAACAACCTCCAGGAAGAGGTGACCTTTACCCATGAGGGCGACCTTGCCATCCTTCACGATGACAAACCCGTGATCTTACTGGAAATTGAAATAGCAGATAATGATTTTGAAACAGAAACGGGCCTCATGTACCGCACTAAAATGCAGGAAGACCGCGGCATGCTCTTTATCTTCAAAGATATACGTGAGCGCTTCTTCTACATGAAGAACACGGAGATTGCCCTGGACATCATCTACATTGGCGAAGACAAGAAGATAAAGAAGATAGCGGCTAATGCACAGCCCATGGATGAAACCTCAATACCTTCAGAAGCTCCCGTCAAGTATGTGCTCGAGGTCAACGCGGGCATGGCGGCAAAATGGGGCGTGCAGGTGGGAGATTCCATTTCTTATGAAAAGATATAGCTGAGTTCATTTCGCTTAAAGCGAAAGGACCTCATACAAACAAAAAGCTCCCCGCATGGCGGGGAGCTTTTTGTTTGTATGAGAACAAGATGATCAAGGCTTACGCCTCAACCTCTTCCTCTTCTTTTTTCTTTTCGGGTTTAAGACCCTTTTTTTGAACCGTGTCAAACATTACAGGAGTCGCGATAAATATAGATGAATATGTACCTACAATCACACCCACTATCAATGCAAACATGAAGCCCATGATACTTGCGCCACCAAATATAAAGATGGCAAGCAACACGATCAAGGTGGTCATGGACGTATTTAAGGTACGGCCCAGGGTACTGTTGACAGCACTGTTTATAATGGTGAACATGCCTTTTGAACCTCCATATTCCTTTAAATATTCGCGTATGCGGTCAAACACGACCACGGTATCGTTCAGGGAGTAACCTATTACCGTCAATATCGCCGCGATGAAAGACTGGTCAACCTCCATGTTGAACGGCATAAACTTATATGTCAATGAGAATATACCCAGCGTGATCAACACATCATGGAATACCGCTACCACGGCACCCAGTGAGAACTGCCATCTTCTAAAGCGTAGCAGGATGTACAAGAACACAACAACAAGCGAACCCAGTACCGCCCAGAATGAATCTTTCTTGATATCATCTGCAATGGTAGGCCCTACCTTGTTATATTCAAGTATACCTATTTTATCTGCTCCAGAACCACGTACAAAGTTGGCATAAGTAATATTTGCAGGAAGGTACTGCTGCAGCCCGTCAAAGAGCTTTTGCTGGATTTCATCATCCACTTCTGATGATTCTTCGTCTATTCTATATTTAGTGGTAATCTTCAACTGGTTGCCCTCTCCATAGGTCTTTGCCGAAACACTACCAAAGTCATCCAGTAGCTCCCCTTCAACCTCATTAGGGTTTACTTCGTGGTCAAACCTCACGGTATAATTGCGCCCCCCCACAAAGTCCACTCCTTGATCGAGACCGTTGGTAAACAATGAGATCAAGCTTATCAAGATCAATGAGCCACTTATGGCATAAGCAACTTTGCGCTTGCCCAGGAAGTCCCTGTTGATATTCTGGAAAAGTTTTTTAGTAGCAGCCGTTGAAAACTCGAGTGACTTACCATTCTTGCCATACCCATCGATGAACAACCTGGTGATAAAGATTGCCGTAAACAATGAAGTACCTATACCTATCATCAACGTGGTAGCAAACCCTTGAATAGGTCCTGTACCAAACAAGAACAGTATCAATGCCGTCAAGAAGGTCGTTATGTTTGCATCAAGGATGGATGACAACGCATTGTTGAAACCATCCTTTATGGCATCACGTTGTGATTTTCCTCTTGCAAGTTCTTCTCTAATTCGCTCAAAGATGAGCACGTTAGCATCAACTGACATACCAATCGTCAATACAATACCCGCGATACCAGGAAGTGTTAGCACCGCACCTAGACCCGCAAGGATACCAAAGATATAAAGTATGTTGACCGCAAGTGCGATATCAGCATAAAGACCGGCCTTGCCGTAGTAGAATACCATCCATAAAAGCACGAGGATAAGTGCGATGATGAATGACATCAAACCACTGTTGATGGCCTCTTGTCCCAGTGATGGCCCTACAACATCGTAAGAGATTATTTTGGCGGAAGCCGGAAGTTTACCTGCTTTTAAAACGTTAGCCAAATCCTGAGCCCTGGTCACGGTAAAGTTACCGGAGATTTCAGTAGACCCTCCCTTGATTTCCTGTTTTGCAGAAGCAGAAGAATATACAACGTCATCAAGAACAATGGCAATTGTATTGCCTTCTTGGGCAACCTCACCCGTAAGCTTTGCCCACTGGCTAGGGCCTTGACCTTCAAAGTTTATCAATACGTTGGGCTCGGCGCGCAGGGTATAATCCTGGCGTGCATCTTGCACAACGTCACCACTCATATAAGCTTCACCAGCTCGGTTAGATTGTAATAGGTAAAGCGGAAGAATATCTTCATTGTCACCGCTGGGTATTCCCCATGCAAATTTTGCAAATCGAAGACTTTGAGGGCGCAAGCGCATCACCTCTGGCATTCTTAAGTATTTACCCACGGTTGCAGTATCCTCAACAGAAGCATATCCCAATACATCTGTACCGGTATATTGAGTAGGTGCAAATTTTTCAAACAATGGGTTCTCGCCTTCTTTGGGCTCCTCTTCAGCATCGTCGCTGGCAAGCAAATCCTCTAGGCCTTCATCCTCACCTGCCTGTGTAGTATCTGTAACGGTCTCTGCTTCTCCTTTTTCACTGTTTATGGTTTCGGGGTTTACCAGGTCTTTCAACAAGGTATTTGCCTGAATCAAATATTGTGAAGTCGCCGCATCTGTAAGGATGGTTTTATAAAATTCAAGCTGAGCGGTAGACTCAAGCTGGAATTTTACACGCTCAATATCCGTAGCACCTGGTAATTCTATAAGGATACGGCTAGGGTTATCAAGACGCTGTATGTTAGGTTGGGTTACCCCAAATTTATCGATACGGTTGCGCAGTACCTCAAAGGCAGAACTCAATGATTGCTCAACCTCATCACGTATGATGGGCTCAACTTGTGCATTGGTCATGTTGAAGTTGATCTTTTCGCTTAAAGCGCTATTTGCAAAGATATCTGGCGAGGCAAGTTTATTGTCTCCCGGTATTTCTTCAAAAGCATCAAAGAAGTCCTGCAAAAAGCTCTGCTGGCTATCCTTTTGACGTTCGGCCGCATCAGTAAGCGCCTGCCTAAAGGCAGGATCCATGCTGTTGTTGCTCAGCCCCACAAGGATATCTGAAACAGATATCTCAAGGATAGCGTTCATACCTCCTTTAAGGTCAAGACCTTTGTTAAGTTCTTTTTCTTTTGCTTCATTATAGGTAATGCCCAGTGCGACCGGGTTATCACCTACAGAGTCCAGGTATCTGTTCTCTACCTCTCCTCTTTCATCAACATAGCCCTCCACGGTGTTGGGCACCTTATTTGCGGCAAAGACCTTCGCCTCATCTTCTACCTTATAGGTAAAGTATGTATACGAAAGCTGATACAAACTCACCAATCCAAATAAAATCGCAAATACTCTAATGAGTCCTTTGTTCTGCATTCTTCCTTAAAATTTATGATTCATCACACCCTAAGGCGGGTAATTTTTAAAACGTGCAAATATATGGTTATATGGCAGAAATGCCAATAAATCTTTTTCAGATTTCCTTAACATTTTTTGAGTGGGCTTTCGCCAAAATTCTTCCTGCATTTACACCCCCTGCCCCGTGGGCGTCCATAGTAAGCAAAACAGGAGAGAACCCTTCAAAAAATATATAAATCCCTGCTGGGCAATTATATGCTCAATTGATATAAAAAATCATTTTTTGTAAACTTTATAGCGCATCAAAAAATTTATTTTATTGACAACCAATTAATTAACAATTGATTTTTGATAACTTTTTAAATTTAATACCGCTATGAAGTTTATATTTTTTTAGCTTCACGTATTGAAAAAATTCACTGAAGGACTTCCATAAAACACACGAATGCAATTAACTAAGCCTAGTACAAAAACCAAAACCTATACCCAGGATGAAGCCTTTAAAGCTTCTTTAGAATATTTTAAGGGAGACGATCTTGCAGCCCGGGTTTGGGTAAATAAATATGCCCTCAAGGATTCTGACGGCAATATTTATGAATTGACCCCAGACGACATGCACCGCCGTATCGCAAGCGAGATTGCACGCATCGAGGCCCGCTATGCAAACCCCATGAGCGAGGACGAGGTTTTTGACCTTATCAAGAACTTTAAGTACATCGTACCCCAGGGAAGCCCCATGGCGGGCATAGGCAATCCTTTTCAAGTTGGGTCACTGTCCAACTGTTTTGTGATAGGTAATGATGGCAATTCAGACTCTTATGGTGGCATCATGAAGATTGACCAGGAGCAGGTACAGCTCATGAAACGCCGCGGTGGCGTGGGACATGACCTCTCACACATTCGCCCAAAAGGGTCTCCAGTTAAAAACTCGGCACTTACCTCAACAGGTATCGTTCCATTTATGGAGCGTTATTCAAACTCAACACGTGAGGTGGCGCAGGATGGCCGTCGTGGCGCCCTGATGCTATCCGTTTCCATAAACCACCCTGATGCTGAGGATTTCATCGATGCAAAAATGGAACAGGGCAAGGTTACCGGGGCGAATGTTTCTGTACGTATTGATGACGGCTTTATGCAAGCTGTGAAAGACGGTAAAGACTACACCCAGAAATATCCTGTTTTCAGCAAGGATCCCGTTTATAAAAAGAACATAGAAGCTGATAAACTCTGGAAAAAGATCGTGCACAACGCATGGAGATCAGCAGAGCCAGGAATTTTATTCTGGGACACCATTGCCCGCGAGTCAGTACCAGATTGCTATGCAGATCTAGGCTATAGAACGGTATCTACTAATCCTTGCGGAGAAATACCGCTTTGCCCCTACGATTCTTGCCGGTTACTGGCAATCAACCTATTCTCTTATGTGGAGAACCCATTTACGGATAAAGCATCCTTCAACTTTGAGCTTTTCAAGAAACATATCGAGAAAGCCCAGCGCATCATGGATGACATCATTGACCTTGAACTTGAAAAAGTAGATGCCATACTTGCAAAAATCGAAGCAGACCCTGAAGGTGATGAAGTCAAAAGTGTCGAGCGCAACCTTTGGCTAAACATCAAGAAAAAAGCAGAAGAAGGCCGCCGCACAGGAATAGGCATCACCGCAGAGGGCGATATGCTGGCTGCACTGGGCATACGCTATGGCAGCCAGGAAGGAATTGATTTTTCAATTGAAATACATAAGACCATTGCCCTAGAAGCTTACAGAGCTTCTGTTTATGCCGCTAAGGAGCGTGGCGCTTTTCCTATTTTCGCCTCTGAGCGTGAAAAAGAAAACCCCTTTATCCTGCGCCTCAAAGATGCAGATGAAAAACTGTATTATGACATGCTGGAGTATGGCCGTCGCAATATTGCACTGCTCACCATTGCCCCAACGGGCACCACCAGCTTGATGACACAAACGACTTCTGGCATCGAGCCTGTTTTCCTGCCCGTTTATAAAAGGCGTCGCAAGGTAAACCCAGGAGATAAGGAAGCCCGCGTGGACTTTGTGGACGAAGTGGGCGACAGCTGGGAAGAATATGTTGTATTTCACCACCGTTTTAAGGAGTGGATGAGGGTCAACGGTATCGACACTGATAAAAACTACTCGCAAGAAGAACTCAATGCCCTTGTCGAGAAATCACCATATTACAAGGCAACGTCAAATGATGTTGACTGGTTAAACAAGGTGCGCATGCAGGGCGCCGTGCAAAAATGGGTAGACCACAGCATCAGCGTCACCATCAACCTGCCCAGTGATGTGAGCGAAGAGCTTGTGGGAAATTTATACCTGGAAGCTTGGCAAGCCGGTTGCAAGGGCGTGACCGTATACCGTGATGGATCGCGCAGCGGTGTTTTGATCTCAAACGATGAGAAAAAGAAAGAAGAGGAAGAAGATGTGCTTACCTCATTTCCCACAAAGCGGCCGCAGGTGCTTGAGGCAGACATTGTGCGTTTTCAGAACAACAAGGATAAATGGATTGCTTTTATAGGCCTTATCGATGGTAAGCCTTATGAGATTTTCACTGGTCTTGCCGATGATGAAGATGGCATCTTGCTTCCCCGATGGGCAACCGATGGCCACATCATCAAGAACCGTAATCAAGACGGTACTTCACGCTATGACTTTCAGTTTGCCAACAAGCGAGGCTACAAAACCACGATTGAGGGGCTGTCCCACAAGTTCAATCCAGAATACTGGAACTATGCAAAACTCATATCGACCACATTGAGATATGGCATGCCCATTGACAAGGCTATTGATTTGATCAACAGTTTACAGCTGGACAGCGAGTCTATCAATACCTGGAAAAACGGAGTTGCCCGTGCCCTCAAGCGCTATGTGGCCGATGGTACGGTTGCCAAAAAGCAAAAATGCGACAACTGTAATTCAACTGAATTGATTTACCAAGAAGGCTGCTTGACCTGTAAGGATTGCGGGTCTTCAAAATGCGGATAGATCTTTTGACCTACTTTAACTACACAATAAGAAGGCCTTCGGTATGAAGGCCTTTTTTTATTTGGCTTTAAGCCAAATAAAAAACCTCCCGAAAAACGAGAGGTCTTGATATATTATCTTGATCATATCGTGACTAGAGCTCCAGCAAACCATTAGTCTTCTTAACGGCAGCTGCACTTTCTTCCAGCTTTGATTTTTCAGCATCGCTTAAATCAATCTCTACAATCTTCTCGATACCATCACGTCCCAAAATCACGGGAACACCTATCGATATATCATCAAGCCCATACTCCCCTTCTAACAGGGCAGAACATGGAAACATTTTTTTCTGGTCACAAGCGATGGCCTGCACAAGTCCAGAAACCGCGGCTCCCGGCGCATACCATGCTGATGTGCCCAAAAGCTTGGTAAGTGTGGCTCCCCCTACTTTAGTATCTTCCATAACCTGGTCAAGGCGCTCCTCAGCAATAAACCTTGATACGGGAACACTGTTACGGGTCGCCAGGCTGGTCAACGGGATCATCCCCGTATCGCTATGACCACCTATCACCATACCATCAACATCAGAGATGGGGCATTCCAAAGCCTCGGCAAGACGGTATTTAAAACGTGCACTATCTAGCGCGCCACCCATACCTATGATTCGGTTTTTGGGAAGACCGGTGGTCTTGTGCACAAGATAGGTCATGGTATCCATAGGGTTGCTCACCACAATGATGATCACATCAGGAGAATGCTTGATCAAGTTTGAAGATACATCCTTGACGATACCGGCGTTGATACCTATCAATTCTTCACGGGTCATGCCCGGCTTACGTGGAATACCACTTGTAATCACCGCGATATCGCTACCTGCCGTTTTAGAATAATCACCGGTCGTCCCGGTGATTTTTGTGTCAAACGCATTGAGTGATGCCGTTTGCATAAGGTCCATGGCCTTGCCTTCTGCATAGCCTTCCTTGATGTCCAGCAGCACAACTTCTGATGCAAAATCCTTGATCGCGATATATTCGGCACAACTGGCGCCCACGGCACCTGCACCTACTACGGTAACTTTCATTGTATATGTTTTTATGTAATTAACGGTTATTGTTCAAGGGTTTTTACCTTGGCTCAAGGTCAAAATAAATCCTCCTGTAAAATTACAACTTCACAAGGTTTTAACCATAGTTTACCCTATATAAAAAGGGATTGGGCATGAGAAATTTTAGCGAAAGCTAAACGCTACTCCCGCCGTAAGGTTACTGTAATCCTGTATGGTATAATCTGCAAAGATATGGAAGAAGGCAAGGTTGAGGCTTGCACCAAGGTTTGCCCGTACCCCACCGGGATTGTAGCTCAAGGAGATGGGGTCGACTATGGTTTCCGTTTCTCCACCATTATATTCAACTACATAGGTCCCCAGGACACCAAGTGAAGATTTACCACCGGCATAGCCCAGGCCGCCATAAAGTGTAACAAATGGAAAATCCAGCGATGCTACTGCCTGCACGGTATAAGAATCAAGGCTGAACTCTGCGCGCTGGTTACTACCGTCAAAGGTGCTGCCATCTTCTATATCATAATCAACGGTCATATTGGTGTAGCCCGCCATGATGGCAACATTGAGGGGCAATTTATCCAGCGGGCCAAAATACTGCATGAGGTTATGCTTGAGCCCCACGCCATATAACTGACCCTTTACTGACTCATCCCCCACTTTAGGCGTATAGCGCAGGGAAACATCTGTATCATAGAACAGCCCCACGGTTGCTTGTAGCGTTGGCGCCGGTACCGCATTGAGCGGAAGGTCATCCTTGATGCCCTCGGGCATTTCAAATTCTACGGTCTCTGCACCATCGCTGGTAACATAGGTAATGGTCGCGGGGTCACCGCTTCCCATAACGGTGGGCGTTGTCCCTGGGGTTGCCACGACGGTACCTTCATAATCAAAATCTGTTATATTGAAATTTTCCTTATCTGAAGAAACCATAGAGGCGTTTACTGCCAGTGAAATATCAAAACCAAACTTTTTATGGGTCTTTGCGGTGTGGTACCAGCCACCGTTCATGGCAAATATCAAACCCTCCATCGCTGGGTTTATGTAAGCCCCCATCAATGTAGAGGCATCCTGCTTGCCAGCGGCGACCACGGTTTCAAAATCGCTTCCCAGCACCTGGGCTTTCGCCGAAAGGCCAACTGTAAGTAATACAAATAGATAAATAAGCTTTTTCATGTTCAAGAAGATTTGGAGAACAGCTAAAATAGAAAATGATTTAACATAATCACTTACAATCAATAAAAAAACCCCAGACAGTTTGCCCAGGGTTTAGTAAAAAAAATGAAAGGTATCTTAAGCGTCTATGTTAGCATAGATTGCGTTTTTCTCAATAAACTCCCTCCTGGGCGGTACTTCATCACCCATGAGCATGGAGAAAATCCTGTCAGCCTCTGTACCGTTATCTATGGCAACCTGGCGCAGGGTCCTGAATTCTGGATTCATCGTGGTATCCCACAACTGCTCCGCATTCATCTCTCCCAGACCTTTATATCGCTGTACTGATGAGCCTCCACCCATTTCTTCATTGATTCCATCACGTTCCCTGTCAGACCATGCGTAACGCATTTTCTTTCCTTTTTTTAACAGGTAAAGGGGTGGCGTGGCAATGTAAACGTGTCCATTTTCTATCAATTCACGCATGTAGCGGAAGAAAAAGGTAAGTATAAGTGTGGCGATGTGGCTACCATCAACATCTGCATCACACATGATCACGATCTTGTGGTAGCGCAGTTTAGACAGGTTAAGTGCCTTGCTATCTTCTTCAGTACCTATGGTAACGCCCAGCGCCGTGAAGATATTCTTGATTTCCTCGTTTTCAAAAACCTTGTGCTGCATGGCTTTTTCAACGTTGAGTATCTTACCCCTCAAGGGCAGGATAGCCTGAAAGTTTCTATCGCGTCCCTGTTTTGCCGTTCCCCCTGCAGAGTCACCCTCTACCAGGAATACTTCGCAAACCGCAGGGTCAGTCTCTGAACAGTCAGACAATTTACCGGGAAGCCCACCTATGCTCATCACGGTCTTGCGCTGCACCATCTCACGGGCCTTCTTGGCCGCATGGCGTGCCTGAGCCGCGAGAATAACTTTTTGCACAATGGTCTTGGCATCATCAGGGTGCTCTTCAAGGTAGATTTCGAGCATTTCTGAAACACCTTGTGAAACTGCCGAGGTTACTTCACGGTTACCCAGTTTGGTCTTGGTCTGCCCCTCAAATTGAGGTTCGGCCACTTTTACCGAGATAATTGCAGTAAGGCCTTCACGAAAATCATCTCCGGTGATGTCAAACTTGAGCTTGTCAAGCATACCACTGGCATCAGCATATTTTTTTAGCGAGGTGGTTAGCCCCCTCCTAAATCCGGCGAGGTGTGTACCGCCTTCGTGTGTATTGATGTTGTTTACATAACTATGCAAGTTTTCGGCATAGCTATCATTGTAGATCATCGCTACCTCAACGGGGATGTCATTTTTTTCACCTTCCATCGAGATAACATCTGCGATGATGGGCTGGCGGTTGCCATCCAGGAACCTTACAAACTCCTTCAATCCCTCCTCAGAGTGAAAAACCTCTGATGGGTGTTCTCCCTTTTCATCAGTCTCACGCTTGTCAGTAAGCGTGATGGTGATGCCCTTGTTGAGGTACGCAAGCTCGCGCATACGGCTCGCCAGGGTATCATAGTTATATTCTGTGGTTTGCTGAAAGATGCTCCTATCTGGCAAGAAGCTCACCAAGGTACCGGTTTCTTCCGTTTCACCGGTTGCTTTTACGGGATAGACGGGCTTGCCCCTTTCATATTCCTGCTCCCATATTTGTCCATTTCTATAGACCGTGGCGTGCAAATGGTCAGAAAGTGCATTTACACAACTCACCCCCACACCGTGCAGACCACCGGAAACCTTATAGGAATCCTTATCAAATTTACCCCCTGCACCTATCTTTGTCATAACGACCTCAAGTGCAGAAACGCCTTCCTTTTTATGAAGGTCTACCGGGATCCCCCTACCGTTATCCTTAACGGTAATGGCATTGTTTTCTTCAATGATAACGCTTATCGTATCGCAGTGACCGGCAAGGGCCTCATCGATTGAGTTATCCACAACTTCATAAACCAGGTGGTGAAGGCCGCGGGTGCCCACATCACCTATGTACATTGAGGGGCGCATGCGCACGTGCTCCATTCCCTCTAGCGCCTGTATACTATCCGCCGAATATTGTTTCTTCGGTTCTTCGCTCATATTTTTAGTATTTAATGTATAGGTTTTTTGCCAGTATAAATTTTGGCGAAAGCCATATTTCAAGGCTGTTTTACCTTAAAATTCCACTAGCAAACAAATATAGAAAAAGCCTTCCCAAAAGGGGTTAAAAGGCAGCTCTAAAGCCTTTAAGTTATCAACAAATTGTGGAAAAAACAGCTGTTTTTTAAAGCATATACAACCGTGTTGGGATTATTGGGTTTTTGACCAAAAAAACGACCCATCAAACTTGTGATGGGCCGTTTTAAAAATCTAATCTAACGTTGGACTTAAACAGGTGTCTCCACACCTTTTTTATAGGCATCTGTATGCACGTTTGCGACGGCACGGCCAGAAGGGTCGTTCATGTTCTTGAACGCCTCGTCCCACTCCAGGGCAATCTTTGTGCTGCAAGCAACAGAGGCTTCCTGGGGCACGCTCAATGCTGCCGCATCACTGGGAAAATGCTCTTCAAAAATGCTCCTGTAGTAATATTCCTCCTTGTTTTGCGGGGTTTGTATGGGGAAACGGTAATGTGCATTTGCCATCATCTCGTCTGTCACCTTCTCACCCACCATCTCCTTGAGGGTGTCGATCCAGCTGTAGCCCACACCGTCAGAGAACTGCTCTTTTTGGCGCCAAGCCACACTTGCGGGCAGGTAATCTTCAAATGCCTTGCGAATCACCCATTTTTCCATGCGCTCGCCGTTGATCATCTTTTCCTGTGGGTTAATGCTCATGGCCACATCCATAAATTCTTTGTCTAGGAAAGGTACTCGGCCTTCTATGCCCCATGCCGCCAGTGACTTGTTTGCCCGCAGGCAATCATACATATGCAGCTTGCTCAACTTGCGCACGGTCTCCTCATGAAATTCCTGTGCGTTTGGTGCTTTGTGGAAATAGAGGTATCCTCCAAAAATCTCATCAGCCCCCTCGCCAGAAAGTACCATTTTAACACCCATGGACTTGATTACTCGCGCCATAAGGTACATGGGGGTGGAGGCCCTGATGGTGGTGATATCATATGTCTCCAGGTTGTAAATCACATCCCGAATGGCATCAAGCCCTTCTTGAATGGTAAACTTTATCTCGTGGTGCACGGTACCGATGTGGTCTGCTACTTTTTGGGCAGCAGCCAGATCTGGCGAGCCCTCAAGCCCTACAGAAAATGAATGCAGCCGTGGCCACCAGGCTCCCTGGGTGTCATCACTTTCAACACGCATTTCTGAATATTTTTTAGCAACAGCTGATGTAATGGAAGAATCCAGCCCACCTGAAAGCAGCACTCCATAAGGAACATCAGACATTAACTGGCGCTTTACCGCGGCCTCCAGTGCATCTTTTAATTTCTGGATGCTGGTCTCATTGTCCTTTACCGCATCATACTCCATCCAGTCGCGTTCATACCATCTGGTCAACTCGCCGGTAGCACTATGCAGGTAATGTCCCGGGGGGAAAAGCTCAATTTTTGTGCAAACACCTTCTAGCGCCTTAAGCTCTGAAGCTACATAAAATGTACCGTTTTTATCCCACCCCATGTATAATGGGATGATGCCCATGTGGTCGCGAGCCACAAAATATTCATCCTTTTCAGAATCATATATCGAAAATGCAAAAATACCATTGAGCTCATCTACAAAGTCAGGGCCTTTTTCTTGATACAGTGCCAGGATGACCTCACAGTCAGATTCGGTCTTAAAATCATACTTGCCCGCAAACTGCTTTCTCAGTTCACGATGGTTGTAGATTTCACCGTTAGCCGCAAGTACCAGTTTACCGTCTGGGCTAAACAAAGGCTGTTTACCAGAAGCAGGGTCAACTATTGACAGCCGCTCGTGGGCAAGAACCGCTTTATCATTATTATAAATACCGCTCCAGTCTGGACCACGGTGGCGCACTTTTTTTGACATTTCCAATACTTGCTGCCTAACTCCCTCGGCATCCTGCTTTAATTCATAAGCACAAACAATTCCGCACATATCTTATCGTTTTGTTATTAAATAGGCTTCAAAAGTGAACATCAAAGTTCATCTTTAAAACACTAAAGTTTTTTTTAGTTACAATTTAAAACTTTAAAAAACATTTTTAATAAAAATAAAAACCAAATATACCGTTTACACTATAAAAAACGATATGACATAAAAGTTGTTTTGGCTATAGCCAAAACCTTCTAGATCTTTATCAATTCATTAACTTGCAGATTGTTGAGAGACCATACATTTGCACACCGAAAACTTAAACACGCATACCATGAAAAAACTCATATATACCGCCATATTTTCTATCATAATGCTTGCTGCCCCACGGGCAATAAGCCAGTCGTTTGACCAGCCCGATGCGAGTCCGCTGGATATCGCCATGTACAGGAGCCCTGACAAGAGGCCTTTGATACGTGTGATCTATAGCCGCCCAAAGGTCAAGGGACGCAAGATTTTTGGCGACCTGGTACCTTATGGAAAGGTATGGAGGACCGGTGCCAATGAGTCTACCGAAATCACCCTTTACAAGGATATGACCGTGGGCGACAAGACCATCAAGGCCGGTACCTACACCCTATTTTCCATACCCGGTGACAAAGAGTGGACGGTAATACTCAATAGGGACATAAACACCTGGGGGGCCTTTGGCTACAAAGAAGAGATGGACCTTGCCCGCATCACCGCACCAGCAAGAAAGACCAGCGCGCCCATTGAAGACTTTAGCATCACCTTTCAACCCGCGACTGATGGTGCCGATATGCTGATAGGCTGGGAACAGACATTTATCAAGATACCGTTTACCACGGCTCCCGCAACAGAGTAAACCATAGCTTGTTTACCCGTGATATAAAAAAACCTTCCGGTATACCAGAAGGTTTTTTATTATGGTATATTGAGGTATTTGTGTGTTTGTAGGCTGATTTTCCATTTTGGGTTGCGCATGACGTAATCCACAATAAGCGGGGTCATCTTTTCACGTACGCTCCATTCTGGCTGGAGGTACAGCTCACAGTTTGCATTGACCTTTGCGGCATGTTCTTCGGCGAAAGCAAAATCTGACTTGTTGTAAATAATCACCTTGAGTTCATGTGCCTCGTTATAAATGCGGGGTTTGGGCAACATGCGTTTTTTTGGCGAAAGACAGATCCAGTCCCACTGCCCAGAAAGCTCGTATGCGCCAGAGGTTTCTATGTGCACCTGCATGCCTTTTGCCTTGAGCATGGTGGTTAACGGTGCCATGTCCCACATTAAGGGTTCGCCCCCGGTCACGACCACGGTATCACTATATTTTGAAGCATTCTCCACAATATGAGATGCCTCTGTGGGTGGGTGTATCGCAGCATCCCAACTCTCCTTGACATCGCACCAGTGACAGCCTACATCGCAGCCCCCCACCCTGATGAAATATGCGGCCTTGCCCGTGTGTGCTCCCTCTCCCTGAATGGTATAAAATTCTTCCATGAGGGGCAATAGTTCCCCCAGCTCTACCCTACTTGCAATAGCTTCTTTTGTCATAAGGGCGCAAAGATACTGCGGTTTAAGATGCTTCCAAAACGCAAAGCCACTTCTCTTACATGAATGACACAAAAAATCCTTGCCATTTGCTGGTAATCCTTATTTTTAAGGCAAATTTGAAAAAATGGCCAACTTAGAAGCTTTTAAGGAATACATTATAGCAGGCAATACCTTTAAAGGAGAAAGTATTACCGTGGGTGCCGCCATGCTCAATGGCGAAACGATTACCGGCGCGCATGTGAAAATCCCGCTCAAAACCATGAATCGCCATGGCCTCATTGCCGGGGCAACGGGAACGGGCAAGACAAAATCCCTCCAGGTACTGGCAGAAAACCTCAGTGAAAAAGGGGTGCCCGTGCTATTGATGGACATGAAGGGGGACTTGAGCGGTATTGCAAAGGCAAGCCCCGGCCACCCCAAGATTGATGAACGCCAGGAGAAAATAGGCCTGCCCTTTACGGCAAAGGGGTTTCCTGTGGAAATCCTGACCCTTTCAGAACAGGATGGCATACGCCTAAGGGCAACGGTAAGTGAGTTTGGCCCCGTGCTTTTTTCAAGAATAATAGATGCCAGTGAATCGCAGGCAGGTATCATTGCCATCCTCTTTAAATATTGTGATGACAATAAGTTGCCTCTGCTCGATTTAAAGGATTTTAAAAAGGTGCTGCAATATTCTACAAATGAAGGCAGGGATGAAATTCAAGACCTGTATGGCCGTATCTCTACGGCATCAGCCGGTTCAATATTGAGAAAGATAGTACAGCTGGAGCAACAGGGCGCTGATATATTTTTTGGAGAAAAATCATTTGAAGTGCGCGACCTGACCAGGCTGGATGAAAACGGTAATGGCTATATCAACATCATGAGGTTGACCGACATTCAAGACAAGCCACACCTTTTCTCAACCTTTATGCTCAGCCTGCTTGCTGAAATTTACAGCACTTTCCCCGAGCAGGGCGACAGCGGCCAGCCAGAACTTGTAATCTTTATTGACGAGGCCCACCTTATCTTCAAAGAAGCATCAAAAGCACTCCACGACCAGATAGAAAGCATTGTAAAGCTCATACGCTCTAAGGGGATAGGCCTATATTTTGTAACTCAAAACCCCACTGACGTCCCTGATGGGGTACTTAGCCAACTAGGTCTTAAAATACAACACGCCCTGCGTGCCTTTACGGCAAAAGACAGAAAGGCCATCAAGCTTACGGCAGAAAATTATCCTATTTCTGAATATTATGATACCACAGAGGTCTTGACATCGTTAGGTACAGGAGAAGCATTGGTTTCTGCCCTTGATGAAAAAGGGCGACCCACCCCGCTGGCCGCGACAATGATGCGCGCACCCATGTCAAGGATGGATATACTCACACAAGCCGAGCTGGATGAAATCAACGCAAAGTCATTGCTCGTAAAGAAATACAATGAGCATATTGACCGGGAAAGCGCCTATGAAATTCTATGTGAAAAAATAGAAAAGGCCGAGACCGAAGAGGTGAAGGAAAAAGCAAAAGCAGAAAGGGCCAAAGTATCAAAGTCCACACGCTCCAGCAGTTCGCGCTCTTCAAACACCACACAAAAAGCCATCATCAAGGTATTGACAAGTGCCACCGTTATACGCGGGGTACTGGGCATACTGGGCAAGATGATCAAATAGATTATTACAAACCAAACATAAAACATGAAAAAATTATTGACCTCGATTGCCATCACCTGCCTCCTTTTAACTTCCTGCAACAGCGATGACCCCTACAAAGTGACACCCACGAGCGTGGGACACATAACCCAGGATACCAAAGTGAGCGAACTTGATGCCCTGTTTGAAAATGATGATGTCATCGACCCTACCGATAACAATAGCCTTAGCGGTACCGGGGCCATCGAGATCTATGAGAAAGATGGCAAGCAGTTATTGAGCCTATCACCTGCTACCGCGGCAGATAGCAGCAAGATAAAAACCGTGCAAATCTTTGATGACCGCTATGAAACACCCGAGGGAATAAGCCTCAAGAGCACTTTTGGCGATATCAGGAAAGCCTATAAAATCTCAAAAATACAAACCCTGTTGAGTAGCGTGGTGGTATTTACAGACGATATCAACGCATACTTTACGATTGATAAAAAAGAGCTGGCCGGTGAACTACAATTTAACCGTGAAATAAAAGTGAGCGAATCTCAAATCCCTGATAAGGCCAAGGTTAAATACTTTATGGTGGGATGGTAAAAGGTATTGCGCGCGGGATGGTCCTTTTGGCTTTCGCCAAATTTTTCCCGTCCTGAGAGAGCACAGATCATTATAATCTCCCTACGTATCAAGATGGTATCCTGCAAGCTGTTGTGTAAATCCCTGCAGGCACAAACCTAAAGATGGAGTATGATGCCAAAAGCAGAAAAATAACACCTGACCAACGCAATGGGCAAGACAGGCGTATCGGGTTTCTGGGATATCCTGGCAATTACGGTTTTATTCCCTCAACATTGCGACCCAAAAAATGGGGGTGATGGCGACCCGCTAGATGTTCTTATCATAGGCTAAAGCGAAAGTAGTTGCACCGTAATGGGCATTAAACCCATATGCTCAAATTGGTGGATGCCGGTGAAGGAGATCATAAGATTATCGCCATTCCGCCAGAAGCAGATGAACAGGTCATCAAAGTAGAAAAATGGAAAGACTTTGAGGATGATTTTTTCGCCGCAAGGCAAATACTTGAACTGTGGTTTACAAATTATGACCCCGGGGATACCACCGAGCTACAGGGATGGGGAGATGAGCAAGAGGCTGCTGCCGAAATCAAAAGATGGATGACGTACTAGTTGCCACGCATCATCTCCAGGAATGCACTCCTCCGGTTTCTGGAAACGGGTAATTTTTCATTGCCCATGACCACGTATCCTTCATTAAGGTATTTATCTATATAATCCAGGTTGATAAGGTGCGATTTGTGAATGAGGTAGAAATTTTGATTTTCCAGAATCCTGTTAAAGTGGCCTATGCTGTTTGAGCTCAAAATGGGCTTGTCATCCCTGAGGTAAACCTTTGTGTAGCCATCAACGCCCTCGCAGTGCACGATGTCCTCAATCTTGATAAACTCAAGCCCTTCTACAGAGGGTATGATCACGGTTTTGTTCTTAAAATTTTGAACCCCTAGGTTTTCAATCAATTTCAAGTTTTTGCGCAGGGCCGTTTTTTCTTCTATATTCTTGATTGCATTGTTGACGGCCATTACCAGGTCTTCATTATCAACCGGTTTTACAAGATAGCCTATGGCGCAATGTTTTATGGCCTCAATGGCATAATCGTCAAACGCTGTCGCAAAAATGACTTCAAAGTCTGGAGATTCAAAACGCCTGAGCACCTCAAGGCCATTTAATTCGGGCATGGCGATGTCCAGGAATACCAGTTCTGGCTGCTGCTCCTGTATCAAGCTTATGGCTTCATGAGGAGACTGTGTCGTGGCCACGACTTCTATGACGGGGCAAAAACGTTCCAGCTTATTTTGCAATATGGCAATAGCCTTGGGCTCATCATCTACAAGTATGGTCCTTATTTTCATAGGATGTCTTTTTGGGTTATGGTAAGGCTTACCTGTGTTCCCGTTTGCGGGGAAATATCAGAAAGGTCTATTACCTCTTGTTCTATATCTACCTGTTCAGATTTTTTAAGCAGTAGTAATCGCTCTGCAATAACCTTAGAAGAGTTGAGCCTTTTTATGCCTTTCGGCCGAAGTTCTAAGGCTTTATTAAGGCCTATACCATCATCTCTTACCAAGATTTTATATGTATCTACATTGATGTACTTAAAATGAACCTCAACCTTGCCCTCGCCCTTTTTATGAAAAAGACCATGGTTTATGGCATTTTCAACAATGGGCTGTATGAGCATGGTGGGCACCTCACGGCTGTCTTGATTTAGCTCATCATCAACTTCAATGGTGTATTCTATCTTGTCCTCAAACCGCAGTTTTTCTATCTCGAGGTAGGTCTTGAGCAAGGTAACCTCATCACGTATGGTTATGCTTGCCTTCTTGGAGTATTCAAAGAACATACGCATCAATTTAGAAAACTTGGTCAGGTAATTTTCTGAGATTTCCACTTCATTGCGCTGTATATAATATTGAATGGCATTTAATGAATTGTGTATAAAATGTGGATTGAGCTGGCTGCGCAGGGCATCAAGTTCAATACGGTGAATTTTTTTTTGAAAGGCAATTTCATCTTCATATTTCTTCTTGATCAAGGTGTTCTTCCTATTGTTGAAAACCACGAACATCACCACCATGGCAAAGGCTATAATCACCACGATCACGGGAAGGATAAGATATATTGCCTCTACGTCTTTATGCATGAAAAAGCTTTTATAATACAACCGTATACTATAAGGTTGAGCATGGTGAGCACAAGGTTATACTCAACACCATAAACATCTACAAAACCCTGAAAAAAACTTATGGGTAAAAAACCTATATGAAACAAGAGCAGACCGGTTGCTATCCAAAACCTCCTAGAATCCTTGTATTCAATAACATAATCTGCCTTAAGCATATCCAAATATAACATGAAAACCAATATCAAGATTGCAATGGTACCTGTTGCAAGTGCATAGCTGAGCAAAGAGTAATAAAAATCTTGTGTTATAAAAGCGATTATATACCCCAGCATAAAAACCACTCCCAGGCCTATCACAACATATCTATGTCTCAATATATGGTAAAACCACACAAAGAATATTGCAAAAGATAGAAGCATATACATGTTGTACAATGGAGATGCATTGATGCCATAATTTGTCATGACAAAGGCAGGGATCTCCACCAGCACCACAAGTATCATGAAATACACAAGGTACTTTTCGGGGGTTGTCCTTAGGTAAGAATAATTTCTCAATCCCTGCACCAGGGCAACTACCTCAATCACCAGCAATATAATGCTCAGGATCAACTGCATGCTCTTTATTGTTGGTTAAGTTCTTTAGGTGGTTTTCCTGAACTGCCATAATCTTTGGGCTGGGCAGGGTAAAATGTATCTCCTTCACTTACTGACCTGCTTGCGGTATTTGCCGTGGGCACAAAAAACACTTGGGTATGTGGCCTTTCTTGACCTTCTTCAAAACGGGCTCCCAGGTAAACACGTATCCCCATATCTGAAGAAGGTATTCCTGCATCTGCTCCTGCTTTTCTTACATAATCAAGGTAACATTGCAAATCATCAAGCTCAAATAAAAACTCCCGGTTATCAAGAAATTCCATATTATCTGTTGATAAACCCTGGTTTATTGCCGCATATTGATATTTCTTGTAATTAGATTCAAGTGAATCTGCCTCCTTATAGGTCAGGAGCCCATCTGGTTCACAATCATTAGAGTCATTTGGCTTATCATCCTGGCTACAGGAAAAACATATTCCTATTACCATAAGGGCAGCTGCCATGATTTGATTTTTCATAACTGTTCAAAATATTAAAGGTTAGAGTACTAAATATCTGTATTTATTTATATTTAACAGATGTATTGTTGAGAATAAGTTTTCGCTAAAGCGAAAACAACTACTCATTGATCAAGCAAAAGTTGTCAAAACCCACGAACATCCTGCCAAAATCAGGTAAGGTCACATGAGAATTTGTGATCATGACATGCGTGATATTGCCACTTGCGGGCATTGTGATACTTGATGAGTCAAAGGTAAAGCTTGCGCTGGCCCACGTATTTGTGGTGGTATTGCTTATCACGACCTCACCCAGCAATACCGCGTTAGCTGTACCAAACAAATCTGTATTAGGCGGTGTATTGATAGAAGTAGGGTTTGCCGGGAGCGAAGTACCCGTAAAGTAAACCCCATATACTCCTACTTTTACATCATTAGACGAGGCGGTGCTCATCTTTGCATAGTCAAATGAAAGGGTATAGATACCTGTACTGGCATTTATGGCATTAGTAAGCTTATTGAACATCCCTTCCCTATATGTAGCACCACCATTGCTGCTGTTTTCAACCCACATCCCGGCAAAAACACCAGATGCCGGCGCTGGGGCCACAAATGATGAACTCCCAAAATTTGTGGTGCTTGCATCAAATAAATCTGCAAGGCTCCCATTTTGCCATAGGGCGCCCCATCCCGTAGCAAGGTCGATATCTTGATCGACTGATGCATTGGGATTACCTGTTACGATTTCAAAATCCCCATTATCCACAAAACCGGGACACTCATTGGTGGTAAGGTAGGGCGGTTCCCGCTGTTCAATATATTCACAGTCGCTATCATCACAAGAAACCGCTGTAAGTATTATGATTATGATTGCGACAATACCCGCAATCAATTGTCCTGTTTTGCCAGGACCATTTTCCTGACCATTGATTTTATCTATATTTTTCATGAAACTGTTTTTAAGATAAAGTGGTCCACCGGTTACAATGAACCACTTTAAGAGATTGACTAATCATTTGATTTTATTGCTGGGGGCATACTACCTTAAACTCGGTCCTCCTGTTAATCCTATGCTCTGCCTCACTACATGAAGTGCCATCTGCACAGCGATTGAGCAGTTCGGTCTCACCAGCACCGCGGGCTATCAACCTATCACGAGAAATACCCTGTGAGACGAGGTATTCCACTGTAGATTGTGCACGTTTTTGAGAAAGGTCTTGGTTATATAGGTTGCTCCCGCGAGAATCCGTGTGTGATGACATCTCCACTTTTATGGTGGGGTTGGCCTTCATGAGGTTCACCACTTTTTGAAGATCTGGCACTGACGCCGGCAGGATATCCCATTTGTCAAGGTCAAAGTTTATATTATCCAGTCTTATGGCCTGCCCACATGGGTTTACACACATTTCAAAATCAATGTACAGTGTCGAGTTCCTGTTATATGATGTGGTTGAAACACCCACTTCGTTAGAAAAATAACCATCTTTATTACCCTTCAAGGTGTAGTTAGAAGCCTGCTTGAGATGAAAGATAAAATCACCTCCAGCATCAGAAAGGGTATTTTTTTGCCATGCACGCAGGGTATCTTTCAAGATAACATCCACGGCATCGATACCTTCTGTGGTGTTGCATTCAACCACTTTTCCCTTAAGGATGAAGTTTTCATCACCATACAGGATTTCCTTTTGGATACCGGCTGTTTTTTGGCAATCTTCAAAATCGGCTTTCGCCAAAGCGGTCTCTACTAGATCGACATCATATAATTTACCCTTTATGACATAATTGTCTTCTTTTACATTCTCAAAAACGACCACCCCATACGCGTTTGTGGTGCCCTCATGCGTGATATTGCCATCCATGTCAATGAGTACCACGTCAGTCCCGGGAAGGATGGTACCGGTAAACTTGTCCTTTGCCGTTATGGTAACGTTACATCCACAGGTTGCGCAGCAATGCGGTTCATGGTCTTTTTTACATACGGGGCAAACATTTTCTTTTTTATTGAATTTTATGGTTACTCCAGCAAATACCCCCAGGGAATAGATGTCGCAATCACAGGGTTCTTCTCTAAATGAAATACCTCCCTGATCTAGAAAGGTTGCCCCATCAGCGGTGGTAAATGGATAATATGCACTGGCAAGACCACCTTGTACCTGTTCTTGTGTGTTAAAGTGCCTCAGGTAATATCCGCCCACATTTACTCCAAAATTTTTATTGAAGAGATAGGTAAACCTCAACTGCCCCTTTGCAGAAAATACATTCTTATCGTCATAACCCGCATGAAAATTGAGCAGTTGATTAGAAGTTGTTGATGTGTTTCCTTCAAGCAGGGTACGTCCTCCCTTAATAGAAGCAAGGCCAGCACGTGTATTGAGTTCTGCAATAAAATTACCCTTCTTGTTATGCCATTTAGCATCTGGACCTATACCATAAAATATTCGGGTTATATCTTTTTCATCGAGGTTAAAGCTCGTAAATGCATTGCCCCCGGCATCAAAGAGATTGTCCGTGGGAAATGTGCTCTGAGGTTGATTTTTTATAAAATCAAAATCTGCTCCCACGCCAAACCACTTCCAGTAATAATCAACTGAGAGTCCAGCTTCAATCCCTCCCTTATAGTCTATATAAGGTGTATTGTTATCATACGTGGGAAAATCATAACCCACGCGGGGTGTAACCTGTAAACCATCCTTGTCCATACCTTGTGCCATCGCGGGCACATACATAAGAAACATCATGATCATGCTTAAAATTCCTAATAAATTCTTCATCGTAGTATTGTTTAAAATTGTAGCTCAAAGATGCTGGCTATCAGCCGTTTTTAAAACAAGCAATACATTATCGGTAGGTTTGAAAAGGTTAACGGTAAGTGTACAGGGATTACCTGTAACCAGAAAAAACATCTGGGTTGCCTTACAGGAGAGGAAGTATGTATATCAGGTAAGAGGCCATAAAAAAAAATCTTCCCCGCCCATAAGGCAAGGAAGATGGTAATTGAGGGGATGAGAAAATTTAAACCAGGCCCTCACTGTAATCAAAAGAGAAATCAAGTATGTAAATGGGCTATGCTATTCAATAAATCTAATTTTGATTCCAGTTTCTTTGGGCCGTATATAGTATAAATGCATGGGTCCGTGCCATTTGCTCTGTGGCAAACATATCATATCTCTTAAAACGGGATATGGCAAATTCCCAGGTTTCTTTTCTAAACCGGATGCGGTATTCAATGTGCTTTTGCCTATGCTCCAAGACTTCCAGGACCAATTCTTCATTAAATACAGTAGCATCAATCATCATACACAGGTTTTTATAAAGCTCCATAGATTAAAAAAGAGGGCCTGTCAAGCAGATTTTAGGGGTAAAAAAACACTTAAAAACCCTCTTTGATAATTTGTCTTATTATTATTATTAGGAGAACACTACAAAATTCAAGAAAAAGCAATCCCAAAAAAATGACGGCTGTCAATATTTAGATGTTTTTGTAAAAAAAATAGAATATCATCAATAAAGTGTAAATATTACCTTTAAAATTTATGAATAATTCAATATTATTTAGCCCGCAATCAAGTAACCTTTAAAATATTGCCAAAATGCCCTTAACAGATGGTTAATTACCTATCCCACAGCTATTCTAATTCATAAATTCGTTTCCATAACCTTAACCACAATATGTCATGATTAAGATATTAGGAATAATATTAGCCGTAGGAGGGGCCTTGAGCCTTGTAGTTGGTGTACTGGGAATTTTTGGAAGCATGTCCTTAGGTATAAGTCCATGGGCGTTGGCCATTCTAGGTTTGATTTTTTTCATCTCAGGAATCTCACTGCTCAAGTATAGAAAGGATACAGATGTTATTGAAGCAGAGAACAACCATTGATTTACGGCATTAACGATTATCTTTGAACCCTCTATAAGAGGGTTTTTATATGCGCGAAAGTTTTAAAAAATTAGTTCCCAGGGCCATAGGCACTTATCTCAACATGCTCAGTCTCTTCTCGCCCGCAAGAACTCAAAAAAAGGCTTTTGACCTTTTTAGCAAACCCCGTAGGGGCAGGATAGGCGAGCACCACAAAGCATTTCTGGACAACGCTAAAGAAGCTAGGGTAGAACATGACGGGCTAGAGATACAAGTCTATCACTGGCCGGGCAAAGGCCCCACCATCCTCCTCGTTCATGGATGGGAGAGCAATAGCCACCGCTGGAAGATGCTCATTGAGCAATTGATCCCCCAGGGGTATGACATCTATACATTTGATGCTCCGGCACATGGGCACAGCACCGGCACAAACCTGTATGTGCCCTTGTACAGGGATGTGCTGCATACAATCATCTCCCGGTATGCCCCACAATATATCATAGGTCACAGCGTGGGGGCCATGACCACACTATATGAACTCTCACAGAGCAAGGACAACAATATTAAAAAAGCCGTTTTACTGGGTCCTCCTGATGACCTTGATAGTATCCTAGGGGAGTATAGATCTATATTAGGCTTGCGCCAAAGAGTGATGCAACAACTCGATGCATACTTTCAAAAAAGGTTTGGATTCAAGAGCAGCAGCTTTGCCAGCTCCCTCTTTGCCAGGAACATCAAAACCCCGGGGCTGATAATTCATGATAAGGACGATAGAATCACACCGTTGAGCGGATCAAAAAACATCCATAAAAACTGGAGGGGTTCACAACTCATCATCACAGAAGGGCTCAATCATTCGCTCTATGATAGAGATGTAAACAAGAAGATAATCGATTTTATTTCGGCGTAAGCCAAAAAAGATAACAATGGAACAAACCCCCACACGGCTCAATAAATACCTCAGCGAGGTGGGTTACTGCTCCCGCCGTGAGGCAGACCGCCTCATCGATGCAGGTAGGGTAACCATAAACGGCACCGTACCAGCAATGGGAACAAAGGTCATGCCCGGTGACGAAGTGCGTGTGGATGGCAAGTTCATCGAGCAAAATGAAGAACCACCCGTTTATATTGCCTTCAATAAACCCGTGGGCATTGTATGCACAACGGCGACCCAGGTAGAAAAGGACAATATCATAGATTTTATCGATTACCCCACCCGCATCTACCCCGTGGGTAGGCTTGACAAGGCCAGTGAGGGATTGATACTCTTGACTAATGATGGCGAGACCAGCAACAAGATACTCAAGGCGAGAAACCATCATGAAAAAGAATATATCGTCACGGTAAACATGCCCATTGATGAAGATTTTATCACTAAAATGGGCAACGGTGTACCCATCCTGGATACCATAACACGCAAATGCGAGGTGAGTCAAATAGGTGAAAACCGTTTTAAAATCACCCTTACACAGGGCCTTAACAGGCAAATAAGGCGCATGTGTGAACACCTGGGTTACAAGGTGGTCAGACTAAAACGCATACGCATCATGAACATTAAACTAGACGTGGCAAAAGGGGAATACCGCAACCTTACCGAAGAAGAACTCACCACCCTTAAAAAACTGCTGTCTCATCCCGAGAAAACAAATTATCCCAAGACCCACTCTGGTAAGAGGAGAAGGAGAAATTAAAAAGCCCCGGTACTACATGGACCAGGGCTCTCAAAAAACACTAATAAACTGAATGAATTATTTGTTCAGTGCGTTGATGACATCTTCATTTGCCTTTTTTATACGGCTTATTTCTACTTTATCCACTTTTCTATCATAGGTCATCAGCCCGTTGACCTCGCCTTCCACATCCGTGGTCTGGGTATAGACCGCTGCGGAGAAGCCAGCAGCTACCAGGTCCTGTAGTTTTTTGGCGTAAGCCACATATTCATCTGTAACTTCTTTTGAGCTGTTGAACTTAACATAGCCCCAGTTTTGATCTGGGCGCCATAGGTGCTTTTTAAGTGGTAGCCCTATACCTCCATACTCGCCCAGTACGGTTACACGGTTTGCATCATACAAGAAGAGGTTGGGGTCTGGGTAACTGTGCAGGTCAAGGATGTCTCCCGTATCAAGGTGATTGCCCCCACTGGCAGAATTGACCAGCCTTGATGGGTCATATGCCTTTGTCCACTCTGTGATCTCGACCGTCTTGAACTGTCCCCAAGCCTCATTGAAGGGTACCCAGACAACGATGCTGGGATAAGAATAGAGGTAGTCCATGATTGCTTTCCACTCTGTTCTATAAATCTGTTCTGACCGTGATGACCTTACAAGCTCGTTACCATCCCAGAATTTCCTGGGCTGCCACTCCTTTGTCCTATCGCCGCTGGGCATGTCCTGCCATACCAGGATACCCAGTTGATCACAATGTGTGTACCAGCGGGCGGGCTCTACCTTTACGTGCTTGCGTATCATGTTAAAGCCCATTTCTTTGGTCTTGACAATATCATATTTGAGGGCTTCATCAGATGGTGCTGTATAGAGACCGTCAGGCCACCACCCTTGATCTAGAGGGCCAAAGTGAAAATAATCTTTGTTGTTGAGCTGCATGCGCATGATGCCTTTTTCATCCCGTTTCATGGATATCTTGCGCATGGCAAAATAACCCTCAACTTCATCCACTACCTTACCATTACTGATGAGCTTGACTTTAGTATCGTATAAAAACGGGGTTTCTGGAGACCACAGTTTTGTACCGGGAACAGTTATCTGTAGTTCTTGAGACGCTTCCGCGGAAGCGGTTGCGACTTCCTTACCGCCATCGAGGACGGTTACCTCAAGTACATCTCCATACGTGGCATTGTCAAGCTGGGCCTTGAATTTTATGGTGCTTTCATCAATATCTGGCGTGGTCTTGAGGCTGGCAATACTCTTGTCTCCCACTGGCTCCATCCATACCGTTTGCCATATGCCCGTTACCGGGGTGTACCATATACCCTCTGGCTTGATGACCTGTTTGCCACGGGGCTGTGGCCCATCACTAGATGGGTCCCAGACCTTGACCGTAAGTTTTTGTTGACCTGCTTTAAGAAATGGGCTTATGTCAAAAGAAAATGGGTCAAAACCGCCTTCATGGCTACCTATCTTGACATCATTTATCCATACATCTGCACGCCAGTCTACAGCGCCAAAGTGCAGTAGCACCTTCTTACCATTCCAGCCGGCGGGAACCGTGAACGAGGTTTCATACCACAGTTCATTGTTTTTGCCCACTTCTTTCATAACGCCAGAAAGTGAAGATTCTACCGCAAAGGGAACGAGTATCTTGCCATCAAAACCTGCTGGTTTTGCACTGCCTGCTTTTGTGATACTATAATCCCACAGGCCATTGAGGTCTTGCCATTCTTCTCTTTTCATTATGGGCCTGGGGTATTCTTTCCAGGCGTTTTCTGGGGTCAGTTTTTCTGCCCACTCGGTTTTTATTTTATCTCCCTGTGGTTTCCATTGTGCAAATGAAATTGTACTTACAAGGAAGAATAGGAGTAATAGGTTAGTCTTCTTCATTATATATTAGGTTGCTGTTTACTATTTTTTTGTTCCGTTGAGCTTCATGATCATGTCCACTTCATCCTGGCGGTATGGGGTTCCATCTTTTCTAAAGATGTCGTGAAACCACTCATCTGGCTCTGCACCACTGTCTATGGGGGTATCCCACTGGTAGATTGTATTGCTCTTTCCATTGACAAGACCCCAGTTTATCGCGCCCACATTCTCATCTTTGAGCACGGGCATGATATTGGAGAAACGGCTATTTCGCGTACGCGCCATATACTCTGTACATATCATGGGGCGGCCATGGGTCTTTAAAAGCTGTATCACCTCGCGGTGCTCTTCGGGCGGGCCGTAGTGATGATAGGTTATGATATCTGAGTTAAGTGCCTGTACCGCGCCCAGGTCTTCTAGTGGCCAGCTCCATATCCCGGCCGAGATGGGCTGGGATGGATCAACTGCCCTGGCCCATTTAAAGACTGCCTTGAGCAAGGGCATGCTCTCGTTACCCTTGCCGGAATTTCCTGGTTCGTTATACAGGTCCCACAATAGTACCCGGTTATCGTTCTTGAAGGTGGTCATGATATCGGTCACATATTTTTCAAGGGCAGGGAAGTTCTTTTCTTCTTTTGAGGCTGGATTGCCAGGGTCTTGCACCCATCCTGAATTGTGGGTCCCGGGCTTGGGGGCTGGTTGTTTTCCTATTTTTGGGGTGGCGTTCCATACATCGTCAAAAATCACGAACATGGTCTTTATGCCCAATCCATCAGAAATTTCAAGGTACTGGTTCATACGGTCCTTAAAACCATCAGGGTCTGCCTTGTAGGCCAGGCTATGCAGGTAAACGCGCATCACGTTCATGCCTATTTTTGAGGCATAGCCCAGTTCTCTCTTGATGGTTTCTGGATCCCAGGTTTCTTCTTGCCACATCTCAAGCTGATTGATCGCGGTACTGGGCACAAAGTCAGCTCCATTGAGCCATTCATGTTTATTGTACCATTCTTCAGCTTCTGCAATGCTCCACCTTTCGCCTTGAGCGAATGCGTTAAAACCTGTAAGGCTTAACGCCAAAACCATAAATATATAAACCTGTTTTTTCATTGTCTGGCTTTCTATGATTTACTGTTGGGCGTTTTTCTCAACGCCAAATTTGTAAACACAGGTTGATGCGTATTGCTCCCCTGGTTTTAAGAGCGTTGACGGAAAATCTGGCTGATTAGGTGAATCTGGGAAGTGCTGGGTCTCCAGTGCAAATGCTGTCCTAAATTTATATGGCTTGCCCGCAATCCCGCTATCAGAACCATCAAGGAAATTACCTCCATAAAACTGTAGGCCAGGTTCATCAGTATATACCTCTAGCGTCCTACCGCTTATGGGATCAACCACCTTAGCTGCAAAAGTGAGTCCGTCGTTATTTTTAGGTTCATCATTGAGCACAAAGTTGTGGTCATACCCTTTGCCCATCTTGAGCTGTTCATTATCAGCATCTACATCCTGACCTATGGGCTTTGCGGTCCTAAAGTCAAATGGGGTACCCTCAACAGGTCTTAACTCGCCCGTGGGGATAAGCCCGGCATCAACCGGTGTAAACTTATCAGCATTTATGGTCAGTAGGTTTCCGTTGACCGAAGCCCCGCTTCCTTCTCCCGTAAGGTTAAAGAAACTATGGTGGGTGAGGTTGACCGGTGTTGTCTTGTCTGTCGTTGCATAATAATTGATCACAAGCTCGTTATCATCAGTAAGGTTATACTCTACACGTACCTCAAGGTTACCGGGATACCCTTCTTCGCCATCTGGTGAGAGACGGGTAAAAACGAGTTCATGCTCATTGATCTGCTCAGCATTCCACGGTACTTTGTTGAAGGCCTTGGGCCCGCCACCATGCAGGTGGTTCTCCCCATTGTTAGTGGCTAGGGTATAGTCATTGTCACCTATGGAGAATTTACCCTTTGCAATGCGGTTGCCATACCTCCCCACCATTGACCCTATATAGACTTCGCTGGCATTCATATAGCCATCCAGTGTGGGAAAACCCAGCACAATATCATCAAAGTTACCATCCTTGTCCGGGGTATAGAGCGTTACTAGACGTTGCCCCCAGTTTGTAAAGGTTATCTCCAGACCGTTTGCATTTTTTATGGTATATAGCCTGGTCTCAATAGAATCAATGGTCTTTTCAAAAGCTGTTGAGTCTATCTTCTGGGCATATAAATATTCTGGCTTTGAAGATTCCTGTGTCATGTTTTTATCTTCTTTTTTCTCGTTTTTACAAGAAACAATGCCCAGGCACAGTAGTAGTGTTGTGATCAGGCCATATCGTAATTTATTCATAATCAAAAAATTTTATGCTGACTAAATGGATTTAAGTGGGTTAAATATACATCGTTTTCGTTATAAAACGTAAAAAATACGCTTATTTTTATCCCCGAGGTTATCAAACAAAAAAATGGTCGGTTAAAAACCGACCATTTTATCCAAAACATATCATATTCTATCAAGGGACAAGCTCAAAATCTTCTTGTAATATCGCATTTCCCGTTAAGGTAAAATAGGTACTGGCTATGCGTATGGTATTTTTACCCTCTTGCAACTGAAGAGAAAACTTTTGTAAACCAGCCCTCGTAAAAGATGTTGCATGTACTTGACCATTTACAAAAAACTCCACATTAAATACGTTTGCATTGCCAGCCTTATCTGCCTCCACAGATATCGCTAAAGAATATTCCTTAGCTGGATCTAGACAGTCCAGACTGCCCATTCTATCTCCATTTGCATCTATAATAAATAAATCGTTCACTGATAAGTTTGCAAATGATGCTTCATCATCATCCTTGCCACAAGCCAGTATGCAAAGGCACATCAATAGTATAAATCTTGTTTTCATCTCAGTCATTTTAATTGTTCATGGATATTGCAATGGGTTTATCATAGCTACCTACCTTTACATTGTAGCTTCCCTCAGGTAAATCATCAAAAACGACCTCGCCATCCTCAATAACTCCCGTGGCGTATACTGTGCCATTGCTCATCAGCGACACCGGGACATTATCTACGCTAAACATGACCTTGATTGCCCCATTGGTATGGCACACGGCATCTTTTTTATAAAATGTTGCCGTGCCGCTGGCAACCACATCTTCTACCAGTTTAACAGTAACCTTCCAGTCTTTGAGCACCGCCTCGTTTTCAGAGCGCACGGAATAAACAATGGGACTGTTAAAGCTCATGGCCTGCCCTCCCGATACTTGTAGTGTTGTGCCCAGAAATACATCAGCGCCATCACTCACTTCAAAAACCGGTGTGAGGTTCATTACATCATTGTCATCATAGATGGTCACCTCAATGGCCCCATCACCAACCTGTGTGTCAACAGAGGTAATGCCGTCAAACGAAAAATCCATAAAATCAGCTGCTGCACTGAGTTGAGGATCTGCAATGCTAAATGCCTGAAAAAGATTGCCATAATGTGCATTGATTTCAAAAACACTGTTCCCTTTTATATTGCGTACCTCACCAGTAGAAGCCTTATAGACCTTAAAGTCGATGACCTCTCCACTGGTGTTGGAAAAAACGGTGAGATAACCATAAAACCTTCCGTTGACGGGAGCCTGTACAAGATGGGTCACACCACGGCATTCACCGTTGACAAAGGCCGCCACCATGTCGTTTTCGCTGTCAAGCACATCCCCATCTATTGATAGAAAAGAAACCAGCGACATGGTATATTCAAAATCATTCTCGTTCACGCTCCATGCGGGAGCTTGAGAATATGCGGGAAACGCTCCTAGAACAATAATCCCCATTATATAAATGATTGTCTTCATTTTCTTAGTCTTCATAATTAGCGTTTCACGATTTTCATGGTTGTCTCCCTGTCGCCTGCCCTGATCTTCAAGAAGTAGGTACCGGCCATGACCTGGGGTGATAGGGAAAAGGTGTTTTTTCCGGCTTTCGCCGAAAATTTATCGGTCTTGATCAACTGCCCCACCACAGAGTAAAGGCTCACTTCGATTTCCCGTTCCATCACGGAATGCATCGAGAGGTCAAAGCCCTCATCAAAGGGATTGGGATAGACATAGGTACCCGTGATACCCATTTCTTCAACCGCAAGGCTGGAGAGGTTGATGAGCACGGGGTCAATGACCGTGCCCCACACCTTGTTAGGCACAAAATCAAAATGCATATCGACCGGTATGGGATCATCCCCTGGACTTGAAAGATAGAACTGCATGTCTTCTACCTTATCCCCAAAGATGGTCAAGAAGCTCAACTGCAGCTCACCCACACCTTGGTTTGTGGCCCTTCCTTTAAGCACACCATCTTTGTCATAGGCATACAGTATGCTATACCCTTCGGGCAACAGGGCCACCACGTTCATGTTATGCTCCATGGCGTTGAGGGAGAATACATCAGGCTGATTTTCGCCGTAAGGCAAACGTTGCATCTCGCGCCCTAAAAAGGAAGGATATACAAACTCTTGTGGCGTGGCAGACTTGAGCATGTAACCCTTACCGGCCTCAAGATATTGCAGCGTACCGCTCCACCCGTTAAGGGCATCATAAATCGCAAATTTATTCTGTGATTTTATGACATCTCCCTCAGTGGCGGCAAATGATGAGAGGGCCTCACCCACGGTATTGTTGCTCCTTACTGGATAGGGCAACCAGTTCCAGTTTTGCTTTATGGAAAATGACCATGATGGCATATCCACTGCCGGCCCCACGAGATCAAGGTCCTGGGACGTGGCCATGTAGGCCTTGTACATATGCGTGGGCATGAGCCCGCCATTAGCACTTATCGTACCTGACCATGTGCTGTTTTGCGGCTGGCCCGCGTCATTATAATAGGTCTCCAGATAGGATGGAGAGCTGCTCATAAAACGGTCAGACGTGGCCAATGTCATGCCCGCCGTAAGTGTATTGAGGTCATTGAACAGTGGATCGTTCACATTAAGTGAGAGCCACGTCCACCCCCTGTTGAAATGCACCTTTTGCTCCACCAGGCCTGAGTTTTCAAAGATGGCGGGGGCATTGAGCGACCCCAGGATCTTATCTGCCATAAAAGGTTCTAACGCAGATGCATTGAGCGATACGTACACTATCTCCCCACGTGAGGCATCCCATAGTTTAAAGCTCACATCTTCACCAGTGGCGGTATGTGCATACACGGTTAAAAAAGCAAAGTATTGCTGATAGTTTTCATCATATACCAGATGTGCTGAACCGCGTACCTCATCGCCCACAAAGGCGCCTACCATATCATAGACATCTTCTGAGAATTCCCCATCTACCCGGACTTTACCTATGATGTTCATGTTATATTCAAAATCTTCTGGATTGACCGCCCAGTCTGGCTCATCACCCAAGACGCGCAATTGCAGGAGCAAGCGCTGGTCATAACCAAAATCTGATTGCAGGTGCAGGTCCTGTTCATACTCTCCTATGGCCAGGGAGGCATCCACAGTTGCAGTGATGTTGACCTGGCTGCTGGGCGGCAAAACCCCACTGCTGCGACTCAATGAGAGCCAGCTGGGGATGTTTTGTATAGTGTAGGGCTGATTTTGCCCTCCCCTATTGACCAGCGTAACCTGGAAGGTTTGCGACTCACCAGATTGCTGTATAAGTTCAATGATGTCTTCTGGATAGCCATCTACAAACCAATCTACATCATTTTTTTGCACAAAGGCCGTCCAGGTGATGGGCGATTGCTGCATATTGTTTGCACTGTCAAACATGCGGTGTACGGTAATATCAAGAATCTGCCCTTCTACCTCTGCCCAATTATTTATCACAGGCTCAAGTATTACCTCATCTTGATTGATCACATGGTTTACCTGGAAATTTATTAGGTCCCGCGCCGGTTTAATGGGCGGTGCATCATCAGAATAACTAACGGCACCGCTACTTAAAACAGCATTGGAGGGTATCACGGAATTATTGCTAAATGCATGATAATATCTAGGGCCATTGGCCGTGGGTGGATCTTGCTGATTCATTTTTGCGTAAAGCAAAAGACCAGTAGTTTCAAAATCCATTTCATTATATCTGTCCCTGCTTACCTGATCCCTGTTCCTCAAGGTATTCCACAGGCGGAACTCATCTATTTTACCCGTAAATTCACGATCAACGGTAACGATACCCGCGAGGTCAGTACTTCCCCTGGCTCCTAGCCAGACCTTATTACCCGAAAAACCACCAATATCTGCAACAGGATGTGAGGAAACCTGTTTATCATCAAGATATGTTGTCATGGACCCCAACCTATTGATAAGGATTGCCACATGATGCCATTGATCATCTGCCATATTTTGAGGGCTTACTACATAGGATTTTCCTTCGCTGGCAAATTCAAGCTTACCGGAAGAAGTCATATTTATCGCCCACTTGTTTGCATAACCACCCGGTTGTATAACATCTGTACCATCGCCTTTACCGTTAGAAAACAAGGTTGCTTGCTGCGGTGTTGCTGTTTTTACCCAGAAGGTTATGGAGGCATCCATCGTGGGGGTCAATTGTACAAAGCTGGTATTATCAAGAAGTTGATATTGCCCATTTTTAAAATCATAGGAATTTCCCTTAGGCTTAATGTCCCATGAAGCAGTAATGATGGCATTTTTAAAGCGGGCAAGGTCATTTGCAATACTACCATGGCCTTCAGTCATGGGCCAGTATCCTATTAAACCACTTTCATTGCCCTGCAATTTATCATACATGGCAGCATAGGCATCCTCAAGAGAAAGTGCTTTATGCCATAACCTTAGCTCATTGATATTTCCCTTAAAACTATTGCCCCCCAGTATTATGGGGTTGTTGCTTCCATTAAGGGAATTCACCATCCCCGAGCCTTCCCCTACCACGCGGTCATCTTCATACACGATAAGTTCACCCCCTGCGTTGTCCAGTGAAAAGGTATAATGGTGAAACAAACCGTCTCTGGAAATAGCTCCACGGGCTGTTTTATCACCATAGGTAAATACTATATCCGGGCCATCAAGCTTAATCTCAAACCCACCTTGCTGTTTAGCTATTACCGCTTGCGCGGAAGTGGTCGCGTTGTTCATCCAGAATTCCAGTGCAAAATCACCATCAGTCACCATGGGGGTTTCAATGGTCATGGTATTGTCTTGACCTTCAAAATAAACCGAAACCTCATGATTGATGGGCAATTGATTTGTTTGCCCAGTAATTTCAATGGACGATACCGCTGAATTGTAAAATATATTTTCATTGAACCTTGCCAAAAGGTCCTCTCCTGCACCCAGGATACCATCAATAGGTTGAGGAGTGCCAAAACGCCTGGGCGATGAAAGGTCTATCCTTCCCTTTATAGGTTGAGAGATATATTCCGTGCCATTTGTACAGGTGCTCCTTGCCCGTATTTCATATTCACCATCATTAAGTTGCAATGCAACTATATCAAAGGGATATGTCACGGAGGCATCTGTAATGAGTGTAATTTCATCCTCCCCTGCAGCATCAGCCTCGTCATAAAAAGCCTGCGATGTGTAATAGGTCTGCAGGCGGTTCCATGTAGGTGCTGAGGCCAGCTTATATTCTAGGTCAATCTTTTTAAATCCATTAAAAACCGTACTGTAATTACCTAGATTTATGTTCATGGGTTTTGTGGTGCCATCTGTATTAAAGGCAATATCCCTGTTATAGGTCCAGTTTTCTAGGGGAGCAAGCACGCTTACCTTAGAACACGAGGGCACGAAATGTGCAGAAACCGTGGTGTAATCATACGTGTTATATGGATCGCATTGTGATAAGATATAGATGTCTATATCTTCATAATCATATACATCGCTTATGGATTTCTGCAGGGTAAGTTTATATTCTATGGTTTTACCGTAAGGCACAAAAACCTCGGTGCCATTTTGATTAATATTAAAGATTGCACTGTTGGGATTTGTACTGTTATCCACCACGATGTCAAAATAAATATCAAGTTCTGTAGCGCTATTGTTTTCAAGCAATAATGTAAACTCTGCTGCATCTGTTTCTGGCACATTGAATACTTCTGCAACGTCAACGCTTATCCTGGGTACTTCAACCTGTTGTGTTGCAAAACTGAGCTGCTCACGTTTATCTTCGGGCAGTTCTTCTACCACACTGTTATCTGGATCATACGTGGAATGATTGTAGAAATGGGAAAGCTCCTCGCCCTCCCAGGGACAGGAAGTTGCCCCACCTACGGTTGAAAATATGGGTCCGTTGCCATCAAATGCATTAACCACATCCACACTTAAAAAATTATCCCGGTCACCATCTTTTAAGGTATAATTTACTGTCGTGGTCTTTGTATCTTCAGTTTCTAAAGCGGCGTTATAATCCTGGTTTGAAAAAACACTTGTTGTGCTGACAAGACCCACTTTATTGAATGTAAATCCCAGATCCAATGCAAAGGATTCATCTACAGTAACATTATATTCATAAGAATCCCCGTTTACAACAACTGTTTCAACACTTCTAGAAAACTCGCCTACCCCATCATCAAAAGACACATTTTTATAAAACTGTTCATCCAGCAAAGTTTTGAGCCCCTCAAATTGTTCAATTTTATTTTGCAGGGCATTCTCATACCCCACTCCCACATTTGCATCGCTTATAACATTGGTAATATCTTCAATATAACTATCCAGTTGATTTTCTATTCCTTCTTGAATTGCTGATCTATCCTTGAGTGCTAGATACTTCTTCCTTTCATTTTCTAAAATTGTCTTGCGCCATAGATAGATCTGTTGTTGATATTCATCTTTTGTAAGAACTCCTGGGTCATTTTCACTTATAATCCCATTATCAATGTTTGAAATGATCAATTCTAATTCTGGAATCACAGTTTCCAGGATATACTTTTGAGAATAGACAAAAAAAGTTTCTGAAGGTTCTTCTACAAAGAACATAGCCTTCTGTTTTGATATATAAGCTTTTTCACCAGCAGTGTTCTCCAGCACAAGATCAACAGCACCATTTATTTGATTTTCTGAAGATTGTACATTATCAAACTTACCATAGAAATAATTTTTAGAATATCCTATATACAGGTCACCATCAGCACCCACAAACCTAATATCGTCACTTGTTGAAATAGTTTGATTGAAAGTATATGTTTTTGTAAGGCTCTTTCCATCCTTTGATGTCGCTTTAGCACTAATCCCAAAATTAAGTGTATTCACTGCCTGAGCTTCAATCACGGGGCCAGCTAGACCGCCACCGCCCGCTGTTTTTACGCCTCCGAAAACTTTAATGTCCTCTGAAGCTCCACCGCCTTCTGCACCATCATAATTGACATTAAACGTTATGCTTTCACCAGATTCTATTGATGCTGAGCTTTCTGACCCTGGGGGATCCCTTAGGATTATCTCAGGAATATCAGGGCCTGCGGTAATAAAGGTTTGACTACCATCTGATTGCCCTCCTAATATAATCCCTTCCTTGATATAATTCTCGGCAGGATAATCAACTTCATTAATGGTGTATTTTATATCTATATTCCGTGTGAAGGGGGGTGAGATAGACGGTAATCCCGCCCTGAAGGTATAATGTATGATACTTTGATCATTATCATCCCGTTTGATTTCTTCTGAGTCATCAAGTGCCAGGTTGTTCGTGATGTTCAATTGACCATCTATTATGGGGACAAGGCTTTCCACAGGTGTGCCACTGTCTAGGTTTTCATACCTTTCAAAAGTCATGAGGTCAATTTTATAGGTTAAGAATTGACTATACACGGGATATTGAAAACCTTCGGTGGAGATGACATCAGTATCGTTTATGTTGATTAATTCATCGCTGGTCTGATCAGTGACCCGCAACACGGGCGTAGACCTATAAACAAATGGTTTATATAGATGATAGGGCTCTCCCGTAATCATTTCGCCGTTAGGCAACTCAAATTCTGGAGTTTCCGTGAGCGGTATTTCTTTGAGATTAACACTTTCATTAGAGTCCAGGAGGTCTAGGGTTGAATTGCTCAAGATCGTGATACCGGTATCTTCTTTAATATCATAGTTAAGTGGTAGAAGTTTCTTTCTAAATTCCCCACTCTGCTCGTTTGTTGTAATACGGGTTCTTGTGTATGGACCATCAGTTAATCCTGGCGGGGAATAGTTCAACACGATACTTGCCTGCCCTATATTGTTCACTGAACTCACTACAACATCTTGAATGGTACCATTAACGTTAACCGATTCTTCCCGTAGACCATCTGCACCAAAGCCTATAGGCTTTTCGGCCTCAACGCTACCGCCCACGACCTTGCCCACTAGAACTACTTTGGTAGTATCCACAAAAACCGTTTGCTCCACGACATCCTCAAAAAACTCTTTAAATGTGCCCGGTTCTGCAGGAAAACGCCCAGCATAAATAAAATCATGCTTATCTTTCTTAACTGAAATATAATGATTGCCAATGGGGACGCTTATCTCAAAGTTTCCATTGGCATCTGTGACCACGGGCACATTGTTCTTGTCTAGTACAATCTGGTTATCGATATACACATTGACACCCTCAGGGCTTATACGGGCATAACGCTCTAGATAATCATCAGTAATATTACCCGGGGTGCCATTATCATTCAACCAATATTCCCCTTTGGAATATTTTTTGCCATTTTTCTCAAAATAATTGTATCCTTCATCAAGGATACCAGGTCCTGTAACATATTCATCCCCGTCAGAAAGTCCCTGAAAATTCCCTCCATTAGCTTCTACAAAAGATGGAAAAACATTCCTTGAATCATAAAGTATCTTTCCCTTGAACACAAATGATGAGATATCCTTAAAATCAATCTTGTTCACCACTTCAGAACCCTGACCCAAATAAACCAGTTGTTGTCCCGGCTCAAATTGATGTTGACCAAATAGTGGCGTGATCTTAAAAGATTCTCCCGTGCCAGAATAAGGGATGGATGTGATTTCATAATTTCCATTAACATCGGTAATACCCAGTATCCCCAGTTGCTCTGCCGTGGGTATATTGCCTAGACCACTTGTCCAGGTAATCCTATCGGCAACGGGGGTAGATGTTGTCCACAACCTTGCATTATTCTTGTTATAGGTAAAACCCATCCTGGAAAGATCATAGGCATATTGCCCCACGCCTTCATTGGCCCGTGTATAACTTATAAGGTCAGCATTATTGCCGCTTATATAACGCCTATAATCCTTTCTGATCGTTTCGGCATCCAGGACGCTTTTCCAAATCCTGATCTCATCAACCATGGCATCCATATTTCCACCTACAGTAACACGATCCCATTCCGTATTTGCAGAAGCTTGCATATCTATTGGAGAAGTTGTTGTTTGGCGTACGCCAAAAAAAGGCATGGTATATCCCACGGTGCCTTCTAGCGCAGCATGGGTAGAGCTCACATATTCCTGGGTCATGGGACGCCCATTGACAAACAATTGTGGCAATTCCCCATCTTGTAAAACCACTGAAATATGTGTGAATGCCGTATTAAAAACAGATACGGGCACAAGCTCATCATCCCCGCGTGTATTGAGCCTTCCCGATGGAAAATAATTTTCTATTTCAAAAATATTACCGGCAACTTCCACAACTATTTTTTGATTGTCAGGATCATATCGTACACTTACCTTGTGATTACCAGCACCCTTGATATCAAAAAGATAAATAGGGTTGTCCGTGGCTGAAGTATATGCCGTTAAGGGCTTTACCCATGCTTGTAGTGTTGCTGTAGTGGTAATAGGTTTTGAAATCCCCCTAATATCTGCAAAACCATCTGCAGGAATTTTTAGTGCTGCACCATAATTACTGGTATTGCCATTGCTCGTTGCACGCACGATGACATCCTCAACAGGGTTTCCTCCCTCAAAAACTATATTTCCAGTAACCGTGGCCGTGGGGTTTCTAAAACCTATTCCTGTTATAAAGTTTGCATATCGCACTTCCCCATCTAAGATTCCATCTGCCAATATTTTATATTCATACAATATACCTCCTTCTACATATTGATCTTCATACGAAGTAGTAGTAGAACTTACCGAAGCTACAAATTCATAAGGATCGTTACCTTCTACAGTATATTGCCTCCTATATATTTTAATATTTGAAACAAGGTCAAAATTGTTCCTCAACTCCCAGTCGATACGTATTTTATCACTGTAATATCCTTTTGAGACATCAAAAGACGTTTCGGCAAAAGTTTCAAAAAGATAAAGCACATCCCAGGGAAAGCGAACATCTATGGGTAACAACCTACGTTTAACAGCGTTCCTGTTTTCTCCCAGGAAAGGCACACCAACCTGTATGGTCACCCCATTGGCCTGTACCGCCTGTGCAGGTATCACCACCCTTGCGCCATCCTCCTGTTGTGCCCATAAAAAGGGCGTGAGCAGGATAAAAAATCCTACAAATAGTAATAATCTTTTCATGATCCTACTATTTATAGTTTGATGATATAGTTCACACCATAGTTGACAGGGCGGGTTTCATTGCCTCCAAAGTTATTTGTATTTCCCTCAACATCATGTATGTGAGATCCTGCAGGTAGCATGGTGGCTGAGCTGGTAAGTTTTGGCTCTCCAGCAGAATTATCTAAGCTTGCAACCGTATTTCTACCATCATTTGCCAATAATTGACTATATGAACCATTGGTATGGTTGTGGTCTCCCTGTAAACTTGTTTGCAAATCCACATAATGGAGGTGTGATTTTAGATTTTCTCCTTGATAGCCATTAAGGTTGGGTCCATTTTGACCATTTGTAGGACTTGTACCCGTTCCTCTTAAAAAGGTACCTCTTAAGTCAGGCACATTATTACCGCCCAGCAATGCTTTTAAATAAGTACCCGCCGCGGTATTGGGTATGGCACTACCATCACACAGCATCCATCCATCTGGAGCCGTGGTTCCCAAAAAAGGCATGATTGCTCCCGTGGGCACACCATTATAGGCCGATACGGCATAGGGTACCATCTTAAGCTTTTCATCTGAAAAAACCACCCCATCAGCATCTTCAATTTTAAGGTAGGCTTCAGTATTGGCAATTTTTGAATAATTAACATTACCAGGCTGGATAACATGCGAAAACACACCAAAGGCATCTGTGTGAAGCGTTTTATTTTCTGTATAGATATTCGCCGGATTATTCGATGAGTCCAAAAAATAGATGGTAAATTCTAACTTGATGTCTTCATCCGCCATTGCGGTATTGTTATCGTCACGGGCAATGCCCTGTATGGCAATACCGTTAGCCTCTGCTGTGCTCTGGGCGCTTCCGCGAAAGCTTAAACCCAAAAAAAGCATTAATCCTAAGAATAATTTTGTTTTCATTGTGTAATATTTTGATGAGAGTTATGGTTTGTTAAAAAACGTTAACAATATAAGTATAAGAAAATGAAAACATTAGGGTGTAAACACGTGAATAATACGTAGTACTACGTATTAATATGTTAAATTTTTAACTTTTAAGGTTAGGTGTGAAAATTCAATATGATATCTTTATTTTCCAGCGCCCAGTGGGTCAATGAATGGGTAGAAGGGTTTACTTGTAGCTTGCTTATTATGTTGCTCCTGTGTTTTTCAATAGTGCGTATGGAAACATACAGGGAGTCTGCCATTTCTTGACTTGAATAGCTCTTTGCGATGAGCTTTAATATTTTTCTTTCAGATGGTGTTAAGTTCCTGAGCATCCGTAGTTCTTTATTGGCACTTGTCATCTCCATGCCCTTAAACGAATTACTGAAATATTGTTCTCCATTTATCACAGCATGAATACACTTTTCAATTTCATCAAAAGAATCTTCCTTTAATAAATATCCATCAATACTTAGTGTTTTTGCTTGTATCACATACGTTGTTTCCCTATGAAATGAAAGCAGGATGAATCTTGTACTGCTCGTCTTTAACTTCGCCTTCTTGATTACTTCAAGCCCTTTTAAAACCGGCATATCAATATCAATAAGGGCAACCATGGGTTGATGTTCTATGATTAATTGCAAAGCCCTGATACCGTTTTCGGCTTGACCGAGAACATGATATCCTTTTTCAGTCAATTCATCATTCAACCCCCGTAAAAGCATGGGGTGATCATCTGCAATCACTACCGTGATATGTTTACTGTCTTTCATGCAAATGGAATGTAAATATGAAATTTTGTGCCATTTTTATTACTGTTTATTTCAACCCTTGATTTGATGATCTTCATTCTTTCCATCAAGGTCTTCATGCCCAGTGTAGTGGTGTTATTGATATTTTCATCAACTGCAAAACCTATCCCATTGTCTATTATTGTCGCACGTATCATACGCGCGTCCTTCTTTATGGTAACCGAAGCTTCCCTGGCGGCACTATGCTTTACCATATTGTTTAAAATTTCCTGAAATATCCTGTATAGATGTAGTGAGGTTTCCTTGCTTAGTACATCATCGATATTTTCAATTTCATTGGTAAAAAATATGGAAGAATGCTCATCAATCTCATTTATTAAGTTAATGATTGTCTGGGTAATCCCAAAATCATTCAGGGTAGGCGGATGCAGGCCTCGGGAAATACTGCGAAGCTCCTCAAGGGTTTTGCCTGCAAGCGATTCCATATCGGGATCATTTTTTGATTTTGTCTTTCGCGAAAGCAACATGATCTTTTGCCCCACACTGTCATGAAGTTCCATGGCCAGCCGGGATCGTTCATTTTCTTGTGCTTGTATAAGTTCTTGGGCAAATTGCTCTTGAAGTTCATTTCTTTTTCTTACTGCATTTCTGGACCTTGACATCATGATCAACACAAAAGCAAATACTAGCCCTAAACCACCAAATAGTATCCAGTTACGCCTATTCTTGCTAAGACTGTCTAGAAGTGCTATATCTTTCTTTTGATTTTCTATGGTATGTTTTTGCTTTTCGGTCTCATAAATGGTTTTATAATACGCGATTAGTTTTGCCTTTAAAATCCCCGAGAGGGAATCCCTCATGTTAATAGAGCGTTCATAATGCCTTAATGCCTCTGGTGTTTTACCAGCACTTTTATATGCACGATAAAGAAAGTTCTCGGCCTCAATACGATTATCAATCTGTTCACTTTGATTAGTTTTCTCCCTATATCCCTCACCTAGTTTAAGTGCATTTTTGTAGTTTTTTCCTGCAAGGGATATTTCCATCAAAGCAGCTTTATAACCCATTTCATTTACACCTTCCCTATAATATGCGGGTTTATTTTGGATCGTGTCCAAATAATCTTTTGCTTGTTTGAGCTTACCCTGTTGTGCCAGTACTTTAATTAACCCACTCAGGAAACTTGGTTCCATTTGACTCCTATATTCTGACTTTTTATTTGCCTCATAAGCTCCTTTGACAAGCTTGAGCTGCTCCGCCGGATGTCCCAGTTTTTTCTCTACAATTGCCTTGTTATAAAGCACTACAGATAAACTTGAATATATCTTAGCCTTCCTGGCCAGTGCAATTACCTCCGTGGCTTCTGCGGCTGACTCTTCATAAAACCCATTTTTACTATATAAAATTGAGAGCCCAATTTTTGACCCGATGATATTAAAGGTGTCTTTAACCTTCTCTAACAATTTTATGGCCTTGGGATACTCTTGTACAGCGGTAATAAAATCTCCTTTTTCTGCATAGAGTTCACTGGTGTATAGTTGTATTAATCCAGTAAGTCTTAGATTATTTGTCTTTCGCGAAAGCGAATCCGCCTTTTTATAATTTTTAAGGGCTTTTTTATAGTCCCCCATAAAATAATAGCTATCTGCACCATTAAGGTAGAGCCTGGCTTTTTCATGATATGAACTACGGCTAAAGTCCTTTTTTAAATAATCTTCAAAAAGTTTTTGTCCTTGTGCTGCGTCCCGCTGGTTATATCTATAGATAAGATCTGCCGTAATCTCTGTTTCTTTTGTTATGGAATCAAGCTCATTGCTCATGGCAATTGCCTCAAGATAGATCGTATCATATTTGGGGTCGAGTTCTTGTTCAAGGAAATTTATGATACTGTCTAAAGCTTCCAGTTGTATAGCTTTACCCTCACCAGCAATTCTTTTTCTTGTCTCTTTAATGCTTTTATCAATATCAATATTTTGGGATTGAGCATAAGAGACTAGAGTGATAATGCATAAAAAAAATAGGTATAATTTTCTCATGGAGAATTTTAAAGTAAATAAATATAGCATAAAATCAAGAGCCTTGAAGACAAGGTTAACCCTTGAAGAGTATTTTATTATCTTGTACTTACCTGATTTATAAACATGAAAACATCAAAAATAATTGGACTGATCCTGGGCCCGGCACTGTTTCTTTTTTTAAACAACATGATAGGGCTAGATGGGCTTTCGCCCGAAGGGCATGCCGTGCTGGGCACTGCCGCCTGGATGGCCCTATGGTGGACCATGGAGGTCGTGCCCATTGCCGTTACAGCATTGCTGCCATTAGTATTGATGCCCCTTACCGGTGCGCTGGGCATTGACCAGGTCACACCCTCTTATGGACATAAATATGTCTTTTTGTACATGGGCGGTTTCATCATTGCCATTGCCATTGAAAAATGGAACCTCCACCGCAGGATTGCCCTGAATATCATCAACCTCATGGGCATAAAGACCAATAGGATAATCCTGGGCTTCATGGCCGCCACCGCGTTTCTCTCGATGTGGATTTCAAATACCGCAACCGCTGTGATGATGCTGCCCATAGGTATGGCAATCGTAACCCAGCTCAAGGACAACGCTGCCACTAAAGAAGATGAACAACTGGCCTTTGGCAAGGCCCTCATGCTCGCCATTGCATACGCAGCATCCATAGGCGGAATTGGCACCTTGATAGGCACACCGCCCAATCTTGTCCTGGCAGGCATCCTTGAAGAAACCTACGGCACCCAGATCACCTTCATGCAATGGATGCTATACGGCCTGCCCATATCAATCCTTCTCCTTGCTGCCTGCTGGTACTACCTCACAAGATTTGCCTTTAAGAGCAAGGACATACAGATACCCAGTGAATTTCCTGGTGGCCGTACAGAAATCAGGAGGCTGCTCAACGCCCTGGGGAAGATGCAGCGGCAAGAAAGGACGGTACTTATCGTTTTCATACTCACCGCCCTCTGCTGGATTTCGCGCTCGTTTCTCATCGCACCTTTCTTACCGGGCGTTGACGACACGGTGATTGCCATATTCTTCTCCATTGTCCTTTTTGTATTGCCTACCGGCAAAAAGAACCAGCGCATCCTTACCTGGGAAGAAGCCGTAAAACTGCCCTGGGGCATCATCCTGCTATTTGGCGGCGGGCTAGCCCTGGCAACCGGGTTCACAAGTACGGGCCTGGCGCAGTGGATAGGCGATAAACTGGTCAATATACAAGGGATTTCATTGTTCGTGCTCGTGCTCATCCTTGTGGCCTCAGTTAACTTTTTGACGGAGATTACCTCAAATGTGGCCACAACGGCCATGTTGCTGCCCATCATCGTTCCAGTAGCGGTATTGTTTGACACGCACCCTTACCTGCTCATGATAGGTGTCACGGTCGCTGCCTCGTGCGCGTTCATGCTCCCCGTGGCCACACCGCCCAATGCCATCGTCTTTGGCTCTGGCTACCTGCGCATCCCAGATATGATGAAGGCCGGCATCTGGCTCAACATCTTTTCAATCGTGCTCATTACCCTGTTCACCTATTTTTTGCTACCCGTGATCTGGGGTATCGATATTTCCGTATTTCCGGCGGGGTTCAGCAAGTAGTTTATTTGGCTTAAAGCCAAATAAAAAAAGCCGCCCACAATGGGACGGCCTTACTTCTTTTTAGCGTAAGCTATATTATTCAGCTGCTCCTGCCATGGCTGCGGCAACACCGGCAGAAAGCCTCTTGTACGTTCCATTTTCCAAACGTTCACGAATGGATGAAAACGCATTGAGGGTATCTTCTACATCTTGTAGTGTGTGCGATGCGGTGGGAATCAAGCGAAGCAGGATCAACCCTTTGGGTATCACGGGATACACCACGATGCTACAAAAGATCCCGTGGTTTTCACGCAGGTCCTTTACAAGTGCCATCGCTTCTGGGATGCTACCTTTAAGATACACGGGCGTCACACAGCTCTGCGTGGTACCGATGTCAAAACCCCTTTCTTTAAGACCGCCTTGCAGTGCATTTACATTTTCCCAAAGCTTCTCACGGAGTTCTGGCATGCTGCGCAACATGTCCAGGCGTTTAAGCGCACCTTTCACAAGCTGCATCTGCAATGACTTTGCAAACATTTGAGAACGCAGGTTGTATTTTAGGTATTCTATAATTTCTTTATCTGCAGCGATGAAGGCTCCCGTACTGGCCATGGATTTTGCAAAGGTTGCAAAATACACATCGATACCGTCCTGCACGCCCTGCTCTTCTCCTGCTCCTGCTCCCGTTGCCCCAAGTGTACCAAAACCGTGTGCATCATCCACAAACAGACGGAAGTTGTATTTTTCCTTAAGGGCTACTATTTCTTTAAGTCTTCCTTGCTCACCACGCATCCCGAAAACACCTTCTGAAATCAAGAGGATCCCCCCTCCGGTCTGCTCTGCAAGTTTAGTTGCGCGCTGTAAGTTTTTCTCGATGCTCTCCACATCGTTATGCTTGTACGTAAAGCGCTTGCCCATGTGCAGACGTACACCGTCAATGATACAGGCATGTGCATCTACATCATATACGATGATATCATCTTTGGACACCAGTGCATCAACCGTGGATACCATACCTTGGTACCCAAAGTTCAATAGATAAGCTGCTTCTTTTTTAACAAATGCCGCTAGTTCATTTTGCAATTGTTCATGCAGGTCAGTGTGACCACTCATCATGCGGGCGCCCATGGGGTAGGCAGAACCATACTCCGCACCAGCTTCGGCATCCACTTTTCTAACTTCGGGATGATTTGCAAGCCCCAGGTAATCGTTGATGCTCCAGGTGACAACTTCCTTGCCCTGAAACTTCATTCGGTTTGAAATGGGACCCTCTAATTTGGGGAATACGAAGTAGCCTTCAGCTTGAGAAGCCCACTTCCCCAGGGGGCCTTTATCCTTGTAAATCTTATCAAATAAATCTTTCATACAACGGTTTTCAAACAGGTAGCAAAACTACACATTTTTGCCTGCATAACAATAAATTAACATAATGTGGTTTTCAATAAAAATAAAAAAAGCTTCTACGATGAGAAGCCTTGATCATGAATATGTTTCATCTCATTTAATGTAGTCTATCTCTTTGGGCTGCTCTACATCCTCACTATCAAAGAAGCCCTGGTCACGCATCCAGTCGTCACTATATATTTTGCTCATATACGCCCTGCCATGGTCAGGGAAGATAACAACCACCTTGCTGTTTTTATCAAACTGGCCTGCCTCAACCATCTGTTTTACACCTTGTAGGGCCGCGCCACTGGTATATCCCACAAACATCCCCTCAGTACGGGCAATTCTTCTCGCCATGTGCGCGCTATCTTCATCAGACACCTTCTCAAACTGGTCAATGACGTCAAAATCAGTAGCCGTGGGGATAAGGTTCTTACCTAGGCCTTCTATACGGTAAGGGTAGATCTCATTGCTGTCAAACTCCTGGGTCTCATGGTATTTTTTAAGTACACTGCCATAAGCATCTATCCCGAGGATCTTGATATTGGGGTTTTGTTCTTTCAAGAACCTTGCAGTTCCAGATATGGTCCCACCTGTACCGCTACAAGCAACCAGGTGTGTTATTTTTCCTTCGGTCTGTTTCCATATTTCTGGACCGGTGGTCCTGTAATGCGCATCAATATTCAATTGATTGAAATACTGATTGATGTATATGGACCCAGGCGTCTCCTCGTGCAGTCTTTTGGCAACTTGATAATAACTGCGGGGATCATCTGCACTTACGTGAGCAGGACAAACATGAACTTCTGCCCCCATGCTGCGCAAGGCGTCTATTTTATCTTTAGAAGATTTTGAACTTACGGCAAGGATGCAGTTGTACCCTTTGACTATGCTTACCATGGCGATACTAAAACCCGTATTACCAGAGGTGGTCTCAATAATGGTGTCTCCCGGTTTTAAGATGCCCTGCTCTTCAGCATTTTGCAGAATATGATAAGCAATCCTATCCTTAGAAGAGTGCCCAGGATTAAAAGCTTCAACCTTTGCAAGGTATTCGCCAGGAAAATCCTGCGTGATTTTATTGAGTTTTATAAGCGGTGTGTTGCCTATAAGTTGAAGTACGTTATCAAAAACGTTGAGTTGTTCTTTCATAAAAGAAGTTTTGTTGCCAACTTGCTTTTTATTGAATAAATCCTAAAACCAAAAGTTCAAAACCTTGCAAATTTACGTATTCTATTTCAATTACTCGGCCTTACCCTCTAAATCAATGATAAAAGCATAATCTTCAGCTACTTCCCTCAAGGCCTCAAATCGTCCAGAAGCCCCTCCATGGCCGGCATCCATATTGATGTGAAAAAAAATCCGGGCATTACCTGTGTTATGCTCACGCATTTTTGCAACCCACTTTGCCGGCTCCCAGTATTGCACCTGGCTATCATGATAACCCGTTGTCACAAGAACATTGGGAAATGCCGTATCCATTACTTGATCATATGGAGAGTAGGATTTCATATACTCATAATAATCCTTTTCATTAGGATTGCCCCACTCATCATACTCTGAGGTGGTCAAGGGGATTGAATCATCCAGCATAGTGGTCACCACATCCACAAACGGCACCGCGGCAATCACGCCATTATACAATTGCGGGGCCATATTGATCACGGCACCCATCAAGAGCCCGCCGGCCGAACCTCCATAAGCATACAGGTGTTGTGGACTGGTATAACCTAAAGCGATGAGATGCTTTGAGCAGGTGATAAAATCTGTAAACGTGTTTTTCTTTTTAAACAATTTTCCGTCTTCATACCACTGCCGCCCCATGTATTCTCCACCACGTACGTGCGCTATCGCAAAAATAAATCCGCGGTTCAACAAGCTTAACCTTGAGGTTGAAAATGATGGGTCAGTCGTGTGGCCATAACTTCCATAAGCGTATTGCAGGACGGGGTTAGCCCCATCAAGTACCAAACCCTTTTTATACACAAGGGAGATAGGTACTTTTACACCATCACCTGCCGTGGCCCAGATGCGCCTAGACTCATAATTTTGTTTATCAAAATCACCGCCCAAGACCTCAGCTTCTTTAAGCACCACTTCTTCCCGGGTCTTCATGTCAAACTCAATCACTGAGGGTGGCGTGTCCATGGCATTGTATGAAAACCTGAGCTTGTCAGTGTCAAACTCTGGGTTGATGCCTATGTATGCCGTGTAGGTCTCGCTCGCAAATGGCAGGTAATAGTCAACCGTACCGTCCCAGCGCTTGATGTTTATCTTGTTGAGGCCATTGCTTCTTTCATCAATGACCAGATAATCCTTAAAAATCTCGACATCCTCAATGAGCACATCCCCACGATGCGGAATCACTTCTTCCCAATTTTCTTTTGCCGGAAGGCTCACCGGCGTTTTCATCAGTTTAAAGTTAGTCGCTTCATCCTTATTGGTAAGGATGTAAAAATGGTCTTCAAACTGAGACACGCTATATTCCAGGCCGCGCTCGCGTGGCTGGACCACCTTAAATTCAAACCGGGGCCCTTTCGCGGAAGCGAAACGGTACTCTGATGTCAAGGTACTACTGCTCGCAATCATGATAAAGTCCCTGGACTTGGTCTTAAAAACGCCTATGCTGAAGGTCTCATCATCTTCTTGATACACCAAGGTGTCATTGTGTGGGTCTTCGCCCAAAACATGCATGAAGATCTGGCTACTGCGCAGGGTCTGTTCATCCTTGCGGGTGTAGAATATGGTCTTGTTATCATTTGCCCATACGGCCCTCCCGGTGGTGTTCTTTATCTTCTCCGGGTAAACCTCTCCGGTCTTTAAATCCTTGAACTGCAGCACATATTTGCGACGGCTCACGGTATCGATACCGAAGACGGCCAGCCCGTTGTCAGTGCTCACACTGTATCCTGCCTGGTTGAAATAAGAATGTCCCTCAGCCATGGCATTGTTGTCAAACATGACTTCTTCTGGTGCTTCCAGCGTTTCTTTTTTACGGCAATACAGCGGATAGTTTTTTCCGGTTTCAAAACGGGTATAATACCAGTACCCATTGTGCTTGTAGGGTACTGAGGCATCGTCTTCTTTGATGCGTGCCTTCATCTCCTCAAAAAGTTTTTGCTGTAAAGGCTTTGTATGTGCCGTGAGGGCATCATAATAGGCATTTTCCTTATTGAGGTAGTCAATGACCGCGGGGCTATCCCGCTCATTCATCCAGAAATAATCGTCAGTTCTTATATCCCCGTGCATCTCCAGTTTTTTGGGGATTTTTTTTGCAACCGGTGGGGCAATGGTAGTCTTCAAGTCTTTATTTTTTTGAGTTTTGCAAGCGCTGGCAAAAATAAGCGTTACCATGGCAACAGCAGTAAATTTTTTAAGGGAAGGTTAGGGATCAATGGCATGGCAATTTAGTAATTTTGAATTCTGAAAATTTTAAAACGCAAGATATGTTTGGAGATATGATGGGCATGATGTCCAAAATTCAGGAAGCAAAAGCAAAAGCCGAAGCGACTAAAAAACGCTTAGAGACTGTATATATTGATGAAGCCAGTAGTGACGGACTGCTGAAAACCTCTGTATCTGTGGCAGGACAGATCAAATCACTTGAGATAAGCGACGAACTGCTTGAAGACAAGGAGCAGCTGGAAGATTACCTTATCCTTACACTCAACAAAGCCCTGGAAAGAGCCAGAACGACACACGACACAGAACTTGCGGCCGTGGCCAAAGAAGGCATGCCAGACATCCCCGGTCTGGATATGTTTAAGTAGTCAGTATTCAGTCAGCAGTCGGCGGTATTAAGTGGGCAGTCGGTGGTATTCAGTAGGCAGTGAAGCTAATACAATTTACTGCTTAAAACTGTAAACCGAACACTGTAAACTGGGAACTGAGAACTGAGAATATGGCTTTCGCCAAAAAAAACAAAAAAGACGGCGCTTGCCGTCTTTTTGTTTTCTACACTCCTAAGTTTCTAACTTAAAAACTCTAAAAATTTATCATGCATCGCTGCCGTGTAATCATAATGTGTCACGATGCGTAGTTTGCCCTGCCCCATTGAGCTGATGTGGATATCATTTGCCTTAAGCTTCGCCATGAAGTCGGTTTCTTTGACATCGTCATTAAGGCTAAAGATAAGGATGTTTGTCTCTACGGGCTCTACCGCTTTTACTTTAGCATGACCGGCAAGTGCGGCAGCAAGTTCCTTAGCACGGGTATGGTCATCATGCATCTTTTGCCAGTGGTTATCAATAGCGTAAATTCCGGCGGCAGCCATAAAACCTACTTGGCGCATCCCGCCACCTAGCACCTTGCGCACGCGCATGGCCTTGTCCATATATTTCTTTTTCCCTACCAATACAGAACCCATGGGCGCACCCAGGCCTTTGCTCAAACAGATGGAGATGGTGTCAAAAACCCGTCCATAGTCTTTTGGCGATTCATCAGTTGTTAAAAGCGCATTCCATAAACGGGCGCCATCCAGGTGCAACCCCAGGTTATGGTCGTCGCACACTTTTTTGATCTCCAGGATTTCGCCAAAATCATAGCACGCTCCACCACCTTTGTTCGTCGTGTTTTCCAGACACACCAGCGACGTCAACGGGCTGTGGTAAAAATCTGGCGGATTGATGTTTTCCTTGACCTGCTCTGCCGTTATCATGCCCCGGTGACCGTCTACCAGCTTGCATGAAACACCGCTGTTGAACGACACCCCGCCGCCTTCATAATTGAAAACGTGTGCATATTTATCAGCGATGAGCTGCTCACCGGGCTGGGTATGCATTTTTATCGCGGCTTGGTTGGTCATACTCCCCGTGGGGAAATAGAGGGCCTGGTCCATGCCAAACAAATCTGCAATCTTCTCCTCTAGCGCATTGACCGTGGGGTCTTCCTTGTACACATCATCTCCCACATGAGCCGCAATCATCGCATCGAGCATGCCCGCAGAGGGCCTGGTTACCGTATCGCTTCTTAGGTCTATTCTCATCACATTGTTTTTTTAATATTATCGCAAATGCTCGCCACCATCTACTTTTAAAACGGTGCCGTTGATCCATTTGGCTTCATCCTTCGTGAGCAGGTACACGGCATTTGCCACGTCCTCTGGGACTGTCAACCGCTTAAAGGGGTTGCGCATCAACGCCTGCTCTTTTAGGGCATCACTGCCCGGTATCATCTGCAAACTCTCGGTATCGGTCACGCCTGCCTGTATGCAGTTTGCCGTGATCCCCAGTGGCGCATACTCAAACGCCATGCTTCGCACTAACGCTTCTAGCGTGGCTTTTGCTGCAGATACTGCTGCATAACTGGGTGCCGGTTTTGTGCTCCCCTCGCTGGTAAAAGCCAGTATTGTGCCTTGCGGCGAAAAAAGACCTGACTTGATCACCGCATCAGCCCAGGTATACAGGCTTGTTGCCATGGCTTCTATCGTCAAGGTGAAATCTGTTGTGGAAAGATTCTTTGTTTCTTCCGAAATAACTAGAGGTTTTAAATTTCCTTTTGCGATGCTGTGCAACAACAATCGCACTTTAGCATTCTGCTCTTTTAAAAAATCAAGCACCTGCTGCGCATTTTCCGCTTTGAGCGCGTCTATGTTAAAGTCTTGAACTTTAATTCCGCTCTTGCGGAATTCTTCACAACCTGTATTAAAATCGGCCAACTTGCTGCGGCGGGTACGGTGCACGATGCAGAGGTTAAGGCCGTGGCTCGCTAATTTTTTGGCGGAAGCCCACCCAAGACCAGAGCTACCTCCCAAGATAAGTGCCCACTCGTTCTCTTGTGCCGTATTGAATTCTTTTACCATTTCAACAATGTTCTTTGTGCTGAAAACCCTGGGCCAAAACTAAGCATTAATCCATAATCATCCTTGGGCAATTTGCGCTCCAGGAAGCGCTCTAGCACATACAGCACCGTGACGCTGCTCATGTTTCCATACAGCCTCAGGACTTCCTTAGTATCATCAATATTCTTGCCCATCTTGCCAAAAAGCCCTTCTACCGTTTGCACGATCTTTTTACCGCCGGGATGAAAGATAAGATGGTCAACGTCTTCTATTTCCAGATCAGCTTGCGCTAAAAAAGGTAGGATGATATCATTAAAATGAGCCGATATCGTGTCAGGGACTTCTTTATCGAGCACCATCTTAAGGCCCGTATCAACAAGCTGAAACCCCATCATGTGCACGGCATCATAAAAATGGTACATGCCAGAATTTATGATTTCTGGGCCATCATCACCAACCGCAGATGATAACAGCACGCAGGCCGCACCATCGCCAAAAATCGCCGCGCTCACCACATTAGCCATACTAAAATCATTGAGTTGAAAAGTAGCCGTGGGACTTTCCACCGCGATTACCGCGGCACGTTTCCCAGGGTTGGCCTTGAGGAAATTCTGGGCATATATCATTCCAGACACCCCTGCGGCACAGCCCATTTCAGTGACCGGGAGGCGCACCACATCCTGTCGCATCTTCAATGAGTTTATCAAATAGGCATCAAGCGAGGGTATCATGATCCCGGTGCAGCTCACGGTGATGATGTAGTCCACATCTGTGGGGAGCCAGTGGGCCTTTGACAAAGCTTTTTTAAGGCAACCTTCTCCCAGTTTCTTGACCTCACGGGCATAAATATCGTTTTTTTGTGCAAAACTGGTTTCGGTAAAAACCTCTTCGGGTGACATGATGCCATACCGTTTATCAACGCCGGCCCCCTGAAAAATCTTTTTCACCTTGCGCACAAAACGCTCCTCCCGGCCATCGAGCCAGGTATCGAGGAACTGTATGATTTCTTCTGTGTTTTTTGAGTATGCCGGTAGTTGCTTTGCGGCGGCGACAATCTTTACGCCCTGCTGTCTATTATCCATAAATATCTAAATGCCCACCGCCAGCGTACCTGGTAAGATGTAAGTTTGAGTTTGAGTGCAAATTGTTGCAATTCTTCTTTTTTAAATGCCCTTTTTATAGAAATCAATCCATCATGGCGGGCCACATGGGTTTTCATAAAAATACGACTTAACGGTTGAAATAGCATGGCCGCAAGGCGATTTCGATGTAAATCATTAATGACCACGCCCAGTTTTGCCAGCTGTATAAAATGCCTTAAAAATCCAAGAATCTGACTTTCGTCAAAATGGTGCATGGTAAGTGTGCTCGTCACGATGTCGCATTGCAGCTCCCGTGATGACAACTGCAGGATGTCCTGCCGTAAAAATCGTATTTCAGGATACGCCACCGAATGCCGTATCGCAAAAGCGATACTTGTGGGGTTAAGGTCAATGCCTATGAGCTGTACCTTGATCTTCCTGTTGCGGCAGTACTGCGCAATTTCGCGCAGTACCTCGCCATCACCGCACCCCATGTCCACAATGGTATAGCTATTCTGTGGGTATTTTTTAAAAAAATACCGCAGTCCCTTGATGGTGACCCTGTTTCCGCCCAGGTACTTATTGACCAGCGAGATGTCATTGAGTGCCGCTTGAAGTTGGTCTTGGGGCAGTGCATGGTCATCCATCAGCTCGGGCTCATTGCTTCGTGTCTTCATGGTTTGCCGTGTGTAAGGGAGATAACTTTGGGTATTAACGCCGGGAAGGTTTTGGCAACGTTTACCGTCAACCCAGAAAGTGTTTCATTTTGAAAGACAGACTGCAACATCCTCCCGGCGCGCAGCCTCCCATAAAATTCTTTTTTCCATGCCTTTTGATAGTCAGCTTCCAGTTTTTCGCGATTCAATGTGCCCAGGTTGTAATGTTTTATGATGGTTTTGCTCAATAACCTTGCCCCCATAATGGCCATGGCCATCCCATTGCCGCAAAGCGGATGAATCAATGTGGCACTGTCACCGCACATCAAGATATGGTCTTTTACCAGTTCTTTATTGTCAAAGGACACCTGGCCAATGGTCAAGGGTTTTTTAAAGGTCATTTTTGCTGTGGCAAAAAAATCTCTTAAATATGGATTTTCACAAAGTACCTGGTCTTGATATGCTGTGATATCCCGGTAATTTTTAAAACTTTCATATGTTGCCAGATAGCATACATTTACCGCATCATCTTCAACTTTTGAAATGCCGCAATACCCGCCCTTAAAGTTGTGAAGTGCCACTTCGTTTTCTTGTACATCGCAGGTATAATGGGCCTTTATGGCCAGCCACGGGCTTTTGCGGGCGGCAAACTTTCGCGAAAGCGATACGTCAAGGTTACTCCTCTTGCCGTGGGCACCTATGACCAACCCCGCCTTGAAGGTTTTATCATTTGCTGTTTCCACATAAAATAAACCCTGTTCAAACCGAACCTCAACGACCCTATCAAAAACAAAGGTACAGCCCAGGTCCCTTGCTTTTTCAAAAAGCAGGGCATCCATCTTAAACCGGCTGATACCATAGCCCCCCAGTGGTAAGCTCGACCTGAAATTTTTACCATTGATGTGTGTAAAATTAAATGTATCAATAGGTATTGCCCCGTCTTTCATGGGGTCAACACCCAGCGTTTTTAAATAGGGCAAGGTCTCGTTTGAGATATACTCGCCGCATACTTTATGGCGTGGGTATGGGGATTTTTCAATAACGGTCACCGCGTGTCCTCCCTGTGTGAGGTGGATTGCTGCGGTAAGGCCGGCAAGGCCACCACCCATGATAAGGATATGCTGTTCTATCACTTTTTAAATGTACAAAACCCGCAGCGGTATTTCGCTGCGGGTTTTTCTAACTCAAATTCAAAAATTTATATGGAAAATATAAACTACTGTCCTTCTCCAGCTTCTTTTTTAGCTTCTTCCTTCATTTGCTGATTTGGTACGATGGCCAGTGTAACCCTACGGTTTTTAGCACGGCCTTCGGCAGTACTGTTGTCATATTTAGGCTGTGTCTCACCATACCACTGCGTGGTAAACCTTCCTGCATCAAGGCCACGGCCCACAAGGTAGGTTGTTACTGCCTGAGCCCTGTTTTTTGACAGGGTCATGTTGTATGAGTCAGACCCTGAACTGTCTGTGTGGCCCACTACAAGTACATTGGTCTGTGGATACTCCATCATAACCTGTGCAAGGCCATTGAGGGTTTCTTGTGATGCGGCATTGATGTTATACTTTTCTGTATCAAAATAGACACCACTGTTTTCATCAAAATTTACGACGATACCATCATCCACACGTTCCACCTCGGCACCGGGAATTTCTTCCTCGATACGTTGTTTTTGCTTATCCATCTTGTTGCCTATGATGGCACCGGCGCTACCACCCACGACTCCACCTATTACGGCTCCAAGTTCTGAGTTGTTTCCACTACCTACATTGTTGCCTATCACGGCTCCAATGATGGCACCACCAGCGGCACCTATCACGGCACCCTTTTGTTTATTGTTTGCATTGCGCGTTGCCTCACAGCCCGTCAATAGGGTCAATGAAAGAGCTACCACGGCAAAAGATCTTAAAATCGTTTTCATATTTGCTTTCTTGATTTATTTAAAATTTTAATCTGAGATTTTTGAGAAGTTCATGACAATAGTAAATGGTTTACCGTCATATTGAACCGTCTGTGTAAAGGTCATTTGATTATCGGCAAGGTAATCTATACTCAGCCTGAAACCTTTGTTGTTCATGGTTGACCTCATCTTCTCATCTGTGGGTTTCAACAAGATATCATAGCTTGTCGTGTTGTCAACATCTGGTATGGTCCAGACAAAATAACGTTTGCCAGCAGCACAATTGCCAGAGGTAATCTCGTAGTTACCAAAGTTATTGTTGGGTATAAACCTCCAAGTACTGCCCACAAGACATTCTGACGATGCATCGCCAAAGAGGGTCACATCATAAACACCGGGCGCATTGCCATAGTTTATGTTATCGAGGTTCCAGTATCCTTTAAGGGTTTTTCTTGACTGCTGCACGACCTTGCTAGGCCCACAAGAAGCCGCAAAAGCCCCCACTAAAAGTAAAATCAGTATCCTTTTCATGTGTAAAGTTTAGTTAAGTTCAATTGTTTTCATGTACCGTTTTACCTGAACAATCTTGAGATAAGACTTATCAAGAACAATACGATAAAGATGAAAAACAAGATTTTTGCGATGCTCTCAGCACCTGATGCGATACCACCCCAGCCAAAAGCCGCGGCCACGATTGCAATAATGATGAATATAATTGTCCAGCGTAACATAATAAATTGGTTTTAGATTAATTAGTTGCACTAAAGTATAAAGACAATCTATCGTAATGGGTTTAATTAATAACGTTTAACTCATTCCTGTTAAAATGAGTTAAGGAGCAATAGCACCCTCCTACCAATGTGATAAAATTTTAACTTTTAATAGTTGAGAAGCGCTGTCAAAGCCGTTATCAAACGCTCTTTGGGCAGGTAAATATTTTCAAGCCTTTCGGCGAAAGGAACAGCGGTGTCAAGACTTGCCACCCTTTTTACCGGCGCATCCAGAAGTTCAAAGCACTCCTCGCCCAGCCTTGCCGCAATATCTGAAGCAATGCTGCCCATATTGCTATCTTCAGTTAATATCAACGCCCTTCCCGTTTTGCTTATTGATGCCTTGATGGTCTCCAAATCCATCGGAATCAAGGTTCTCAAATCAATAATATCTATCGTGCCGGCAGGAAAGTGGGGCAACACATCAAGGGCCCAGTGCACCCCCGCACCATAGGTCACCACGGTGGCCTTTTCGCCCTGAGCGATAACGGCGGCCTTGCCCAGCGGAAGGTTGTAATAGTTTATTGCCACCTCCTGCCTGATGGTGCGGTACAGCGCTTTGTGCTCAAAAAACATGACGGGGTTAGGGTCTTCAATTGCTGCAATCAAGAGGCCCTTGGCATCCACCGGAAATGCCGGATAGACCACCTTTAAACCCGGGGTATGGGCAAACCAGGCCTCATTGGTCTGGCTGTGAAAGGGTCCCGCACCAACGCCAGCACCACAGGGCATGCGCACCACCACATCTGCAGCCTGCCCCCAGCGGTAATGGCTTTTTGCCAGTAGGTTGACGATGGGGTTGAACCCAGACGAGGCAAAATCTGCAAACTGCATCTCCACCACGGCTTTGTAACCATTGACGGCAAGACCGTAGCCCGCCTCGACAATAGCAGACTCACAAATGGGCGTATTGCGCACGCGTGCCTTGCCAAACCGCTCTACAAAACCTTCGGTGATCTTGAAGACGCCGCCATACTCAGCGATATCCTGACCCATCAGCACAAGGTTGTCATGGCGCTCCATGCATTGGCGCAAGCCAGCCGAGACCGCATCTATAAAACGCAGGTTTTCAGTCACATTGCCTGCCGCCACCTCCACTGGTTGGTAGGGCGCATATACATCGGCGAGCTCCTGTGCGGCGGTGGATTCTATGGGCGGTTCAGTATTTGCTGTTTCCCAGGCTTCGTCAATCTGCTGGTGCAGGGCTTTGCTCAATGTATCGTTTCGCTGCTGCGAAAGGATGCCTTTTGCAATCAGGAAGTCCTTGAAATTATCGACCGGGTCCAGGCGTGCCCATTGTTCCAGCAGTTCTGGCGGGACATATTTTGTACCACTGGCTTCTTCATGCCCACGCATCCTGAAGGTTTCAAACTCGATGAGAACGGGCCTGGGATTTTCGCGCATTTCCTGGGCCAGCTGAGAGACTTTCGTGTAAACGTCAATAATATTGTTGCCGTTTATGGTATGGCCATCCATGCCGTACCCCACCGCCCGATGGACTAGTTTTTTACAGTTATATTGTTCATTTATGGGGGTTGAGAGCCCATAACCATTGTTCTCGACACAAAAAATCACGGGCAACTGCCATACTGCGGCCACGTTGAGGGCTTCGTGAAAATCACCTTCGCTGGTGCCTCCCTCGCCGGTAAATACGGCGGTAACCTTTTTCTCGTTTCTCAGCTTGCTTGCCAGGGCAATACCATCAGCAATTCCCATTTGTGGTCCCAGGTGAGATATCATCCCGACTATGTTGTGGTCCTGGGTGCCAAAATGAAAACTCCTGTCCCTGCCCTTTGTAAATCCTGATGCCTTGCCCTGCCATTGCGCAAACAGCCTGTTCAATGGTACCTTGCGCGTGGTAAATATGCCCAGGTTGCGGTGCATGGGCAAGATGTATTCATCCTCTTGCAGCGCCAGGGCCACACCCACGGCAATGGCTTCTTGACCTATCCCGCTAAACCACTTGCTTATCTTGCCCTGACGCAGGAGGATGAGCATTTTTTCTTCAATCAACCGGGGCATCAATAAAGAGGTGTAAATTTCAAGTAATTGATTATCATCTAGATTATAGCAAGAAAACCGCATTATGTACTGATTTACAAATGTTTTGTTAAACTACTTTAGAAATTTATGAAATGTAAGCCTTATTATAACGTCTTTGCAACAGCTTTTAAGTATGCTTTACAATGAACGGGAGCGATAATTCAATATATTTGTTAATACAAAAATTTTAAAACCCATGAACAACATACCCAGTGTTGATCTTGCGGACTTCCTAAGTGACGATCCCAAACGCAAGCAGAAATTTGTTGATGAAATAGGCAAGGCCTATGAAGAAATAGGTTTTGTTTCATTAAAAAATCATTTTCTTGATGATCAACTGGTAGAAGACCTCTACGCAGAAGTGAAGGAATTTTTTGACCTCCCCATCGAGGTCAAGGAAAAATATGAGATTGAGGGATTGGGCGGTCAACGTGGCTATATATCTTTTGGCAAAGAACACGCAAAAGGCAAGAAAGAAGGAGATTTAAAGGAGTTTTGGCATTTTGGCCAGGACGTGGATGAAGATGCCAACCTTCCAGAACCCTATCCTGACAATATAGAGGTGAAGGAATTGAAAGATTTTAACAAGACGGGGATGCAGGCCTATAGAATGCTTGAAAAAACAGGAATCTACGTCTTGAGGGCATTGGCTATATATATAGGTCTCGATGAATTCTATTTTGACAAATGGATAAAAAATGGCAACAGCATATTGAGGCCCATACATTACCCCCCCATCACCACGGAGCCCAAAGGTGCAGTACGCGCCGGTGCGCATGGCGACATCAACCTCATTACCTTGTTGATGGGTGCCTCAGCAGGCGGGCTTCAGGTATTGAGAAAAGATGGCGAATGGATTGATGCCATACCCCACGAAGATGAACTTGTCATTAATGTGGGTGACATGCTGGAGCGCCATACAAACAACAAACTAAGGTCTACCATTCACAGGGTTACAAACCCCCCGAAAGACCAGTGGCACACGCCACGCTATTCCATACCTTACTTTATGCACCCGCGCAGTGACATGCCCTTGAACTGCCTTGAGGAGTGTATAGATAAAGACCATCCCAAAGCATATCCAGATATCACGGCTGGAGAATTCCTGCACCAGCGCCTTGTAGATATAGGCCTGATAAAGAAATAAGCATGGACCTTAGAGATCAATTGAAAAACCTTTTTCCAGAACATGAGGAAGAAGATAAACAAGAAGTAGATGATGGGGGCCTCGACATCTGGATGCAAAATGAACCCCTACTGTGCAAATATGAAAAAAGACGTGGCAAACCCGTAACCATAATAGAAGGTTACACCGGTGCTGACGATGATTTTAAGATACTATCACGCGAACTCAAGACCATGCTGGGCGTGGGCGGGAGTTTTAAAAGAGAACAAATCCTCATTCAAGGTGATTATCGCAATAAGATAATGACCTTTCTTAAAGACAAAGGTTTTAAAGTAAAACGAGTGGGCGGCTAATACTTTTACCATGAGCAAAAAAATACTTCATATCACCAATGGTGATTCATTGACTGAAAGACTGAATGAAATCCACCTGGATGGAGATATTATCGTATGGCGCGAAATGCTCTGCGAGGGTCCTACCGTGCAGGAAGTAGGTTCAAATGAATTTATCACCGTACGCGAAAAATTTCTCAAGGAAAACTACGACATACCCGAAGGGGACTATGAAGAAAAGTTTATCTCAGAACTTGAAAAATTCTCGCGCCTAGGTGATTTTGACGAAATCATCCTGTGGTTTGAGTTTGACCTGTTTTGCCACATCAACATGCTCTCTGCGATTAGCTACCTTATACAAAACAAGCGCAAAGAACCCATTTATCTTGTATGCAGTGGCCGTGTAAAGGGAGAAAAAGAGCTCAAGGGCCTCTCTGAGTTAAGTGACAAGCAACTCATGGCACATTATGAAAGCAAGATACACCTTACTGAGGATGACCTGGAGATGGCAGCCTTTATCTGGGAACTATATTGCGGCCACAACCCTAACCAGCTCAAGCCCGAAATAAGAAAAAGCAGCAACTTTAAATACCTTTCCAGCTGTATACGTGCACACCTGGAGCGCTACCCAAATGCCATGACCGGGCTCAACACGCTCGAGACAAACGTATTGAAACTCATACATGAACACCTCATAACCTCTGAGATTCAATTGTGTGGCTATGTATTGAACTATCAAGGATATTATGGTTATGGCGATGTGCAGATCATGCATATCATCAAGAAGCTTAAGCCCTTCTATGAGCACAACGGAGAAAAATTCATACTTACCCGTGAAGGTGAACTTGTTCTGGCTGGGGCCAAAAATTTCTACCAACAGTTAAAGAATGATTCCTGCCTGGGCGGTACCAACAAATATGATTTTCTCTACGACCCAGAAACTCACCAACTGCTGAAACTCTAGCAATGCACATACCATCATCAGAGCTCATCCTCAACGAGGACGGCAGTATCTATCACCTCAACTTAAAACCCACAGACCTTGCGCACACCGTTATCACCGTGGGCGACCCAGACCGGGTAGAGAAGGTCACACAACATTTTGATGAAATCCTGCTCACCAAGCACAAGCGGGAGTTTAAAGCACAAACCGGGTTTTACAAAGGCAAGAAAATCACCGTGATCTCCACGGGCATAGGGACTGACAATATTGACATTGTGCTCAATGAGCTCGATGCACTGGCAAACATCGATTTTTCTACAAGGTCCATAAAAAAAGAACTCACAAGCCTTAAGGTAATCCGCATAGGGACGAGTGGTGCCATACAGCCAGATATCCCCATAGACAGCTTTCTTATAAGTGAAAGAGCCATAGGTTTTGATAGTTTGCTGCAGTTTTATGATAGCCTTGACCTACAAGACCAGGAGATTCAAGCAGCTTTTGTAAAACACACCAACTGGAATAAAGACAAGAGCACACCCTATGTTGTTGAGGGCAGCGATATGTTGAGTGTTCATTTCGCTTCAAGCGAAATATATACAGGTTTTACTGCTACAAATGTGGGATTTTACGGTCCTCAGGGAAGGGTGTTGCGCGCCAAACTTGAAGATCCCCGGCTCAACGATAAAATTGCCAGTTTTAAACACGGGAACTTAAAGGTCACAAACCTTGAGATGGAGACCTCTGGTATATACGGCCTTGCAAAATTACTGGGGCACGAGGCTATTTCACTCAATGCAATCCTTGCAAATAGGGCTTTGGGGACTTTCAGTAAAAACCCCGAAGAAACAACGCAACGTCTTATACAGTACGCACTAGATAAAATTGCCTTGCTGTAACTATTCTGCCCAGCCCCTATACTCGCGTAGCAGTTTTGCCACCTTGCGCTCCCATGCGGCTTCAGCCTCACTGTTCATAGAATGCCGGGTTTCTTTATCAAAGGCTTCCTGCATCTTGTGACGTGAGCTTTCAACCTCTTTATAGATGGCCTTGATTTCCTGCTTGCTCCTGTGCGAAAATGTAAATTGGGCGATTTTCTTTCTCAAGATGCGGGCATGAAGCTCTGAAATATCAAAGTGGGTCTGCTCATGGCGCAGGGTTTTGGCCGTCACCTTTTGTGGCCTAAACCAGCTCAACCTGGGATAAAAATAAGCCTTGACCCAAGAATCTTCTTTGACAAGATAGCCCTTGTGATTAATACTATATCCATGACTGATGCCAGAGCTTGTGCTGGCGGCATAGGTATTCAACCTGTCTGGCCTTCCTTTAAAATCATTCCAGGTGAGCATACGCCGTTTGCTCCATTCAAATTTTTCAGCTTCTGGACTGGATGGTGAATGGCTTATGAAAAGAAATGCAATGAGCAAGGTAATGCGCAACATCAGGTCTTCTGCTTTTTCTTTTTTGCCGCAGGAAACAGCACATTGTTCAAGATAAGCCTATATCCCGGGCTGCTGGGATGTAGTTCAAGTTCTGTTTTGGGGTCACCCACCCTATGTTGATAATCTTCTGGGTCATGCCCTCCATAAAAGGTAAAGAACCCCTTACCCTTGATGCCGTGTATATAGCGTGCTTCTCCATTAGTCTTGTTCTCGCCCATCACCAGTACCGTGGGCTTTATGGTGGAGGGGTCATATGATGTGGTCTGTCCCATGAACCCCTTGACGAGCGCGGTATGGTTTTGTGTCAACATGGTGGGTATGGGATCCCACTTGGCACTATATTGTTTCAGGGTAAAATAATCTGTCTCAAAGGGTATCCTGCGTTTTTCGGTCATGTCTATGGATGAAAACTCATACCGGTTGGGGTCCCGCTCCAGCATAAAATCCTGAAAGGCAAAGGTGTTTGAAAAATCTATACGGTTTTGATAATCTGCATCTGAGGCATCCCCGTCAAACATGGGTTCACAGATATCAACACCCTCTGCTGCAAGGGCGATATCAAAACTATCCGTGGCGCTGCACATGGCAAACATAAAACCACCGCCCACCACATAGTTTCTTATCTTGAGGGCTACTGCCAACTTTTCTTGAGAAACCTTGTTATAGCCTAAATCCTGAGCCAGTTGCTCAGCTTGTTTCTTTTCTTCAATATACCACGGTGCGGTTTTGTAATTGCGGTAAAACTTGCCATACTGCCCGGTAAAATCCTCATGGTGCAGGTGCAGCCAGTCATAAAGCACCAGTTCATCATTGAGCACCTCACGGTCATATATCTTTGTATATGGTATCTCAGCATAGGTCAGCACCATGGTCACGGCATCGTCCCACGGCACAGAACCATCTGGGGTGTAAACCGCTATCTTAGGTGCCTTCTCAAGCACCACGGCCTCCATGTTTTGTGATGGGCTCTCAATTTCCTCAAGCAGGGATTCGGTCTTTGCATCGCTCATCACCTCAAAGCTCACCCCTCGAATCTTACATTCTTTCCTGATGTTCTCAGCATCCGGGATCAAGAAAGAACCTCCCCTGTAGTTGAGCAACCATTTTACCTTTTGTTGCTGTGAGAGAATCCAGTATGTGATACCATAGGCTTTAAGATGCTCTTTTTGGCCTTCGGCATCCATGGGTATCAAGATGTAAGATGCCTGCATTTGAGCAAAGTAAAAAAATGCCAGGAACAGCAATCCCCACCTTGATGAAGATATACCGCGCGCAATGTGCCTTGTTTTTTTTATATGTAGGTTATGGGTCATATGGTGAATTTACAACGTATCAAAGACTATGCCTAGTATATTTGGCTTTAAGCCAAAAAAGCATTTTTTCAAACACCGGGAACAACTTGATGTTCACTGCCATGCGAATTGTTTAAATTTAGCTTCTAATCGCATACCTTCATAATGAAAAGATATTTTATCACCCTATTTTTTTTACTGCTTGCCACCGGTGGAAGCCTAACCGCACAAGAACCTGCCTTTTTACAATATACTAATAGCCCTTGGGTCGACTCGCTCATGCATGTGCTCACGCCACGGCAACGCATTGCCCAATTGTTTATGGCCAGGGCATATTCTAACAAGGGAGAAGCACATAAGGAGGCTATCTTAAAGCTCGTAAAAGAACAAAAAATAGGTGGCCTGGTATTCTTTCAGGGCACTCCTGAAAAGCAAATCGAGCTTATGAATACCTATCAAGAAGCTGCCCAGGTCCCCTTGCTGGGAGCGATAGATGCTGAGTGGGGAATAGGCATGCGCCTGGATAACGCCATGAGTTTTCCTTATCAAATGGCGCTGGGGGCCATACAAGATGATGCGATGCTTGAAGAAATGGGCATGGAGGTCGCCCGCCAGATTAAATTGGTAGGCATGCACCTCAACTTTGCCCCGGTGATGGATGTCAACAACAATCCACAAAATCCCGTGATCAACTACAGGTCCTTTGGTGAAAACAAAATAAAAGTCGCTGACAAGGCCATCCTCTACATGCAGGGAATGCAGGAAGAAAATGTGCTGGTCACTGCCAAGCATTTTCCTGGGCATGGCGATACCGCTACAGATTCGCACTACGCATTGCCACAAATCAACCACAGCAGGGCCCGTCTTGACTCCCTGGAGCTTTACCCCTTTAAAAAGGCAATTGATGCAGGTATAAGCGGCATGATGGTCGCCCACCTCAACATCCCTGCACTAGACTCAACACAGGCACCTTCTACCCTATCAAAACCCATTATTACCGGCCTGCTCAAAAATGAACTTGGGTTTAAGGGACTTGTCATCACAGATGCCATGGACATGAAGGGCGTGACCGCCGGCAACGAGACCGGCGTTGTGGACATGCGCGCCATACTGGCGGGTAATGACATCCTTGAACTCACCGAGGATTTCCCCAAGGCCATCGCCGAAATAGAAAAAGCCATTAAACAAGGGAAGGTCTCACAGGAGGAGATAGACGCCCGCTGCCGCAAGGTGCTTGCCGCAAAACAATGGGTGGGCCTGGATAAATATACACCCGCTTCCGCGGAAGGCATACAGCCACGATTGCACAAGACCGGGGCCATGCTGCTCAACCGCAACCTGACCAAGGCCACCCTCACGGTCCTGAAAAATGATGATAACCTGTTGCCCATAAAAAGGCTGGACACCTTGAAGATTGCCTCGGTATCCTTTGGCGCAAGCCAAAAGACAAAATTTCAAGAGACGCTGGACCTTTACGCCCAGGTAACTCATTTTCAACTGCCTGACGATGCAAAACCAGAACAGATCAAGGCAGTCAAAGATACCCTAGCGGCCTATGATATCATCATCGGCGGGCTGCACGATAGCAGTATCAGGCCTAACAATGTGGTAACATACACTGATGGTTTACAGGATTTTATTTCGCAATTAGCGCAACAAGACAATACGGTGCTCGCCTTCTTTAAGAACCCATATGCCATTGACAAACTGGATCATCTGGAGGATGCCGCTGGTCTTATCGAAGCTTATCAAGATAGCAGGCTCACACAGGAACTGACCGCACAGTTGATTTTTGGAGGGATAGGTGCTAATGGAAGACTGCCCGTGGGCATTGGCTCAAAGTTCAAGGCCGGTGATGGTCTTGAAATCGACCCCAATGGCCGTTTTGAATATACCCTACCCGAAGATGCCGGGATGAAATCAAGCCTGTTGCACAAGGGTATTGACTCTCTCATGCAACAAGCCATAAATGCAAGGGCCATACCCGGCGGTGTGGTACTTGTTGCCAGAAATGGCAAGGTGGTCTTTGAAAAAGCTTATGGCCTGCACAAATATAGCGATACGGTCAAGGTGGAGCAGGATGACCTGTACGATTTGGCCTCGGTGACCAAGATTTCATCCACATTGCCCATCCTGATGCAGTTATATGACCAGGGGAAATTTAGCCTACAGGCAGGGATTGACACCTATCTGCCCAAATTCAAGAACTCAAACAAAGCTGGTATACCCTTTAAACAAATACTGGCGCACCAGGCCCGTTTAAAACCGTGGATCCCGTTTTGGAAAAACACCTTGCGGAACAACGGTTCATACAAATGGAACACGTTTAAAAAGGATTCATCTGCCCGGTTTCCCATAAAAATCACTGATGAAATGTGGCTGCACCGCAACTACAAAAAGAAAATCTTTAAAGCCATAGAAAAATCACCGCTGGAAAAAGAGGCAAAATATTTATACTCTGGCCTTGTCTTTTACCTCAACCCCACTATTATAGAAAACATTACCGGAGAGAAATACAGAACCTACCTTCACGAACATTTTTATGACCGCCTGGGTGCCACGACCCTAGGTTACAACCCGTTAGATAAATTTCCACTGGAGAGGATAATACCCACGGAGCATGACTATTTATTTAGACATGAGCCCATACACGGCCGCGTCCATGATGAAGGCGCCATCATGATGGGCGGGGTCTCGGGCAACGCCGGCCTTTTTGCTAATGCAAACGACCTTGCAAAATTAATGCAGATGTACCTTAACATGGGTACCTATGGCGGTGAACGGTATATTGAAGAAAGTACCTTGAAAGAATGGTCCAAGGTACAATTTCCAGAAAATGGCAACCGCCGCGGACTGGGTTTTGATAAGCCCAACCTGGAGTATCAGGGTGTGGGCAACAATGTTGCCAAAGATGCCAGTATGGAAAGCTTTGGCCACACTGGTTTTACGGGAACCATGGTATGGTTGGACCCTCAAGAAGATTTACTGTATGTATTTTTATCCAACCGGGTCCTGCCCACACGTGATAATACCAGGTTGTATAGTTTAAACACGCGCACGCAGATTCAGCAGGTGCTGTATGATGCCATAAAGGCATATCAAGAACAAGAATAGGCTTTCGCCAAAAGAAAAACGCAACCTGCGCCATTCTTCACCGGGGAAGATACACACGGGTTGCGGTTTTAAGATCTTAAGGGCTATGGATTAAAACGGCACGCCGTCATCATCGTCATTCATGGAGCTGCCAAAGGCCTGGTCAGCATCTGGAAAAACATTGGGTCCTGATGAACTGAATGTATCATCATTAGCCGCCTCATTTTGGTTCATCCTGGACTCAAACTGGTAGGGCGTTGAGAAATCATCCAGGTTGTCAAACTTACCTAGCTCCCCGATGAACTTCAAGCGGATGTTTTCCAGTCCACCATTACGGTGTTTTGCCACGATAAATTCGGCTTGACCTTGTGTGGGGCTTCTCTCTTCATCATCCCACTCATCAATCTTGTAATATTCTGGCCGGTAGATGAACGATACAATATCTGCATCCTGCTCAATTGCCCCAGATTCCCTAAGGTCAGACAGCAAGGGCCGCTTGCTTCCGCCACGGGTCTCCACCGCACGGGATAGCTGGGATAGTGCAATTACCGGCACGTCAAGTTCTTTGGCAAGTGCCTTAAGGTTACGTGAGATCATCGATATTTCCTGCTCCCGGTTACCATTTTTACTACTACCCCCCGCCGTCATCAACTGCAGGTAATCAATCACGATCATCTTGATACCGTGTTGTGATGATAGCCTTCTGGCTTTCGCCCGAAGGTCAAAAATGGAAAGCGATGGTGTATCATCAATAAAAAGGGGTGCCTTCTCCAGGTCTTTTACTTTTACATTGAGCTGCTCCCACTCGTGTTTTTCCAGCTTACCGGTACGTAGTTTTTCGGACGAAAGTCCAGTCTCTGAAGAAATCAAACGGGTAATCAACTGTACCGATGCCATCTCCAGAGAGAAGAATGCCACGGGAATACCCTGGCCCACGGCAATGTTGCGCGCCATACTCAAAGTAAGGGCGGTCTTACCCATACCAGGACGTGCCGCCACGATAATCAGGTCACTGGGCTGCCAGCCAGAGGTCAATTTATCAAGCTTATCAAACCCGGTGGGTACACCAGAAAGTCCCTCTTTATTAGAAATTTCCTGTATTTTCTTTTTTGCCTGGATCACCAGGTTCTGTGCTGTCTCACTACTGCGCTTGATGTTTCCCTGGGTTACCTCATACAACTTGCTCTCTGCATCATCCAGCAGGTCAAATACATCCACGGTCTCATCGTATGCCTCCTCAATAATTTCATTTGAAATCTTGATCAAGCTGCGCTGTATGTGCTTTTGTAAAATAATGCGTGCATGGTACTCTATGTGGGCGGATGAGGAAACCTTTTGCGTAAGCTGAACCAGGTAATAGTCGCCGCCGGCAAGGTCTAACTTGCCCATAACGCGCAGTTTTTCTGAAACGGTTAATAAGTCAATGGGCTCCCCGTTTTCAAAGAGGTTCATAATAGCCTCAAAAATCTGCTGATGCGATTCTTTATAGAAAACATCGGGATTGAGGATATCGATGATTTCATCAACACCCTTTTTATCAATCATCATCGCGCCCAGCACAACCTGCTCAAGGTCAATGGCTTGCGGGGGTATTTTTCCTTTTTCAAGAGAAATTACCGGTCTAGAATCGTATGTATAGTTTTGAGGAGCTTGTACCTTTTCCATGATGACGAATGTAAAAAAATTGTTAAGGGACTACCCGAAAAAAGGATGGTCTCTTATCCACTACAAGTTAACAATTGTAATGTGGATAACTTTAATTTATTGTTGATAAGCGTAAAAAAACCGCAGATTGAAATCCACGGTTTTAATATTTTCCGATAAACGTTTGAGTTTACCCCTTAAATACCCCCATATTAGAATATTTGTCCATGCGCTTATCAACAAGTTGTTCTTTTGATAAGTTTTTTAAGTCGTCAAAAGCTTGCAGGATTTCCTTTTTTACGGTATCAAAGGTCTTGTCCCTATCGCTGTGTGCCCCTCCTAGAGGTTCTCTCACAATCTTGTCCACAAGAGACAGCTTCTTCATGTCCTTGGCGGTCAGTTTAAGCGCTTCGGCAGCTTGCTCCTTATATTCCCAGCTCCTCCATAAAATGGATGAGCACGATTCTGGAGAAATCACACTATACCAGGTGTTTTCCAGCATAAGTACCGTGTCGCCCACACCTATACCCAGCGCTCCGCCACTGGCACCTTCGCCAATGATCACCACGATAATGGGCACGGTAAGCCTGGTCATTTCAAGTATGTTACGAGCAATGGCTTCTCCCTGCCCCCTTTCTTCGGCCTCCAGCCCGGGATATGCCCCGGGAGTGTCGATGAGACATACAACAGGTACACCAAATTTCTCAGCACTTTTCATAAGACGTAGCGCCTTGCGGTATCCCTCAGGGTTTGCCATACCAAAGTTGCGGTATTGCCTTGTTTTGGTATTATATCCCTTCTGTTGCCCTACAAACATAAAGCTCTGGTCACCTATCTTGCCCAGGCCGCCTATCATCGCCTTGTCATCCTTGACATTACGGTCGCCGTGCAGCTCCAGCCAGGTATCTCCACACAATGCCTTGATATAATCTAGCGTGTAGGGACGGTTAGGATGGCGGGATAATTGAACCCGCTGCCAGGAGGTAAGGTTCTTGTATATTTCTTTTTTGGTCTCGTTCAGCTTTTTCTCTATCTGCTTACAGGTGTTGCTAACGTCAACGTTGCTTTCTGCACCTATAACAGAGCATTTCTCAAGCTGTTCTTCCAGTTCTTTTATGGGTTGTTCAAACTCTAGATATTCCATTTGGGAAATTTTAGCAGTGGGGACAAATATACGGGATTTAAAGGTGTATGGACAATGGGAAAGGGCCCAAAACTTACTAACACCTAAACATCAGCATATCAATCTATTCTATGACGTTTGGGACTATGGGGCGTTTTCTCCTCTTGTTCTTGAAGATCCCATTGGCAATAACCGTCGCCAAAATTAAAATAGCGCCATAGTAAAACTGGGGCTGCATCTGCTCTGAATCGCCCAATATCAAATAGGCCAATATAATCCCATACACCGGCTCCAGGTTTGTGGTCAGCATAACCGTGTAAGGGGTGAGGTGCTTCATCACCTTTACAGCGGCAATAAAGGCATAGGCCGTACACCCCGTTGCCAGGATAATAATATACGTCCAGTCCATCATGGGGAGGTTAAAAAACCCATCTTTAAAACCCGAGGTGACCAGTAAAAACATGGTTATGAACACCACCCCGGCGCCCAGCTCATAAAAAGAAATCATCGTAGGGTTGTGTTTTTGAGCCACCTTACCGTTGATCAATGTAAAAATAGATGAGAGCAATGTTGCCACGAGGGCCACGATGATTCCCTCGGTATACCGTGTCTCCACTTCAAAAATGATGTATAGCCCACACACCACCAGCAACCCAAAGGCTATTTCATACCATATCACCTTACGCTTATAAAAAATGGGCTCCAGGATACTCGTAAAAAATGCGCCCGTGCTCATCATCGCCAGGGTAATGCTCACATTAGAAATCTTTATCGCGCCAAAAAATGCCAGCCAGTGCAAGGCAATGAGAATCCCGGCCACACAGAGGGTAAATATGGTCTTTTTTTTCGCTTTAAGCGAAATCTTCTTATACCGGATATAGCCATAAATCACCACCGATGCTATCAACATACGGTACCACACCAGCGCGATGGCACCTATGCTTATCAATGCGCCCAGCACTGCGGTAAAACCCCAGATGAAGACGATGACGTGAAAATGCAGGTAACTTTTGAGATTATCGTTTTGCACGGTTGAGCAGGATGACGGCGAGTATGCCAAAAAGAATATTGGGCAACCATACGGCCACTATGGGCGAAAAACTGGATTGCTCTGAAATTGTACCAAAAACCTTGTCAAAAAAGATAAATATGAATGCCAGCGATATACCAAAGGCAAGGTTGATACCCATACCACCACGGCGTTTCATGGCAGAAACCGCAACCGCGATGATGGTAAGGATGTATGCGCTCACGGGCAAACTGTACCTTTTGTGCAGCACGACCTCATACCTATTGATATTTGAGCTACCGCGGGCACGCTCTTTCTCAATAAAGTTGCGCAGTGCGGGGGTGGTCAACGTTTCGGCAATATATTCTACCGGGGTAAGGTCTTCTAGGTCAAAGGTGAACGTGGTGTCAAGTTTTGACTTGCTCTGCAGTATGTCTTCTTCCTTGCCCACGATCCTTTTTTTATACGCGTTGAGCGTATATGTGGTATCTTCTGGATTGTATAAAATGCTACGCGCATGAATTTTGTATTTGAGCACGTCATCTTCAAAATGCTCCAGGGTAAAGTTTGACCCCATGTTGCGCAACGGGTTAAAACGGCTTACATATATATAGTCGTTGTCATTAATCTGCCGGTACACATTAGAGGTTTCCCTATCCTTCTTACCATGCTTGAGATACTCATAAGTAAACTCATTAAAACCCTTGCTCGCGCTGGGTGCCAGATATGTACCCATGATATAGGCCCCTATACATACAATGGATGCCCCAATAATATATGGTCTTAAAAACCGGTAAAAAGAAACACCACTGCTCAAAAAGGCCACCACCTCTGTGTTGTTTGCCAATTTTGAGGTAAACCATATTACCGAAAGGAACAAGAATAGTGGAAAAAGCAGGTTTGCAAAGTAAATGGTAAAGTTGAGATAGTAAATGGCAACTTCTACGAACGGCACCTCGTTTGCCAGGATTTTATCAATCTTCTCGGCAAGGTTCACCGTTATCCCGATGGGGATAAACAAGACAAGCATCATGGTAAAGGTCCCCAGGTACCGCTTGAGTATGTACCAGTCAAGAATCTTCATCTAGAGTCTTTTGTCCATTTGTTTGACCATTTTTTCTTTCCATGCTCTAAAATCACCTGCAAGGATTTGCTTTCTAGCCTCTCGCATGAGCCAGAGGTAAAATCCAAGGTTATGAATGGTAGCAATTTGCCTGCCAAGATATTCATTTACCGAAAAAAGGTGCTTTACATAGGCCTTGGAATATTCGGTATCCACCCAGGTGATTGCCATCTCGTCAAGTGGAGAAAAATCATCTTCCCATTTTTTGTTCTTAATGTTTATTGTGCCATGGGCGGTAAAAAGCATCCCGTTGCGACCATTGCGCGTGGGCATCACACAGTCAAACATATCAATCCCCAGCGCTACGTTCTCAAGCAAATTGATAGGCGTCCCCACACCCATAAGATAACGCGGTTTATCTGCTGGGAGTATTTCTGTAACAACCTCGGTCATCGCATACATTTCTTCAGCAGGTTCACCTACCGAAAGCCCCCCTATGGCATTGCCCACCGCACCTGCATTTGCAATATAATCAGCAGATTGCCTGCGCAAATCCTTATATGTACTTCCTTGAACAATGGGAAAAAATGCCTGGTCAAAACCATACTTCACCGGCACTTTCTCAAGATGATTGATGCAACGGTCCAGCCACCTGTGCGTCATGTGCATGGAGCGTTTTGCATAATTATAATCACAGGGGTATGGCGTGCACTCATCAAAGGCCATTATAATATCTGCACCTATGGTGCGCTGAATCTCCATGACACGCTCTGGCGAAAAAACATGCGCCGAACCATCAATGTGCGATTTAAACTTTACGCCTTCTTCCTTGATCTTGCGCGTGCCAGAAAGTGAATACACTTGATAGCCGCCACTGTCCGTAAGGATGTTGCGGTCCCAGTTCATGAATTTATGCAACCCCCCGGCTTTCTCAAGAATCTCTATACCGGGTTTTAAAAACAGGTGATATGTATTTCCCAGGATGATATCAGGATTTATGTCCTCCCGCAGTTCGCGCTGGTGCACGCCCTTAACGGTAGCCACCGTGCCCACGGGCATAAAGATGGGGGTCTCGATGGTTCCATGAGCCGTTGTTATCGTTCCGGCCCTGGCCGAGGTCGCCTCATCAGTCTTTAAAAGGTCAAATTGCATGCTTCACTTTAGAGCTGGCAAAGATAGTGTATTATACGAGATTTCATTTGGCTTTAAGCCAAAGGTAAAACAGCACTAACCATGGGCCTTATACACAAAATATTAAATAAAGGCAAAAACGTCTTTATAGATTGGAAACCCTAGTAAAAAAGGGTATTTTTGGCATAAACGTAAATAAACCAAAATGCCAAACATCAAAGAATTAGAAGACCTGGTGACACAGGTCAGGAGGGATATAGTCAGGCAGGTTCACGCCTGTCAATCTGGGCACCCGGGAGGGTCGCTGGGATGTGCAGAATTCATGGTTGCACTCTACTTTGAAGTCATGGACCGCAAAGAAGGTTTTGACATGGATGGAACAGGTGAGGACCTCTTTTTCCTCTCCAATGGCCACATCTCCCCGGTATGGTACAGCGTACTTGCCCGCGCGGGATACTTTCCTATTGAAGAATTAAGCACCTTTAGACAATTAAACAGCCGCTTACAAGGCCACCCCACCACACATGAAGGCTTGCCGGGCATCAGGATCGCATCAGGATCACTGGGTCAGGGCATGAGCGTTGCCCTGGGTGCCGCTGAGGCCAAAAAACACAATGGCGATAAACACATTATATATAGCCTACATGGTGATGGCGAGCTCCAAGAAGGTCAAAACTGGGAAGCCATCATGTATGCCGGTGCAAAAAACGTGGACAACCTTATCTCTACCGTTGACCGCAACTGGCAACAAATAGATGGAACCACAAAAGAGGTCCTTGATTTTGGGGATATTGGTGCTAAGTTCAACATTTTTGGCTGGGATGTCATTGAGGTTGAAGAGGGCAATAACCTTGAAAAAATCATCGAGGCGCTTAACGAAGCCAAGTCAAGAACAGGTAGGGGAAAACCCATCTGTATCGTGCTGCACAGTGCAATGGGCCATGGGGTAGACTATATGCTCAACAACCACAAGTGGCATGGCTCTGCACCTAATGATGAACAACTGGAAGATGCACTGGCACAAAACCCGGTAACCCTAGGAGATTACTAAAAAACCAAACTAGAAAAATGAAAAAATTTGAAAATCAAGGGAACGTAGATACGAGGTCAGGATTTGGCGCAGGAATGGATGAGCTGGGCGAGAGCAACAAGGATGTTGTTGCACTTTGCGCAGACCTTACAGGTTCTCTTAAACTAAACGATTTTGCTGACAAGCATCCGGGAAGATTCTTTCAAGTGGGTATTGCAGAAGCTAACATGATAGGTATGGCCGCAGGTATGACCATAGGCGGCAAGATACCCTATGCTACCACTTTTGCAAACTTTGCCACGGGCCGTGTATATGACCAGATACGTCAAAGCGTCGCCTATAGCGGCAAAAACGTAAAAATATGTGCCTCGCACGCTGGGGTAACCCTAGGTGAAGATGGTGCAACACACCAAATCCTGGAAGATATAGGCATGATGAAAATGCTTCCTGGAATGACCGTCATCAATACCTGTGACTACAACCAGACCAAAGCCGCAACGCTGGCAATAGCTGAGCATGAAGGCCCTGTTTACCTGCGTTTTGGCCGTCCCAAGGTGGCAAACTTTACCCCAAAGGACCAAAAGTTTGAAATAGGAAAAGCAGTACAGCTTACCGAAGGTACTGATGTGACCATCGTTGCCACAGGACATCTTGTATGGCAGGCAATACTTGCCGCAGAGGAGCTTGAAAAGGATGGTGTTTCTTCAGAAATCATAAATATCCATACCATAAAACCCCTGGATGCAGAAGCCATTATCGCATCTGTCAAGAAAACAGGTTGTGTGGTTACCTGCGAAGAACACAACTATCTGGGTGGCCTGGGAGAGAGCGTCGCAAGAGAACTTGCACTATCGCACCCCGCACCACAGGAGTTTGTTGCAACACAGGATACCTTTGGCGAAAGCGGAAGCCCTGATGAGCTGATGGAAAAATATGGCCTTAATAATAAAGCCATAGTGAAAGCCGTTAAAAAGGTACTGGATAGGAAATAGGCAGGTAGGGTAAAAACCGCCAATGTTGTCCTATTCATAGAAAACAACCAAAAAATCAAGAAGGAAACCCTTTACTGATTTTTTAACCGTCAAGCCCGGCTTGACATAAAAACCAATTTTTTATGAAAAAAGTACTCTTTGGCATCTTGTTCCTGGCAACCACGGTTGCATTTGCCCAGTCTGAACCAGGCATAGGCATCAGGGCAGGTCTTAACTACGGCGGCAATGGAGACGTTACCGACTCTGCCGGCAACGTGGTCGAAAACCCAGATCAAAACCTGGGTTATCACGTAGGGCTATATGGCCGTATAGGTGAAAACCGTTTCTACTTTAGACCTGAGCTTGTGTACACACAGCTCAAAAGTTCTTATGACAGTGATGATTTTACCATGAAGAAGCTGGACGCACCGCTTCTTATAGGTGTAGAAGTAATAGGCCCCTTGCATGTTTTTGCAGGACCATCGCTTCAGTATATCATGGACACTGACTTTGAAGGTATTGAGCTTAATGATGTGGAAAATGACTTTACCGTGGGAGCAACCTTTGGTGTAGGTGTATCCCTGGGGAAACTAGGTATAGATATGCGCTATGAAAGGGGCCTTAGCGAGAATGAAGCTGAGTTTGTCAATACTAACGGTGGTCTTTCTTATGAAAAGATAGACACCCGCCCAGACCAGGTCATACTTAGTCTTTCACTTAAATTATAATTTGGCTTAAAGCCAAAAAAAGAAAAGCCCTGGCAAATGCCAGGGCTTTTTATTTGTAACGCCATCCACATTATCTAGCTGTTATCAGGATCCAGGTAATCTGGTGTACCATCACCGTCAGTATCTGGATAAGTCACAGTACCGTCTTCAGCGATGTTTATTTCATCAATGGTCAATGTACCATCACCATCATCGTCCAGGTCTCCATAATCAGGTATATTATCTTCATCTGTATCATCATCCCCCAGGAACTCATTGCCATTTACATCTTCCAGAAGGTCGATAACACCATCCCCATCAGTATCAATATTTGTTCTCACGCTATACACGTTAAATGTAAGAAAGAGATCACTGTAAATATATGGACTTGAGGTAGAACCATAATAGCCCAAGCCGGCAGGTACAAAAACAGCCCCTATACCAAAATCATTTGAAGCCGTGACCGTACCATCAGAATTTTTTGATACTGATGTTGCAGCCTTAAAATTATCAACCGCATGACCAAAACCATATATACTCTGGGTAAGCCACAACCATACGGGGTTAGGTGTTTGATCTATATAATCACCTCCTACCAAGGCAGTGCGGTATGTAAGGAAAGTTGAATCAGCAAAATGTGCCTGTTCACCTTCTCCCTCCCTAACCTTAAGCACATATAGGTCATAATCAACATCGTCAAACGTCCTAGGTTCAAGGGTAACTTGATCAATTAGCGGTATCTTGTCAGCATTATCGCCAGAGATAGTATCAAATTGTATAATATAATTAAAATCTGCAGGAGGATTTTGAAAGTCTTCATAATTGTAGAAATGCGTTTCAAGAAACTCCGTGATATTAATCTTACTAGAGTCCTGAACCTCTTGCCTATCCCTTAGTTCAAAGGTTACGCCCCCAGTATCATCATCCTTTTTACATGCCTGAAACATTACCACGGTCATCAAGACCAAAAGTGCTATCTTATAGCTTTTCATCATCATTGCTTTTAGGTCGCGCAAGATACGATTTTGCGTTATTTTTGTCACTTTATAAACTTTTATATTCCCTTAAAATTATGCGTGTAGATAAATATTTATGGTCTGTCCGCTATTTTAAATCACGCAGTATCGCCACGGCAGCCTGTAAAAAAGGACAGGTTAAAATCGACGATGTTGCAGTAAAACCATCAAGAGAGGTTTATCCCACTGATGTTATAGGCGTACGCAAAAATCAAATAGATTACAAAGTGGAGGTCCTTGACCTTCCCCCCAACCGTGTGGGGGCTAAGCTTGTGAGCATCTACTGCAAGGACATCACCCCTAAGGAAAACCTGGAAAAACTTGACCTCCTCAAATATTCAAAGGATTATTATAGGAAAAAGGGAACCGGCCGCCCCACAAAAAAGGACAGGCGTGACATAGATGATTTTCACAATATAGATGAAGATGACCGGGAGGAGCTTTGATAAAAACTACTGGGAAAACCGCTACCTCGACCACAATACGGGCTGGGACATGGGGCATGCCAGCCCACCACTCACCGCTTACATAGACCAACTGCGGGACAAGGACCTTAAAATACTCATCCCAGGTGCCGGCAATGGGCATGAAGCCATCTATTTATGCCGTCAGGGATTTACCGATGTCACCGTGGTGGATATTGCCCCAAGCCCCTTGAACAACATCAAGAGGGCCACACAATCCCTAACGCTCAAACCCCGTTTGATTCAAGAAGATTTTTTTCGCTGTAGCGAAAAATATGACCTCATCCTGGAGCAGACCTTCTTTTGTGCACTGCATCCCAGCCAGAGGCAGGCCTATGTGGAACAGATGCATACAATGATTGGACCTTCAGGAAAACTGGCGGGGTTACTATTTGATTTTCCGCTTACTGAAGACGGGCCACCCTTTGGCGGAAGCCAAGAGGAATATCAAGAACTTTTTAGCAAAAGCTTTATCATCACCAAGCTTGAGCCCTGCTATAATTCAATAAAACCCAGAAGCGGTAAAGAACTGTTTTTTATCTTTGAACCTCGTTAGTGAACCACATAAAATGCCCATGAGCCAGCAGACCATACTTGACCACGACAGCGTGCAGCACAAGATAAGAAGGATAGCATATCAAATCTATGAGAGCAACGTAGATGAGACAGAACTCATACTTGCCGGCGTGGCAAAAAACGGGTATATCATCGCCGAGAGGATCAAGGCCATCCTTGAGGATATTTCAACCATACAATGTGTGCTCTGCAAGGTTAGCATGGATAAGAACAGCCCGCTGGGAACGGTGGAGACATCGCTCAAAGCACAAGAATATGCCAATAAATCCATCGTGCTTATTGATGATGTGCTTAACTCCGGCACCACGCTGGCCTATGGGGTAAGGCATTTTCTGGATGTGCCGTTAAAAAGGTTCAAGACGGCGGTACTGGTGAACCGCAACCATAAAAAATATCCCGTCAAGGCTGATTTTAAAGGCATATCGTTAAGCACGTCCCTACATGAAAACGTGAAGGTGCGCTTTAAGGCCTCAGGCGACAGTGCCGTCCTTGAATAAAATTGATTTGATTTCCTGTACCATTTCCATTTCGGCTTGACCGGTATAAAAAATCTTATAATCTGCCTGATTGTAGTAAAAACCGCGTTCAAATAGGTGTTTGCGCACAAATTCTTCCAGTTTTTCCCTGGTTTCCTGATGTTGCAGTACGGGCCTGTGCATACGTGCTTTAAAGAGGCGTGAGGTCAACTCCATCACCGGCACATTGACATAAATTGTCGTGGCGCCTGCCTGCTTGATGACCTCCAGGTTATTGCCATAACATGGGGTGCCGCCCCCCAGGGAAACGATTGTGTTTTTTAAGTGTAGGACCTTATGGAGATAAACTGCTTCCAGTTTTCTAAAATATATCTCGCCCTTCAATTCAAATATCCTGCGTACCGTATTGCCCTCTCCTTCTTCTATCAATGCATCAAAATCGACAAAATCATATCCTATTTCTGCTGCGGTGAGCCTTCCCAGGGTGCTCTTACCACTGCCCATATACCCCATAAATAATATCGTCATCCTCGTTTTTACTTGAAAATTAAAGCCCTACGGCGGTATTTAAAATTTGAGATAAAAATATCAAAAAACCTTTTGAATAATACATTTAATGACTGTATATTTGCACCCGCATTCGCAAAAAGAGTCAGCGGGTGCAACCGCGGAAAAGCCGCAATTTTTTTTGACTTGGTAGCTCAGTTGGTAGAGCATCTCCCTTTTAAGGAGAGGGTCCTGGGTTCGAGCCCCAGCCAAGTCACCATAAAAACCTCATATAAACTATATGAGGTTTTTTTATTATTATATATCAAGTGTAAACCCTAAACTTCCTGAAGCCAGATGGATAAAAAATCAATCAGGTCATTGATTTTAGGACTTTGACCAAACTCTACATAAGATCCTGAAGTTGCCATTGCCAGTATCATACAGTGCTGGGTTGAAAAAGCATTGAGCATACCAAAAGCAAAACCTGCATTAAAGTTATCTCCTCCCCCTGTGGTAACCCTGGGGTGTTTAATCAACCGGCCCTGGATTGAAGATGTCTTACCAGTCTCAAAGACCAGGCAACAATCTATGGGGTGTATGACCAACCTGTCAATTTTTATCATGTCAAAAATATATTGCCCCTTAGCATATAGGTCATTTTCCATACCATTGCCCTTTAAGAGCGTATATAGTTTATGGGCTTCATTTTCATTGAGCCCCATGGTAACCTGACCATGATCTTTGTATTGCTTCATCAGGTCAAGGACGGCATGAATTTCATCCCTGCCCTTTTTTGAAGGGTCAGTGAGGTCAAATAGAAAGTTACGTTCCGTGAGGTCTTGATACCTAACGATATCGTCTAATATCCCCTGCCAGATAGAAGTGGCAAATGGAAGGTTGCTCCAATCAACCAAGGCAAACAATGTTGCATCCCTTGTTTTCTTCCTGATATGTTCTAGGTTGATTTTCTTTTTTACAGATTCCCAATCCAGCATATTGAAAGTACTCAATTCAGAAAGTATTAATTTTCCATCGTTGAACTCAAGTGCGTTTGTCTGGGCTGCCTCTCCTACCGAGACCAATTCACAGCTATTATCAATATCCTGAAAGATGGGATGAATATCTGGATACCCTAAAGTACCCATACATGTGTTTGCTATGCCCAGCTGGGCCAGCGCATTTGCCATGATGGGGGCATTGCCCCCCAACTTTGTTTCTTGGGTAAAAAGCTCTACCTGCGCACTCTGCCGCGATGCCGCCGAGATTTTTTGACCAAAATCTGACAATGTTGAGAAATATACATTTCCATCCTCCTTCTGATACTGTACGGGATGTTGAATCTTATCAATATATCCATCCAGGCCCACAAACGCAGTTTTTTGTGTTCTGGGAAGATTCTTTAGCACTTCAAGCACGTCTAATATCAAAACAGCAACGCTATCCATCAACCGCTAGTAACCACTTGGTGAATCTTCACTTTCTACATGTTTAGAAGACCCGCCCCCAAAACGTTCATTAGCTGCTTCAAGTATGGCGATGGTCGCCGTTGCACCTATTCTCGACACCCCTAGTGCCTGCACGGCTAGCAAGTCATCCAAGGTACGTACCCCACCGGCAGCCTTTACCTGAACGCGGTCAGCGGAATCTGCACGCATCAACTTGAGGTCATCATGGGTAGCTCCTTTATAGTTATAGCTTCCATCAATGCCTTTTACAAAACCATACCCCGTGCTGGTCTTGACAAAATCAACCCCTAGATCAGAGCATATTTCGCAAAGCTTGATTTTATACTTATCCTCTGGCAGAAAATCATTCTCAAATATGACCTTTAAAATAGCACGATGTGCATGGGTTGCCTCGCAGACCGCTTTTATTTCTTTTTTGACATAACCCCAATCTTCCTGCAATACTTTCCCGATGTTTACCACCATATCTATTTCAACTGCTCCATCCATGCACGCCTGGTTTGTTTCAGTCACCTTGACATCAATGGTTGAATTACCTTGTGGAAAACCTATTACCGTACCCACCAAAACATCTGAATCCTTTAATAAGCTTACTGCCAAAGGAATTGCATAAGGCTTGATACAAACTGATGCAACATCATAGTCCAAAGCAATTTTACAACCTTTGGCCATGTCATCATCAGTCATTGTGGGGTGTAAAAGTGAATGGTCAATCATTTTTGCCAGTTCGTGGACTTTTGAGTGTCTTTTCATGATATATTTTTTAGTTGAATGAATTACTGAAGGTATATTTAGAAGTATTGCAATACAGGGTGCTATAGATATGAAAGCCAGCCCTATCAGTTAAATATTTTCTATGTATCTCAAGGACTGGATCACCGGTTTTTAACTGTAAAAGGTTCAAGATCTCTTTAGACCCAATAATCGCCCGTACATCTTGCACGACTTGCAAGACCTCAATTTCATAGTGCACCTGCAATAATTTGAACAAGGAAGAATCCTCGAGTTTTTCAGGCAGGTCATCAGTGCCCCATTGTGGCACATAGGTAAATTCTAGCATGACGGGATCACCCTCTATGGTTCTTAACCTTTTCAGTGAAAAACAATTTTGTGCTTCCTCCTTTTTTGATAGTTCATAAAAAAAAGGGGTGGGCCATGCGGTACACTCTACGGGTTCCAGGTTGAGGGTCTTTGAAGAAAGCGCCGAAGATTTCAACACTTCTGAAAACCCTTTAAAAGATAATAGCCCCAGGGTTTTTCTATCGCTCACCACAATACTCCCCAAGCCCATACGCTTTTCAATAAATCCCTCTTTGACCAACTCTTGCAATCCTTGACGGACCGTTGCCCTTGTGATATTGTATTTGGCACAAAGCTCGTTCTCAGAAGGCAGTAATGAACCCTTTGAAATATCGCCCTGCAGGATTTCTTTTTTGATGTCCTCATGCAACCTCTTGTACCTGGGAAGTGCTTTTGCCATTATGCTAAAAATTGATTCAGGTAATTTCTGCCCGTGAGGATTGCTGTCAAGATATCTTCAGGAGATTTTTCATAGGCCTTATCCTCTACTTCAATACATACCGGGCCTTTGTAACCCACGGTGGTCAATGCTGAAAAAAAATCGCGCCACCGCACATCTCCCAGACCAGGTATTTTAGGCAAGTGGTAATCTAATGGATAGGCCAGGACACCATGCTTGTCCAACTTGTCCTTATACAGTTTTGCATCCTTTAAATGAACATGAAAAAACTTGTCTCCATAATCATAAATGGGATGAACCTCATCCATCTGCATCCAGATGAGATGTGATGGGTCATAATTAAGGCCCAAATGGCTGCTGGGGATCCTATTGAACATCTCATCCCAAATGGCTGGTGAAGTCGCCAGGTTTTTTCCACCAGGCCACTCGTCTCTTGTAAATAACATGGGGCAATTCTCGATACCTATTTTAATATCTTCCTGCTCAGCGAGCTTTACAATATCTGCCCAAACCTCCCCAAACCTATCCAGATTGTACTCAATTGATTTGGTATGGTCCCTTCCCACAAAAGTAGTAATGACGGGAATGTTCAATTTTGCCGCCGCCTTGATCTGCTTTTTTATATGGCCTATATATACCTGGGCATTTTCAAGGTTGGGGTCTAGGGGATTGGGATAATAGCCCAAAGACGATATATACATGTTCTTTTGGGTCAATAGGTCTTGAATTTTTTCAGCCTCATCATCGACCTTATCGATATCAATATGGGTCACTCCCGCATATCTACGATGATCGTCAATACCACGGGGCCAGCACATTACTTCAACGCATTTAAACTGATGTGTGGAAGCAAAATTTATTACCTCCTCAAAAGATTTACCTGCTAAGATGGCGCTTACAAGACCTAAATGGAGCATGTGTGTTTTTTTTATAAAAATATAAAAACAAACCTGTCTATACAAGTTGAAAAAAAATTCAATTGCTTTTAAATATTTTTTTTGAAAAGCATTCCTGATGTAGATTCTTTTTTTGTTTTGAAAAAACAGTATATTTGCCGCCCATAAATTTGCACATTCACCGGGATGCTGGAATTGGTAGACAGGCATGGTTGAGGGCCATGTGTCCATTAGGGCGTGTGGGTTCGACTCCCATTCCCGGTACAAGATTTAAAAACGCCATCAATAGGATGGCGTTTTTTTATGCTATGCTCCCGCTTTTCTTTTCAAGCAACTGTATGTAGGACATATTTAAGAAGGAAAAAATGATTACCGTCATTTTTTTATATAATCTTGTTGGAATTTATTGATATTAAGAGAAAAAATCATAATTTTTCATTAGCCATCAATTTTTTAACGCCTGCATACACTATAAGTAAAGATTAACCCAAATAGAACCCTTCCCCCCAATGGAACGCCTACTTGTGATTGAAGACAATAAAATGCTATGCGATAACATTGTGTACTTGTTGCAAAAATCTGGCTATGATGCCGTGGGCCGGTATAATGGTGAGGAGGGCATCCAAGCCGCCCTGCGATTTAAGCCCAGCCTGATTGTATGTGATATCGAGCTTCCCTCAATAGATGGCTATGAGGTATTGGGCCGGCTTTCTTCAAACAATGATACCGCTTTGATACCCTTTATATTTCTTTCGGGCAGGGTAGAAAAAGACGATATACGCAAAGGCATGAACCTGGGAGCTGATGATTATATACCAAAACCCATTAAACCCTTTGAATTATTGGCCAGTGTTGAAAGCCGTTTGGCGAAAGCCAAAATTGTAAGAAAAAAAACCCTGGCTGATGGTAAGTTCAACTTTAAGGATGTAACTGAATTCTACGAATACCTGAAGCAAAACGGAAGGATTCTTAATGCTAGACCCAATACACATATTTATCGTGCCGAACAAAAAATCAAGGATATTTACCTACTGCTCAGTGGCGTGGTCAAGGTTTTCTCGATAGACAACAAAGACAAGGAACTGATTTCTCAGCTTATCAAGCCCAATGAAATGTTTGGCCTTGGGGGGCTGGGCAAACAGAGCCATTATGTAAATAACGCTTCAACGGTTACAGAAAGCGAGGTTGCCGTGATTTCTTTAGAAAAATTCAATGAAATACTCTATGAAAACCGGGAAGTCAATGAGCTCATTATTGACATCCTTTCCAAAAGCCTGGGCGGCATGTCACAACAGTTGAGCCAGATGGCGTATGGCTCTGTACGGTACAGGACTGCACAGGTGCTCCTTAAATTATCAAATGAATCTGAAGAGGGGGCCATATTGCGTATACCCCGGCAGGAACTTGCCAGCCTAGCTGGCATTGCAAAAGAAACCGTGACCAGGACACTGCAGGAATTCAAGAACGATGGCTTAGTTGATATAAAAGGCAGAAGTATTATGGTAAGGGATGTTGAAAGCCTTAAAAAAATAGGTTGACCGTTCTTTTTTATCCTGCCTGCCCCAATTTTTTAGAACCCGGAAAAAATAATTTTTCAACAAAACTGAGGAAATGAATACCTTTACCATGGTTCTTTTCCTTTAAAGATATGAGAGGCCCGTAGCCGATACTATTGAGGTTTTCTATAATATCTTCAATGCTAATGAGCCTCCCATCAAAGACCACTTTAAGGGTTTTGGTCGAAAGGATTGCTGTACAAATACCTATACCAATATGTATGTGAAATAACCTGGAAAGAAGCCATACATCCCGTTCATCACGCATCTGCGGGACATAAAAGTTAATTTCCTTTTGCATACCGATATATCGATCCCTTATATAAGTAGCCTTGTTTTTCCTAGCAAGAGACTCATAAAATTCTGGACTGTATTCTTTGGGCTTAAACCCCTTATGCCCATCTTTATAAAAAGCCCCCAGGCCACTGTCTTTTATTTTTTCACAGGCTTCCCTGCATGCGTCACCACAAAAGACATGACCATTTAAGATTTGAATCTCTTCAACAACTCCACCACAATGATTGCAATCCATAATCTCTTAATTTTCAGCAAAATTCACCTATAAGAGAATTTAAAAAAATGATGGGTATCAGTTTTCATATTTTTGTGCATGATAATTTGAAAAAAAACGATTTAGAAGCAAGATGAAAGCAAAATTTAACGAAATCATAGACTCAAAAATCCCTGTTCTCCTTGACTTTTATGCGACTTGGTGCGGCCCTTGCCAGACGCTTGCCCCCATACTAGCCGATGTAAAAAAAGAGATGGGCGCTGGCGTAAAGATCATAAAGATAGATGTTGATAAAAACCCTGGTGTGGCCAGTAAGTTTAACGTGCGTGGGGTGCCCACGTTGATATTGTTCAAGCAGGGAAATCCCCTATGGCGGCATAGTGGGTTGATGAGCCGTGGGGATTTGACTCAAGTGATTAGCTCATATACATAAAAAGGGCCACAAATGCGGCCCTTTATCTTAACATTGATATAGATATCTACTTCTTACGCAACTTTTTATAGCCCAGTGCGGCACCAGCCACAATACCCAGGCCTATAAGACCGTCAATGGGTCCTGCACCTGTGTCATCCACTTCAGTAGAATCTCCATTAGGTAAAGAAATCTGGGCGGTTGTATTTTGGCTTAAAGCCAAAACAAATATTAAGGCAAATAGTATTTTAATGTATATTGAGTTTTTCATGTTAATCATTTTATAGGGTTAAAACCTGATTATTGTTTTACGATTCTATGGGTTGATTCCTGCCCGTTTCCTTCTATCTTCACCACATAAATCCCTGTGGTAAGGTCAGGGTAAATCACTAATTCGTTTCCTATAAAATCATGATTTTCCCTATAGATCGTTTGCCCCAGCATATTTGTGATGCTCACATTTACCCTACTACCATTAAGTTTAGAACTGCCTATAATAAAGCGGTTATCCTTCATGGGGTTAGGATATATATTTACACCCATAAAATCCTGAGTATCGACACTCAATGAATTTGTAAAGGCAATTGAAAAACGGTTTTCTGCCTTGCTGGCCTCATCTCCTACTGAAAACTCTATCTGGTTTTCGCCAGTTTTCAATATTGTTTCTGTACTAGTGTAATCATCAATAAATACAGCATTTTCAAGACCCTCGGGCACATTGATGGTCAATACATAATCCGTGTGTTGATAGTTTGTTGAGGACAATTGAATGACTTCATTTTCAACCGGCATTGCTCTTCTTTCATATCCAAATTTTCCTTCCCCATTTATGGTTCCAAAATTTTCTCCAAAATTTCCAGGCTTAACCCCATCCCTCCTGTTGATTTCATTAGAAAAGTCATTCGCAAAAGAAATCTTGAATGCGTCATAGACCCTTTCAATTTTAAAAGACTCTGAGGTATAAAGCTTAAATGATATATCCATCGCATCTTCATCTAGAGCTCTCACATCAGTATGATTTCCTGGGCTTTTATCACTTTCATCAAAATCTATTGTCAACACATTATCAACGGGCAAACCCGCCTGAACCTGAGCAGCTTGACCTGGTTGCAGGTATTGATTTGCAGTACTACCATCGCTATTGGCACCAGTAGTATAATCTACCATGACATAATCTCCATTATCGCCTTTATTAGGGTCAAACAAGTAGAAGAAATCAGTCAATATTGCTGGGTTACCATCTAGCACAAGACCTAAATCAATTGATGATTGATAAGGATTTCCAAACATGGCAAACTCCTCGTCTGCAACTCCATAAGACTGGCTTTGAGGCCCAGTTGCGAGGGTTCCTGTTGCTCTTAATGTAGTAGATGAGCTAGAAGAATTGTTTGTGAGGTCTATCATCCTGTCCCCCCTCACAAAAAGTAAATAAGAATCATCCGTATCTAGATTAATTGCATTCGTATTAGGCAATGCCACAAAAGCAGGAGCAGGAGTAGCTGAATAATCTACTTCAAATATGGAGGGATTATTCGTGGTTGTTTGATCAAAACCATCTGCGCTGTCACCCCCTGTAATATCCGTGCCATAATTGGCAATCTCAGCCCCGCCTTCTTGCCAGTTGTCATATATGGATGTTGACGTAGTAACTGCAGGACTTACCATACGGTACGAGCGGTTATTAGAAAAGTACTGCTCCACGGTAAAGTCACCTGTTACTTGAGCATTCTCTACAAGTGGTCCAAGCTCACCATCAGAAGTTGCATCACTTTGAAACAAAAAGCTTCCCATGTTAAAAATGCTTCCGCCGGCATTTAAGGTATAGCCCATCTCAAATGACGCGCCACTTCTCACTTGAAGGGATTGAATATCTATATCAGATGTTGGGGCATACGTACCGTCCATCACAATAAAGTTGGTTGTACCGGTAGCCCCCGAAGGCACACCTGCAGACCAAGCACCGCTTTCATAAATCGATGTATTAGTTATAAACTGTTCTAGACCGTTAGCTCCTGGAGAACCAGAATCACTATCCAGCCCCGTCACAATACTTGAGGTTGCCCATAGCAAACCATCATTATTATCCTCATCAGGAGTGCCGATGAAAATCATGGAGGCACCATCTGGATCTGGAAAAGTAGAACCATTGTCCCATTCTACTCGGTCTATTTCATTATCTGACGCATCTAATAATATCAATGCATCACTAGAATTACTTAAATTGACGGCCGAAGGATAAACATAATCAACAGTTACTCCTCCGTTAGATGTGTCATCGCCATTTATTCCTAGCACAAAAAAACTGTTAGCTGGAACTACAACTCCAGCCCCTGCATTATCTATGGTATGGTCAAGACCAGATGCATCATTGATATCCCATCCCTCTATATCAATAGATGAAGATGAGTTATTGTAGATTTCAAAATATTCACCATCTCCATCACCAACAGCAGCTGGATTCTGCATGATTTCAGTAATTATGATAGCCCCAGGTGGAGCTGGGTCAGCGATTGTATATGTCTTCTCTGATGAAGTTGTTGTCTCTGGCGAGGCATTACTATCTGTAGCAACTATAATATAGCTCACGGTTGTACCATCAGCTTGCGCTGGAATTGTTGCTTCATACGTATCGCCCGTAGAAATTGACATTGCCATGGAAGTATCTCCCGTATCTGCCGTTCCTGCGGTATCATAATATAAGGTAACTGATGCTAAACCATCATCACTATCTGTAACATCCGCAGAAACCGTAACAGCATCTGAAGAGGTGGGTGATGCCGGGTCTATGGAGATGTTTGTAATAAATGGTGGTGTATTACCGCTACCAGCCCCAAGGGCTTGACCAATATTAAGCGAACCAAAAGTAGAAGTTGCAGGAGACTGCCAAGTAAAATCTGAATATTGAGTACCTGTTCCAGCGAGTTGAAGAGATTCAGTAGTTAAAGTGGTCCCCGTCTCTTCTACGCCAATATCCATGGATGTTACCCCATTAGCATGACCATCAGTCGCTGCAAAAGAACCTTCATAACTAAGAAATTGACCAGAAATCAAATTCCCTTGATAAGAAAGCGCAACACCGTCTGGAGAACCGTTCTGTATAGAACTAGGATTCCATGTGAAAATCCTATAGTTATCTACCACAGACCCCGCTGTCATGTTGTCTATCGTTTCAGAGTCATAAGCTACACCTCCACTGCCATTATATAATGTAACTGTATAATCTGATAAATCCCCAGGATTTTCAATGATTATTTCTATAGTTTCATTTGCATCAGTGCTTGCATTATCATAATGAATCTCATTAATCCAGGCATTGGTCTGCCCAAACATACTCCCCATGGGAAGCATAACCATCAAAAGCAAAAAGCGTAATCGTGTTTTCATATTTTAATGTTTTAAAAATCAATATCATAAAGCTAAAAAAGAATTTTTAAAATTATATTAACCCCAATATTATCTTAATATTAATTGGCTGAACAGTAGGATTTTGTCGGTGTAGTTGTGGTTTTTTTGACCCACAAGTATTCTTATGGCAAAATATATTAGTAATTTTACCTTCATTTTCCAGACCCCATTTTATATACATAATATTCTGATTTATTGCAGATTAAATCAAACCCCCTTATAAATGATCATACCTAAAACCAGAGAAGAAATAGAACTTATGCGCGAAAGTGCCCTTATCGTTTCAAAAACCCTGGGCATGCTCGCATCTGAAGTCAAACCAGGGGTTACCACGCTACACCTCGATAAACTCGCTGAAGAATATATACGCGACCATGGTGCAGAGCCTGGTTTTCTTGGTCTTTACGATTTCCCCAATTCTTTATGCATGAGTCCTAACGACCAGGTGGTCCATGGATTTCCCACAGACGTCCCCCTTAAGGAGGGAGATATTATTTCCATAGATTGCGGCGCTCTGAAAAATGGTTTTTATGGGGATCACGCCTATACCTTTGAAGTAGGTGAAATAGATCCTGAAACCAAGAAGCTCCTGGACGTTACAAAAGAATCCCTATATGTGGGTATCGCACAATTCAAGGCAGGTAACCGTGTGGGCGATGTGGGCTATGCCATACAACAACATTGTGAGCAATACGGTTATGGCATAGTACGTGAACTGGTAGGTCACGGGCTGGGGTCTAAGATGCACGAAGCACCTGATATGCCTAACTATGGCCGAAGGGGTCGCGGCAAAAAATTCATTGAAGGTATGGTAGTCGCCATAGAGCCCATGGTAAACATGGGTACACACAGAATAAAACAACACCGTGATGGATGGACCATAACCACCCGCGATAACAAGCCCAGTGCGCATTTTGAGCACGACGTCGCCCTGATTGACGGAAAACCCCAACTTTTGTCAACTTTTAAGTATATTTACGATTCGCTGGGAATAGAAAGCAATGAAGAACAACCATTTAGAACCAGCGAGGTCATCCTATAAATTAATCAAACATGCAACTCGAAACCTGGAAAGATTATCGTGAAGATAATTGGGAAAAGGGGTATTATGTAGGCCTATCCACCTACGGACGAGTAAAAAGTTACGTAAACAACCCTGATGGTGCAATCATCAAAGGTGGGAACATCAATGGTTACACCACCATAAACATAAAACTTGCAAACGGCAAGCGACGTAATTTTTACCTCCACAAACTCCTGGCAACCACATTCATAGAACAAAAAGAAGGCGAGAATGCCGTTATCCATCTCAATCATGAAAAGACTGACAACAGGATCTCAAACCTTAAATGGGTAACACATAAAGAACGCTATGCCCATCAAAAGACCAGTCCGCTGGATATCAAGAGGAGGACCTCTGGAGAACGCCACTATACAAAACTCTCCTATGCAGAGGCCAAGATACTCAAGAAAAAACTCCTGGACCCCAACAGGCGCACTCGCCTCAAGGTCCTGGCAAAACAGTTTGGCGTTTCAGAAATGCAACTTCACCGCATCAAGACCGGTGAAAACTGGGGCAGTCTAGAAGTATGATCAACTCCCTTTTTAAAAAGGCCCTCAATACTATCCCCCGCCCATTGCTCATCAGGTTGAGCTATGCCGTGAAACCCATTATCGCGGTTGCGCTAAAGGGAGACCGCTATACAGACCCCATTGATGGCAAAAGCTTCCGCAGGTTCCTATCCTATGGATATGGAAAAACACGCCCCAATGTACTGGGGCCATCCACGCTCTCGCTTGAACGGCACAGGCTTTTATGGCTGTACCTGGTGCGGGAAACAGATTTTTTTTCGGCGCAAGCCAAAATGTTGCACTTTGCACCGGAGCAGGCCTTTTATAAACGCTTCCGCGAAATGCACAACCTCGATTACACGACCACAGACCTTAACTCCCCGCTGGCAGATGTAAAGGCTGACATCTGCGCACTTCCCTTTAAGGACGATGAATATGATATCATATTCTGCAACCACGTGCTTGAGCACATCCCAGATGACGACACCGCCATGAGCGAACTCTACAGGGTCCTTAAACCTGGAGGAAAAGCGATTTTACAGATACCGCAAGATCTATCAAGGGCATCCACCCTAGAGGATGATACCATTACTGACAGGGAGGAGAGGGCCAGGATTTTTGGTCAATATGACCATGTGCGGGTTTATGGTCGGGATTACTTTGATAAACTGCGCGGTGTGGGCTTTAGGGTTGATGAGGTTGATTACACGTCACGGCTTGCCCCTGCCGAAATCGACAGGTACAGGTTAGCCCCTGGTGAAATCTTACCGGTATGCCACAAGGATTAATCCTTGAGGTACTTTTTAAAACCCGGTGTCATATAAATATTGGTCTCGTTACCTTCAGCATACATAAGGTATGCTTCTACGCCTTCTAATTTTTGCAATAATTTTTTTGAGCGTTCAATGCCCATGGCCATAAATGTGGTGGCATAGGCATCAGCCTCTGCGCAGGTACTGGCAATGACCGTAGAACTAAGGATATCGCTTTTTTCAGCTTTTCCCGTAAGGGGGTTTATGGTATGTACGTATTTGTTTCCGGTGGCGGGGTCAATCCTGTATTTTCTATAATTGCCAGAACCGGCCATACCCATGTCCTGCAATGCGACGACCCGGGTATAGCTTCTATCATCAACTGGGGCATCAATATTCTCGATACCCACGGCCCAGGCCTGGTCGCGATCTAGGTTCTTGCCCCTGGCGAGCAGTTCGCCCCCCAGTTCTACAAGATAATCCGTAACGCCGTTATCTTCCAGCATTTTCCCTATCCTGTCGATACAATACCCTTTTGCAATGCTGTTAAAATCAAGATAGACACCCGGAATATCCTTTACAACAAGGCCATTTGCTGAAATACCTACCTTGTCCAGCCCCACAAATTGCTTTAGGGAATCCACGGTGATGCTATCCAGCTCTTCTATCTTACCTTCTGGGCCAAAACCATAGGCATTGACCAGTTTGCCCACCGTGGGGTCATAATAGCCCCCAGAGTTCTGGTAAACGGTTTTTGACAGCGCCATGACCTCCTTGAACATGGCATTGGCAACGATGGTTGAATCACCATGATTGATTTTAGAAATACGGGAATTGGGGATATAGGTGCTAAAAGTAGCATTGATTGTATTTATAACAGAGTCAAACTTTACGGTCGCAGAATCAACTTCACCATAAAATTTAACATGATAGCTTGTGCCCAGCGCTTCCCCTTCAAGGATATGAAGTTGTGGTGCGGGCTCCTCACAACCTAAAAAAATAAATGCTATTAATAAAGGTAATAATGACTTCATGAAATTTTTTGTATTCCATTATAGACTACTGCATAATCCGTACCATGTTCCACGGGCTGTTTATAATCTTTTGCACTTCCCAGGCCCACTCCTGCATATAATGTATGCGCCTCAAATTTGGCAGCATGTTGCTTGATTTTCTCAACCAGTTTAGCATCATAGGTATTTGCATTATCTGGATAGCCCTTTGCCCTTACTATGACAAAATGCAGCTCTTTATCTTTTAATGCCACAAACTGGGGGTCTTTTTTTAGCTTACTGTTTACCGCCAGGAATTCATAACCCATTTCCTCAAGGTCCTTCCCCACGATATTCATTGCCAGGTTATGCAATTCTTGTTCCTCTAGATAATTAGACATATGGCAAATTTAGTGCTCCACGGGGTGATAAAAAACGAAAACCGGCGCAAGAGCACCGGTTTAATAATTATTTATGATTCGCTTTCGCGAAAGCGGAACTTTTATCCGCCAAAGTCATCAAAACGGATATTCTCATCCGGGATACCAAAATCTTCTCCCATCTTCTGCACCGCTTTGTTCATGAGTGGAGGGCCACAGAAATAAAGTTCTATCTCTTCTGGCTCATCGTGCTTGCTCAGGTATTGATCAATCACCACCTGGTGGATGAACCCTACAAAACCATCTCCGGGGGCATCAAGGTCTTCCTTGACCTTCCAGTTATCTTCTTCCATGGGCTCAGAAAGTGCCAGGTAGAACTTGAAATTAGGAAACTCTTCTTCAAGTTGCTTAAAGTGATCCAGGTAAAATAGTTCTCTTTTAGAACGTCCCCCGTACCAATACGTCACCTTACGTCCTGTCCTTAGGGTCTTGAAGAGGTGATAAAGGTGAGAACGCATGGGTGCCATACCAGCACCACCGCCCACATAAAGCATCTCGGCCTCAGACTCGTTGATGAAGAATTCACCGTAAGGTCCAGATATGGTTACCTTATCTCCTTTCTTCCTACTGAAAATGTATGAAGATGCAATACCTGGGTTTACGCTCATCCATTGATTTTTTGCCCTATCCCATGGTGGGGTGGCAACACGCACGTTCAACATGATCTCACGGCCCTCAGCGGGGTAGGAAGCCATGGAGTAAGCGCGTTCAACGGTTTCTGTATTTTTCATCACCAATGGCCATAGACCAAATTTATCCCACTCTGCCTTAAACTTATCTGGTGTTTCATGCTCTTCTGGGTGGGCCGTAATGTCAATATCCGAGTATTTTATTTCACATTCTGGAATTTCAATCTGGATATATCCACCTGCTTTGTAGTTCATATCCTCGGGGATCTCAACAACAAATTCTTTGATAAATGAAGCTACGTTATAGTTGCGTACCACGGTAGCTTCCCATTTCTTGATACCAAAGACCTCTTCAGGAATCTGGATGTTCATATCCTGCTTGACCTTTACCTGGCAAGCAAGGCGGGCGCCGTGGGCTAATTCTTTACGTGTAAAGTGTGGAGTCTCTGTGGGCAATGCCTCACCACCACCTGCAAGAACATGGCATTCACACTGTATGCAGGTACCACCGCCACCACAAGCTGATGGCAGGAATATCTTTTTATTGCCCAGTGTGGAGAGCAGTGATCCTCCAGATCCTACCTCGATTTCCTTTTCCCCGTTTATGGTGATCTTTACAGGGCCTGATGGCGAAAGCTTTTGTTTAGCAAAAAGCAACAATGCCACCAACACGATTATAAGTGTCAAGAATGCTGCTACCGTTGCTACAATTACTCCTATTGTACTAGCTAAGAACATAATTACTCGTTTATTTCTTTAGTATTATCTGCAATGGGCTCTGCAGGTTGTTCCTTTATCTTATCTACTTGTGATACTTCTGCCTGTTCTTCGGCACTGTCATCATTATCACCGGTCAACATACCGCCAAAGCTCATGAAACCTATGGCCATGAGTCCTGTTATGATAAATGTGATACCCAGGCCCCTAAGTGGAGCGGGCACGTTGCTATACCTTATTTTTTCACGTATGGCAGCAATGGCAAGGATTGCCAGGAACCACCCAATACCAGAACTGATACCATAGTTAAAGGCAAGCCCCAGGGTTGCGATATCCCTTGACTGCATGAACAGCGAGCCCCCAAGTATCGCACAGTTTACCGCGATAAGTGGAAGAAAAATACCCAGGCTGTTATACAGCGATGGAGAAAATTTTTCTACCACAAGTTCCACGAGCTGTACCATGGTCGCAATGGTCGCGATAAACAGGATGAATGACATGAAACTAAGGTCATAGTCTGCATATTCTGGGCCTAGCCACTCCAGCGCACCACGGCGTAGGATGTAATGGTCCAGCAACCAGTTAATGGGCACGGTAACGGCAAGTACAAAAATTACCGCGGCACCCAGTCCCACTGCCGTGGAGACCTTTTTAGAAACGGCCAGGTATGAACACATCCCGAGGAATGTGGCAAATACCATGTTATCTATAAATATTGACTTAAAAAACAACTCTACGTGTTCCATTGTATTTTGGAATTTTCGGATGGGTGACCACCCGTGATTTTTTAATGTTCTTCTATCAGGGCTTTGTTACGGCTGCGCTGTACCCAGATGATGATACCCAGTACAATCAATGCCATGGGTGAGAGCAGCATAAAACCGTTGTTCTCATAACCTATGCCATACAGGCCAGTCTTTGCTATGGGGTCCCCCAGTATCTGAAAGCCCAACAATGTCCCAGAACCCAAAAGCTCCCTAAAGAAACCCACGGTCACAAGGATGAGTCCATAACCCAGTGCGTTACCTATACCATCAAGAAATGATTGCCATGGTCCATTGCCCAGGGCAAAGGCCTCAAAGCGGCCCATGATGATACAGTTTGTAATGATCAATCCCACAAAAACCGATAGCTGCTTGCTCAATTCATATTGAAAGGCCTTGAGGCATTGATCAACGATGATAACCAGGGCGGCCACCACGATAAGCTGCACGATAATCCTGATCTTGGGCGGGATTATATTTCGCATAAGCGAAATAACCACATTACCCAGGGCCAGTACAAACAGTACTGAAACTGCCATAACTATGGATGCCTTGAGCTGTGCGGTAATCGCCAGTGCAGAACATATACCAAGCACCTGGATGGTGATGGGGTTGTTGTCAGTAAGCGGGTCAAAAATCAGGCCCTGTTCTTTTTTTGATAATAAAGCCATAATTAAATCTTTAGGTCTTTTAAATGAGGGATGTAGAGCTTGAGTGTACTATTAATCATCGCGGTCACCCCGTTACCGGTAATGGTCGCTCCTGCCAGTGCGTCAACTTCTCCATCTTCTTTGTCCTCGTTAAGCGGGTCGTTGTTACCCTTTGCCACGGTTATGCCCTGGTATTTTGTACCATGCATAATCTGTTCTCCGTCAAAATCATCCATAAAGAAACGCTCCTTGATGTTTGCGCCAAGACCTGGCGTTTCACCTTTGTGGTCAAAGTAAACCCCTTTTACCACATAATCCTGGTCAAGGGCCACAAACCCCCATATGGCATCCCATAGTCCCTTACCGTACATAGGGATGATGTAATAGTCCTCACCATCTTTTTCTCCTATGAAAACGGGAAGTTTCCTTTCGGATTCATCTTTTTGCAATTCTTGTTTAAGGTCGATAAGGTAAGCTTCTGGATCTTCACTTATGTTACTTCCCTCAATGACATACTGGGTCTTGATATACTTGCCAAATTCTGCCTCAACTTCATTTGTGGGTATAAATGCAACAGCGCCCCCATCAACATCGTTGTTGACGCCCATGGCGTAAAGGATGTTCTGTTGTTTTTCAAACTTTTCGTTGATTTCTATCTTTGGTCTTAGTGAAGATGCCACAAATGCAAGCAATGCACCCACAACCAGGACCATCACAACTGCAAAGATTACCGTATAACTGTTCTTTTCGGTATTCATTACTAAGCCGTTTTAAGTTTTAATCTTTTCATTCTCTTCTTAACATTTGCACGTATCACATAATGATCTATAGTAGGTGCAAACACGTTCATGAGCAGGATTGCCAGGAATACGCCCTCTGGATATGCCGGGTTGAACACCCGTATCATGACCGAGATGAAACCTATGAAGAATCCATACCAATATTTTCCTGTATTGGTCTGTGAGCCGGTAACTGGATCTGTTGCCATGTACACGATACCAAAAGCGAGACCACCTATTATCAAATGCTGCCAGAACGGAAAGCTCATCAAGCCATAGAACTTACTGCTTTCTCCTATCCAGCCAGCATCAATCACACCGTTGAAGATCCACCCCATGAGCAGGGCACCCACCACGGCACTTACCATGATCCTCCAGCTGGCAATCTTTGTGTAGATTAAGAAAAGCCCCCCCAGCAAGATCAACAATGTTGATGTCTCCCCAACTGAACCGGGTATAAACCCATAGAACATATCAGCAACGGAATAGTGCATGTCACCGGCTTGCGCCAAAGTACCCAAAATCGTCTCACCAGAAATGGCATCAGGTTGTCCAGCTTTGGCAACAGCCCCATGAACCCATACTTTATCACCACTCATCCAGGTAGGATAAGCAAAGAATAAAAATGCACGTATCGTCAAGGCTGGGTTGAGGATGTTCATCCCTGTACCACCAAAAACCTCTTTACCTATAATAACACCAAATACCACGGCAACCGCCAGCATCCATAATGGAATGTCAATGGGCACGATGAGTGGCACGAGCATCCCTGTCACCAGGTAACCTTCTTCTACTTCATGCCCCTTGATAACGGCAAAGACAAACTCTACCGCAAGCCCCACACCATAAGAAACAAGCACTAGTGGAATAACGGTCAACGCTCCCAGCGAAAAGTTTTCCCAGGTGAAGAAGTTTCCAAACAAATCTGGCGTCCTTACAATTCCATTTGCGGCATCAATGGCGGCATAATGTTGATATCCTGCATTGAAGATACCCCATACCAGGACTGGCAAAAGCGCCATGATCACCGTGTTCATCGTACGCTTCAGGTCATCAGCGGCACGTATGTGAGACCCGTTATGGGTCACTTCGTTAGGGGTGTATAAAAATGTATGCAGGGCATTGAATGCCGGTGCCATCTTTTTACCCTTGTACTGTTCCTTAATGGAATCTAATTTTTGTTTTAATCCCATATCTAATTATCCTATTTCTTTTTGCATCAAGTCCAGACCCCTGCGTATGATTGCCTGGTGGGGCTGTTTTGAGACACAAATAAATTCAGTGAGTGCAAAATCTTCTGGGGCAACTTCATACATCCCCATTTGCTCCATGCTGTCTAGGTCCTCGACCATACAGGCCTTGAGAATCTGCATGGGGTAGATATCAAGAGGGAAGACCTCTTCATAGGCACCGGTGAGAACAAAAGCCCTGTGCTCACCGTTTGTATTTGTGTCAAGGTCATATTTTTTCTTTGGAAACATCCAGGAAAAAGTAAGTGCCCTAGTTTGTGAGATCTTGTTGAAAACGGGTTTGTTCCAGCCGAAGAATTCATAATCGTTACCTTCTGGGATCGCCACAAATTCTTTATGATAAAAGCCCAGGCTACCATCAGGAGCAACGGTGGTACCGGTAAGCACGTTGCCCGAAATCATCCTGACGTTATCACCCTCTATACCTGCATCGTAAGCAAAGGTCGATACTTCGGCCCCTATCCTTGTACGGTAGTATTTAGGTTTTTTTACAGATGAGCCAGAGACCGAGATTATGCGCTCTGGATTAAATTTCCCCGTAAGGAAGAGCTCACCTATAATGACAAGGTCTTCTGCAGCAATCGTCCAGAACACCTCTCCTTTATTGATAGGCCTTATCTTGTTGATCTGTGTACCCACGTTACCACTGGGGTGCGGGCCAGAAACTTTGTGAAGTGTTATGCCGCTTAGGTTTTTAAAAACGCTGTCAGCACCCTGCTCTACAGAGACATGCACGCCGCCTTGAGCAAATTTGCCCAATGCGGTCACAGCTGCCTGCAATGCATCTTCTTTACCTTTAAGGGTAAAGTTACAATCTGGCGCCAGGGGCGCGCTGTTGTGCCCAGAAATAAAAATAGCGTCCGGGGCATCATCTATACTTGCGATGATATCATAGGGACGCTGCTTGATGAAAGGCCAGGCTCCTGCCAGCAACAACCTCTCTTTAATTGCTGCGGCATCTGCTGATGCCACATCAAGGATGCCGTGTTCCACACTTTCACCACTACCATCAGCTTCGATGATAATTTGTGTGATCACACGCTTTGCCCCTCTTTTGATCTCGGCGAGCGTTCCACTTACCGGCGATACAAATTTGAGGTTTTCGTCTTCCCTTGAATAAAAAATAGGTTGTCCTGTCTTTACCTGAGCTCCTTCCTTAACCATCATCTTAGGAGTAATAAGATGAAAATCCGAAGGTTTGATCGTATAAGTTCTTGACCTGGGAGCGTCTGCTATTACTTTATCAGCTTCTCCAACCAAATTAATGTCAAGACCTTTTTTGATCTTAATGTCTTTTGACATAGGAAAATTATGTTAATGTTTTAGCCCCGCCCGACAAAGAATCGGGGTTTTGAGGTGCGCAAATTTACAAATTTTACTAGCTTAACACACATGAGAAAAGGATAAAAATGTTAAAGCCCAGGGATTGTTTTATGCAAACGTTATAGATTTAAATAAATAGGTCCGTGGCACGCCATTTTCAATTAAGGTATAAAATTTGATTTACCTTTGAGAAATCACAGATACGCATGAACAAACTACTGGTCTGTATTGTTTTTATGCTCACGGCAAAAGTCACCCTTGCGCAGGTCGCGGAGGAGGTTTATGCCCCTGCCTATATAAAAACAGTACAGTTTAAAGGAAATACAGATCAATCACAACTGCCCCTCATTGCCCTGGGCGAGAGGTTGACGTTGAGCTTTGATGACATCATAGGCGATGAGGCCGACTACTACTACAAGATTGAGCATTTTAATTATGACTGGACCCCCAGTGCCCTGGCCAAGACGGAATATATGGAAGGTTTTGACCATGCCCGCATCTTCAACTACACAAATTCAGTAAGTACGCTGCAGCTGTATACCCACTATGAACTCACGATACCCAACAAGAACACGAGGGCACTTGAAAAAAGCGGCAATTACCTGCTCACCATCTACAACAATGCTGATGAAGTCATCTTTTCGCGCAAGTTCATGATATATGACCGCCAGGCCAGTGTGGGTGTAGAGATATTGAGGTCACGTGACCTGAGGTTTGTTGACACTAAACAAAGCGTAAACTTTAGGGTAGATAGCGGCGAGACCCCATTGATTAATCCTTCAAAAAACGTGCGCCCGGTAATTATTCAAAACAACGACCTAAAGACCGCCATCAAGGATTTTAAACCCCAATATACCATAGGCAACGTGCTAGAGTACCGCTACGATACCGAAACCTCGTTCTATGCCGGCAATGAATTCCTCAATTTTGATAACAAGGATGTACGCGCCGCCAGCAATACCTTGCAGTACATAGAGCTCATCAACCTTTACCACAATTACCTGTACATCAATCCCACACGTGCAAACCTACCTTATACATACAACCCAGACATCAACGGTAATTATGTGGTACGCTCCAACCAGGGAGATGCCGACCATGAAGCCGAGTATGTATGGGTACATTTTGGGCTGGACCATAAAAAACTACCCAAAGGCCAGGAAGTGTATATCTACGGCAACTTCAACAATTTTCAACTGGATGATGCCGTCAAGATGAGCTACAATGAAAAAGAAGCCATCTATGAACTACCATTGCTGCTAAAACAAGGTTTTTACAACTTTAAGTACGTGGTTGCCCAGGATGGGGTGCGCTTGCCCAACAACCCCATAAGCGGTGATTTCTGGCAAACAGAAAACGAATATGATGTCCTTATATATTATAGGAGGCCCGGCGGAAGGTTTGATGAGCTCATAGGCGCGGGCAATGCACTGAGCACGACCATATCAAATGTGCGCCGCAATTGATTAAATTAGAAATTCCTTATATATTTAGGCTGTGGGAGAAAAAGAAGAAGTACTTATTCCTGACAGCCGCAAATCCATGCGCTATCGCGGCGTACAGTGCCTCAATTGTGGCCATCCCCTTGAGCTGAGCGATAGGTTTTGCTCCTATTGTGGTCAGCTCAACTCGGTTAAAAGACTCTCGCTCAAGGATTTTTTTGGAGAATTTTTGCACAGCATCTTTACTTATGACAGCCGTTTCAGGTATACCGTCAAGGACATTATCTTCAAGCCAGGAACCATCACCCGCAATTATGTTAACGGCAAACGGCTAAAGTATGCCAACCCATTTAGGTTTTTCCTTAGCATAAGCATCCTCTATTTTTTACTGGCCAACCTATTTTCTTATCTTAACCCAGATTCAGCAGCGCGCAACTTTGGCAAATTGAACCTTTTTAAGAATGACGATGTTTTAATCGCCCTCAAATACAAGGATGTGGAAGATTCCATACCCCTTGACTATGCCACCATACAGCACAACAACTACTTTGATTACACCCAGGAAAGCGCAGTGGACACTATGGATTACCTTCAGGGATTAAAGACAAAGTACACTCTTTTCAGCTCATATTATTATGCCACAGAAACCGTAGACCCCATCGAGGCCCTCGACAGCCTTAGGTACGAGAGCACCCCTTTTAACAGGTGGATGTATGAAAGAAATGCCGTTTTTGAACGTATTGATAAAAACCCGGGACTGTTCATCAACTACCTCCTCAACAAGCTTCCGTTCTTTATATTCTTCCTTACCCCGGTAGTAGCCCTTAGCTTTCTCCTGATATATTTTAAAAGGCGGTCTTACGGCGAAATAAAAAGCAGTCTAAAAGATTACAACAACAAGGCTTGGCAATACCTGCTGGGCATTCCCATCTTAGGCTACATCACGCTTCATCTGTGTACCATGACCATAAAATTTTTCTGGGTAAAACGGCCCGTCAACTATATGGAGCACATGATTTTCATATTCCATATATTCACTTTTCTGTTCCTGGGGCTTTTTTTGCTCCTCTTGCCAGATTATCTACTAGGTGAAGATTACCTATCTGGTATTTTCATCACCCTTATCTGCCCTTTTTACCTGTACAAGGCCCTGCGTAATTTTTATAAGGAAAGCAGGATAAGGACCCTCATCAAATTTTTTACCATACATATCATTTTTGGCATAATATCCATAATCCTGGGTTCATGCTTCTTGATGTTTACCGCCGTGTCCTATGGTTAAGGGGCTTTCGGCGCAAGCAAATTGATTTTTTTTACTATTTTTAGCAAACTAGTCACCCTATACATTACCATGGTATCTCAAATAACTAATGGAATCAAGGTTTCAGTAAAGACCAATTACGAAGGGACTTTTTTTCAGGATTTCAAGATGAAGTATGCCTTTACCTATGAAATCTACATTGACAATATCAGCAAGGAACCCGTGCAGTTGCAATGGAGAAAATGGAACATATATGATTCACTGAACAAGCTTGAGGTTATCAAGGGAGAGGGCGTCATAGGCACTAAACCCATCATTGCCCCGGGAAATTTTCACAAATACACCTCGGGCTGTGCGCTAGCGGCACCCTTTGGCTCCATGAACGGCCACTATATCATGATCAACCTTTCTACATCAAGAAAATTCAAGGTACACATCCCCACCTTTAATCTCTGCGCTCCATTTGCATCAAATTAGGCTGGCGACAATACTGGGTCAAAATACATTTATATTAAGCTATTTTTGATAAAAACGCTTAGGTGCACGCTATGCCTTCCATAGAGTTTTTTGTACATTGCCCACCATATTTTTTAAACATTGAACAGTAAATAAAACAACTATGGGAAAAGGATTTTTTGAAGTACCTGTCGCTATAAATGAGCCCATTATGGACTATGCCCCAGGAAGTCCAGAAAGAGAAGAGGTTCTCAAGGCCTATGACGATTTGTACAACAGTAAGGTAAATGTACCTTTATATATAAACGGCAAGGACGTGGAGACCGGTAACACAAACACCATGTCACCTCCACACGAACATGCCCATATACTGGGAGAATATCACCTAGCCGAAAAATCACATGTGGAAGAAGCCATCAGCACCGCCCTTGAAGGCAGGAAAAAATGGGCCAAAATGCCATGGGAGCATCGCGCCGCGGTTTTCTTAAAAGCTGCCGAGCTCATACAGGGGCCTTACCGTGCAAAAATCAACGCAGCCACCATGCTGGCACAATCAAAGACCATATTTCAGGCAGAGATTGATTCGGCCTGTGAACTCATTGATTTCTTGAGGTTCAACGTACAGTACATGTCAGAGATTTACATGAACCAGCCAGAGAGCAGCGCAGCTGCATGGAACCGTGTAGAATACCGCCCTCTGGAAGGTTTTATATATGCAATCACACCTTTTAACTTTACGGCCATTGCCGGAAACCTGCCAGCATCAGCAGCGCTGATGGGCAACGTGGTGGTATGGAAACCCAGTGATAGCCAGGTATATTCTGCCAAGGTTGTCATGGACGTATTCCGTGAGGCCGGTGTGCCAGATGGCGTCATCAACATGGTCATGGGTGACCCCGAAATGATTACAGACACCGTTCTTGACAGTCCTGATTTTGCCGGAATTCACTTTACGGGATCAACGCATGTCTTTAAGGACATCTGGGCAAAAATTGGCAAAAACATACACAGGTACAAGACCTATCCCAGGATTGTGGGAGAAACAGGCGGCAAAGACTTTATCCTTGCACACCCTTCCGCGAAAGCGAAACAGGTGGCTACCGCCATTTCACGGGGTGCCTTTGAATTTCAAGGGCAAAAGTGCAGCGCGGCAAGCAGGTGCTATATCCCACAGTCAATATGGGAAGACGTAAAAAACCATGTGATTGAGGATGTAGACTCATTTAAAATGGGGTCTCCAGCAGATATGAGCAACTTTATCACCGCGGTTATCCACGAGGGCAGTTTTGACAAACTGGCCAGGTATATTGACCAGGCCAAAGAGGATGACAACGTGGAAATCATCGTGGGCGGTGGCCATGACAAGTCAAAGGGCTACTTCATAGAGCCCACCGTTTTATTGACCACTGACCCCAGCTACACCACTATGCACACAGAGCTTTTTGGCCCTGTGGTCACCGTGTATGTCTATGAAGATGACCAATGGGAAGAAACACTTGAACTTGTGGACACCACCAGTGAATATGCCCTCACCGGTGCAGTACTGGGCCAGGACCGCGAGGCACTTGCACAGGCCACGGATGCCCTGCAGAACGCTGCCGGGAACTTCTATATCAACGACAAGCCCACGGGAGCCGTGGTAGGCCAGCAACCTTTTGGCGGTGCGAGAGCATCTGGCACTAACGACAAGGCAGGCAGCTCACTCAATCTTTTAAGGTGGGTTTCGCCCAGATTGATCAAGGAAACATTTGTGACACCTACAGATTATAGATATCCATTTTTGGGTTAAACCCAAAAAAATAATAAAAAACCAAGTTACCAAACACTTGGTTTTTATTTGTTTACGTGTTTAATGTAAATTTAATGTTATGTAAATGTAAAGTTTTTATTATCTAATTTGGAATGAATATTGTACCTTTACCGTGATTTAAAAAATGAAGGAAGATGAGTGAAGACAATAAAATGTACCTACTTAAGATGAAATATTCGGTGATTGATGTCACAAAAGACAAGGAAAACCGAAAGATTACCAGAAAAAAGGAAAAGCTTTACCTGGTCAAGGATCCTCATGCGGTAGATGAAAAACTAGCAGAACTTGAAGAATCCTTGCTTGAAGTAAGTGACAATACCTCAGAGAATTTTGTGGCAAGGATCACAAATCATCTCAGGAAGTTTGGATCGTTATGCAATTCAACATATTTCAGGATGTTGAGGACATAAAGACACAAAGGTTGGCCGCAGGTCAACCTTTATATTTTTGTGGTAGGTGCACCACTTTTTTTGTCTCGAAGAAATCTTCATCATAAAAAGCCGAAAGCCCATAGACCGTGGCGCTCTTGAACATCGCCAATTCTTCATCAAGGTCGCCACCCTTCAAGTACAAAATTCCGTTTTTAAGCTCATGGTTGCTCTTTTTTGCGACCTTGCCCTTTACCCATCGTGTAAAAGTCTCCATCTGCGCAACGGCACGGCTTACTATAAAATCATACTGCCCGTCAATGTTTTCAACACGGTCATTTGTGGTTTTAACATTTTCCAGGCCAAGGCCCGCGACCACCTCGTCAACTACCTTTATTTTTTTACCTATGCTATCAACCAGGTGGAAGTTAGTTTCTGGAAAAAGTATGGCCAGCGGAATCCCCGGGAAACCACCTCCCGTACCCACATCAAGTATTTGAGCCCCGGGCAAAAAGCCTTGAACCTTTGCAATCCCCAGTGAATGCAGTACGTGCCGCAGGTAGATTTCATCTATATCCTTTCGCGAAACCACGTTTATCTTTAAGTTCCAGTCCTGGTATAGTTCGCTAAGCTGTTCAAATTGTGCTATCTGTTTCGCCGTAAGGCCATCAAAATATTTAAGAATAATCTCCATGTGGTGTTTTTTCCGGCAACAAAATTAATCTTTATCACGTTAATTCGATAGATTCTATACCTGCTTAGAAAATAGAATAGTATTTTTGGTGCGATTTGTGCACCCCTTTAATTGCACATAAAAAAATTATAATGAATTCAACGACAATCCGCTTCTCCCGAATGGACTCAGCAAAGTTCTTCAGGACCTTAAATAAACGTGTAAATTCTTACTTCAAGGATAACGATATCAAAAGGACGGGCAACTGGCAACTTTATTTAAAAACCGCCGTAATGTTCAGTATGTTCCTGGCCCCTTATTTTTTATTATTGACCCTTGACCTACCGGGATGGGCCCAGATATTGCTTACCATACTCATGGGTGTGGGCATGGCTGGCGTGGGCATGAACGTGATGCATGATGGCAACCACGGCTCTTACTCTAAGAAAAAATGGGTGAACAAATTAATGGGCGGGAGCATCTATATCCTTGCGGGAAATGTTTACAACTGGCAAGTGCAGCACAATGTACTGCACCATACCTATACTAATATACATGGCCATGATGAAGACCTTGAAGCCGGGCGCGTGTTAAGGTTCTCAAAGCATAGTGAGTGGAAATGGTACCACCGTTTTCAACATTACTACTCTATTTTTCTTTATGGCCTACTTACGTTCAACTGGGCAATCACCACAGATTTTAAGCAGATGCGCAACTACCTGAAGCGCAAACTGAGTTATGGTGAATTTCCCAATCCTACTATAGAATGGACAAAGCTCGTGGTTACAAAACTCATCTATGCCACGGTATGGATTGTACTGCCCCTATTGATCATGAATATTGTGTGGTGGAAGGTCATCCTGGGCTTCTTTATCATGCATTATACGGCCGGTGTGATCTTGAGCGTGGTATTTCAACTTGCACATGTAATGGGAGAGGCAGACATGCCATTGCCCGATGAAAGTGGATCTATGAAAAACACCTGGGCAATACACCAGTTGTTCACCACGGTGAATTTCTCAACCAAGAACAGGATAGTAAACTGGTTTACCGGTGGACTTAACCACCAGGTTGAGCATCACATCTTTCCACATATCAGCCACGTGCACTATACTAGGATTTCTAAGATCGTGCGTGAAACCGCAGCAGAATTCAACCTGCCTTACAACGAGTATAAAACCACGCGCTCAGCAGTACTGGCGCACTTTAAATATCTTAAGGAAATGGGCATGCGCCCTGCTCTACAAACCGTTTAATATTTTTTGTTTTCAATGGAAACAATGACAAATCAACTATCTGACAGAATCAACAACCTTGCAACCTCAGCAACCTTGGCCATGGCGGCAAAGGCACGCGAGCTAAGGGGCGAGGGTAAAGATGTAATAGGACTGAGCCTGGGAGAACCAGACTTTAACACTCCAGATTTTATTAAACAAGCGGCCATTGATGCCGTAAATGAAAATTACAACAGCTATACCCCGGTTGACGGGTATGCAGAGCTCAAACAGGCCATCATCACAAAATTCAAGAGGGATAATGACCTTACCTATGAGCCCAGTCAAATAGTTGTGAGCACGGGTGCTAAACAGGCCCTTTACAACTTGGCACAAGTTTGCCTCAACCCCGGTGATGAAGTTGTCCTCCCCTGCCCATACTGGGTAAGTTATAGTGACATTGTCAAACTTGCAGAAGGTGTTCCTGTTGAAGTACCTACATCAATAGATACTGACTTTAAAATGACACCAGGGCAATTGCGCGCGGCAATCACGCCAAAAACAAAAATGCTCTGGTACAGTTCTCCCTGCAACCCCAGTGGTTCCATTTACAGCAAGGAAGAACTAAGGGCTCTTGCTGACGTACTTAAGGACTACCCAGAAATCATCGTGGTTAGTGATGAAATATACGAGCACATCAATTATGTGGGCGATCATGCAAGCATGGCCCAGTTTGAGGATATGTATGACCGCACGGTGACCGTGAATGGTGTTGCCAAGGCATTTGCCATGACGGGATGGAGAATAGGCTACATAGGTGGCCCCAGCTATATCGCACGTGCCTGCAATAAAATACAAGGGCAGGTGACCAGTGGTGCAAACTGTATCGCACAACGTGCAACCATCACCGCGTTGATGTCTCCCGTAAGCAAGATTCAATACATGGTTGACGAGTTTAAGGAGCGTCGCAAATTGATACTTGACCTGGTCCAGGAGATACCAGGATTTGAATGTAACGAACCCGAAGGGGCCTTTTATATATTCCCAAATATCTCGTATTATTTTGGCAAGACCTTAAAGGGAAAAGAAATCAGCAACGCTTCTGACTTTGCGATGTTCCTTCTTGAGGAAGCCAATGTTGCCACCGTAACGGGTGATGCTTTTGGCGGGCCCAACTGCATAAGGATATCCTATGCCGCGAGCCAAGAACAGATCAAGGAAGCAATGAAACGTATAAAAGCGGCCGTGGCTGGGTAAATTTCATGTAAATGAAATACAACATACAAGATATAAGCGCCCGTGAAGTCTTTAATGGATTTCACGGGCGCTTTATTCATACAGATAAATCTACCCTTGCCTTCTGGGAGATTGACCAGGACGCCACGATACCCACACATGCACATTTTCATGAACAGGTCATGCAAGTGCTCGAGGGCGAGTTTTTACTGGATGTTGATGGAGAAAGTCATAACCTCAAGCCTGGCGATGTACTGGTCATTCCGCCAAATGCCCCCCATGGCGGCAGGGCAATCACGGCCTGCAAGGTCCTGGACACCTTTACACCCCCCCGCGAAGAGTACAAATAAAAAAATCAGCCGTAATGACTGATTTTAACTAGTGTTATGTAATTCCTCTTTTTTAGGGAAGCACAACCGCATCAACCACATGGATGACTCCATTGGATTGATTTACATCAGCAATCGTAATTGTCGCCATTGATCCTGAAGCATCTTTTATCATAATATCATCACCGGCCATCATGGCCCATAACCTGCCCCCCATGGCCGTGGTGAACACGGCAGAACCACCACCTTTTTTAATGGCATCCTTGATATCCTGCGCGCTCAACTTGCCCGGCACCACGTGGTACATAAGCACAGCGGTGAGCTTTTTCTTGTTTTCTGGCTTGAGCAGGTTTTCTACGGTGCCCAGGGGCAGTTTTTCAAAAGCATGGTCAGTGGGGGCAAAGACCGTGTAAGGCCCGGCACCTTTTAAGGTATTATCAAGGCCGGCGGCCTTTAACGCTGCCACCAGCGTGGTGTGGTCCTTTGAGCTTGCCGCATTTGTCACGATATCCTTAGTGGGGTACATCTCTGCGCCGCCCACCATTTTAGTTTCCTGTGCCTGTGCAAAATGTGTCATGGCGACCATTGCAAAAAGCAACAGGATGGTTTTGATTTTTTTCATGGTTTTTTTAATTGATCATATCCATATAGCGCAGAAAATCCCATTTTAGTTTTTGGTCAAATGTAATTTGGCAATAGTTTAACGCATGGCCTTTCGGCGAAAGCCTTATAGATAAGATTGAAGATGTTTGATTATCATGGGGGCATGTACGCGGGTGTTTTCTATAAAAAGTTTACTGGTCTGCATCCCGCTATTGATCACCCCGGCAACATAAACATTCTTTAATGGGGTTTCAAGTGTGTCAGGGTCATGGACGGGGAGCTTGTCATCACCATCACTTATGACTAGGCCCAGCCTTTCAAAGAGTTCATAATTAGGCCTGTACCCTATCATGGCAAGTACAAAATCATTTTTAAGTTCCACAACTCCCCCTGGTGTATCGAGAATGACCGAATGTTCCTTTATCTCCTTGACGGTAGAATTGAAGTAGGCCTTGATAGCTCCTTCCTTGATGCGGTTTTCAATATTGGGCCTAATCCAGTATTTTACCTTTTCATAGATGGAATCCTCGCGTATTGCCATGGTTACGGCCGCACCTTTGTAATAGGTCTCTAACGCAACATCACATGCAGAATTTGCAGCACCCACCACTAGTATTTCCTGACCTACATAAGGATGTGGGCTATCATAAAAATGCTTTACCTTGGGCAGGTTTTCCCCAGGCACATTGAGTTTTCTGGGCGTATCATAAAAGCCTGTACTTACTATGACAGCAGTTGCCTTATAATCTCCTTTTTTAGTTTTTATAAGATAAAACCCCTCCTGCTTGTGCATGCCCAGGACCTCAGTATAGAGTTTTATGTCAAGATCCCAGCTTTCATAGACCCTGCGGTAATATTCTAGGGCTTCCTTGCGCGTGGGCTTATCAGTATGTGAGACAAAGGGTACACCACCTATTTCCAGCAGGTTTGAAGTGGAGAAGAAGGTCATTTGCTCCGGGAAGCTATAGATGCTGTTGACAAGGACACCTTTTTCTAGAATAAGGCAATCTATGTTTGCTTTTTTTGCTTCAATGGCGCAGGCAAGCCCTATGGGGCCGGCACCTATGACAATAAGTTGATGGGTTTCCAAGTTGTGTGGTTTTGGCGTAAGCCCAAAATTACAACACGTCTAGCGATTGCGCCAAAAAAACGGGGTCAATAGGATAAGTACCGTAAAAAGTTCTAACCTACCAATGAGCATGAGAAAAGAACACCACCATTTGCCCACACCTGGCAGCGAATCATAATTATTGACCGGACCCAGGTCTCCAAATGCCGGCCCCACATTGCCCAGCGATGAGGCGGCCCCACCCAGGGCGGTAGGAAAATCGAGCCCTAGAAGTGCGAGTCCACAGGCGCCCACAATCCATGCCAGCATATACAGTATAAAAAAGCCCAGGATATTAAAAACGATATTCTGCGAAATGGCTTTCCTGTTATAGCGCACGGGCAAAATGGCATTGGGATGCAACGTCCTCTTGAACTCCAGCACACCGTTGCGTATGGTTATCAAGTGCCTCACGATCTTGATGCCCCCCGCTGTTGATCCTGCTGAACCGCCCAGGAACATCATTCCAAAGAACAAAACGGTCAAGAAAGGTGCCCATAAGGTATAGTCAGCAGAGACAAAACCTGTGGTGGTCATCACGGCCAGTACCTGAAAAAGCCCATGCCTAAAGGCGCTTTCAGCCTCGCCAAAAACCATGGGGTGGTTGATGGATGAAATGCCCACATCGGCCTTCCATAAAATGACACCCATGGTAACAAGCGTAAAGCTGATGATAAATGTGGAATACAATTTAAACTCCTCATCTTCCCAGATACTCTTAAACCTCCCCTTAAAGGCAAAATAACTGAGCACAAAGTTTGTACCTGCCAGGAACATGAATGCGATGATGATATATTGTATCAAGGGTTTATCGTTCCAGTAGGCCACGCTGGCATTTTTTGTGCTAAATCCCCCCGTGGAAAGGGTGCTCATTGCGTGGTTTATGGCGTCAAAAAAAGACATCCCTGCCACCTTGAGCAATATGGTCTCTGCGATGGTGTAGCCAAAATATATCAACCATAATCTTTTTGCGGTATCGGTAATGCGTGGGTGGAGCTTGTCTGCACTGGGGCCAGGAGCTTCGGCGGCAAAAAGCTGCATGCCCCCTATGCCCAGCAATGGCAATATGGCTATGGCCAAAACGATAATCCCCATCCCCCCTATCCAGTGTGTCATACTGCGCCAAAAGAGTATACCGTTAGGCAATGCCTCAATATCGTTCACGATGGAAGCCCCCGTCGTGGTGTACCCGCTCATGGTCTCAAAAAAGGCATCTGTCAATGATGGTATCGCACCGCTGAATATATATGGCAAGCAGCCACTGAGGGACATGAATATCCACCCAAAGGTCACCACGACATACCCTTCCTTTTTTTGTATTTCCTTCTTGTGGTTGCGGGTGAGGAACATGAGCAATGTACCTATAAATACCGTGAGCAGTCCTGCACTTGATATGGCCATGGCAGAATCAACCCCATCATAAATATAGCCCACGATGGCACTAAGTATCATGAAGCCGCCATTGCATAAAAGCAATAGCCCCATGAGATGAAAAATGATCCTGTAGTTAAGTCTTGGCACTTAAGAAGTATTAATTAGGAAAACATTCGCTCTACCTTGTTGATAGACCTCAACAAGCAGCATACCACGACCCTATCGCCAGCCTCGATCCTGTAGTCCCCCAGCGCGATAATGCCCTGACCATTGCGCACCACCCCACCTATGGTTGCTGAGCGTGGAAAATCAAGATCCCTGATCTTTTTGCCTATCACTTCAGAGCTGGGCTTTGCGATAAACTCCAGCAATTCTGCATTCATATTGTTGAGCTTTGTCATGGCAACCACATCCCCCTTTCTTATATACCGGAATATCGTGTTGGCCGCAAGCAGTTTTTTATTGATCAATGTATCTATACCTATGCTGTGGCTCAACTGAAAATAATCCATGTTTTCAACAAGGGCGATGGTTTTTTTCACGCTCTTTGATTTTGCCACCAGGCAGGACATGATATTTGTCTCACTATTACCGGTCACGGCAATAAAGGCATCCATGTCATAGATGTTTTCTTCTTCAAGCAGCTCAACATTGCGCCCATCTCCATTGATGACCAGGGTTTTGGGCAACTGCTCTGCTATCTCAATGGCCTTCTCGCGTTCTTTTTCAATCAGTTTTACCCTGAAGCTTGACGAGAGGTCCTGGGCCGTCTTGTAGCCTATCTTGCTACCGCCCAGTATCATCACGTTCTTGATTTCCTTTTTTGCCTTGCCCGTCAATTTATAGATTTCATCCACACCACCCTTGACGGTCATAAAATACACTTGGTCACCTTCTTTAAAGATGGTATCCCCACGTGGTATCAAGGTATATTGTGTACCCATGCGCTGTATGGCGATGGGCATAAAGTGCAGTTCGGGAAAAATACGTGCGGCTTCCTTGACGCTCTTGCCCACAAAGGATGCCGTTCGCGTAAGCGAGGTCCCCACCATGGTAAGTGCCCCATTCTCAAACTCATAGCTATCGTTAAAGGCACTCTGGTTGAGCAATAGTTCAATTTCAGCGGCAGCTAGGCTCTCTGGGGAGATGAGTTCATCAATACCAAATTCCTTAAAGCCCGCAACAGATTGATTTTCTATAAACTCAGTGTTAGAAATACGGGCAATAGTACGCTTGGCGCCCATTTGCTTAGCAAGCACGCACACCGTGATGTTTGTGGTCTCGCTGGCCGTTACCGAGATTATAAGGTCAGTTTCATCGATACGCGCATCCTTGAGCACGGCGATGGACGTCGCATCACCACGTATGGTCCTAATGTCAAGATGCGTATCAGCATACACGACATTAGTTTTATCAACATCAATCAAGGTTATGTCCTGGGATTCAAAAGAGAGCAGTTTTGCTAAATGAAAACCTACTTCTCCCGCACCGGCAATGACTATCTTCATAAAGGTAAGTCCAGTAAAAAACAATGCAAATATACATGATTCATCGACAATGCATCAAGAATGCAAGCTTCTATTGCATAAGCCATAATATGGGGCAACATATAGTATATTTGCCACAAAATTCTTTGATGTCAAAAAGTATAAATCCATATAAAGACTCCCAGCAATCAAAAAAGGAGCAGGTAGAGCAAATGTTTGACAATATATCAAATGAGTATGACGGCCTTAACCGTGTCATCTCCTTTGGCATAGACATAAAATGGAGAAAAAATGTTGTTAAGCTTGTCAGCGAAAGAAACCCAGGCACCATTCTTGACATTGCCACCGGTACGGGCGACCTTGCCATAGCCCTTGCAAAAACAGGTGCAAAAAAGATAGTGGGCATAGACATCTCAAACGGGATGCTCAGTGTGGGGCGCAAGAAGATAAAGCAGGAAAACCTGGACACCGTCATCGAGATGCAACAGGCAGACTCAGAGAACCTGCCCTTTGCCGATAATCATTTTGACGCCATCACGGTAGGCTTTGGCATCCGCAACTTCGAGCATCTTGAAAAAGGCCTGGCTGAAATTTTGCGCGTGCTAAGACCGGGGGGTATTTTTGTCATCCTGGAAACCTCGGTACCCACCAAGCCTCCCTTTAAGCAAGGATATTCACTCTATTCACGCTTTATCCTCCCCACCATAGGCAGGATTTTCAGCAAGGATAAAAAAGCATACGCCTACCTCAGCGAGAGCGCATCAATTTTTCCACATGGGGAGGAGCTGAACAATATTTTGACAAAAATTGGGTTTACATCTGTGCAGCATAAGCCGCAAACCTTTGGGGTAGCAACCATTTATGTAGCTTCAAAATAATTGTATGAAGAAAATCCTCTTTTTGCTTGCTTTGGTTTGTTTAAGCCACAGCGCTCATGCTCAATTATTTGCCAGGGAAAAACTCACCAATCTTGAAAATTTTGACAAGCAAAGATGGTCGTGGGGGTATTACTTTGGGCTCAATAAGTATGACTTTAAGTTCGTCTATGACGAGACCAAGACAAAGGATGTCTATACCAATAGGTCAACGGGATTCAACGTGGGGCTCGTGGGCGACCTCAGGCTCAACGACTACATGAACCTACGGCTAGAACCAGGACTGTACTATACGACCCGCGACCTTGAATTTCCAGGATTTCAAAATGACGAAGATGCCCTACGCGAGGTAAAGAGCACATACATACACATCCCATTGCTGCTCAAGGTCTCCACTAAAAGGTTAAACAATATCAAACCCTTTATCATAGGCGGCTTTAGTTACTCCAACAACCTCTCGAGCAACCAGGACAACCCAGATGACAACTCTGCCGGACAGTTTAGGATGAAGACCCACACTTTGTATTATGAGGTAGGTTTTGGCGTTGATATGTACCTGTATTTCTTCAAGTTCACGCCCAGCATCCGCGGGGTCTTTGCCCTGACTGATGAACTTGTACGTGATGCAGACCCCAACAGTGCCTACACGGGCAACATCGAGAAGATGATGTCACGCGGGGTATTTCTCAACTTTACGTTTCAATGATTTTTTTGGCTTAAAGCCAAAGCATCACTCTCGTCTTTTAAACTCACTCAACAATATTGCCGTTGCCGAGGCCACATTGAGACTCTCGGTATCCTGGCCAAAACGCGGTATGCTTACCCGCACGTCCAGCATGGCCTCAACTTCTCTAGAAATACCATTTGCCTCATTGCCCATCACGAGTATCGCATCTTTATCAAGTGTTTTTTGATAGATGTTGTCGCCATCCATGAACGCACCATATTTTGTGGCGGCCACATCCTTTAAATAAGAATCAATTTTGGCGTAAGCCAAATCCACCCGCGCCAAGGAGCCCATGGTTGCCTGCACCACCTTGGGGTTATAACAATCCACCGTGTGCTCACTGCATATGAGCTGCCTGATGCCAAACCAGTCACACAGCCTGATGATGGTGCCCAGGTTGCCCGGGTCGCGCACATCGTCAAGAACCAGTTTAAGGCCGGGCTTGACCTTGTCACTGTGTTGCGGGATACAGAACACGGCAATGGCCTCGGGCGGGGTCTTGAGAAAGGTGATTTTCTTGAGCTGCTCCTTGTCTTCCCCCTGCCGTACCGGCGGGGGTACCTGCTCAAAAAAACCATCCAGGGCGTATAGCGCATGCAGCTTAAAACCACTGTTTAAAAACTCTTCGATACTCTTTAAACCTTCAACCACAAAGAGACCATGACGGCTTCTGTACTTTTTCTGCGAGAGGCTCGTTATTAATTTTATTTGGCTTTTGCTAACCATGCTTATTGTGTATTTTTGAAGTCATCTTGAGGTAACCACTTGCTACAACGCGTTCCAAAAATAGCATTATTCATTCTTCTTGCGGTAGCAATTACTGGTTGTAATGCCGTCAAGAGGGTTCCTGATGGTGAATTCCTGCTCACCAAGAACCATATTCTTGTCAACGGTGAAGAAGAAAACAGCAGCCGTATCAACGATATCCCCTACCTCGAGCCCAATACGAGATTGCCCGTGCTCAACCTGCCCATACGCCTGTATGTCCATAACTGGGCGCGTCCCAATATTGACAGCATACTCAATGCACGGTTTATTGAAAATGAATCCCGCAGGAAGTTCCTGACCTTTTTGCTTTCGCGAAAGCAACTCAACAACTACCTCGAGTACCGCAGAGACCTTAACCGCGTCATCAAGAATACGGGCGAGGCCCCGGCCATCATAAAAAGTGACCTTGCGCAGCGCAGCGCAGACAGGCTTAGTGAATACTACCAGAGCAATGGCTGGTTCAATGCCAGCACCACCTATGAAATAGACCGGGACAGCACCGCAAAAAAAGGGGAAGTGACCTACAAGGTCAACACGGGTGAAGCCTATACCATAGACTCTCTCAAGACCTTTATACGCTCGCCCAAGGTGGACAGCATCTATAACAAGTACAAGGCACAATCAACCCTCTTGGCGGGCAATCAATACAAGTTGCTTGACGTAAACGCAGAGACCACAAGGCTCACTTCACTTTTTAGAAACCAGGGGGTATTCTATTTTGACAGGGATTATATAAGCTTTATAGGAGACAGTGTGCAAACGGGCCATAAGGTCAACCTTGAGCTGTACATTAAAAACAGGGAGATAGAAGTAAGCGACACGCTTTATGAAGAAAGTCTCAAGGTGCACCACATCAGCAAGATAAACGTGTATACAGATTATAGTTATGCAGCGCGCAATGAAGCCATGAGGGATTCTGCAAGCCTCAATAATTACAACATATACGCTTTTGACAAAATAAACTATAAACCTAAGTACCTAACGGATGCCATCTTTATAGAACCCGGCGACCTGTATAGTGACAATGCGCGCAACAAGTCTTTGATACGGTTGAGTCAGCTAAGGACTTTTAGATATCCTGACCTGCGCTTTAGTGAAGACCCTACCGACCCAGAGGGTACTGACCTGATTGCCAATTTTTATCTCACACCCCTCCCCCGCTTTAATCTAAGTGCAAACTTTGATGTATCCACTTCAAACATACAGAAATTTGGGATAGGTGGTAGCGGCTCTTTGCTTGTGCGAAATTTATTTGGAGGGCTTGAAACCCTGCAGATAAGCGGCCGCGGGAGCATAGGTGACTCCTATGACGCAGGGAACAACAACCCATTTTTTGATATTACCGAGCTGGGAGCTGATGTAAGCTTGACCATCCCCAGGATATTTTTTCCCATAAGCACGCGAAGCTTTATCCTTCCAGAAATGTCGCCGCAAACCTCTTTCAATGTAGGGTTTGGCACACAACAGAACATAGGGCTTGACAAACAGCAAATCACCGGTGGCATCAATTACAGATGGTCACCCTCAGGCAACCTCAACTTTAGGTTTGACCTCTTTGATATCCAGTATATACGCAACCTCAATATTGACAATTATTATGAGGTGTACCGCAACAGCTTTGAAAACCTCAATACCATTGCCGTTGATAACCTTGATGCATCCAGCCCATATCTTGAGATGAATGATGATGGTACACGACAGCTCACAATACCTGATGGCACCGCTGGGTTTACGAGCGATGTGCAAAACGGGGCCGTGACCTTGGGACAGGATGACTTTGACCAGGTCAGGAGCATTGAAGAGAGAAGGCAAAGGCTTACTGCAGACAACCTTATCCTGGCATCTTCTTTTACTTACTATAAAAACACCCGCAGTGGCTTATTTGACAATGAGTTCACCAGTTTTCGCGCCAAGCTGGAAATTGCGGGCAACACCCTTGATCTTTTAAGTGACATTGCAAACCTGGACAAGGATCAAAATGGCAACTCAAGGATCCTGGGCGTTACCTACTCTCAATATGTAAAGCCCGAAATAGAATTTATCAAGCACTGGGACCTGGGCAATGAGAATATCCTTGCCCTTCGCATCTTTGGCGGCATTGCCATACCGTATGGCAACTCAAACAGTATTCCTTTTATACGCAGTTATTTTGCCGGAGGCTCAAATGACAACCGTGCCTGGCAAGCCTATCGCCTAGGCCCTGGAAGAACCAATAGCCCCAATGATTTTAACGAGGCAAACCTCAAGCTTGCCTTTAATGTGGAGCAGCGCTTTCAACTGTTTGGTGACCTCAAGGGAGCACTTTTTGCTGATGTGGGCAACATCTGGAATGCCCTGGACAATGTAGAAGATCAAGATGCCCGTTTCAATGGTTTTGATAGTCTGAGGGATATTGCCGTGGGGTCAGGATTTGGGCTCAGGTATGATTTCAGCTTTTTTGTGTTGCGGTTTGATGTAGGCTTCAAGACTTATAACCCAGCATTGCCACGAGGAGATAGATGGTTTAAACAGTATAATTTTAGAAAAGCCGTCTTTAACGTGGGCATCAACTATCCTTTCTAATCATTTTGCGATTCAAAAGGATAATAATTTCTTAATTTTACGCCCTCACTTTAATTTTTAAACAAACATAAAAATGGGTCATAACATAAAACCAGGAGTTGCTACTGGAAGAGAAGTACAGGAAATCTTCAACCATGCCAAGCAAAACGGCTATGCGATTCCTGCATGTAACGTCATAGGTTCTACCACAACCAACGCAGTAATAGAAACCGCCGCAAAGCTCAACAGTCCCGTAATCGTTCAATTTTCAAATGGCGGTGCCCAGTTCAACGCTGGCAAGGGTCTCTCTAATGAAGGTCAACAAGCTGCCATTAAAGGTGGTGTTGCCGGAGCCCTCCACGTGCATGAACTTGCAAAAGCATATGGGGCTACCGTGATCCTGCATACTGACCACTGTGCAAAAAAACTACTTCCCTGGATAGACGGTCTTCTTGATGCCAGTGAAGAACATTATAAAAAATTTGGCCACTCATTGTACAGTTCGCACATGATTGACCTTAGCGAAGAACCGCTAGAAGAAAACATCGCCCTTTGCAAGGAGTACCTAAAACGCATGAGCAAGATGGGCATGACCCTAGAGATCGAGCTGGGTATCACAGGTGGTGAAGAAGATGGGGTGGACAACACAGATGTGGATGATTCAAAACTCTACACCCAGCCAGAAGAAGTAGCATATGCATATGAGCAACTTAAGGAAGTAAGCGACCAGTTTACCATCGCTGCCGCCTTTGGTAACGTGCACGGGGTCTACAAGCCCGGTAATGTTAAGCTTACGCCAAAAATACTCAGGAACTCACAAGACTACGTGACCAAGAATTACAATGTAGGAGAAAACGAGATAGACTTTGTATTTCACGGGGGCAGTGGCTCTACTGTTGAAGAAATACGTGAGGCCATAGGCTATGGCGTCATCAAGATGAACATAGATACAGACCTGCAGTGGGCCTATGCCGAGGGTGTGCGCATGTACATGGATGCAAATGCAGATTACCTGCAAGGGCAAATAGGAAACCCCAGCGGTGATGATTCTCCTAATAAAAAATACTATGACCCACGTGTATGGTTGCGCAAAGGAGAAGAAAACTTCATCAAGAGGCTTACCAAGGCTTTTGAAGATCTAAACAACATAAACACACTTTAAGCCCCTTATGGCTTAAGGTTGAATCAAACCCCTATTTATGGCTGCTTGGTTTAAACGAAAGGAAAAGGGCATACAGACTGCCACCGAGAACAAAAAGGACGTCCCCAAGGGACTCTGGTACAAATCGCCCACGGGCAAGATCATCGATGCTGACGAACTGGAACGCAACTTCTACGTAAGTCCAGAAGATGATTATCACGTACGCATAGGTAGCAAGGAATATTTTGACATCCTTTTTGACGAGGGCAAGTTCAAGGAGCTGGACAAAAACCTAAGCTCAAAAGACCCGTTGAATTTTCAGGACAACAAGAAGTATGTTGACAGGCTCAAGGAAGCTGAGGACAAGACAGGCCTTAAAGATGCAGTACGCACCGCCGTGGGAAAAAGCATGGGCAAAGACCTTGTTGTCGCCGCGATGGACTTTAAGTTCATAGGTGGCTCCATGGGTTCTGTGGTGGGTGAGAAGATAGCCCGTGCTGCTGACTACTCATTGAAAAACAAAGTGCCCCTTATGATTATTTCAAAATCTGGTGGCGCAAGGATGATGGAAGCAGCCCTTTCACTCATGCAATTGGCAAAAACCTCGGCAAAATTGGCGCAATTGGCAGAAGCCAAAATACCGTACATCTCCCTTTGTACAGACCCTACAACAGGAGGTACCACGGCATCTTTTGCCATGCTGGGCGACATCAACATTGCAGAGCCGGGCGCATTGATAGGTTTTGCAGGCCCTCGCGTGGTGCGCGACACCACGGGACAGGAACTACCTGATGGTTTTCAAACTTCAGAGTTTCTCAAAGAACATGGTTTCATTGATTTTATCGTTCACCGTAAAGAACTCAAGAAAAAGGTAAACCTGTACCTGGACCTTATATTGAATGAACCCATACGCAATTAATTGAACTAGAGGTTTTGCATAATGATAATTTGATTATCTTTGCGCCCTCAAACGGATAAACCGTTTAGTACATAAAAATCATTTAAAGAATATTGGCATGTATTTGACTAAAGAAGCAAAAGAAGAAATTTTTGAAAAACACGGTAACAGCAAGAACGACACAGGTTCTGCTGAAGGACAAATCGCTTTGTTCACCTACCGTATCAACCACTTGACCGAGCACCTTAAGAAAAACCGCAAGGATTTTAACACGGAGCGTTCACTTGTAAAGCTGGTAGGAAAGCGCAGGTCGCTTCTTGACTATCTTACTAAAAAGGACATTACCCGTTACCGTGCGATAGTTAAGGAACTTGGTTTAAGAAAATAATTTTCTATAAAGGGGCATTTTTGCCCCTTTTGTTCTTTTACAACCCATCCTTCCACAAGGACACAAAAGCTACCCTTGGTTTTTCATTGGTTTAGGCACTACAACACACAACACAACACATCAGGCCTCTACTAGCAATATTTTAGGGGCATTTATTTAACCATTCCCATTTAATGGGAAAAGATGAAAAACGTATTATGATTCCACAAACTTTCAAAGAGGTCATAGACCTTGGTGATGGTAGAGAAATCTCCATCGAAACCGGCAAACTGGCCAAGCAGGCACATGGTTCTGTTGTGGTACAGTCCGGTAAATGCATGTTGCTCTGTACAGTAGTTTCCAACTATAAGCAAAGTGACGTTGATTTTCTTCCGTTAACGGTAGACTATCGTGAAAAATTTGCTGCTGCAGGCCGCTACCCTGGTGGTTTCTTTAAAAGAGAAGCCCGCCCCAGTGATGGCGAGGTATTGACCATGCGTCTTGTAGACCGTGTACTGCGCCCACTTTTTCCCAAAGATTATCATGCCGAGACACAGGTAATGATCCAGTTGATGTCACACGACGAGGAGGTTATGCCAGATGCCATGGCAGGTCTTGCCGCATCTGCAGCGATACAGTTGTCTGACCTTCCTTTTGAATGTGCAATTTCTGAAGTACGCGTGGGTCGTGTAGATGGTCAATTTATCATCAATCCCACTTTTGAGCAGCTTGAGGCTTCTGACATTGATATGGTAATCGGTGCATCGGCAGATTCTGTGATGATGGTGGAAGGTGAGATGAGCGAAATCTCAGAAGAAGAGATGGTCGAGGCCATCAAATTTGCCCATGACGCTATCAAATTGCAGTGTGAGGCACAGATAAAACTTGCTGAAGCCTTCGGCAAAAAAGAAGTAAGGGAGTACGAGCCTGAAAGTTCTGACGAAACCCTAGCCAAGAAAATCCACGAGATGGCCTATGAAAAGGTTTATCAAGTGGCAAAGGCCGGTTCTTCTAAAAAAGAAAGAAGCGAGGCATTCTCAAACATCAAGGAAGAAATCAAAGCTACCTTTACCGAAGAGGAACTTGAGGAATATGGAGACTTGATTTCTAGATATTACCACAAGGCTGAAAAAGAAGCCGTAAGAAACCTTACCCTTGATGAAGGCCTTCGTCTTGATGGTAGGAAAACCACAGACATACGCCCCATCTGGTGTGAGATTGACTACCTTCCTTCAGTTCATGGTTCTTCAATTTTCACGAGGGGCGAGACCCAGGCTTTAGCCACGGTCACCTTAGGGACCTCAAGGGATGCAAACATTATCGATATGCCCTCTTTTGAAGGTGAAGAGCGTTTTTACCTACACTATAACTTCCCTCCTTTTTCAACGGGAGAAGCAAGACCCATTAGAGGTACTTCGCGCAGGGAAGTAGGTCACGGTAACCTTGCACAACGTGCATTGAAAAAAATGGTTCCAGAAGATTGCCCATATACCGTGCGCGTTGTTTCGGAGGTGTTGGAATCTAACGGTTCTTCTTCTATGGCAACCGTCTGTGCAGGCACCATGGCGCTTATGGATGCCGGTGTGCAACTTAAAAAACCTGTTTCAGGTATTGCAATGGGATTGATCACTGACACCGAAACCGGAAAATTTGCAGTGCTTTCTGACATTTTGGGTGATGAAGACCACCTGGGTGACATGGACTTTAAAGTTACCGGTACTGAAGATGGTATCACCGCTTGCCAAATGGACATCAAGGTCAAGGGCCTTTCTTATGAAATCCTGACCAAGGCCTTAATGCAGGCACACGATGGCAGGATGCACATCCTTAAACATCTTACTGACACTATCGCAGAGCCTAGAGAAGAGGTTAAGCCACACGCTCCCAAGATGGTTACCCGTATCATACCCAATGAATACATAGGTGCCCTTATAGGCAAAGGTGGAGAGGTTATCCAAGAACTTCAAAAAACAACCAAAACAACCATAGTCATCAATGAAGACCCAGTTACTGAAGAGGGTATCGTTGAGATCCTGGGTACTGATCAAGATGGTATCGACGCCGTACTGGCAAAAATCGATGCGTTGATGTTCAAGCCCGTGGTAGGAAGTGTTTATGAAGTCAAGGTAATCAAGGTGCTTGATTTTGGTGCCGTGGTCGAATACCTTGATGCTCCAGGTAACGAAGTACTGCTTCACGTGTCTGAGCTGGCCTGGGAACGTACTGACAACGTAACCGATGTCCTCAACCTTGGAGATACACTTGACGTGAAATATTTTGGGCTTGACCCAAGAACCAAGAAGGAAAAGGTATCTCGCAAAGCCTTGCTAACCAAACCCGAAGGTTACAAGGAGCGCCCCCCACGCAGCAACGATGACAGGCGTGGCGGAAACCGTGGCGGAAACCGCGATAACCGAGGTGGAAACCGTGACAACCGCGGAAGCCGCGACAGGAGAAATGATGATTGATCATTGAATATAATTTTTTTTAGAAAAGGCGCTCCTCGGGGCGCTTTTTTTATTTACTGCCATACTTACAGCTATTTATGCCTTTTCGGCGAAATGCGCCATATCTGCATACAGGCCATTTTTCTTTAACAAATCTTTAGCATCATTGCCTCAGCCCCTGCACTAATTGACCTAAGAACGATTAAAACCCCCTAATCCCAGGGGATATGTCCTTTTTGGCAACCTCGCACGGTCATTGCACCATTAGAAATGAATTATTAATTCATAAAAACCAAAAAATGAAAGTATTGGTACTGGGCGCCGGTAACATGGGCCTAACCTACGCAGAAGGAATGGCGGCATCACCATTTCTCAACAAAAGAAAATTGATGCTGTTTGACGTGTCCGCAGAGAAGCTTGAACTTCTTGAAGAGATGGGTCAATTTGATGTTTATGACACTATCGATGATTGTGTGCCCAAGGCAGACATCATCTTTATCGCGGTAAAACCGTATCATGCAGATGAACTTTTTGAAAACATAAAGCCATTTGTAAACCCAGATCAAATCTTTGTGTCGCTCATGGCAGGCGTCACCATAGAAAGTATTCAAAACGGCCTGGGGATCAACAAAGTCGTTAGGACCATGCCCAACCTACCAGCAAAGGTAGGAAAAGGCGTGACCTCCTTTACCGAGTCAAAAGAAGTAAGCCGGGTAGAGCTACTCATGGTAAGAAACCTGCTTGACACCACGGGCGAATCCATACACGTGGAGGATGAAAACTTTATTGATAAATCCACGGGAATCTCGGGAAGTGGACCTGCATATATATTTTATTTCATGCAATCCATGATGGAGGCAGCCTTAAAGATGGGCTTCTCAAAAAACGATTCGCGTGTACTGGTAAGCCAGACCTTTGAAGGAGCAGTAAAACTCTTTAATGAGTCAGACCTATCACCACAAACGTGGATGGACCGTGTGGCATCAAAGGGAGGTACTACCCAGGCGGCACTGGATAGTATGGAAGACAACAATGTAAAAGAATTAATCAAGGAAGCTGCATATGCGGCTTTTGACAGAGCAACAGAACTAGGACAAGAAGCATGAATTTTGAAAAACAAACACCCCGTGTTGTCATAAAGGTGGGAACCAATGTGATGACCAACAGGGACAACAGAATCGTGGGACCCGTACTTCAAGAACTGGTAAGGCAAATCGCCGAAATCTATGAGAGAGGCATCATGCCCATTTTGGTTTCGTCTGGTTCAGCCATTGCCGGTAAGGAGATACTGGGAGATGCGGCTCAACAAGATCCTTCCATAAGGAGGCAGATTTTTTCTTCAGTGGGGCAGCCCCGTATGATGAGGCACTACTATAGCCTTTTCAACAATTACGGTATGCGCTGTGCACAGGTACTTGCCACCAAAAGGGATTTTGCCCCCGGTAAATACCGTGAAAACATGATCAAGTGCTATGAGGGGCTGATTTCGGAGGGTATCGTACCCATTGCAAATGAAGATGACGCCGTATCATTGACCATGTCCATGTTTTCTGACAATGACGAGCTGGCCAGTCTTGTGGCTGAACTGACCCAGGCAGACACCCTCATTTTACTTACGGATACTGATGGCCTGTTCACCGGCCACCCTGATGACGATGATTCAGAAAAGTTGAACGAGGTACACCCAGAAGAAGCCGTTGAACAATATGTACAGGAAAGTTCAAAAGCTGAAGGTGAAGGCCGTGGTGGCATGAAGAGCAAACTGAAGATTGCTAAGGCTTCCGCCAAAAAAAACATCACCACTTATATAGCAAATGGAAAGAAGAAAAATGTCATCATAGACATTTTGGACGGAAGAAAAATAGGAACAAAATTTAAAGTTTAAAAAGACAAGAATGCAGATTTTAGATAAAAACAAAAAAGACAACGTGCTCAATTCAATGATGAAAATCATTGATGCCCAGCGCAACACCATCATTGATGCCAATAAAAAAGACCTGGACGCCTTTAACCGCGATGACCAGGCCCTTTACGACAGGCTGGTCGTAAACGATGCAAAAGTGGATGACATGATACGCGCCATCAAAGAGGTGAAGGAGCAAGTTGACCCGGTAAACAGGGAAATATCAAACGATACCCTTGACAGTGGCCTAAACATCGTGAACAGGACAGCCCCATTTGGCACCATCATGATCATATATGAGAGCCGCCCAGATGTCACCATCGAGGCAGCAGTACTTGCCTTTAAAGCAAATAACAAAATCCTGCTCAAAGGCGGCAAAGAAGCGTATAACAGCAATAAGGTCCTGGTGCAATGCTGGCATGAAGCCCTTGCCGAAAATGGTCTGGATAACGACTGGATCACCATGCTGGAGCTTAACCGGGAAGAAACACAGGAATTTCTTAAAAATCCCGGGCAACCGCTAGATTTAATTGTTCCCCGTGGCGGTGAACGCTTGATAGAATTTGTAAAGCAACATGCCAAGTGTGCCGTATTGATTAGCGGCCGCGGCAACAATTTTTTATATGTACATAAAAATGCCGATTGGAAAAAAGCGGTGGAAGTAATCATCAACGCAAAGACAGACAAAATATCAGGTTGCAATGCGCTGGACAAGGTGTTGATTGATGAAAACCTACCACAGTTTGAAACTAAGGTCAAAGAACTGGGAGAGGTGCTAAGATCAAGGGATGTGGATATTTTGGCTGGGGCCAAAGTAAAACCCCTTTTGGCGGAAGCCAAGGAAATACCATCTAAAGACACCTGGTATGAAGAATTTTTAGCCCTTAAAATATTGATTGACACAACCACCGGAATTGATGATGCGGTAGAACGTATCAACACCTATAGCGGTGGCCATAGTGCCTCGATAATAACTGAAGATGAAGATGTTGCGCACCGTTTTATGGAACTTGTAGATAGCGCCGCTGTATATCACAACGCATCCACCCGCTTTACTGATGGTGGCCAGATGGGCGTGGGGGCTGAACTTGCCATAAGTACTGACAAGCTGCACCATAGGGGCCCACTGGGATTAAAACAGTTAGTGACCAATAAATATTATGTATATGGCGATGGGCATGTAAGGGTCTAGGCATGAATAGGTTAAATTATAAAATTTAACATTTTACAATACATTGATTAATAATGAATTAAAAAATAAATTCAAAATGTTTTAACCTTTCTGTAACATTTTTTGAGCTTCTTACGTATAACTAGGTGTAGTCGCAAGACGAATCTTTTAACCTAATTGTTTTTTGAATTTACATGAGACAGCTCAAGATCACCAAGCAGGTCACCAACAGGGAGACCGCATCATTGGACAAGTACTTGCAGGAAATAGGCAAGGTAGACCTTATCACCGCAGATGAAGAGGTAGAACTGGCACAACGTATCAAGGCGGGTGACCAGCGTGCGTTAGAAAAACTGACCAAGGCGAACCTTAGGTTTGTTGTTTCGGTTGCCAAGCAGTATCAAAACCAGGGGCTGACCCTTCCTGACCTTATCAATGAAGGTAACCTGGGCCTGATAAAAGCGGCACAGCGATTTGATGAAACCAGGGGATTCAAGTTCATATCCTATGCGGTATGGTGGATTAGGCAGTCCATCCTTCAAGCATTGGCAGAACAATCTCGTATTGTAAGACTGCCCCTGAACAAGATAGGCTCAATCAACAAGATCAATAAGACTTATGCCTTTTTAGAGCAGGCCCATGAGCGCCCACCCAGCCCCGAGGAAATTGCAAAAGAGCTGGACATGACCATCAACGATGTCAAGGAAAGCCTTAAAAATGCTGGGCGTCACGTAAGTATGGATGCTCCCCTTGTAGAAGGTGAGGACAGTAACCTTTATGACGTTTTGCGTAGTGGTGAGTCACCCAACCCTGATAGGGAACTTCTACACGAGTCCCTCAAGACCGAGATAGAAAGAGCCCTTGAAACCTTGACCCCCCGTGAGGCTGACGTCATCAGGTTATACTTTGGCCTGGGTGATCAACACCCCATGACGCTTGAAGAAATAGGTGAAACCTTTGACCTTACCCGTGAGCGTGTGCGTCAAATAAAGGAAAAAGCAATACGCCGCCTGAAGCATACTTCACGCAGCAAAATTCTTAAGACTTATTTAGGCTAAACCGTTATAGGCAGGTTAAAAGGGTTGTGAACTAAAAAAAAATTAGTAAATTTCACCTTTGATTTGAAAATGAAGCATTGAGCTTTTAAAATATTTAAGACAACAACAGTTCATCATAACTGTTCGTTTTTTGATTGATGAATGGTCCCCGGCTGATTACCGGGGATTTTTCATTTTATACCATTATATACCGTGAATCACCTATTTTTGTTTTAAACGAAAAAAAATGGCTATATATATTGCTCCTTCATTACTCGCGGCAGATTTTGCAAACCTGCAAAGGGACATAGAGATGATAAATGACAGCGCCGCACAATGGTTTCACGTGGATATTATGGATGGCGTGTTTGTGCCTAATATTTCCTTTGGGATGCCCGTGGTAAAAGCCATTGCACAATATGCCACAAAACCCCTCGATGTACACTTGATGATCACCCAGCCAGAACGTTACATAAAGACTTTTGCAGACCTGGGCGCTGCTCATCTTACCGTGCATTACGAGGCTTGCCCACACCTGCACAGGACCCTACAGGAAATCAAGGCAAACGGCATGAAGGCAGGTGTCGCGATCAATCCCCATACCCCCATTGACCTCTTGAAAGACATTATCAAGGATATAGATATTGTGCTTGTCATGAGCGTGAATCCAGGATTTGGCGGTCAATCTTTTATTGAGCACACTTTCGCGAAAGTGACCCAATTAAAAAAAATGATCGTGGATGCTAAATCTACCGCGTTAATAGAAATAGACGGTGGAGTTAGCGATGTAAATGCAAAACAACTTGTTGCTGCCGGGGCTGATGCCCTTGTTGCCGGGAGTTATATATTTAAATCCAGTGACCCCATTAAAGCAGTTGCCAGACTGCTAAGCAGTTAAAAAAAATATTGATTATGATAAAGAAGACCTTTGTATATTACTTCTGTATTTTAAGTATTGTCATAAATATATCTGCATGCTGTTCAAATAAAGTTACCAGCAAACAATCTGAAAATGCATCAAAACTATATGGCAATAAAATGGCTCAAAGACAAAAAAGTCCCAATGGCGAATATATGTTGGTTTTTGAATTAAAACATTCTACAGCAAATCCTGAAGCTTCCATACCTTTTATTGTTTATGAAATAAATTCTGGAAAAATATTAAAAGAAGGAGAAGAACATGGGCAATTTATAAAATGGCATGATGATAAAAGTATTGAAATAGTTCCTTATATTGGGCAAATTCAAACCCCTGACGTCAACACACCCCCAGAAAAAGAAAACAATAAGATTATCTATATAAAAGATTGAATATGAAAAAGAAAACTACAAAGTACCTTTCAGTCTTGTTCATGGTCGTTACCATGTTCTCATGTAATCAACAGGAAAAAAAACCTGGTGACCAAAACAATGGCAAGGATGAAATTTTTGACCCTAGAAATACAACTGAAGATGAAGAAGGCGAGAACCATAAAAAGGGAATAGAGGAAATTTTTGATTATCAAGAAGCAATACGCAAACCCATAGGGGCAGAAAAATCCACATATACAAGAGATTATCTTGTAAAAGAATATCTAAAAGCAAAGGTGAATTCGCAAAGGCGGACAAATACACGCGCTTTCACCAGTTCTTTTGTTGAAAGAGGACCAGCAAACGTTCCTGGTAGATCAAGAGGAATAGTTGTTTCTCCAGACAATGATAACAAATGGTATACGGGATCTGCTGGTGGTGGAGTTTGGGTCACCTATAATGCTGGGGAAACCTGGAGTTCACTGACAGATTATAAGGTGCCAAACCTTTCCACATCTGCAATAGGAGTTTCCTTCAGCTCACCTGGGACTATTTATGCAGGAACAGGTGAACCGTTTGGAAATGCCGATGCTATTGGTGGAATAGGAATATTAAAAACCACTGATGATGGCAATAAGTGGGATATTTTAAACGGCACGGCACAATTTGGCCCAGTAGGAAGAATTCAAGTAAACCCTGAAGATGCATCGCATGTGGTAGTGGGGACTAGTACCGGCGTTTACCTTACTTTAGATGGTGGATCAACATGGACACAAACGTATAGTGGTGTTAATGTACAAGACCTGGATGTAGACCCTACAGATTTTGACATCATGTATGCAAGTGCCAATTCCAGAGGTATTTTAAAAAGTACAAATGGAGGCATGACATGGTCATTTTCATTTAACAAATTACAATTCAACAACTCACATCAACGTTTTGAAGTGGATGTTTCGCCGGTAGACCCCTCTAGGTTGGTCGTGGGAGTTTACACGCCTAATGCAAGGGCAAGCGTTGCTGTGAATACTGACTTTTATTATTCTGACGATGCTGGAGCAACATATACAAGGTTAGATTTTATAGGGTCTCCAGATGCAGCCAATCTTATCTCTGGCCAGGGATGGTACAACAATATAATCATGGCACATCCATTTGACAAGAATATATTTTACGTAGGTGGTATTGCTGTTTTTAAAGTTAACATCAATAATGATAATACATTTTCATTTTCGCAAATAGCCTCAGGATATGATGAGGGGATCAATGATTATGTGCATGTTGATCAACATGGCCTTACAAATATCACTGGAGTGGATGAAACGTTTAAAATTATCCTTGCTAACGATGGAGGCATTTACTCCACAAATCCTAGCACAACCCCAGGCACAACAGATGGTAGCTGGTCACAAACGGTTAAATCCCTAAACAGTACGCAATTTTATGGCGCTTCAAAGCAAAATGGAAAAGACAATTATATTGGTGGCGCCCAAGATAATGGCTCTTGGAAATCTACTGGGGACAATACTTCAATTACAACAGAATATATTTCATCTGGGGGTGGTGATGGTTTTGATGCGATATGGAATTATCAAAATCCCAATGAGTATATAATCACCTCCCAAAATAACTTTATAATAAGAAATGTTAATGGGGTTGACATGTATGCGGGATTTGAAGATTCAAGCACAGAAAACTCACCTTTTATATCACGCCTAGGCTATGCTCTCAATAACCCTGAGACTGTTTTTGCGGTTTCTTCAAGAGGTGTATATAAATCTTCTGACTTTGCAGAGTCATGGAAATTAATCCCTATTCCCTCTAATTATGCCAATGGATCTTTTGGCCTTGATGTAGAGGTTTCATATGCAAACCCTAATGTTGTACTTACCGGTAGTGGGATGACAGAAACCGGCTCGCTAAGCCTATTTTTTTCAACTGATGGGGGCGAAACATATACAGCCACAAGCACATATACTGACCGCCGTGGAGGTGATTTTGCTCACAACTATTTATTATCAGGTATGGGGCTTTCTCCTACTAATGAGAATCGTTTTTATGCATTGTTCTCATCTCAGGGTGCTGCAAAAGTTCTCAAATCAGACGATATGGGGACTACCTGGCAGGACCTCACCGGTTTTACCAACAATGTAGACAAGGGTTTTCCAGATGTTGCAGTACATAGTATAGTTGAAATGCCTTTTGATTCACAAATCCTTTGGGTTGGTACTGACTTAGGCGTTTTTGAGACAACTAATGGTGGAAATTCTTGGCATCTAATTGAGGATTTGCCAGCTGTATCCGTATGGGACATGAAAGTCATCAACAATCAAATTGTAATATCTACTCACGGAAGGGGAATATGGTCTGCAACCATAGAAGAATTGTCAGGTTATGAACCACCCATATATTTTGGAGCACCGGTCGCCATATTTGACAACTCATATCAAGATGGCTTCGACAATACAGATGGAACAGTAGAATATCGTGTTACCGCTAATGGAATTGCCTCGGTTAAAGTATTGATTGATGGTGAGGTAGCAGAAACCGTGAGTCAATCATTTCAACCTGGAGAATCCTATATCTATAACTTTTCTAATCTAGATGAAGGTATACACACCGTAGGACTACAAGGCATAGGTCAAGGTGGAGAAGAGTCTGAAATCGCTGAAGAAGAACTTGTCATAGTCAGTTATGATACTCCTCAAACCCTTGTGAGAATAGATGAATTTCAAGCTAGTGATGTATTTGATTTTAACGGAGAGTTTGTTATCAACAACTTAGATGGCACTCTAAGCAACCCTATACTCAACAATAGTGACCATCCTTATGTTGATAATACTCAATATAGGGCAATAATTAGAAGGCCAATAATAATAAACAATGCCCTGCCAACTCTCAAATACGAAGATGCAGCGATAGTAGAACCCGGCCCCGAAGACGGATTTTATGATGTAGTTATTGTTGAAGCATCAAAAGACCTAAAAACTTGGGATTTGCTGGATATATACGATTCTAGAAGATTTGAAGATTGGTTAGAAGAATACAATAAGGAAGGTAATGCCATAATTACTGATGATCTAATCAAGGAAGAAGAAATCAACCTTCTCAATTTTTATTCACCCGGCGAAACCATCGCCCTTAGGTTTAGACTTGTAAGCGACCCGTTTGTCAATTCCTATGGATGGGGAATAAAATCGATAAACAGCGGGGTTACATTATCAACAAATAACATTGCACCTTCTAACGATAAAATCAATATTTATCCCACTGTAACCAAGAATATAATTACGGTTGATAATAAAACCAGTTCTCAAAATTTAATGTGCGATCTATACAGTATTAATGGCAGACTTATCAAAAGCATTTCTATTAATATGGGCACCAATGATATAGATGTATCCACAATACCCTCTGGTATATATATCCTCAAACTTAGTGACAAAACAAAAACCATTGTTAAATCACAAAAAATAATAAAAAAGTAAAGTTTGTTGGGTTGGGTATCAAAAAAAGGGAACTCTATGAGTTCCCTTTTTTTATGATTTGTAAGTATTTTAATCTCTTGAAAGAATACTCAAGATGTACCAAAAAAGCAGCATCAAAGAAGCAAACAGCCCCAGGCCTGCTGCGACATATTGATCTTCGCGATATTTGTGCACAAGATTAGAGGTTTGATATAAAATAGCCCCTGCTGCAAGAATCACCATGCCCACACTAAACCAAAGCCCAAGATTGAACCCAAAGGCAACCCCCGCAATTATCAACCCCAAGGCAATAAAAAAGCCCACGGTAAGAATGGATTTTAAAAAACTAAAATCTTTTTTTGTAAGCAATACTATTGCTGATAAGCCCGTGAACAAGGACAAGGTCAATACAGCAGCCTGATTCAATATTTCAAAAGCTCCATCTTCAGCATAGTACATCGCCATAAAAATCAACGGGACAAAAATGAATGCTTCTGCTATAACGTATAGGGCAAGTGCCAGGTATTGTTTATTGGTATCGGTACTTTGCAGGGCCATTTTTTCGGCATAATTTGTTATAAACATAAATCCGCCCAGGAGCAGTAACCAGGTCCATCCTTGTGTGAGGGACAAGGCAAACTCAAGCAATGCAGGAATTTGAAAATATATTGTTTCAACAACAATAAACAACAGCACGGCAAGGGCGACATGTGTGTATGTTTTACGATAAAATGTAGCCTGACGATCCTGGGATAAGCTTCCCACGGTTTGCACTGGTACTTGAAGGTCTTCCATAATGATAGTATTGAACAGGTTATTGCCCGAAATATAATTATTTCTTTGAACTTTCTCCTTTAAATTGCTGTGAGCTACTCTTGAACAAGACATTGAACGTGGTCAAACTACCATAAATACGGGTAATATACTGCTGTAGGTCTATCTTTTCGGCATCATCAAGGTTTTTGCTGCTGTTGATTTTTTGCTCCATGACCCTGATACGATCACGCACCATAACTATTTTATGGAAAAAAGTCTCCACGGGTACTTCCTTTGAGGCAAGGTTTTCATCTGCAGGGGTCAACACAAACTTGCCGCCCTTATATTTATCTGCAATGGGGACCACCTCGCTTATGTCGCTGTACCTTTTCAAGAGTTTTCTAAGGGTGCTTTCCACCTCGTAGAAGCTTACGGCATCCACCTCATCCTCTACTGCTTCAATGACCTCAAATTCTTCATCAATCTCCAGGGTTTCAAGCCCAGAATCAATGAATGTTACCCAGTACAACTTTGATGTTACGTTAGTCACAACACCGGCCCCATGCAATGGATGGTTTATCCTGGAACCTATTCCCAATATTTGTTTCATGCTTTTTACTTTTAGCGTAAAGCTAAAAAATTCAATGAATCCACGGTAGGGGTTTTGGCTATTGTGCCAAAAATTCAAGCAATGGTTGTATAAACCTATCAAAGGCTTCTATATGTGGCAGATGCCCTAACCCTTCAAGTTCCACAAGTTGTGAATTAGGTATTTTTTGTTGTGTCCTTTTGCCCAGTTCATTGTAGAGCCCCATGGTTTTCCTCACTTCTGGGCTAACAAGTGGCTTGCCCAGGGCGGTGCGGTCGCGGGTACCTATTATCAAGAGTGTGGGGCTGGTTATATCCTGAAATTCATACACCACGGGCTGGGTGAATATCATGTCATAGGTCAAGGCTGCATTATATGCTATCAATGAATAATCATCATTGAGGGTCCAGCCGGCAAGCAGGTTTACCCACTCATCATATTCTGGTTTCCAGTGGTTGTCATAATAATTTTTCTCCTGATAGGCTTTTATGGATTCATAGTCCTTTTTTAGCTCACCCGCATACCATGTGTCTATGGATTGATAGGGGACTTTCAATTTATAATCTTCCAGGCCTATGGGGTTTAGCAACACGAATTTTTCAGTTGTTTCTGGATACATGAGGGCAAAACGGGTCGCAAGCATCCCTCCCATGGAATGCCCCAAGACGGTAACCTTGTCCAGGTGTAGTGAATCGAGCACCTGCTTTGTATTTATTGCCAGTTGCTGAAAACTGTACTGAAAATGCATCGGTTTTGTGCTTTTGCCAAATCCTACCTGGTCTGGTACTATCACACGGTATCCTTTTGCCGTGAGCGCATCAATTGTTTCTCCCCAGTAGGCTCCGTTAAAATTCTTGCCATGCAGCAACATAATGCTCTTGCCATTAGGTTTTTGTGGCTTGACATCCATAAAGGCCATCCTGAGGTCTTGTCCCTGCTCATGGAGCGTGATGAATGAGACCTGGTGTGGGTATTCATAATCAGATAGGTCAATTGCAAGTTTCCTCACCTTGTCCTTTTGACCATAGGAAAAAGTCGTAAAGAGGATTATTGTACAGAGATATAGCAGCTTATTAGATAGCATAAAACAGGGTTTGAAATTATGCCAGAAATTAAGCAAACCCCGCGGTTGGGGCTATTAAAGAAGTCATAAGTTTTTTTTGGCGAAAGCCTATCAAAGCTTTTTATCTATCATCTCATATTGATAGAACTCTTCTTTTGCGCTCTTGTAGTTTGAGCCATAATTGACCAGGAGCAAGACACCGGTTATCACCAGCAACCTGTCAAGATAATAGAACTCTGGAACGCCAAAGTAATAAGCCAAAAGTGCGGCCACATCAGCAAAGATAAAGGCAAAGACGAGGTAGATATAGAGCAATGATCTGTTGCTGTTAAATTTATTGTTATAACCTATTGCCACTACTGCCATGACCATCATCACGGCACCAAAGAAGTAGAAAAGGCCCACCTCTAGGGCGTCATTGAACTCGTAGCTCAACATATCCATTATGGAATACAGGGTATAGGTATTTGCAGCGATGAGTGCAGTGGTAATCACCATAAAACCCGGGGTTATCTTTAAATCCCGTATTTTGGGCAGGCGCTCAAAGAGCAACGTGGCATACGCCAAAATCGCAAAGATCAAGTACCCTTTATATCCCCATGACTGTTCATAAAACTGAAAGAAGATATCCCTGATACAAAAAAGCACCAGTACGGCAAGAATCCAGATATTGTTTACCTTATTCTCAAGATAGAAAAAGATGGTCACGAACAAAATGGTGAGCATACGTGCCAACCTACTATGCTCTATGGAGCCAAAAAAAATAACCGCTGCATTGATCACCATCAGGGCAATCGCGATGGCTACAAGGTTTTTTGACAAAAAAGTAGAATTGTACTGACGCATTATGAATTTGAGGGGTGATGCGTCAAAAGTACATAAAAAGTACTAAAAATCAACTATTACGCCTATACCTAGTTGTTGTTTCCATTGTGTGCGGGCACCCATTGTGATTTCTTCACCATCCACGTTAGTCTCTGTAAACTTCACGTCATTGTCATATTTAACGTGCGAGCCCAGTTTAGCCAGCACAAAGCTGTTTACCTTAAAGTTAAAATTAAGCTCCCAGTCCACATCAACGTTACCAAAGCTATTGAGGTAATCTGTATAAAAAGTAACATTGTTAGAAAGTGCAATATTCTCCACGACTTCAGCATTAAACTGGCTCTGTACGAGTATACCCAGTTCACTACGGTTTGTTTTACCCTCACGTATTATATCACCGTTTTCATTATACTCGGCAGGGTCAACCCCAAAGGCACCATTATTTGCCAGGTCCTGGTCTAGCACAAAGGTGGCCTTGTAGGTAAGTGGAGAGATATAGATGGAGAGGTTTTCAAGTTTTTTGCCATATTCTGCCCCTACACCCAGAAAGGCATAACCGGGGGCCATAAACTTTGAGATGGGGGTTTCCCTATCTGGATATTTATACCCGTTTGTAAACTGGGTCTGAAAGCGCATCTTGGCAGAGTAGAACCAGTTGCTCGTGGAATCCTTGCGGTGGCCAAATTCTGAGTTAAACTCCAGTTTATCATCGGTCTTTCGCAGTTCCTGCCCTTCTTGACTGTTGACCCCATACCTGGCGACCAACTTGTTGCGCCACTTGGTCATGATGTCGCTATAGTTTCTTTCAAAGGTCATTTCGCCCAGGGCGGAAATAGAATTTGCACCCCCCGCATTCCAATTTACAAAGGCAACTTCATTGAGGTCCAGCCCCACCCTGTTGTTAGAAACCCATTGTGCGCTAAGTTCTTCCTGACGCTGGTTTTTTACCCAGTCAGTGTAATATTGAGGGTCCACCGGTAAGGGAAACTGAATCTGTGAAAAGGCTTTTGAAGCTAATAGCAGGATAGATAGCGTGAGTAATAACGAGCGTGACTTCAAGGTTTATGTTTTTTTTGGTTCTTAATATTCAAATGTGCCATACGGACTAGTGATGGTCAGTTTGTTTCCTTTAAAGTTTTCTACCCTACCCACAACTTTTGCCTCTACTTCAAAGGATTGAGATATCTCAATTAATTTTTGAGCGATGGACTCATTGACATAGAGCTCCATGCGATGGCCCATATTGAAGACCTGGTACATCTCTTTCCAGTCAGTACCGCTCTCAGCCTGGATGAGCTTAAATAACGGTGGTATGTTAAAAAGATTATCCTTGATCACATGCAAATCCTTTACAAAGTGCATGACCTTGGTCTGTGCGCCACCACTGCAATGCACCATACCGTGTATATCGCCACGTTCTACCTGGTTGAATATTTTCTTGATGACAGGGGCATACGTACGTGTGGGCGATAGTACAAGTTTGCCCGCATCAATGGGGCTTTCCTCTACCGCATCGGTTAGATTCTGGCTACCGGAATACACTAGCTCCTCTGGTACAGCCGCATCAAAGCTTTCAGGGTATTTCGCCGCAAGGCCATTATTAAAAACGTCATGCCGTGCAGAGGTCAGGCCATTGCTCCCCATGCCGCCGTTATATTCTTTTTCATAGGTAGCCTGGCCAAAAGATGCCAGCCCCACGATAACATCACCTGCTTTAATATTGGCATTGTCGATAACCTCATCCCTCTTCATTCTTGCAGTTACCGTGCTGTCCACGATGATGGTACGCACAAGGTCACCCACATCTGCTGTCTCGCCACCTGTACTTTTTATGCTTACGCCAAAGGTTGCCAGCTCCTCAATAAGCTCTTCAGTACCATTGATTATTGCAGAAATGACCTCCCCGGGAATGAGGTTTTTGTTACGTCCTATGGTTGAAGAAAGCAGGATATTATCAGTCGCCCCCACGCAGAGCAGGTCGTCAATGTTCATGATGAGTGCGTCCTGAGCGATGCCCTTCCATACGCTAAGGTCTCCTGTTTCCTTCCAGTACATATAGGCGAGCGAAGATTTTGTGCCCGCGCCATCAGCGTGCATCACAAGGCAATGGTCATTGCTCCCCGTCAGGTAATCTGGCACTATTTTACAAAAAGCCCTGGGGTAAAGCCCCTTGTCAACATTCTTGATGGCCTTGTGCACATCTTCCTTTGCCGCTGAAACACCGCGCTGGGCATAACGTTTTGAAACGTTCTCACTCATGCTTTAAAAAATATGAGGCAAAAATAGGAAATAAAAGCGTCCCGACTTTGCGGGACGCTTTACTCTATTCAATATTTTAATGACCTCTATTCCCAATTGGGCTGTGAGGCATTTGAAAAATACAACCGGTCAGTATTATTGGTGTTGTTATCAATATCCACAACATACACACTGGGTGTTGACCCCACGTTGTTGCCCCTTCTTGTAAAAATCACCTCACCCTCTGTGGGAGACCATTGTGGATAGACATCAATATCGCCCGTATCCACATCTGTCTCCAGCTCTTCTGCGGTCATGGTGTTGAAGTCATACACAAACAACCTGCTCTTAAAGCGCCTGTAGATATTGTTTTGAGAAGCTGAGGTATCATAACTGTAAATAAGCATATCGAGATTTTCCTTGAGGTCAATGCCGCTCACCGCACCGTTAACACCGCTCAAAATAACATTTTGCTCCAGCCCGGTCTGTAGGTCAACGGTGTACACACGCACGCCATAACCTTCAAAGTCATTTGTTTTCAAAGCAATTATACCTGGGTTGATATCAGAGGTTGAAACCTCGCTGATAAAGCTTCCATCGCCAGTTTGATATATCAACGTTGCACCTCCACCATCTGGGTCAATGCTGTACAGCTTATCAAAATTGGGGTAATAGATTTTTGAACCATTCTCGGCCCAGGTAAAATTCACCTCGCCTATCCTGAACCCATTGACGGGTATTGACGATGTTACCCTTGCCACATTATTTCCATCAAGCCCCATGGTATAGAGGTGGGTACCTTCGCCCGTGGTCCTCAAGAAGGCAATCTTATTGACCTGCACGTTCTTCTTGGGCCTGAAGCTGTTATAATTTTCACTGGTCAATTTAAACTCACTGGCCTGGGCTCCTTGATCACCGTTATCTTCTCCAGAAAATATGACACTGTTGCCGTTTACCATGCGTGTAAACAAAAACCTATTTGTGGGTGTTGCAAGGGTACTGAATTGAGATACCGCACTTCTTACCTCTGCATTGAGCTCATCTTTAACGCTAACTTGCCAAAAGTAACTGGTGCCCAGTGCTAGACCATCAACTGAGAACATGGTGTCATTTACCACCTCATAGGTTTCAACAGTGCTGGATGAACCATTGCGCACCTCAAGGGTATATGTGAGGTCATCATTGTCATTGCTACTTGAGGACCATATAAAATCTACTTGAGAGGGTACATCAGTTGCTCCATCAACGGGTGTCAATAGATTAGGCGCCAGGGGTGATTTATTGTTAGCCTCTGAGGTTATCAGCTCAAAAACAACATTGCTGGTCTCGCCCACAATGATATTGGCCGCCTCAAAGGCGGTGACATACCCTTCTAGCTCTGCCTTTACAGAGTAGTCATCATTTGCGATCGCATCGATAACAAAGGCCCCGTTTTCATCAGTAAATACGGTGGTGCTTGCCGGGGTCGTGGTTATTTTCACATTTTCAATGGGTTCATTTGTGGCTTCGGCGACCACTGTGCCGGTAAGGGTTCCTTCGCCCGTGCCTTCAATCCTATCTTCACTACAGCTCAATGTCGTGATGGCGGCTGTTATAAAGAAATATGTAACAATCTTTTTCATGGGTTCTCTGTATTTATGACTGGGAGTTTAACTTTTTTGGGGATCTTGATGTAGTAGTTAAGGCCTACGCCAAAATTGAGATAGAAATCATCCCGTTTACCACTTATCACCTTATCCAGATAATCTGTAAATGTTATGTTGTGCTCTGCAAATGCCTTGATCCCGAAGCTTGGTGAAACAAAATACTCAAGGCCTACCCCATACTGTAATTTCGCGTAAGCGTTCTTCTTGTCCTCGCCCGTATTATCAAGGCTGGCAAGAATGCCCGCTCCGGCATAAATGAATGGTGCAAAATCATCCCTGGGAAGGATATCGAGATGTGCGTTAAGGTCAAGGGCCGCAATGGTTGTTGAAAACTGGGTGCCGTTATCAAGTTTAGAAACCGTGGCGGCACCGTCCAGGCCAAAATAATCGTTGAACTTTTGCTTAAGGTCAAGCCTTGTCATAAAGCCCAACTTTTGATCAGCATAATCCCCATCTATAAGGCTAACCCCTCCCGAAAGCCCCAAAGAGGTTTTTGAATCCCTGTCTTTGTACACCCTATCGTACAGGTCCACTGACTCTTCATACTCCTTATCGCGCTGGTATTGTGCAACGAGGGTGTCATTTATCTCGCGGCCACCTTTAGCAGACCAGAAACCGTCTTGAATACCTTCAACAACCAGGGAGTGAACGGCCTTCTCCACCGCGTCCTTGACGGCCAGCTGTACCGGTTCATTTTGGGTGATTCCCGTTTCAGCCTCCAGCAACCTTTGAAATTTCACAAACCTGAAAAAGTTGGCATCAAGTGCCTGGGAGAGTATGGTTTTTGAGACGTATACTGTTTTTAGTATTTCGCCATTACTGGTTGATACCATACGTAGGTAAAGCGTGATACGGTCTTGCCTATATTTTGCCGAACCACCCAGGCCAAAATACCTGGCCCCTATGCCCCCGGTAACAATATTTGTATCATAAGATATGATGCCCCCCTCCAGTAAGATACCGGCATATTTTAGTGGTGGTAACGGGGGTTCATTAGGATTGAGGTTCTTGATATATTCCTGTTTTGTGTTGCGTATTATGTTACGCTCAGTTGTCAAGTTGCTCAGGTTTTCTCTTTCTATGGGGATGAACCAACCACTGTCTTCAAGTGCCTTGAGCAGGATGGTCGTTCCGCCCTGTGTCACCGCAGTACTGAAGGTGCTGCCGTTTTCCACGGCTTTGTACTGCCCGGTCTGGTCCCTAAAATTATATACGGCGACCTCTACCGGTTGCTGGGCTTCTGGGAGGCTGAGCAGTAGGTTGGTACTGGTCGAGCGCTCGCCCGTCCTTGCTGATTTTTGTACAAAGGGCTGGTTAAAATAGGTTCCACAGGATTGTAATAATCCCATGATGGCCATGGTGGCCAAACATTTAAAATACTTCATTGAAATTGTAATTAATTAGGAACTATGACTTGGGTTGTCTCTCCAGTGGAGGTATCCAGTATATTGATGACCAGACCTTCAGTTGATTCAAAAACCTCAACATTGAGGTTTCCCAGCGTGTAGACTCCCTCTTCCTGAAGGTTGCCTATGCTTTCTATCTGTGCATTGAGCAATGTCCTTGAAAATTGGCTGAGCAGTTGCCTGCTAAGGGATTCTCCAAAACTATCAAGGTCTGATTGTTCTTCGCGTGCATCATGAGGTGCGGTCAATCCATTTTGTGCTGTTGCAGAACTTATAAGCCAGTTGTAATTAAAGGTATCGCCGCCAAAGGCAGGATTGATGGGCTTGTAAGAGAATTGTTGTGCCATGGCGCTGGTGCCCATGGTCAAAAAAATTAAGAGTAATAGCTGTCTCATGATCAATATCGGGTTATGCTTTCCTGGGTTTTACTTATTTGTTGAAGCCGGGCAAGAACCTTGTTGAAGGATACCTCGGCCTGTTGTTTTAAGTAATCTCTTGATGGATTAGAAAAGAACTGCCATACCAGTTGGTTTTCAACTTTTACAGATATGCGCGTCACCCTGCCCCTTGCAGGTTGTTCTTCAATAATTATATCTTTTCCCGACTTTAAACCAGACAGGTAATATTTTGAATAAAACAGGGTATAAAAATCCCTGCCCATTTTTGTTATGCTGTTTTCCACGACAAGGCCTTCCATAAAATATCCATCTTGGGGTTTTGCCATATCCTGATTGTTATATTGACCCGTACCGGGTTGCTCATCAGTGTTCTTTTTTATGACAATAGTATTATCATCATCACCGGAGTCATCATTGAGCACGATGCGGTCCTGCCCCAAGGGCTTACCATCTATATCATTGATAATCAAAAGGATAATCATGCGCTTACCTTCAACTTTGTTCACCGTTACCTTTGAGAGTTCCTTGATGTTCTGGCCCTCGAGCACAAACCGGTTATCTTGAGAATTTTTTGTGGTGTTCCCATTTTCATCCTTGGTAAAGGTCGAAAATTCATATTGTAGGCTCCTATCAGCCAGGGTCAGGTTTTCCGCAAGAGCGGTAAACTCTATAAATTCACCAGAATCATTAATGCGTATCTCTGCTTTTATCTCTTTGTTCAACAATTGTGAATAGCTGGTCATGGCCAGAAGCCAAAGAAAAAATGATATGTATGCATTTTTCTTGATCACCGTTTAATTGAAACTTCTTACTACAATTGTCTTATCAGCACCTGTTTGTGTAAATTCCAGCTTTTCGGTTATGGTATTTGTGCCAAACTTGTCAAATGAGAGATTTTTTCCTTGTTGGGTAAGGTTGAGCTGTACATTTCGATTTTTATCCAGGACATAATCAGTTATCCTGTTACCATCACCGTTTTGAATAAGGTTTGCTTCTACGGTATTGACCTTATAGTTTAAATCGACCTTGTTGTAATCACCATTTTGTGCGACGTTGATATCTGTTGCATTGGATTGGGATTGAACATTGGCCTTATTTTGAAATCCTACTTGAAGTATATAAACGCTTTGGCCAGTGGGCCTATTGGTCTTAAATGAAGTATTATCCTGATTTGACATTTGCTGGATCAAGGAAGCTTCAATATCATCATTGGCCACGTCTTGATCTGTAAGTGATTTATCATCAACATAGGATTGTGCCCGTAAGGGCAAGGTCAAAAGAATGAGTGAAAGGACTATTAAAATCGATAAACTTCTATTTTTCAGCATTTTATTAAAATTTATCTGTTATTAGCATTAATAGGAGGTGCAGTACACACCTCCTATTTCTGTGCTATTGCACGGGCAATAACATCTATGGGTATTTTGAATTACCTCTTCTTAGTAACCACTAGGCTTGATGCGAGCCTCTGGTGTCAAATCAAGAGTAGTTGAACCTACAACGTCTTCCTGCAATACTTTAAGGTCACTTGTACCTCCACCTGATTGTGTATAATTGACGATGTTACCATCACCATTTTGTGTTATCCATGCATCTTGCTGGTGGATACCTTGAGAAAGATCAACACTATTACCAGCACCCATTTGTAGTATATCAGCATACTGGCTATTGGCACCTTGATTAAGTTTAGTACTATTATCAGAACCTTCTTGTCTTACCCAAGCTTCTTGACCTCTTCCGCTTTGGTGGTCAACTTTCACGGAATTATCACTACCATCTTGCTCAACATAAGCATAGCTTCCAGGGTTTCCATAAGGTTCAACACTTTCTTGTTTTACTAAAGCACTGTTGCCTGTCCCTCCCATTTGAAGAACATAGGCTACATCTCCAGTTCCAGCTGTCAAATCAGCATCATCAGCCTTTTGATCTATGGTAGCAGTGTTACCATCAGAGGTTTGCTCAATAAATGCCTCCGCAAAAACGCTATTTTGATTAATTGAAGCTTTGTTTTCTTGTGTTGCAGCTTGTTTAACCCAAGCAAGGTTATCACTACCTTCTGTATAGACTTTAGCCCAGTTTTTCCCCATGCTTACATCATATGATTCTTGCATGGTAATAGCTGTGTTTCTTTCGCCTATTTGATCAATATCCACCTCATTTCTAGGAAATCTCATGTTAGGCGCTCCAGGCTGATTTGGTTTTCCTACCTGAGTAACTGTTGCCATGTTTTGATCTCCTGTTTGATCAACAACGGCTTTACTTTGATCATAGGTTTGTGTAATCATGGATTCATTTCCCAAGCTTACATCAGAAGACCCACTTTGAGTCACGACAGCCCTATTATTAACAGCGGCCATTCCTGTCCCTTGAATGATTGTGGACATGTTACCTAGATCCATCTGGTCTACTTTTGCAAAATTGACCTCACCACCTTCTTGGATGATATCACTGGTGTTTTCAGTACCGGTTTGATCTACCACAACTTTGTTGCCCTCCCCGTACTGGTCAGAATTAGAAACCAACTTGGTACCATCGTTTTGATTAATGGCAGCATTGTTTTCTTTTCCTGCTTGATAGGCATCAACCGTACTTGCACCGGTATCATGTTGAGTACCTGTAACCTTGTTGTCCTGAGCAAACATCGCTGCCCCGCATAGTAGCGCTCCCGCGCAAATAATTACTTTTTTCATTGTTAAAGAGTGTTTAATTAATAAATATTTAGAATGGTTAATAAATAAGCTTGTTCATATCAATTTACGAGCATGACGCTAGCGCCATTCTGTGCCCCAAATTGCTTAATAACAGAAATATTACCAGCTCCCACCTGCATCATCTGTGCTTGGTTGTTATTTCCGTTCTGTATTGTTAATCCGGTATTCCCATCACCCACCTGTATGGATAGGCCATCATTGCCGCACCCCACTTGCCATTGTTTTGAGAAGTTACCTATGTTACCTGTTTCTTGATACAAAGTGGCCGCATTGCCAGTGCCATATTGTATCTGCAAGGCTGTGTTTCCTATTACGCAGGGCCTGCCGTATTGAAAAACGGTGGCCGAGTTTGAATTACCTTCTTGTACCTGTACGGCCACGGCATTATCTGAACCCCCTGCAGTAGGAACGGGCAACTCAAATTCTTCTGGTTCCACATATTCAGTATTGTCCTTGGGTTTATGCCCGGGCTTGCTTTTTGGAGAGGTGTTGTGGCTTCCGCCAAAGGTGCGCAGTGAGGTACCCTCGGCCGGCCCCATGGCACCTTGATAAATCGATGCACTTGATGCATTGCCCAATTGCCCCTGAACCGAATGGTTATGATCACCCTTCACATCAATGGTGGCAATATTACCACCACCTATGCCCAATGGATTTTGAAGGACCATGCTCTCATTTCCCTCCCCCAGATGGGAAATGAAAGCACTGTTCCCTTCGCCTATGGTAAAATCGCCAACAAACGGCAAGCTTCCCCCTATTGCGCCGTTTTGTTGTACAAAGGCTTTATTATGGTCTCCTTCTTGAGCGATGTCAAGAGAATTATTTGAAAAGAATTGATTTGTCTCAGCACTGTTTCCATCTCCATCCTGCACGACGTTCCCCAGGTTATGGGCACCTGATTGATGGGCCTTCACCACATTGGCATCCCCATACTGTTGACCTTCAAAAACATTTTCTTGTCCGTGGGACAGTTGAGTCAAGAGCATAAAAATCCCGATAAAAAAGATGTAACTTTTTTTCATATATCTTTTATGAGGCACGCATGCCTATTAAAACTATAAGGGGGATATTAAAAAGAAATGCGAAATAGGGTCTTCGATTTCTTATTGTCTTAGGGAATGACAACAATGCTAAATTAACCTTTTCACAATATGCTAAAAGAGAACGGATTAAGTTTTCGACCAAACGGGAAAATATTTTCAACCTCAAAAAGTTAAACAACTGTTTTACAAAATATTAGATGCTTTTAAAAAAACGGACAACGAGCAACATTTTAAATTTTTGTAGGAAATAACTTTCGTATAAAAAATATATTTAACAAAAAAATTGTGTTTTCTACATTGTTAAAAGTGATATTTTAATAAATAATCATTTTTTAATTCTAAAATTGATTATTCCTCAATTGCTTTTAAAATCATTTATTATATATTTGACAACCTCCCCACGGTAACAACTCCCCCTTTTAAATTTTATATAATCTATATGGTGACAAGAAAAATTGTCTGCCTATCTGGTCTATTGTTTTTTTTGGGGATATTTACCCATGGTCAAGATATGTCCAAAATTAACCTGGGCACAGGTTTTGACATAAGGCATGCAAACCCACTGGACTGGCATACCGCGGCACCTTTGAATACCCGGGGCTATTCAATTTTTGAAGAAGTTGAGTTCAATGAAGTTAAGGAAGTGTTCCAGGACTCAGTAACGTTTCATCATATAAACTCCATACGGGAATTTGAAAATTCCATTTTGGCGAAAGCCAATAAAAACAGTGCGTTCTCCTCCTTTAACCTACCCAGGGAGTTTCAACTGTACACCACTGACTTTGATAATCAATTATTGATTTTTCTTGATGGATCTGTTCAATTAAGTTCTAGAAAAATATCCAGTGATAAGCTGAGCGCGTCATTTAGGGACAATGTAGAGCGCCTGGGGATGGACATTTCACCACGGGGATTTATTGACCGTTTTGGCTCACATTACATCAAGTCCATTACACGTGGTGGGCGCTACCTGGTCTCGTTTACCCTGAACAAAAGGGATTTTGTCAATTCGCCCTATGCAAAATTTCCATTTCTTCATGAAGTAAACAACGCCATAGAACAAGTCCTGAATTCTGGGCTTTACAGCAATCCATATATACATCTTAGTCCTCCTAAAATACTTACTAAGGGCGGCAACAGGGAAACATTACAATATGGGGATTGGGTCAATAGCGTTACCAAGAACCCCGTTGCGGTGGATGTTGACTTTGCATCTGTGGCAAGTTTATTGACTCCTCAAAATTTTCCACAGGACCCTTCAATAGACTCAAAACGTGCCCTATTGCAAGAAGCCGTTGACCAGGCCAGCAATGAGTCAATGGAGTTTAAGAGCACCAAGCAGCAATCTACCTTTTATAAAAAATACGCCCTGCTGTTCATACAACGTATCGAGACCCTTGAAAAAAAATCGATGGGCCAGCAACCAGAAGAAATACCCTATGCTGGCGATTTATTCTATGGGGCTTTTGCTAAAGATGGAGCAATGATCAAGACTGCCCCAGTCATGTCTTATGGCGACATCAACACAAACACCCTGATTACAGACGAAAAGATAAAACTGGACAAGCCCCTGGAGTTCATGGTCGCGCCAGAGGACCTTGACGGCGCATACGTAAGTATATGGGATGATACAAAAAAACTGGTCAAGGGAAAGGACAGGACCACCCTGCGCGTATCAGGGAGCAAAGAAGCCCAGACCAAGGTTGCAGAAGCCCTGATTGCCCCCATCAAGAAAACCATTGAAGTGAAGACCATTGACAATGATGTTTTTACCGTGACCTATACTTTACAGAAAAAAGAACTTGAAACCTTTGCAAACCTTCACAACAAGTACAGCACCCCACTTGAATCGCAATGGATTTCAGCCGCCGCCCGGGGAGATAGTACACAACTTATTGAACTGTATAGGCAGGACAACAAGAAATATATCAACGGGCTATTTAAAGCCGTACTACAAAACAATAACGACACCTCCCTGCTCAACCTGCTCTGCAACCTGGGCTTTAGGCCCACCACGGCAGACCTCGAGATAGCCTTTGACCCTCAATATTTTACAAAAGACAAGGCACTGACCCTGCTTGAAAGGGGCGCACCCCCATTGAACAACATGATCTACAAAGCAGTCGCCTACCGTGCTCCACAAGTGATTACCGCCCTGTTACGAGAAGGTGCCACCCCGGTAAACAATGACCTGGAGTTTGCCATATCCCTCCAGGATTATGACATTTTAAAAGCATTGACCGTCTTTGATTACACAGGGTACTCGTTTACCTCCAGCGACCTTTTTGTGGCAGCACAAAGCGGCGACCTCGACCTGGTAAACACCTTTATTTCAAAAGGTGCAACGGGTAATGCTGCCGTGCTCCAGGCTGCACTTGATACTGAAAATCAAAAAATCATCGATACTGTAATCCATCACACGCCCTATACAGATGAGATTATTGTTTTGGCTTTAAGCCAAAACAATCCAGCCCTGCTCCAACATTATCTTGAACTGAGCATTCAAGACCTACCTCAACCTCTCCTTGCCGAGCAAATCGCAAAGAACAACCTTACCCTGCTCAAGATTATCCTAGACCACAGGGATCAAGCTGATGAAATACTCGATATATCCATAAATAAAAACAATGCCGAAACTGCCCTCCTGGCCCTGAAAAAAGGTGGACAGAGCAATAACCTGATGCAACTTGCCCTGGATACCGAGAGCCAGGACCTTTTACAATACATCTTAAAAAACAGGGACTACATGCCCGGGCAGGCCCTGACCATAGCCCTAAATATGGAAAACACAGGGATTGCTGATGAGATATTGAATGCCAATAAGGATATGGAAATCACCCAAGAACATATTTTCAAGACCATTGAAAACGGCTATGGAGACCTCTTAAGATCAATGCTGGGCAAAACTCAAATCGACCTCAACCCAAGTATTTATCTTGCCCTGGACAAGAAAAGGGTTGATATTGCAGAATTCTTGATTGATAAGGTTAAGGATATAGATGTTGACCTATTGCTGTATGCATCGCAAAAGCAGTATCCAGAACTTAAGATGCTCATTGCAAAATCAGGATATTCACCCAGTGCCTTACTTCAAGCTGCTATTGAAAACGAAGAGATAAACCTTGCCCGGGCCCTTCTTGACTTACAGGTTTCCCCCACCATTGAAAATCTTGAAACGGCACAAAATAAACAAAACGAAGACCTATTCTCACTGTTGATACGGGAAAGCGACGGCAATATCCTAAAGGGCAAGATGCTCACGGTCGCGATAAGGGCTTTTCACAACAAGGTTGTATCTGCACTGCTCAATAAAAATGTTGATCCTGATACCGGTCTTGATACCGCCCTGTACTATAAAAATACCGAAGCCCTTAAACTCCTGCTTGATGCTGGTGTAACTGCAAGTAATGAGGTTGTGCTCGCCACCATAAAGAACAACAACATAGAGGCAACAAGGGTATTGCTGGAGTATAACAAGACCTTTTGCAGTAGTATGCTAGCCACCACCGCCATGATCATGATATGTGCAAACTATGAAGATGTTGATATTGAACTCATCAACCTGCTTACATCCCATGGCATGGATGTCAACTCAAGAAACAGTATGGGTGAAACCGTACTGCACATCGCCTCCACGGGCAACAATACCAAAAAACCCCTGGTTGAAAAGCTCCTGAACCTAGGTGCTGACCCCTCGTTAAAGACTTCTAGAGGTCAAACTCCATCAGATTATGCCAGTGATCGTGAAATATTGAGGTTACTGTCTTCAGCACTCAAATAAATTACAGCAATAAGATTTCTCGCACTTTAGGGAGTGGCCACAATTTATCTTCCACGAGCAACTCAAGTTTGTCACTGTGATATTTTATGGTTTCAAAAAAAGGCCTTACTTTCTCATTGTAGGCCGCGGCCCTCTCTTCAATGGCCAGCTTATTGGCGTCTTTTCTCTCCTCAATCATCTCCGTGATCCCTGCATTTATTGCCGTTATATGGTTTGAGATATCCTCAATAAGCTTCATTTGTTCACCCGCTATGTCCTTAAAATCCTTCTCATAGATTGCCTTGAGCCCTTGTACGTTTTCTATAAGCATGTTTTGATAACGTATGGCGGTGGGGATGATATGGTTGCGCGCCATTGACCCCAGTACGCGGCTCTCAATCTGTACATGCTTGGTATATTCTTCTATTTCTATTTCATGCCTTGCCCTTATTTCGGCTTCGGTCATGATCTCCATTTCCTCAAAGAGCTTGATGGTCTTTTTATTGAGCTGTATCTTGAGTGCTTCTGGGGTGGTCTTGTGGTTGCTTAGCTTTCGCCGTAAGGCTTTCTTCTCCCAGTTCTCTGCATATCCATCACCTTCATAGCGTATCTTTTTTGACGATTTTATGTACTCCCTGAGCACATTGAAGATGGCATCGTCCTTTTTCATGGACTTGTTCTCGATGAGAAAATCCACCTCGTTCTTAAAGTCCCGCAGTTGCTTTGCGACCACGGTATTGATGACGGTCATGGGCTTCGCACAATTGGCTTGTGAGCCCACGGCCCTAAACTCAAATTTATTCCCGGTAAAGGCAAAGGGTGATGTACGGTTCCTATCTGTATTATCAAGTAGGATTTCTGGTATTTTACCCACGACGTTGAGTTTCAGTTCGGTCTTTTCCTCTGGTGAAAGTTTGCCATCGGTCACCTTTTCAAGCTCATCGAGCACCTGGGTCAACTGCTTTCCTATATATACTGACATGATTGCCGGTGGGGCTTCATCAGCACCCAGGCGGTAGTCATTTCCGGCGGAAGCCACAGAAGCGCGTATGAGTTCTTCATTGTCATAAACGGCCTTGATGGTATTGATGAAAAATGCCAGGAACTGCAGGTTCTTTGTGGGTGTGGTGCCCGGGGCCAGCAGGTTGACGCCCGTGTCTGTCTCCAGGCTCCAGTTATTGTGCTTGCCGCTACCATTAATATTGGGAAAAGGCTTTTCATGAAACAACACCTTATAATGATGCCGCTGGGCAACCTTATCCATCAGGTCCATGATCAATGAGTTATGGTCCACGGCAAGGTTTGCCTCTTCATAAATGGGTGCCAACTCAAATTGGCTGGGCGCCACCTCATTGTGTCTTGTCTTCAGCGGCACACCCAGTGCGATGCACTCGTCTTCAAGGTCGCGCATAAAGCTTAGCACCCGCGAAGGGATAGAACCAAAATAATGATCGCTCAACTGCTGCCCCTTTGCCGGTGAATGGCCCAAAAGCGCCCTTCCGGCCTGTATGATATCCGGCCTGGCGAGCGCGAGCGATGCATCGACAAGAAAAAATTCCTGCTCCCATCCCAGGGTCGCGTTGACTTTAGAAACACTCTTGTCAAAATAATTGGCCACCTGGGTCGCAGCCTCATCAAGGGCATTCAGGGCTCGCAGCAACGGGGTCTTGTTATCCAGTGCACTCCCGGTGTAGGATACAAATATGGTAGGAATACAAAGCGTGGTCCCCATCACAAAAGCTGGTGAAGTAGGGTCCCAGGCCGTGTAGCCGCGTGCCTCAAAGGTATTTCTCAAGCCCCCGTGCGGAAAAGATGAAGCATCAGGTTCTTGCTGTACAAGTTGGCTTCCGCCAAAACTCTCGATCGCAGATCCATCACGCAGTACCTCAAGGAATGCATCGTGCTTTTCAGCCGTCGCACCCGTCAAGGGTTGAAACCAGTGTGTATAATGTGTGGCCCCTTTTGAGATGGCCCATTGTTTCATTGCCGTGGCAATACTGTTTGCATATTTCCTATCAATCTTGCTGCCTTTTTTAACCGCATCCTTCACAGCATCCAGGGCATCCCCCGGCAATGCAGATTGCATGGCCTTTATATTAAAAACATTCCCGGCAAAGCGGCTGGCCCTATCTTTAGAAACACTTATTTCAACGGGTTTTCTATGCCAGAAATCCTGTAAAGCGGCAAATCTATATGTTGACATTTTTTGATGATTTTTATCAATTTACAAAAATGAGTACGCAAAAATATTTGATTTTTCAATATACCCCCTTATAAGCGGGGGCTAATTATAAAAAATATATCATTTTGACCAAGATACCCCACCCCATCCCAATGGTAGATAATTAAGAAATCTTATATTTACTGTTCATTAAAATCAAATTTTAAAAAATTACAGCTGTTATGGGCAAATCTAAATTGGAATACATCTGGTTAGATGGTTACAAACCAACATCAAACCTTAGAAGTAAAACAAAAATTGAAGAAGATTTTAGCGGAAAACTTGAAGACTGCCCTACGTGGTCTTTTGATGGTTCATCTACTAAACAGGCCGAGGGTGGATCTTCTGATTGTTTACTTAAACCTGTGGCAATTTATCCGGACCCGGCAAGAAAAGACGGATATCTTGTAATGACTGAAGTTCTTAATGCTGATGGCACCCCGCATGAATCCAATGCAAGGGCTACCATAGATGATGATGACAATGACTTCTGGTTTGGTTTTGAGCAGGAGTATTTCATTATGGATAAAAGTACCCAACTACCCCTAGGGTTCCCAGTAGGTGGATACCCTGGACCACAAGGTATGTACTACTGCTCTGTGGGCGGTAAGAACACACACGGCAGGGCGTTTGTAGAAGAACACGCTGACCTATGTATAGAAGCTGGCCTTAACTTTGAAGGTATCAACCAGGAAGTGGCAAGTGGACAGTGGGAATTTCAACTGTTTGCAAAAGGAGCTAAAAAAGCAGGTGATGAAATCTGGATAGCACGTTACCTGCTACAAAGACTTACAGAAGATTATGGATACTACATCGAGTTCCACCCAAAACCTATTAAAGGTGACTGGAACGGTAGTGGTATGCACGCAAACTTCTCAAACTCAACACTGAGAAATGCAGGTTCAAAGGATGTTTATGACACCATCTGTGAAGCATTCCGCCCAGTGACCAAGGAGCATATTGAAGTATATGGAGAGTTTAATGACCAGCGCCTTACCGGCCTTCACGAGACTGCATCCATCAATGACTTCTCCTATGGCGTATCTGACCGTGGAGCATCAATCCGCATCCCTATCATCACGGTAGAGCGCGGATGGAAAGGATGGTTAGAAGACCGTCGTCCCGCATCTAACGGTGACCCTTACAAGATTGCCGGGCGTATCGTCAAAACGGTAAAAGGAGCTGAGAAAAAGCTTTAATACAATTATAATGTTGGTAAAGGCCCGTTCTGTTTTACAGAGCGGGTTTTTTTTTGCCTTTCGGCGAAAGCTATATAAACGTCAGCCCTATAAAGACACTATAGGCCACAAAGAGCAGGACACCCTTCCAGCGGTTAAGCTCCATTTTTATGGGCAACATCCCCAGCGGAAGCAATATCAGCGCAAAACCAAGCAGCCAGAAGATATTGGTGGACAAGATGCTTTCATCCACCACGCCAATGGGTTTTATCATGGCCGTTAAGCCCAGGACAGAGGCGATATTAAAAATGTTTGACCCTATGAGGTTCCCCAGGGAGATGGCCTTCTCCCTTTTTGCGGCAGCTATAAGAGAAGCTGCCAGCTCAGGCACGCTCGTCCCTATCGCGATCACCGTCACCGAAATGGCATAATCACTCACCCCCAGGTATTTTGCAACATCCGTTGCACCGTTAACCAACCATTGTGAGCCAAAATAAAGCGCGGTACCGCCTATCAACAACCATATCACGATCTTAAAATAAGAGGTCTTGGACAGGCCATCATCAATCGCATCATTTTGTCCTTCTTGTGTAGGCCTTGCGTTTTTTGCCCTCCTGATCAAGAAGAACAAGTACAGCAGCAGGCCCACAAAGAGAATCACCCCCTCACCTCTTGAAAGGTTACCGTCATTTTGTAAAAACACATACAGTGCAAAAGAGAAAAGGACCATCACCGGCCAGTTGAACCTAAAAAAATCACGGTCTATGCCCAGGGTGCTCAGCATGGCAGTCAAACCAAGCACCAGGCCTATGTTTGCCACATTACTGCCTATGACATTGCCCAGGGCAATGTCAGAAAACCCATTGAGCGCGGCCTGCAAACTTACCAGCAGCTCTGGTGCAGAGGTGGCAAAAGAGACCACCGTGAGGCCGATGACCATTTTAGAAAGGTTGAGCTTAAAGGAAAGCCCCACCGATGCCCGCACTAAAAACTCACCACCTATCACGAGCAGCGTAAGCCCCAGTAATATCAAAAATATGCTCATATCAACTTAATAAGTTTGCGAATATAAGTTAAGTAGAATTTATGGCGCAGTGTTGACCTTTTCCATCAATTTTATGGTCTCCATGGCCTCCTTGACATCATGTACCCTTAAAATGGAAGCGCCCTTTTGCAAGGCAAGGGTATTGAGCACGGTGGTACCATTAAGTGCCTCATCAGCGGTGATGCCCAAGGTCTTGTAAATGGTTGATTTTCGCGAAAGCCCTGCTAAAAGAGGCACGTCAAGAGATTGAAAAACCTCCATTTTATTGAGCATTTCAAAATTTTGCGCCACTGTTTTTGCAAATCCAAAACCAGGATCTGCAATAATGTCGTCAATGCCCAGTTCACGGGCCATTGATATTCTCTCGCTTAGCCATAGAACAACTTCCCTGACCACATCATCATACTCAACCAGGGTCTTCATGGTGCGCGGCGTGCCCCGCATATGCATCAGCACATAGGGTACTTTGAGGCTTGCGACCGTGGGCAGCATGTTTTTATCAAGCATCCCCCCAGAAATATCATTGATGATTGCCGCTCCCGCCTCAATACCTGCCCGGGCAACGCCTGCCCTAAAGGTGTCAACAGAGATGCATATTTCGGGGTTTTCAGCAACCAGCAACTGTATGATGGGCACTATCCTGCATTTTTCTTCTTCTGGAGAAATATCTTTTGCACCTGGCCGGGAGCTGTAACCTCCCACATCAATGAATGTTGCGCCATCCTCCAGCATTTTTTTGGCTTGCGCCAAAATCATATCAACATTTCTATACTTGCCCCCATCGTAAAAGGAATCTGGCGTGATGTTGAGCACACCCATGACGCGGGGCATATCGAGATTGATGAGCTTTCCTCTACAATTGATGGATTTCATTAAAATTGAAGGGTTACAGGTTTTAGTAATTGTTTATTTTAGGCGAAATTTACGCAAATTCACTTGCACTGATGACCAAAACCTCCACGCAGTACGACAGCATAATCACCACCTGCCGGCAACTGTTTGAAAACAAGATGAAAGATTATGGCAGCGCATGGCGCATCTTGCGCCTGCCATCACTTACTGACCAGATTTTCATCAAGGCGCAACGCATACGCAGCTTACAGCAAAATGCCTCTAGAAAGGTGGATGAAGATGAAGCTTCAGAGTTTGTGGGCATCATAAACTATTGCATCATGGCGCTCATACAGATTGAAAAGGGCATTGTTGACCAACCAGATATGCCGCTTGAAGAATCTCTTGAACTGTATGATGTGAAGGTCGCCGCCACAAAAAAACTCATGGAAGACAAGAACCATGACTATGGGGAAGCCTGGCGCGATATGCGCATCAGCTCGCTAACTGACCTTATCCTGCAAAAATTATTGCGCGTCAAGCAAATAGAAAACAACCAGGGAAAGACTCTTGTATCTGAAGGTATAGGTGCAAATTATCAGGATATGCTCAACTATGCCGTTTTTGCATTGATACATCTTGAAGAAGGAAAAGTATAAAACTTAAAAACACAATACATTGAAAATCCTTACACACATTGCCCGCATAATCGTAGGAGTGCTCTTTATCGTATCTGGTTTTGTCAAGCTCAATGACCCCATGGGATTTTCATTCAAGCTGCAGGAATATTTTAGCCCCGGCGTGCTCAATCTTGAGTTTTTAAGCCCGTTTGCACTGGGCCTTGCCATCCTGCTCGTCATTATTGAGGTCATCGTGGGCATCTCGCTGTTAATAGGATATATGCGCACCCTCACCCTTACACTGCTCACGGGCATGATCGTGTTCTTTACCTTCCTGACCTTCTACTCAGCATACTTTAACAAGGTGACTGACTGTGGCTGCTTTGGTGATGCCATCCCGTTGACACCCTGGCAATCTTTTACCAAAGATGTTATCCTGCTGGTACTCATACTTTTCTTGATCATCAACAGGAAGTATATACTGCCACTTACGTCAAAATTTACCCGTACGGTAATCATTTTCTTTAGCTTCATTGCCTGCCTGGCCTTTGGGTACCATGTATTGATGCACCTGCCCTGGCTGGATTTTAGGGCATATAAAGAAGGCGTCAATATCACTGAAGGCATGAGTGTTCCCGAGGGCGCCCCTGAAGCGGTTTTTAAATACCACTGGAAGTTCAACGTAAACGGAGAGGAAAAAATCATCACGACCACGGGTGCCTACCCAGATAGCGAGGGAGAGTTTATAAGCGTGGATACCGAAGAGGTACAAAAAGGATATGAACCGCCCATCCATGATTTTTCAATTGAAAAGGATGGAGAAGACTTTACCCAGAAGTTTCTCAGCGAAGAAAACCTCATCATGGTAATCTCTTACAACCTCAACAGCACGGAGTGGAATGGCTGGCCGGACATCAAGGACAAGACTGACGAAGCGCTAAAAAAAGGATACACCGTCATAGGCCTTACATCATCTGGGGCAAGCGAGGTAAATGAGCTCAAGCAAAAGCAAAAACTCAACTTTGACTTTTACACCACAGATGAGACAGCTTTAAAGACCATTGTGCGCAGCAACCCCGGAATCCTGAGACTAAAAAAGGGAACCATCATCCAAAAAAGGCACTGGAACGATACCGATGAGATAGAACTGGAGACCTTGCCCACGGCAAACCCAGACCTGGACCTTTCGCTTAAGCGAAACCTGGATTCCATCAAAGAACTGGAAGCTTATTTCAAGCCTCTCTATTATGCCGAGAACATCAATGAGAGAATGGCAATTGCCCAGGCTTATGGCCTGGAAAACGAAGAGGTAAGCGGAAATCTCCTTATGCGAAAAAAGGCTATGGACACGGCCAGCCTTAAGCTGGTAAAACAGCTGCTGGACACCATGGGTTATCCCGGCAAGGACCTTGTGGGCGAACCCACAAACCTGGTGGCACTTGAGGTTATTGCAAACAACCCAGAACAAATACCCATGTACCTGGACACCATAAAAAAAGCAGCCCAAGACCATCAATTACCCTTTACACTGGTTGCTGCGCTAGAAGACAGGTACCTCATGCACACGGGAGAGGCACAGATTTATGGCACACAGGCACTCATTACAAAAAACGGCGGGTTTATATGGCCCATCAAGGCGCCCGAAAGTGTGAATGAAAGGCGCAGGGCAGCGGGATTTAAGGACACTATTGAAGAATATTCTAAAGATTTGCTGGGCGAGGACTATGTTTTTACAACGGTTCAACTGGACGATGTGCAAAGCCTTTACAAAATTTGATTTCCTACCTCATAAATAAAATTTTCTATTCGCTGTTGACGCTCTTTGGTGTGATAACGGTAATCTTTGTACTTTTTACCGTGCTTCCGGGAGATCCGGCACGCATGATGCTAGATCAAAATGAGGATCCCGCACAGTTGGCATTGATCAAGAAAAAATATGGTTTTGACCAACCCATCTTGACGCAATATGCCTATTACATCAATGACCTCTCCCCGCTTTCATTACATTCTAAAGATCCTGATGACTATACCTACCTCGATGAGGATAAGTACAATTATCTAGAATTGTTAAGCCTGGGCAACACGACCTTGGTATTGAAGGCCCCGTACCTGCGCGAATCCTTTCAAAAATCAGGCAAACCGGTAACACAGGTCATAGGTGAAACCTTGCCCAATACCTTTGTGCTCGCCGTGGGGGCCATCACCATCGCGATTTTAATAGGTGTCCTGCTGGGCATCGTTTCAGCTAATTTTAAGGATACTTGGATAGATAGGGTAATCCAGGTGGTAAGTACACTGGGGATGAGTGTCCCCAGCTTTTTCAGTGCAATCCTGTTTGCATGGCTTTTTGGCTATGTCCTCCACAAATACACAAACCTGAACATGACGGGCAGTTTATATGAGCTGGATGATTTTGGCGAAAGCCTGCACATACAATGGAAAAATCTTTTATTGCCAGCCATTGTACTGGGCATACGGCCGCTTGCCGTCGTGATACAGTTGATGCGCAACTCGCTGCTCGAGGTCTATAATGAAGATTACATACGCACGGCCAGGGCAAAGGGGCTCAACAAAAGGCAAATCGTATGGCGGCACGCCCTGCGCAATGCGTTGAACCCAGTTGTCACGGCCGTTAGCGGCTGGTTTGCAAGCATGCTCGCCGGTGCGGTGTTTGTTGAATATATATTTGGGTGGAATGGCCTGGGCAAGGAAATCGTGGATGCGCTCAACACCCTTGACCTACCCATAATCATGGGCGCCGTCCTGGTCATTGCGACCGTTTTCATCATCATCAACATCCTGGTTGACCTTATCTATGGGTGGCTGGATCCCAAAGTAAGGATAATATAATCCTACTTTATTTGTAGATTAAAGAAACAGCTACTATTTTTATCGTTCACTCCCTATTTATGAAATTATCATTTTTTGCGTTGACATTTTTCGTTTTCCTTAGTATCCATGCCCAGGAAACGTTTGAAAACAAGGCCCTTGCAGAAAATATGCTCTCGATGGATGGCGATGAAGTTACGTTTGAGCAGATACTTGAAGCACATAAGGGTAAGCCCGTGCTTATCGACATATGGGCCTCGTGGTGCAAGGATTGCATAGCAGGTTTTCCTAAACTCAAGGAACTTCAGGCAAAAAATACGCAGATGGATTACGTCTTTCTCTCCCTTGACAAGGAAATAGATAGATGGAAGAACGGTATTGAAAAATATGCCCTTGCGGGTGACCATTATTACATAAAAGCTGGGTGGAAGGGCGATTTTTGCACTTCGATAGACCTAGATTGGATTCCGCGTTATATTTTGCTTGACGCGAAAGGTAAGATAAAAGTATACAGAGCAATAGAAACAACTGACCAAAACCTCTTAAATCAACTATAATGAGAAAAAAGATTGTTGCCGGAAACTGGAAAATGAACAACGACCTGTCTGAGACCCAAGACCTTATTTCAGGCATAAAAAGCATCACAAAAAACAGCGATGCACAAATCATCATCGCACCTCCATACACTAACCTGTACAGTGCTTTTCAAGCATTGAAGGGCAGCGAGATTGAAGTTGCCGCCCAAAACATGCACCAGTCTGAAAATGGTGCTTTTACAGGCGAAATTTCGGCAAAAATGCTCAAGAGTATCGGTGTCAACACGGTCATCCTGGGCCATAGCGAGCGCCGTGCCTATTGTGGTGAAGATGAAGTCCTGCTTACTGAAAAGGTAAATACCGCACTTGAAAATGACATGAAGATCATCTTCTGTTTTGGTGAAGAACTCAAGGACAGAAACTACAACGAGCACTTTGAGGTGGTGAACAAGCAGATATCAAACACGCTCTTTCACTTAGAAAAAGGCGCATGGAGCAATATAATCCTGGCCTATGAGCCAGTATGGGCAATAGGCACGGGAGAAACCGCAACCCCAGACCAGGCACAGGAGATGCACGAATTTATAAGAAAGATAATCAGGGAAGAATATGACGAGACCACGGCTGATGACCTCACCATCCTCTATGGTGGCAGTGTAAAGCCCGGCAATGCTAAGGAGATTTTTTCCAATCCGGATGTTGACGGGGGCCTCATAGGCGGCGCCTCGCTCAATGCAGATGATTTTATGGCGATTGTCAACGCAATCTAATGGCAGTACCCTATACAGAATTTCAATTTACCATAAAACCCCTTGAGCCCACGCGGGACATACTCATCGCAGAACTGGGGGAGCTGGGCTTTGAAAGTTTTGAGGAAACCAGTGAAGGCCTCAATGCGTATATACCCTCAAGCGGGGCAAAGCAGTTGAAAATAGACGAGCTGTGGCTATTGCAAAATGATGAATTTTCAATTTCATATTCGCGCCTGGACATAGAACCCGTCAACTGGAACGAGGAGTGGGAAAAGAACTTTCAACCCATTGAGGTTGATGGTAAATGCACGGTACGTGCACCCTTTCACCCACGTCCAGACACTGAATTTGATATCGTCATAGAACCCAAGATGTCCTTTGGCACGGGGCATCATGAGACCACGCACCTCATGATAAAGCACCTTCTCAAACTAGACCCCAGCGGTAAAAAAACACTGGACATGGGGTGCGGCACAGGTATTCTTGCCATACTCGCAGCCATGAAGGGTGCCGGGCCCATAGAGGCCATTGATATTGATCCCTGGTGCGTTGAGAATACCCAGGAAAATTGTGAAAGAAATGGCTTTAAAGATATTAAAGTAGGCCTGGGCGACGTTAAGCTTATAACAGGCAAGCAGTACGACCTTATTATTGCAAACATTAATAGAAACGTGCTTCTTGACGATATCCCCACCTATGCCGGTTGCCTTACAGAAAAGGGAATCCTGCTATTGAGCGGGTTTTATACTGATGATATTCCGCAAATCAACAGCGTTTGCAATGCCCATGGAATAAATTTTATCATGAATTATGAAAAAAATAACTGGGTAGCCTGTAAATTTGCAAAGGACTGATTAAATGCAAGTTGTATGAGCCTCATAGAAAAACTTCAAGAAGAGTCTGATGTATTGCTCAAGGAGGGCAACCAGAACGAGATAGTGCTTTACAATGATGATGTAAACACTTTTGACTACGTTATCCAGACGTTGATTGACGCATGCGACCACACGCCACAGCAGGCAGAACAATGCTCCATCATCGTGCATTACAAAGGTAAGTGCACGGTAAAGACGGGCAGCTATGATGAACTCGAGCCCCGCTGTTCAAAGATTTTACAGGCGGGATTAAGTGCTGAAATTGTCTGACAAAATTTTTATGGATGTATATTTGCCATATATCCATTTATGACTATATTTGCACCCGCCTAAGCAAAAAAGGCCAGGCTTATAATAAGGCCTCGTGGCGCAACTGAATAGCGCATCTGATTACGGCTCAGAAGGTTGCAGGTTTGAATCCTGCCGAGGTCACTTAAACCACTAAAAACCATCCTTGTACGGGTGGTTTTTTTATTTTATCTATCTTCCAACAAGAATATATCCTTTTGGCTTTAAGCCAAAAAAAATCCCGCAGAACAACACCACGGGACCTAAAAAACTAATTATAAACTTAACTATTGAAATTCTAAAGGTTAACCGTCAAGGTATTTACAGAAGAGTACCAGTACACCCATGCACCCCCGCTCATATAGTAGATATCCACGGTAAAGCGCACACTGCCCGCGCACACATCATAACTCCCGCTGCCCGCTTGCCTAAATTCATATTCATAGCCATCACCATCAGTACCTGCCACATAATCATCAAAGGTAACGGTACCCTCGGTCGCACCCTCGGCCACTGGGTTTAGCTGCATCTCAAGGCTGGCGTTTGAAAAAGAAGAATATCCTATTATATCACCGGTTATTTTCAAGGTATTGCCCATCACAGAACTATCTAGGGTATAGGTTCCATACTGGTTTTCATTAGTCACTGAGGTATTGAATATATCAACCGTTTCAGTACATTCATCGTCTGCAATCAAAACCTTCATGAGTGCCAGTTCTGGGTTTTCAAGTCCCAGTCCCAGCTTTAGGTCAGGATTACTTGAGCCGCTTAATTTTAAGGTGATACTTCGCTCATAATCTGCTCCATAGTTATTATCAATGGTATTGACATATAATGTATCTGAAACGTAACTCCCCGGATGAAAGGTGAATGTTTTTGCAGAGATGGTATAATCGACACCTTCTTCAATATTGTTTTCATCAAGGGTAATGGATACGGTCATATCATTTTTTGGCATATAGCCCAATAAATCCAACGCTATGGGCAATGCCTGTGTTGTACCCGCATTTTCACCTATGGTCGCGGTGCTTTTTTGAAAGGTTACAAATTCATAGATTTCATCCCTAGGCCCGTCATCATCATTATTGCAACCCGTGATGATGGGTACAAGAAAAGCCAGGACAATCCAATATATTTTAAAGTTTTTCATATCGGGGGATTATTTAATTAGCCACATAACACCATTGATATTATCTCCTTCTGGATATTGCCTATCAATGGCTTCATTAAGGTTATCTTGATTATAGTCTATCTCACTTTGTGGGTACATCCACCTTGTGGGTATCATCTCATTATTGAAAACACCGCCACCATCAGTCTTAAATTCAGGAAAACCAGTTCTCCTATTGGTGTAGAACAATTCAAAACCAGAATTCATGAACGAGGCGATATACTTCTGGGTAATAATCATTTCTATTCCATTTTGTGGTACATACATTACATTGGACTGTGCTAGATAGGCATCTATTGCTGCGGTATCCACCTCATAAAACTGCATGGAAGCAGTGATGCCTTCTTGATAAAATGTTACCGGGTTTGCGCTTATCCAACCCCTAGCTGCAGCTTCTGCCAGATTAAATTGTGTACTGGCATAACCTATCACAATACCAGGTTCATTGACCGCATCACTATAATACCGGGCATCTATGGGCGATGCCTCACCCGCTGATGCCTGTTGTGTATTTGTAGAAAGTTCTGCACTGCCATCAAGGCCTCCATAAGCATCATAATCGCTATCGTCAAGTCCAGCGGCACTAGGCTTCTTGTCAGCAAAGGTAAAAAGCCTGGGGTCCTGCTTGTCCTGGAGCAATTGTACAAATGAAGCATCCAGGTAGTATCCACCAGATTTAATGTCATTGTTGTTAAAATATGGATACTCATTGCCTTCAATATTATAATATGTCAATGCAAGGTTATCAGCATTAGACTCAATCAACGGATATTTTGCAGGGTTGTTCACAATTGCCGCAAACCTTGAGCCCACACCTAGGTCACCATCCCTCTTTGAAAGGGTGATAAGTACCCTCAACCTAAATGAATTCACGGCCTTCTTCCACTTTGCAATATCCCCGTTGTAGATAACGTCACCGGTAAGTGCACCCCCGTCAACGGAGAGCATCTCGTTAGACTCTTCCAGCAACTGCAGGATTCCCTCAAATACGGTTTGCTGTGATGAATATTGGGGAGTGTACAATTCTTCTGTGGCCATGAGGGCTTCTTCAAAGGGAATGTCGCCAAAGGTATTTGTGAGTTCTAAAAAGTAAAAGGCCTTGAAAAATTTGGCTATAGCCAAATAATTACCGCCATCATCTACCTTCATGGCTTCTTCCTCCATCTTTATGACCTGCCTGAGCTCAGAATACATCCCAAAGCCCGCACGGGTCCAGTTATAGTATTGGGCCCCTGATGTGCCATAGGTATAGACCATTTGCCTACAGGATAGCGCCGCTGAAAGTGAAACTGTTGAAGAAAAGGCATTGACCTCAACATTTGTGAGCAGCAAACCCGGGTCTCCCTCGCTTGTTTCATTGGGATTATACTGGTAATCCTCAAGCTTTTCACATCCTGTTACGATAAGTAATGCAAAAAACAAAATTGCTAGATAACTGTTATTTTTCATTTTCTTTTTCTTTTTAAAAACTTACACTTACGTTAACACCCATGTTTCTTGTGGTGGGGGTCTGCAGGCTATCAGACCCAGAATCTGGGTCAACATGGTCAATCTTAGACCAGAGCGCCAGGTTGCGGCCCACCAGGGAGATACTGGCTTTCTTAAACCCTATGCTTTCCAGCAGTTCCTGAGAAAAATTATAAGTGATTATCAGTTCGCGCAGTTTTAAGAAGGTCTCATCATAGTAGTGGTCATACAAGGCATTGTTAGTACTCTTCATAAATGATATGTAATTCACCGGGGTCGTGTTAGGCGCATATACCCTATCATCACTTAGCACCTTGCCATACTCATCATAAGTAGCCTCTCCAGAAACAACGACAACACCCGGCACAACATAGGTTGAGCGCCCCGCATTTGCATCATCCCTAAACTGGTTGACAGTTCCTGGATGGGTACCGCCCCACCACATTTTCTCTATGGTGCTTGAGTACATGAGGCCTCCCAGCCTGCCATCAAGTGAGAAAGACAACCCGAAATTTTTATAGCTAAAGGTGTTCTGCAGGCCAAAGACCCAGTCTGAACCATCATGACCCCTATAATCTGAATAGGGGTTAGAAAGTGGCATGCCATTGTTGTTGCCCAGGATCAACCTACCTTCTGGAGTGTGTTGATATGGGGAGTAATAGATCACGTCAGTCCTATCCCCCACCTTGTAACGCCCGCGCTGGTTTTCACCACCATAAAATTCTTCAAAATAAGACCTTCTCTGGCTCCAGTTTGTCACCACATCCCACCTAAAATCATCAGTTTTTATGGGGGTTGCATTGACTACGACCTCAACACCCTTTTGCAGGTATGAATCGCCATTTACAAAACGGGACGTGTATCCCGATGCCTCGGAAATGGGAAGCTGCTGAATCTGGTCATAATCAAGGATCCTATAGTAGGTAACATCCAGGCCCAGCCGGTTTTTAAAAAACCGAAGGTCCACGCCATATTCAGTTGAATTTGAAAATTCTGGTTTGAGGTCAGGGTTTATTATGGTGCCCGGAAAGTTAAGTGAAGGAGTATTGTTCCAGGTAAGCCCAGTATCATAGGTCTGCAGGTGAGAGTAACGCCCTCCATAACTACCGCTACCTACTTTTGCCCACGAGCTTCTCAATTTTACATAGGGTAAATCCGTACTCCAGTCCAGCAAATCTGAAACCACCACTGATCCAGAAACTGATGGGTAGAAGAAGGAATTGTTTTGGACAGGGAGTGTACTTACCCAGTCATTTCTTCCGGTAACGGTAAGATAAATTGAGTTCAACACCTCAAGGTCAAGGTTTGCAAAAACACTATTGGTTTGATTTTCTCCCCAGTCGTTAGAGCTTGTCACCGGGTTTTGTGAGTTATCCAGGTTATAAAACCCGGGGATTATCAATCCATCTGTACTTGAGTATAGGTAACGGCTGGACTCATATCTGTTTGATGCTCCCGCCAACACGTTGAAGCTAAAATCTTCATTGATCTCCTTAGCATATGAGGCCAGAAAATCTGTATTGATATTAAAAACATTATTGCTGCTCAGGGAATAGTTGCCCCGGGAGACACTGCCATAGCCTATGAAGCTTTTTGGGGTTTTATGGTCATCATTGGTATTTGCCATGTTAAAGCCAGAACGCAACGTAAGCTTGAGGTCATCCACCACCTCATAATCCAGTCTAAGCTGGCCATAGGCATTATCAGCATAATAGCCCCTCAAATCTTCATAAGCAATAAAATAGGGATTGTTGTAATAAGAAAGGTTGTAATGCCTTTGCTGAATTCCTTCCTGGTCTTCTACCCAGTAGTTTCTCAAGTCCCTGACATCGATATCTGTCCCCGTCCATAGGACAAGGTTGTACAGATAGTTTGTGGGGCCATAGCCCAGGGAAGGATAATTTCTTGTGTATTGTTTATTGTAAGAAAGTGAGCCATCCACGCGAAGTTTTTTGGTGATGTCATATCCGCCGGACACTGCAAAGGTCGCGTTGTTCAACTGGGTATTGGGCACGATACCCTTTTGATAGATATGTGATGCAGAAACACGGTAGTTACCCTTTTCATTGCCGCCAGTTGCCGCAATGTTGTTTGAGACTATCATCCCCGTCCCAAAAAAGTTTTCAACATTGTCCCTTCCCCTGGATATAAATGGCGTGGGGATCCTTTGTCCTGTTTCTGGATCAATGGGGCTATCAAACTGTACCGTTTCATAAAATCCGCTGGGGGTTGACGGGTCTGGCTGGTTCAGCTTAGGCCCCCATATCCATCCACCCCCTTCTGAACCCTTACCGGAACCATCTACATATTCATAAATACCATTATCACCGTTACCATAGGTACTCTGTACTTTAGGTATCCTGACAAAACCTGCCTGAAACATGGTACTGTTGTTTATCTCTATCTCTATCTTACCGGCTTTGCCTCGTTTTGTGGTTATGAGGATTGCCCCGTTTTTTCCCAGTGAACCATACAGGGCAGCTGCGGTTGCCCCTTTAAGTACTGATATCTCATCAATATCGTCTGCATTGAGCTTGTAATAGTCTGTTGTGCCTTCTGACGGGATGCCGTCTATGACCAGCAACGGTGTCCTGCCCCGCAGTGAAATACCGGAGCTCCTGAAAAACTCATTGTTGTTGCGCACTTCCAGGCCCGCAACACGGCCGGTCAATGAACTTGTGATGTTAGGCTCCCTGGCTTTTGTGAGCTTGTCTCCCTCAACTTCCTGAACAGCATAACCCACCGCCTTTTTTTCTTTCTCGATACCCAGGGCCGTCACGACGACTTCATCGAGTGCATTTGCGCTTTCGGTCATGAAAACCTCAAAAGTCGTCTTCTCCTCCACAGCAATTTCAATGGTTTCAAAACCCATGAAAGAGACTACAAGCACATCCGTGGGGGATACATTGTCCAATGTGAAATTACCATCAAAATCAGTTGTTGTTCCGCGGTTGCTTCCCTTGACCAGTATTGAAACCCCTAAAAGTGGTTGCTGGCTTGCCGCGTCCTTGACCATACCAGAAACACTGCTTTGAACCGGCATCGTATTGACCGGGCCTTTTTTGGCGAAAGCCAAACCACCTCCCATTAAAAAGGGCAGGATGAGCATGGTAAAAACCCCCAGCAAAAAGCACCTAAAGTGGTACAAGGTTAGTTGTTTAATGTTTTTCATGTTGTTGATTTGATTGAATTATTTGCTGGGTTTATTGTTATTTGATTCTACAACCCAGGTATTTAGATATTGATTTTGCGTTTTCAACAGGATTTTTAAGATGGGGCTGGATGCGTTGACCGTAAAGGTTGCACCCTCCTTTTTTAAGTCAACTTTGCCCAGGAGTGTGTATTTATCTTCGCCTCCATACCCGGCATTGTTGCTTGCCGCGAGGTAGAGCTCTCCCTTTTTGGGCGCGGCATCGCCCACCTTCCAGGAGACCGTTAATGTATCTCCTTCATGCGATGCATGTAATTTTGTAAAGGCAACATCCTCGATTAATGGCACCCCATCCCATTCTTGCCTGACATGATGGGGCGTTTTTATGTCAAGAAAACCTGCAATGGTGGGGGCGATATCCACCACGGCAGTCGTGTCGTTCTTAAAATAGGAGTTGCCCTCTTTGTTCATTACTATCCAGGTACTCCGCTCCCGGTCAGATTGTCCACCATGTCCTTTACCGGTTTCCTCGCTCCTACCATGATCTGTAGTGACTACAAAGAGCCAATCTTCACCGTGTTGTTTTTCACGCGCGTCAACTGCATCATATATGAGCCCTACCAGTCCATCTTCAAAGCTTATTGCGTCATAAAGCTGCTTGCCATCACCATACTTATGCCCCATATCATCAGAAAATTCAAGGTACACCCAGCTTAGATCTGGACCATTTTTATATATATACCGGGCAGCTTCACGGGCAACCTTATCATCTATATGCTTTATGTATTGCCTCTCATCATCGTGCGGAAAAGCTACCGTATCCTTCTCAAAACCGTCATATGAATATGTTGTCTTCAAGAAATTTGTACCCACTAGCCCATCTCCCAAAAGTTTGGTCCTATTGTCTTCCCAAGTTGAAAAAATAGCGGTTTCACCATCAGGGTAGGTGTTCTCAAAAAGCCTAAAAATCGTGGGATAATTATAATTAGGCTGCTTTATGGAGTTGCCGTACACGTTATGTTTATTGACCCATGTACCGGTCAACAGGCTATTGTACCCCACGGCAGAGATGGTGGGCGTCTGAGAATATCCATCTTTTTCTCCTCCCACTTGGCTATGGGCAATGCCCCCCTTAGCGGCAATTTTATCAAGATTGGGCGTTTGTGCCTTAGCCAGCATATCATGGGCAATACCATCAACAATGATAAATACGACCTTCTTATTCTGGGTGGTTTTTTGCGCTTGTAGCGAAAGGGATATAGCGGCAAATAAAAATAAAATCAATTTCGTTTTCATTCTTTTGTACTTTGCTTAACTAATTTTAACAATGATAAATATATAGCAAAAATATTTATATTGAATGAATGTTCAATTAAAATAATTTTATCAAATGATTTCCCCTATGTTAATTTTAATTTAAATTTGAATTCTAATCTCTAAAAAATGGGACGCAAGAGCATAGCCACACAACGAAGAAAGGAGGTAATCAACGCCTTTTATGATACCGCCAGGGAAATAGGTCTTGAAAACACCTCAATCGCCAAGGTTGCCAATAAAATGAATATAAGCCAGGGACTTGTCATGCACTATTTCAAGACCAAGGATGAACTCTTGATAGGCCTCAACAAATTTATCCTGGAGCAGCATCTAAAAATCATAAACGCACCAGAATATCCAGAAATGGATACAAGAAAAAGTCTAGAGGAATTTATAACAAGCCTATTTTCAAGAAAATGGAACCAATATTTTGACGATGGTGTTTTTTACAGCTGCTACGCATTGATCTACCGTATACCAGAGTTTAAACAGGAATTCAAAAGCTATCTTGAGGAATTGCACCTGGTGCTTAATGAGAAACTGGCCAAGGCCAGAGAGCTCAACGTAATCAAGAACGACAACATTGATGAACTCACCGAAATAATCTTTGCACTTATAGATGGCGCCTATTACTATCTAGGACTATTTGACGAAAACAACCCCGCCTACCGCAGGCAGGAAAACCTATATATAAACTATGCAATCAAGCTTCTCGATTTTTCTTGACCACATATCCATAAATCCTGAAAACGGCATAAAATGCAATTATGGCCCACACACCATTAACAAGTATATTGGGAAAATCATCAAACTTTATAGCATTAATAACCAAACATATAGCACCTGCCGCATTAAGAAAATGATATAATGGCCTTTCAGCAGAGAGCTTTTCCATGCTCAACAACAAATACGCCACTATAAAAATGATGGCACCCGCCCACCCTACTATACTATAAACATCCATCTTATATCTTTTATTGGTTAAAGTTAGCCTGAAAAATCAAATTGCCCATCTTTTCAGAGTATGGAATCGGGTCTGCTTAATAATTGGGGCAAGCAAGGATTTTATTTGGCTTTAAGCCAAATAAAAACTTTTCCTGAACAGGAACCAGAACGGGAGTATGTTTCTTAATGATTTGTTAACGTAAATTTGAATAAAATTTAAATTGAACAATCATTCAATTTAAAAAACCAGATTTAACAATACAGTAAGAGAAAAAGATTATTTCTTTGCTGTTGCAAATTAGGCCCATAAAAACAGCCTCAATAATTTATGCCAAGTATCGCCTTATCACGACTGTTTTAAAAAATTATTTTTAAATTTTTCGCTAAAGCGAAATAACATACCCAGACATCCTTTAAAATCCTCACCGTAAGACGCTTAAATATTTTTATTTTAAATTTAAGACCTGGCCGATATAGCAGCATTCTGTTTTTAAGTTGAAAATTTCTTGATGAACGATTCTAATTTTCATACAGATCTTTTAAATGAGAAAATCCTCGCTTCATACCTGGACGATATATATGCACGGCACTGGCATAACACAAAATATGAGCTTGAGAGAATAACAGACCTTGATTTACAGAACAAGGGAGTGGACTTGGTGCTCAAGGGCCGCAGTTCAAGGTTTTATGTGGATGAAAAAGCACAGTTGGATTATTTAAACCGCTCCCTACCCACCTTTGCCTTTGAGATCTCTTATTTAAAAAATGCTTCCTGGCGCACAGGGTGGCTCTTTGATAAGAATAAACTCACCCAGATCTATTTTCTCATCACCGGTATTCACGTCAACGGAGACAACCTTAACAAGGGTATAAAAAGTGCTCAAATTACCGGTGTTTACCGCAAACGTCTATGGCATTTTTTACAATCTGTGGGGCTGGGAAGAGAAAAAATCAATGCCATGGAAAAAAGTATCAGGAACAATACCGGGCATGGAAAGATTGTAATACCACAACTAGACCCCCGCACGGAAGGGTATATGTATTATTCTAAAGAAAACAAAGCAGAACAGCCCATCAACCTGGTCTTAAAGTTGGATTTTCTTATTGATAAGAAGCTGGCAAGGGTTATTTATCCCTAAATGCTATTTCATTTGCAAGCACCTTGCCCAACTTTTCCACAACCCCCACCACGAGTGCATTGCCCATAAAGAATGCCCTTTTTGAATCGGTTATCTTATCTAGCTTTGTATGGTCATCAGGAAACATGTTCAATCGCTCTAGCTCAATGGGGGTCAATCTCCGCAACCCTCCTGGGGTCTTGACCACATGCTTGAACCTTGATGGAGACCTACCTCCTTCACCGGTAATAATCGTGCGCGAGGGCTTCTTGATATCATCAGGAAAAGTCATGGCTCCTTCAGTGTACTTATATTTAAAATCGTTGGCCGCGTTGTAGCGTTCCTCACTTTTTGCACCTTTGAGATACTCCCACCGTGCAAGGTCAGCCGTATGGATGTAAAATTCACTGGGCACCTGGGCTTCATCAACGAGTATATCCGCCAGCACCACTTTTTGCCCGGTATATTTAGGGGTGTAGTTATACGTCCAGAAATGCCCCTGGAGCATCACCCCACAATTTAAAAATGGTGATGTTTTGCTACCCGTGTTGAATGCTTCTGAAATCTTTACCAAATCTCCACTTAAATCACCCGTATTAACAATACCATCCTTTTGTTTACTGAAAAAGGCCTTCCCGGTAACGGAATCCTCAAACACCCATTTTTTCTTGTCAGCAGTGGCTTCAAGTCTTTTGTAAAGAGGGGTTGATTTATGATAGGCCACAATAAAAATCCTTTTTCGGCGCTGGGGCATTCCATATTCAGCGGCATTGATGACCTTCCACTCTACCGCATAGCCTAATTTGCTAAGGGAAGACAACATGATTGCAAAATCGCGCCCGCGCTGTTTAGAAGGTGATTTTAGCAACCTGTCCACATTTTCAAGCAAGAGGTACCTGGGTTTTTTTTCTTTTTTTTCCTTTATGATGCGGTGTATTTGCCACCAGAGCACCCCTTTTTTACCTATAAGGCCGCCACTTCGTTTTAATGTGGTCGCCACGGAATAATCCTGACAGGGAAAACCACCGACCAATAAATCATGGTCTGGTATATCCTTTGTGGCAACGCTTGCAATGTCTTCTCCACAATGATTTTCAGCACCAAATCTGTTTTTATAAACCAGATTGGCATGCTGCATCTTTGTGCTGGGCTCCCATTGATTGCTCCATACCACAACATAAGTACCCGTACTTTTTTTGGGATACCCCTCAAGTCCTATCCTAAATCCACCTACGCCCGCAAACAATTCAACTACTCTTATTTTCACCAGAAAATCAATTTTAGACAAAAATATGGTTTCGTGGCAAATGACCTAGTTTTTTTAATAGCTGCCAGTTGCGTTTTTAAAAGAATAATCCTCGAGGGTTTTTGGGTTAAACCCAAATAAAATCTTTCTGAAAAGCAAATGCGCTTGTAGGGCTAGATAGAAAGCTCCTTATTATATTTTGCCTTGTAGTCCACGGGAGATAGGCCTGTTATCCTGCTAAATACGTCCCGAAAAGCCTTGCTATCGCTATAACCCACGTCATACATGACCTCATTAACATTTTTACGGGTACTTTCAAGGTATTTTTTTGCCATCTCCACCTTTACCCGCTGCAGGTATTCAAGTGGGGTAAAATCTGTTGCTTTTTTAAACCTCCGGTCAAAATTTCTACGCCCCACATTGAGTTTTCTTGAAAGGGATTGAATGGATATTTTATCCTGAAAGTTATCTTCAAGAAAAGATTGTGCCTCCTGTACTACCTCATCGTCATGCTTTTTGTGACCATTGAAAATTGAAAATTCTGACTGTAGGTTCCTATCCATATCAATCTGAAAAATCTTTGCGCAGAGGATGGCTGTCTCCCGGTCATAAAATTTTTCAACAAGATATATCATTAGGTTTAAAAAAGAATATGCACCTCCATTTGTATAGATTCCATTTTCATCAGTAATCAACTGGTCTTGCTGCAAATCTATCCTGGGAAACATTTTTTTAAAATTCTCTGCAGCGGCCCAGTGGGTACTGCAGCTCTTGCCGTCAAGGACCCCCGTTGATGCCAGGAGAAAGGCACCTGTACATATACTGGCAATCTCTGTACCTGATTTATACTGTTCATTTAACCAGTAAATCAAGGGTTCATTACCGCGTATGGCATCTTCATAGTTATGGTTTAGGGAAGGAATGATAATCAAATCTGTCTTTTTTACCTGCGAGATGTGCTTTTGTGTATTTACGGTAAAAAGACCGTTATAGAAATCAACCTTTTCACCCGTACCCACCAGCTCTATTTGAAAGACCTTGTCCTTGCCGGCTTGCTCAAAAATGGCATTTGCCCTACTAAATATCTTATAAGGACCCACAATGCTGCTCAGGTTGTTTTGCCCTTGTGGCACTAAGACGCTAAGATGTTTCATCTTTTTTTTTGACAAATATAAATCTATTAAATGTCTAAATCAACCCGTTACAATGTCTATATACACCACTTTAAAGGCGATAATGAGACATTAACTTTGACATTATAAATTTTGATAAAAAACAACATCATGGAAACCTTAGAAACAAATGCCCATCAGATGCCCACTCAAAAAGACTTTAGTTTCACTTTTAAATCCTCAAAGTCACCAGAGGAAATTTTTAACCTCCTACTTCATGTAAGACAATGGTGGACCGGTTTTTATGAAGAAACCATTACTGGTAAAAGCGAAAAACCAGGAGACGAATTTGAATTTTTAGCTGGTGGTGGCGCCCACTTTTCAAAGCACAAACTTGTAACACTAGAACCTTACAAGACCATCGTATGGCAAATAATAGACAGCAAACTTTCTTTTATCACAAAGATGGATGAATGGATAGGTACAAGGATTCAGTTTGACATCAAAAAAAATGACAACAACACTCAAGTGACTTTTACCCATAAGGGGTTGACACCTCAGTTTGAATGCTACAACAACTGTGAAAGTGCCTGGACACAGTATATGAAACAGCTAGAAGCTAAACTAAAATAACCGTAAAAACACATATCATGAAGTATATAATCACATCGCCCATCGTGATCATCCTAGCAATCACGATGGCAAACAGCAAACAATTAAGCAATCATAAATCACAAAACAAAAATGTTATGAAAAATCAAGATTATAGCACCAGTATAACCGTTGACCAAAGCCCAGAAGAAGTTTACAACGCCATTAACAATGTGCGCGCATGGTGGTCTGAAGAGATTGAAGGCCCCACTGATGAGTTGAACAAAGAATGGTTCTACCATTACAAGGACATACACTTATGCAAGGTAAAGGTCATTGAAATGATACCTGGCAAAAAAGTGGTTTGGGAAGTAATCGAGAACAACTTTAATTTTATTGAAAACCAAGAAGAATGGATAGGCAACCATATAATATTTGATATTTCAAAAGAAGGTGAAAAGACGAAGCTAACATTCACACAAGAGGGACTTACCAAGAACTATGAATGTTACAAGGTATGCCGTGATGGCTGGGACAATTATGTAAAAAGCAGCCTCTATAAGCTCATCACCACTGGTAAGGGAGACCCCAACCCTAAGGAAGGCGAAGGTTTCAACAAGCAACTCGCAGACAAGTGGAGCCTTAATTAATAGCATCTCACCATACATTGACGGCACACAGTATAGTGTGCCGTTTTTTTATCCAAGCCTTGGTCTTAATTTGGCTTTCGCCAAAAGAAAACAAGCACAAAACCACAGCAAAAATTTCAGTGCAGCATCTGATATACAATTTGGTTAAACTTTTCACAACCACGCCCCAAAAATTTTATCGCTCACTTTTAAAACCGATATTTCGTTATTATCGTAAGAATCAATAGACAAGTAAATCGGTTTGTTTACCTTTAAAGTTCACTGTTAATCAACGGCAACCACATAGAATCAAGAACAGCCATATTAATTTTTGCCCGTTCTGCCCAAGCAGATGCAGAGCAAAAGCGTTTTAAAAATGCTCATCAGGTCTTTGAGGGCCTCAACCGGCATACGTTACAGGTCGCAAGGCAAACCGGACTCCCCTATTTTATTTCTTCTGAAAAAGACCAGAACGGCAGCAGTTTTGGAGAACGCTTTGTAACTGCCATTCAGGAGGTATATGACAAGGGGTTTGATAATGTGATCACCATAGGTAATGACAGCCCACACTTGCAGGCAAGGCATATTCTCGATACTTACCAAAAACTCAAGAGTACAGCACTCGTACTGGGGCCATCCAGAGATGGTGGCTTTTATTTGATGGGGCTGCAAAAAAACCATTTTAACGCTGACTCTTTTTTAAGGCTTCCCTGGCAGACCAAGGCACTCTCCGCGTGCATCATCAGGCTCGTAACCTCCCGCAAGATGGAGACACACCTGCTTGAAACACTTGTTGACCTTGACTCCATTGAAGATATTGACACCCTTTTAAAGCACACCAAACCCTTGAACAAGGAGGTTTTAAAGCTGCTTAAAAGTGTGATCAACACTAAGATCCACATACGATTACCAGATACGGTTTTTATTGATGCGCTGGCCTTCACCACGCATTTCAACAAGGGGTCTCCCCGTTCTTTACTTCTACAATAGGCAACTGGATTATCCTGTATTGCCCCTTTAGTGAGCTCTATGTGAAGCTCAATTTTATCTGATAATCAAAATCAATTCATGAAATACCTTTACCTAGGGCTATTGCTCTTATCGTGCGCTTTTGCACATGCTCAATACACGGTAAATGGCACAATTTATAATGCTACTGATGGTAGCACTGTGCCGTTTGTCAATATTATAGTGGTCGATACACAAGTAGGTACAACTTCTGACACTGATGGTAAATTTACCATCAACATGCCAGCGGGAACCACCTTACTCAAATTTCAGGCCTTGGGGTTTGCCACACAAACCATGAACATAGCCGGTTCTACTGACGGCCTTGAAGTTACCCTTCAGGAATCTACAACCAGCCTTGATGAAGTCGTGGTCACCGCACTGGGAATAGAAAAAGAAAGACAGGCCCTGGTATCAGCAGTGTCCACCGTGGGCCCTGAAAAGTTGACCACCGTTTCACAGACCAACCTTGTCAACAGCCTTGCGGGACAGGTTGCTGGTGTACAGATTACAAATGGATCAAGTGGAGTAGGGTCTTCATCCCGCATAATCATACGTGGGGAAAATTCACTAAGTGGCAGCAACCAGCCATTGTTTGTTGTAGATGGTGTCCCCATTAGCAATGAGCAGATCACCAGTGACCTTGTCAACAATGGCGCCTTGCAAGAAGTGGATTATGGCAATGGGAGTTCAGAGTTTAGCCCTGATGACATCGAGTCCATTTCCATTTTAAAAGGTGCGGGCTCTGCCGCTCTATATGGAGCCCGGGCCGCAAACGGGGTTGTCCTGATCACGACCAAAAGGGGAAATAAGGCCAAGGGTTTTGGCGTAAGCCTAAACAGTAATTTCACAATTGAGACCCTACTTACCTTGCCCGATTATCAAAATGTCTACGGCCTGGGCTCAAATGGCCAATATGCGTTTCAAAACGGCGTGGGCGGCGGTGTAGGCGATGGTGGAATCAGCAGTTATGGGCCAAGGCTTGATGCCGGCCTTATGATTGCCCAGTTTGACAGTCCCTCAGTTGATATCAATGGCAACCCGGTACGTGCAGGTGATGTCATAGCACGCAGGTTTCCTGATGGTTCCTATACTGATATCACCCCTACTCCCTGGGTCGCAAGGCCTGATAACGTACGTGATTTTTTTGAAACAGGGATAACGTACCAAAACAATATAGCCATTAGCAACACTGGCGATACGGGAAGCGCCAGGCTCTCCTACAGCAACTTGCGTAATGAGGGCATCTTGCCAAATACTGATCTAAAAAGGGATGGTATTGCCCTGAGCCTAGATCAAAACCTGAGCGACAAACTACGGGTGAACTCATTTATAAACTACATCAACACCCGCAGCGGCAACCGCCCTAACCTGGGGTATGGTTATGAGAACGTACTGTATGGCTTTAACTGGACGGGCCGTCAAACAAATATCGCGGCCTTGAAGGATTACTGGCAAGCCGGGCAAACGGGCCGTCAACATTTTGACATCAATTACCTGTGGTTGACAAACCCTTACCTCACCCTTTATGAAAACACAAACAGTTTTAACAAAAACCGTGTACTGGGCAATATCGCCGCGACCTATGACCTCAATGAAAACCTGAGCTTAAAGGTACGCACGGGGCTAGACACATATAATGACGATAGGGAGTTCAGGAGGGCCGTGAGCACAAATGCAAATCCATTTGGCTCCTATAGGGAAGATAACGTGCGCTTTATGGAAATGAACACAGATTTCCTGCTTACCTACCAAGACAAGATCAATGACAGTTGGAGCTATACCTTGACCGCCGGTGCAAACCGCCTGGATCAAAAAATCCATTACGCTTACGCGGAAGCTTCTCAGCTCGCACTGCCCGAGATCTACACATTGGCCAACTCCAGGGCGCCCCTCAAGGGAAACAGTGAAAACTACAACAAACGTATCAACAGCATCTATGGCACCGCAAACCTTGCGTATGAAAATGAACTATATGTAGACCTTACCTACCGCAATGACTGGAGCAGCACCTTACCAGATGGCAACAACTCCTTTGGGTACTATTCTGCAGGGTTGAGCTACGTTGCATCAAACAGTTTTGACCTGCCCGATGCAATATCATTTTTAAAGTTTAGGCTAAGTGCGGCTTCGGTGGGCAATGATACTGATCCTTTTCAAAACACACAGACCTTTCAGTTCAACGGCAACTATGGTTCAAACTTTAGGGTGACAAATGAAACGGTCTTGAAAAACACAAACCTTAAACCAGAACGTCTCGATGCCTATGAAGCGGGCCTCGAGGCATGGTTCTTGAACGGCAAGTTACAGTTTGAAGGATCTGTTTATCAAAATGTGAGCAAGGACCAGATTATCTCAAGACCCGTATCTAACGCCAGTGGTTTTGCCAGTTTTAATGAAAATGGCGGAAAGATAAGGACGCGTGGGCTTGAGCTGATGCTCAGTGCCACACCCGTAAAAAATGAAGATTTTACCTGGAACACCTCAGTGAACTTTAGCACCTTTAGGAGCGTGGTTACAGCGCTGCCCCAAGGCGTTGATCAATTTGTGACCGCCACGGCAAGTGTTTTTGCCGGTAGCGGCGGGTCAAATACCGTCTTTTATATCGCTAAAAAAGATGGCCGTGTGGGAGATATGTACGGTACCGGTTTTGTGCAAATTGATGGCAAAGACCTCTATGACGCCAATGGCCTACCCGTACAGGACGGTAATTTGCGCAAGCTGGGCAACTACAACCCTGATTTCTCCCTGGGCTTCAGCAATAATTTTTCATATAAAAACTTTGACCTCACCATCCTGTTTGACTGGCGCCAGGGAGGCACCATCGTATCGCGCATCAAGGCACTGGGCAGTACGTCTGGGGTTTTAAAAGAAACCTTGCTGGGCCGCGAGGGCGGTTCTGCAAGCACACAATTTGTTGATGGCAACGGTGTCATAGGAGACGGTGTAGTAAATGTAGGTACTGAAGAAAACCCGCAATATGTGCCCAATACCACGGCCGTGGCCGCGAGTACCTTCAACAATGCCTATTATGACAGGGGCAATGAGGCCAGTGCACTGTATGATGCTTCTTACCTCAAGTTAAGGCAATTGAGCATCTACTATACATTTTCTGATAATACGGCACGATCCATAGGGGTCGATAACCTGAAGATAGGACTTGTGGGCAGCAACCTGTTGCTCTTTACAGAAAACCCCCACTTTGACCCAGAACTCAATGCCCTACAGGAACGTAACATCGTGTATGGTGTTGATGATTTCTCTTATCCTTCCACACGCAGTTTTGGCGTAAGCCTTAAAACAAACTTTTAAGAACATTTACATGAAAAATATACAACTCCTATTAATTTGCCTGCTCAGCCTGTACCTTACGGGGTGTACCGAGGATTTTGAGGACATCAATGACAACCCTAATGCTCCACAAGAAGTGAGCCCAGAGTTTTTATTGACCAATGTCATCGCGGCAGAGACTAATGAGAATACCTACAATCAGGGCTTGAGGCTCAATAATTACCTCTCCCAGTTTAATGCAGATATTGAGTTTGAACGCATTGACCGTTATGAGCTGGGCGGCAATAGCGGCTACTGGAACTTGATTTTTGGCCTGCTCACTGACCTGGAATCCATGAAGGACCTGCCAGGCTACAACGAGGCGTATGATGGTGTTGCCAAAATCATGCGCAGTTACCTTTTTTCTCAACTTACCGATATGTGGGGCGATGTCCCCTATACCGAAGCGGTAAAGTTTAAAGAGCTCAACTTTACCCCGGCATATGACACCCAGGAAAGTATCTATACTGACCCAGACACGGGAATCCTTGCAACACTTGAAGCGGCAGCGGCACAACTGCAAAACACCTCTGAAAGCATTAGCGGTGATATCATGTTTGGCAACGATTTGACCAAGTGGGTGCGCTTTGCAAATTCATTGCAGGTGCGTTACCGTTTGCGCATTAGCAAGCGCGTGACAGACTTTACCAAACTGCAACGGCTGGCAGATGACAATATGCTCATGCAGTCAAATGCTGACAATGCCGTAGTGCCTTATTTAAGTGCGGCACCCAATCAATTTCCGTTATTCAGTGCTTCCACGGGAATCTATCAAGGGTTGAAGATGAGCAAGACCGTTGAAGAAATATTAAAGAGCTGGGATGACCCCAGGATTGCCGTGTTCTTCAATCCCACGCCTGAGAGCGTGCTTGCCGGAACCCCAGAATATAAAGGCCTGCCCAATGGATTGAGCACGCAGACCATAAGTGAACGTGGCATCAACCTCAATGACCTCTCCATCATGTCTGACCGGTTTAGGGCAATTGCTGATGGCGTCGATGCACAGATAATGCTGTATGCCGAAGTGCAATTTGCCCTTGCAGAAGCCGTGGAAAGGGGCTTTATCAACGGTGATGCACAGGTGTATTACCAGCAGGGTATTCAGGCGCATTTTGAGTATTATGGGGCAACCCTCCCGGCTGATTATTTTTCGCGTGAAGCGATAGCACTAAACGGCACACAGGATGAAAACCTACAGAAGATATTGACCCAAAAATGGTTGAGCCTCTTTATGGTGGGGCATGAGGCATGGTTTAATATACGCCGCACGGGCATCCCTGCGTTGACGCCCGGCCCAGACAATTTCAATGATGATAAATACCCCTCGCGCTACCTCTACCCAGAGTCTGAACAGGCGGCAAACAAGGCAAGTTATGAAGCCGCGGTATCGCGCATGGGGGGTGACAACATCAATATAAAAAGCTGGTGGGAAAAGTAAATTAAGGTATTTTACGCCCCTAAATCCCGGGGCGTGGTACCATAAAAAACGAGTTAGAGCATATGAAGAATAAAATCTGGACATTCATACTGGCCGCAATACTTTTAAGTTGTGGCTCAGAGGCCAAAAAAAGTGACGAGGGACTCAAGACCGCTACATGGGAAACCATCACGAAGGATACTGCAGGTAAAACCGTGAACTTCATGATGTGGCAGGGTAGTCCCGTTATCAATAAGTATATCAACAATTATGTGATTCCCACTGTTAAGGAAAAATATGGCATCAACTTGCAGATAAGCGGTGGCCAGGGGCCAGAAATCGTGCAACTGGCCATGGGCGAGATGCAGGCTAACATCACTGAGGGCCAGGTGGACATGGTGTGGATCAATGGTGAGACGTTCTTTCAATTGCGCAAGATTGATGCCCTCTGGGGACCTTTTGTGTCCCAATTGCCCCACAGTGGTTACATAGATTTTGACGACCCTTTTATAAGTATCGATTTTCAACAGCCCATACAGGGTATGGAAGCCCCGTGGAGCATGGGCCAGTTTGCCATGGTCTATGAGTCGTCAAAGGTAGATAGCCCACCTGCATCCCTGGGCAAACTCGAGACCTATATAAAAAAACATCCGGGGACGTTTACCATATCCAATGACTTTACCGGGATGACCTTGATGAAAAGTTTTCTTGCAGAACTGGGCGGAAGCCCTACCAGCCTGGATGGCAAATTTGATAATGATAAATATGCCAAGCTCAGTGGCCAGTTGTGGGACTGGATCAATGCAAACAAGAAATATTTTTGGAAAGAGGGCACTACCTTCCCCAAAGAACAATCCATCATGAGCCAGCTTTTTGCCAATGGCGAACTGTACATCACTTATGGCTTTAGTGAAGGCGGTATTGAAGAACGGGTGACCAGTGGGCTATACCCCAAGACCACAAAGGCCTACCCCTGGAAAAACGGCACGATCAAGAATGCAAATTACCTGGGCATCTTAAGCAACGCTCCACAAAAGGCCGCGGCCATGCAGGTCATCAACTTCATGATGTCTCCTGAGGCCCAGTTTGAAAAATCACATGCAGATGGCATGGATTCAAATACCATTCTCGACATTGATAAATTACCCAGAGAATGGCAGGAAAAATTCAATAATGCTCCTGGCAGGCAGTATGGCATGAACTTAAAGGAGCTTGAGGATTATGCTATCTCAGAGCCGGCACCTGAATATATGATACGCTTATATGAAGATTTTAGAACCCAAGTGATTGAAAAATAAAACCGAAAAACTGGGCCTTGTATTTTTTATCCTCATCGGGGTGATACCCTTTGCAGCGGCATTTGTGTATGCCATCTTGTATAGTTTTGGGGTGATAGGCGTGGTCAACGATGGTTTTACCCTTGAGTTTTGGAAAGCCGTAACCGCATCTGGGGAGTTCTTTAAATCCTTTGCATACAGCGCGGCGATTGCTTTTGTTTCTTTGTTGATCTCTGTGGGCGGTGCCCTATGGATGACGTTAAAGTTTAGAAATCAACTTGAACATAGATTCCTGTCCTTTGTAAGCTATCTCCCCCTCGCCATCCCCGGGGTTGTAGCCGCATTTTTTACGCTCCAGCTGTTCTCAAAAGGTGGTTTTTTCTCACGCATAAGCTATACCCTGGGATGGATTGACCAGGCCACTGAGTTTCCAGATCTAGTGAACGACACCTATGCAATAGGCATCATCTTGGCCTTTGCCACCATGGTGCTGCCATTTTTTGTACTGCTCTTCATGAATGTGTATAAAAATGAGCGCATCGCAGAACTATCAATACTTGCACAGGCGCTTGGCGCGAAAAAAAACCAGGTGGTACGCAGGGTTTTCCTGCCCATCATGCTGCAAAAAACGTGGGTGCTCATCGTGCTCTATTTTATTTTCCTGTTGGGTTCTTATGAAATTCCCTTGATCTTGGGGCAAGAATCCCCGCAAATGCTGTCAGTATTGATCATACGGGAAATAAAGCAATATGACTTGACAAAAATATCTGAAGGATATGTGGTCGCCGTGATCTACACGGCCGTGGTCGCCCTGGCTGCCATTGCCCTTTTCTTGCCCAAAAAAAGTGGAAGGTATGAGACATAACTGGAAACCCTTCATATTGAGCCTTTTTGTCATCCTGGTATTGTTTCCATTTACCTATATGGTTTTACTGTCATTTATAAGTGGTTGGCGCTTTCCTGACCTAATCCCAGAATATATAGGATTGCGCAATTGGGAGACCATTTTGGGTTCAGAGGTGGGGCTGCTTCAAAGTTTTTTTAGCTCGGTAATTATTTCACTTGCCGTGGCCGTGGCCTCCACCCTCACGGGATTCTTGATAAGCCGCACGGTGTACCATCATCCACAAAAAAGAATCCTCAACCTGCTTACATATTTTCCATACATACTGGCACCGGTGGTATTTGCTGCATGTCTCAGTTATTTTTTCTTAAAGCTGGGGCTCTTTGGCAATATCACGGGGGTTATCGTCGCCCAGTTCTTGATTGCTTTTCCATACGCCCTCCTGTTTTTCAGTAGTTTCTGGAACAAAAAGATACGCAGCTATGAGGATCTGGTATCCACTTTGGGCGGAAGCCCCATGCAAAAATTTACTAAAGTAATCTTGCCGCTAGCAAAAAGCATGTTGTTGATATGCTTTTTTCAGACCTTTTTGATCTCCTGGTTTGAGTATGGCCTCACCTCGATTATAGGTGTGGGCAAGGTACAGACATTAACAATCAAGGTATTCCTGTTCATCAAGGAGTCAAACTATTATTATGGCGCGCTGGCCTGTTGCCTGTTGATCTTTCCACCTGTCGTGCTGCTATATTTCAACAAGCGGTACGTATTTAAAAACCCCATTTAATGTTTCTGGAAGTAAACAACCTCATAAAAAATTTCAACAAGGAGCAGGTGGTCAAGAACCTGGGCCTAACCCTTGATGCGCGGCATACGCTCAGCATCCTGGGCAAGTCTGGCTGTGGCAAGACCACGATGCTCAAGATGATTGCGGGGCTGGTACGGCCAGATGCCGGTACCATCGTGCTTGCGGGTGAGGATGTCACCTTAAAAAAACCCGAAAAACGCAATATTGTCTATCTCTATCAAGAAGACCTACTTTTTCCACACCTCAATGCCTTTGAAAACATTGCTTTTGGCTTACGCCTAAAAAAGATTCCTGAGTCCCAGATAAAGGACAACGTGGATAGAATGATTGCCAGCCTGGAACTTGAAGGGCAAGCAACCAAAATGCCCAATCAGCTCTCGGGCGGTCAGCGGCAACGTGTCTCATTTGGCAGGGCGATAATCACAAACCCCTCCCTGCTCTTGCTGGATGAACCCTTTGGCAGTCTGGATGCAGGCACGAGAAAACGGATGCAAACACTGTTTAAAGACCTTACCGAAACCTATAAGATCACCTCGCTCTTTGTAACGCATGACTTAAAGGAAGCCGTGTTGATGGGTGACAAAATAGGTTTTATGAAATCTGGAAACCTCAAGGTCTATGAAGATAGGGAAGCTTTTATCAAGGATGCATCAACCGGCGTCCAGGAGGAAATCAACTTCTGGGAAAACTTAAAATAAAAGGATATGAAAAAGAATATTTGGATAGATACTGACCTCTCCGTGGGGATGAAAAGGTATCACCGCGAGGGGTACAGCGATGTTGATGATGGTTATGCACTCTTACAGCTCTTTAAGGCAAAAAATGTAAAAGTCCATGGCATCAGTGCCGTTTTTGGCAATACTAAGATCGATGATGCCTTCAGGCTCTGCAACAAGATGTCAACAGCATTTGCCCCGTATAAAATACCCGTTTATAAGGGTGCAAGCGATAAAATAGACCTCACCAATGTGGAAACCAATCCAGCCGTGAAAGCTTTGGCGAAAGCCTTAAAAAAAGAACCGCTGAGCATCATGGCCATAGGCCCGGCAACTAACGTGGGTATCCTCTTATTGCTTCATCCAGAATTAAAATCTCAGATTAAAGAAGTGGTACTGGTCGCGGGTAGGCGTACGCCCACCTCTTATTTTAAGATAGGCAAACCACAATCGCGCCACGCTCCAGACCTCAATTTTGACCTGGACAATGACGCCTTCAGGATTTTGTTTGAGCACGGGGTCAAGGTCGTGCTATGCCCCTTTGAGATTTCAAACAAGGTATGGCTCACGGCCAAAGACCTTGCAACGCTTAAAAACGGCCAACCCGGAAACGATTGGCTCTCCCAAGAGTCACAGCCCTGGTTACAACAATGGCTGGACGGTGGCGAGGCAGGTTTCAACCCCTTTGACGTCTTGGCCAGCCACTACCTCATCGCCCCAGAAGACCTAGTCATGGAAGAGCTCAATGCTCATCTTGAAATCCATCCCAATGATATGCTCCTGGACACCCCCGGACATAATTTCAAACAGTATTTGATCTGCGATAAAAGCGCTGGGTTTCCTGTGACGTATTGCCATGATGTGGTCAAGGATTATCATGAGAAATTGATGCAAAGCCTTTTGTGAAAAATTTAAAAAACAGAAAATTGAAAGACATACAGCAGCTTACGACTGATAGAACCTCCATTGAAAGTTACCTCAAAGGGCAAGGCTGGTTAAACCTTGATGAAAAGGTGACCGCCGTGGAAATCCCCGGCGCGGGAAACATGAATCTTACCCTGCGTGTAAAAACCTCAAATCGCAGTTTTATCATAAAACAAAGCCGGGGGTATGTTGAGAAATATCCCCAGGTTGCCGCTCCCGCTGAGCGCGCCCTTCGCGAAGCAGAGTTTTATGAACTGGTCTCCACACAAGAACACCTTAAACAGCAAATGCCCACCCTCAACGGGGTTGATGTGGACAATCATGTACTTAACCTTGAAGACCTGGGCGATGGGGTCGATTATTCATTTTTATATCAAAGGGGTAACATACTGAATACCGGTGAACTTGAAAAGATCATGCAGTTTGCTGCATCCCTGCATACCGGTATCAATACCACGACCACCACTGCCCCATTGCCCAACCGGGAAATGCGCAAGCTCAACCATGAACATATCTTTATCTATCCCTACCTCACCGAAAACGGCCTTGACCTGGATGATATCTTACCTGGACTGCGCAAGGTGGGCATGATCTATAAAAAGGATGCCAGCTTGCAAAAAGCCGTAAAAATGCTGGGCGAACGTTACCTGGCAGATGGTAAGACCCTATTGCATGGCGATTATTTTCCCGGTAGTTGGTTAAAAACGGAAAAAGGCATAAAAATCATCGACCCAGAATTCTGTTTTTTTGGCGATGCCGAATTTGAAATAGGGATAACCCTGGCTCATTTAAAGATGGCTGCCCAGCCCAAAGCATTGACACAAAAAGCCCTGGACATATACACTTCCCTGGCCCCACTGGATATTGAACTGTGCAAGCGGTTCATGGCGGCAGAAATATTGAGGCGCATACTAGGCCTGGCACAACTACCCTTGAGCCTTGACCTTGAAGAGAGAAAATCCCTGCTTGTGCAAGCACGGGAGATTTTGGTTCAACCAAATAATAAATTATTATGAAAACGCAGGATGAATTTGAAGATTATTACAATATCTACTGGGTGTTTACCCAGTTGTGCAACGATAAATGTGACCACTGCTACAATAACAGCGGCCCACAGGGAAAACGTATTTCGCACGAAGATTGCATGGCAATCATTGATAACCTCCCACAAAGATTACAGCACCTCATCCTGAGTGGCGGTGAGCCGCTTGCTGATAAAAAACTGCTCTATGCCATCTTGGAACGCCTAGGGGAAAAATATGGCGACAGCCTGCACATAACCCTACAGTTCAATGGCGATTTGCTTACGCCAAAGGTGCTCGACGAGCTCATCGATAAAGGTGTAGATCAATTTTCCATCGCGAGCATTGACCGTTACCATAAAAAGCAGGGCGCGAGAAAAGAAGTGCTCTCTGAACTTTTTGAAAGCAGGGGCATAGGCCTTATGGGTCGTGAGGAAAACCTGGATAAAGAAGGACGCGACACCTTGAAGCAGCGCAACTTGATCTATGGATTTTTTGGCGCTACCGAAGACATGTGGCTGGGTGGGAACTGGGCCCGTGGGCGAGCATTAAAAAAAGGGATATGGCTTAAGGATGGCACCCATAATTTTTGCAACATCCACTCTGGTGGGCGAGGTTTTCTGGGGCGCAATGGCGAGAACATCATCCAGGAAATCAGCATCCAGCTCTGGGCAATCAACCCCTGTTGCCCGGGTACCGCATCTGCCATGGGCGATGCCCGTACAGAGAAGGTCACTGACGTGCTGACCAGGATGTCAAAGCATGAAGTGATGCGCAAGATCAATCAAGGGGATGCCTACGGTATGGGCGAGAGCATAGGCATTGATGCACAAGAAGGATTAAAAAGATCTATTGAGCTAGGCAACGTGTGCCTGTGGTGCGACGAGTTTTTTACCAAGCATTATGATATGAAGACCCAGCAACCCATTACAAAAGACGAGACGGTGAGGCCGTGAACCTTATTTCGCTTAAAGCGAAAGGAATATGTTCTCCATCAAAATCGCGGTTGAAAATCATGATTGCATGTATTGCTAAGATCCTGACCAGGCCCCACCTGGAAAAAGTACTGAAAAAACAGCTTACTCCAGACCTGCCCACAATCAAGGCCCGGGAACTTGATGAACAAAAATCTGAGTGCATCCTCCTCGACACCCGCTCCAAAAAAGAATATGACGTGTCCCACATCGATGGGGCTATCTGGGTAAACGAAACTTTTGACCCACAAAAAATTGCCGCAATCATCCCAGATAAAAATGCAAAGATCATCGTGTATTGCACCATAGGCATACGCAGTGACTGCTATGGCATTGCCTTAAAAAAAGCCGGGTACACCCAGGTAAAAAACCTGTACGGCAGTATTTTTTCATGGAAAAATGCCGGTTTTCCGGTAGTTGATGCACAAGGCAGGCCCACCCAGAAAGTACATGTGTACTCCCGTGTATGGAGCAGGTACTTGGTGCACGGCAAAAAGGTTTACTAATCCTTTCCAGGCATATTGACCACCATTGTAAAGACGTCAGGTATAAAATCAATAAAAATATTTATTATTCAATAAAATTTAATAAAAATCGCTAAAACGGCATTTTTTTGAAAAAAATTTAAAATATTTGATGAATCGCAAAATTTTTCGGAATGATTCAGAACCTAGACTTTAAATCCAAAGCTGCAAAATTTCAGGCCACCCCTGAAGCACTTACACAAGACATCCTAGCTCAGGGAGAGGGTAAACAGACCGCTAGCGGTGCCATCGCCATCAACACGGGAAAATTTACCGGAAGGTCGCCCCTGGACCGTTTTATTGTAAAAGATGACATCACACGCCCTCAAGTGGACTGGGGAGATGTAAACCTGCCCTTTGCCCCCGAGAATTATAAAAAACTCAAAAAAGACATACTGGATTATCTCAAGGATAAGGAGATCTACTCGAGATATTGCCAGGCTTGCGCCGAAGAAAAATATAAGGTCAATATTGAGGTCATCACCGAAAAATCATGGTCAAGCCTGTTTGCGCACAACATGTTCATACGTCCCAGTGAAACGGACCTACAGGACTTTAAAGTAGAGTGGACCGTGATAGATGCCCCGGGTTTTATTGCAGACCCCACGATACATGGTACCCGACAGGGCAACTTTGCCGTATTGAACTTTAAGGAAAAAACCGTGTTGATAGGTGGTACCGGCTACACGGGCGAAATCAAGAAAAGTATATTTTCTGCGCTCAACTTCTTACTTCCACTCCATGAAGATGTTTTACCCATGCACTGTTCCGCAAACGTTGGAGAAGCAGGTGACACTGCATTGTTCTTTGGGTTATCCGGTACGGGCAAGACCACATTATCAGCAGACCCATCCCGTAAATTGATAGGTGATGATGAGCATGGCTGGACAAAGGAGAACACCATTTTCAATTTTGAGGGAGGCTGTTATGCAAAGGTGGTCAACCTCAACCCAGAAACAGAACCTGATATCTACAATGCCATTAAAAAAGGGGCCCTGCTTGAAAATGTGACCGTCATTGAAGGCGCAGTGGACTATAAGGACACCTCAATAACACAAAACACACGTGTAAGTTACCCCCTGGACCATATACTCAACATACAGAGACCTTCCATAGGCAAGAACCCTAAAAATGTATTCTTCCTTACCGCAGATGCCTTTGGGGTGCTACCGCCCATGTCAAAGCTTCAGCCCAATCAGGCCGCTTATCATTTCATATCTGGCTATACCTCAAAGATTGCCGGTACAGAGGCAGGAATCGTAGAACCCCTTCCTTCTTTTTCGGCATGTTTTGGGGCTCCGTTCATGCCTTTGCACCCCACTGTCTATGCTGAGATGTTAATTGATAAGCTCAAGGAAAATAATGTAAATGTATGGTTGATCAATACCGGGTGGACCGGTGGCGCCTACGGCGTGGGGACGCGTATTAAATTAAAATACACCCGCGCCATGATATCTGCCATACTTGAGGGCAGGATAGACCCCGCGTACAGTTATGAAAAATACCATATCCATTCGGTTTTTGGGGTGGCACAGCCCAGGTCATGTCCCGGTGTTCCCGATAAGGTATTGAGCCCGCGTGCCACATGGGACAATGATGAGAAATACTATAGATCAGCATTTAAGTTATCTAATGCCTTCAGGCACAACTTTGGGAAATTTGAAAACTATGCCAATGAAGATATACGCCGTGGTGGCCCACAAAGGTTTGATTTTTAACGGCAATAATTATTGATGTACTGATCGTCAAGAACAAAGCTCTTTTCATAATCCACCAGGAACCTTCCTGTGGTGAATTGACATTTAAACTGCAGTTCATCACCTTGCTCGATAAGGTTAAAATCCACATCAGGCACTTCAGCAGGTTGACAGGCTATAGGTTTAGAAAAATCCTCTAGCCTGTTATTTGCTATAAGGTTGATTTCATCCTTGACCTCTTGTATAAATTTTTGGGTTAAACCCAAATCACCATACGCATCATCTTTGAGGAACTCGATGTCACGGCCTATCACCTTGCCAGACCTGTACACCAGGGAGCTGTCTATCGTGAACTCGTTTCTAAAAAAAGTGTGTACACTGGCCACCTTGACAAAGTTTTTATCGTTGGCAAGATTGGCATTGTTATAAGAATCCCGTACACGGTTTTGGCTATTGGCGACTAAAAATGAATCTATGGGAAACTCGCGCTTGTCATACCATATCTCGTGCAACTGGTATTCATAACCTTCAAAGAGCTGCCCCCCTTCATTGCGTTCATCCATGCAACGGGCGTACATTGTGGCATCTTTTGCCACCCAGTGAAAGCCATTGCGCTCCCTGAAAAATGGTATTTTATATTCTTTTTTCAACTTCCACTTTCCTTGGTATTTGTAACATGGATAGTTACAATCTTCTGGAAGTTCCCTTAATTTCACATAAGGTTGGATGTATTTGTTCTCAAAGCTCCATTTGAGCATATCATACCTGGAGATGGCACTTTCGGTATTTTCCTGGGCAGGTTTATTGATAAGGTTCTCGATCACAAAACCCAGGATAAGTCCAAGGACGATAAAAGCAAGACCTATTATATATGGATATCTTGACCTTACGGTGGCACCTGTTTTTTCTTGAGCCCCAGCCTCTATTTTTCTTTCAACCCGTAAACGTTCTACATTATGTACCGCCCGTTTGAACTCACCCTCTGAGGCGGTGTTGTTTATCAACCTTGAGAATTGTGAATCGCTATAACAAAGGTCACGTGCAATTTTAGAGTTACTGGTAGATTCAAAGCTATTGCGCGATGCATTAAAGTGACCATAAATGGTTTCCAGCAAGGAGACGAATTTTTTGAATAATGCCGTGGTATCTTTTGATTCTGCCATTGTATTTCTAAGAAAATTTCAATAAAAATCGATAAAAATCGATAAAAATTATTATAGTGTTAATGATATCTCATAATTTTTATATAATTGCTAAAACATCAAAGGGTTTGCTAAGCTAGATCTAATTCTTTGAAAGTTACAAATAACTAATTCCTTTTTATAAAAATCAAATAATGAAATGTAATTACCTTAAGATTACTTTGCTGTTTATTTTTCTGGCCCATGCAGCAATGTATGGACAGATAAGTATAAAGGGACAAGTCTTTGATCCATATGATATACCATTGCCCGGTGTAAATGTTTTAGAAGTGGGCACATCTAATGGGACCACGACAGATTTTGATGGCAATTTTACGATAACGATTGCGAACAGGGATGCCCAATTGCTTTTTAGTTACGTGGGGTTTGCCTCAAAAACCGTTTCCATAGGGCAATCAAACACCTTGTCAATCACCTTGGAAGAAGATGTTGAATCCCTTGATGCGGTGGTCATCAATTCCCTGGGGTTTAAAGAAGACCGGGATGAACTGGGGTATGCAAGCTCTGTCGTAAAGGGAGAAAGCGTTGCAGAATCTGGTGAGAGCACCCTGGTCAATGGCCTTTCGGGCAAATCATCTGGGGTAAGGATATCCCGTAACTCAGGTGACCCCGGTGCAGGATCTTACATCCAGATTCGTGGTATTTCTTCCATTACCCGTGACAGTCAACCCTTGATTGTCGTAGATGGGGTGCCCATTAGCAACGATGTGCGGGGAAACAGTGATAGCAGTGGGGTGAGTCAAGAATCCCGTTTAAACGACATCAACCCTAACGATATAGAATCCATCTCTGTCTTGAAGGGGGCTTCGGCCGCGGCATTATGGGGCACAAAAGCCCTGGGTGGGGTGATTGTCATAACCACTAAAAACGGAAACTACAACAAGGCATTCACAATTGATTATTCATCCACCTACTCTATCGATGTGATCAACAGGAAATACCCACTTCAAACCCAGTACGGCCAGGGAGATGGCGGCGTGTACAATCAACGTGCCCGTGATTCATGGGGCGATAAGATTGCTGACCGCTCTGGCGAAATCGATAACTTTGATACGGATGGTGAATTTTATGTGGATCAGGATGGGAGGGTTTATTATCCCATTACGCAAAAAAATTCACGACGCATCTATGATGATTCAAATTTTGACCAGGTATTTGGCACTGGTAATTTCTTTGAAAACAATATTAGCCTTAGCGGCGGAAATGAGAAAAGCACCATCTTTTTTAGCATTGGCAACCTGGATCAACAGGGAATCATCAGAAACAGTTCAGACTATTCCAGGACGACCACCCGTATGAATGCCAGGCATAAATTCAACGATGTGGTAAGCATTGACCTGAGCTCGACCTATGCACACACAAACTCAAACAGAATACTCAAGGGGTCAACCTCATCAGGGCTGTATCTAGGTCTATTGAGAACCCCGACAGACTTTGATGCTTCAGGATATAGGGGAGATTATTATGCAGGTCCAGATGCCTCACCCGTTGCCAACAGGCATAGATCATACCGCGAACCCCTGGGCGCAGATGATTCTCCCACATACAACAACCCCTTGTGGACCATCAATGAGCAGGAAAACAAGGCTAAGATCAACCGTTTTATATCAAACTTTGAACTGACCATAGAACCCATGCTCTGGCTAGACCTTATTGCCCGTGTGGGAGTTGACCATTACAGCGAGGAAAGAATAGAATTCTTCACCCCCGGCTCGGCATCTGGGGCATACAGGTCTGGGTACCTCAACAACAACGTGGCTACAAATACCATCTTCAACATGGATTATATCGCCCAAGCCCAATTTAACCTTGGCGAAAACCTAAGTGGGGATTTCTTGACAGGGTTTAATTATAATTCAAAGAGCCGCTTTACACAGGGAAGTACGGCAACAAATTTCATTCAGTTTGTAGATGTTGCCAGTGGCATACGCGATATTGACAATGCATTGCCAGAAAACACGAGCCCTTTTAGCACCCAGGGACGAGAACGTACGGCGGCAGTCTATTCTTCACTTAATCTTTCGGCATATGATATGTTGTTCTTTACCGGTACTGCAAGGGTAGAGTCTGCATCAACCTTTGGTTCATCAGCAGATAATACATTTATATTCCCTTCTGCCTCCCTGGCATGGCAGTTTACAAAACTTATGGAGATCAATGATTCTGTCCTTTCTTTTGGAAAAATCAGGACTTCCTATGGTGAAGTAGGTGTGCAGCCCGCACGTTACAACACCACAAATACCTATGTCTCTCCCGCAATAGGGGACACTTATGGGGGCAGCCTGGATTTGAGCCTTTTTGGCAACGGTGGGTTTGTGCCTAGTGCAAACCGGGGGAATTCATCACTAAAACCAGAGAGAAAAAAGGAAATTGAAGTAGGTACTGACTTGAGGTTCTTTAATGACAGACTCCGCTTTAGCGCCACCTATTTCTCAAATGTGACCCAGGATGTGCTGCTGGACTTCCCCATCCCTAATTCTACCGGGTATAGTTCTATTTATGCAAATTCCGGGGAAATTCAAAACAAGGGGCTTGAGCTTGACCTGGGTTATCAAATATTGATGAAGGAAGATTTTTCATGGAGCGTGAACGCAAACTTCACCGCCCTTAAAAATGAGGTGACAGACCTTGCAGGAATTGAGTCCTTTGACCTGGGTGGCCTTTCTGCGGTAAGCTCAAGGGCTGTTGAGAACGAGGCCCTAGGCGTGTTATGGGGCTCTAGGTTATTGAGGGATGAAACTGGAAAAGTAATGCTCGATGAATATGGGTTTCCCCTCCAGGACCAGGTAGAAGGTATCATAGGAGACCCTAACCCTGACTGGCAAGGGGCACTTTCAACCACGATAAGGTATAAAGGCTTCAAGCTTTTTGCCCTATTTGAGACCTACCAGGGCGCAGATATCTATGCCGGTACAAAATCAGTTTTAAATGATTTAGGAAGGTGGTCAAGCACCGCAAATGAGATTACCGCTACGCGAAATTACCTCACCGCTGATGGTGGAATCATCAACATAGGCCAAACCTTTCGGGGTAATGTTGGCGACTTTGGCGCGGGTCCCGTTGCCTTGACAGAAGAGTGGTACAATGGCCGTGGGGGCTTCTTTAGCGGGGGTATTGATGAGCTGTATATTGAAGATGGCTCTTGGACAAGGCTTAGGGAATTAAGCCTGAGCTACCTTTGGAACGATTCATGGCTCAAGGACACCCTCAAGTTACAGTCAGTTGAATTTACCATGACGGGGCGTAACCTATTCTTATGGACACCTTTTGAAGGTAATGACCCAGATACAAACCTCTCTGGGGTGAGTGCTGCACGGGGAATAGATTACTTTAACAACCCCGGCACAAAATCATATTTATTAAAGATGAACGTAAAATTCTAAAATAGGATTCCATGAAGAAATTAATATATATCACCGTTCTCGTCCTTACCTGTTACTCATGCAGTAAACTGGTAGAAGATATCAATGATGACCCCAACAGCCTTACGCAAACGTCTTATGACAACATATTAACGGGTGCAGAAGTGGGTAATATCATCTTACAGACGGGAGAGACCGCAAGACGGGCAGCTATTTTTGCTGGGCAGTACACAGGTATTGACAGGCAACATCAAGGGTTCACCATCTATAATGTGACCACAAGTGATTTTGATGGCCTATGGTATGACGCCTATGTAGATACCTACAGAAATGCAATTACCGCAGAACAGAACATCATACAAAACGAAATAGGCTCCGTAAGTCAGGGCATTACCCAGGTCATACAAGCCTATGCCCTGGGCACCGTGGCAGCCCTGTACGGTGACGCACCGTTTACCGAAGCTGGGAATATTGAAATACAAGACCCGGTGTACGTAGAACAAACAGAGCTTTACGTTGGGGTTCAATCTTTACTTGACGAGGCAATCATAAACCTCGAGGCTGGTGATGGACGCCCCACCGGTGGCGCAGAAATCTATAATGACGGAAACCCCACCTTATGGCGCGAGGCTGCATTTACCCTAAAAGCCAGGTTCTATATGCAGACCAGGCAATATGACATGGCCTATGCCGCAGCACAAAATGGAATCAGCGCTTTTGAAAATAGTCTCTATGCCCCGCATGGCACGGCGCAGGATGCCTCAAACCTCAACTATCAATTTTTTGCGATTGAGGTAAGGCAGGCAGACGTTGTGGTGTCAGAGTTTATGACAAGCCTTGTGCAGCCTGGAACCTCAAACCCCATCCCCGAAAATTACCGGGGCAATTCAAAGACTGATGAAACGGCAAGGTTTAATTACCTTTTTGAGATCAACAGCACGGGGGTACAACCCAACACCATGGATGGTTTTGCGGCGCAAACCGCATCAGCCCCACTTGTTACCTATCAAGAAAACCTCCTGATACTCGCTGAAGCAGGTTTTAGGACCCAGGGCTTTCAGGTTGGGCTAGACGCACTCAATGATTTTAGAAGCTTCATGAATGGTGGTGGCTATATGGCCAATGTCGATATGGCAAACGTCAACTATGCCCCTTATGACACGAGTGATTTTGCTTCTGGCGGAATTGAAAATCCTGACGGGATAAGCCAGGAAAACGCCCTGCTTCGGGAAATACTTGAAGAAAGGTACGTAACCTTTTTTGGCCTTATAGAGCCCTTTAACGATATGCGACGTACCCAGGATGAAACACAGGTGAGGGTACCGGTTCAACCTAACGTGGGCAATGAACTCCCACAACGTTTTCTGTACCCACAAACGGAGATTGACAGAAACGAGAACACCCCAAGCCCCATCCCCAACTTTTTTGACCCAACGGACATAAATTCATAAAAAACGCCATGAACAATAGACTTAGACCCCTTTTTAAAATTGCCATCGCAATAGTTTTTTTTGGCTGTAGCCAAATCACCCACAGTCAGGACAATAAGGAAAAAATCCTTTTTGTGGGCAACAGTTTCACCTATTTCAACAATATGCCACAAATGGTCGAGGCCATGGCAAGGGCTGAAGGTGATGCCCTGCTTACCAGGCAGTCTACCGTGGGGGGAAGCAACCTTATGCAGCACTTAAAAGCTGAAAACGGAACAAAGACCCAAAGGATGCTGGACAGCACCGCATGGGATATCGTGATACTTCAGGACCATAGCGTGAGCACGATTGAAGATCCCAAACGTTTCCAGGAAGCCGTAACGGGCCTTGTGGAACAGGTCAATTCAAAAAAAGGCAAGCCGGTCCTATCCATGACCTGGTCATATATAAACAATCCCTTGATGCAATCAACCATTTCAGCAGCCTATGAGAAAGCGGGAAAAGAACTTAACTTGCCCGTGGTGCCCGTGGGCAACGTTTTTATGAAGGCAAGAGAATTAAGGCCTGACCTGGATATGTACTTTGATGACAAGCATCCATCTACAGAGGCTTCTTACCTCATCGCACTTACCTTTTACAAATACCTTACGGGCAAGAGTGTCATGCACATACCCACGAGGCTCATGACGCAGGACATTCATGGAGATATGCTCTATCTATGCTTCATACTGCCATCTGATGCTGCTTTTTTAAAACAGTTGGTCGAGGAGTATGACATGCCTATTGCTAACATGAAGAAATAATGAAGATAAACAAGAATATCTTTCTCCTCCTGGGCCCGCTCGTATTTGTCTGCATGCAATTGCTGGGCACCCCTGAGAACATGCCAGAGCCAGCCTATGATGTACTTTGTGCCACGATCTGGATTGCATTGTGGTGGATAACAGAAGTAGTACCCATAGCGGTAACGGCTTTATTGCCCATTATCCTTTTTCCATTGATGGGTGCGGTGGATATTTCAACCACTACGGCCTCTTATGGGCACAAGTATATCTTTCTCTACATGGGTGGTTTTATGCTTGCCATAGCCATAGAAAAATGGAACCTGCATAAAAGGATGGCGCTTCACATCATCAAGCTCATAGGTACTAATGTCAACAATATTATCCTGGGCTTCATGATTGCCACCGCCTTTCTCTCCATGTGGATATCAAATACTGCCACGAGCGTTATGATGCTGCCCATAGGCATGTCCATAGTAAGTCAGCTCAAGGATAATCCCTCAACGGTCGAGGATGAGAACAAGACCTTTGGCAAGGCCCTGATGTTGAGCATTGCCTACAGTGCATCCATAGGAGGCATAGCTACCTTGATAGGTACACCGCCCAACCTTGTTTTTGCGGGATACGTTCAAGAAATATATGGCATTGAGATAAGCTTTTTTCAATGGTTAAAATTTGGCCTGCCCATTGCCGTGGGTCTATTGATCATTGGGTGGTATTATCTTACACACATAGCCTTTAAGTTTAAGCAAAAATCCTTTCCGGGCGGAAAACAGGAAATCAACAGGCTAGTTGAAGAACTTGGCCCCATGAAACCGGAAGAAAAAACCGTCCTGATCATTTTTGTTATCACTGCATTCTGCTGGATATCAAGATCTTTTATCCTTACCCGGTTCCTACCGGGAATAGATGATACCATCATCGCCATGGTCGCCGGGATAAGCCTTTTTATAATAGGCTCCTCTGGCAAAGGCAAGCGGTTGATTTACTGGGAAGATGCAGTAAAAATGCCCTGGGGAATCATCTTGCTCTTTGGAGGAGGCATGGCGCTGGCATCAGGTTTTGAGATCACGGGGCTTGCCGCATGGTTTGGACAACAAATGACCCTGTTGCAAACATTGCCCTTGATTTTGTTGGTTTTCATTGTCATCTTTTGTGTAAACTTTATCACAGAGCTTACCTCAAACCTAGCCACCACGGCGATGTTGCTGCCCATTTTGGCACCCATAGCCCTAAAACTGGACCTCAACCCCTATATGCTACTGGTAGCCACGACCGTTGCCGCTTCATGTGCTTTCATGCTTCCGGTGGCAACCCCGCCCAATGCAGTTGTCTTTGGCTCGGGCTATCTCAGGATACCAGATATGGTAAAGGCGGGCGTATGGATGAATATCATATCCATCCTTATCCTTTCGGCAATGGTCTATTTCATGCTACCACTTATTTGGGGTTTTGACCCACTAGAATTCAGTCAACAATTTGTTACTGCAAAACATTAAAAAATACCATAATGGAAACGATAAACTCAATAAAACGAACATTACCCAAAGCGCTCTTTATAATCTGCGCCATCCTCCTGGCCTACTCCTGCACAAGTGATGATGACTCTTCTACAAAAGATGACGGCATCTTGAGGGCCTTGAGGACAACACCAGCACTTACTGGTGACGACCCTTTGATCCTGCCTGTCAATTTTACCATTGAAATCGTCTTTTCGCACAGCCTGAAAACCGAGGCCGTAGCTTCTGCCCTTTCCATAGAGGGTGGCTCCGCAGGGGTTGACTATGCTTTGTCTTTTGACGAAACAAACTCCATCGCGACCATTTCAACAAATAGCGATTTGCAATACAATGCAAACTATACCCTTAGTCTTCCCGCGGGAGATTATGGGCAAGATGGCGAGCGCTTGCAAGAAGCACTCACGATACCCTTTATCACCGAAGCTTTTGTACAGCCATTTATAACCCTGGAGACCAATATGGAGAGCATCAATGAAAATGCTGAAGAAGCAATTATAACGGCAACACTTAACAAAGAAGCTGAAGCTGATGTCCAGGTAACCCTCAATTTTGAGGGGACCGCAACCCTAGATGAAGATTACACGGTATCATCCACAAGCCTTACCATCCCCATGGGCGAGCTTAGCGGTTCAATAACACTCACCTCCATGAATGACCAGGAAGTTGACGATAATGAAGATATCATTATAACAATCGCATCCATAGAAAACGCAACTGACCAAAATGCAACTTCAACAACCCTCACCATCGTTGAAGAACTTGCGCCACTTTCCCTTAAGGGAATCCTGGCCCTCAACTGGAGCGGCTCTGGCACAAACGATGGCAAGGCCATACACGTCAAGGCTAATATGAATATTGAAGACTTGAGCATCTATGGTATAGGCGTTGCAAACAATGGTGGCGGTACTGATGGTCAAGAATACACCTTTCCCGCCATTAGCATTTCGGCTGGGGATGATGTGCTCATCGCCCGCTCCCCAGATGCAATCTCTACCTATTTTGAAGGTTGCACAACAGAATTTGAAGAAATTCTTGAGGCAGAGAGCGCGATAGCGCAAAATGGAGATGACGCCATTGAACTTTATATGAATGGAAATGTCGTTGAGATTTTTGGCGATCCTGATGTTGATGGTACGGGAATGCCCTGGGAGTATACAGGGTCATGGGCATATAAAGTGGGCCGTGACTGGACGTATGGTGGTGTAGGCTGTAGTGAGTCTAGTGCCACAAACGCCACATCTTCCTGCCCTTACCCCATTTGCGCAGAAGCCCTTGAACTTAAGGGCGTGATGGCGCTTTCATGGGATGGCAGTGGCAGCAATGGAGGCAAGGCCATACACTTACGGGCCAATAAGGACATTGAGGACATAAGCATCTATGCCCTGGGAATCGCCAATAACGGCGGGGGTACTGATGGCGTGGAGTTTGTGCTGCCGCAGATGGCCGTCTCAGAAGGTGATGACATCCTGATAGCTAGGGAGACTTCAACACTTGCGGCTTACTTTGGCGACTGTATAAATCAATTTGAACACCTTATAGCTTCTAACGATGCCGTAAGTCAAAATGGTGATGATGCCATAGAATTATTTGAAAATGAAACCGTGATAGAGACCTATGGTGATGCAGATACTGATGGCACTGGATTATCATGGGAATATTCAGGGTCATGGGCATATAAGTCTGAAGGTTCCTGGATGACAGGTGGCCTTGATTGTGCCGCTGGTTCAACATCAACCCAAGAATCTTCTTGCCCTTATCCACTTTGCCAATAAAAACCAAAGCAATGAAAATATTCAGATTTTTTAAAATAGCCACACTTCTTTCATTCATTTTCCTGGCATGGTCCTGCGATGATGATGGTGAGGGCATCAATGAACTAGAAGTCTATGGCTTTTCCATCAACCAGCAACCGCTGACTGACGGGATTACAAATATCCCGGTTAATGGCAATATCGAGGTTTCATTTTCAAGAGTATTGAACTTAGATGCTGTTAAAAATGCAATTACCCTTACGGGAAATGAGGCCACCTATGATCTAGCCTTGACAAATGCCGGTTCTAAGGCCTTGATAACATATTCTGGCTTGGCCCCGTCCACGCAATACACCCTTGAGATTGACCGCAGCCCCATCACCGTAAGGGGATTAAGCCTTGAGCAACCTTTTTCAATAAGTTTTACCACGGCGGCATCAGCTGGCGACAAGACCCCATGTACGGCCGGCACGGCATCCTGCTTGCAGACCATGACGGTGGCCGGTACTCCTGGCGCTACCTTTTCTTTTTACAGTACCTATGACATCATTGACGATACTCAATATGTTTATGAGGATATTACCCGGGCCATTATCGTGGTCCATGGGCAAGAGCGCAACGCTGATGCATATTTTAAATATATGAGTGATGCTGTTGCAGGTTCAGGGACATTGCAGAACACCTTGGTCATATCTCCTTTTTTTAAGGATGAGGCCGGCGCTGGGGGCGATGACCTGTACTGGTCAACAGACTGGCGCGAGGGCGGAAATTCATCCAACACCGGGACGGCCATCAGTTCATTTACCATAATTGATCAACTTGTTGGCCATTTGGCGCAAGCCAATATATTCCCTGCCCTTAAAGAGGTCATGATTGCTGGGCACAGCTCTGGGGCCATGTTTGCTCAACACTATGGCATAAGCAACAAAGTAGAAAACACGCATCCTGAACTTGATTTTTCATACGTGGTGGCAAACAACCAGTACTTCTATTATCCAGACGGGCAGCGGTATGATGAGGGTACTGGTCAATTTTATACCCCCACGGATTGTGCTGGGTACACCTACTGGCCGTATGGGTATGAATTTGCCCCGGCTTATCTTGATGGCATGACAGCGGTTGAAATAACTGGCCAGCAAGTAGCCCGAAAGACCATTTACCTCCTGGGCACAAATGATACCGAGACCAGCGGAACGCTGAATACAACAGATTGCGCGGCAACTTTACTGGGGTCAGACAGGTATCATAGAGGGCTGAACATGTTTGCCTATTTTGAGACGTTTTATACCTCTCAACATAATCACGCAAAGGTTGAGGTGCCCGGCGTGGGACATGATGCACAAAAAATGTTCAATTCTGATGAATTTTTAGGACTTTTGACTGAATAAAAAAACTTCATGAAATCAGCAATCACATTAGGTGAATTCATCATCGAGAACCAGAAGGATTTTCCCTATGCAAAAGGAGAACTTAGTGCTTTATTAAGCTCCATAAGACTTGCGGGAAAATTTGTAAATCAAGCCATCAACAAGGCTGGCCTTGCCGAAATAAGGGGCAAAATGGGCAGCAGCAACGTGCAGGGCGAAGTACAGGCCAAGCTGGATGTCATGGCAAATGATGTTTTTATTGATACCCTGAAAAACCGGGGCGTCATCTGTGGTATAGCCTCAGAAGAGTCTGAAGATTTTATCGCTTTTAATGATGATTTTCATGCCAATGCAAAATATGTGGTGCTCATTGACCCGCTGGATGGTTCATCAAATATTGATGTAAACATAACCGTGGGCAGTATCTTTAGCATTTATCGCCGGGTAACTCCCGTGGGCACACCACCCAAGTTAGAAGATTTTCTCCAGCCGGGGGTAAACCAAGTGGCTGCCGGTTACATTAGTTATGGGACCTCAACGATACTGGTCTATACAACCGGCAATGGTGTCAATGGCTTTACCTTTGACCCGGGGATAGGTTCATTCTTCCTGTCACATCCTGACATGCACTTCCCTAAAACCCACCGTATCTACTCCATAAATGAGGGCAATTATGTGCACTTTAGGCCGGGGATCAAGAATTTTATAAAGTGGATGCAGGAACTGGATGAAGCTGACGGCAGGCCATACGCATCGAGATATACGGGCTCTCTGGTAGCAGATTTTCATAGAAACATGCTCCTGGGGGGCATCTTTCTCTATCCACAGGGAACCACGGCCCCCAAGGGCAAATTGAGATTGCTCTATGAATGTAACCCCATGGCCTTCTTGACGGAACAGGCAGGAGGAAAATGTACCAATGGATACTCCCGTATCATGGAGCTCGAGCCTGAGGAACTGCACCAGCGCACACCATTTATCTGTGGTTCGCAAGAGCTTGTTGACAAGGCAGAAGAGTTTATCTATCAAGAATATCAATCAAATATCAATTCAAGGTTTTAGTGCCATCAATCCAGCAACTTGGGCTGTAACCACAAATAACCCATCGCCAGTAAAAAGATGGTAAAGAAATAGAGCGGGTGGATAGGGTTGAAGACCATAAGGCTTTCAGGGGCGGCTACGGGCGTACTGAAGTAATCGCCATTAATCATGGCCCGGGCCTTACCTTCACGGGCGGTCCAGTCCAGGGAGTCCTGGACATAGTATGAATGGGCGGCCACGGTACTATCCATCTTTATACTTATTTCATGCCAACCTGATTGCGCCGCATAAAACCTAGCGGACCATAGTTCGTCCAGATTGGGATTTTCCATCACGGGGAGTACATTGCCATAATCATCCTCAACGGTAAAATCCTTGAGCCCTGTTCTCCATTTAACCGTGTACGGCTCGTTCACATAGGTTAAAGCTTCTGTTTCTTCCCAAAAAACCTCTTCTGAAGGTTGCTTGAGCATAGGTTTTAAAATCCCGCTCCACAAACGCTTATATGCCTCTTCATTTCCCTGAAGCTGCAATTGATAGGTATTTGTGAGAATCGTGGTCCCTACCCTACCAAATCCCAAGAATTTATCTGCCGCATAAGTTGTGCCGCCCACTTTGAGGTTCACGTTCAACAAGGCATCCTGGCCAAAAGCAAATCCATGGGTTTCAAGATTAACTTGTCTCTCCAGGGAGACATTTTTAACCGCTGCCCCCACAAGGTTAAAATCGACCAGGTTTTGCCGGCCATATAGCAACTGTTCATCTGGCTGGATAAAAACGCCCAGACCATCATCACGAACCGCATTTTCAAGTACCTTTTGCTCACTGGTTGATAAATCCCTATAGCCCTCACCATCTATAATCACCAAATCTACATCGGCAAGGTTTGCTGCTGTCAACGCCGTGAAGGTTGACCGTTTACGGTTAAAGTACTCATATTTGTAGCGCCCCTGTGTCAACCTGCTGCGCACCATGACCTGATGGCCCAGTCCAACAAGGTAATTTTTGAGATATTTGGTTTCAAACGTGGGGAACGCATTCAAAACAAGAATATTCAATACCTGCCGGGGCCTCACGTATAGCGGTAACGGCTCATGCCCTAATTTTTTATCCAGTGAATCTGTCTCTACGAGCTGATATACAAAATGTCCCGGGGCCTTTAATTTCGCTTTAAGCGAAAAAACCGTATCCCGGCCTGAGGTAAACCTTATGGAGTCCACGCTCAGGTTTCCGGGGGCTTGCAGGAAGATTTTATTTCCCGCCACCGGCTTAAAATAATGTGCCTTCACCTGCCATGCATCACCCTCAAAAGCCTCTTTTTCATAAACGGCCCTATCTATGCCAGAGGGTAAAATCCCTCCCATAAAAGTTACCTGTTTATCCTGCAATTGCCACAGGTCATACGCCTTAACACCATTACCCAGAATTAGCACGGCATTCAACGAGTCCAGGTTTTTTGCCCAGGCAGCATCATGTGCATAATCAATGGTCTTCAGCTTGGGGTTCAACTTTTTTAAGCTATCCACTTGTGACTCGATGAACCCCGGGGTTAACAATACACCCTGCTTGCCCTGGACCTTCATGGGCATTGCAGGTTGTAATGCAAGGGTTAATAGTGCAAGTATGGCCACGCCTGCCACGGTTACACGAATACCAAAGTGGCTGCCATGCCTGTGGGCCCATTCCTTAAAAACAAAAACCAGAAACAACAGGAAAGCGGCAACAATTGCCGGCCATAAAAGGGTGTTGTGCATAAAAACCAAATCACTCATCAGCATCAAGTTTTTTTACCAGCAAGGCATCAAGCTTGTTGTAACGCACGGTTTTATTTACGGGGTTGGGCGCGGGGCTGGGCAATGCTTTAAGGAGTGCGTTGTGCAGGTTTTTTAAATCATCGCGCGAGGTGTGCAGGTCTTGCGATGCCCAGTTAAGCTGTTGCAACGTTTCAAGATAGTCCCCGGGATGCTCAATTGCCAGTGCCGCAAGTTCAGTACCTGCTTCTTTAAGGAGTTGCTGGTCCATGGGAGTCATTTTCGCTTTAAGCGAAATCAATTTTTCTAATCTTGAAACCGCTTTGCGCATTGCCTGAAAGGCTTGCGAATCCTTAATATCCTGCTGTTTTGTAAAGCTGTCCACATCCTTCAAGTCGCCGCTCAACCGCTTGTCTTCTTTAATGGGCGGCGGGTCAAACCCTATGCGGTGCACATAGATGCGGGCGCTGTTCTTGATTTCCTGTATCAACTCAAGGGCCTGGTATTGATAGGGCAGTGATTTCTGGGGGTCGTACATCCGCAAGTGCAGCTCTGCATCCCACATAATGTTCAATGCCCTGCGCAGCTTGCTCTTTAGTGACTTGGCAAACAAGGTTGATTCTTCTGGGTCCTCGTGATTGTGTACGTATTTTTCCAGGAGGTTTTCATCTTCACCTTCATGCCCGTCGCCTTGTTCTTCCTCAACCAGGTTGTGCTCATTGCTTCCATCGTGTTTGTGTGAATATCCTGCAAGGGGGTCATCACTTTCTTCATTGGTCACTGTGGGATCCACTTGCTGGGCGGCCAGCCCCCCCTGGGCCTCATCACCCATGAACTCACCATATTTCAACCGCAGGCTTTTTTGATCAAAAGCCAGTTCATTGCTGGTCGAGTTAAACTCCTTTGTACTTAGGTTTGGCTTGTTCCTGATGAGTTTTTCGGTATCTATGATGAGCTGGCGCTGACTTCTAAAATAGTCCGGAAGCAGGTCAACCCCCATCCCACCGGCCTCCACAAACTCGTATTGCGTGGTATCCTTGATGACGGCAAAATAGGTTTCGCTGCGCGCGACATTGGGTTTTGGTGTCTTTAGGTCTTGCGCGTGCACGTAAAAGTAGAGTTCGTCGCCCGGCTCCATTTTAAGGTCATCCAGATTGAGCCGCTGTGCGAGGGATTGTTGCTGTTCTCCTTTCGCTATAGCGGAATCAAAAGGTATTTTTTCTTCCCTGAACTTCACAGATTCTCCCGAGCCCCGGCTTACCGTCGCCACGATAAAGGCGTCGCCTATACCATAATCATCAGTGATTTGCGTATCAAACCGAATGGTTTTATCCTCCTGCGGCTCAAAAGATGTGAACTGGTCAACATTTAAAACAACCACCAAAGGTTCATTGTCATAAACGGTCTCAAGACTGTGCAAATCTGTACTGTAGCGGTTGCCCAACGTATCCTGAAATGTGAAGTTATAAAACCCCGATGCTGTCATTTGCCGGCTTCTTTGATATGACCTGCCGCTGGGCACCATATCATACCTTGCCGCCTGACCCATCATAAAAACCGAGTCGACCTGCTGGTCAAACTGCAAGGTCCATGTGACCTGTGAACCTTCTAGCGCCTTGACATCCATACTACCGCTATGGCGCGTGCCCATCCCTGTATATGCGGGATAGCGTACCGTTACTTCCTGATGGATGATTTTAGGAGGTATTATTTTCGCTTCCGCGGAATCCAGCGCACGGATGGCCATTGTATCCTCGGGCAGCACCTGTGGATTACCCGATAGGGAATTTGTGTTTTTTAAAAAGGCGACCAAGAGCATTGTAAATGCCACGGCGGCCAAAAGCCCCAACCCAAAGCGTTTTAAATTTACCGGGGGTTGCAAATCCTTGAGTTCTACAGCAAGTTTTTGCGAGGTCCTGTACCGCTGAAGCTGTGCAAGACTACTCAGCTCATCTTCTGGTTTAAAGAGCAATCCTGCACTGTGCTGTGAGTTGCCCAAACCAGCATCGATATATTGAACAACCCTTGCAATAGCCAGTGAAAAAGGCCTATATGATACCAGCCCCAGCACGCCTATCACAAAAAACAATAGCAAACTTGCCATTGTGAGCCCGGTCAATACAAAAAGGAGCACCGCTGGGATAAATGCCAACAAAAACACCAGGAACCAAAGCCATAGCTGCCAGCTCCGCTTAAATTGTAATATGCTATGTTGTGCTGGCGTACTCATTGTTTTCTTAAACGGGATACCAGGCGTTCAACCATCAATGTTATGATCAGGGCAAGCCATAGCCAGTGGACCAAACTTACCGGTGGAGCTTTTTTTACCATGGTCTGGCCTCCTTTTTTCAAAGGTGCCATTACAGCAGCTGAAACCGTCCTGAGGTCATAATCCTCAACCGCTTTGTTTAAATCAGGATATAGATCAAGCATGGGCAGCAATTGTTCTGCAAGGTGTTCTTCAACCACATTTTCACGGGTTAGGCCCGTGGTCAATATAAAGTCCCCAGCTTTCTTGACAATCAAAGCATCAGCAAAAGCATCTGGTTGATATCGCAGCAACTTACCAGGGACATCAGGACTATCCAAAGTGCTCAGCCATATCACGACATCTGCATCCTGTGATGGATTGCCTGCGACTTCCGTGAATACCAATGGCCTTTTTAAATACGTGGACAAAGATTCAAATCCGGCTTTTAAAAACCTGAGGTCCATTTGCAGGCTGTCTTCCGCAAAAGCGTAAACCTGTAGCGTATCCATTTTTTGAATTTTTGGCCTATCAGTTAACGCTTGCGCAGCGGTTTCTGAGAGCATGGCCCTGGTAAAGGTCAACCGTTGCGCATCACCCACCACCTCGAGTACCTCAACAGAATCTTGCAACTTGGTCACCGCAACGACACCTTTGACAACCTGAAGAGAATCAATGGTGATCCAGTTCACGTTCTCGGCAATCCGGGGGCGCCTTCCCTTTAGTCCCTTGGCAAAAGATTGAGCATACACCACAATGCTATCTGCCCGTAACGTATTAAAATCTTGTACCAACTGCCAGTAATTTACCGTTCCGGTATCGGTTAAGGAATCTTCAGGATTGTACGCTGCAAAACCTTTTTGCAACAGCTTTATTTCCTGATTTTCTGCCAGGCTATCAAGCTCAGCTTTAAAAGATTGAATTTTTATTAAACCAGGTTCAACGAGATAGACCAAGTCTTGCCTTTTGGTTTTCGCTTTAGCGAAAGGTCCCGCCAATATAAAAACCAGTAACGCCACGGCAAGCATGCGCAAAAGCAACAGGATCCACTCATTGAGATGCAGTGTATTGTTTTGTGTGGTTTCAGATTCTTTGAGCAGTGAAATACTGCCCACCTTGATGGTCTTGCCCTCGTTCTTGCTCCACAAATGTATGGCCACGGGGACGGCTAGTCCCAGTAAAGCCCATAAATACATCGTGTTGGCAAAAAACATATCAGACCAGGTTTATGCGTTTTTTGAGAAATAAGTTCAAGGTTTCTCCCAGCGGTTCACCCATGGTGAATACCTGATGGCTTATCCCTTGATTCAGCAAAAGTTCTTCCGTTTTTTTGATTTTGGCTCGCAGGGTTTCCAGATAGTGCTTTTTAGCATCTTTTGCAGAAACCTTCAACTTGATCCCGGTCTCTAAATCTTCAAAAGTCACCGTGCCCTTATACTCAAAATCCACTTCATCTTGCCCCATGACCTGCAATACTGCAACTTCATTACGCGAAGTTTTCAGCGCCTTGGCAAATTCAGAAAGTTCGTCGCCGTGCTCATACATATCGGTGATAAAGAAGATGAGTTCCTTGCGGCCACGCTCGTGCAAACGTTCATTACCCACGGAGTTCATAGGCCATTTTCCCGTCGTTTCAATTGTGATCAATTCCTGTAACAGCCTGTCAAAATGCTGTACACTGGCTTTGGGATAAATCGTGGTCAATTTGCTTTCGCTTAAAGCGAAAAGACCTACCTCATCACCCTGTTTATGTGCGAGGTATGCCAGGCTAGCCACCAGAATACGGGCATAATCCATCTTGCTCAAATCACCTTCCCGATGTGCCATCGAGTTGCTCGCATCCAGGATAAACTTCACCGAAACCTGAGATTCTACCTCAGATTGCTTGATGTAATAGCGCCCGGAACGTGCCAACATTTTCCAGTCGAGCAAGCGTAAGTCATCACCCGGCTCATACCCTCGGTACTGACTGAACTCCATCCCGCTGCCCAGACTTTTACTGCGGTTAAGGCCTTGCAAATACCCATCAACAATAACCCGAGCCAGCAGGCTGAGCCCGGACACTTCATGCAGGATTTCGGGTTTTAAAAGTTCTTGATAGTTGGTTTGCATCAGTATTTATAAAAGGGTGTCGAGTAGTTTTTGAGTGACCTTATCAGTCGTGATGTTTGCGGCCTCAGCCTTAAAATTGACTATTACCCGGTGGCGCAGCACCGGGAAAGCCACAAATTTTAAATCATCTGGGGTTACCGAGAGCCGGCCTTGTGCCAAAGCTCTTGCCTTTGCCGTTAAGATCATCGCCTGCCCAGCACGTGGGCCTGCACCCCAACTCACCCATTGTTTTACATAATCATCAGTTGTTGTTTCTGGTCGCGTGGCGCGGATAATCTTGCTCACTTTGCCTATCAATTCATCACTGATGGGCACCTCGCGCACGAGTTGTTGCAATCTGATAATTTCTTCTCCGCTCAGCACAGGTTCTACTTTTGATTTTTTAGAACTTGTGGTTGCCTTTAAGATTGCGGTTTCATCTGTTTCTGTAGGATACCCGATGCGGATGTAGAGCAGGAAGCGGTCTTGCTGCGCTTCTGGCAACGGAAACGTCCCTGATTGTTCTATGGGGTTTTGCGTTGCGAGGATAAAGAAGGGCTTGTCAAGGGCATAGGTCTTCCCAGAATACGTCACCTCAAACTCCTGCATTGCTTCTAAAAGTGCCGCTTGCGTCTTTGGTGGTGTACGGTTGATCTCATCGGCGAGGATGATGTTTGAAAATATAGGCCCTCTGTTAAACTCAAAAAATTTCTTGCCCGTGACCTGGTCTTCTTCGAGAATTTCGGTTCCTATGATGTCGCTGGGCATCAAATCTGGCGTAAACTGTATACGCTTGAACTTGAGGTCTATGGCTTGCGACAAGGTACGTATCATCAAGGTTTTTGCCAGCCCGGGCACACCTTCGAGCAAGGCGTGACCACCTGCTAAAAAGGTAATCAACAACTGCTCTACGGTCTCTTCCTGACCAATGATCACCTTGCCTATTTCTTGCTTGAGCTGCGTGATTTTCGCCGTAAGGCGATTAACTTCCTGCTCGATTGTCACCAATTTATCATCCATGTTTTTAAGTTAAGAGGTAAGGGCATACATCACGATATTTACCCCAAACCGTGTATTGTCTATCTTATAAAATCGCTTGTTCCTAAAGTCATAATCCCACTCGCACCCATAATCCTTATTGCTGTACAAAACCCCAATGCGGCCATTGACCACAATGGCCTTAAGATACTCGTGCACCAGGTCATCACCCCAGCCGTTGAGCTCCTGCGAGGTTGTGGGCGGACCATCATCAAATTCAAAAAAAGAGGAATAGATCTCGTGGTCGTTCGGTATTTTTTTAAGTTCATCAGGACCAAAAATCTCTTCCATCTGCCGCTCAAAGGATTTGGCAAAAAGTCCGTCGATATCGTGGTTGCAATCATCTGCAAATACAAATCCCCCGTTATTCACATACTTCTCAAAATTTTCCCGCTCTTTAGATGTAAACTGTACCAGTTTATGCCCTGAGATATAACAAAATGGGCATTTAAAAATGGCATCGCTACTCAGCGAAACAATGTTCTCGCGGGTGTCAATCTTCAAGGTCGTGTACTCTACCAGCGAGTTGAGCAGGTTAGACGGCATACGCTGGTCAACGTCCCAGTCGCCCGACTCATATTGCAGTCTTGTGAAGAAAAAATCGTTGTTCAATGTAAGCGGTGCGGGATTTGGGTTTGCTTGTCCGGTATGCCTTTCGGCGAAAGCCAAACCACAATAGTTTATCTAAAAAAAGAAAACTGGCTACTTAAAAAAGCAACCAGTTTTTGTTTGTATTGATTTTTAAACAGCGTCTGAAAGACTGGTAAACGTAAAGTCTCTAATCTTCATGTACGGGATGAGGTTGCCGTTAACACGCACCTGTTTGCCCAGTTGCTCAAGGTTGTTGAGCATGATGATGGGGCTCTCGTTAAAACGGAAATTCTTCACCGGATATTTGATCTGACCGTTCTCGATATAAAAAGTCCCGTCACGGGTAAGGCCAGTAAACAGTAAGGTCTGCGGGTCTACCGAACGTATGTACCAAAAACGGGTGACCAAAATCCCCCGTTTTGTGCCCTTGATCATTTCATCTAGCGAGGCATCGCCCCCCTGCATGATCATGTTGCCGGGAAAAGGCACAGGGTCAACACCTTGCTGCGACGCCCAGTAGCGGTCATAGGCCAGGTTTTTTACCACGCCGTTTTCTACCCACATGGTCTTTTTACGGGGCAACCCATCGCCACTCCAGGTTGATGTGGGGACCTCAGGGTTCAAGGGGTCTGACCAGATGGTCACGCGCTCATCCACGATTTTCTCCCCCAGTTTGGTTCCGCCGCCTTCTTTAGACATGAAGCTCCTACCCTCGTCTGCGGTACGCGCATTAAAGGAACGGCCCATGTTGCCCAGCAGTTCTTCTGCGGCTGCTGGTTCTAAAATCACCGTGTAGCGGCCTGGCTCGATCGCTCTTGCCTCGCGTGACATCACGGCCTTATCAATAGCTATCGCAGATGCTTCTTCGGCATCAAACTTTGTAATATCATTATAGTCCCGTGTCACCCAGCCAGAACCGGTACCGTCATTGGTACGCATGGTCACGGTAAAATCAACATTTGTTGATTTATTGTAAGCAAAGAGTCCGTTTGAGTTGAGCATGGCTCTAAAACTTGCTCCATCATCTAAAAATCCGGCCGCGGTCACGTCTTTTTCGCCGGCAGGCTTGATACTCTTTGCCGCAACCTCTGCACGGAATTCTGGAGTAGTTTTTGCCGTAGCTTCAACATAACTCACCGCTTCATCATAGGTTTGCGGGCCCAGCGGCGCCATAAATTCGGGGTTTTCTGGAGAAAGTTGTGCCAGTTCTTCTGCGCGGCGCACTACTTTTTCCAGTGATGCATCGTCAAACTCATCAATGGTCGCGGTACCTGATTTTTTACCAAAACTTGCTTCTACCGCGAGGCTTTGATTAGATTGATGCCCGGCCGTAGAGACGGTATTTCGCGCATAGCGAATGTTGCCGCTTTCGCTTCCGCCAAGGTTGATCACGCACGCATCAGCCTTAGAAAAGCTCATTGCCTTTTCTAGTATCTTACGCGCTTCTTCTTCTGTATATATTGCCATTGTACTTTGTATTAAGTGTTAGATAAAAGATTAGACAGACCTCCCGGTGTTGATCACGTTGACACCGTTAAATCGAGAAGTAGAGCTACCGTGAGAAACGGCACTTACCTGAGAAGGTTGGCCCTTGCCATCAAAGAATGACCCAAACAGCCTGTAATCTCCCTCGTCACAGATCTTAGCACACGAGTTCCAGAATTCCTGAGTATTAGATTGATAGGCTACATCATTGAGCATACCCACGATCTTACCATCTTTTATCTCGTAGAATACCGTACCGCCAAACTGAAAGTTATAGCGCTGCTGGTCTATGGAATAGCTTCCGCGACCTGCAATGTAGATTCCCTTTTCTACGTCTTTTATCATTTCTTCAACAGAATAGGGCTCTTTGCCCGCTTCTAGCGAAACATTGGGCATACGCTGAAACTGAACATCGTTCCAACTCTGCGCATAACAACATCCGTGAGATTCATCCTGACCCAGGATACTTACCTGGTCACGAATCGCTTCATAATTCACCAGGATACCATTGCGAATCAAATCCCACTTTTTGGTCTTTACACCTTCATCATCATAGCCTACAGCACCTAAGGAATGTGGCTGGGTCTTATCGGCCACGATGTTCACGATATCGCTACCGTATTTAAAGTCCCCTGCCTTCCATTTATCCAACGTGGCAAAACTGGTTCCCGCATAATTGGCTTCATAGCCCAGGACACGGTCAAGCTCCAGCGGGTGCCCTACAGACTCGTGAATGGTCAACCCAAGGTGATTGGGCTCTAAAACCAAATCATATTTACCCGGCTGCACAGATTCTGCCGTGAGCATTTCTTTAGCCTGTTTTGCCGCCGTGGTGGCATCTTCTATGATGTCATAACTATTGCGATACAGGTTGAAACCGGCGGGGCTCTTTAGTTTTTCGCTGTCAAGCCCATCCATATATTCATAACCCATACCCATAGGTGCACTCAATGCCTGGCGGGATTTAAATTTACCCGCTTCGCGATCTATGGCCGTAACGCCAAAGGTGGGCCAGATGCGGTGAATGTCCTGGTCTATGTAAGAACCATCAGTCGAGGCAAAGTACTTTTGCTCATTGACCATGAACAGTGCCGAATTCACAAAGTTGGCCCCCGCATTCATCGCAGCGGCATTGGCATCCAGCAAGAGTTCGACTTTTTCAGAAACCGGGACTTCTCGAAAATCCTTTTTTAAAGGCGTTTTCCAACTCACTTCGCCGTGAGCCTTAACCGGAGCCAAAACCACGGGGTCTGTTTGTATCTTTGAATTTGCCTTAGCAATTGCCACAGCCTGCTGCGTGGCTTTTTTTATACCGGCATCAGTCACGTCATTAGTTGACGCAAAGCCCCAAGTGCCGTTTGCGATCACGCGCACACCTACACCAAAGGACTCTGTATTCACAACGTTTTGCACCTTATCCTCACGGGTAAAAACATATTGATTGAGGTATCTCCCTATACGCGCATCAGCATACGAAGCGCCCAGGGAACGTGCCGTGTTGAGCGCCACATCTGCCAGTTCCTTTTTAGCAAGCAGGTCCAGTCCCGGTTCTAATAATGCTTCAGCAGCAATGTCGTTACCCATCATGGAGACCGGAAGCATCAAGGCACCCGCTCCCAGACCGGTAAGTTGAACAAAGTTTCTTCTTTTCATAAAATGGTTGAACTTTTGATTAATGAATTCACGTTTTGAGCAGGGTTATCAAATGCTAATATTTTGTAAATACCTGTGTATAGAATTGTTTGGCTTACGCCGAAAAACCCAGTAAAAACGCGCTTTAATATTAAATTTTAAAACAGCTATAATATCTTAATAAAATATTAAAACATAAAAATATTAACAGTTAATGACAGCAAGAAAGAGCAGATGGGGGCATTGATGCAAAATTCTTAATCTGTATTGTTTCAATTCAGAAAAATTGAAATTTCAAGTCCTGATTTTATGAAAACAGAAACCGCGGGTCCTATAACATTACATCTGTATCGATGGGCGTATAGCCCAAGTGCCTGCTCAATGAAAGTATTTGGCCTTTATGGTGAAACTCATGGGTTATCACATGGGTAAACAATTTAAATGGGCTAGCAGTTTCAGTTTTACCGGCTTCATCCCAAGAGAGGTCTTCAATTTCGCCCATTTCATATAGGGTAAAAAACACCTCCATAAAGTCATCTACATCTGGCATGACCTCCCGGATGTCCTGAAAATTATTGACGTCTTCACGTTCAGTAAAAACCATCTCCCGTTTTAAACAACATTTTCCTATCCAGTATTGATATGTTGCCGCGGTATGCACTAGCAAATTACGTATGCTCCCTTTACCAAAACTGCTGTTTTCCTTTACAAAGTCCTCATCAGAGATGCCCTCGCAGTAGTTCAAGAGTCGCCCCCTTGCCCCTTGCACAAAGGTATATTGCTGCCGTATGGAGACCTTGTGGTTCATTTATAGTTTCTATAGAGCTTATTGAGGTCAACGCCAGGATCATGAACGACCAGCCTGTACCTTAAAACCAGGGGTTCATCACGCAGCAGGACCACCGGCCGTCTCCCCGGATAGGGGTACACCGCATTTTGCATACTGGCTTTTTTTCTTAATATCCAGGGATTGGGAAAGCCAGGGTTGTCAGGATGAGCAAAAATTGCGACACCTGTCTTCTTTTGGCTCTCGCCAAAAGTACCACTGACATCTATCCAACCTTCACTTTTCACGGGCGTGTTTTTAGGTTCCACATTTCCGCCAGGGCCCGTGAAGGAAACATCTTCTGGCAATACAAAACGGGGGGAAAACCCGCCATACCCCTTTTCATCTTCAGAACCTCCCAGGGAAACATCGGGCTCAAGGGCAAAAAGCTTGACCTCAACATCTATGAAGCGGTGGTTTTTCTTTTTTGGCCGCGCAGTGATGCGGGTTTCTTCCATGATGAAGGGTACCTCAAGGCCTGTTTCTTCCGTCCATTTTGGCGAAAGCCAATCTACATTGACCTTGATGCCGCTTGCGCCATCAGCCTGTTGTACAAACTCTATGGTCCTTACCTGCCAGTGCATATCCTTGAGCTCCCAGCCGTCGCCCATGCTTTTATCTCCTATGTAGATTTGATGCCATGCCCAGAAGATTCCACGGTGGTGCAGGTGGTCCTTGGGAAAATCTTGGGTGAGGATGTCGCCATCCAGTGAATATAGGGGGTGGATGTAATTGACGCGCTCAAACTTACCGGCAAGTGATTTGGCGGAAGCCTGATAAACCAAGATGGTATCCTTCTCTTCAAGAAAAACAATATTATCGCCGGTGTCCACCAGCCTAATGTGCTGGGCATTGACCATACTGCTCAAGAACAGGAATATCATGAGTAATTTTTTCATGGCACAAGGTGAGTTGCATAAAGGTCCATATATTTTACAAATACACCAAAACTGTCTTGATATAATACCGTGCTAAAAAACTATATTTGACCAACGCTTTTATCTTCAACCACTTTAAAAAAGGCAACTTATGAAAACCACTTGCGCAACAATTGTACTTTCCCTTGGTTTATTGCTTACCGGCCTGACCCTACAGGCCCAAAAATATGCATACGTCAATAGTGATAAAATCCTTGCCGAAATGCCGGTGGTCCAGCAGGCCCAGGATAAGCTGGAGGCTTACCATGACCTGTTGAAGAAACAACTGGAAGAACAACAAGGCAAACTACAGACAAAATATAACGAAGTCCTAGAAAAATCACAGCGGGGAGAACTCTCCCCCCAGCAACAACTAAAAGCTGAGGAAGAACTACAGCGGGATCAAGAAAACCTTAGCATGAACGAGCAGGAGATGACGGTAAAACTTCAAGATAAGAGGCAAGAACTTTTTCAACCCATCTATGACATGGTTGAAAAAGCCATCAACGAAGTGGCAAAAGAAAAGGGGTATGCCATGGTCTTCAAGGCAGAGGCCATCCTCTTTGCAGAAGAGGTGACCAATGCAACCCCGGCGGTAAAGGCCAAGCTGCAGGATTGAGATGAACCTAGGCGCCCAGACCCCCTTCAATCCTTTTATCTGGTATCAACCACATTGCGGCTACCGCTACAAAAGCGGCCCCGGCAAGCCATGGACTCACCCAGCTCAATGCAATGCCCAGCACGTACAGCACCGGTGATATCTTGCCCTTGAGGTCATTGCCTATGGCTTTTGCCAGGGATGAGTTGGCACCTTGTGATTTGATGATTTGCCGTTGTAAAATAAAATAAGCCACCGCACACATAAGCAAGATAAGCCCATACAGCGCCATGGGATTAGGGCTAAAGTGGTTTTCACCCATCCATCCCGTTGCCCAGGGAATCAGTGATAGCCAAAAAAGCAAATGCAGGTTTGCCCATAAAATACTGCCGTTGACCCGCTGCACCGTGTACAACAGGTGGTGGTGATTGTTCCAGTAGATACCCAGGTAGATAAAACTGAGCACATAGCTCAAAAACACGGGGATTAAAGGGACAAGATCTTCAAAACCCGCCCCATGCGGCACCTTGATCTCGAGTACCATGATGGTGATGATGATGGCAATAACCCCATCGCTAAATGCTTCAATACGTCCTTTTTGCATACCCCTATCCTTAAATTACCTTGTATCAACCATTCTTAAAAATAGTCATAACCAAGTCAACTGACGGCAAAACTTTTTAGTAATTTTAGAAAAACCCCTGCGCATGAAGACCCTTCACCTGCTGGCCCCTATCTACCTGCTCCTTTTTTGTGGCTTTACCCATGCGCAAGGCGTATTGCAAAAAGCACTTACCTCAACAGACCCCCGCATCAAGCAGGTGATGAAAACGCTCGCCGGGCATGAACTGCAAATCATGCTCACCACACTATCTGACACCCAGGAAGGCCCCACCTTTAAAACCGAAAACTTTCAAGCAGATACCACATCATATTTCTATCCCGCAAGTACCGTGAAACTGCCCGTCCTACTACTTGCCCTAGAAGCGTTGAGCAAGGAGGACCTTATGGCAAAAGGCATAACCCTAGATACACCTTACCGCATACCGGGAGACAGTGCAAGGCACACCATGAGGGAAGATGCAACGGCCATCCTTGCCGTGAGCAGCAATGAAGCCTATAACAGGTTATTTGAGTTTTTGGGGAGAGACTCAATCAATTTTCGCTTAAAGCGAAAAAACCTAGGCCCCATACAAATCAACCACAGGCTGAGCACGCCCGCCTCGGCAAGGGCAACGAGCAAGGGTGCGGTCTTTTACCCAGAACTTAAGGACAGTGTTGAGGTTGCGGGTTATGTATCTACGCCCATTACCCCAAATCACCTCAAAGGACTCCAAAAGGGCAAGGCTTTCATGAACGACCAGGACTCTGTGGTTGCCACGCCCTTTGACTTTTCTGAAAAAAACAATTTTCCATTACTGACCCAACAAGAAGTGCTCAAGCGTTTCCTGTTTCCCGAACTTTTTTCGATTGAAAAAGGCTTTAGAATCGAGCCCCGGTACAGGGATTTTATCTTAAGGACCATGCCCCTTTTTCCGCGTGATTTGGGCTACGACCCACAAACGTTTTATGATGGTTATGTAAAATTCCTGGTATATGGAGACTCACGGGAGCAGGTAAAAAATAAGCTGAAAATCTACAACAAGGTGGGCGATGCTTATGGGACGCTCACGGACAATGCATACATCGTGGATGATGAAAACGGAATAGATTTTCTGCTGACTGCCACGTTGCTGGTTAACAGTAACGGTGTATTTAACGACAATCAATACGATTATGAAACCCAGGGGCTGCCATTTTTGGCACAACTGGGGCGCGAGGTGCTGAAGATATTAAGAGCGCAAAAAAACCATTGAAGGATATGGAAGGGGTTTTCTTCGCTTAATCCTGTCACCTACTCCCTACTAAGATAAAAAAGGAAAAATCATAAAATCCAATTTTGCTAAAACGATTTATTAGATTATCTTAATCCTCTAAAATTTTAGCCAAAAAAGTATGATTTTCGCACAAGGCGAAATAAAAAAATGGTCGGTTGTCATTATTGCCGTTTTTTTGTTTCACAATCTCCAAGCCCAGGAAGAAGCCTATTTTATCGATGGATACCACGGTGGAATATGGGGACACTATCCTGAAAAATACACCTCTTATATTGTGGATGAACTTGATAAAAATGAAGAGTGGTTCATCAACCTGGAGATAGAACCCGAAACCTGGGACAGGGCGGCGCGCATTGATGCAAATTCCGTCTCAAAACTGAAGGACTATATTGCCCAGGACCGTGTGGAATATGTAAACCCTGCCTATGGCCAGCCATATATGTGGAATATTTCTGGGGAGAGTATCATACGCCAACTGGAAATGGGCATGCACAAGGTGCGGGAGCATTTTCCTGAGGTTACCTTTACCACCTATTCTTCAGAAGAACCATGTTTTACAAGTGCTCTGCCACAAATCCTGAGTTCCTTTGGATTTAAATATGCTTCCTTAAAAAACCCAAATACCTGCTGGGGCGGGTACACGCGCGAGCATGAAGGCGAGCTGGTCTCCTGGACGGGAAGCGATGGCTCTACCATCTTGACCGTGCCCAGATATAGCTTTGAAGAGCTGCTACCAGGGTCGACCTGGGAGACCACGGCAAATGCAAATTCGCCTGCATTCATACAAGCCGCATTTGACCATGATTTTAAAGCTCCCATAGGCATGTGCCTGCAAGATGCAGGATGGAAAAACGGCCCCTGGCTTAAAGGAAATTATTATAAACCCACGGCCTACACCACCTGGTCTAATTATTTTGAGAATATAGCACAAATCGAGGATGTGCAACCGTGGCATTTTAACCAGGAAGATGTACAGGTAAGCCTGGTGTGGGGAAGCCAGGTATTGCAGCGCATTGCCCAACGGGAACGCAAGGCAGCAAACAAGATCATCCTTGCGGAGAAAATCGCTGCGCTACATGATTTTGAGAACATGGCCACATTTCCTGAAAAGGAAATCAACGAAGCCTGGAGAACGCTTTTATTGACACAGCATCACGATTGCTGGATCGTACCCTACAATGGCGACCGCGGTGATACCTGGGCAGATAAAGTGGAAGACTGGACAACAACCACCATATCAACAAGCGATGATATCATTGCATCCCCGGCTAGTAAGGACATAAAGTACATCAAGGTCTATAATACCAGTGGCAAGGCCCGTGAAGGCTGGACCCAAACCACATTGCCAAAATCAAAAAAAGCATATCAAATACAGGACTTGCAGGGCAATATCATCCCGAGTCAACAGGCAGGCAACACCCTTTTCTTCAAAGCAACGGCACCCGCACTGGGTTTTGCCACGTACAAGGTCAAGACTGCTGCAAAAACAACGGCAAGTGCAAGAGGTATCATGAAGGATAAAAATGGGCTGTTTACCATCAACACAAGTATCTACACCCTGCAGCTTGATGCCGCTCAAGGCGGAAAAATTGTTAGCCTCTTGGCAAAAAAACTAGACAACAAGGAGTTTGTTGACAGTAATTCTAAGTATGGTTTCAATACCCTGAGGGGAAATTTTCATGACGAAGGGGGCTTAAAAACCACCCTGAACAACCCCGCAGAAATCACAATACTTGAAAACGGACCGTATCATTACAAACTGGCCATACATACCAGCATTGCCGGCACTCCCGTGACGCAAACGATATCGGTTTTTGACGATTCGCCACGCATTGATTTTAACCTAGACATAGACTGGAAAAAGAATACGGGCATAGGGGCCTTTAAAGAAAAAGGCCTCAAGGCAAGTGACCGTGTCAAGGCTTTCTACAATGATGAGCAAAAATTATTGAGCCTTTTCCCGCTTAACCTTGAGGGGCAAAAAGTATTTAAAAACTCGGCTTTTGACGTTATGGAAAGTGGGCTAGAAAACACATTTTTTGAGTCTTGGGATGCCATTAAAAATAACATCATCGTTGATTGGGTTGATGTGACCGACGCTGATGAAGCATATGGCATGGCACTTTTTTCAGACCATACCACGAGTTACACCCATGGCAAGGATTTTCCGTTGGGGCTTACCGTGCAATACTCTGGCGCGGGCCTATGGGGCAGGAACTATTCCATTGAAGGGCCCACAAGCATCAATTATACCCTACTGCCCCACAGGGGCAACTGGCAAGAAGCCGGACTATGGCAACACCTGCAGGACCAGAACGAGCCATTAACGGCCGTGGGGATAAGGCTTTTGCCAAAAGCGACACAAAAATCATTACTGGAAATCAAGAAAAAAGGCTGGATACTTACCTCCTTCACAAAAAAAGGAGATGCCTATTACGCCAGGGTTTTTAATGCTGAAGGTGATGCCACGGAAGCCAGCATCATGCTTGATACCAAGATTGAAAACGCCTCCCTTGTAAACCTGGATGGTTCAGTGGGGCAAGCGTTGAACATTGAGGACACTAAAAACAAATCGGTTTCATTTTCCATACCCCAGATGGGATTCAAGACCATAAAACTAAAATTAACCACCCAGAAATAAATCACATGAAAAAAATTATCCTTTTAGCATTATTGAGTGTTTTAATAATGCGCACTGCACAAGCACAAGAACTAAAACCCTTTAAAGATGGGGACCGGGTAGCCTTTTTGGGCAATAGTATCACCGAGGCTGGTTTTTATGAATCTTACATTTGGCTCTATTATATGACCCGCTTTCCTGATATGAAAATTCGTATAATGAATGGCGGAATAGGCGGCGACGTCGTAGGGCAGATGAATGCCCGCTTTGAAGATGATATCCTGGCTATGAATCCTAATATTGTGGTGCTCACCTTTGGTATGAATGATAGCGGCTATTTTGAATTTTTTAAAGATGATGCTGAGAAAACAGCCGCCCAGCGCGTGGCAAAGTCTCAGCATGATTTTGAACTGCTACAGAAAAAATTTAAACAACATCCCAAGATTACTCCGGTAATCATGTCCTCTTCCCCGTATGATGAAACTGCAAGAATGGAGGGCAACAACTACACGGGAAAAAGCAAGGCACTTGAAAAAATCGTGGCTTTTCAAGAAAAGGATGCCAAAAAAAACAAATGGGTATATGTGGACCTTTATCACCCCATGAATGAAATCACCCAGCGCGAGCAAAAGACAGATACCGCATATACCATTACGGGACCAGACCGCATACATCCCGGTAAGGGAGGCCATCTCGTTATGGCAGCCTTGTTTCTCAAAAATCAAGGACTGGCCGGTAAGCCAGTTGCAGATGTAAGCATCGATGCAAAAAACGCGCTGATTGAAAAATCAAACAATGCAGATGTGTATTTACTGGACACCAGCAATGATAAAGTTGCTTTTCAATATGAGGCCATGGCACTGCCTTTTCCCGTGGACTCCACAGCCAGCACTTGGGGTAATCCTCAGCAGCAGGGAGAAGCGCTCAAGGTATATCCATTTACTAAAGAATTTAACCAAGAAATCCTTAAGGTGACAAACCTCAACCCAGGAAAATACAAGCTCCTTATTGACGGAGGTGAAATTGCGCAATTCACTGCAGACGACCTCGCAAAGGGCGTGAACATGACCGAATATAACACACCACAATACAAACAAGCAAAAAATGTCATGTTCTTAAATGAGCAATATGCCGAAATAGAAGGTAAGCTGCGTCATTACAACTGGGTCAATTCAAATTTCTTAAGAGATAAGGGCATGCTTTATGAAGATTCTCAAAGAGCCTATGACATGGCCAGTTCAAAAGATGATATCTTCCTGGGCAGCAAGATGGGTGTGTACCGCACCGCTAGATTCCCCGAAATAAGAGCCATGTGGCAAGACAACATGGACCTCATCCTTGATAAAATCTATGAGCTCAATAAGCCTGTGGCCCATAAGATAGAAATCATCAAAATATAGGACAACGCATCAACTCCATAAAAAAATCCGGGCTGGAATTCTAGCCCGGATTTTTTAATATCTCCTTGTTAACTACTTAGGTGAATAGTTCCACATGGAAGTATACGGTTATTTATTTCGCTACAGCGAAAAAATTAATCTTCTGCGGCAAGTTCACTGGCCTTTTTTCTAAAGTATGCTGCACTAGCCTTAACATCACCTACGTTGTTATCCCAGTTATATTCATACTCCGCAAAGAAGGGCCCTTTAAATTTTTGTTCTTTCATAAGCTCCATCACGGCCCCTACCTGAGAGATGCCTTGCCCCCAGTGCACATCATGTGCATCCCTGCTTTTTTCATTAAGGTCCTTAAAGTGAAACTCCTTTACATGGCCTTCTAGCTTCTTGAGGCACTCCAAGGGATCAAGCCCAGAACGAACCCAGTGCCCTATGTCTGCACAGGCGCCCACACGGTCACTCTTGCCCTTGATGGCAGCCAAAAGGATATCTGGGTCCCAATATGTAGAAGGGTTAGGGTGGTTGTGGATGGCCAGGTTAACCTTATATTTATCACATAATTGCGAAATCATGGCAATATCTTCCTGCTTAGGCTCTGAAACAATATTCTTGATTTTCATGGCCTTTGCAAATTGAAACAGTTGTTCCCACTCCTCTGGGCTGTTTGCATTTACCACGCCAAAGGAAACCAGCGTCACGCCCTTTTCCTTGAGTTTTTTTAAGATAGCCTTGCGCTTTTTCTTATCCATCTTAAAGTCCATCTTGCCCTCAATCCCACCGCCTAGGGTCTGACCAGGAAACGCCTCGACATATTCAAGATTTGCTTCCTTAATTTTATCAATCGCCTCAAAAAAGGTAAACCTGTTGAAGGTATAAGATTGAGAACCAAGCTTCCAGCCCAGCTTTTCTTCTGGGTTTTTTTGGGCTTTCGCCAAAGGTGACATAGCGATAAAGGCTATAAGTGTGAGCCCTATTCTTTTAAGTAACCAGGATTTGTTCATGTGTATATTTTTATAAAAATTAATTTAATAAATTTAAGACTCTGTGGTCTTCTTTACAATCTTGTTTAGGATATACTTTTTCTTTTTAAAATTTCCCTCTCTGCTCATCTTGACTTTTCCGTTTTTATACATGAGTTTTATATGGTTGAATGCACCCGCTTGATAATCAAAAGTGACACCATCATCCTCAAAAAGATAAAAGGGGCCAGAAGGATTACCATATATGTTACAGGTAATCTCAAAGATGGTATCTTCTCCCACATACTCCAACGGTGCTGCCAGGGGCAGGATTGTATTTTCTTTTACAAAAACGGGAACCTCATTGAGCGCAAACGCGATTTCATATGTTTTACCTCCCTCATACTTTTCATTAGTGTTATAATCATACCACACACCTTCTGGCAAGTATATTTTTCTTGTATCATCATCTCCCGTTATGGGTGCTGCAAGAAGGCTCTCACCTATCATATATTCATCTGCCATCTCAAACACATTTTCATCCTGGGGATAATCCATGACAAGAGGCCTAAAAACAGGTTTGCCGGTAGATTGATACTGGTAAAAGGCATTATATAGGTAAGGTATCAACCGCATCCTAAAATTAAGCAGCTCCCGGATCACCCCTTCATTTTCCTTTCCTTCTGGCAGGAGTTCACCTCTATTATTCTTTTCTTTATCATATTGCAACCAGGCAGGATACTCAAGGTACCAACTGTTATATAAAGTTTGAGCAGATAAGATAGCCGTTTGACTCCGTCTAGCCAATTCTCTAAAAGAAGATGACTCCCTGACCTCTGGTGACCATAACAATCCTGAAAAAGCGGAGTTGCAGATCAACTCTATATATTCTTTATGATCATAAGTATCACTGTACAGGACCGCCGGATATGGAGAAGCAAAGGCATTTGAAGAACGCACATCAAGATAGGTACGTTTATTTAAACGCTTATAGATATCATAAATGGTTTTTTGATAAAGGAGCCCAAAAAGCTGGTGCATTTGTTCGCCATCAATCCCAGAGGGAAATTGTGACAGTTCTGGAAAGCTCCATCTGGCCTGCCCAAAACGCAGGTCAGAGTTGTCACACTCATCCATTTTAAAGCCGCTCACGCCCATTTCTACTAATTCATCTTGGTGATATCCTGCAAAGACCTCACGGGTTGATGCGTCAGCAAAATCTGGAACGAGCCCATTGAACCCAAGATAATCTCCTGACCTATCCCTGAGCAGGTCATACAATGGAGAATTGCCAGACACAAAAGCATGCTCCCATAAATTGATATAAAACCCATCATCTTTGAGGTTTTGAACCATTGATAGTGGCTCAGGAAACAAATCACCATTCCACACAAAAGAGCATGGATACGCATTGGTTTGCCATTTCGGCTCCAGCCCAATTACATTTATGGGGATATCGTTTTCACGAAAATAACCCGCCATCTCTTGAACCTGATCCTGGTCAAAGTCAGCCTTGACCCTATATTTTACGCCCAATCCCCACACGGGAGGCATGGCCCCTCCCCCAGAATATAAGTTGTACCGTTGTACTGCCTGGTTCATGTGTGGCCCTGCAAAAAAATAGACCTCAACACCCTTTGCCCCAGGGACGTCAACAAGTACATTATCCTGTGAAACCTGTTCCTGAGATGCATAGAGCTCATCCACAGATAATTTTACAGCACTATCATCTTTTAAAATAGATTTTTCACTTCTCTTTGGCTGGTTGTTTCCACAATAAAACGTGGTCTTGAAGTATTTACCAGCACCGCATAACCGGCATTTGAAACATAGTAAGGTGCCGGGGCATGAGTGTAACCCAGGTTGTTCAGTGGATAATCATTTACGATAGGCATTTTTCGCAGTCCGTTTTGCCTAAAAGAACCCATCTGTAAACCAAAACCATACAACTGTTCTTCTCCCGCCAATGGGATTGCGATGACCACGCCCCTATCATTTACCGTTATCTTTACATGAGAAAGGGCAAAAGGTAAATCTGCCCCTCCCAGTTGTCTTAAAACTTCTTCCTTAGGTGCTGAATCCCTGAATTTTTCGGGGGTAAATGTATCTAGTTCCCCCAGTGAAATCTTATAAACCCCTGTTGCTACTTGTTCAATCTTCTGAGCTGAGCCCATGCTGAATTTTAAAAGAATGAAGATAAGTACTAGGTAAGATCCTAATTTCATGGAAGTAAGCAAATATTATTTATACGGTTGACAAGAATCAGCATGCCTGAAACCAAAAACAAATACCCAGGCCATTACTGTGTGGCATTTACATCTTTGATCCATTCTTGGTATTTTTTGTGAAGCCTATCTACAACATCAGGATTTGCATCTGCCACATTCTTGTTTTCTTCTGGATTTTCTTTCAGGTTAACCAAAAAATATCCGTCCTTGTTCAGTTCTTCTTTTTCTGCTTCAATGGGTTTGTGCATTAATTTCCAATCTCCATCCCGTACTGCCCATTGTGGTTCTTCTTTAGTACCTAGGCATTGCCAGTAAAAGGTGTCGTGGATATTTTTGTCAGATTTATCATTGAGCAGTGCCACCATGCTTTTACCATCTATTTGCTGCGGCGAAGATTTTATACCGCACAGTTCGGCAAGGGTAGGGAGCCAGTCAACATTTGTGACCAATTGATCTTTAACTTTGTTTTCAGGCAAATGCCCCTCCCAGCTTATAAAAGCCGGCACACGCACACCACCCTCAAACACACTAAACTTTGAACCACGGTATATACCAGCTGAACCGCCACCACCAAAAGCCCTTGTCTCTTTTGAATAGCCTTGATCAGCCTGGAATATGATTATGGTATTCTCCCTTAACCCCAGCTCATCCAGTTTTTTAAGCAATTCTCCCACCTTTTCATCAACTGTTGAGACGGCAGCTGCATATTTATCACGGGGCGAGGGTAAATCTTTATAACGCTCCAACCAGTCAGTTTTTCCCTGAAGGGGATAATGAGGCAGGTTGATGGCCCAGTACATAAAAAAGGGGTTTTCCTTGTTTTCTTCCATAAAATGAGAGGCCTTATCCACCATCATGTCAGGAAAATATTCTCCCTCACGATAGATTTCTTCCCCGTTTTCCCATAGATCATGTTTGTTAGGCCCACCCCAATAATAGTAATGTGAGTAATTATCAACACAGCCGCCCATGAACCCAAAGGAATAGTCAAAACCTTGCCCCAGCGGCATTTCTTCTTCTGCATAGCCTATATGCCATTTACCCACATGTGCTGTTTTATAACCAGCATCCTTGAACATTTCTGCCATGGTATATTGTGCAGTAGGAAGACCTCCTTTAAAACCCAGCATTCCCGGGGCATTCCCTACAAGTTCGGCCCGTTGTGGATATTTGCCTGTCAAGAGGGATGCCCGCGATGGCGAACAGATGGGCGATGCAGCATAAAATTGTGTAAATCGTGTACCCCTGCGGGCCAGGGCATCCAGATTAGGTGTGATTAGGTCTTTTGATCCATAAATATTAAGATCTGCATACCCTTGATCATCAGAATAGATGATGATTACATTTGGTGGCTTTTTTGAGGATATTTTGGCGAAAGCCATATTACCCAACATTACTGCCATAAGAATAACTAAACTTTTATTTATACTCATCGTATTAAATATTTTAATTATTGTGCCGTAGAAACTGAATATGGCCTATCATCTGGGCCAGTACCCCTGTTCATTTCGGGTTGGTCGCCCATTTGAAGCTTTAAGGTGCCACCTTCCATAATATCTTGATAATTGATATAATTCTTGGTGTACTCGACGCCATTGAGAGAAGCAGATTGAATGTAAACATTCTTATCACTGTTTCCATTTGCCTCAATTATAAATTTTTTACCTTCTTCTGAGGTAAGGGTAATCTTATCAAACAATGGACTGCCCAGGTTGTACTGTACGGTACCTGGGGTTACGCTGTAGAGCCCCATGGCGCTAAGCACGTACCACGACGACATACCCCCTTGATCTTCATCACCAGGGTATCCTTTTTCGGTATAACTGTAAAGTTGATCCAGTATTTTTCTTACACGCGCTTGTGTTTTCCAGGGTTGACCGGCATAATTGTATAAATACGCCACATGTAAGACTGGTTGATTACCATGGGCATATTGCCCCATATTGGCAAGTTCCATCTCACGCATTTCATGGATTACATGACCATAATGCCCCACGTCGTACGTGGACTCCATGGTAAAAAAAGTATCCAGTTTATTTAAGAATTTATCACGTCCTCCCATCAAGTCAATCAATCCTTCAACATCGTGAAAAACTGACCAACTGTACTGCCATGCGTTTGCCTCGGTAAAAGGGTCGCCCCATGCCAGTGGATTAAAATCTTCAAGCCACTCGCCGTTTTCTTTTTTGCCCCGCATAAAACCTACCTCTGGATCATAGGTATTCTTGTAATTGTACATCTGGCGTTCAAAAACATCCATGTACAATTTGTTTCCTGTGGCTTTCGCCAAATAATAACCGCACCAATCATCGTAGGCATACTCCAGGGTCTTGGCCGCACTTTCACCCACTACTTTGTAGGGTATATACCCCTTTTCAAACCAATCTAAATGCGCTGCTCGTCCATTAGAGCCACCCCAGGGGCCTTTATTTGTAGCCTCATGAAAATATGCTTCTAGTGCCTGTTCTGGATCAAAGCCCTTTATGCCCTTTACATAAGCATCAGTAAGTAAAGAGATGGCATGATTACCTATCATGATGCCAGACATGCCCGGGCATGACCATGTGGGCAAGAAACCGCTTTGCTCCTGGGCATCCAGCAAAGATTGCATGTAACGCCCCTGAATCGTGGGATTGATGATGTTGGTCAAGGGAAACTGAGACCTAAACGTGTCCCAAAATCCATTATCAGTGTACATGTAACCGTCATGAACTTCACCATCATAAGGGCTGTAATAATACGGCGATCCGTCTGCTTTGATTTCATAGAACTTATGAGAAAACAAGTTTGCCCTAAATAGCGAAGAGTAAAAGGTTTTTCTATCTTTCTCCGTGCCTCCTTCAACAAGTACACGGTTGAACAGTTTGTTCCAGGCAGCTTTTGCTGCCTTCTTGGTATCTTCAAATTTTTTATGAGATGACAGTTCTTGCTTCATGGTCAATGTAGCCTGTTCTGGGCTAATGTATGATGAAGCGATTTTTACCTGAACCGTGCTTCCTGGTTTAAATTCTATATACGCTCCCTTGCCATCACCTGCTGCTGCTGTATTTCCGTTTTGAACCGTGTTCTCCTTATTTTCCCAAGTACCGTAGCTTTTAAATGCCTTGTCAAAAGTGATTTCAAAATACGCCTTGAATTCACCCGGTATTAAAAGTCCATTATGTACCCATCCTGTTATTTTTCGGGCTTTAGGGTCAATAGAGACACTACTTTGCTTTGTATAGCCATCAAGGACCAAATACGCTTTTTCCCCTTTAGGGAAAGTAAATTTCATTTGACCACCACGTTCTACCGGAGATATCTCCGTTTGAATCCCGTTATCAAACTTCACGGAATAATAGTAGGGTTTTGCAGTTTCATTTTCATGTTTAAAGGCTGATGCCCTTTCCTCTTCATTGACCTTTAACTCACCTACTATGGGCATTAATGAGAAAACACCATAATCGTTGACCCAAGGGCTGCATTGGTGTACTTGTTGAAACCCGCGTATGGTTTCCTTTTGATATTGATATTTCCATCCATCACCATTTTTTCCTGTTTGTGCAGAAAAAGAATGTACAGGAAACGGCATGGCCACAGTGGGGTATGTATTACCATAACTGAGCTCTGGCGTGGAAAAAGTACCCTGTAACGTGTTTACATAATCCACAAGGTTCTTTTGTGCAGCAAGCAGGTTGAATGCCAGACACAGGAATAGAACAAGTTTTATTTTCATGAAAATGATATTGAGAGAATATGACTAAAACCCTATTTGAAAACCCAGGTTCATGACCTTTTGATTAAAATAAGAGTCTCCAGCCGTATTTGTACTAATTTCTGGATCTTGTTGATATTTATCATAACTGGTCACGGTAAATAGGTTATAGGCATTGATATATACCCGGGCGCTATTGATATCAAAAGGTAACCAACTGTCTGGAAACTGATATCCCAAGTCTATCGTTTTCAAGCGTACATACCAAGCATCTACGAGCCAAAAGTCAGACATATATGCAGCACTACTGTTTACTGTTGATGGGTTGCTGGTCAAACGGGGAAACTCAGCGGTGCTAGCTGTTTGGGGAGTCCATCTTTGTAAATGCAAGGGCTGAAATTGACTTTTAAAAGGTTCAATCCCTGTACCGACAACGCTAAAACTATAATCAAAAGACCCCTGAAACAAGATTCTTGCACTAAAACCCTTATAATTAAGCCCCATGGAAAGGCCCAGTGTAGTTGTGGGCAGGTTAGGTTTGCCTATGGGTGACTGGTCAAAGTTGTTGATAACCCCGTCATTGTTTAAATCCCTATACTTTAAATCACCTGCTTGAATGGGGATATCACTTAGCGGCACCGCCACATCATTATCTGGGTTTTCATCATTTAAGGTCGACACATCCTGCTGAGAATAAAAGCCTATGTATGTATACCCAAAGGGTTGCCCGATAGGTTGTCCTGTCTCGGCAAGCCATGGGTATGCCTGCTGCGCTTCGGCTTTATAGAGAACCTTGTTCTTAGCATAAGAAAATACCAGGTTAGTATTAAACTGAAAGTCTCCAAAACTATCCTGATAACCCACTTGGCCATCAAAACCTTGATTGGAGGTTTCGGCAATATTATTAGGTGAGATACCTATACCCAAAATAAGTGGAATATCTTCCCTGGTCACGAGTTGATCAAACCTGTAATCATAAAAATAATTGACTTCAAAGGAGAATTTATCTTTGAACATATTACCATCAATACCTACGTTGAATTTTCTAGCCTTTTCCCAGGTCACACTCGGATTACCCAGATTTCCTTCATATACAGTGGGATAATTCAGGTTAGATTCTCCAAAGACTTGCCCCCCACCATTTTGATAAACCTGTTGATAGAGGTATCGGTTTCCAAAGGTGATATCAGAACCCACAATACCATAGGAACTTTTAATCTTTAATAAATCTACAAATGGAAATGTCTCCTTAAAAAAGTCTTCTTCTGAAATGTTGTATCCTACCCCTAGTGCTGGAAAAAAGCCAAATCTATTATCCTTACCAAAACGGTCTGTCCCGTTGTAAGCTACGTTAAGGTCAACAAGGTATTTCTCTTTAAAGTTATAATTGAGCTTTGCCGTATAACCTTCAAAGTTTGCGGGAACATCAGCTCCAGATGATGAGCTTTGTCTATTGTAAAGAAACATCAAGTTCAGGTTATGATCTTCATTGATGGTCTTGTCATAATTCACGAAAGCCTGTAGGTTTAAGTTTTTCGTGGAAACGTTTAAATTACCTAGCACGGCATAGGTGCCGTAGGCATAATTACCCCTGGGGTCAATGGTGTAACTATCATTTTCTGGGTTGTAGTGGTAAGTGGGAAAACTGCTTCTAAACACTTGCCTGCTGTTTTCTTCCACACTAGAGTAGGCAAGCCTACCCGTGAGGGAAAGTCCATCTACCCATGAGTCCAGGTCTTGGGTTACCCCAAAGAGAATATTAGAATCTGTTCTTCTTATACGGTTGTAACCACCATTTGCAATACGCGCATTGATGGTAGGAAGATTTTCCTGAGTATCATAAGCATAAGCATAAGAACCATTAGGATTCAAAAAGGGTGCAGAGTAGGGATGGATCTTTGCAAAGTTATAAATCTCGGAGACCACGTTCTGCCCTCTTGGTTCATTGATGTTACCAAATCTAGATGTCACATCCAGGCGCAGAGAGAGCGATTCTGTCACATCAAAATCAAGGTTTGCGCGGTAATTGAACCTCCTGTAAAAATAGTTGTTATTAACTTCGTTAAAGGGGTCAGAGAAATCCTTTATGAGTCCATTTTGAGAAAAGGCTCCTCCCGAAACAAAATATTTTAGTCGCTCTGTACCTCCAGAAATATCAATATTAGCATTTTCCTGAAAGGCAAAATCCTTAAATATGGCTTCATACCAGTTTACATCAGGGTGTCCATAAGGATCTTCTCCTGTTCTAAAAAGCTCTAGGTCCATCTCAGAGAATTGAGGTTGAAGACCATCATTGATATACGCTTCGTTTACTAATTGAGCCGTTTGGTAAGCATTAAGAAAATCAGGATCGCGCACTGGCGTTTGTACACCGCTCTCAACTCTCACATTGATTTTTGGTCTTCCCATCTTTCCGCGACGCGTCTTGACCACAAGTACCCCATTTGCCCCCTTGATCCCATAAACAGCAGTGGTTGAAGCATCCTTCAATATCGAGATGCTCTCAATCTCGTTCACGTTAATTTGTTGCAATTGCTCATAGGTATACTGCACATCATCAACGATGATGAGTGGCTGGTTACCTGCGGCGTTAAGTGAACTCACACCACGTATAAAAAAGTCTGAAGCATCCCTACCAGGTTGTCCAGATCGCTGTTGTGAAAAGAAACCAGGTAACCTCCCAGAAAGCGTATTTTGTACACTAGATACGGGTACATACTTTATTTCTTCTGCTTTGATGGAGTTAACTGCTCCCGTGTTTGTAATCCTTTTAGTCTCACCATACCCTATGACCATGACCTCATCCAGAGAACCTTGATCTAGTGTAAGTGTTATTTCCATAAAATCATTGTTCTCCACGGTTTTTACCACTGTCACAAAGCCTATAAATGAGAACGTGAGTTGCTCGCCCTGTTGCACGGCAATTTGAAAACGCCCATCTTCATTAGTCACAGCTCCCCTAGAGGTGCCTTCTATAAAAACATTTACCCCAAACAAAGCCTCACCCGTGTCTGATGAGACCTTACCTTCAAGATTGATCGTCTGGGCAAGCGCAGAGTTGAAACATATAATTAAAATAATGAGTATTCCTTTTTTCATGATCTTTAATCTAAAATTAAAACTCTGTTACCATCCCGGGTTTTGAACCATGTTATCGTTATTGATCACTTCCTCATATGGAATGGGAAATAGATATCTTCTTTCTTCAAAAGTGGGGTTCAAAACCTCCACGATATTATAATTAAGCACAGGACCGCTCTGTGTAATCACGAGTCCTCTAAAGGGCTGGTTATACACCTCATCACCTATCTTCCATCTTCTTATGTCCCAAAATCGCTGCTCCTCAAAAGCCATCTCAAGTCGTCTTTCCTTGTGTATGGCTTCTCGCATTTCATCTTGTGACATGTTCTCCATAAGGCCATACATGCCGTTTTCACCAGCTTCTATCCCTGCGCGCGCCCTCAGGTCAATCAAAACCTGGTACACATCAGTAGAGGGCCCTGCATATTCATTTTGCGCTTCCGCGAAATCTAGAAGAATCTCTGCATAGCGAAACATCACCCAGTCATGAGAAACGTTTGCATAGCTGCTGGATTCTTCAAAATTGCCCATGAACTTGCGCAGGTAATAACTGGTCTTGGTTTTTTGAATAGCAGAATTAGGGTTATGCGCACCACCCTGAAAGGTCTCCAGCTGTGTATTGAGCCATTGCGATGCATTGTGCAATACGGTCTTATCAAGTCGCGGATCTCTAAATGCGTAAGGATCTAATGGATTATAGGTATAGACGGATGTAGGATCTCCTATTTCCTTACCATCAAGCATGGGGTAAGCTTCTACCAGGTTTTGTGTAGGGCTAGTTCTTCCCTTTCCGTCGTTTGGCGCACTAAAGCCTACTGGACCGTTATTGATTTCAACCTCAGTATTCTCACTCCCCTGCCGGAAGAATATGACTTCAGTATTACCTTCGGTGGTAAATACATTGGCAAAATCTGGATTGAGTGCATAATACGGTAGATCATCCATAAATTCTGTGGCGGCATCAGCAGCCATTTTCCACCTCTCTATATCATAACCTGCATATCCCGTAAGTTCATTGCCTGAATCAATGTTACCACCATTAAACAGGGGGCTGGCCGCATATAGTAGCACCCTGGCCTTCAATGCGAGTGCCGCCCCTTTTGTCACAACGTGGCCTTCACTGGCCGCATTAGCCACGGGACGTATTCTTAAGCTGTCTCGTATAGAGTTAAGCTCACTCACGATATAGTCTACAGTTTCTTGAAAGGTGTTGCGTGGCAACTCTAAGTCGTCTCCCAGTTTTCTAGGCTCATCGCCTACGATGGGAACGCCTCCAAATCTTTTTAAAAGTTCAAAATAATGTAATGCCCTTATGAATTTGGCCTCAGCCTTCCAGGCACTTCTAAGCCTAAAACTTCCGGCGGCACCGATTACATTTCCCCGTAAGGGAACCCTATCTATATTTGTGATAAATGTGCTTGCAGAGCTTATGCCCTCATAATAATAGCCCCATTGCATCTCACCGTTTACCCCACTGGCTGCGGTATACCTACCGGTTGCCAGGCGCAATGTGGCACTGTTTTGATCTAGGGATGAAGAGATGGCATCATCTGTGGCGGCATCCAGATAGTCACCAGAGCCGAAAAGCCCTTTATCTATGCGGTTATGGCCAGATTCCATTTGAGAATATACGCTGTTCAAGTATTTTTTAGCCTGAGTGCCCAGGGAGTCTGTACTGGAAAAAACAAAATCAAGTGTAAAATCCTCAACTGGGACTGACTCAAAATCGTCTTCACAGGAAAGGGAAACTAGAACAATCCCAAAACCTAGAAGCAGTTTAAATATCTTTTGATTCATAATTTTCATCTTTTGTTTTTAGAATTTCAGGTTTAATCCCCCGCTTATCGTTCTTAACAATGGATAGTTAGAAAAATTAGTCACCTCTGGATCTACAAGGTCATATTTTGAGAATGTGAGCAGGTTTGACCCATTGATGAATATCTTGACCCTAGAGTCAAAAAAGCCTTTAGTAAGGTGTGCTGGCAAGGTATAGGCCATGCTTACATTTCTCAACCTGAGATAATCCCCAGACTTGACCCAGAAAGAGGTGGACCAGAAATTTGGGTTGCTATTATAAGCATTGCCACCAGCCGTTAAACGTGGATAGGTAGCGGTATCTGCCGTTTCTGGAGTCCAACGATTAATGATGGGCTCGTATGCTTGACCATAGGTTTGCCCCACGCCTTGAAAACCTGCCAGCAATACATTATCTGAAACGTAGATATCACGGTTGTAAACCCCTTGAAACATCATGCTAAAATCAAAACCCTTGTAGCTAAAACCAGCATTCAGACCGTAGTACGTAAGAGGTTTTGTTCCTGCAATGGCCGTTTGATCAAACTGGTCGATCACCCCATCATTATTGAGGTCCTTATACCTTATATCACCAGGCTGCACCGCAAAATTCTCAATGGTCGCACTTTGCTCTATTTCCTCAACTGAATTGAAGAATCCATCTGCCACAAGACCAAACCTTGTGCCCACCGGTTGCCCAGTTCTTCTGTTATAATCTTCCTGTCTAAACTGCTCATCCATAAACAGTACTTCACTATCCTGCAATGACCAGTTTGCCGTGACGAAATAATTAAAATCGCCCACATTGTCTTGATATGTCACTGTGGTTTCAAACCCCGTGTAAAGGTTCTCCCCTATATTTTCAACCGGGTAATCCACTCCTATAAGTGCTATGGTCCTACCCCTTAACTGCAGCAAGTCATAATATTTATCCCTGTAGTAATCGGCTGTAAATTGAAGTTTATTATCAAATAGGGAAGCGTCTAGCCCCACACTCACCTTGTGCGCCTTTTCCCATGTGATATCTGGATTTGCCAGTGGCGTATTCTCAAATGTACCATTACCCAATGCATCAGAATATCCCTGTAGGTAAATATTAGTCACCGGACTTTCTTGAAATGATTGCCTCCATGTATAGTAACCTGAGTTATCTATACCATTACCCGTCTTACCGTAAACCGCTCTTAACTTCAACTTATCAAGCCAGGTCACATCATCAAGAAAGGCTTCTTGAGATATGTCCCACCCCGCACCAAAGGCATAGAATAAGCCCCACTGGTTACCTGGACGATAGCGATTAAAATAGCTATAGTTTACCGCTGCCTCTAGAAAATACCGGTCATCATAATCATATTTTACATCTGCGGCAAGATCTTTAGGTTTTTGAGGTAAGTCATAGTTCAATGAAATTACATACATATCCCCCAGCAATTTGGCATCTAGCGAATGCATACCAAAATCCTGCTCATAATTCAACGCAAGCTGACCATACCAATAGCGTGTGCTAGAAACAGAAACAAAATTGTTGACCTGCGAATTTAAAATACCAAAGGGAGAATATTTATTCTCATCTCCATCCTTTCCAGGAATGTATTCATATACCAAGGCTCTTTTATTACGCACGGTAGCAGATCTGTTTTGTGTAGAGATATTAGATAGCGCCTCAATGCTTAGACCATCAACAAACTTGCCTAGATCATAATCTAGATTAATGCTCGCAATTGCGTCTTTCTTAGTGTCCTTGATGTAACCAGAATTAATGGTCTGAGACATAATGTTGTTGTTAAATGACACATTACCTCCATAAGAACCATCAGGGTTGTACACGGGGTAAGCATTGTTAGGTGTTGAGTAAATAGACGATAAAATCGTGCTCACGCCTGCACCCGGCTGTATCCCATCTTCTATCCTACCAAAAAGGCTTAAACCAAGGTCGAGATCATCTGTCACCTCAATAGCCAGCTTAGTGGTTATAAGATAACGGTCTAGACTAAGGTTTGTATCATAACTGTTCGCATCAGATGTTTTAAAGTGCCCTTCTTGATTAAAATAACCTAGCCCCACATAATACTTGGCCATCTCACCACCACCTTTAATGTTTAGATTATAAGAAGAAATAGGAGCTGTCTTGTTCAAAGCTTGGTCAAACCAATTGTTATCAGGGTATAAATAACGGTCGCTGCCGTTGCGGTAACCGTCAAAATCTGCTGGTGTGTACACAGGCGCGCTGCCATCGTTTTGTAAGGCCTCATTAAGCAGGTATGCATACTGGTATGATGGCAATGGATTTGGCGTTTGCTCTATTTGCTGTATTCCGGCTTGACCGGTAAAAGATACCTCAAAGCCCTCTTTGTCTGGTTTTTTGGTTGTCACCAAAAGTACTCCGCGAGAGCTACGCATGCCCAAAAGTATAGAGGAAAGCGCATCCTTTTGCACAGAAATAGATTCAATGGTTTCAGGGTCAATGGATGAAATATTGCGCTGTACCCCATCTATCACGATAACCGGTGATTGCCCTCTCAGGTTGAGAAAAAATTCTGTATTGTCTGACGGTGCTGCGTTGCCATTAACGGGGATACTCCCTATTAAATCTTGATTTGCATTTGACACGGTTTCTGGGTTTCTCATTCCTCTTCCCTGCTCTGTATGCAATCCCGTGAGCCTTCCCGCCAGCGAATACATATACGTGGGCGCAAGCGTCGTGGTCAACTGGTTGTTGTATATCGTGGCCGTGGCACCTAGATATTGATCCTTGTTTCTTGTATCATAAAGAACGTCAAGTTCATTCGTCTTTTTCAAGAATTTCTCAACCAGTTTGATCTTTAGAACGTCCTGCCCCTGGCTGGTCAAATAATTTAGAGATAATCGCTGGGTATTGTAACCAGGATGCTCAAAGAGCAGCTGGCTTCCCGCAAAATCGCTTATCTCAAAATATCCATTGGCATCTGAGGTTGTGATTAATGTTTCACTGGCATCAAGCAGTTTTACATCGGCCACCGGGGTGCCATAACTATCTTGTGTAACGCCACTTATTTTTACTGAAGCTGTACTTTGTTCCTGGGCATAAGCCCCTGAAAAACCCCATATACTCCACGTGACCATTAAAATTAAAACAGGAAGTGTTTCCCTCTTAATGTAAAAATTAAACATAAGGAATGATTTTAAGTTTAGAACCAAAATGTTAAGGCTCTAGAGTGGCTATTCGCATTTAAAAAAATATGTAAAAGGTATGTTGTCGTCCTTGAGTTCAACACTACCATCTTGATTTCTAAAGGAGTATTCTATTCGCTCCAAAGTTTCTGAGGATGGTATGTTAAACAAGCCTGCCGGCCAAAATGACAAGGAGTATGTATTAGAAAATGTTGACTCTTTTGTCATCCGGGTACTTTCATCACTACCGCAAAGCTCATAGGCATTTCCATTAAGGGAATAGGCAGTTGCACACAGGTAAATCTCATTCTCATCCACAAGGTCATTCTCGGCAATATCCCCTTGAAACTTAAAGGTGAGTATATCATTCTTAGTGGATGCCAGTGGCTGTGCAAAATTGAAGTGCAGTTCACAAAAATCAGTTACTGCTCCTTCACCTCCCTTGACTTCAAAACAATCTGTGTACATGACCTTAAACCTAGCGGTATCTCCGCTCAATCCATCTCCTGTATTGTTGATAAGGAAGCCCAGTTTTGCCCTTAGATTTTCAGGGCCGGTTTTTACCTTGACATTGAAGGTTGCTGTTATTCTTTCGCCATTAGCGACATCATATACATTATCTGTCCAGAAAACTACCCACTCCATATCGTTGAGCACGTTAGGGCCTACGCCAAATTTATTCCGGATGGCTGCCCTCCAGGAGAGCCCGCCAGCATTGCGAGGTAGGTTATCTTCTGGCACCAGCGATGCGGTCTGCACTCCATCATCTACATTACTTGTGTAGGTAATGGTGGTATTTTCATCAGCATTCCAGCTGTTTGGCGCGAGAAACGCAACCACAAGTCGCTCGTTAGTACCAGCTTCAGCAGGCTCCACTCTTACATTAAGGGTAAAGGTGGTTTCTTCACCTGCATTGACGCCTTCTTCAGTATAGTCTATACTGTCAAGATAAATACAGGCTATGGGCAGCAGGAATAAGCATAGAAATCCAAATACCCGAAGAAAAATCTTGTTTTTAAATAGTTTCACTTTCATCATTGTCTGTCTTACGGGTTATTGTGTTGCTACTCTTTCAAAAACGTAGGTGTAGGAATTTCCGGGGCATCCAGGACTAAATGTTATACTTATCTGTCGCTTGCCATCTGTAATGGGTAAAGCCAGTTGAGATTGTATGGCTTCTTGCCCACTATTCCCTGCAAAAGAGATGTAATTAGGATACTGCGGATCATTTAATGACCATGTACCTTCTTCACTTATGATAAAGGGAAGATAGTTCTGAAAAGAGTATGAGCCGTCTGCCGAAAAGTTGATCATAAACTGCGAGAAATTCATCAAGTCTGTAATGTTCTCGTCATTTCTATACGCTTCAACTACCTGCCAGTCACCACTTATATCTTTTACCGGCTCTGTGTAATCTTCATCCTCGGCCTTATAGCAACCCATGAAGGTTGTAATCGCCACTAGTATGAGAATACTTTTTAAGAGTATTGTTTTTTTCATAGTATCAGATTATTAAATCTTAAACACATTTTAGTCATATAATGGATTTTGAATAAGATCTGCAGATTTTGCCGTTTCATCATAGGGCAAAGGCCAGAAATAGGCTGCCGGGCGAAACACGTGCTTGCGCACGTCAAATCTGTTGTACTCTACGCTAGAGCCATCCCTTATTACTTCCATACCTGTCATGGTTCGGCTCTCAGTCTCCTCTGCGATTTCCCACCGTCTCACGTCCCAAAATCTAAACCCTTCAAAGGCTAGCTCTATCCTGCGTTCATTACGTATTACTTCCCTCATCTGGTCCTTATCCAGACCGCCAGGTAATTCATAAGGGCTTAATCCCGCACGTTGCCGTATAGCCTCAACCGCAGCATACACCTCTGTAGTAGGTCCCTCGAATTCGTTTTTCGCTTCAGCGAAATTGAGCAATATCTCGGCGTAGCGTATTAAAGGGCGTGATTGATCGGTTGCCACAAAATAGTTGGCAGCCGCCACGCGGTGCATCATCTTACGTATGTAATACCCCGTGGGAGTTCCTGAATGTACTGCATCTTGACCTGCTAAAACCCCATCATAATTCCCCAGGTAAATATCTACGGGAACTTCTGGATCAAAACCATTTTGCAGCGGCACTTGATCAAAAACGATTGAGTTATATAAACGGGAATCCCTGTTAGCATAAGGGTCTTGCGGGTCATACCCGGAATCTGGCTCATCAATAGCCTTGCCATTGCTCATTGGGAAAGCATCAATAAGCTCTTGATAAGGGTAACCGCCACCGCCACCGCCGCGTGATGGTGGATTGAAAAGCCCCGCTCTTCCTGGAGTTCCAAAATCAGCTTTTTGTACAAAAATATGCCCGCTATAAGCGCCATCATTGATAAAATCATTGGCCACCCAAATACGGTAGAATCCACGACCCACTTCTTCATCATTATCCACATAAAGTGAATAGTTACCCAAACCTATCACAGCCTGAGCCGCATCCATGGCATCTTTCCATCTATTGAGGTCATAATCTGGATATCCTAACAAAGTACTATATGGCTCTGCGTAGTCATTGCCATTGTATAGCGCACTGGCAGCAAATAGAAGCACACGGGATTTAAGTGCCATGCATGCTCCCGCACCAGCCCTGCCAAAATCCCTTCCACCCGGTTCTGTGGGCAATAATTGAGCTGCCGCATTACACTCGGCAATGATATAATCCACACAATCTGCATAAGAATCCCGCGTCATGGGTATCTCATCATCTGCTGTAAAAACAGCATCACCTACAAGCGGCACGCCACCGTAATGTTTAAGGAGTATGGCATAATACCAGGCTCTTAAAAATCTTGCTTCACCTTCATACCGTTGCTTTCTTCCATTGGTAAGCGGGGTATCTGGCAGGTGAATTAAAAGTTGATTCACCTTCCTTATGTTTGAGTAGCATATTCTCCAGGCATCATCAGTCACGATTACCGGGTTAATGGTCCCCGTGATAAACTGGATATCTGTAGTGATATCTGAGGTTATGCGTGGTTCAGCCTCATCAGTGGAGGTTTGCAGCCCACCATGATTTGTGAATCCCAGGCTAAATCTACCTGGATTACTGCTAAAGCCTACCTGGTTATAAATATCGCTCAGGAAAGCCGTGGTGTAGGTACTGTCTGCAAAGACGGTACTCTCATCAAGGTCGGTTGTTTCTGTTTCATCAAGAAACCCCTGTTGACTGCAAGAACTCATGCAGGTCACCAGTAGAAATAAGTAAAAGAGGTAATTTAATTTCATATGCAAAATTTATACTTTACTACATCGTTTTAGTTAATTTTCACTATAAACTCTATTGCGTTATGGTTTTATTTTTTCAACGTTAAAGGGGGGGGGTAATTAAATGTCTTGGTCAAGGTATTGAACAAATAACTAAATCGTTTTATAAAATTAACATATAATTTATAAAATCCTAATTTTTAACAATATTTTTTTAGCTATAACTCTTATTTAGTGTTAAAAAGACAAATCTTATCTACTCTTTCCACGTATCTGTCCTAAAAGGCACTGCTGGCAATCCTGCACTATTTTCAAGATTGGTAACAGGATAATTTGTAAAGGCATATCGCACGGCAACAGGATTTTTCACCTTGTCGCTTGACACCTCGATCGCACCTCCATTTATTTTGGCTTTCGCCAAATGAAAAACTTTATCCTTGCCGGCTATTTTAAAATATTTGGGAGAGACCCCATCATTGGTTTGCAAGCCTCCAGCCACAGATTCTGGCTTAAATGTGATGATTGCTTTATTACCATTAAATTCCACATCTTGAAATTGAGGTCCCAGATAGTGAACATCTAGTTGATTATAAGTTCTGTTAAGTGCCGTCCTGGCCAGTCTATGACCTATAGGTTTTTTGTTTTTTGGGTGCAGGTCCTTGGCTTCGCCCACATCCATGGTGACAACCATTTCACAATTAGAAAGTGCTGCTATTTTTTCTTGAGCCTCCCTAAAAAAAGCATAGTCCGCCAGGGTGGGATCCTCATTGTCATAAAAATAGGGCGCCACCTGCACATAGTAAAAAGGGAGATTGCCTTGCGCAAAATCCTTTCGCCATGAGCGAATCATCGCATACATCAACTCTGTATATGACTCACGTTCCTCACGATTTGACTCACCTTGATACCATACAATTCCCTTTACCGAAAGATTAGTGAGTGGATGAATGATGGCGTTGTACAACAAATAAGGACGGGTTACTTTTTCAAAAGAGAACCCACCATCAATCTTTTCTTTTGATTTATCTGATTCAAGGTAGGGCTTGAGATAGACCGAATCCAGTAGCGCATTGCTCGCAAGTACTTCGCGCGGCACATAAGCTTGCGCGGCTGATGCACCTATACCGGTAAAGAGCAATCCCACGGGTACATTAAGCTTTTCATACAGTTGCTTACCAAAAAAATACCCCACTGCCGAAAAATCCCTAACGCTCTCTACCGTACTTTCCTGCCACTTACCTGTAACGTGCATGAGAGGGCTGTCACTAAAATTAAGCCCCGTATTAAATAGCCTAATGTTGGGATTATTTACATCTTTTAACTCTGCTTCTGCATTGATGACCTCCTTAACCGAAAATTGCATATTAGATTGACCGCTGCATATCCACAGCTCACCTATAAGAATATTCTTGAGTATCTGCTGTTCATCCCCACTAGTGATTGCAAGGGTATGCGGTGTAAAATCCCCAGCTTCAATCGCCGGCACGGGCAACATACCTTTAAACCATCCCGTTGCATCTGTCATTACTTTTATGGGCGAGGTCCAGTCTGCAGTGATGGTTACCTCCGCTCCTTTTTCAGCCTCTCCCCACACGGTTAAAACCTGGTTTTGCTGCACCACCATATTGTCTGTCAGGGGGTCTGCAAATTTTAATATTTCGCTTTGAGCGAAAGAAAACTGTGCGCAAAGTATAAGCACTATTGCACAAAGTATTGTAGATGGTCCCGCTGTGTGTTTCATGGGTGTTGTTTAGCTGTTTTAAAGTTTAAATTCATTTTCACCACCGTTCAAGGCATAGGTTTTTTCCTTCCATAATAGGGTTCCGGTAGTTTCCTCAGGAAGCTTTATCTTAATGTTCCATTTCTTGTTTTTCAAGACATAGCTTACGGCCACCGTACCCTGCGGATGCGGCATCTCTCCTCCTATTTTTTTAAAATCTCCCAGATGAGGGTTGATGAGTACTTTACCGAAGCCAGGCTCAGCAGTATCAATACCCAAAACGGTTCTATAAAATTCTATGTTGGGGCTTCCTCCCCAGGCATGACAGTCTGACCTTGCCGTATTAATCCCAGAATCCTCCGCCCATGTGGTGAGTCCCATGGCAATGTTATCCCGCCAGATGCCTAGCCAATCCATGTAGTCATCGCCCAATCCTGCCTTTACCATGGCTTGATGTAGGTAATATTTAAAATAGATGGTGCACTGGGTAAGGTCCTTCTCCTCAAGAGTTCTTTTCGCGAAAGCGCGCAAATCTCCATCTGAAACCAGCCCGGTAAGTATGGCCAATGAATTTACATGCTGGGAAAAACCCTTCTTCTCACTGGTATCTGCAAATAATTTACGGGAAGCATCCCAATATTTCGTTTTTATGGTTTGCTGAAGTTGGCTTGCTCGTTGCTCATACAGCTGGGCAAAAGTAGGCATGCCGAGTTCCTTTTCCATCTGGGAAACCCATTGATAAGCCCATAGCAATTGCAGGTCATAAATGGCGGCAGCGCCATCTGCACTTTCAGGCCCCCAGCCCATATTGCCTGCCCAGTCCACAAACTTCCAATAGGGTAAATCTTTTAACGAGCCATCTTCCTGCTGAAACTCATGAAAAAAATCAAGAATGCTGCGGGCTCCAGCAAGTTTTTCTTTGACAAAATCGCTGTCATCCCTATACATCCAGTAATCGTGCAACATCCCTAAGTACCACAGTGAAAATGGTGAAATAATCTGTGTGCTGCGCGTGGGGTAACGACTCATGGTCACACCTTCGGCAAGACGAGAATGGTCCATAAGGTCAAGTGCATTTCTCGCAAGTCTATCATCACCAGAATTATAGAATGAAATCATGGCTTGAATCCTGGTATCGCCTATGTATTGCAATTGCTCGTAATAAGGACAATCCATATACGTTTCAAAGGCATTGAGCCTTGCCGTGCGCCACCCTATATCCAGCATCTGCTGCATCTCTTTATTATCAACCTGTAAGCTGGCATTTTGCTCAAAGGGATATCCTGTAAAGGTCCCGTAGAGGTCATCAATGGTCAAGGCTTCATCCTGCGTTTCTACCTCAACCCGTAGATACCTATACGTGCGAAAATTAAGGGTGGTGAATGATTGTGCCTGGCCACCATTGGAAATTATCATATCGTGCCTGCCGATAAACTCCTTGCCCTCAATGCTATCGCGATTACCTTTTTCTCTACCGTTCGAACCTATTTTATACAATGCCTCAGCATATCCCAGGGAGATTTTTGCATCCTTACCACCACTAAAATCCAGCGTTACATATGCATTAGTTTCCACATCCCGGTCCAGCAGGAAGCTCACTTTTGATTTGGCGGGTATCGTTATGGCTACCTTTTGTTTTGGGAAAGCCGGGTTTATTTTAATATTCGTGGCAGTACGCATGCGAGCTAGACGCTCATACTTTAACTCCATACTGGGTATGGGTGATGGTACAAGTTGCCAGGCGAGTCCGTCAGAGTGGCCTTTTAATTTTCCATCTAGAATTTTGCCGGCCTGTGGCCATGCACTGTCGTCATAATCCACGCTATGCCAATTACCCTGGAGTGTCTCATTCATGTCAACCAACTCTCCCTTGCTCGCCGCAAAAAAATATCCCGGTATAGGCTTGTGGCCCATATCCTTGATGCATTTCCAGCTTTCATCCGTGTTAAGGATTTGTTGAGCCTTGCCAGCCCCCTGCATGATAAAACCGGTGCGCACAGAAATCTGGGCCTCAGGACGGTATTGTGCTTCATTATATACTAGGGCCGCCACGGTATTCTTACCCGACTTTAAATAAGGAGCAAGGTCTATGGATTCATAATTCCAGAAATACGTATCACCGCGTGTAGGTCCTATACTCACGAGAGAATCATTCACAAAAAGCTTATAGCGGTTATCTGCCGAGAGATGTACGGGAAATGCTGTAGGCTTTCCATTTAGGTTTACGCATTTGCGAAAATAATACACCCCATAGTCCCTACCTTCATCATGCTGTGGGCCTATCCATTGGGCATTCCAGGGTGCTTGCTCCTCTTGAAACATCAAGGCCGCACCAGCATCCTGCCCTATAAAACAGGTGAGCATGAAGCATATAAGGGTTGCGTAATGCGGAATGTTTTTCAATCTATTTAGCGTAACTAATTTTACCATATATCCAGAGTTGCTTTATCCTAAAACAATTATAACGATGTAGAAGATTGAGTTTAAAAAAAGCTTTACAATCTTCCGTGGATAAATTTAAAAGCTAATGAAAAAACAACCATCCTGCAGTTACCTGCTCTCTTGCAGCATATCAATGTTTGCAATAAACAAGCTCGGCAATAATTGCCACTACGCTATAGTAAGAAAGAGACTTACAACTCCTTTAAAATTTCAAACGATGTAGTTTGACAATATCAAATATACTTAATCGTTTTAGTTGACCAAATTTTTTTAATGAAAATTCATGATAAAGCACAAAAAATACTTTTTGAAAAGGTTCTAGGTGCATTTTTACTACATTTATCTTTAACCTATTTTCTACATGTACCTAAGCCTTAAAAAATACAAACTCAAACTTCAGCATACTTTTACCATCTCTCGAGAATCCCATGATGTGCAGGATAGCCTGATTGTTTCGCTCAAGCAAAATGGCCTCACAGGTTATGGCGAGGCAACTTCAAACCCTTATTACAACATCACCGTTGATGGCATGATGCAAGAGATTGAAGAACACCGTGATTTTATAGAAAACCATGACTTGACTGATGTTGCTCAATTTCACGCAAGTTTAAAAGATAAGGGCCTAGGCAATTTTTCACTTTGTGCACTGGACCTCGCCGCCCATGACCTATATGGCAAGCTCCGGGAGAAACCGTTATATAAACTCTGGGGCACCACAACTGATAATTACCCCATTACAAATTATACCATAGGGCTGGACACCATCCCAAAAATGCTAGCCAAGATGCAGGAAAAACCCTGGCCCATATATAAGATCAAACTGGGGACACCTGACGATGTTGCTATCATAAAAGAACTGCGCAGGCACACCGATGCCATTTTTAGGGTAGATGCCAACTGCGCCTGGGATGCTGCAACAGCCATAAAAAACAGTATGGAGCTAAAAAAACTTGGGGTTGAATTCCTAGAACAGCCCCTGGCAGCCAGCGACCGCAGCGGCATGAAAATGGTAAAAGAAGAATCGGTTTTACCTATTATTGCAGATGAAAGCTGCATCATCGAGGAAGATGTTGAAAAATGTCACGGGCTTTTTAACGGTGTCAACATCAAGCTTACTAAATGTGGAGGCCTCACGCCCGCCCTGCGTATGATAAAAAAGGCAAAATCACTTGACCTCAAGGTCATGGTGGGCTGCATGACCGAGTCAACTGTGGGTATTTCTGCCATAGGGCAACTGCTACCGCAACTGGATTATGTGGATATGGACGGCGCCATGCTCCTCAAGCAGGACATTGCCACCGGCATTGAAATTCATGAAAATGGCAAGGTAATCTTCCCGCAACTGGGCGGCAGCGGAATCGAATTGTCATGAACCATTATGTAAATCAACCACCAGGAACCAGTATTTTAATTCAGGGTAGGGAATATCTTTATTTTGGGGGAACTTCATACCTGGGCCTACAGACGCACCCAGATTTTCTTGTGTCATACACCCAGAATATCATGGCTCACGGCAGCAGTCACGGGGCATCCCGCAATGCAAATATCAGGCTTGAAATGTATGATCCGGCCGAGGATAAATTGGCCGTATTTACGGGTGCTCCCGCTTGTTTCACCGTTTCCTCGGGCTATATGTCCGGACAATTGATTAGGCAATATTTTGCCAAGGTAGGAAATCCTTTTTTTCACATGCCCAGTGCCCACAATGCCCTGCGGCTGCCAGGAGATACGGTTTATCTGGCTTTCGCCAAAACAGGACAAGCACTCCGGGAACAGCTAGAAAAGCATCCTGAAACCAAACCGGTACTGGCCCTGGACAGCATCTCGTTCAACAACCTGGAAGGGTATCCCACATATAACGAACTCAAAGAACTGCCGTTGCAGGACCTCATCCTGGTGGTCGATGATTCTCATGGCCTGGGCACCATTGAAGAAGATGGAAAGGGCACGTATGGCCTACTACAAGACCTTGGGGCCGGTGAAATCATCGTTTGTGGTTCTTTGGCGAAAGCCATGGCGGTTCCCGGGGGATTCATCCTGGGAGATAAGGACAGGTTGAGCGGCTTGCAAGACCACGCACTCTATGCTGGCGCAAGCCCCATGTCACCGGCAGCCCTGGCAACATTGACCCACAATCTTGAACTAGTAAGGTCCCAGCACAAAAAGTTGAAGGAAAATGTTGATTATTTCAATCAAAGGCTCAAGGACCCATCTGTTTTTTCAGGCAATCCCGGTCATCCCACCTTTACGTTCACAGATGAAAATCTGGTGGGACACCTGCAAAAAAACGGCATCCTCGTGACGCATTTTGCCTATTCCGGGAGCCTGAGCGGGCACTTGACACGCATCGTGATCACTGCTGCCCATGATAAGGCACATCTTGATGCGCTTTTAGATTGTTTACACATGTATGCTCCTTAATCTTGGTCCCACCATACACCTACTGATATGGGCTGCATGACCTGCTCCACCTCGTCTCCATTACGTGTCTGCTCACTGGATGGATATTGCGCTCGGCGGGCCCATTGACCGTTGAGTATCGCGTTATGGTCCACAGGCAGCTCTAGTCCCGCAAAGACATCTGGGTCAAAATCATATCGCCTCTCATCAACAAATGACTCTGGGTTAAGGAAGGTGGCTATAAATTTTTCACGCATGATAAGCCCTAGGGTCAAGTTGCCGGCCCCTACCGCCACGGAGGCATCTGTGAGGTACGCATCCTTTTCCGCGGAAGCGATACCCATTTTATCCATATTAGCCTCAATACCCTCAAGGTATGCGCTATAGGCCGCGGCGCTGCCCCCTATCGACGTCGTGGTTCCCCCATTTTGCAAGAACAGGGCTTCTGCCTGCATGAACTTGACCTCTGCATAACTGCCCAAAACCAGCGGTGCTGTCTGGGCACTGTAATAATCATCAGCACCTAGATCAGCCGTGGCACCTACCCGCGGGTCGAGCTGGGCTGCTCCCGCACTCCCGTTGATGGCTCCGGTATAAACGGTTTCGGTAGATTTTAAGGTTGCAAAAAGCGGTAAGCGTGGATCCATGTCAACTGTGGTAAATGGGTATTGCGTCCCGTCCATGAGGCTCACCAGTTGATCAGAGAGTAGCACAGAGAGGTTTCCTGTATTGTTGGGCAGCACGACCCCAGAATTCCAGGGATTGAAGTTCCTGGTATTGTAGACCAGTTGATAGTCATCTGAATTAGATGTGAAAGCATTGGGGAGGTTAGCAAGTACGGCGGTCACGGCAGCTGCTTGATCAACTTCAGTGGTGTGCAGGGCATATTTAGCCTTCAGGTAATAAGCTGTCTTTAACCACTTTGTAAGGTCACCCCCATAAATAAGGTCATCCTCGCCCACGCTCAGGCCAGAAGTATCAGATTGCTGCAACAGGCTGATGGCATCGTCCAGCAAGGTGTTTATTTCCGTGTAAACGGCCTGTTGGGGCTCAAAAGAAGGCGTAAAGTCTTCTTCGCCCAGTGTTGCCGTTGTTGCCGGCACATCGCCCCAGTTATCTGTTGCAAGGCCCAGGTTTGTGGCCTTGAGCACCTTTGCAATACCCTGATATGAAGTAGAACCACGCTGTGAAGCAAGCTCATCAAGGGTTTGAATATCCGGTAATGCCTGTAGATAGATATTTGACCACCCTCCAGCTATCTGAATCTCTTCTTGGGTGTCTGGTCCCGGTGAGAAATAAGAAGCTAACTGCTGTGAATATTGACATACATTGATTGCAATATTAAAATGTGCCGAGGCGGTATAATCAATGGATGTGGGCAATAGATCTGCAGGTTCTAGGTTTTCATACAATTCTTTGTTAGGATCTACATTATCACCCAAAAAGTCATCGCACCCCACAAACACCAGGAGAACGAGTAATGAATATATATATGTATTTTGCTTTTTCATTTTCTAAAAGTTAAGGTTAACTGAGAATATGTATGATCTAGTGTTAGGTATGTTCAATCCTGTAAAACCATAGGCATTTGTACCTGCACTAAACTGTGAACCTTCAGGATCATAGCCCCTAAAGGGGGTATCAACCCAGAGGTTGTTGCCCGTCGCACTAAATTTTATCCTGTCAAAAGGAGTTTGCCCTACAATTTGATCACCCAGCTCATAAGATAGGGTGACATTGCGCAACCTCCACCAGGAAGCATCTTGAACCAGTATCTCTGAAGCCCTGTTGTAGATTGCCGAACTACGGTAGTAGTTTTGATCAATGAGCACGGGGATGTTATTAGGTGATCCATCAGCGAGCACACCATCCAGTATGGTTTCTTCATTCCTGAATTCTGTGATGGCCAGTGTACCATTTCTTATACTGTTGCGCTGTCCAGAATCATAAAGCTCGCCGCCTTGTTTGCGTTCTATTAAAAAAGAAAATGACAGGCCCTTGTAGCGAAATACACTTTGCAGGCTCCCCGTCCAGTCTGGCATGGCGTTTCCTACCTTGACACGGTCTGAGGTCGAGTTTGCCACGATAGAGGGAAAACCATCATCCCCTATCAACCTGTTGCCATTGTCATCATACGCCCAGGTATATCCATACAGGTCACCTATGGAACCTCCCACTTCAATCCTAGAAACAACACCAGCAAACCCACTGTCTGCAAAAACTATCTCATCGATACCGGGAGGTAGGGAGAGCACCTCCGTCTCCACCTTAGAATAGTTGAGGGTGAGGTCCCAGTCAAAATCCTTTGACCTTATCGGCGAAAAGTTTACCAATGCCTCAATACCTTTGGTTTCTATTTCACCCGCATTGAGATAAAATGAATTAAAACCTGATGTTTGTGCAACCGGCACCGGAAGGATTTGATTTTCACTATTCTGTTTATACAGGGTAAGGTCTATACCAAAACGGTTGTTAAAGAACTTGAGCTCGGTTCCTATCTCACTGCCCTTGGTTTTTTCGGGCTCCAGGTTTGCTGATGCACCGGTGGTTTCCCTTGAATATCCATCTACGGTACCAAATGGAAAATCAAGTGGCTGATCATAATAAACCCCCAGGTAAGGTGGTGCATCTTTACCCACCTCGGCATAGGAAGCCCTAAATTTTGCATAGCTTATAAAACCGGGCAATGCATCAGCATTCTTGAGGGTTTCTGATAGCAGGTAGCTCAAACTAACCGAGGGATAAAAAAAGCTCCTGTTTTCTTTGGGCAGGGTCGATGACCAGTCATTTCTACCAGTAACGGATAGAAACAAGGTGCTTTTATAATCAAACCTTAAATCCCCAAATAGCCCCACGATACGCCTTTCAGACCCTGCGCGGTCAGAAAAATAATTTGTGGCCGCATCATAGTTCATGGGGTCTATATCACTTAAACCTTCTGCCCTACGGGTATTCCTGCTATTCTTTATCTCAGAAATCTGGTTACCCAACAACAAGGTGGTCTTAAAATCTTCTGATAGATCAATATCAAAATTAGCATAGAGGTTTGAGGTAAGTTCATTATAGTTAAGACCTTCCTTGACGATATACCCCCCCACAGCGGTGCCTTGATCAACATCACCAGGTATAAACCTTAAACGGTTATCATAATAATTGTCCACGCCCAGCTGGTAAGAAAGATTGAACCAGTCAGTAAAGGTATAGGCGAGTTTTGTATTGGCCAGTATGCGGTCAACATCGCTGTTCAAATAACTTTTTTCGGCAAAATAACGTGGGTTGTCAGTAACTCCAGCGGTATAGTTTTTCTCATCGCCATTGGGCAAGAGGTAATCGTTAACATCAATGGAAGGGGACCAATATGAAAGTGCACTCATTATGGACTTGTCACCACCATTTGCCAGGTTGCCGCCAGATTTAATATAACTTATCGAGGGCTGGATATTGAATTTATCCGTGACGTTGATATTTGCGTTCAGCTTGATGCTCTTGCGTTCAAAATCAGTATTGGGGACGATTCCATCTTCTTTTGAGTAACCTATAGAACCATAGAGGGAGAGGTTTTCGCCACCAGCGTTGATCCCCAAGGTATTGTTTGAAAAGAAGCCCTTTCTAAACAAATCCCTGAAATTATCATAGAAGGTATCGCCGGGCCCATACTCTGGCCCAAAACTGTAAAAGCCAAAAGTATTGCCATTAGCATAATCATATCCCGTGGGCGAATTATCATTGGGTATGGACCGTATCTCATTGTTGAAACCCTCCCGGTATTTATCTTGTGCATCTGGCGTCTTGCCCACCTCGTTAAAGCCCACAGATGTCTTGAAGTCAAACTTAAGCCCATTCTGAGAACCACGTTTTGTGGTGATGACCACTACCCCATTTGCCCCGCGCAGGCCATATAGTGCCGTTGCCGCTGGACCTTTTAAGACGGTCAGGCTCTCAATATTTTGAGGGTTGAGGTCAGCTCCCCGGTTTGTAAATGAAAACTGCTCAGAACTTGAGGGGGCATTTGACCCTGTACTGGGCAGGAGGCTACCCGTGGGCGCATCATTACTTATGGGTATACCATCGACCACAAATAGCGGCTGGTTGTTACTATTGGGGTTAAGGCTGGTAATACCCCGTATCACGATGCTAGAGCCGCCACCGGCGGATCCGCTGGTGTTTGCAATGTTCACACCCGCAACCTTGCCCTGGATGCTGCTGAGCACATCGTTGTTGCTATTTCGCGTAAGCTCTTCTTCATTGATTTCCTGCAAGGAGTAGCCCACCGCCTTTTTTTCTTTCTTGATCCCCAGGGCGGTCACGACCACCTCATCCAGTTGCTGGGTATCTTCTTCAAGGGTAACGTCAACAACGTCTTGATCACCCACGATGACATCCATGGTCTTCATGCCCACATAGGTAAACCGCAAGGTTTCACCTGTTGTTGCCTCTAGGGAGAAAATACCATCAAAATCTGTTGTGGTACCCTTGTTTGTATTCACGATTTTGACCGTCACGCCTGGAAAGGGATTTCCATAAGGATCAGTCACTGTACCGGTAACCGTTATTTGCGCCATACTCAACTGCGTGCAGCATATCAAGCATAGCCCGAGATAGAAATATTTCATGTGGTTTTTGTTAGTTAAATCTAAATTTCATTAAAATAACTTAATGATAATGAGAATTTAACATTAAATAATCACGAAAAGGATATCGTAAACAATTTTCCATATTCCTCAAAACCCAGCACATCTGTCGTTTGCAAAAATTGTTTTCCATCGTTTTTATTGTTTATAACAATGGTTTTGCATTGTCGCAAATCACCCTTTTTAATGTCACTTTTCCACCTTTCGGCGAAAGCCAAATCCCACTATATTTGAACTGTAATTCAAAATGTTATGGAAGATAATCCATCTAGCAGCAAACCTGCCAGGCCGCGCCAAAATATATGGAAGGCCCTTGTGGAAGCCGTAAGGGGCACAGAGGCAGATTATACGGTCATCAGCTTGAAGAAGGCCATTTTTTTGCTTGCCGTACCCATGGTGCTGGAGCTGGTGATGGAATCCACCTTTGCCCTTGCCGACATCTACTTTGTGGGCAAGCTGGGAGCATCTGCCGTGGCGACCGTGGGGTTGACCGAAACGTACTTGTTCCTGCTTTATTCCATAGGGATGGGGCTTGCCATGGGCGTGACCGCCATCATTGCCCGCAGGGTGGGCGAGAAAAAGAAGGAAGAGGCATCCATCTCGGCAGTGCAAGCGGTTTTTTTAGCAATACTGGCCTCTATTCCCTTTGCCGTAGCGGGATTGTTTTATGCCCCTGAACTACTTGCCCTGATGGGTGGCGATGAATGGACGGTCATCTACGGGCATCCCTATATGCAATGGTTGATGGGCTCTAACGTGGTGATCATGCTGCTTTTTGTCATCAATGCTATTTTTAGGGGCGCGGGCGATGCGGCCATCGCCATGCGCATACTCTGGATTGCAAATGGTATAAACATCATATTGGACCCCCTGCTCATCTTTGGTATTGGTCCGTTTCCAGAATTAGGGCTCAAAGGCGCTGCCATTGCCACATTTATAGGCCGCGGCGTGGGCGTGGCGATACAGGTGTGGACCATAACAAAGGGCGGCAAGCACATACGCATCAAGATGTCTCAACTGTACTGGGATGCCAGGGCAGCCCTCAATATCATAAAGACTTCGCTGGGCGGTGTGGGCCAGATGATCATAGGCATGACCTCATGGATCTTCATCATGCGCATCCTTGCCGGTATAAGTAGTGAGGCCGTTGCGGGGGCAACCATTGGCCTGCGGTTGATGATGTTCTGCATGATGCCCGCATGGGGCATGGCCAGTGCCGCCGCTACCCTCGTGGGGCAAAACCTGGGCGCAAACAATCCTGACCGCGCAGAGCAGACCATCTGGAAGGTGGGCGTGTACAATATGATTTTCCTGCTGGCGGTATCGCTTGTATTTTTCTTTTTTAACCGGGAACTCGTCCATTTTTTCAGCGAGGATGATGAAGTGATGGATGTAGGTGCAAAATGGCTGCAGATCCTCTCGTATGCCATGTTCATTTATGGCTGGTGGATGGTGGCCTCGCAGGCCTTTAACGGTGCCGGTGATACCACAACCCCAACAAAGATAAATTTTGTGTTCTTCTGGTTGATCCAGATTCCGCTGGCGTATGTCTTTGCCCTGCTGCTTGACTGGAGCTATACCGGGGTCTTCTGGGCGGTTTTTATTTCAGAGGTCTCTGCGAGCCTATTTACATTGTGGCTCTTTAAAAAAGGAAAATGGAAAGAGCAAAAAGTCTGATCTTCCATTTGTCTGCCTTTCGGCGAAAGCCAAATAAACCTAATCTATTCTTTAAATAAACCAGCTTTGAGCTCAGCTCCAGTTGAACCTTCATTAAGTTGCAAATGATCATTTCCCGGGAGGGTTTCTTGATTTAAGACTAATGCGGCTTTTCCTTTTCGAATTATGTTTTTCTCTGGGATTCCAGAGTTCTTTAACTCAAGGATTTTTTGTTCTTCTCGTGACCATTTGCCTGCAAAATTTGCATTGCCAAGCAACAATGAATTTTCCCAGACCGAGCTAAAATTCATATCTGGTTTGACCACAACATATACGTTGTCGAGCAAAACATTGTTCTTAAAAGTCACGTTGACATCTTCTTGCGGAAACCAAAACGCACTCTCATAACTTTTTGCAATAATGTTGTTTATGATCTCCATACCAGCGACATCATCAAAAAACAGGATTGCGTTTCTACATCCATAAAAAACCGAGTGCTCTACTTTGTTATCCTGCCCTTGAATCCAGACCGCCCCCTGAATTTTACCCGCTTCTTTGTCGCCCACAAACACACATTGAGAAATCTCCAAATCTGTATAAGTCTTATTCGGTTTCGTGATGGGATAATAATATCCAACGGATGGATTGGGGTTACCCAAAAATTTAATTCCTTTAATGGAAACATGCGAAGTGTTTATCAAAAATCCGGCAGCATGCTCAAAGATAAATTTGCTATTGTACCCAGAAGTTGAAAGTACTACCGGCATTTTAGCAAGCTCCCATTCTTTATCTCCCGGAAGCAATTCAGCAGTAATTGTAAATCTCTTTTCAGCATCAAAAACCGCAAGCGGATTCACATCAACTCTATCTTCCAGAACATACGTTCCCGGTTTTAGAATCACTGTTATCGCCTCGTTTGCACTGAATTTATTTGCTGTATCCACAGCAGCGATAATTGATTTAAATGGTGCATTCTTGGTGCCAGTATTTTTATCATTTCCGTTTATCGCATCAACATACATGGTTTGCGCATGTACAGCTGCACTCAACAAAAGTATCAGGATCGTAAGTTTAAAATTGTTGTTCATCTCGTGGTTAATTAATTTTAGGCAAGTATATTTATAAGACTGATTCAAAGCGATTTGAAATGCATTCATTTTACATTCAAAAGCCGTTTAAGTGCAAGAGCAACTTTTAAAAACCTGTAAAAAGGAGATAGAAAACCAACTCGCCTGGCCGCCCAGCGCGACCTGGAAACAGCGGGATTACAAGAATCTCATCAGGCTTATTGAAGAAAAAACGGGGATACTCTTAAGCCTTTCTACATCAAAAAGAATCTGGGCAGATGATTACTCCGGCAATCCGCATCCCGCAACGCTGGACGCATTGGCGCAATATCTAAATTATCAGGATTGGCTTGATTTTTCAAATCATCATCAAAGCGAAACACCTCGAATTCCACAACCAAAACCTTCAAAGCAATCCAATCATAAAATCTATTTGGCCATTGCCGCTATGGGAATTATTCTCATTGTGCTTCTTGCTTGGGCGCCATGGAGCGGGTCAGATTCGCTTTCGCGAAAGCGACTACAAAATACAGGCGAGGCTATTTTTAAAGCAGATAATACTGTGAAAAAAGGAGTTCCAAATACTGTTATTTTTCGCTACGATGTCTCAAAAATTGAAGCAGATAGTTTTGCCATCCAACAGTCTTGGAATGCGTATCGCAGAAAAACCGTGGCAAAAACGGATAGTATTTTTACCAGTCAGTATTACTTTCCAGGTGTGCATCATGCCAAGCTTTTTGCAAATGATTCTGTAATCAAGACCGCAACACTGCGCATAAATACGGATGGATGGACCGCAATTGCCCGCAAAGGTTACAAGGATAATGTTCCGCGGTATTTTGAGCTTGCGAAGGAAGTGAATACATTACAAATTAGCGCAGAAGCTCTTGAGACTTACAAAGAAACTATCGCCGCCGAGTCGATAATGTGTTATTATAACATTGGCAATTTTGACTTTGAGCCAACAAATTTTGAGTTTGCTACAACTTTAAATCTTGAAAAAGTCGCAAATATCACTTGTCCCACAATGGGTGTGATGATTTATGGCGAGCATGATTTTTGCATGATTCCGCTTACGCAAAAAGGCTGCGAGAGCAACCTACAAATCAAACTGGGGGAAGACCTCATCAGCGGCAAGGTAAATGACCTCAGCGGTTTTACAACACATGTTTATGAACCGCAAGAACTTAAGATTCAATTTGGCGAAAGCCAAATAAAAATAATGCTTGACAGCGACCTCATCCTGGCTCATAAAACCCCAAAAAACCTAGGTAGAATCGCTGGAGCCATGTTGTATTTTTATGGTTATGGGATTGCAAAAGACACAAATATGACAAGACTTGAAGCGCTTTAACAAAACATGCTTCACATAATGACTGATTTTGAGTAATTTTATGTCATAAATCATTGCTATGAAGACTACCGCGAGACTTGAGAATGCAATTACAAAACTATACTCTGCATTTCACGGAAACACCTTAAACCCTGAATGCTGCAAGCAATGTGCCGTGGGCAACATCCTCAACAACACGGATAGCTGGAAGCACCTGAGCGACAACCACGGAAGTCTCAACCTCAATTATGTGGGCAAGGTTCATGAGATGATGGGGAGGAAATTTGGCGGATATTCACCGCTTGAAATCCTTGAGATTGAAGCAACATTTTTACAACATTGCGGCTATTCTTTACCACTACGCCACAATGGGGTAAAGCCAAAAAACGCAACCGACAAAGAAATCCTTTTTAATGGTTTACAAGGCGTTGTTGAATATTTATGCAAGCTTGACAGCGTGGAAATTGTGATGGATTACTCGAGGTTATTTGAGTATGAAAAAGAAGAAGATTTGGCTTTAGCCTAAACAAATTCTTTTACAAAATACACCAGTAAACAAATCCAGCCTGCTGCGAGGCAAAGTCCGCCCAGTGGGGTTATGGGGCCCAGAAACTTCCATTTTTTACCCGTCGCACCGCTGATGCACAACCCATAAATACTGAACGAAAACAACACCGTGCCTATCACGAACAGCCAGGCAACCGCGTTTTCCAACCCTGTATTGAAGCCCAGGTTAAAACCTATGATCAGTAAAACCAGCGCGTGATACATTTGATATTTTACGCCGGTTTCCCAACTTGTGAGTTGGTCTGCAGTAAATCGCTTTTTAAGCGCATGCGCTCCAAAAGCTCCCAGGATTATCCCTAAAAACCCGAAGAAAGCCCCAAAAACCTGTGTCATTAAAATATCGTTCATGCTGGATAATTTTATGCGAAATTAACCAATTGTTTTTCAGCCTGACGGCGAAATTGAATAACTTTCCCACATGGATTTAAGCAAGTACATCAAGGACGTTCCTGATTTTCCTAAAGAAGGCATCATCTTTAAAGATATATGTCCGCTGCTCAATGACCCGGCGGCAGTGGATTATGCGGCCACGCTTTTCGCGGAAGCGGTACAGGATAAAAATATCACAAAAGTCGTGGGCATAGAATCCCGCGGATTTTTATTGGGAATCTTGATTGCACAGAAGTTGGGCGTAGGTTTTATCCCTATTCGAAAACCTGGAAAATTGCCTGGTGAAGTTTTGTCAAAAAGTTATGCGCTGGAGTATGGCGAGGATTGCCTGGAGATGCAAAGCGATTGCCTTACGGCGGAAGATAATGTGCTGCTTCACGATGATGTTCTGGCCACTGGAGGAACGGCAAAAGCTGCTTGCGAACTAATTGAGACCACCGGAGCAAACGTGGCCCAAGTGAGTTTTTTGATGGAGCTTAAATTTTTAAAAGGGAGCGAAAAACTACATAAGCGCAGCATCCACTCCCTTTTAGAATATTGATTTATAGTCCTCCCTTTGGGAGGATTTAGGAGGGCATTATCCTGCTTTTACAAGCTCAACATCAAATACTAAAATAGCATCTGGTGGGATAACACCACCTGCACCACGACTACCATAACCCAGGGCTGATGGAATCACAAAACGTGCCTTGTCACCTTCTTTAAGCAATAAAATACCTTCATCCCAACCAGCAATCACCTGGCCTATGCCCACGGTAAAATCCAGTGGCTGGTTGCGCTTGTATGAAGAATCAAACACGGTACCGTCAGCCAATTGACCCTTGTAATGAACGGAAACTTGATTTCCTTTCACGGCCGGCTTGCCGCTGCCTTCCTGGATGATTTGATAGCGCAATCCGCTTTCAGTTTCCTTAAACCCGGCAGAAAGTTTATCAAGAGCTGCTTTTTGCGCCTCTTTTTCTTGTTTTATACGCTCTTCACGTGAACCCTCAAACTTGCGGAAAGCCTCAACGGCATTCCAGTTTTTAGCTTCTTCACCCTCACGGATGATTTCTACTTTATCCATCGTGTCGCCCTGTGCAATGCTATCTACCACATCCTGACCCTCTACCACGTGGCCAAAAACCGTATGCTTGTTATCAAGCCATGGCGTCTCCACGTGCGTGATAAAAAACTGGCTCCCGTTAGTACCGGGACCCGCATTAGCCATAGAAAGGATACCAGGACCCGTGTGCTTTAGGTCTGGGTGAAACTCATCATCAAAGTTGTAACCAGGACCACCAGATCCCGTGCCGTTAGGGTCACCCCCCTGCACCATAAAATCTGGGATGACACGGTGAAATTTAAGACCGTCGTAGTATGGGGTCCCCTGCTTTTTTGCATCATTTTCCAGGTTTCCTTCGGCCAGGGCAACAAAGTTACCTACCGTTCCCGGGGTTTTATCATGGGTAAGTTTTACCAAGATTTCGCCTTTGGGCGTATGAAATTTAGCATAAATACCGTCTTGCATGTCTTCGTTTTAAAAATTGAGGTGCAAAGATACGGATTGTAAAAGGTTTAGCCCTTAAAAAGCGTGGGTGTTGATTTGGCTTAAAGCCAAAATACTATTTTCCAGATGCCGGCCTGTAGATCAAGGTCAGTTCATCATCGGCCAGTTCTGGCTCTTCCAGGAATTTTATGATGAGATTGCCGTCCTTGAGTTCATAAGAATACTCCGTGGTCTCCCCTATTTTGAGATATTGATTTTCTGTAGAGAAATCATAGGTGCCCGTGGGTTTTATGAACTGCCTGTCTTCTGGACTGGCTATCTTGATTTGATTGGGCTGAATTGAAAGTGTGTTTGTACTAAAATCAGTTTCATCTGTAAAGGGGCAGAAACAGATGGCTTTTTCCAGTTCCCAATCACCATAGATCGAGGTCGTTTTAGTGGTTTTTTTTGCCCCACAAGCGGTAAGCAATGTCAATACTATGGCTGTCGCCAAAAGTTTTATCTGGGTTTTCATGGTTTCTTTTTTTTCGAAATTACCCAGAAAAAGAAAAACCGTTCAAAAAAGCGGCTTTATTTATAAGAAGATTAACGGATTACTCAACGACAATCCACTCCTCATTAAATCCCAAATGAGTCGCTGCGCATATATTCACCAAAAAATTAAGGATAGCTACCATGGGGTCTGATGATAACATAGTTTCTGTAGTATCATTTTTAAAAAAATTCAGGCAAGTTATCTCTATAATCAACAAACGTAAGAAACTCATCTTTTCTCACCCTATTTGATTTACAATCAAAGCAATACTCGCTTTTCCATTATCTAAATCCAAATTAAAAAAAACAAAAATAAGCAGGTTAACCTCTTTATTTAATTTGCCACCTCGCTAATGAATTTTATCCGGTATAAGCGCAGCTCATCATCTTCATAATCGCCATCAAATTCTTCCATGGCGTCTTCTATTTTATCGGTTTCTGACTCCAGGAAATACTCATGGAGTTCTTCTTGCTGGTCCTCGTCTAGGATTTCATCAATCCAGTAATCAATGTTGAGCTTGGTCCCGCTATAGACTATGGCTTCCATTTCCTTGACAAAATCTGGCATCTCAAGCCCTTTTGCAGAAGCGATATCATCAAGCGGCAGTTTGCGGTCCACGTTTTGGATAATGTATAGTTTGAGGGCACTGTTTGAACCTGTTGATTTTACCACAAGGTCATCAGGGCGTATAATCTCATTTTCATCTACATACCGGGAGATAAGGTCGATAAATTCACGTCCATATTTTTTTGCCTTGCCCTCTCCCACACCGTTGACATTAGAAAGTTCATCTATGGTCACGGGGTATTTTATGGACATGTCCTCAAGCGAGGGATCTTGAAAGACCACATACGGCGGCACGCCTTTTTTCTTGCTTACCTTTTTGCGCAGGTCCTTGAGCATGAGAATCAACTTTTGATCGGCTCCCCCACCCGCTCTTGCACCGCTGGGGGTCAAATCTGTTGCATTTTCATCAAAAATATGATCCTCTGTCATCATGAATGACGTGGGTTTTTTGAGAAATTCCTTACCAAGGGGCGATAACTTTATGACGCCGTAGGTCTCTATATCCTTCTTGAGCAGGCCTGAAACGATAACTTGTCGCACCAGTGCCTTCCAGTAATGTGAGTCTTTATCCTTGCCAGAACCAAAATATGCTTCTTCATTAGTCTTGTGCGATGAAATAATGGCGTTGTTTTTGCCCACTAGGGTGTTAACCAGGTCCTTCATCTTATAAATAGCTCCCGTTTTTTGAACAACATCCAGTAATTTTATTACATTCTCGCTTGCCTCATGTTCTTTTTTGGGGTTGCGCACATTGTCATCCATATCCCCTCCAGCACCGGTGTCATTGTCAAAATCTTCGCCAAAATAATGTAGGATGAATTTTCTGCGCGACATGGAGGTTTCGGCATAAGCCACAACATCCTGAAGCAGTGCATGGCCTATTTCCTGCTCTGCAACAGGCTTGCCACTCATGAATTTCTCAAGCTTCTCTATATCCTTATAAGAGTAATAGGCCAGGCAATGGCCTTCCCCGCCATCACGGCCGGCCCTACCCGTTTCCTGGTAATAGCTTTCTATACTCTTGGGGATATCATGATGGATCACGAAGCGCACATCGGGCTTGTCGATACCCATGCCAAATGCAATCGTGGCAATCACCACATCCACATCTTCCATCAAGAACATGTCCTGATGCCTGGCGCGGGTCTTTGCATCCAGCCCGGCGTGGTAGGGCACGGCTTTAAATCCATTGACCTGGAGTACCTGTGCCAGTTCTTCAACCTTTTTACGGCTCAGGCAATAGATAATGCCGCTCTTTCCTTCGTTTTGCTTTACAAAACGTATGATGTCAGCATCAACATTTTTTGTTTTGGGGCGTATTTCATAATACAGGTTGGGCCTGTTGAAAGAGGCTTTGAACGTATTTGCATCCTTCATGCCCAGGTTTTTTATAATATCTTCTTGAACCTTGGGCGTCGCGGTGGCCGTGAGGCCTATGATGGGTATATTATCACCTATGCGCTTGATTATACTACGCAGGTTGCGGTACTCAGGCCTAAAGTCATGCCCCCATTCACTGATGCAATGTGCTTCGTCAACGGCAACAAAAGAAATTGTCTGCGCCCTTAGAAACTCTACATTTTCCTCCTTGGTCAGCGATTCTGGGGCAACATAGAGCAGTTTTGTGACACCATTCACGATATCTTCCCGCACCTGTTTGAGCTCACCTTTAGTAAGTGATGAGTTCATCACATGGGCTATTCCATTTTCATTTGATAGCCCCCGCAGGGCGTCCACTTGATTCTTCATCAAGGCGATAAGGGGCGATACAACAATGGCGGTGCCCTCTTCAATCAATGCCGGCAGCTGGTAACATAGCGATTTACCGCCCCCCGTGGGCATGATGACAAAGGTGTGATGCCCGTTTACAATACTTTTGATAACCTTTTCCTGTAAGCCTTTAAACTGGCTAAAGCCAAAGTATTTCTTGAGCGCCGCGTGTAAATCGATTTCTTCCTTACTCATCAATCTTGCTTCAATTTTACATACATTTGCAATCTAAATATAATAATTTCCCATCAGAAAAAATTGCATAAATCCTTTCTTTTGAACTTACGGGATCAGATTGTAGCATGCGCCAAGCGCACCATTGATATTGAGCAGGATGCCCTTGCCCATCTCCAGTCATTGATTGATGATGGATTTGTGCACGCGGTCGAGACCGTTTTCAATTCAACCGGCAGGGTCATCCTTACCGGTGTGGGAAAGAGCGCGATCATTGCTCAAAAAATCGTCGCCACCTTAAATAGCACGGGCACACCGGCCATTTACATGCATGCTGCTGATGCAATTCATGGTGACCTGGGCACTATTTTAAAGGACGATGTTGTCATCTGCCTATCAAAGAGTGGCAATACCCCGGAAATCGAGGTACTGGTCCCTTATATTAAAAGCAGAAAGAACAAGATTATTGCCATCACGTCTAACAAAGATTCATTTTTGGCAAAACAGGCAGACCATATTATATATGCTTACGCAGAAAAAGAAGCATGCCCACACGACCTTGCCCCTACCACAAGTACCACCGTACAAATGGTTATGGGCGATGCCCTGGCCATAGCCTTGCTGGAATTAAGGGGGTTTACAAGCCAGGACTTTGCAAGATACCATCCCGGCGGTGCCCTGGGAAAAAAACTATATATGCGCGTAAGCGACCTTACCGCACAAAACGAAAAGCCACAGGTAAGCACCAATACACCCATCAAGGACGTAATTATCGAAATTTCGGCAAAAATGCTGGGGGTCGTTGCCGTCCTTGAAGATAAAAAAATCGTAGGTATCATAACTGACGGTGACATACGGAGGATGCTTCAGCACAACGAGGTCCTTACCGGCCTCACCGCCCTTGACATCATGTCAAAAGACCCTAAAACGGTTGCAAATAGTGCCATGGCGGCCTATGCGCTTGAAATCATGGAAAATCATAACATATCACAACTGCTGGCAACTGATGAAAACGGGTGCTATACAGGTGTGGTTCACATTCACGATCTTATTAAGGAAGGAATATTATAATGGCAAAAAAGAATAAGAAGGACCCCAATGTAGAAATGTCATTTCTCGACCATCTTGAAGAACTAAGATGGCACCTCATACGCTCTGTACTTGCGGTCGTTATCATAGGTATAGTGGCTTTTGTCTTTAAGGATTTTATCTTTAACGATATCATCTTTGCGCCCTCCAGGCCAGATTTTGTCTCCTATGACCTGCTGTGCCAATTGTCAAATATTTTTGGGTCAGACAAGGGCTGTATGGATGAAAACGGCCTTGATTTCATAATACAGAGCCGAAAGATGTCTGGGCAGTTCAATGCTGCGATATGGACAGCGATATGGACGGGCTTTGTGGTTGCCTTTCCCTATGTGCTATATGAAGTATGGAAATTCATATCTCCAGGACTATATGAAAAAGAACGCAAAAACTCTCGTGGTTTCATCATCATATCAAGTTTACTGTTTTTCCTGGGGGTATTGTTCGGGTACTACGTCATTTCGCCCCTGAGCATAAACTTTTTGGCAACATTTACGGTGGGCGATCAAGTCAAAAACGAGTTTGATATTGACTCATATATAGGACTAGTACGTATGAGCGCGCTATCTGCAGGGTTGATTTTTGAGCTGCCCATCGTTATATTCTTCTTGACCAAAATAGGCCTAGTAACACCTCAAATACTTAGAAAATACCGTAAATATTCACTTGTGGTGGTCTTACTGGTAGCGGCAATCATAACACCTCCAGACATCTCCACCCAGGTTATCGTGGCCATCCCCATACTTATCCTCTATGAGGCAAGTATCGTGATCTCTGCGATTGTGACAAGAAAGGAAGATAAAAAGCTGGCCGGCGACAAGTAAGGATGACCATCCCCTTGCGACCATAAATCCCTAAAAAAAATTGCAACATGTCAACTGAAAAAAATCCCGTTGCCGAGTTCAACGCATATCGTTCCAGGATGAACGACAATATCCTGGCCGAAAAAAACAAGATAGTCAACCGCATCTTCAACCTGGATACCAATGCGTTTATGCCCGGAGCCCTTGATGTCAAGACTAAAGAACTGCTAGGCCTGGTCGCCTCAACGGTGCTACGATGTGATGATTGTGTAAAATATCATCTTGAGAGCTGCCATGACAACGGTGTTACCCGTGAAGAAATCATGGAAACCCTGAGCATAGGCACGTTGATAGGCGGTACCATCGTCATTCCACATTTAAGGAGGGCGCATGAATACTGGGATGCACTGGAAAAGCACAAGCAATAAGTATTGCAGGCTTTGGCTCAATAGTTGATATTTGTATGCCATGATGAAATTACGCGCACAGAATCTAGTTAAATCTTACAAGGGCCGCCAGGTCGTTAAGGGTATTACTGTAGAAGTAGAACAAGGGGAAATCGTGGGATTGCTGGGCCCCAATGGTGCCGGCAAGACTACTTCTTTTTATATGATCGTGGGACTTGTTAAGCCTAATGGCGGAAAAATATTTCTGGAAAACAAGGAAATCACAAACTATCCCATGTACAAGCGTGCGCAAAATGGCATAGGATATCTTGCCCAAGAAGCTTCAGTATTCAGAAAACTAAGTATTGAGGACAATATTTTGAGCGTTTTGCAGCTTACCAAGATGAGCAAGAAGGAGCAGCTCAAGAAAATGGACGAGCTTATTGATGAATTTGGCCTCAACCATATAAGAAAAAGCCGTGGCGACCTACTCTCTGGTGGAGAACGCCGCCGTACGGAAATTGCCCGCGCACTGGCCACAAACCCTAATTTCATCCTGCTCGACGAACCCTTTGCGGGGGTTGACCCCGTTGCGGTTGAAGATATTCAGCGTATTGTGGCACAGCTCAAGGACAAGAACATAGGCATCTTGATCACTGACCACAACGTACAGGAAACCCTGGCCATCACTGACCACACCTACCTTATGTTTGAGGGAAGTATCCTGAAACACGGTATCCCTGAAGAACTTGCCGCTGATGAAATGGTGCGCAAGGTATACCTAGGCCAAAACTTTGAACTCCGTAAGAAGAAACTCTTTCAATAAAAATCAATCAAAATAAACAGGTTTGGATGCGTCCAAATGCTCAAAAAGAAGTTCCAACTGTGATTTTAAAATACGGTCCTTGGATAGTTCTGGAAGCGCTTGAAGCGAAAACCAATCCATCCCGGTGATGTCAAAGTTAGGTTTTGACTCCTGACCGGTAATCTCGCACAAAAAACACATTTTATACACATAATGCGGTTGCGGTGGGTGGTCGTGCATTTTCTTGTCAAAGACCGCCAGCAGGCGCTTGACCTCAACAGTGTATCCCGTTTCTTCCTCCAGTTCCTTGATCACGTTTTCCTTTGGCGAAAGCCCTATATCTGCCCAGCCGCCAGGTAGTGTCCACCTGCCGTCAACCTGCTCCCTGACCAGCAACACCTCTTTTTTCCCGTTGATGATAAAAGCGCGCACATCCACGTTGGGCGTGGGATAATCTTCTACGGGTAAATAAAAATCCTTAAAAACAGCAACCTCCTTTGTTGAAAGCAGGGATTGCATCTCAAGTGCAATTTCCTGAAGCTGCTCATACCGCTCAGCATCATACTCGCTGTTCTTAAAGACCATCCCGGCATCGGCCAGGGCTTTTATTTGTTTAGAAAATTCTAGAAGTTTCTTATTTAGCATATTGTTTCAAATCTTTGTTGAGAAAATAGAGATAGATAAAAAAGCCTGGAAGACCATAGCAAGCACAAAATATAAGCGTCTCATACCCGCCGCCGTCAAACCAAATGCTCAATATCGTAAATAGAATCAACAACTTGACCCAGTAGAATATCACGTACATCGTCCTGCCATTATCCCTTGTATTAAGATAGGCCTCGACCCACCAGAAAAGTGGCAGCACGATTACAGACGCAGATATTGACAGAATCAAGGAGAAAAGAAAATAAATGCCCGCATTTTCCAGAATTCCATCAAACCCGGCATCACCATATGCAAAGCATAATGCAAGAAAGACGCTTCCTATGAAGAGCGATAGAGAATAATATACTGCATACCGCTTAAACCCCACCCACTTCGTTTTCTAGATGTTGTACAAATTGTCCCACATGTATACCATCAGCAAGGCCGTGGTGCACGTGTATTGAAACGGGCATAAAATATTTTCCATCTGTCTCGGTGAGCTTGCCCACAGATATTTTTGGGCAACTGTCTTGAAACTTAAAATTTCGCGCATGCGATATGGAAGTAAAATCGAGCCATGGTAAGGCCGAAAAATGAACCACATCATCCCCGGCCACGTCCAGTTGTAAATCAGTTCGGGCCTGTACACGCAGGATTTCTTCTTTGGCTGCAGCCAAAAAACCATCAAAATCTTTATAAAAAGGAATGTGGGAAAACCCAAAAGTACCGCTATCCCTGGCAATAGTTGCAGATACCCCTATGGACTCATAAAGCACCACCGCATCGCCCTGAATGCGATATTTGAGATTTTCTACCTGGTTCAATGCCTTTAAGACCGCATGCATGTAATGTATAAAAAACGATTCGCCACGCTGCTTTGCACGCAGGTAACAGCCCGTAAAATCCACTTTTACATTGACCCCAAAAAATGGTTCATCAAACTGAGAAAAAAATTCAAAATGCTCCCTACGGGGCCAGTTTTTTATATTGACAATCGTGTGGGACATGCTTATTTTTTGGCAAAAAGTGACAGCAAAACATACAAAAGTATGATTACCGGTATGGCGGCAAACTTCAACAATATCAACAAGGCAACGGCGAGGATGAGAAAGAGATACCGCGTCTTGTTTTTGGCAAAAGCCCAATTTTTAAACTTCAGGGCAAAGAGGGGGATTTCGGCATTGAGCAGGTAGCAGCTCAAAGCCGTCAGGCCCAGCAGCACCCATTTATTTTCTATTATCGCTTCCGCGAAAGCGATATCCTGATACGCCATGATAAGCGGCAAACTAATGACCAGCAGCGCGTTTGCCGGTGTGGGCAACCCTATGAAAGAGTCGCCTTGACGGGTATCAATATTAAATTTTGCCAGCCTGAACGCCGAGGCCAACGTAATGGCAAACCCAAAAAATGGCAAGACATCAAGCGTCTCCCAGGTAAAATCTGGGTCAAGGCCATGATATTGCTGGCCCCAGTGGTCAACACGCCTTATCAATTGAAACATCACCATGCCCGGCACCACGCCGCTGGTAACCACATCTGCCAGCGAGTCCAGTTGTAGACCCAGCTCGCCCTGCACCTTGAACAACCGGGCAAAGAACCCATCAAAAAAGTCAAAAAATATACCTATCATCACGGCATAGGCTGCGATTTCCAACTTGCCATTTGCCGCAAAATATACGCCCACCACCCCGCTAAAGAGGTTGGCCATGGTAAACGCGTTAGGCACAAAACGTGCGATGCTCATAACTTCAATTTGAGTAAAAATAAGAAAGTAATTTTAGCAAAAAGGTCCCTGCGCAATATTGGGTTATAAATAAAGTTTACATTGTTGATGTATTTAAGCATATTTGCCATAAAAAGTTGTCATTGCCAAAACATTACCTAATATCATTGCTTCTTCTCTCCGGCTGGGCCATCAACGCGCAGACAGCTAGAAAGTACTCTAATGAGTTTCTCAACATAGGGGTGGATGCTGCCGCCATGGGTATGGCAAATGCTGTTGTGGCCTCCACGAGCGATGTAAACGCCGGTTACTGGAACCCCGCGGGACTTGTGGGTATTGAGGATAATGAACTTGCCCTGATGCACGCAAGTTATTTTGCCAATATTGCGCTGTATGATTATGCGGCTTTCGCCAAACCACTGGACAGCAAGAGCGTTGTGGCCATATCGCTTATCCGTTTTGGGGTGGATGATATTCTAAACACCACCCAGCTCATCGATGCAGAGGGCAATATCAATTACGACAACATCAGTTTATTCTCGACCGCAGATTATGCCTTTACATTTTCTTATGCGCGAGAATTACCGCTAGACGGTTTGCAACTGGGCGCCAATGCAAAAGTGATACGGAGAATTATAGGGGATTTTGCAAACAGCTGGGGTTTTGGGCTGGATTTTGGTTTGCAATACAAGGCAAACGGTTGGGAGCTGGGCGCCATGGCACGCGACATCACGACCTCAGTAAATACCTGGAGCATTGATGAAGAAGAATTTGCCAAGATAAGTGACGCCGTTGAGGGTCAAAATCAAGAACTGCCGGAAACGCTGGAAATCACCTTGCCAAAACTCCAACTGGGCGTGGCCCGTTCATGGCTCATACGTTACGATTACAGCATCAAGGCAGAGTTTGACATGTTGATGCGCTTCACACAGACTAATGATATCATCAGTTCATCATCTGTAAGTGCCAGTCCTGCCGTGGGGGTCGAATTTGGTTATACTGACCTGGTCTTCATCCGGGCCGGTGTGGGCAACTTTCAGAACATCACACAACTGGACGGCAGCGACCGGGTGGGCTTTCAGCCCAACATTGGTGTGGGGTTTAAATACAAGGGCATCCATGTGGATTATGCCCTTACTGATATTGGCGATCAGAGTGCCGCCATCTACAGCAATATCTTTTCGCTCAAGCTAGATTGGGAACTTTTCAGATAGCATAAAGGAGGTTGTAAACCGCAATTTTTCAATGCGTTAATAAGCTTTAACAAATCATCACCTTTTGGTTAAACTTTCTGCAATTAGGAAAACGTTGGGACAAAAAGCTATGAACGCATAGTAGATTTGTATCAACAATTTGAAGGATTATTAACCACTAAAGAAAGAGATATCATGAAACGATTTACAATACATTTTTTGATTTTGGCAGTTCTACTAGGAATATATGGTTTCTCTGGATTTGACCTTTGGGGAACCGAAGCAGCAAGAGTACTATTTTTGATTTCAGCTGATATGTTTGTTGTTTCCCTTTTTGCTAGGCTTCTATTTAAAGGAGAAGGTAGTAAAATCATTAAATCAAGAGAAAACGCCACACAGCGTGTAGAGGCTTAAACCATTACTTTTTAAGTCACCTGAAAAATTTATATTACCGCTCAATGAGCGGTTTTTTTGTTTTAAATTAGTGAGGTTTTGCAATTAGCACGATTCTTGTGTGCTTTAAGAACAAAAAAAATATGCTCAATAATATTTTGACCACCTTCATGCTCTTTAGCTGCATGGTGCTTTCTGCACAAGACTCTATCGTGCTTACTAAGGGTAATGTAACCAGCCATGTCAAGATCAATGGTAACGATAGCCTTACCTACAGCATTTACCTCCCCCCTGATTATAACCCAAAGAAAGAATACCCAGTCCTTTTTGCCCTAGACCCTGAGGGCATGGGCACACGTACGGCAAGGCTTTTTATCTCTGCAACAGAGAACCTTGACTTTGTCATCGTGGCAAATGAATTTTCAATAAACGATTCAATCGATGTGGCCATTGCAAGGTCAATAGACATGATGAACAACGTGATAAGATCTATTCAAACAGATAGTGATCAAAACTATCTTTCAGGTCTTGATGAGGGTGCCCAGGTTGCCAGTGGGATAAGCTATATAATTGCGGGGCTGGCAGGTGTGCTGCCCATTAACGATATTTTTTTTAAATATGATTATCTCACCCTTACAAACAGGGGCTTTGTCACTGGCCTGGTGGCCGAAGAATCAAGTCATTATTATAACATGGCAAACTCTTTTTATCATTTGGCTACAGCCAAAAGTGAAAACAAACTGTTTGAATATCCCGGAGAAGGCGGCTGGCCCCCATCAAACATTCTCTCATCAGCAATAAGCCACATGTACTTTTTAAGAAAAAATGAACTCAAACAGGATTTGACACCCCAGGAAATCAATGCATCCTTCAATTCAGATTATATTGCTGTCAGAAACCTGGTCACGAGCAAGAAATACCTCATGGCAGATGATTACCTGAAGGAACTGAAATCTAAATACCGGGGACTGCATGACCTGGACAGCTTGAGACAAGAACACAGGGACCTGCGCAAACTTGACGGTTACAGGGATGTAAAAAGGGGCCTGGAACAAGCCCAGATAGATGAACAATATTTATTAGAAGACCTGGAATATTACCTTACCGAGGACCTAAGCCTGGCAAATTTTGAAAACCTGGGATACTGGGACGAAAAATTAAGCGAGCTTGAGCAGGCGGCAAAGAACACCACAAAGCCCCGTGAAAGCATCGTGGCAAAAAGAATGCTGGGACACCTTGAGACCTTGACAGATGATATGCTTCTGGGGTTTGAAAACAATCCCAAAGCGACCATGAACCATAAGATAATCGCTAACATACTCCTTACTTTTATTGACCCCAAGAACAGTAAACCCTACCTAGACCTCATAACCCTTGCCGCAGAAGACAATGATGACAATACCGCTTATTTTTATCTAGAAGAACTGCTCAAGACCGGTTATACAGATTATGAGGCCATCTACAACATCCCAGAAACCGAAGTCATCAAGATAAGCCCCGTCTATAACCAGATTGTAGAAAAGTACCTGGGCAAATCAAAATATCAATAAATCTATGCCGCAATTGCAATTTCCTGATTTTTCTGTTCTTTTTTAAGCCTGAGCTTTACATACACCAGTAGCAGAAATGCAACCAGGGTAAGTGCAATCATACCAAGCCATGTATATTCATACCCTATGGCACCTATCAATTGCATACCCCCATTATGGCCAAAAATATGTGCCATGGAAAACGACATGCTGTACAGCCCCATGTACGCCCCTTGCCTACCTATCTTTGACCTCCGTAATGCAAATGCATTACCAAATGGAAAAGCTATCATCTCCCCCAGGGTTGCAATGATCATCCCCAGGGCCAGGACACCTGCAAAAGGGGTCACTAGATATAACAGGAAACTTGCCCCCACCAGGCTGAGCCCCAGCATGACATGGCTTACATGAGATATGTTCTTTTTTTCAAGAAAATTGATCAAGGGCATCTCAAAAATAAATATCATAAACCCATTGAGCGCTAGTAAAAGACCTATCTGCCGTTCATTGAGTAGGTGCACCTCCCTGTAATACAACGGGATGGTCGAGATATACTGTAAAAAAATAACCCCAAACAATACCAGGGACAATAGAAAGACCAGGAAGATTTTATCCGTCATGGGAGAAACAGGGTTATCCGGCACGACTTCTTTATCTGTTTCCTTTACTTTTTTAGGATTGAGCACCTGTATCATCAACACACCTGCCGCGGCACAGGTAATCGCATCTGCCCAGAAAAGCCCAAAATACCCTATGGAGGCAATTATAATACCGCCCAGGGCCGGTCCCGCCGTAAAACCCAGGTTGATGGCAAGGCGTATCAGGGTAAGTGAACGGGTCTTGTTCTCCGGTTTACTGTATGCACTCAGAGCCACAAAAAATGCCGGTCTTGAAGCATCCATGATTGTAATGAGCACAAAAAAACTTATGCATATACCCACAAAAGAAGTCACAAACTGGATGAGCATAAAACATACTGCGCTGGCCAGCAAGCTGTACAGGATTACCCTGTAATAGCCCATGATATCCGTCAACTTACCGCCCAGCCAGGACCCAAAGAATGAACCCAGGCCAAAACAGGTCATCACCCAGCCCACATTGCCCATTGAAAAACCAAGGTCTTCCCTTAAATACAATGACAAAAAGGGAATAACCATGGCACCGGCACGGTTAACGAGGGTTATAAGTGCAAGCCACCATACTTCTTTTGACAGACCACTAAAGGTCCCTATGTATGCATTGAAGAGCCTTTTCATTTTTTTGACAGGTTAATTTATTTACAAAAGCTTTAAAAAGAAAAAGTCCGGCTTTTTAGGGCCGGACTTGATATTATATGGATATTTAAATTCAACATCACCATATACCAATAGTCCGGCCTACCGTTATGACACAGTTTGAGACTTGATATTTGGTGAACATTTTCATTTTCTTTTGTTTACTTTGTCAAAGCTATAACAAAACTCTTATAAACACCTTTTCATAAATGAAAATAATCTTAAAATTTTTCATGCTCCTGTTTTGCTGTATTTCATTTGGCCAGAGCCAAAAATATATAGACGAGATCAAGGATTTTCAAAAGGATTTAAATGAAGAAATATCACGGGATGAAAAACCCATCCTGCTCCCAGAGGATAAGGAAGATTTTAAAGGCCTGGCATTCTATCCCGTTGATGAAAAATACCGTGTTACCGCAAAACTTGTCTTGATCTATGACAAGACACCCATAGGGTTTGCCACAACAACAGATAGGATCTCATATCAAACCAATTATGCAGAGGCACATTTTAAGATTGATGGCAAACCGTATAAACTGTTTTTATATGAGTCTGTTGCCCCCATTGAAGAAGAAGGCTATGAAAATTACCTGTTTCTACCATTTACTGATTTGACCAATGGTAACGGCAGCTATGGAGGGGGAAGATTTATAGACCTTTTTATTCCTGAAAAGGGAGATGAAATCGTGATAGACTTCAACAAGGCCTATAACCCCTATTGCGCTTACAGCCCTAATTTTTCATGCCCAAAACCACCTGCCGAAAATCATCTGGAAGTAGCCATTGAAGCGGGTGTAAAAGAGTTCAAGGAGCATTAGACCACCTTACTTATCCACATACCCAGAAAAACGGCGGCAAAACCTATAATCAAACTTCCTAGAGTATAAAGAGCAAAATTTAAGAAATCACCGCTTCTCAACAGCAGGTGATTTTCATAGGCAAAGGTTGAAAAAGTCGTGAAACCACCACAAAAACCTATGGCGATGAGCGACACCATTGAAGAGGTCATGGTCTGATTTTTAAGCGCCCATCCCAGGACAAGACCTATAATAAGACTGCCCAGAATATTTGCTGCAAGGGTGCCAAAAGGTATCCCCGTCTGTGGACTATTGAGCCATCTACCTATTAAAAACCTGAGGCAACTGCCCAATCCTCCCCCCATGAAAATCAGGAAAAGTTGTTTCATAGGCTCATGGTTTCAACCGTGCCGGGTGCCTGAATAGGAAAATATATTTCGGTAATCCACTCAGCAGGGTTCTTGACCTCACCGGGATCATTGACATACAGTTCAAATGGAGGATTCTCTTCGTCGATTACATACCCGTTTTCTGAAATGTAATCAATGGCTTTTTGCCAGGCCTCCTGTAGGTTTTTATAATTTCCTTTAAGGGTTGCTTTTATAGCTGTTTGAGAGGGCATAAAGCCACACAATACGGTACTTTCTGCAGGCACGACCACGCGTGATGTAGTGGGCAGCGCACAAGATATAATGGCACTGTTGCCCCCCATATCATAGGTGTTGTAAATGGTCATGGGTTTTCCTGAGATGGTGATGTTTTGTTCCTGCATCAGGTTTGAGACCTGCCCCATGAGCTGGGCAATGGTTGTTGAAAGGCCATCCAGCGTAGTGGAGCTAGAGGCATACATATAAAAACCTCCGCTATACTGGGTTACCCCATCCACATTGATTGAATATACGTCCATATCCTTTTGAATGACCTGGGTGAGCCCGCTCAACCCTTTTTGAAACATCTCGCGTATGTCTTTATCAAAGTTATATCCAGATATTGCAAAATAAGCCTTGTCCAGCAATGGGTGTTCTCCCTGAATGCCCCAGATTACCTTTGTCCCCCCATCAACATCTTCAAATTCCCAACTTACAACGGATTTTCTTTCGCCAAGAGGCGTATTAAAGGTAATCTCCTGTTCTATATGGCTATAGGGCACCACCTTTGTAGTCTGCATGGCGCCATCTTCATCTTTACCGTTCCATGAATAACCTGCCCCTCCCCCACTTGTCTTTTCAGGATAATGAAAAACCATGGTGGGATCTTCTTCCTTCCACGGGCCCCAGTCCTCCCAGGTCTTGTACTCATTTACCTTGTTAAAAATAATTTCTTTGGGTGCATGTATCACGGTAGATTGCTCAATGCTATACTCGCCGTTTTTTGTGGCAAAGTAGATTGCCCCGGCAATGACCACGATGAGCAAAAGAAAAAACAAATATTTAAGGATCTTCATTACCTTCTCAATAGGGTTAAGTTATCAATGCTAAGATAGCAATTTATAGTGGTAAGGATGTAGATGGTGAAAAGCATGCCCTATCTAGTGTTTTTTATGGCTTAAGCCAAAATTTTATCACAAACAGCAAGAGTACAAATATCAGGAATCCCACTAACACCCATTTGCTACCGCCATAGTAGCGTTTATGCAGTTTTTTATCCCTCTTGTAGCTCATGGAGATAAATATCACAAAAGCAATTACAAAGAAAAGGGCAAAAATCCACTGACCCGTGGTGAACATTATTAATATCTTTTTTTCAAATTTACAGCATAAAACTTACTTGAGGATGAAAAAATGCATCGATGCCGTCCATGAATTCCACACGGCCTTTAAACTGGGTATAAACAATGCCCCCATAGCTGACCTGGGAAACCGTAAGAACCTGCTTCGTTTCAATCTAATGAAAGAAGAAAATGAAGAATACCTGGAAGCTGCAAACAACAATGACCTTGTTGAAGTAGCAGATGCGCTGGGCGACATGCTCTATATTTTGTGCGGCACCATCATAGAACATGGCATGCAGCATAAAATAGAACAAGTCTTTACTGAAATTCAACGCAGCAACATGAGCAAACTGGGCGCTGATGGAAAACCTATCTATCGCGAGGACGGCAAGGTCTTGAAAGGGCCCAATTACTTCAGGCCAGACATCAAGAAAATCCTGGAAAACAAAGGGGCCTAGATCATGGGCACTTCATACCTCCAGCCAAAGGGATCCTCTGCCTGGTTGGTTTGGATGGCCTTTAAAGCCTTTTTTAACATGGGGCCGTAAGCATCATCCATCTTGGGCAGCTCAAACTTCTCATCCTTATACCCAAAACCTAGAATGGGGTTGACCACGGCAGCCGTACCAGCACCAAACATCTCCTTAAGCGACCCGTTACGGGCAGCCTCAAGGATTTCGGTAACCTTGATGGGCCGCACCTCTACTTGAATACCCTTGCTTTTTGCAAGTTCAATGAGGCTCTTGCGGGTAATACCGTCCAGTATCCTGTCATTTGTGGGGGCCGTGAGCAGCGTGTCGTTTACACGAAAGAAAACATTCATCGTACCCGCTTCTTCAATATATTCATGCGTGTTGGCATCAGTCCAGACCACTTGCTGAAAACCTTCCTTCTTGGCAAGCTCCGTGGGGTAGAACTGTCCCGCATAGTTTCCGGCAGCTTTAGCAAAGCCTATACCACCATCTGCAGACCTGCTGAACTTATCAGCAATCTTGACACGCACCTCACCACTGTAATACGCCTGTGCCGGCGCACAGATGATAATGAACCTGTACTCAGTAGCGGGAGAGGCAGAAACGCCATACTCCGTTGCAATGACAAAGGGGCGTATGTACAAAGAATTTTCAGCACCTGGCTTAATCCATTCATTGTCAACGTTCAATAATTGATTGAGCCCGTCAAAGAAATAATCCTTGGGAAAAGCAGGCATGGCAAGCCGCTCTGCAGACCTGTTTATACGGTTGAAGTTCTCCTCGGGACGAAACATAAAGACATCCCCATGATCATCCTTATAAGCCTTCATCCCCTCAAAGACAGCCTGACCATAATGAAACACCTTTGCAGAAGGATCAATGGTCAAAGGCCCATAGGGTATGATCTCTGGGCTCTTCCACCCACCATCCTTATAGTCACATACAAACATGTGATCTGTAAAAACAGTGCCAAAATTCAGGTTACTAAAATCTACCTGGTCTATTTTAGACTCTTTCACTTTAGTGATTTTCAGCGTTTCGGTCATCATTGCATACATATTTAGACCACAAATTTATCAATTTCCATTCTATGGCATCCACCAGAAATCATTATTTTTACCTTTGCCGTCATAAAAAATTGCAAGTCATGAAAGCCAAGTTCATTTTTGCCCTAGCAACATTATCCATCTTCTCCTGCAAGAATGCCGAAGGAGAAAAAAAAGAAGCACAATCTGAGGAAATTGCCCAGGTCATGGATGCCGAACTTTATGGAGAGGACTTCAAGAACCTCAAGACTTTGAGCTCTGCCGAGATGGGTGACATCTACAAGAACCTCAAGCCCGGTGACACCATCAACGCCACCTTTAAGGGGCATGTACAATCCGTTTGTCAAAACAAGGGATGCTGGATGCAGGTCGATGTGGGCGCTGACGACCCCGTGATGATCAAGTTCAAGGATTATGGCTTTTTTGTCCCCAAGGACATCGCAGAAAAGGAAGTCGTTGTCCATGGGCAGGCATTTATCACAGAAGTCCCCGTTGAAGAGCAACAACACCTAGCCCTTGACGGCGGCAGGACCGAGGAAGAAATCGAGGCCATCACTTCTGCAAAAAAAACACTATCCTTTACCGCCACCGGTGTTAAGATCAACCCATAAGTTTGCAGCGCAAGATTGTCAAGACCGCTGACGGCAGCACGACCATACAATTGCCAGAGTGGAACGAGCAATACCACTCCATGCATGGTGCGATTCAAGAAGCAAGGCACGTTTTTCTCAAGATGGGACTAGATTTCGTTTGCACGAAAAATCCTCGCGCACAACCCCTCCATGTTCTTGAAATAGGCTTTGGTACCGGTCTCAATGCCTTTCTCACACTTCTTTCCGCGGAAGCGAAAGGAATAAAGATCACCTATGAGGGGGTCGAGGCATACCCCGTGCTCCCCGCTGAAATCAACAGCCTCAACTATATTGAACTCCTGGAGGCACAACAGCACAAAGCCACCTTTGACAAGATGCACGCAACCCCTTGGGAAGAAACACTCGCGATCACCGAAGGTTTCCAGTTGAAAAAGAGGCAGCAAAAATTTCAGGATATTGATGATGGCCCACGACATGACCTTATTTATTTTGATGCCTTTGGTGCGCGGGTACAACCCGAGCTCTGGGAAGAATATATCTTTGACAAGATGCACAATGCCCTCCTACCGGGCGGCGCACTGGTTACCTACGCGGCAAAAGGTAGCGTGCGCAGGGCCATGCAAGCGGTGGGGCTTGAAGTAGAAAGATTGCCCGGCCCTCCCGGAAAAAGGGAAATGCTGCGCGCGGTCAAAAAATAGGAAAACCACATCCAGGGATTAAATTTCCCGATGGTTGTTGACGCTCGTACTTCACAATTGGTTTGTATCTTTGCACAACAATTTTCACCCTTATGGAAACTGAAACAATTGCAATCCCGGTTCATAAGCCAAAACCAAAATGGCTGCGTGTTAAATTGCCCACCGGCAAAAAGTACACGGAGCTGCGTGGCCTTGTAGATAAGTATGACCTGCACACCATATGCACATCAGGCAGTTGCCCCAATATGGGCGAGTGCTGGAGCGAGGGCACGGCGACATTCATGATACTGGGCAACACCTGTACGCGCAGTTGTGGTTTTTGTGGCGTTAAGACCGGCAGGCCAGACACCGTGGACTGGGAAGAACCTGAAAAAGTGGCGCGCAGCATCAAGTTGATGAACATCAAGCATGCCGTTGTGACCTCAGTGGACCGGGATGACCTCAAGGACATGGGCAGCATCATGTGGGCAGAGACCGTGAAGGCTATACGCAGGATGAACCCAGAGACCACGCTGGAGACCCTTATTCCAGACTTTCAAGGTAACAAGAGAAACATAGACCGAATTGTTGAAGTTGCCCCAGAAGTGGTATCCCACAATATGGAAACGGTAAAAAGACTTACCCGCGAGGTGCGCATCCAGGCAAAATATGAGCGTAGCCTAGAAGTACTTGCCTATCTTAAGGAACAAGGTGCCCGGAGGACAAAATCTGGCATCATGCTGGGACTGGGAGAACAGGAAGATGAAGTTTTACAGGTCATGCAGGACCTACGCCAGGCCAATGTTGATGTGGTCACCATAGGCCAGTACTTGCAACCCTCAAAGAGGCATCTGCCGGTCAAGCAGTTCATCACCCCAGACCAGTTCAAGAAATATGAAGAAGTGGGCCTTGAGATGGGTTTCCGCCATGTGGAGAGTGGCGCACTGGTACGGTCTTCTTATAAAGCACACAAGCACATCAACTAGTCAAAAAAAGGCTTCTTGCCATGCAAAAAATAAGGATAGGCATCAACGGTTTTGGCCGTATAGGCCGCCGGTTGACCCGCCTGCTCATAGACAATCCCGCCATAGAGGTTGTTGCCATCAACGACATGGCAGACACACGCACCCTTGCACACCTTTTAAAATACGACAGTATACATGGCATCCTGGATGCTTCGGTAGAGGCCGTGGAGCATAATGGGCATTTCCTGCTCAAAATAAATGGCAGGGACATCATGTTCCACAACACGCTTGATCCTAAGGAAATTCCGTGGAAACGGTATGATGTGGACCTAGTTGTTGAGAGCACCGGCAAGTTCAAGGACAGGACCTCACTAGAAAAACATATCCTGGCCGGGGCGCCTAAGGTAATCTTGAGCGTACCACCAGAAGACGACTCCATCAAAACCGTGGTGCTGGGCGTCAACGAGCATATCGTGCATACAGATGACCTCATCATCTCAAATGCGAGCTGCACCACTAATAATGCGGCGCCCATGATAAAAGTGGTCCAGGACCTCTGCGGTATCAAGCAGGCATACATTTCAACGGTGCATAGCTATACCACTGACCAAAGCCTACATGACCAGCCACACCGCGATCTACGCAGGGCCCGTGCAGCAGGACAATCTATTGTGCCCACGACCACCGGGGCAGCAAAAGCGCTCACGAAAATTTTTCCAGATCTTGCCGGGGTTATAGGCGGTTGCGGTATCCGGGTGCCGGTAGCTGATGGATCGCTCACGGATGTCACCTTGAATGTTTCGCGCCCCACAAGTATTGAAGAAATCAATGAAGCGTTTAGGCATGAAGCCTCGCATGGCCTGAAGAGCATCCTTGAATTTACTGATATTCCTTTGGTTTCGGTCGATATCATAGGCAACACGCATTCTTGTATATTTGATTCGCAGATGACCTCAGTTATAGGGAATCTCGTGAAATTGATAGGGTGGTATGACAATGAAACGGGATACTCTGCAAGAATTATAGATTTAATTAGTTATTTTTGTTTATTAACGAATTAAAATTTGGGATTTTTCAGGAGAAAAATTTACTTTACCCCACTTCAACGTTGAGTTATGTACAGGACCAAGGCGCTTTTTTATGTGTTCTTTTTGCTTATTGGTATTTGCCATGCTCAAGATGGTAGCCAGAATGTGGAAGCTACCAACACCACAATAGATACCTTGTTTAGGCAGACGGCATCTTCCATTGAAAAGCTGGATTACAAACTTGCCATTACAAAACTTACCCAGGCCAAGGAACTTGCCATAAGCATCAACAATAAGAGCAAGATGGCCCTTAGCAGTAGCCTTCTGGCCACCATCTACCTGGCCCGCAAGGAATATGACAACGCCCGTATTGAAAGCGCAAAGGCCATAAACCTACAGCAAGAGCTTGAAGACCTCCAGGAACTCGCAAAGAGCTATCTCACCTATGGCAGGATATTACTGATAGAGGATAATACTACTGATGCAAAGGATTACCTGCTCAATGCCCAAAAGTATTTTGATGATTTTGACAACAACATCTATCTAGCCCGTACCCAGCTCTACCTGGGAAAGTTATATTCTAAAGAAGGCAACCTTGGAGAAGCACTAACCACATTGACCTCTGCCGAAAAGACCCTGGAAAAATACCCCAGCGACAAGAGCAACAATAGCCTAAAGGCAAATATCCCGCTTGAAATCGCAAAAGCACGCCACAGGCTCAATGAAGATGAGATTGCCCTGGGAAAAGCCACAATAGCACTTGACCTTGCAAGGGAGAAGGCCCTGCCAGAAATTGAAGTTGATGCACTGCTCGCACTGAGCAAAATCAACAATAGCCTGGGCAATTATGAGGAAGCTTATAAAAAATTAAATGAATATCAAGAGAAACAGCAGTTATACTTTGGCACAAATGGCACCCAGCTAAGTCAAACGGTCTATAATCAAATCGCTCCAGAAATTGACCCGGATAGATATGACCCAAAGCTGCGCAACAGGATAAGCAAGATCACCACGGTACTTGTGATTGCCCTGTTCACGATACTTTGCCTCCTGGCACTCTCTTTATATAAAAACAACAGCCTTAGGGCAAAAGCAAATGAGCTCCTGCAGGCCAAGAACACGGAGTTGATGATTGCAAAGGACAATGCCGAGAAAGCCTCAATGGTCAAGGCACAGTTTTTATCTACCATCACGCATGAGCTACGCACCCCTATGTATGCCGTTACGGGACTCACCCATTTATTGCTTAACGAAAACCCCACCGAGGAACAGAAAAAACACCTGGACTCCCTTAAATTTTCAGGAGAATACCTATTATCCCTCATCAACAACATACTTGACCTCAATAAACTAGAAGCCAACAAGGTAGAGGTTGAGCAGACCACGTTCAACCTACGCAAACGTGTGGATGACGTTATTTTTGCACTAGAGCGCTCAGCTCAAGAAAAAGGCAACAAGCTTAAAATTGAATTTGACAAGGATATACCTGAGCAGATAATTGGTGATCCATTAATGATTTCACAAATTCTTATAAACCTGGTAGGCAACGGTAATAAGTTCACCAGGGATGGAGAGGTGACGGTAAGGGTGCAGAAAAAGAGCCAGACAGATTCTCAAATCTACCTTCACTTTGAAGTTGAGGACACTGGAGAAGGCATCAGCAAGAAAAAACAGAAAAACATCTTCCAGAACTTCACACAAGGATCTGTGCAGATCAACAGGAAATTTGGCGGAACCGGCCTGGGATTATCAATCGTCAAAAGATTACTGGATCTGCAAGGCTCCAGGATTGAGCTGGAAAGCACACTGGGCAAAGGCTCTAATTTTCATTTTGACATCAAATATGGCATCCTGAGAAAATCTGCCGAGACCGACAAGGAAGTCGTTTACGATATAGATTATGATGCACTCATAGGCAAGCACATACTAATCGTTGAAGATAACAAGATCAACCAGATGATCACCCGCAAGATCCTTGAAAAAAACAAGATGACCTGCGACGTGGCAGATGATGGAGAAATCGCCCTTGAAAAAATCAAGAACGAGACCTATGACCTAGTATTGATGGACATCCACATGCCCGGCATAAGTGGTACAGAAGCCACAAAAGAGGTCAGAAAATACAACAAGGAACTTCCCATTTTAGCCCTTACAGCGGTAACCATTGATGAAAACATTGATGATTTTTACCTCGCCGGCTTTAGCGATGTTATCCCAAAACCCTATAAAGTAGAAGAATTTTTCAGCAAGATCTACAACAGCCTGCAGCGCAAGAAAGTTAACGTGTAAAACTACCGCAAAAATCCCTGATACTATTGTTAAAGCCCTCTCCCCCATCAATAAAATGGGTCTTGATGGGCAAATAATACACCCTTGCCCTGCTTAACCTGTCAAGAAGGCGCATGTAATCCTTCTCAGTGGTAACAATAACCTCAGCGCTATCAAGAGCATCTATTTCTGCATCTGTAAAAGCATGATGGTCAGAAAATTTTTTATGGTCAAAAGCCAACCCCAATGATTTGAGATAAGCAATAAAGGGTCCTGGCCTTGCAATGCCGGTGACAACCGTAAGGTCTTTATTCATTAACGCACCAACCATGACCTTCTCACCACTTCCGTGGAAAAATTCACCATACGCTATCGCTGAGAAATAAACCGTAGCACCTGAATATTCATTTATTTTTTTACGTATCACCGTCATTTCGGCAGCTGAAAGGTCAGGGGGACATTTGGTCACCACGATGCTATCAGCCCTGGCCGCCCCACTTTTTCCTTCTCTTAAATCCCCTGCCGGTAGGACTAAATCTTCATAAAAAGGCGATGTGTATGAAGTAAGCATGATCATATGTCCCGGCCTCACATATCTATGTTGAAAAACATCATCGAGCAAGATAACATCAGGAGGGTTTGTGCCATTGAGCATACAGGTGATACCATGCCTCCTATCTTCATCCACATATACATCGACCCCAGGAAATTTTTGAGCAATTTGCAACGGTTCATCACCCACCTCACCCGCCTTCATCCGTGGCGTGACCTTTAAAAAGCCTTTGGTCTTCCTACCATAGCCACGGCTCAATACCGCAAGGTGATATTGTTCCTGGAGCAGGGAGAGCACATGCTCAACCATGGGGGTCTTGCCCGTGCCTCCCACACTCAGGTTGCCCACGCCTATAACGGGAAAATCATATTCTTGACCGGGCAGGATATGGTTGTCAAAGAGGATATTTCGCGTAAGCGTTATCCCATCATAGAGAATGGCAAGGGGATAAAGCAATTTTCGCAGCTTCTTCATAAGGACGAAGGTATAATTTTTATCTTTACAACTTAACGGCAAATCATGACGGTAAACGAAGTCACAGCTGCTCTTGAAGCGCTCGCACCACTACCCTATGCAGAAGATTTTGACAATGTGGGGCTCCTGGTGGGCGACCCGCAATGGGAGGTGTCAAACATACTGGTAACCCTTGACACCCTTGAGAAAACCGTGGATGAGGCCATCGCAAAAGATTGTAACCTTATCATAAGTTTTCATCCCATTATCTTCTCTGGGCTCAAAAAAATCACCGGAAAAAACTATGTGGAACGGGTCATCCTCAAGTGCATCAAGAATGATATTGCTATCTATGCCATCCACACCGCGCTCGACAATGTGCCCGCAGGGGTCAACAAGGGCATGTGTGATGCACTGGGGCTTGTTGACACGGGCATATTGATCCCCAAGAAAGGGAACATCAAGAAATTGACCACCTATGTACCAAAAAATGAAGTGATTCATGTGCGGGAAGCCCTTTTTAAGGCCGGTGCCGGCAGTATAGGCAATTATGACAACTGTAGTTTTTCGACAAAGGGCAAAGGCAGCTTCCGCGGAAATGAGAACAGCAATCCCACCGTGGGCGAGAAAGGCCAGCTACACCTCGAGAAAGAAGTGCAGCTCAACATCACGTTTGAAGCCCATAAAGAAAGACAGGTGCTTGATGCCCTCTTTAAATCACACTCTTATGAAGAAGTGGCATATGAAGTTTACACACTTGATAATGTTGATCAAAATGTGGGCATGGGCATGGTAGGATACCTGGCCATGCCCATGGACGAAATGGCCTTTTTGCGCCATGTTCAAAAAAGTTTTCACTGTGGAGGGGTAAGGTTTTCTGAGCTACAGGACAAACCCGTACAAAAAGTTGCCGTACTGGGCGGCAGTGGCAGCTTTGCCATTGAAGCCGCAAAGGCCTCAGGCGCAGATGCTTTTATCACCGCAGACCTTAAATATCACCAGTTTTACCAGGCAGAGGGCAAGATTGTGCTCGTGGATATAGGCCATTATGAAAGTGAACAATACACAAAAAATATTTTAACTCAATATCTTACAGAAAAATTTACTAATTTTGCAGTCATTTTATCGGACGAAGATACAAATCCCATTAAGTATTTATAACGCATGGCAAAGAAGAATGAAGCTACGGTTGAAGAAAAACTAAGAGCACTCTACGACCTTCAACTCATACACTCTAGAATTGATACAATACGCAGCGTACGCGGCGAGCTACCGCTAGAGGTAGAAGACCTTGAGGACGAGGTCGCAGGCTTGAACAAGCGCCTTGACAAACTTGATGCTGAGCGTGAAATGATCGAAGAGCAGATCAAGACCAAGAAAAACCTTATTGAAGAGAGCAAGGCAGCGATTAAAAAGTATGCCGAGCAGCAAAAGAACGTGCGCAACAATAGGGAATACAATTCCTTGAGCAAGGAAATCGAGTTTCAAGAACTTGAAATTCAACTTGCTGAAAAGAACATCAAGGAATACAGGGTGCAAATAGAGCAAAAGAAAGAAGTAATCGAGAACACTAAAGAAAAACTTGCTGAGCGTGAGGACCACCTTAAGCACAAAAAAGGTGAACTTGATGAAATCCTTTCTGAGACACAAAAAGAAGAAGAAACCCTACTCAAAAAGAGTGAGGAATTTGAACAGGATATCGAAGACCGCCTAGTCAAGGCATACAAGCGCATACGTACCAATGTACGCAACGGGCTGGCCATTGTACCCATTGAAAGGGGAGCATCTGGTGGGTCTTTCTTTACCATCCCCCCACAGGTACAGATGGAAATCGCTTCACGCAAAAAAATCATCACTGATGAACACAGCGGGCGTATCCTGGTAGATGAGGAACTTGCAAGGGAAGAACAAGAAAGAATGGAAGATATATTTGCCAAGATCTAACAGCATTTTTCATTTATAATATGAAGAACCCCACGCCACAAGCGTGGGGTTCTGTTTTTTCAAGGGTTTAACAAGACCTTGACAACGCTGTGCTTTTCAAACCCTTAACTTTGCCCATCAATTCATAACTTATGAAGTCTCTACACACACTTATAGCCGCAATATTCATATTCACTTCCTGCAATAGCGGGAAACAACCTGAAAAGGCAAGTGAAATGGCACTTAAGGACCCCGTGCAGACGCAACCTGTGGACGGCAATAAGCGCGCTTATTTTGCAAGCGGCTGTTTCTGGTGCGTGGAGGCTATTTTTGAAAGTGTAAACGGTGTAAAGGAAGCCGTGAGCGGGTACAGTGGCGGTAACGAGAAAAACCCAACCTATAAAGAGGTAAGCTATGGAAGAACAGGGCATGCAGAAGCCGTAGAAGTATTTTATGACCCTGAAGTAGTGGATTTTGAAACCCTTGTACGGGTGTTCTTTGGCTCGCAGGACCCCACCACCCCAAACAGGCAGGGCCCAGACCGTGGCAAGCAGTATAGGTCAATAGCATTTTATCAAAATGATGAAGAAAAGAAAATCATTGAGGACGTTATTGAAGAACTAAATCAAACTACCTTTGATGGCGAGATCGTGACAGAAGTGGTTCCGTTTCAAAAATTCTGGGAGGCTGAAGGCTATCATCAAAACTATGAAAGGCTCCACCCCAATGAACCATATATAAGAAATGTTTCAATCCCCAGGATCAACAGGTTCAAGGCAAAATTTCCTGAACTTTTGAAAAAAGGAGCAGCTCACTAACGTGCGTATTTGTTTATTTATCCTAACCATATTTATAAGTATGAGCACATCAGCCCAGCAAGATTTTTCCAAGCTTAAATGGAAGAACCGCATCATTGTCTTCAACACGCCAAGCCTGTCTAATGAAGATTTTAAAAACCAATGGGATGCCTTTATGGAGTTCCCAAAAAAAATAAGTGACCGCAACATCCTGCTCTTTGTGCTCGTCAAGGGCAAAATTTACGATAATGACCTCCGCTTGATACAAAAAATGGAAGTTGCCGAAATACGTAAAAAATACCAGCTCACCCAGTCCTACCCCGGCTTTATCCTCATAGGCAAAGATGGTGGCGTAAAGTCAAGAAAAGAATATTTTATAGACCCTAAGGACGTATTTCTCAACATCGACCAGATGCCCATGCGTCAACAGGAAATGAAACAAAACATTATTGTGGATTAAATCACGCACCCTATTAAAACTTAAAAAGGTACACTCCATAAACCACGGACCGTACCTTTTTTTTGTCCTGTCCATAGATTAGATGTTATGTTTTGGCTTAAAGCCAAATAAACTTGTCCATACTTTCACGTCAGGTCAACTCCACCGGGAGGGATTTTACCCTGGTAGGATTGACGATTTTTGATTTAAGAATAGTTTAACTGCATAAAAGTAAGCCTGGCGTTTTTTAAAAGACTCAACATCCATAATCATTAACACAGTCGATTAAACAATTGTCTTAAAAACCAAAAAAATGCAGAGCACACAACCTCTATTACAAGCGTATAACCTTTCTGGAATCCAATTGAAAAACCGCGTCATTATGGCCCCTATGACCAGGAGCAGGGCAGACAATGAAGGAAACACACCCACTGACATACACGTAAAGTACTACACCCAGCGTGCCGGTGCAGGATTGATAATTTCAGAAGGGTCTCAAGTCTCCAAGGAGGCGGTGGGATACATAAACACACCGGGCATCTATTCTAAAGAGCAGGTTGAAGGTTGGAAAAAAGTAACTGCTGCCGTGCATGACGAGGGTGGCAAGATATTCATCCAGCTATGGCACGTGGGCAGGATGTCTCATCCAGATTTTCATAATGGCGACAAACCCCTGGCCCCCAGTGCGGTCAATCCTGATGCAAAAGCATTTACCACAGAAGGCTTTAAGGAGACCGTGGAGCCCCGGGCCATGACCTTAGAAGATATCAAGAGAACACAGGATGACTTTGTCAAGGCAGCTAAAAATGCAAAAGAAGCAGGCTTTGATGGTGTTGAGATACATTCATCAAATGGATATCTCTTCCACCAATTTTTTAATACAAAATCAAACCTACGCGAGGATGAATATGGTGGAAGCGTTGAAAACCGCACCCGTTTTTTCTTTGAAACCCTGAACAAGATAAAAGAAGTATGGGATGAGAATAGAATAGGTGTACGCCTCAATCCATCACTCAATGGGGTTTTTGGCATCAATGCCACACCTGAGACCATCCCCACATTTGACTATATAATAAAAAGGTTAAATAATCACAACCTCTCTTATCTACACCTTTCAGAACCATTTACTGATGTGAGCGATATTGATTACCTGGAAACGGAAATTGCCAAGCGTTACCGCCCCCTATACAACGGCACCTTGATGATCAATGCAAACTTTGACCAGGAAAAGGGAAACAAGGTTATTGAAGATGGCGATGCAGACCTTGTCGCTTATGGTAAACTTTTTATTTCAAACCCTGACCTGCCACAACGCTTTGCGCTCAATGCACCCCTGGCAAAATGGGATGAGAAAACCTTTTATGTACCCGGTGAAAAAGGATATACTGATTATCCCACCTACAAGGAGCAAATGGCCGCAACAGAATCATAAATTTTTGCAAAACCATATATAACAAGTGGTTAATAAACCTTCTTGAGCTGGCATTTGCCAGTATCTTGTAGATAGATTTAAAAAACCATAATTATGGAACAAGCAAAATATGACGAAATGCAGGCCATGCTCAATAAGCTCAATGACATCAAGAACAGCCAGGATAGCATTTTAGACAAGATCAACCACGTAATCACAGATTTGTTCAATCATCCTGACAGTGCCCTTGAGAAAGCCATGGATGCCGCTCACGAGCGCGCCTCAAAAAGTGCTGAAGCAATAGCAGAGGCCATCGAGGAGTACGAGATGAAATTCAATAAGGCACAAATGGCGTAAATAAGCATTTGGCTTAAAGCCAAAAAAATAAATCAACAAGAAAGGCTGGTAGGTACCGGCCTTTTTTTATTGCCCCCGGTAGTAGATGACCGTGCTTATGGTTTTTAAGATAATATCAATATCCAGGAAAATATTTCTATGCTTGATGTAATACAGGTCATACTGCAGCTTCTCCAGCGTGTCATCTTCATTATTTGCATACCTGCCCTTTACCTGGGCCCAGCCCGTTAATCCTGGACGTACCATGTGCCTTACCTCATAAAACGGGATTTTTTTAGCAAGTTCGCGTGCAAAAACGGGCCGCTCAGGCCGTGGGCCTATCAAGCTCATATCTCCTTTGAGGATGTTGACACACTGGGGGAGTTCATCCAGCCTTGAATAGCGCAGGAACTTACCAAATGGCGTGATCCTGAAATCATTTTTTTGTGAGTATTGTGCTCCATGCTTCTCGGCATCAGCCACCATAGTCCTGAACTTGTAAATCGTAAATGGCACCCCGTTCCTCCCTATGCGCTCTTGTGTGTAGAAAAGTTTACCACGGTTTGCCATCATGTTGCCCAATAAGATGAACGGTACAAAGCAACCGGTTACAAGAATGGCTAACGTTGAAAAAAGAACATTGAACAACCTATGAAAAAACAGGTAAAAGCGGTTCTGATTATTTCTGCTAAATGGAAAATATTTATAAAAATCCCGTTCTACATGTTGAACGGGCACCCTATAGGTAAGCTCTTCATAGACCTGGGTAAATTCCCTAATGGGATATCCCCTTTCCAGCAATTGTATAAGCTTATTGTACAGTTTAGCATCCACACCCCTTGCAGAGCTTGAGACCACGATTTCAGAAATACCCATCCGTTTTACTGCCTTACTGAGGTTGTCTATTGCAATGGGCCGTATCCCCTTAGTACCCAGCGGTTGTCCCCCACCATCAGTATTAATGTAACCCAGCACCTTATAGTTAGGGTCTGCGCTTTGCAGGTTGCTTGCGATGTAATCTATATCATATGAATCTCCCACGACCAGGATGCGCTTGTAGAATCTCGCGGCAGTTATAAAGGTTATGTACGCATACCTCCACAAGACCAGCCCCACTACTATCAAAACATAGAATGCCAATATCTGAAAACGGTTTTCTGGTAGGACAGGGGTAAAGAAAGGCGTCAAGAGATAAAACAGCACGGTGGCCGAGACGGTGAGGATTATCTTTCTCAACGTAGATGTATAACTACTGGCAATCCTTAAATCATAAAGCTCAAAAATATTCCCAAAAATGGAGAAATAGATAAAAAGCACTATAATCCATGTCCACCTTGCGCTGGATACCACAAAGTAGTTGAACTCCAGGATATGTGAGAAGAACGCAAGGGAAATATAAATGACCACAAGGTCAAAGATCCTCAATAAAACCCTGCGCTCAGAAATGTCAAAATGGATGTTAGGCAACCAAGACATACGGGAAATGTTTGAACTGTTCAAAGATAGTTTTTTCAACTTAACAGGGTCAACCACGCTTCCTTAATAATTTGCCAGTCAAAAGTTTCGGCTTTATTGCGGGCATGAGATGCAAGTGTTGCTGGTAATTCAACATCCTCAAGCAGGCCTTGTATGGCGCTTACCATTTGTTCTACACTTGCATCGTCAACCAGGAGTGCATTTTCTCCATCTTCCAGTAAGAAGGGAATACCGCCCACGCGGGTGGATACCACGGGCAGACCTAGCGCCATGGCTTCAATCACGCTGACCGGCATATTGTCAAAATGGGTGGTATTGATGAAGATATCATACTCCGTGGACAGCTCGACCCAGTCTGTCTTCTCTAGTTTACCGGTAAAGGTCACGGGTAGTTTTCTTGCTTCCGCGAAAGCTTTACAGGCAGCAAGGCTCCCATCTTTTTCAGGGCCTACCATACACAAATGGACCCCTGGAAATCCCTTTTGCAGTTCTTGCACAACCTCCAGGGCCATCATGGGATTATAGATTTTTGCAAAGGAGCGTACCCAGAGTAACCTTGGCGAAAGCCTACTCCTTTCTTTATATTTATAACAGTCGATATCAACGGGATTTGCTATCTGTTTAAGGTTCTTAAAACCCTTGTTTTTAAAAAAATCATAGAGATAGCCAGATGGGGCAACATTGCAGTATGCATTACGTAGGATAAAGCTTGTTTTTTTTTCGCTCTTGCGAAAACGGGCCGGAAGTTCTCCCCCATGCAGGATGGGTATGTACCTCAACCCCCGGGATGTTGCAATCTTGGCGCATAGATAGGCATACCAAAAGTTAGCCGTGCTGTAGGTATCGATGAGCAGATACCCTTTTTTTTTTAAAAAAGCAGTCTTGATGAGCATGTGCAGCAACCTGACCGGTTTATTAAAAACCGAGGAGGCATAATTGACCTCAAAACCCAAGCCCTGTAGCTTGGGGCCCAGTGTATCAATGGTGGTCGCCGTGTTTTTATGGGCCAACCTGTTTCCTATGTACAGGATTTTTTTTCTCATCTACAACGTTTAGTAAGGCCAGCGCATACATCAGTGCTGGCGCAGCAATCCTCATGGAGGAGTGGTTTATGGTAAGGAACCAGAATGCCATGAAGGAATAGAACAAATAGTTTTTTCGGTTCTGTAACCTAAACGACAAGGGGGTCAAAATCAAGAGGATCAATGCAAAGACACCAAAAATCCCATGTTCTGACAACATGCGGCTAATCTCGTTATGGGTTGCGGCAAGTATTCCGTATTTTTCTTCCCGGTATTCCTTGGTCTTGCCCACCCCTATACCCATTATGGGATTATCCAAAAAGAAATCAATCTCTGAACTTATCAATTCCTTACGCCCGGTGGATAAATCTTCTTTGATCCTTCCTGCCGCATCCTTGTTTGCATAGCGCAGATCAATCAAGCCCCTGGTACGTATTGATGAAATGAACCATGTCAACGCCATGGCCCCCACGATAACAACAAGATAAGCCGATATATTTTTTCTCCTTACAGTGGACACCCCAGAATAATATATAAACAGAAAAGCTGCACAAACCACAATGGCCGTCAAGACACCCCCGCGGGAGAACGTGATAATGGCACGATAGGCAATAAGGCCCAGCAGTAAAACATTAACAATCAATATCATCCTATTCTTCATCTGCACAAATACCTGTACAAAAATGGCAAACATACCTATGCCCAGGGCCGTGGAAACCTGATTGGGACCAAAACCTCCAGACAAAGCAAAATTTGAGGAAGTCCCATTTAGCACATCCTGTGTCGCCGGACTATAAAAAAACAGGTAGGTGGTCATGGCCACGACCGGCATGACCATTGCCCAAAGCAAATATTGCAATTGGATTTTGGTTATCGCCCTATCATAGGTATATAATGCGGCAATACCCAGACAAATTGGCCCGCTAAGGTTAAAGAAAACAGCTTTTTTTACATCTGTACTATAATCAAGCGTCACCGCGGCATAAACAACACCTGGCAACAAGAGCAAGATATAAATCCAGTAGGCTACTGATTTTTTTGAGGTCCCCTTAAAAAACAATCCCAGGGAGACAAAAGCCATCACACTATATTTACCTGCATCCCAGGGCAATATGGATTCACTTATGGTCATGCGCAAGAAAACCTCGGCAGCCATAATATAAGAGGCAGCCAGTAATGCAATGTTGTTTTTATTACCCGTCGTGAGTATACGGTAGACAAAAAAGAAGATTGTCGCAAAAAAATATATCACTGCAAATGGCCTAAAAATGTAAATAGCAAAGCCTAGAGCAATATGCAGCCATATTCCCTGAAGATATCCTATTCTCGCCCTTTCAATCCAACTTAGCATAAATATCAATCACCCTTGTCAAGATAGCGTTTTTTGAATAGTCCATTTTTATGGCCTCGTGCAAACGTATTGCCCTTGTGGCACTTTCTTCTTTGTTTTCAATTGTTTCTAAAATAGCCGCTGCAAAAGCTTCCACCTCTCCCACGGGAACAACGATACCGTTCTCCCCCACTACTTTACCGCACTGCCCAACATCTGTTACCACAACGGGCAGGCCAGCCATGCCATATTCAAGAAGTGCCAGGGGCAACCCTTCAGAAATGGAGAAAAGAACACCTATATCAAACTCCTTTAAACGCCATGAAATACCAACTTTTACACCGTGATAAAAAATCCTCTCCCTAAAAGGTGAACATTTAATAGCCTGAACTACCTGCGTGAAATAAGCATCAGCAAAATTCTTACCATACAGGTGAAGTGTAATGTCCTGGTTTTTTATACCAATCTGCTCAAAAGCTTTTATAAGCCCCAGATGGTTTTTTTGTGGCCTGAGATTGGCAAGGCAAACAATCCTTAGACTTTGATTAGTAAACCATTCATGCTTTCGCGAAAGAGAATCAACAAAGTTACCGATGTAACACACCCTGGGATGGTTCAAAAATTCTTTTGACCACTTTTCAAGTTTTTCATTTACGGCGATAACTAGATCAAACCGGCTTTTAAAAACCTTGATCAATCGTGCATAAGGACGAGTTTGCAGCAATTCACTTCCTCCATAATGATCATGCCAGACCAACTTGATCCCAGGGGATAGCATTTTGGCGAAAGCCGAAATAAACCAACTGCTACCGTGAGCATGGATAATGGTTATCTTATTATGTTCTATAAATTTTAAAAGACGACGGATTGCCTTAAAATCAAGCGTAGACCTACGATTTAAAAACAAATACTCAACCTTTTCCAGAATTTCGCTTTTAAGATCTCCTTCTTCGCGTGTGGCGCACAGATATGACCCATCAATCCTGCCCACAAGACCATTAGCATAGTTTACCGCCATGCGCTCTGCACCCCCCACCTGAAGGCTATCTATTACCTGGAGCACGCGCATCAAATCAATTTTTTTATTTCTTTCTCAAACCTATCAAGGGTATATTGCCGGGACCATGTGACGGCATCTTTTGAGATTGCCTTTAACCGTGCTTTATCTAAAAGCAGTGTGCCCACCTTTTCACGATCTTGTGATAAAACTGTTTCCAGGAGGATTCCGCGCTTACCATGATCAAGCATCCAGGGCACACATGAAATGGGGGTTGCCATAGGTATCACGCCCCACCACATGGCTTCTGCAACAACCTTGGGCCAACCTTCAGATCTAGATGGCAAGATTAAAAAATGGCTCTTTAAATAAGACTTACGCACGTTTTCCATGGTTTGATTGCCATGGAGATAGACCATTTTTTCAAGCTCATTCCCTATGATTATTTCTTCAAGTTTTGGCCGTTCAGGGCCATCTCCATAAAAATGAAGCTCAGATGGAAATCCATTTTTTATCAGTTCGTGTACCAGCTCAAGTGCATAGACCGGTCTTTTACCCGGCACGAGTGCACCCACAAATACAAAGCGCAAGGGTAGGTCATACTTTCTTGTGGGTACTTCAACATCATCTGCATCTGTATAGGTTGCGGTAAAAAAAGGCTTGATATTCTTTGACGTAGATTGCCAGTGGCCATACACTAAGACCTGCATATTTCTTGTAAGGAACTCGTTGGCTAAAATAAGTTTTTGCAAGCGATAGCTCCAGGGTTGTTTTGAACTAGGATCCCAATTACCGGCATATTTTGCCGTTTTTCGCTTTCGCGGAAAGAACACCTGCGCAAAACAGCCCAATAAACCTATGTTACCGGGACAGCGCAGGTGGATATGGTCTGCCCTGCGCATTGCCCTGAAAATCTTGAATAAAATAAATGGGGTGAGAACAAATGCCCTGAGGGCATTTGTTATTGAAGTAATATCGATGGCGGGGATTTCCCGAAAGGTAATTTCCTTGATTTCATATGCAGTATCAATACGATCAATACTATTTTTTCCAGGAGCAACAATCTCTAGTTCATCAACGTGCTTTGACCACATATTCATCTCCCTGACATATGGCGCATATGCATACACCAAATCAATGGGTTCTTCCCTATAATGCAAGGCGTGGGATATAATCAAGAATCTCATTGAACCTTTGGTCTATTGAGCATTATACTAAACCATCCTACCATCCTACCCAAAGTTTCCTGAAGAGCCATTTTTTTCTGAGAAGTGGTTATTATGTTTAATGCCCTTATAAGCGTCAGTAAAAAAGCTGTCGTGTTCCATTTTAGCCTTGCCTTCAAAGAAGGATTGGGATATTTTACCCGCCATACATACCATCCATTACGCACGACCATCTTACCATACTTGAACATATCTGGCCTTCCTGATGGGTCATGATGATGTTCTAAACATGCTGAGGTATTTACATACAATTTTCCCGTTTTTGATAGTCTCAGGGTAAAATCGGCATCTTCATAAAGTCCGTAGCCTTCAAAATCCTTTGAAAAACCAAGTTTGGCAAAAACCTCTTTTCTGTATGAAGCCACACCACCCATAAACTGCTCGACTTCATATATTTTACCCGATGGTGGTAAAAAAGAGACGCTTCTCCCATGTCCAAAATCCGGAAAATGAGCCGGGGGCCTGTCAGCATCCAGCCCTAATTTTTTTCTTAGCACAAAACGGCTACCATCCTTGCGATAATATCCATCAAAGTAAAATTCATTTTTTTTTGGCTTAAAGCCAAAGGGTTTTTTCTCCCAGGCTACCTCGTTTGTAATGTACCCGCCCACCCCTAATGCGTTGGGGAACTCCTGATAGGTCTTTATAAGGTTCTTAAAATAATCTGGTTCAAGGATTGTGTCATCATCCAAAAAGCAAACAACTTCAATATCCCGGTTTACTTTACTGATCCCAAAATTGCGCTGCCTTGTTAATCCGCGGTCTTGGGCATCGACCTTAAAATAGTCTAAATTTTGATGGTTTTTTTCCTGAAGGGCAATTTTAGTTTCATCATCTTCAGACCCGTCAATAATTAAAATTTGATCAGGAAGATAGGATTGCAACACCACTGAATCCAAGAGGGAGAGCAAAGGTTTTGGGCGTTTGTAAGTACAAACGATAAGGGCAAATGAAAGCTTTTTAGTAATGCCTTGTTCCAAGCTTAAGAAGGTTTTTTGCGTAAAATTGTGATTTTTTGAATTGTTTTAATCGCGTGGGTAATTTCAAAATTCGCGAAAAGATTGTTCCTTCTTTAGATTGAAAAAGATAAATAAAGAAATATTTCCATTTATATTCTTTAACCTCTGTATCATCATGAAATTTCATGACTTGATACATTATTGTTGGGCTGGGTTTTGGCACTAAGCCTTGTACAGGGTGATTTAGTTCCCATGGTTGTGATTTTCTTTTTCTCCCTATTACTTTTGCTTGTTCGCCCCACCATCTATAACCTCCTGCGGGTGGTTTAAGGTGCAAGTTTACCGAATGTGGATTGTGAATGACAATGGCTCCTTTTCGCGTAAGCGAAATACCAAAATCACTATCTTCACCATAGCCTCCATCGTAATTTATGTCATTACCAACCAGTTTTCTAACCCATTTCATTTTTACACATGAATTAGCATTGCTAAAGCTCTGAGCTGCGCCTACTTTGAAAAAACCTTTATCGTAATCCCTTAAATATTCTTGTAGGTCATCAAGATCATCATCTGGCGATTTTGCCCTGATATCTAAACCATTAGCTGCATCAGCACCATAAGTCTGCAAGGTACGAATATGATTTTCCACAAAATCAGCCGGAACTCTTATATCATCATCCCCAAAGATTATATAATCGCCGTTGCAAACTTCAATAGCTTCATTACGTGCGCGGCAACTGCCTTTAGAAGTCTGCCAGAGAACCGTCAATTTATACACCGTATCAATGGAGTTATAAATATCTTCCTTTCTTTCATCAGGCGGGGTGGCGTCTACCAAAACCACTTGATGTAAAGGATATGTTTGTTTATCCAGATCATTAAGCAACTTAAGCATAAAATCCTGTCTGCGCATTGTAGGGATTACGGCACAAACCTTTGGACTGCCTATGATGTTTTTTATTTTTCTTGATGGAATGACATCTTCTACTTTTTTAGAAGCTGGATCTTTTTGAGCTTTTTTAAAAGCGTTATATTCTGCAGGAAAACTGAAAAGCCCCTTACGCAACATCATATAATAACTGTGATGTTTCTTGTAGTGTTTTAAATAAAAGCGGTATCTATCTATAGAGGTTATATAAACTACATTATTTTCTTTTGGGAATAGTTTTGACACGTTTAATGGAATACCGCCCAAATTGCGCAACATATGATAAGCAAGGTCAAATCCTTTGATAGCACCTCCTTCATATTTATCATCAAAACCTCCCAGATGCTCCCAAACCGACTTACGAACCACAAATGCCTCTGAGTTGATACGCCAACTTATAGCCGGGTCTATATCTTCAAAATCATTAAGATACCACCAGAATGTTGCAGTTTGATAAATAATCTCTTTAAATGCATTTTTAAATCCTTGTTGACAGCCGCTATGCCAAAGATCTCCGGGACCTTCGGCCAAAGTATCAAGCAGGGAAAAGTCTGGCCTGCCCACATACAACAATATCTCTCCGCTAGATGTGATATATTCTTGCATCATTTGACAATATTTCGGTAAAAATCAATGTTTTTTTTAGCCACTACCATGTTTGAAAACCTTTCTTCAACTTTTATTCTTGCAGCTTTACCCATTTGCTGCCGTAGACTTTCATCATTTAAAAGTTCAATGATTCTATCAGCATATTCCTGATGATTCCTAGGATTGACCGTGTAGCCTGTTTCTCCGTCGACCATTACTTCTTCTGCCCAACCAACATTTGATGTAACCAAAGCTTTTTCCATGGCCATGGCTTCAATCCATGTCATGGGAAGTGCTTCAGCATAACTAGGCAATATAATCACCGCCGAAGATTGAATCTCTTTTTTGATTTCGCCGTAAGGCAATTTACCTAAATAATGCACCTTGCTTTTATGACTTTCGTCAAAAGCACTCATCATCAATTGACATGTGGAATTTCCCGTTTTAATATCCACTACATCCCCTCCTGCAAAATAAATTTCAGCATTGGGAATTTGATTAGCTACCCTATTAAAAATCTCTGGAATCTCCAAAACTCCCTTTTTTCTAATAATTGTTCCAAAGTACAGCATCTTGAATGGCTCAACTTTGATAGATTCATCTGGCGCAAAAACATTTATGTCAATGCTATTGGGGATAACTTGAATTTCTTTTTTTAAATCAAAAATCTTACGGGTTTCCTGAGCTGTAAACTCACTGACTGAAAGTAGATAATCTGCACCTTGTAAAGCTAATTTCTCAAAATAGAAGTTCTTCTTTTTCTGCTTTCTTCCTTCAATCTTGCAGAAATATGAATCGCTACCGTTGAAGCGTATTACCAGCGGACATTTAAATTTCATAAACGCTGTAATCCCTGTCCAATCTGGCGCTTCAATGGCATTAATTTTTTTTAGAAGCACAACCTTATTCACATACCGCTGAATAAATTTTCTATGTAAATACCATCCGCCAATTTTATATTTTCTCTTTTTTATGGAATGAACAACTACATCTCCATCCTTAAAAATTTCATCTATTTGCTGTCCATATACAAAAATGGTGGCTTTTACTTCATTTTTCACCAGAGCTCCTACCATATTTTTTATACTCGTCCCCAACCCGGCGCTATGACCAAGTTTCTCATGTGGATATTCTGGAGTGAGGAAGCCTAGATGCATTAAGCAATATATTTTAGATGGTCTTGCACCATACGTTCAAGATTGAATTTTTCTTCAATCAAATTTCGGGTTTCTTCTTCAATTGCTCTTTTTCCCTCAACTATTTCAGTTATTATTTGGCTTAAAGCCAAAATATCTTTTGCGCTAAACAAATAACCATTTTTACCGTCCTTTATTATTTCAGTATTACCGCCCACCGTCGTGGTTATCACAGGAACATTTGCTGACAAACTCTCAAGAATAGAAAGGCTGAAACACTCCATGTATGTAGGCTGGAGCAAATAATCATAATCACATAAAAACGCAGGAATATCAGAAGAGCTTCCGTGGAATTTTATGGTTTCAGATAAATTATTTTTAGCAGTAAATTCCTTGAAGTCATCTTCTAATGGGCCTTCACCAAAAATATCGATGGTAAACTTTTGGCGTAAGCCAGAATCCATCAATCGCACAGCTTCAAGCAAATCCTGAATACCCTTTGATTCCCGAAGGTGGGAAACAACAATGAAGCGTTTCTTATCTGAAGTTTTAATACTCTGACTTTTATAAACCGAAGTATCAATGCCGTTATAAATGCGTTGCGTTTTATTCTTTAAAAAACTGCCGTAATCCCTCAGGATATTATCAACCGTGTACTGAGACACGCCCACAAAAAGGTCTATATACTTTGAGTATAAAATTCCTTTCAGCTTATTTTTTAAACGCTTTTTTAATGGGAAACCATTTAACGGTCGTGGGTTGTGGTCCACCGCAATAGTTTTTTCCATGCCTAAACTTTTTACCGATTTGTAAAACGGTGTACACAACTCAATAAAATGGGTGATGACAACGTCATATTTCACCTCATTTGATGACGCCCGGTTTAAGAAGCACTGCTCTACAGCACCGCCTTGAGCACTGTGAATCTTTAAATCATTATAAAAATCAAATGACTTAACATCCACAAAAAACCACTCAATATCATTCCCAAGATTTTTTACCGCTGCATCAAAAGCCACATAAAATCTGTCCATACCTCCTATCCTATCTGGCCTAAGGGCATATTTACAGATTACCGCAATGTTCTTTTTAATTGATGACATCAGCAAGTGCATTCACGCAGGCCTGCGTAGTTTTTTCTAGAGGTTGACCTATTTGAAGGTCGATAAGTTTTTTACGATTTTCGGCGTCTAGAGATGGATTTTCTAAATATGCATTTAAGGCATCGAGCAATTCATTTTCTGTTTTTGCGATTACGACAGCGCCACTTTTTACAACATTATCATAATGTTCGTAGTTCAAGAATCGCTGGTCATCGTAGAGTCCGTTTTCTTTATTCCCAAAAACCGTATTTACCACAGCCTTATCATACAACATAAAATCAAGGCTCATCGTAGAACACATATTCACATTAATATCACAAAACTGCAAAATCGATTTTAAATCAGAAATATCATCTTTTGTCGCTACCCGCTGTGACCAAGGTTCAGGATGATTTTCTCGCGTTAAATGCCATACGGGATGATTCCATTTTATAGAAGGATACGCCTGCTTTGTAGGCAAAAATCTACTTTCATCCTCTGCCGGAGAAGTACGCACCAGCAATTGACAATTCTCTAAAACACCATTTTCAACAGCTTCGGCAATTGTTTTAATCACCAATGGGTCATTAGGCCCGATTGATTTGTCTGCACAGCTATAGCAGATTATTTTTTTATTTGGGTCAAGCCCAAATTTTCTCAAAAACGTTTCCTTCTCTAGACTAAATTCATCCAAAACATACGGCTCAAACTGTGGAGTTCCCACGACTGAAACTTTGTCTTCAGTTACATTTTCGTAGAAACGCAAAAGTTCGCTTTTCATCAAATCACTCCAGACTAGAAAGTAATCAAACTTTGCTGCCATACGACCTTTTGAAGCCAAGTTGTCCCATGAGAAAATAAATGCTGAAGTCGGTATTTTGAGGGCCTTTGCACAATACACCAAAGCCGAAATAAAAGGCGGACGCTGATGCGTAAAGAATAATAAATCAACTGGATTTTCTTCTAAAAACTCCTTGTAATTCTTAACGACTTCGCTTTTAGCAAAACTCTTTTCTTGAAGGCGCTCGTATTTCTCAATCCAATTTTCAGAATGTAAAAAACGGGTAAAAGCGTAAATTGATTTCACAAGAACCGAATTAGGCGACCAGCCCTTTTTACGGTTCATATTTAAATTATCCTTAATACCAGGATTTTCCTTATACTTCTGTAAATGCGCAACTTCTTTGGCTTTACGCCAATACCAATTCAGTTTATTTTCAGTAAAAACAGGAAGTTCTACGATTTTAAAAACAGCCTCATCAAGCTCTGGATACGCTGATGCTGGTAAACCAGAAAATATGGTGATTTGAGAAAAACTCATTTTGGCTTTAGCCAAAAAAGTACTTAGAATAAAATTTCTATAACCTACACCGTCAGTAATTACAATGCCAAGGGTTTTGTTTCTCAATGTGAAGATTTTAGGGTTAGGCGAAAATACGCTATTTAAAGCAATAGGCTAAATATCCCTAAATTGTTTTTGATGGTCAATCGCCCAGAGTGTATCGTTATTAAGAACCTTTAGAAATGCGCTTGAAGCCTTTTCGCTACTCTTGATTTCTTTTGCTTCAACTTCCATTTTCCTCGCTTTCTCAATGGCGGCTTTAATTTCAGCTTCAACATTATCTGCATGCAAGATTGAAGAAGTCTCAATGTCCCGATTTTCCTGGCGCCTTCCAATATTTATACTGGCGACACCCAGATATGGCGCTTCATGAATTCCGGCACTGCTGTTGCCGATAAGGAAATCTGCATTTCGCAAAAGCGTAATAAAATATTCAAACCGTAACGAAGGAAATATTTTAAATCTACCATTATTTTTTAGCTGTTCATACGCTTCCAAGATTTGGGTTGAACCCAAATCATTATTAGGATAAACTACCACATAATTCCCATCATCGCCAAGAAGTGTTTTTACAAATGTATTAGCATGTTTTTTTGAGTTGCTAAAATCTGTCGTCACAGGATGATAAAGCACAACGGAATACTGCTTAAACGGAATTTCATAATAGTTCTTTACTGTTTCTAGACTTGGCAAATTCTTATCAAAAAGCACATCTAAATCTGGAGAACCAATCTCAAAAATAGAGCTTTCTCTTTCTCCCATTTGCACCAGTCTTTTAGCCGCGGTCTCGTTATAAACAAAATGCACATGGCACAATTTGGTCACCGAATGCCTAATCAATTCATCAACAGTTCCAGAGATTTCTCCGCCTTCAATATGACCTACAAGAATATTATTAAGCGAGCCCACAATTGCACCTGCGAGCGCTTCTACCCTATCCCCATGCACAATGATTAAATCAGGATTTTCCTGCTTTACAAAAGCTGAAAAACCTTCGATGGTTTTAGCAAGTGTCAAATCCATCGTAGCTTCAGACGTAGCATTATCAAACCGATGAATATTCTTAAAACCACATTTCTCAATTTCAATAACCGTAAGCCCATGCTTCTCTGAAAGGTGCATCCCTGTTGCAAAAATGCCGTAAGCAAACTCCATGGAATCATGAACCACCTGAATAAGAGACTTCAACTTGCCAAAGTCTGCACGAGTACCGGTAAGAAATAGAATTTTTTTCAAGGCTTTCTTTTTTTGGCTTTAAGCCAAATAATCTCTTTTTAATTGAGCATCTTCATCAATATCAATGGCTGCGATTTTACCAAGAACTTGCTCATATTCTTCTGCAAGAATTTCGCCCGTACCCGGTCTTTTTACCCAGATATTTTCTTCTGTGAAACGCTCTCCTTTTTTTATAGGCTTAATTGTACACACGGTAGCAAAGGCAAAATCAATAGTCACTTTTTCTTCTTTGGCCGCTTCCTTTTTTCCGCCGCGCATTTGCCAAATCAAACTACTTCCTTCAATCAATTCTTTACATTCCTGTTCATCCATAGAGCAGATAATGTCTGGCCCTTTACGCGCTTTATGGTCGGTAAAATGTCTTTCTAATATCGAAGCTCCAAGCGCCACTGCACCCAGACATGCATGATTAGATAATGTATGGTCTGAAAGTCCAAAAGGCAAATCAGGAAAGGCTTCATGCAGTGCTGTCATTGCACCAAAACGCACCAAATTTACCGGAGTTGGATATAAATTAGTCGTGTGCAATATCGCAACTGGCACATCGTAATTTTTAAAAACCTCAACCGCCTTAGCAACGCTTGCCAAATCATTCATCCCTGTGCTGAGAATAACAGGTTTTCCAAAGGAAGCGATATGCTTTAAAAGCGGATAATTATTGCATTCACCAGAACCAATTTTATATGCAGGAACATCCATTTTTTGGAGTCGGTTTGCCGCCGCTCTTGAAAATGGAGTAGAAATAAAAATCATCCCTTTTGATTCTACATATTCCTTTAGTGCAATTTCATCTTCCTCATTAAGCGCACAACGCTTCATTATCTCATAAATGGATACATCTGCATTGCCAGGAATAACTTTCTTGGCTTCACCGCTCATCTCATCTTCCACGATATGTGTTTGATGTTTTACAACCTCAGCACCTGCGCGAGCTGCCGCATCTACCATTTCTTTGGCTACAGCCAAAGAACCCTCATGGTTTATACCTATTTCGGCGATGACTAGCGGAGGATGTTCTGGGCCGATTTTGCGATCAGCGATTTCTATTTGGGGATTCATGATTTAAAGAAGTTTTGCTAGACAAAGTTATAAAACCATCTACTCGTCAAAGTAATGTTTTAAATATAGTTCTGCTTTATCAAAATCCTCTTGAGAATCAATATCAATTTCAGCAAAAGGATGATCAACAACCATTGCATAATTATTATCCCCAATTAATTTACCATTTTTAAGGAGTGTTGGTTTGAAAACATAAAGTAAACCATTTTCAAAAAACAAGGGTTCAAGGTCTTGACTACGTTGCCCCATTTTATAATTATATGGCTCAAATTGATGGCTTGTAATTTTACCAAGCTTTTTTTCTAGCTTGGATACCGTCATAAGTGAATCAGAATTCTGTTTTTCAAATATTTCTATAGCTTCCGCTAAAAGGTTCTTTGGTCTAAGTGGGTTTGTAGGTTGGAGTAAAACGATGGCCTTAAACTCCTGCTTGATTTGGTCTATGGCATGTTGCAATGCCGTGATTACAGGCTCTTCATTCCCTGCTAAAACATCAGGTCTTTCAATTGCTTTTATCTGATTATTTTTGGCGTAAGCCAAAACATCAATATCGTTAGAGGTGACAACAATATTCTCGAACCCGCATTCTTGAGCATAATTTATTGAATGCGCTATAAGAGGAATGCCGCCTAAAAGTTTCATGTTCTTACCCGGGAGTCGCTGTGAATTTGCGCGGGCTGGAATTATAATTAAAATATCAAACTTTTTTAATTGGGCTTCCAATAGATTTTGGTATTTAAAATATTCTTGTAATTTTTATATTGTACAGCAGACAAAGGTTTCCTAGCCCTCAAAATCTGGTTAGAAAATCTAAATAAGTCTCCAATACTTTTCAATAACGGTATTAAAATGCGTCTATCTTGCTTGAAGACTTTTTTCCACTGCATAAAAAATGAATACAAAAAATACTTCACAGCTTCTGCTTTTGGATAAAAAATAAAAAAAATAAACCAACCAGCTCTTAATGATTTACGGATTCTAGGCAAATAATCATTATCAAGTTTCCTTGATCTCAATTCCACCCTATGATGAACTAGAAAATCTGGAAGATAATGGATTTCCAACCCTTGCAAAAAGAGAAGAATTGATGCATAATCTTCTTCTCCATAGAAACCAAACCACTCAGGGTAACCGTCAATCTGTTTCCAGGCATCTCTTCTCCATACATGACCACACCCTACGAAAGACCTAACTTGATGTCCATTTCCTTTACAGCTAAATTTAGATGGAAAAATCTTACCCCAATATATTCTGGCTGCTAAAACTGCGCAGTTAGGATTGTTTTCAAAGTACTCACATATTAACTCTATAAAGTTTTTAGTTACTACATGAGAATCATCATCTAAAGATAGCACGTACTTGCCGCTAGCTTTTGACATTAAAATATTTCTAGCTGCTATCAAGCCTATTTGTTCTGTTCCTTGAATTAGATGAATGTTAGAATTATTTTGCAAATTCTGGTAAGAAGAATCATTGCTTGCATCATTATAAATTATACACTCTACGGATGGCAATACTAACAAATGATCTATTTCATCTAATGTACTAATAAGGGCTAAATATCTATTATGCGTTGTTATTATTATTGATAGTAGTGGAATTGAATGGCTTTTCATATGAACTAGAAAGTTTCAACTTCTTGTTTTGTTAGACCTTTATAGTGAAGAAACAATTTATAAAAAAGAGGAATTTTCAAAACTTTCCATAATTGTTTGGAAATTTTAGGCCAAAGCGTATTGGGGTTGAATTTATCTGAAGTTGGGAAATTAACATTTTCAGATTCATCATATAAGTTCTTAAATGATTCCTCCGTGCTTTTCTCTAATGAGTTTCCCATATGAATCGCGAAATTATCATTCGTGGTTAATCTCCAAAAATTAGATTGAAAAGGCGGCAAATCTAGATATTCCTTTTCAGAATCTCCCCCTAACAGATATTTTGATGATTTCTTTGACATGTTATCTAAGGCAAGGCTTCTATATGTAGCTATCGCATGACCACTACCAACAATTGCCCTGATACTATTAAAGGTAATTGTCATATTTTTTTCAAGATAGATTTTACTATAGTCATTTTTCCAGCCTAGGCTTTCATAAAAGTGGGCAAGTGCTGCTGGATTCTTAACTTGAGTGAAAGCTAATTTATTTGAAAACAAAAATCTCAGTATCAAATTAGAGGTCATGGATGTAAAGGATTTGAACATGGGTATCAACCCCACTACTCCAGCTTGTTTAAATTCATCAAACACTTCCATTGAAGCTTTCTGCCATCCATTCAAAAAAAGTACATCTGCATCCGCAATTGTAACATATTCATAGCTATGTCCTGATATGCCTTTTAAAATAGAATTTAACTTACCAATTTTAGATGTAATTAATAATTCGTGAATTAAATTATTAGATTTTAATTCAATTAAATAATCATGAACTTCATTACAGCATCCATTTGCCACAATAATTATATAAACATTGTTAGACGTTAAGATCAAGGATCTTATACTGTATTTTAAAATTGTCAAACTCTCTTTAAAATAATCTTTCAGATAGGGAATATAAACAGGAATTACAATCATATGATTGATTGTATGGACTTCTTTTAAATCTTTGTTTGGATTGAAACCTATCCTCATTATTTAGATTATATCAATTTGCTAACTTCTTTATTGATTTTGCGAAGTTCTCCTTTGAAAAATAATCACCAAATACAGGAGGGAAATTTTCATTATTTTCAATTTTATAAATAAGAGATTTCATCTTTTCTTTTAATTGACTTATGCTATCACAATCTGCAACATATAATTCATCGGCAATTCTTCTTAATTCGCTTTTTGGGGGGGATGAAATTAAAATAGGCTTATTTAATTGATTAAGCACAGAGGCCTTGCCTGGCAATGTATTACTATAGCTATTACAGGTTTCTACAATTATACAAATATCTGATTCTGTCTGTTGCTCTTTATAGGACTCGACAAAGCTCAGGCAGTCCAGAATAATAATATTCTTTGTTTGTACTTTTTTACTAATTTTTTTACTATCCACCCCTCTAACCCTTAGTACTAATTCAATGCTATCTCTAAAGTTGATATTTTCATCTAAAAGAATTTGAAAAGCTTCTATGATTGCGTCAATATTTCTACGAAATTGTAGCGCACCATGATATGATATTTGTATTCTTTTTTCCTTCCTACGATATATAATTTCTTTATCCATATTGAAAGCTAGCGGCTCAAATTGATGGGGTATTGTATCAAATATCTTCATAGAGCCATACAGGTATTGCAAATGCTCTGAAAGGATAGAAGACGGTGTGAAAACTCCTGCAGCCTTTTCAATTATTCTATGCATAGATCTCAATCTTAACAATTCTAACATAGTTAATTGAGATTTAGATCCTGGATCCCAAAAAACAGGATACGGATCGTGAAAATTTAGATAAGATTTATTTAAAAGACTTGTTTTACTTAAGCCTAATACAACTTCATAATCTAAGCCTGCACTTCTGACAAAAACCTGATCATAGCATGAAGGCTCTATCGATTGAATTTCAGCTCTGTATAAGTTTTGCAAATACCTTTCTTTTAATGAAATATGCAAGATTCGCCAATAGAATTTATTAAGCCATAAAATATGGCTTGGATAAATTGCATTAATTTTCACAACCTTAATCTCATTAATTGGAAGTTGATCAATTTCGTCAAACGTATCCGAATGCTTAAAGTAAATTACGCGAATAAAACTCTCTGGATAAACTTGGCGCATTCTAAAAATGAATGATCTGGAAACCACACCTTCACTTGTACCACTAGTCCGTAAATCTTGAACCAAGATTAAAATCCTCATCTGTCTGAAATCGCTTTATTGAAAGATTTAAGAACTACGCCCATCAATTGAACTATCCTCCCATTTTTTAAATAGGTTTTCAATATAGAATACCAAAAATCCAATCTGCGTTTATTAAATAGTATAATGCCCTCTAATTTTGTATAGAAAATATTTTGTTGAATTTCAGTAAATCTAGCAACCCTTTTATTTAAAAGATAACTGTAATATTTAAATGAAGCGTTGGTCTTTAAATCTAAATTGTTTGAACTCCCACTGATACTAAAATCACCTTTTCTAATTAGAACAAATGAATCATTTATCGAAAACACCATACCATAAGAGGAACATTCTAAAACTAATAAATCATCAGAGTGCCAAGCAAGTGGTAGGTTAATGAATTTATGATTTAAAATTTTTTCTCTCCTGAAAACGTATTCTGAAAGAGAACTCCGAGTTCCTCCCTTTCGTCTTCTCTCAAGAAAGTCAGTTGATTTTTCATAAATAGGATTGGTATAAATTTGTGACATTATCTTATCAGCATCGTCAATAACCACTGAAGAAAATCTAATCACATCGATTTTTCTATTATTAATCTCGCCTAAATACTGGTAAAACTTTTCAACATAGTTAGAACTTAAAACATCATCATCTCCCAAAATACTAACCCAGTCCTCATTATCAATTAATTCTAGACTACGTTGCCAATGCTTTTCCAAGCTATTCGCACCCAGGTTATATTCGAATCGTTTATAGGTGAACTTTAAAATTTTTTTATATTCATCTAAAAGAATTTTAGGGTTATTAGGACTTGCATCATCAGATATATACAAACTAAAATTCTTATTCGTCTGATTTACCAAAGAATCTATTGTCTTTTGAAAGAAATAAATATTGTAATATGGAATAACTATCGCAAGCATTTTTTTAGCACCTTTCTACAATTTTCTTTCATTTTCATCCAAACACTTTTTGATTGTTTTTTTAGATATAAATTTTTAAAATAAATACTACGCTTATAATATCTTTGAAACATACCATAAATTAGATGATTCCACTCGTCCTTCGCGATAATTAATTTGATCTTATTTATCACAAGTATATGGTCTTCATACATACTAGAGCTCATTGTAATACTAGAGTTATGTCTCCTATATACCGCCAGTACATCATCGATAAAATATATCTTTGGATTTCTTTTAAATAATCTTATCCAGAAAAGCCAGTCCTCCTTAGACCTTAAGTCTTCATCAAACCTCAAATCCCCAATAAATGCTCTTCTCAAAAAACCAGTATGAATAGGTATTGCAAAACCCTCATCCCATTTAAAGAGTACATTTTGAAAATTTAAAGTATTACCATTTAATTTGCAGAAAGCTCTCTCAAATAATCCATTGTTATCTATTAACATTTTAAAATCACAAAATATTATATCAAAAAATTTCCTTTCGGAAAGACTGTTTTGATAACAAGAATGTGAAATTGAGAGCTTTTCAGCTTCCAGATAGTCATCACCATCTAGAAATTGTATAAAATCTCCTTTTGAATTTTCAATGCCTAAATTACGTGCCGCAGCAACCCCCTTGTTCGTTGGTTGTTTAACCAAAAAAAATCTTTTATCTTCTTTTATAATAGATTCGATGATAGAAACAGAATTATCTGAAGATCCATCATCTACCACTATGCACTCAAAATTTGAATAGGTTTGTCTCCTAATAGATATTAATGCATCTGCAATCGTATTTTCTTGATTATAACATGTAATAATTACAGATACCATGGAAACACTTAACTTTTTTTGATGGAACGTTTCAAACAATCAACACTAAAACTACCTCCTAAAATTCCTATTTTACATTCCATATAAATATCTTCAATCTTTTTAATCACACTATAAGGCGTCAAATATTTATCGTAATATTTAATCACGTTTTTAGAGATTCTATCTCTGTCTTCATCATCTAAATCGTATACGCTATTTAGGCTGGCAGTTAAGTCATCAAAAGAATTAAAAATAATTGCGTTCTTCATATCTATTAAGGGTGGGATTAGAATATCGGCATATGCTTTTTGAATAATGGGAATAGAACCTACAGACATAGCCTCTATCAAATTGTGAGAAAGTGGCATTAAAATACCTGGGCAGGCTAAAAAAAAAGAAAAACGAGAAACTTCAACTCTAAATTTATCGGAAGGAATAGAAAAAACTTTTCTATCTATAATTATAATTTTTTTTGATTCTCCTTTCTCCTTTATTCTGACGTAATCTTCTGGATTTTTAAGGATAACACCAAAACCTTTATTTACAAGAAAACCAATCAAATCATGCCTTGGAATAACATCAAATGGACTGTTCTCAATCCACTTATAATATCTAGATTCAATATTCCCAGCAAAAAATATAGAATTGATTTTATGGGACTGCTGCAACTCATGCCAAATATTCTTATGATAATATACGGGATGCATAGCCATGGGAACATAGTAAATAGACTCATTTTCACCTCTTGAAAAATAATCTACAGTAGTATTAGTATCATTAAACACAAGAGCACCTGATGGAATTTTATTCACGAATATGCCAAAAGATTCTTCAAAAACCCTACTAGCTTCTTTATTTATCCTGTGAAAACTATAAAAACTTTTCTTAATGAATACACTATACCCTTGAATTTTAAAAAACTTAGCTAATGAATAAAAATAAAACTTGTGCCTATGAAAATCTGAAAAATCAAAATAGACCTTTTTCGTAGTTTTTGCATCTATATTTTTCTTTTTATTTACATATCTCAAATAATAAATATACTCCTTGATAAGAGATTTTAATTTTCGAGATCTTGAAAGAATCTTTAAATTCAAAAAAAGAAAGTTTTAAAATTAATTTATCCTAGAGATTTTTAGCAAACTATAACCTTTTTTAAATATAAAGCCTGTAATAATCGAAATAAAATATAGAACTGCTCTAAAAATTCCAAATTCTTGAAAGACTGATGTTACAGATTTAAAAATGATAGATGAAATATGTCTTTCACATGCTAATTGATAAGCAAGCTGCATAAAACCCTTTAAAAACCATTTCCTTAAATCATTAGGGAAATAAACAATTGGCATCACATCCATATACATGTGATATTTAAGTCTCACATTTTCCTTTAGATTATATATATAATCATCCTTTAATTTACCTCTAATGCTTTTTGAATGTATTCTTCTTCGTGTTATTACCTCATCTATGCAAACGCCGTTTTCAGTTACCGCTAACACTTTTGCGAAAAAATTATAGTCTTGCCCACTATTTAATTTTTCATTAAAATCAATCCTATTTAAAATATCTCTTTTACCTAAGAAGTCATCTGTAATCCAAGATATTCGCATTTTCACAAAATCTTCTAGAGAAAAGTTTTGATTTATTGGATAGCTTAAGGGAATACCTAAATCTGTATCCTTATCTGAATCAAAGTCGAGACTTTTACCTATCACAAAGTCCTTTTGCGATTTCTTTAAAATTTTAACTGACTTCTTAAGATGATTGTTTAACATGATATCATCACTATCAAACCATTTAACATATAAACCTTTACTCTTTTTAAATCCTAAATTTCTGCAAGAATTTGCACCCCTTGCAAGTTCATTCGGCCTTAGATAGTATTTAAATCTAGGGTCTCTCCGCAAAAACTTTGACATTATTTCTTTTGTTTGATCAGTAGATTGATCATCAACTACTATACATTCCCAATTAGCATAGCTTTGCGATAGAATTGAGTTTAAAGTTTCCGGCAAGAATTCTGCCCTATTGTATGTAGGTATTATGATACTAACCATTTAAAATGAAATAGCATATTAATATTGATAAAGATTCATATAAACTCTTCAATTTCTCGCCAGCCTTTTAAGAATTTAATTCTAAGAAAATGTCCAACTCCAAGAATTCTGCATAGAATTTGGTATGAAATGTAGTATGCACCTAACCTATTTGAATATTTTCTTAAATGGTAATATAATCTCCATATGTAAAAAAAACTACACGGTATTTCTACTCTCAAAGAATGACTTATTGATTTTTTGAAAAGAAATTGAGTGGCATCAGAATCATTAAATTTTCTTAGATCCAGCCATGTTTCTAAATAAACAATACCCCGATCAATTAGATATTTTTTATTATTAGAAATTAATTTACCTTTTATAGAATTTGAGTGCATTCTTCTTTTGGAAAGAAATTTATCGACAAGATAACTCCTATTACTCACAGCAGTAACTTTACAAATGAAATTATACTCTTGACCAGAAGACAGCTTTTCATTGAAAGATATATTCTTTAAAATGTCCCTTCTGCAAAAAAAATCTGGTGTGAGCCAATTAATATTCTGCTTTACATAATTAAGGTGGTTGATTCTATATTTTTCAAATAAATAGTATTTTGAATTATAGCCTACAATTTCGCCAGAGTTAGGATGATTGAAATCAAAAGTTTTTGAAATTATGTAATCAGAATCATAGTGTTGGATAGCATCAACTTTTTCCAATAAAAAATTTGGAAGCATAATATCATCACTATCAAACCAATTAATATATTCTCCATTACTCATTTCAAAGCCATAATTTCGGCAAGCATTCGCTCCCTTTCTTCGATCTCTCGGACGATAGACAAAAATAAATCGATTGTCTTGAGCAACATACTCTTCCACAACATTATTTGTATCATCAGTTGAACCATCATCAACTATAATACATTCCCAATCCTTATATGTCTGAGCTAGAAGACTATTTAAAGTTTCACCGATTAAATGAGCTCTATTATAAGTTGGTATAATAATGGAAATAAGTTTATTTTCCATTAATTAATTTCTTTAGCCTATAGTAAGCAGGAAATTTATTAACCTTAGCTTTTATTCTACTTTTAAAAACTTTTAAATTATAAATCCAAGGGTTAGGCACATCTATTTTTCCAAAAGATTTTATTATAAAGGGATATGAAAGTCGACCTCTAAATTCATTAAGTAAATTCCGTTTATGCACAATCTGCAACCACATATTTCGAATTTTCGAATCCTTGACTATAAAACGAGGCCCCCATTTATTATGAGGATTACAATAGACTCCTTTAAAAAAACCCTGACCTTCAAACTCTAGCAAACTAACAAATTGATTCAAAGTAAAATCAAGAGTGCTTAATGTAAAACCTTCGGTTAAATTTAAGCATAAGCCTTTTGAGAAAGATAAGACGGTATTATGCCCTTCATTTATAAGTTCTTTTTTTATATTCTTAATGAAATTATAATGAATCGCATCGTCATTATCTAATCGACTGGTAATCACCTTCGCTTTTTTATTTATAATATTTGATATTGATTTCTGAACGTGATTATTAAGACTAACTATTCCCGCTATAAAAAATGGATGTATAAATTTATATTTACTAATCTCATCCAAAACTTTCACAAGATCACTTTCAGTACCTTCCTGAAAATAAATGAACCAATAAAAATTTTTATCCTTTTGATTAATGACAGATGGCAAACAATATCTTAGAAAAAGATTTTCACGACTTAGTAACCAATCTTTGTCTGTAACCCTATTGTTTCTTTTGTCTGTATTCCAAGAAGAAGATATGAGATTATATCTCGTTATTAAAAAATGATAAGTATTAGCTTCCATTTATAGTATTTTAAACTTACCCTAGGACTATCCTTTTTTATAATAATCAATTACTCTCCAATTTGCATCTGTTACTACAGGATACTTTTTATCCTTAATTCTTATTCCTTCCCTAAAAAAACCCTCTTGCACCTCAATAGAAGTGAAATTTAAATGTTTCTCATATGTAACCCCTCCAGAACCAACCCATAGAGTTAAGTGAAATTTACCAGGCATAAGAGGAAGCTCATTTGTTTCACAGTAAATTTGAGAAGTACCAGAAGATATTGCAATATACTCGTCCGTATTTTCAGATAAAATTTGATAAACATTCTCTTTAAATGAATTTCTAAAACCCAATGCAAAAGAGACATTGATTGTGGATGATGATTGTATTTTAAGTAAAATTTTTAATCCATGTCCCGTAGAAATTCTTTCCTCGAATGTTATACTTTTTACGTAAATAAGATATTCGCTCTTTTCTGGAAAGTTATACTCTTGCCCTACTTCAAGTACATTTTTATTTGACTGATGTATCAAGTAGTGATCAATTACTTTGTTAATTGCACTCTCCTTCGCTATAAAACCATTCTCTAGAAGAATGCCACGCGTACACAAACTTTGTACACTCGCCATATTATGACTCACAAAAAGTACAGTTCTTCCTTCACCCTGTGAAATATCCTGCATCTTACCTATAGCTTTCTTCTGAAATTCCGCATCACCTACGGCCAAAACCTCATCCACTACAAGAATTTCTGGTTCAAGATGTGCCGCTACTGCAAAACCAAGCCTCACGGTCATTCCTGAGGAATATCTTTTTACCGGAGTATCTATATATCGCTCACAGCCCGAAAAATCAATGATCTCGTCAAGCTTTGAGTTGATCTCGGCTTTGTTCATTCCTAAGATTGCACCGTTTAGGTATATGTTTTCTCTACCTGTCAATTCTGGATGAAAACCTGTCCCTACTTCAAGCAAAGAAGCTATTCGTCCTCTGCTCTTAATTCTTCCTGTGGTAGGCGATGTAACCTGAGAAAGTATTTTCAGCAAAGTGGACTTTCCTGCTCCGTTCTTTCCTATAATTCCAAGCACCTCTCCTTGCTTTACTTCAAAATTTATATCCCTAAGCGCCCACACATAATCATCATTCCCCTTCTTGCTTCTATCATTCACTTCTCCTACTTTAAGAAATGGGTCTTCTTTTCCGCGTAAGCGTGCCCAGTTACGTTTTAAATCATCACGCAACGTCCCTGTTCCCACAAGACCTAAACGGTACTGCTTTGAAATATTCTCAGCTTTTAAAATTACTTTACTCATCTTAAATCGTATCAATAAAATTCTTCCCGGTCCTGTTAAAGACGGCAAGGCCAATTAAAAAAAGTAAAATACTTATGCCCGTGCAGTAGCTCAAGGTAACAATATTAAAATAACCCTCGCCCAGCGTCATGTACCTAAAGGCTTCTATGATAAGGGCTATGGGATTATACTCCACAATCCATGAATAGCTTGATAACGTTGCACTGTTTTCTACCTCTGATAATGGATACATCACTGCTGATACATACATGAGCAACGTGGTTGCAAACCCTATAAGTATCCTAAAATCCCTATATTTTGTGGTGAGTGAAGATATTATCATGCCCACCCCTAGACCAAAAATCGCAAGAACAACAATCAAGAGTGGAAACAACCATATTTCTGGTTCGGGGCTTAAGTTTTTTCCCTTGAGCACATAATAAATATAGAATGCCATAAAAATCAAAATCTGAACCCCCAGTTTGAACAAACTGCTTATAGCTTGAGATAATGGTGATATCAAACGTGGAAAATATACCTTGGAAAAAAGGCCGGCATTGCTGGCAAACGTATTTGATGAGTTTGTCAAGCACTGCATGAAATATCCCCAGAGGGTAACCCCGGCCAGATTAAATAAAAATGGTGGCGCACTACCCGTCTTGATGGTTGCTATATTATTGAAGACCAAGGTAAATACAACTGAAGTGAATAAGGGTTGAATCAAATACCATAAAGGGCCCAGTATGGTCTGCTTATAGGTAGCGACGATATCCCGCCTCACAAAAAGCATGAGCAGGTCGCGGTAACGCCATATCTCCTTGAAGTTGAAATCCAGGAGCTTTTGACGGCTATCGATGACATACAGCCATTCTCCTTCAGTTTCATTATTCATCAGCTGTTGTGTTTTTTGAACCTGGAAAATAATTTTTGAAACCAGGTTTTCTTGATGCTTGACCCATATCCCCCATAACTGTAGCCATAATCATAACCGTAACCATAGCCCATCTTGCCCTTTGTCCTAAAATAGTTGAGCACTAGGCTAATATTGCCTATCTGGCCATTTCTGTATTTTTCATTGATGATTTCCAGCATGGCCTTTTTAGTGTAGTCCTGGCGCACCACATACAGCGTGGCATCAACATACTCATCAATCTCAAGGGCATCAGCCACCAGACCTATGGGAGGGGTATCAAGCACGATGTAGTCATACCGGGACTTGAGCTCGTTCATGAATGTATCCATCTGCTCCCCTATCAATAATTCTGAAGGATTGGGGGGCACGGGACCTGACAAGATTATATCGAGGTTTTCAATGCTTGTCTTTTGTACTATCTCATCCATTTTTTTCTCGCCTATGAGATAGTTGACCACCCCACTGTCATTGGTCAGGTTGAAGTCATCAAAAATCTTGGGCCTTCTCAGATCCAGCCCCACCAGTACTGTTTTTCTTTCGCTTAAAGCGAAAACAGATGCCAGGTTTATACTGCAAAATGTCTTCCCTTCACCAGAAATTGAAGAGGTAATGCTTACCGTCTTGCTGCCTTCTACATTATTTCTCTTATAGATAAACTGCAGGCTGCTTCTCAACCCCCTAAAGGCTTCTGCCACGGCCGAATGGGGCTCATCTACAAGAACCAGGTTTGAGTTTGATTTACTCTTGCCTATGGTCCCTAAAATGGTCAAAGGGGTAAGCCGTTTAATATCCTTTGCATTCTTGATCTTGTTATCTATAAAGAAAAGGAAGAACACAAATGCAAAGGGCACGGCCAGTCCCACGATGGTGGCCATGACATAATTGGTCCTGGTATTGGGGCCTATCGCACCACCACCGGTATCCCTGGCAGAGTCAATCACCATGATGTCTGAGACGTTTGCAGCCTTCACGATCCCTGCCTCGCTCCTTTTGGCAAGAAATACACTGTATGAGCTTTCACTTAGGTTATACCTTCTTTGTATGCCCAGCAGTTCCTGTTGCTCCGCGGGCAGCTTGCTTATCTGTGATTCTGCATTGCCTATCTGCCTGCGTACGTCCAGGAGTTGCGAGTTCAGGAGTTGTGATGAGGATGCTATGTTTTCCAGCAGCACTTCTTTAGCCGCATTGACACGCCTGTCCAGGTCCTGAAACACGGGGTTGTTGGGTTTTGCCGTAAACGTGTACCTGTTGCGCTGTTCAGAAAGTTCTATTATGGTAGCCACGCCTGATGCAATACTTGCTTCTCCTATCCCAGCCACTGATGGTGCGGGAATATCGGTCGAATAGTCCGTACGGTTTCTTAAATAGCTCTCCAGGTTTTGATAATAGAGCAATTGTTGCTCAATATTCTGTTTTCTTCCGTCAAGATCTGTCAATTTAGTTACAAGGCTTTCCTCACCACCACTCATGGTAACGGCACGATTACCTTTTCTAAAATTATCAAGCTCATCCTGTACTTCCCGCATTTCCCTTGACTTGACCGCAAGGCTGCTATCAATAAATTTTATGGTTTTTGTGGCAAACAGGTTTTTACGCTCCAGCTGGTCCTTGCTGAGCACCTCTACAGAGGTGTTCAAAAAGTCTACCAATCTTTTTTTGTTTGTTCCCGTAAGGCTCAACGACAGGATACTGCTTCCAGATGGTGTCTGGTCTATGTTGATACCCCTATATGCACCCACAACCCCATCAAAGCTTTTAAAACGTATGTAAAAAACCTGTCCGGCTTGCGCCAAAATCTCCGTGGGAGCAACCTTAAAGTTCATAAAAGGCTGGTCAACCGGGTCACCCAGGCTGTACTCTGCAACAAATGATGTGGGCGGCAAGGCCATGCTGGTGATATCTTTGGTATCATAATCCTGCATTGCACCGCTACCCCCAGTAAAAGGTATTTCAAGGATAAAGTTTTTAGCATCTTTAAAGGTGAGCTTTATCAATTTGTTGAGCAGTTGGGGCCGTTCTCCATTAACTTCGATTTTAAATGGGGTCGAGCCGTAAACATCCTCAAGATGATATTCTCCCTGCTTAAGGTAATCTGTGCAAAACTGGAGTTCCTCAACAACCTTTTCTGTATGGCTACGTGATTTTAATAAAATCATTGCCGTTTGCACTTTATCAGTCGTACCGCCCCAGTTGAAGGTCAGGCTGGTGTTGCTGGTAAAAAACGGGTTTTGATCATCTTTTACGGTAATCATGTTGCTCATGCGGTAGACCGTCAACTTCCTTACATTGATATAATAGGCAACATAAAGTGCCGCGGCAAGGCAGATCAAGAAAAGCGGCCACCAGTTCAAGAGCTTGATCAAAAAACCCCTGAAATCAAAGAAATTCTGTTGATCTTTTATTTCAAAACCGTCGTCCATCTACCTTGTGATTAATAAGATTATTGCGGTTACTGATGTTAAGAGGCTAAATATTGTTGTAAACGATGAAAGCCCGGTGGTCCCTACGCCCAATGATTTTTGTGGCAGTGGGTTCACGATGATCACATCATTGGGCTGCACAAAATAATAGGGTGAGTTCATCGCATCAATCTTTGTGAGGTCTACATGGTGAACGCGTTGCCCACCAGCGTATTGCCTTATAATGCGTATATCCTTCCTGTCACCGGTTACGGGGATATCACCACTATTTGCAATGGCTTCAAGAAGTGTGAGTTGTTCGGCAAGTTCAACCTTTGTACCTGGTGAACCCACCTCGCCAGCGATAGTGTACCGTATGCCAGCAAGCTTGACGGTCACAAAAAGCTCTGCATTTTCCTTGAGGTATTCATCCAGGAGCTTCTTTTCTATAATTTCCCGTATTTCTTCGGTCGTGTAGCCCAGCACAGAAATCTCACCTATTGTGGGTATCCTTATCTTACCATGCCTGTCAACTGAAAATCCATCGTAGTAATATCCCTCGCTCAAAGCGTTACCGCCACTCTCGCCACCTGCAGCGGGATTAAAAAATTCCACGAGTTCTGGATCCAGGGCCTTAACCCGTATGCTGAGCACGTCATTTACCTGTACGCGATAGGGTTGATGCTGCTTGTTAACGACCCATAGGCTATCGACCACTTCTTCACCTTCCCGCAAATAGGTAAGGTCCTTCGTGGGTACACAGGACGCCAGCATGCAAAAGAGCAGCAAGGGTATTATAAGAAGAGGGGATTTCTTTAACATATGCTCTGCTTCGGGCAAATATAGTGTTTCACCTCTTATTTATGAAGTACAAAATACGCTGACGCTTAAAACATTGTGAAAAACATCCTGTGAACACATTAAAAAAACAATTTATACACGCAATCTATAATGATGTTCCTTTTCGTTTAATTATAAATAATACATATCTCCATCAACTAAGGATAAACGTCATGGCCTGCTGGCAGGAAGATTAATGTTTATACATACCTTTTAGAAAAGAATATCATATAAAAAGCATCATCTCAAAAAATTGTATTATTTAAACTAATACATGCAACGAAGAATCCTGAAACACCTTTTGGGAGGGGGCCGGTTCAAACATTTTCATGACCGGTATGATAGCACAGGGATCGACAATTTTGTCTCAGGATTAAAACTTAAAAATCTTAAGAAATGAACCAGGCAAATCATAAAGAACCCACAAAATTCTTGTTTACGCTGTTAAACCGCTGTTAACTGGCTTCTTACAAATTGTACGGTTATCTACATTTAAAGAAACTAATTAAAACAACCATTATCATGAGAGACATAATCTGGCTCATAATCGTACTCCTTATTATAGGATGGCTGGTAGGTTACTTCGCGTTTCCTGACATAGGCAGCATCATTCACATCCTACTTGTAATTGCAGTCATTGCAATCATATGGAGGCTAGCCACCGGAAGAAGACTGTAAAAACGTATAACTTAACTAAACACTATACTTATGAAAAGAGCAATTTTTATACTTTGCATGATGGCAACATTAAGTACGACCTTAATTAGCTGCCGCGAAAAAAACAACGCCGCAGACGATGTGGAAGAAGCAATTGACGATGCAGGAGATGCAATTGAAGATGCTGTAGATTAAATTTTAATCTATTTTAAATACAAAAACCCGTGAAACCCTCACGGGTTCTTTGTTTTACAACATTTTAAAAATCATGAATATCTAGTTATCAATATGAAAAAAATAAGCGACATAAACGGAAAATGGAAACTCCACAACGGTGTTGAAATGCCCTATCTAGGCCTGGGCGTTTACAAGGCTGATGATGGCAAAGAAGTCATCAACGCCATCAACTGGGCACTAGATGCCGGTTACCGCCATATAGATACCGCCGCTTTTTACGACAATGAAGAGGGTGTGGGCAAGGCCATTAACAAGAGTAGCATTCCCAGGGGCGAAATCTTTGTGACCAGCAAGGTATGGAACGATGATCAAGGCTATGAAAAGACCATTGCCGCTTTTGACAAGACCATGGAAAAACTTAACCTGGATTACCTGGACCTCTACCTGGTACACTGGCCCATTAAAGGCAAGTTCAAAGAAACCTGGCGTGCACTTGAAGACCTGTATAATCAAGGCAAAATCAAGGCCATAGGCGTGAGCAACTTTTTACAGCACCACCTTGAAGACCTCATGCAAGATGCCACGATAGCACCCATGGTGAACCAGATGGAATTTCATCCCTGGCTGGTGCAAAAGGAGCTGCAGGACTTCTGCAAGAAAAACAAGATACAATATGAGGCGTGGTCACCACTGGGACAGGGCAATGTCTTTAAAAACCCGACCCTCAAGGCCATCGCTGAAAAACATGGCAAGACCGAAGGCCAGGTAACCGTGCGCTGGGACTTACAAAATGGCGTCATAACCATCCCAAAATCAGTTAAAAAAGAACATATCATCAGCAATGCAGATGTGTTTGACTTTGAGCTCTCACAAGATGAAATGGCTCAAATCGATGCCATGGACAAGCATGAAAGGTTTGGTCCAGACCCAGATGAGATGTCATGATGTTTATTTGGCTTAAAGCCAAAAGAATATTTTTTATTGCAAGCCCCAAGTGGCTTGCTTTTTTTTATAGGCAAGAACAAGCACCAAACTTAATATGGAACACCCGGCAACTATAATGAACAGAGGCACGATGGAATGCGTGACAAACGTGGTGACCAGTATGCTCGCAATTGACCCAAAGATCATCCCCATGCTCCCCACCAGTGCTGATGCAGAGCCAGCCTGTAGTGTAAAGGGTTGGAGTGCCAATGCCGTGGCATTTGGGTTTTGAAAACCTATGAGGAACAACATACAGAAAAGGATAGGGTAAACCACCCAGAATTCTACCTTGACCATGGTGGATACAAGACCTATTATCGTGAGGATGGCCAGTGAAATTGTAATCACCATCGTAATCCTGAACATATCATAGCGCTTAAGGAACAACCTATTTATCTGGCTACCCAGGATGAGACCAAAGGCATTACCTCCAAAAACCCACCCAAATTGCTGCTCGTTCAAACCAAAATTCTCTATAAAAATAAATGGAGCGCTTGAAACGTAAGACAGCAATGCCCCCATGGCAAGCCCCCTGGTTATTGAAAAAACAAAGAAGTCACGATTCTTGAATACTGATATATATTCACGCAGCACGGCGCGTGGCCTCAGGCTCGTTGCACGGTTGGGCTTATGGCTTTCTGGCAAGATGAATACCACGTTGAACAACATGAGCGTGGCGAAGGCGGCCAGTATAAAAAACACGCTCTCCCACCCTAATGAACCCACCACGATACCACCCACGGTGGGCGCAATGATGGGGGCCACGCCCATGATGAGCATCAATGTTGACAATACATCTGCTACCTGCTCTTTCTCAAACAGGTCACGCACCATGGCTTTACTGGCCACCATACCGGCACAACCACCCAGAGCTAGGAAAAAACGGGCAACGATAAGAAGTTCAAGGTTCCAGCTGAGAGCACACATCAATGCCGAAACGATATAGAGCAATAGACCAAAAATCAATGGCTTGCGCCGGCCAAACTTGTCCATGAGGGGACCATAGGCCAGCTGCCCCAGTGAAATACCAATAAAATAACTGGTTAGGGTAAGCCCCACCCGGCTTATATCTACCTTAAAGTCTTCTGCCACACTGGCAAAACCGGGCAAATACATATCTATGGAAAACGGCCCAATGGCAATGAGCGTTCCCAGTATCAAGACAATAATATTCCTGGATTTTGTCCTTAGGACTGTAGCTTTCAACATTTATGCAAAATTAAGCCCCACCGCTGGAAGCCAGTAGGAAGAAGTGTTATTAAAATCGTAAAAAACAGGGATTTTTTAAACGAAAAGGTTTGAGGTATTTTGGCTTTAAGCCAAATCAATAAAAAAAGCGCAATTTCAATTGCGCTTTTAGGTATTTACTGCATGCCGCACAAGGGCATCTGCTTTAGGCCATCATTGATGGACTTGCCCTTATCCTTGAGATGTTTTATCACATAGTCCCTGCTCTTGCAAAACTTTCGGTAAAGTTCTTCATTGATTTCAATGGGCAGGTCCAGGTTGGGGTATTTGATTTGATACATCCCGTTGTTAAATCCTACTAAGGTGAGTTCGATAGGTGTTTCCATGCTTTTCAGATTTTAATGATTAATTAATGGTAGTTACCCGTAATGAGTCGGGCAGAAATACCATGGATTACACATCACCTGAAAAAAATTATTCAGCGACTAGCCGTTCCCATTCGGGGTGCTTTTTTATGTATGTGGCAACATAAGAGCATCTGGGCACAACTTTCTTGACATCTGCCTTGATATCCTGGAGTACTTTTTCAACCAGTTTGCCGGCCACCCCCTTTCCCTCAAGCTCTTTTGGCACCTCAGTATGCACGAGATAGACCTTGCCTTCTTTTTCTTTATAGTCCACAAAGGCCAGTTGCCCCTCAACATGAGCTTCATACCTGCCTTCATCGCTATTTTTAATTAGGTTTATTTTCATGGTTTTCAGTGCATGGGGACTTCCATGAGCAGCAGTTCGCTGTTTTCTTTCGCCGTAAGGCTAAAAGTTTTTGTCCCGCTGATACCATATCCATCCCGGGTATTGATTTCTTGCCCTTCTATTTCTATTTGACCCGTGATGACAAAGATATAGACGCCATTGGTCTCAGTCTTGAGCTCATAATCTAGTGACTTGCCAGCGTCCAGGTTGCTCATGTAGAACCAGGCATCTTGATGTATCCACACCCCGTCGTCGTTTGATTTTGGGGAGAGCACCTGTTGCAGTGCGTTTTTACGGTCATCTACTTTGAGGGTGACCTGGTCATATCGTGGGGTGACTCCTTTTCTATTTGGGGTAACCCATATCTGCAAGAATTTTACCTCTTCATCCTTGTTGTGGTTATACTCGCTGTGGTGGATGCCCGTACCGGCACTCATCACCTGTATGTCGCCCTGCTTGATGACACCACTGTTGCCCATGCTGTCCTTATGCTCCAGGGTACCGGTAAGAGGTATGGATATAATCTCCATATCCCGGTGTGGATGGGTGCCAAAACCTTCACCGCCCTTTACCCTATCATCATTGATGACGCGCAGTGCGCCAAAGTTCATGCGCTGGCTGTCATAATAATTGCCAAAACTAAAGCTGTGCCTGCTGTGCAACCAGCCAAAGTTTGCCTCCCCGCGGGATTCTGCCTTGTGCAAAATGGTCTTCATAGTTTTTTGGTTTATACCAAATTTACCCAAAACCCACTGGCTACAATCTTACTTTAGCCTTTCCTTAACTGCCCAGCACCTGCCTAGCATTTTCCATGCTTGCATTTACTGAGTCTTGCATGGTCCGTACCTCTTCATACTCTTGCTTGAGCAGGTCATGGCGCTGCTTGATGTCAAGTTGTGATTCTTTGTTGCCCTGACGCTCTTCATAGGGAAATTTTTTACCAAAATCCTGCATCCACTCCATCATAAAATCATGTGCATGCTCCAGTTTATCAAGTGCCTGCCGGTACTGCTTGTTATCAGGAAAACTATCTACTTTTTTTGCTAGGGTACTGCTCAGGTTGCCCAGCGGCATCATGTCTTCCATGACCTCATCATGGATTGCCAGGGTCTTGTCCATCAGGGCATCATATCCCGTATTTGCGGCTGTGGCACCTTTATCCTTGCAGGCAAAGGTCATGGCAAGCACCGCGATCAACAACGCTGTTTTTTTCATCTGTGTTCTACTTTTTGTAAAGTTAATCACCCCTTTTGAGAAAATATTAATAACTCACTGGTTCTTTTCCCTTACATTTACTATATAAACCATCAACAATCATGAAAAACCTCATCCCCGCCTTCATCCTATCCATCCTGCTTACCGCCTGCAATGACAAGCCAAAGGATCAAACCGTTAATATGGCTTCACTTTCTCCAGAGGAGCAGGTAGCTTATAAAATTGCAAAAGCATCAGGTATCGACAACTGGGGCGATGTTGAAGAACTGGACTTTACCTTTAACGTTGACCGTGGTGAAAACCACATGGCACGGGCCTGGGCATGGAAGACAAAGACTGGGGATATTGTCATGAAAAACCCACAGGACACGGTAGAATATAACCGCAGCCAGATGGACAGCCTTGCCACCACGACTGACAAAGGTTTCATAAATGACTCATTCTGGTTGCTCGCCCCATACCACCTCATCTGGGACAAAGGGTCCACCAGCCTGACGGTGCAGGATACCGCTACGGCGCCCATGAGCAAGGAGACGCTATCAAAAATAACCATGGTATACGGTGACCAGGGCGGTTATACCCCTGGGGATGCCTATGATTTTTACTATGATAAAGATTTTATTGTCAAAGAATGGGTCTACCGCAGGGGCAATGCTGATGCGTGGAGCATGGTGACCAGTTGGGAAGATTACAAGGATTTTTCCGGGTTAAAGATTGCCGAAACCCATAATACCGAAGGCAACCAAGTGAAGCTCTATTTTACTGATATTGCTGTCAAGACAGAAGATTAATCTTATTTTTTTCGCTTAAGCGAAAGCGATATCAACGTGGCCAGCAAGGTCGCACAGAGCAGGGCTACAAAACTGCTTTTTAGTGTAAAGGCGCCTGCCAGAAACCCCAGTAGCACTGGACCTAGAAGCATGCCCGAAAAACCGATGCCAGACACAAAACTTACCCCTTCGGCCGAGGGGACATTGGGCAGTTGACCAGCATAGCGCAAGAGCTCTGGGACGATGACCGATAGCCCAACGCCCACGATAGCAAATCCCGCGATGGCAATCCAGGTACTCCCGGTGAGGACAAGGGCAAACCCCAGTGCGCCCAGGATGCTTCCCGCCACAAGGATGGCCCTTGAGCCAAACCGCTCACTTATACCATCACCAAAAAACCTTCCCAAGGCCATCATACCATTAAATGCGGTGTACCCCATCCCAAAAAGGGAAACATCTGAAAGCGTTACCTTTTCCATATACAATGCGCTCCAATCCACTATCGCACCTTCAGCTGCAAAAATCAGGAAAGCGATGACGCAAAGGGCAAAAAGCGGTTTGAGGTTCCTCAATTTAAAACCTGAACTTTCTTCATGCACAGCAGCCTTTACCCCCGTATAATTTTTGGCAAAAGCCAAATTCAAAAAAATCATCAGTATGGCAACGGTTGCAATGTGCAGCACGGGACTATCAAACACTGCAATCAAAAAAGTACCCACGCCAGCACTCACCATACCACCCAGGCTAAAAAACCCATGAGAAATACTCATAAAATGGGCATTTTGCTGTTTTTCTATCTCATTGACCAGCGTGTTCATACCCGCATCCAGCAAGCCGTTAAATAGCCCAAAGACAAAAAGAGAAGCGCAAAAGGCCACATAATTTTCAGCTAGAAATGGTCCAATGATACTGATGCACATCAAGATCACGGCCAAAAAAGAGAGTTTGCCAATGCCCAATTTTCTGGCTAAAAAAGGTAAGAAGGGCAGAGCCACAAGCGTTCCCAGTGCGATAAAAAACAGGGCAAGCCCCAGTTCACCTTCTGTGAGGCCCAGCCCATCACTTATAAAAGGGATGTAGATGGCCCACGTACCAATGATGATGTTGAGCGTGGCAAACAGAAAGGCGGGAGCAAAATACCCCCGGTTTGTAAAAACAAGTTTGACGGCCTGCATAAAACGTTTTAAAACATGAAAAATAACAAAAATTTAGCCTTAAAGACCGCACATATCACAATTCTCGCGACCTTTTAAAATTCAATATTGTTAAATTTGTAGGATATGCAAGACACTCAGATTCTTTATCAAAACAGTTTGGCCTTTGCCAAAGCATGCGACGCTCAAGACCCGTTGCGTAGCTTTCGCGAAAAGTTTCATTTTCCTAAAGATGCAGATGGCAACAATTACATTTACCTCTGTGGGAATTCGCTGGGCCTACAGCCCAAAAATGTGCAGGAATTTATTCAAAAAGAGCTGGACCACTGGGCAAAAATAGGTGTAGAAGGTCATTTTAAGGCTGATATCCCCTGGACGGAGTACCACCGTGCCCTGTCAAAAAACATGGCAGACATCGTGGGGGCAAAACCAGACGAGGTAATCATCATGAACACGCTCACCACAAACCTGCACTTGATGATGGTTTCCTTTTACAGGCCTACGCCAAAAAGAAACAAAATCGTCATCGAGAGCGATGCATTTCCATCTGACATCTATGCGGTCAAATCACAGATAAAGCATCACGGATACGACCCTGAAGAATCCCTGATATTATGGCAGCCCAGAGAAGGAGAATACCTCAATCATTATGAGGACCTTGAAGCCATCATGGAGCAGCATGGCGACGAAGTTGCACTTGTGATGCTGGGAAATACAAATTATTACACGGGCCAAAAATACCCGATGAAAAAAATAACCGATTTAGGTCACAAACACGGCGCAATGGTAGGTTTTGACCTGGCTCACGGTGTTGGCAACATCGATGCAGATTTACATGAAACCGGCCCCGACTTTGCTGTTTGGTGCACGTACAAGTATTTAAACAGTGGCCCGGGAAGCCTTGGTGGCTGTTTTGTTCATGAACGTCATGCAGAAAACAAAGAAATTCAACGATTTACGGGCTGGTGGGGCCATAAACTGGAAACGCGTTTTAATATGCGCCTCGATTTTGACCCGGCCTATGGCGCAGACGGCTGGCAGTTGAGCAACCCTCCTATTTTGAGCATGGCCGCGGTAAGGGCTTCGCTAGAAGTTTTCGCGGAAGCGGGTTTTAAAAACATCAGGAAGAAATCTAAAAAATTAACGGGTTTCCTGGAGTTTCTCATCAACGAGATCAACGATGACCGCATCAATATCATTACCCCAAAAAACCCGGAAGAGCGCGGCTGCCAACTTTCAATCCAGGTGAAAGATGCAGATAAGAGCATGTTTGATGGCTTTATGGAGGCCGGCATCATCTGCGACTGGCGCGAACCTGATGTGATACGGGTGGCACCAGCACCCATCTACAACAATTTTGAAGATGTTTATGAAATGACGGTACGCCTGCGCGAACTGCTCAACAACTAATTATTGCTAACCAATCAATCAAAAAACATTGACCACTAACGAACATATACTCGTAATAGGTGCCGGACTATGCGGCTCGCTCCTAGCACTGCGCATGGCACAACGTGGATACCGGGTAACCGTAATGGAAAAACGCCCAGATTTAAGAATCATGTCCCTAGACTCTGGCCGTAGCATCAACCTTGCCTTTTCTGACCGCGGTATGAAAGGCCTGCGCCTCACCGGGCTTGAAGATAAAGTAAAACCGCTTTGCATCCCGATGCAAGGTCGTATGATTCATGACCGCGAGGGCGAAACTTTTATGAGTCCTTATAGTGGTCGTGGGGAATTTATCAACAGTATTTCGCGAGAAGACCTCAACAAGATGTTGCTGGATGAATGTGACAAGATGCCCAACATCAAGACACACTTTAACATGAAATGTGTAGATGTAAACCTTGAAGAGGGCAAGGCGACGTTTCAGCATTTTGTAAGCGAGGAGAAAAAGACCTTTCAGGCAGATGTGATCATGGGTGCTGATGGCGTGGGCAGTATGCTGCGAAAAAGCATGCTGGCGCATAGAAAATTCCTGTTCAGTTATGGGCAGCATTTCCTGACGCACGGGTATAAAGAACTGTCTTTTCCGGCGGGCAATGATGGCGACTTTCAGGTGTTTAAAAATGCTTTGCACATCTGGCCCCGCGGCAAGGACATGATGATTGCGTTGCCCAACTTGGATGGTAGTTTTACCGTTACGCTCTTTCTATCTTGGGATGAAGGGCCCAACAGTTTTGAAAAATTAAATTCTGCGGAAGCGGTGACAAGATACTTTGAAGAAGAGTTTCCTGATGCCTTGAAGTTGATGCCCAACCTTGTTGAAGAATTTGAGAACAACCCCACATCACCTTTGGGAACCATAAAATGCTCGCCATGGCACGCCTATGGCAAGACGCTTTTAATAGGCGACGCCGCACACGGTATAGTGCCTTTTTATGGCCAGGGGATGAACAGCGCCTTTGAAGATATTCATGTGCTGGATGGATTTATAGATAAGCACCAGGGCGACTGGAGCACGGTTTTTAAGGAATATCAAGCGGTGCGCAAGGACGATACAGATGCCATCGCAGACCTTGCCGTTGATAATTTTCATGAGATGAAAGCACACACCGCCCGTCCTATCTTTCAGGAAAAGCGCAAGCTTGAAATTGCTTTTGAAGAGCATTTCCCCACTGAATATTACAGTAAATATTCACTGGTGACCTTTAGGGAAGACCTGCGTTACACAGAGGCCATGCTGCGCGGTAGGCTACAGGACAAGGCAATCCTTAACCTCATCTATGACGGCAAACTGCCAGACTCTTTAAGCTTGCGCGAAAAACTGAACATCGTAAAAGCACAAATAAAAAGCATGCTTCACGATGAGGCCGTGCTCAATGAAATGGAAGAAGAAGATTAATTATGGACCTAGGACTCAAAGGTAAAAACGCACTGGTATGTGGTAGCACCGCTGGCATAGGCAAGGCAACCGCCCTGCTCATGGCAAAAGAAGGTGCAAATGTTATTTTGCTTGCGCGAAATGAAAACAAACTCAAGGCAACTTTAGCTGAACTGGATACTGACACCGGACAAATGCACGCGATGCTTGCCGCAGATTTTGACAATCCGCAGTATGTAAATGCCGTTGTCACGGAATTTTTAAAGAAAAACGGTCCGGTTCATATACTGGTCAACAATTCTGGTGGGCCTGCCGGTGGGCCCATCCTGCAAGCTGATGTGTCAGAATTTGAAACAGCTTTGACGCGGCATCTTAAATGCAACCACCTTTTGGCGCAAGCCATAATACCCGGAATGAAAGAAGCCAATTACGGCCGAATCATCAACATCATCTCAACCTCTGTAAAAGAACCCATCCCTGGGCTGGGCGTGTCAAACACTACGCGCTGGGCAGTTGCCAGCTGGGCAAAAACCCTGAGCAATGAGGTGGCAGAATCTGGGATAACCGTAAACAATGTCCTACCCGGGGCAACGGCAACAGCGCGTCTTTCCAGCTTGATAGAAGCCCGTGCAAAAAAAGGAGGACACAGCATCACCGAAGAAGAGAACAGCTGGAAAAATGCCATCCCCATGGGGCGTTTTGCCAATCCAGGAGAAACGGCAAATGCCATTGTATTTTTGGCCAGCGAGCCAGCAAGTTACATCAACGGAGTGAGCCTCGCGGTTGACGGCGGCAGGTTGAACTCCATGTAATATCATATCCTTTTTGTACGTATGGGGGCATTCTCGACCACGGTGGAGAGCACGATATGTGTCTTTGTCTCCCCATAGGTTATGAGCTTATCAATAAATTCTTCCAGATGAAACTGGTCAAAGAGCACGACCTCCATGATGATATTCTCGTTCCCCGTAATGCGGTAGCAGTTGAGCACCTCGGGAAAATCAGATACTTTTTCAAGAAAAGGTTTCAACCTCCCCATGAACGCGCGCACGGTAATGATAGCCTTCATTTGATGGCCTACATGCCAGTGGGAGACCTCTGCCCTATAGCCCGTAAGGATATTGGCATCTTCCATTTTCCTTATGCGCTCTGCCACTGCCGGTGATGTAATGCCTACTTTCCTACCTATCTCTGCATTGCTCATGCGCGCATTTTGCTGTAAGCATTGCAAAATCTTCCAGTTTGTTGAATCAATTTTCATTACAAATTTTTATGTATCAAAAAAATTAAAAGTTAAAGCAAAAAATGAAATATGCTTTAAAATGTAAAGTTAATGCTTTTTAATTCATAGTAAATTTGAGATACAAAATGCTATGGAGAGAATACCGGGAAATATCAGGCTTTATAACCACGCGCTAGAAATATTGCACTTATCTCGCAATATTTCAGACTGTTTGGCCTATGACCTTTCATCTCTTAAACAAGACGGTAGTGAGGACCATAGCATCTATTTTACCGGCGACATCATCAGGGACTCAGATTCACTGGCACCTGAGATAAAAAAAGCCGAGATGCACCCTTACCAGCATGAACGCTTAAGATATGCAGATTCAGTAAGCAGGTTAAGCCAGCGCCTGTACAAAACCTGTGAGCGACTGGAACGTGCTGAGAGCAACGGTAAGGATTTTGTAAAGCTACTTCGCAAGGAAATAAGAAAATTTAACCGCATGCACCGCGTGTGGACAATGACCTTATAACAATTTCACCCCTAATTTTTTGTTTTCCGCTATTTTATGTTTTTATGAATAGCGGGATTTTTTTTGGCTTTAAGCCAATATCCATTTTTTATCAACTGCCTGTACCTTTTCAATTCTTCCCATACGTTCTTTCTTAAAATGAACAGCCCAATCATGTTAGGCACCAGCATGGCAAATATCATGGCATCGCTAAAGTCTGTAACGGCGCCCAGGGTCGCTGCCGCACCCACAACAGTAAAAATACAGAACAGGATCTTGTATATGTACTCTGTTCTTTTACCCCTGCCAAAGAGATAACTCCATGCCTGATACCCATAATATGACCATGAGATCATCGATGAAAATGCAAATAAGACCACTGCAACCGAAAGCAAATAGGGAAACCAGGATATACCCGTCTCGAGTGCCGTAGCGGTGAGTATGACACCTTCTTCATCACTAAGTTGCGCGCCCACGTTGAGCTGTCCTGTAATTATGAGCACCAGTGCCGTCATGGTGCAAACAATCACTGTATCGATAAACGGCTCTAGTAACGCCACTAGCCCCTCGCTTGCAGGATATTGCGTTTTTACCGCACTGTGGGCGATGGAAGCAGAACCTATACCGGCTTCATTGCTAAATGCTGCTCTTTTAAAACCCTGTATGAGCACCCCCACAAAACCGCCGGTGACCCCCTGGGGGCTAAAGGCACCTTTCCAGATTTCAGTGAATGCATGGGGTATCTCGTTATAATTGAGCCCCAGTATCGTAAGGCTTGCCAATATGTAGAGCACCATCATTACCGGGACGATTTTATCGGTAACCTTGGCGATTTTCTTGATTCCGCCAATGATTACTATACCCACAAGAATGGCCATCACCAATCCAAATATCCAACCGTGACCACTTATGAAGCTATCCTCAGCCCCTGTAACATATTCAAAAAGCTTAAACGCCTGGTTGACCTGGAACATATTGCCACCTCCAAAGGAACCGCCTATGCACATCACCGCAAAAACCACTGCCAGGACCTTGCCCAATTTTTTCAGGCCCTTATCATTTAACCCCTTGCTGAGATAGTACATGGGCCCGCCAAAAATCGTCCCGCCGGCATTTACCTCACGGTACTTAACACCCAGAGTACACTCCACAAATTTAGACGACATCCCCAGCAGTCCCACCAGGACCATCCAGAACGTTGCGCCTGCCCCACCTATCGACAGGGCAATCGCCACCCCTGCTATGTTTCCTAGGCCCACGGTTGCAGAAACCGCGGCTGTCAAGGCCTGAAAATGGCTTACCTCACCATCACCCTCAACTCTTATAGTGTCAGGATTGTCACCATCTACTGTTGAAACTGCATCTGAAACTTCTACAGCATTCCCTTGCTCAAGCTCATCATAATCTCCTTTTACAACCTTTATGGCTGTAAAAAAATCTCTAAAATTTACAAACCGAAAATAAAGGGTAAAAAAAGCGGCACCAACAATTAACACTACCAACACCCATGGAATGCCCAGGTTTCCCCCTAGCGGTATTTCGGCAAAGATGGCGTCTGTGAACCAACTGGTGGCCCCATCAAATGCATTGTTTATCTTTTCATCAAAGGTAAGTTCTTGAATGACCATGAATGTAGGTTTTGGTTTTGGCCAAATTCATTCAAAATCATTACAACCTCAAGGTTAACCACTGCTTATAATCATTGAACAGTATGGTTAACCATAAGCTTAGACTTCTTTATTATAGGTGATTATATCTGCGAGATTGTGCCTTTCGGCGAAAGCTATCAATTGTTGCTTTCCCCCTGTACCACTAATGTTGAGAAGTTTTTTTATCTGGTGGATATGGGTTTGAAAACCATCAAGGCTTATATGCATTTCATCAGCAATCTCATGATAGGATTTTTCCTTCCCATATCGGGCCAAATATCCCAAGACCTCTCTTTGACGTTCACTAAGTGCGATTTTAGAACTTTCATTGAGCTCAAAAAGTTCCTTCTTCATGGTCTTTATGGTATCCAGATGGCTTTCTACACTAAGTTCAGCATGTTCCAGGCTATGCTTTAAATCTTTATTCTCTTTTGCGAGTTTTGTGGCAAGAGATTGTTGTGCTTCTTTTTCAGACAGGAACTTCCAGCTATACAACAGGATTGAAAAGAGCAGTATAAACAAAAACTTAAATGAAATGGCCGTTATACTCCCCGCAAGGGACCAAAACCCTTGATCTATAACCTGCACGGCCCTATCTTGAGGGATAATACGGTAAGAAACCGCGATCAAGATGAGTGCAAAAAGAGAAAAAGTGGGCAGGTACATAAACTTCATGTTACGATCTTTAAAGGCCTTGTTGAGCTCGCCCAACAAAGAAAAAGCCACCACTACAGAAATAGGGATATCAATAAGCCAGATAAAATTATTGCTGATGGCCGTATTGTTATACGATGTGGCTAAAAAAACAAAGACAATCATGGCCAGCACGCCACTATAAAGACCAATAAATTCCCTGACACTAAAACGTTGCACCAGCCTTACGAGAATCCCTCGGGAACGTTTATGCTCTATGGAAGGTAGAGAAAGGATTATGAATAGTGAGTTTGCCAAAGAAACAAAAACACCCCAATATATAATCAATCGTGCATGTGGGGAAAAGCCCCAACCCGAGATGAGCAATAAATCAACAAATGCCCCCATACCCCAGGAAAAAATAGCCAGTCCAAACCATTTAATTCCCTCAATGGCACTTTGATTTGCCCCTCGCTGTTGTTCTTTATAAAAAATACGCTGGATGACGACTGCTGAGATGAGGCAGACAATGGTGGTAACAGCATATTCAATAATAGTTTGCACGGTACTCTTTTACTTAAAGATATTGAAAAAAACCATCAAGCAATCAAGCGATGGTCAATGCTCAGGCTTTTAATGCGTATTATCTTGAGTTTCTTGAAATCTGGGTGTGCAGGGTTTACAACAACATTATGCTCCCATTGCAACAAACCTGATGGCACTTGCAAGGCTAGCGAGCGTTTCTCCAGTATCCATTGAGAACCATAACTTGCCAAGGAACCGGGAGAAGGCACCCTTTGCCAGTTTGCGTCCAGTTTTTCCACATCCTCCAGGATTTCAATGGCCATGTCCGGTATTTCGGCCTCGATAAAAGAATAATCGTCCACCACGTTTTTATAATCGAGGTGCACGAGAAGTTCAAGCATACACAAAGAAAGATGCTGGGCAAAATACACCACGGCATCCCCGCGTTCGTTCCACCGTCCACCGTAGAGACGGCTTCCCTCTCCAGAAAGGTCATGAATATAATCTGTTCTTGCAATCCTAAAGATACGCATCTACGACGGGATACCTTGCTCAATGCGGCCCATGAGATCCTTAAGGTAGTGTATGCCAAACCTCGTATCCAAAAAATCAACGGGCCGTTGCCCATTGAGGATATATGGTGAAGAATGTAACCAGCTCTTGAAATTTTCAAGGGTGGCAAATACCTCTATACCCCGTGAAACCAAGCTTGCGATTTCTAAGAGCTGCTCTGTACTGTAAACACTAAGAAGCTCTTTATCATCCTTGCGCTGAAGGGTGCGCAGTGACACGTGCAGCAACTTGCTGAACTGCTCCATACTAAGCCCCAGCACCTCGCTGAGGTTGCTTGCCGTGCTTTTGGGGAGCCCGTGCCTTGACAATGAAACAAGATCTACATCACTGTTGACCACCTGTCCCACCATACGGCTTCCTCCCAGCAGGCTTACCATACGGTCATATCTATTTTCTAATTTATAGATTGATGCCGGCTCCTTAACGGCATTGCCTATTTCTTGATGTGAACCATAATCTTTCATTGAAGCGACATTTGTCACAAATTTATTAATTTATGTCGTGTTTATCAAGTTTTCCTGCAATTTTTTAAAAACTACTGGTTTACATGTTCCTGCGATATTGCCCACCTACTTCAAACAGTGCATTTGTAATCTGTCCCAGTGAGCAAACCTTGGTCGCTTCCATAAGTTTATCAAAGATGTTATCATTGTTTATGGCGGCTTCCTGTAGATCCTTCAATGCTGTTGTTTGCCTTTCGGCGAAAGCCTGATGAAGATCCTCCAGTGTATTGATCTGGGATTTTTTCTCGGCTTCTGTTGCCCGTATGACCTCCATGGGCTTGATGGTGGGAGAACCTTTACTGCTCAAAAAAGTATTTACACCTATGATGGGATATTCGCCCGTGTGCTTTAGGGTTTCATAATGCAGGCTTTCCTCCTGGATCTTGCTGCGCTGATACATGGTTTCCATGGCGCCCAGCACGCCACCGCGCTCTGTTATCCTATCAAATTCTAACAACACAGCTTCTTCCACAAGGTCAGTAAGTTCTTCAATAATAAAAGCCCCCTGAATGGGATTTTCGTTTTTTGCCAGTCCCAGTTCTTTGTTTATGATCAACTGTATTGCCATCGCGCGGCGCACACTTTCTTCGGTAGGCGTGGTAATCGCCTCGTCATATGCATTGGTGTGCAACGAGTTGCAGTTATCATAGATTGCATACAATGCCTGTAAAGTTGTGCGAATATCGTTGAAATCAATCTCCTGGGCATGCAGTGATCTTCCCGAAGTCTGAATGTGATATTTCAACATTTGCGCACGTGGATTAGCACCGTATTTTTCTTTTAGGGCTTTCGCCCAAATTCTTCTCGCCACACGACCTATAACCGCATACTCCGGGTCAACGCCGTTGCTAAAGAAGAACGAAAGATTCGGGCCAAATTTATTGATATCCATGCCACGGCTCAGGTAATATTCCACGTAAGTGAAACCATTAGAAAGCGTGAAGGCCAACTGTGTAATGGGGTTTGCACCAGCCTCTGCAATGTGATACCCAGAAATAGAAACCGAATAGAAATTGCGCACCTGCTGCCCTATAAAATATTCCTGAACATCGCCCATCAAGCGCAAGGCAAACTCGGTAGAGAAAATACAGGTGTTCTGCGCTTGGTCTTCTTTTAAGATATCTGCCTGGACGGTACCGCGGACCTTGTTTAAAGTCTCCATTTTGATCTGTTGGTAAACATCTGCCGGGAGAATCTGGTCCCCCGTAAGCCCCAGCAACATCAAGCCCAGACCATCGTTACCTTCTGGCAGGTTTTTGTCATTGAGATTTTCGCCTTGAGCGGCAAAATTTTTATACGCCGGCCTGTTTATTCCCTTGTCATCATAAAGCTCTTTTAGCTTCGTTTCAACTTTATCTTCCAGACCATTTGTTTTGATGTATTTCTCACAGTTCTGGTCAATGGCGGCATTCATGAAAAACCCCAGCAACATGGGCGCGGGACCATTGATCGTCATGCTCACCGAGGTCATCGGGTCACTCAAATCAAATCCAGAATAGAGTTTTTTAGCATCATCAAGACAACAGATGGAGACCCCCGCATTCCCTATTTTCCCATAAATATCCGGGCGATAATCTGGGTCGTTACCGTACAATGTCACGCTATCAAACGCCGTAGAAAGTCGCTTTGCCGCCATGCCCAGGCTCACGTAATGAAAGCGACGGTTGGTACGCTCTGGGCCACCCTCGCCGGCAAACATGCGCGTGGGGTCTTCACCTGTTCTTTTAAAAGGATAAAGCCCAGCAGTGTATGGAAATTCCCCAGGAACATTCTCTTGCAAGACCCATTTTAAAATATCGCCCCAGGCCTGGTATTTGGGCAAGGCAACCTTTGGGATTTGAGAATGTGACAGCGACTCCGTGTGCGTATCTATCTTAATTTCTTTATCACGAACTTTAAAGCTATACACCGGTTGCTTGTACCGGTTCACTTTTTCATCCCAGCCCACGATCACTTCCCAGTTATATGGGTTGAGACTCATTTTTATGCGGTCAAATTCTTTGAGAAGCAACTCAACCAACTCCTTTTTGTCTTCCTGTTGAACTTGGCTGACTAAAGCATCAGCATCTAAGCCGTTCTTGGTGATAAGCGCATTTTCGCTTTCGCCGAAAGACAAACCAGCAACTGTACAAACCGTCTTGAAAATGCCGTAAAGTTTTTGCGCGACCTCAGCCTGCTCTGAAGCTGTTTTATCATAATGGCGGTTGCTCTCTGCAATCTCAGAGAGATAGCGCGTGCGTGCCGGCGGAATCACGAAAATCTTCTCAGACATCTCATCTGAAATCTCAAAAGAACTTTTTAAATCTGCCTTTGTATTTTCAACTAGCTCGTCCATCACGGCCTTATAGAGCTGGTTCATCCCCGGGTCGTTAAACTGGGAAGCAATCGTGCCAAAAACAGGCAGTTCATCATCTTTTGCACTCCATAACTGATGGTTGCGGGCGTATTGTTTTTTCACGTCTCGCAAAGCATCCACAGCACCACGCTTATCAAATTTGTTGATGGCAACCAGGTCTGCAAAATCAAGCATATCTATTTTTTCCAGTTGGGTTGCCGCTCCAAATTCTGGTGTCATCACGTACAACGATACATCGCTGTGATCTAAAATTTCGGTATCACTCTGCCCTATCCCGGAGGTTTCAAGGATAATAAGGTCAAACTTTGACGCCTTGAGAACTTCAACCGCTTCCTGCACGTGTTTTGATAGTGCCAAATTGCTTTGACGCGTCGCCAGCGAACGCATATACACTCGTGGCGAATTGATGGCATTCATCCTGATCCTATCGCCCAGCAAAGCGCCGCCGGTTTTCTTTTTAGAAGGATCAACCGAAATTATTCCAAGCGTTTTATCTTCAAAATCACTTAAAAATCTGCGCACCAGTTCATCGACCAAAGACGATTTACCCGCACCACCCGTACCGGTAATCCCCAGCACGGGCACCTTTTTACCAGAAGGCTTAAAATGTTTTTCAAACGCATCATGGCGATTTTCTGCCAAGCTGATGAGACGCGCGATTACATTTGTGTTTTTAGCCTGTAGTGCAGGGGTTATATTTTGGCTTAAAGCCAAATCACCTACCGGGTGATCGCACTTTTCCACAAGATCGTTTATCATACCCTGAAGCCCCAGCTCACGGCCATCATCTGGAGAATAAATTCTGGTGATGCCGTACGCTTGCAATTCTTCGATTTCTTCTGGAAGGATCACACCGCCACCGCCACCAAAAATCTGGATTTGGCCAGCACCGCGCTCCTGCAATAGGTCATACATGTACTTAAAATATTCCATGTGACCGCCTTGATAGCTCGTCATCGCTATAGCATGCACATCTTCTTGAATCGCGGTATTTACCACTTCGTCCACACTGCGGTCGTGACCCAGATGAATCACCTCCACACCCGTGGCCTGAATGATGCGGCGCATCACATTGATGGCGGCATCATGGCCGTCAAAAAGCGACGCTGCGGTTACAATTCGTATTTTATTTTTTGGCGTGTACGGTGCTATTTGTTCCATTCGTAAAAAAAATGCTTATATGCGTTGCTAATTTAAGGATTTGACAACTAAATGGCTTTTATTTTAAGTTATTTCAATTTTCTTATTTTCAAGAAAGTTTTAGCTTAGTCATAAAGCTTGACGCATGCAAAAACTTACCATACTCATCAACTGCCCAGATAAAAAGGGAATCGTCACAACCATTACCCAGTTTATCCTGGAAGACAATGGTAATATCGTATATCTTGATCAACATGTTGACCGCGAGCAGCAGGTTTTTTTTATGCGGCTGGAGTGTGAATTTGACAGCCCAGCGTTCAAGCAGGAAGTTTTTGAACAGCAATTTAAAGACAAGTTTAAAGAAGATTTTAAACTGGACTATAAGATCTTTGACGCACATTACACGCCCAGATTGGCACTTTTTGTCTCAAAATACGACCACTGCCTGTATGACATTTTAGGGCGTTATGCCTCTGGTGAGTTAAAGGTTGAGATTCCGCTAATCATAAGCAATCATCCCGATCTAGAGATTGTGGCAAAGCGGTTTGACATACCCTTCAAGCACGTGCCGGTAACTAAGGAGACCAAGCCACAAGCCGAGGCAAAACATACTGAACTCCTCAAGGAACACGGTATTGACCTCATTATCCTGGCGCGCTACATGCAGATCTTGAGCAATGATTTTGTACGTCAATTTCCAGACCAGATCATAAATATTCATCATTCCTTCCTTCCGGCATTCATAGGCGCAAAGCCCTACCACGCCGCTTTTAAACGCGGTGTGAAAATCATAGGGGCCACCAGCCACTATGCCACTGCAGACCTGGACGAAGGCCCCATCATCGAGCAAGAGATCGTGCGTGTTTCCCATGTGCACACGGTCAGGGATTTTATCGAGAAGGGGCGCGATCTTGAAAAAATGGTCTTGGCCAGGGCCATAAGGGCGCACATCGAGAACAAGGTCCTGGTGTATGGCAATAAGACGGTGATCTTTAGTTGATTTCGCTTAAAGCGAAAAGAAATCTACCGCAAATACACTTTGCCTTGGTTATACTTGGCAATAATTCGTAAATTCCTATCTAAATCCAACTTATGAAAAAAATCATAGCCCTAATGATGATCCTTGCCGCCACCAGTTGTGCAGAACTCAACTCGGTCATAGGAAGCCTACCCAGTGAAACGGGCCTGGATAATACCACGATTGCCAGTGGGCTGAAACAGGCATTACAATTGGGCATTGACAAAGAAGTTACAAAGCTTACCCAAGAAAATGGTTTTTATAACAATGGCCTTGTCAAGATCCTGCTTCCCCCCGAACTGCAAAAAGTAGATAAAACATTACGGGATATAGGACTGGGCAACCTTGCTGATGAGGGATTAAAGTTACTCAACCGCGCTGCAGAAGATGCCGTGAGCGAGGCCACCCCCATTTTTGTGGATGCGGTAAAGGGCATCACCTTTGCCGATGCCAAAAACATATTGCTGGGCGATGACCGTTCAGCCACGACATACCTGGAGAACAGGACCACGAGCTCACTGTATGCAAAGTTTAACCCCGTGATAAAAAACTCTTTTCAAAAGGTAGGGGCTGATGCCATCTGGCAGCAGCTCATTACACGCTACAATCAAATCCCCTTTGTGAACAACGTCAATCCAGACCTTACAGACTATGTCACCAATGAGGCCCTGGATGGGGTCTTTACCATGATTGCCGTTGAAGAAAAGGATATAAGAAATAACATTGCCGCACGCACAACATCTTTGTTGCAGCGTGTTTTTGCATTACAAGATTAAATTATGAGTTCTATTAAAGTTGTTGTGGCTGGGCCCATACCGCGTGATACCATATCTACCTATGAAAACATTATCATTACCCGCTATGGCTGTGTTACCCATCCTGTTATCGCTCTTGCGAAATTATTAAGGGAAGAAGGCACCGTTGTACCCATTTCCAACATTCATAAAAAGGACAAGGCAAACATCATTGAAGAATTCTCAGGGCATGACAACATAGATTTTTCTGGCATCAATAGCGATGAAGACCGGGGCACGGTGATCTTCTTGGACTTTAAAGATCAAAACAACCGTGAAGAAAAGCAGTTGGCCTGCATGAACCCCATACGCCCAGACCATATTGAACCCCACCTGGATGCCCATGCCTTTGTATTTGTGCCCATAACTGATTTTGAGATTGCACTGAGCACGCTGATGTTTATCAAAGCAAACAGTGAAGCCCCCATAATCTTTGATGCACACGGCGCGACCACAGCAATGGACGTAAAAGGTCATAGGCATCGTAAATTCTGGATAGACCGTGATGAATGGTTACCGTACATCGATGTGCTCAAAATGAACCTGGAAGAATCCCAGTGCATGTGGTTTGCCAATGAGTATGAAGGTGAGATACCCTCTATTTATGACGAGAACAAGACAGAACACCTAGATGCCCTGGCCGAACATGTGCTCAAAAAAGGCGTAAAGTACTTTTATATCACGATGGACTCACGTGGCTGCGTGCTCTACCATAAAGAAGATGGTCAAATGGTCAAAGACTGGATATCTTCGGTCAAGGTAAACAAGGTCGTGGACACCACAGGTTGTGGAGACAGCTTTGCCGGTGGCCTTGCATATGGTTTTGCAAAATTCAAAGACCCCATCCTTGCGGGGCAGTACGCAAACATCCTGGGCGCCAGGAGAACACAAGGTAAGGACTGGGATGTCTTTAAAAGCGCCCCTGAAACCGAAAAGATACGGGAAGAGAGCTATGGGTAAGACCATGTATTCTTTCAAAGCTGATACTATTGGTCATTTCCACATTGTTCCCATTACTCCCATCATTTCTGGGTTTTGCTTTTTATAATACCTCCATTTTCCCCAAAGGGAATTTGCGGTTTACAATTTTATAAAGGCAAGACTCCCATGATTTACTGAATAAATATAATGTGTTTCATATGCAGATATCTCTTCATCCCCGTCCATAAAGGCACAGAAGTATGAATAGCACAAGTATTTTTTAAGCCCAGCCGGGATTTGTACAGCAACTTCACCTCTATCAAAAAGTTAAAATTTAACGAGTAGCCATTTATTTCGCTTTAAGCGAAAATGTTATAAACCCCAGTAATTGCAGGTTTTACCATAACATCCTACAAACAAAATCAACAAATGTTGCAGATACGTTTATTAGATATTGACTGTCAATGTGTTAAACTATTTGTAATGCATAAAAACCAAAACAATTTTTATTTAAATTGAGGTGTGGTTCATGACCATGTTAACCCCTAAATTTACTGCTTATGTCTATCATTGAAAAGCTGGAAACCAAATACAAACAAGCCTTGGAACTGGCATACAACCTGCGTTTTTCATCACCCTCTGAAAGTGATTATTATGACTTTGAGGCGCAACAATTGCTCAAGAAGATCCTATTGATGGACTCTGACAAGAATCCTCAGATTATCTTGTCAATAATATAATGTCTTTGACCCCTAATTGAATCTTGCCGAAAGAATCTGGGCCATCTGCGCTTGCAGGTTGCCGGCCTCTCTTGCTGCCGCTTGTGCATAATCTTCTCCGTTTGAAGCATAGATAATGCCCCTGGAAGAATTGATGAACAGGCCTGCCTGGTCATTCATGCCAAATTCACAAACCGAGGCGAGGTCACCTCCTTGTGCGCCTATACCCGGCACGAGCAGGAAAGCGTGTGGGATGATTTTACGTATTTGAGCAAAGAATTCGGCTTTTGTGGCCCCCACAACATACATGAGCTTATCGCTACCCTGCCATTCTTGGGAGGTTTTGAGTACTTTTTTGTAGAGTTCTTCATCCTCGCTTGTTTTGGTCTGAAAATCAAAAGCTCCCGCGTTTGAGGTAAGCGCGAGCAGGATGGCATATTTTTCGTCGAAAGACAAAAATGGCTCAACTGAATCTTTGCCCATATAGGGCGCCACGGTAATTGAATCAAAGCACATATCTTCGAGAAAAGCCTTGGCGTACATACGGCTGGTATTGCCTATGTCTCCCCGTTTTGCATCAGCGATGGTAAAAATTTCAGGGTATTCTGCATTGAGATAGTCAATTGTCTTTTGCAGGGATTGCCACCCCTTGAGGCCATGAGCCTCGTAAAAGGCGGTATTGGGCTTGTAAGCAACCGCATATTGATGCGTGGCATCTATTATTGCTTTATTGAACGTAAAGATAGGGTCTTCTCCATCCAGCAAATATTGCGGGATTTTTGCCAGGTCAACATCCAGCCCCACACAGAGCATGGATTTTTTCATTTTTATCTGTTCAAAAAGCTGTGCTGTGGTCAATGTATTGTCTTAAAATGTTTCTCCTGCCTCTTTGAGCTTCTCTGTATTGCTAACCAGTTGAAGTTCGTCAATAATCTTTTGAATATCACCATCGATGATGTTTGACAAATCATACAAGGTAAGGTTGATACGGTGGTCCGTAACACGTCCCTGCGGGTAGTTATATGTGCGTATCTTAGCACTACGGTCACCACTGGTCACCATGCTACCACGCTTTGCCGATTCTTCTTCCTGGCGTTTTGCCAACTCCCTATCATAAATCCTGGAGCGTAAAACCCCAAAGGCTTTCTCCCTGTTTTTATGTTGTGATTTTTGATCCTGGCACTGTACCACGATACCTGTGGGCTCGTGGGTCAACCTTACTGCCGAGTAGGTGGTGTTTACTGATTGCCCCCCCGGTCCTGATGAACAGAAATAGTCAATGCGCACGTCCTTAGGGTCTATCTGTACGTCAAATTCTTCAGCCTCGGGAAAAACCATCACCGTTGCCGCACTAGTATGTACACGGCCCTGTGTTTCTGTTTGTGGCACGCGCTGTACGCGGTGCACGCCAGCCTCAAACTTCAATGTGCCATAGACATCTTCACCAGTAACCTCCATATGGATTTCCTTATATCCGCCACTGGTACCCTCGTTAAGGTCTATGACATTGGTCTTCCAGCCCTTGCTCTCACAATATTTGGCATACATGCGGTATAGATCTCCCGCAAAGATACTTGCCTCGTCACCACCGGTTCCCGCACGTATCTCCATAACGGCATTCTTGGCATCTTCAGGATCTTTGGGCACCAGCAGGAAACGTATTTTTTCTTCTAGTGCGGGCAGTTGCTCCTTTGCCTCGTCCATTTGCATCTTTGCCATATCGACCATCTCAGCATCACTGCCATCAGCAATTATCTCCTCAGCTTCAGTGATACGGTCCTGTAGGGTAACATACTTTTCGCGCTCGTCCATCAATGCGCGCAGGTCCTTATATTCCTTATTGAGCTCGATGTAGCGCTTTTGATCACTTATTACATCTGGTTGAATGATAAGGTCACTTACCTCGTCAAAACGTTGTTTAACTATATTGAGTTTGTCTAGCATGCTTTGTGGAATAGTGTGCGAATTTACGGAAATTTTTAGGTTTATGCCATGTGTGCGGTGGGTGTTAATTTGGCTTTAAGCCAAAAGAAAAAACCACCTCTATCGAGGTGGTTTTTATATTAAGACCTAAATAAGATTTTATTGAGGCACTAGGGTCATCGTTCTATTGCTAAAATAGCCATCTGCAGTATAAGTGAAGGTAATGATACCTGTATCTGCATCAACGGTTCCTCCTCCTTCAGTAGCTATACCAAAGCTATCAGTTAGGGTTCCTCCGGTAATGGTGATAACTCCACATACATCAGAAATATTAAAAGCATATGAACCTCCAAAATAATTGTCCCTGCTTACAGAATAGGTACCTGCACCAGTTTCTGTAACTGTTACAGGATATGCTCCTGGAGGAAGATTTGTATATTCATAAGCTCCAGCCAAGTTGGATGGACATATGGCCTGTAATACGATTTTTGTCGTATTAATATCAGAAACCGCTTCGCTTGATGAATCAATCTGCAATACCAATGTTGGAGGATTAGCCGAATCAAGATTTTCAGACAAAACTTCTATCTTAACGTTAGCTTGAAGGCTACCCGCTGGTATTGTAAAAGATTTGCCTCCAAGAAAATTGAATTCTACTCCTTCAGTTGCTGTAGATTCTGAGCTTGTTGAAACTGTAAAATCAACATCTCTATCAAGAGCAACATTCCTACCTCCAAAGATACTTACCGGTATGTCATATTCATATACCGTGTTAGCCTCTGTCTGTAAAAAGTTTTGTGATGCTGTTAAGTTTGAAAATTGAACCAGTACGGGACCAGTACCAAAATCAGTAACATCGTCATCAAGTAGGCATGATTGCATTATCAAGCTACTTACCAATAGCAAGAAAGCTACTTTAAATTTGTTTAATATATTTTTCATAATTCTATTTTTTTAATTCCAAAAAGGCTCATCAGTAAAAGCATCACTACCTGTCTGCTGAGGAACATTCTGACTATTCCTACCTACTTCAGTGTCTGGATATAATAATCTTACAGGTCTAACGCCATCTGATTCTTCGGGAATGGGAAGTCCTGAAGGATAACCGGTCCTTGTCAGGTCAATCCATGATTCTATGGATGCGGTTCCATTAAGGGCAATCCATTTTTGAGTAATAATGGCTTCAAGTTTATTAGGAGAACTCGTCCAGGAAACGTTAGGAAGGTCCTGGGTGTAGTATGTCTGTGCTTCATTAACAGCATCTTCAACTCCCAAGAAAACAAATGATTCTTCTATAGCTTGATTGTAAAGTTGCTGAGCAACAGAGTCACCTCCTGAAATATATCCATTTAAGGCTGCTTCTGCTTGAATGAACAAAGCCTCTGAAACTAACATAATGGGTTGATCTTGAGTTGAACTGGTTAAAAGGCCAGGGCCAACTTTTGATAAATCATCTGAAGTAAACCCAGACCCAGGAAGTATTGTGCTCTGTTCAGCTCCATGATACCCCCCATTGTCTGCTTCTGCATAAATCCTAGTAAGCCTTGGATCATTTCTATTTGACAAATAATCAATTGTATAATCTGTGGCCACAGTATAATCATTCCTGTCAATTTCTGTATTGTTAGGACCTTTTCCTATATATCCATAAAAAGGACTTTGCTTTCCAGCATCATCAGAATAACCAGGATTAGAAGATACATCTTCTGTGATATAACCAGCTCCATTTGCATTTATTGAAGCAACCTGCTCCTGAATATATGCATCTTGACCTGTACCACTTAGCCTTACAAGCATCCTCAATTTGATGGTATTTGCAAATTGAGCCCATTTTGTCATATCGCCATAGAAAATGATATCTTGATCCATAGGATTCTCAGCATTTGCAGGCAAGCTTAGTGCCAAACTAGCAGCAGCAGTCAACTTATCGATAACATCCTTATAGATGGTTTCAGCATCGTCATAAGCAGGAGTTCTGTTTTCAGCCCTCAAATTAGCTTCTGTATAAGGAACATCACCATATAAATCAACCAAAAGTTGATATTGGAATCCTTTTACAATATCTGCTATTGCATAATATGCACTATAGTCTATGGATCCGGAAGGATCCTCGTAATTTTGAATATAGGTCAAATCCTTAAACACTGAAAGATATGAGGATTCAAAAATATTACTGTAAAATGATGTTGTTATAGTATAACGTATCAAAGCTTGATTTGCTGACCAGTTAGATGGAGTAGTCCAATTATAGGTCATAAACTGTCCTAAATAAACCATAGATGTACCATTAAGTGATGCAAAATTCTGTTGCGCCACTGGCAATGACAAACTAGGTGTCGATATCGGCGGATCATTTGGGTTATCGTTAACCTCTAAATAATCACTGCACCCTACAGACATCAACAAAAGTGATGCAATAAGGAATATTGATTTTTTTATTTTCATTTTCATATTTTTTAAAAGGTTACAGAAAGACTTAGTCCATAATTTCTTGTTGGCGGAGTCTGAGACTGTGTTCCAACACCAATCGCATTACCTGTGGTAAAGTTGAATTCAGGATCAGTATAAACGTTATCCTTAGGCCTAAAAGTAAGTAGATTCCTTCCGTAAAGACCTACTGTAAAACGCTCTACCCCGATTGCATCCAACATATTGGTGCTCAAATCATAATTAAGCGCTATCTCCCTTATTTTTAGTGTGGTAGCATCTGTAACATAGTTTTCTTTAACATCATTATAAGCATCCCAAAAAGCATTTCCACCCCCTGAGGTTAGGCGGTTTGTATTAGCTGTGTAACCACCGTTTCCATCAGAATATGAAGAGTTAGGAAATACAAAAGGCTGCCTTCCAGATGATGCACTATGCTTAGTCAATCCAGTAAATTCAAGTGCATTTACAATATCATTAAAGAATACATGCCCCGTCCTATAATCTGCAACTGCATAGAGGGATAAGTTTTTATAACGTATTGTGGTATTTAAACCTACTATATAATCAGGTGAAGTTTTACCTTGTGTCTGGTTGTTTGAATCCCTAATAGGGTCTCCATCATCACCTACAATCACCCTACCTTGTGGATCTCTTAAATAAGAGGAAGTCCTAATAAGCGGAAACGGCTCGCCTACCCTAGCTACAATTTGCGCATCAGCATATCCGCCTATTTCCACTTCATCAACACCTTCGATTAGCGATAATACTTCAGAGTCAAAGCCAGAATAGTTTACACCTAAATTCCATGAGAAATTCTCATTTCTTAAGATGGTCCCATTCAAGTCAAGCTCAATACCTTTATTCTGTACTTCTCCCACGTTAATATATGCTTGTGAAGCTCCAGAGGCAAAGGAAGTATTGATTGGGATTATTTGATCAGTTGAATTAGTTTTATAAACTGTTGCGTCTATATTCAACCTGCTCTTAAAAAAGCTCATTTGAACACCTGCTTCATAAGAAGTGGTAAATTCAGGCTTTAAAAATCTATCTCTCTCAATGTTAGAAAGCGTAAGTCCTGCTGTTGACCCATAAGGGAAGTTCCCAGGAGCGCTAAAAACATTTTGGTTTGCATATACCAAAGGATCATTACCCGTTTTTGTATAACTAACATTTGCCTTAAGATAACTTAGACCATTATCCCCTTTAAGAACTGGGAAAGCATCAGTTGCAACAAAAGACAAACCTGCACTAGGATAAAAGAAAGACCTCTGATCTTTGATAAGTGTTGAAGACCAATCGTTTCTTCCTGTTACGTTCAAGAAAAGATAATCCCTGAAACCCAATGTTAAATCCCCATAAAGACCAATTCTCCTAAACTGTGTTGAACTTTCACCTCCATTTAATTCACCAGTCCTTGTAGAAACATTATAAAAATCTGGTATAATCAGGTTAGTCCCAGAAACATTGACGCTTTTAGAATTTGTGATTCTAAGGTTATTACCCACGATAAGCTTTGCAGTAAAGTCATCTGTTAGACTCTTATCAAATGTCAAGAGCACGTCGCTGTTAAAACGCTCACTATTTCCTATATTATCTGCAGTAGATGCACCATACTCATCAATTTCAGAATATGTGTTCTGCAAATGGAAATCATAAGTAAAAGCACCAAATTCTCTTTTAAACCTGCTTGTACTACCTGTATAACCAACTATGGTAGATATATCTAACCAATCAGTAAACTTATATTTGGCATTAGCCAAAATATTAAACTCATATAGGTCATTTTTCTCCCTCTGGGTATCAATAATAAAATATGGGTTTTCATAGAAACGATAATAAGAAACTTCATTTCTAGTGAATTTCCCAGTTCTCCAGTTTTTCCACATAGGGTCAGATAAGTCTATATGGAGAGGTGTGTTTATCACGTTCCAATAAACTGGACGACCTTGCCTACCTGCTGAGTTACTTACAGTATTAGAGTGTTGACGGAAAAAAGACAGGTTACCGCCCACTTCAAGCTTACCATAAGTACGGCTAGCCTTTAAACGCATGTTTGTCCTATTATACCTATCCCTGGGAACAATACCCTCAACATTGGTATGATCAACAGATAACAAGAAATCACTCACGTCATCTCCACCGCTTACAGTTACACCATTTCTTATTGTGCGACCGGTATCAAAAAACTTTTTGTTACGATCTTTTATAGGAGAAAAAGGAACTTGAAGAACCTCACCGTTGTCAAGTGTCTCACTAGCATCAATCAACCTGCCATCATATCTAGGCCCCCAGTTAACATTTTCAAGCGGATATAACGTACCATCAGGAAAACCTCCAGCACCAAACTCTTCTTGAAATTCTGGCATGTATGCTACTGATTCCTGTTGATAAATCGTATTGTATGTCACTGACAGCTTACCGCTACCTCTTTTAGTGGTAACAACAATAACACCGTTAGTTGCATCTGTACCATAAAGAGCAGCTGCATTAGAACCCTTTAGTACGTTGATACTCTCAATATCATTAGGGTTAATCCTATCAAGAACGCCTCTTGAAGATGGAAAACCATCTACAACAATCAAGGCTTCGTTGTTGCCCAATAATGAACGGTTACCCCTTAGCACAACACGCGTGCTGGGATTTACACCATTGTTTACGGTATTGATTTGTAAACCTGAAACCTTACCCACGATAGCCGTGGCCACGTTGACCGCTTTAGTCTGTGTCAATTGCTCAGGATCTAATGTTGATACTGAAGAGGTAAGTTCCCTTGGTTTTCTGGAAATATTAACTGCGGTTACCACCACTTCATCTAATGATTCCCCAGCAACCAGTTGTGCATTTATGGTATTGGTAGAACCTACGGTTATTTCTTTATCCGTAAAGCCCACATAGGTAAACTCCAACACATCCCCCGTATTGACCACCAAGGAATAATTTCCGTCAAAATCGGTCTGAGTTCCGTTAGAAGTTCCCTTAACCACAATATTCACCCCAGGTAAGGGTACATTGCTGTCATCAGTAACGGTTCCCGTCACTGTTTTTGTTTGCGCAAACGAGACTTGCGCCACTAACGCTAACATGAGCGTCAGCAGAAAATGAAACTTTGTTTTCATACTTCGTATTTAAATTTGAATTAGCCAGCCGCAAACATCCTTAATTTTTTGTTATAAAACAAAAATAAATTAAGATTCTTGTAACTAAATTCGATATACTTTAAATAATCTTCACAAGATGACCATTAATACTTTTTTTATGCAAAAATGATTATGCTATGCAATAAATTATCAAATATTCAAAATTGACAAATTTTTAAGCTTTCAATTTACAAATACATCAATCACTCACATTAAAATTAAGTTAAAGAAGAATATTGGTTTTAACTAATAAAAAAAGCCACCCTAATCAGGGTGGCTTTTAATATAATATATGTACTTATTTGTTAGTCAACATCCCAAAAAACCGGAGTGCTCAACTCGTCTCCGCCTATGGCAGAAGCAGCAGCAGAATATCCTGAATTGTTCAGGTTTTGTTCAATTACTGGATAAGTAAACCGTTTAGGAACTGCATCAAATGCAGATTGCACGGGAGCTTCCAGCTGTGGATAATCTAGACGCCTAAACTCAGTCCACGCTTCAAATCCACGGTTATAAAGAGCTATCCATTTTTGAACCCCTATTTTTTGTTTAAAATCACCAGCTGCGGTGCTATATGCAACATCGGCCTGTGCCAAATACGCAGCCGTGTCAGCATTACTCACTCCCCAATATTCCATATTTGCAGTGATTGCCGCGTCATAATAATCTTCAGCGCTTCCTGCTATGAAATTTCTCTCTACGGCCTCTGCCAAAAGAAAATTGGTTTCAGCAGCGTCAAAAATCACCCCCTCAAGATCTGGAGTAAAAAACAAAGCACCTATATGAGAATAATTATCATAGGTCACGGTGCTTCCATAAGGTGCCCCAAGGAATTCTCCATCAACAGGGTCTTGAAAAAACACCGGCCTCCTGGGGTCTTCAAGATCGTTAAGTGCGGTCACGAATGTATCTGCAGGAACAAAATCCCTACGATTACTCTGCACCAGGTCAACCCAAAGTGGGTTTGTGTTAGGTGTAGTACTAAAGTAGGAGATTGTAGCATTTTGAGCATTTGTCAAAATCACATCAGAAGCAGCTTCAGAAACCATTTGCTCTGCTTTTGTGGGGTTAACATCTGCAAGATGCATCCCCAATCTTAGCTTTAATGAATTTCCAAAAGTTATCCAGCTTGATACATCGCCCTGATAGTAAAGGTCTTGACCTCCAAAGCTGTCATAAGAAGCATCAAGCATATCCAATGCTGATTCAAGGTTATCTATAATCGTCATATAAATCTCCTCATCATCTGTGTAGGTGGGATTTATATTATCAATATCCAAAGCATCTGTAAATGGGATATCACCAAAGGTATCTACCAATATTGACCATGCCAGTGTTTGTTGAATTTGTATAATCGCAAGTTTATTAGTCTTTACGGCTGTATCAGTGGCAAATTGTTCAGGGGTTACCTCTACGATTTCTTCTGCTTCTATCCTTTTGTAGGATTCATCAAAATCTTTCAGTACATCCCTGTAAATTATATTCCAATGACTTTCAGGTATAGACCTTGTCAAGATATTGTATCTCGCCTCATCCGTATAAGTTGCCTCGCTCCATTGCTGGGCAAACAGGCGAAAAACATTGCGGTTTACATTTGTATTGACCAATTGATCTGCAAGTTCGCGCTGACCGTTTGACATAAGTGTCTCAGCAGGAACATCAGTGAATGCCTTTTCATTCACATTTAGTTCTTCAAGGTCATTAGAACACTGTGCAAGCACAAGTCCCAGACCTATTAAAAATATTTTCTTAATCATTATGATATATTTTAGAATTGTAGTGTTACGTTAAAACCATAGTCTCTTGTCGTAGGCAAAACACCACTCTGGTAACCTTGAAGGTTTCCAGAACTAAGACCTGCTTCAGGATCAGCATAAGGAACATTCTTATGAATTATCCACAAGTTAGATCCAGTAAGTGTAAAAGTTGCTTTTGTAAAGAAAATATCATCAAGAAACTGTGATGGTAGGTCATAGCTCAATGCAACTTCCCTTAGTTTAACATACGAAGCATCATAAACAAACTCTGAATTGGGGAAAGTCTGATAACCAAAAACCCCAAATGAACTTACATCCACCCTGGTCGTGTTGGGCGACCCATCTTCAGTGACACCATCAAAAACAACCCCTCCGCCATTCTCAATAGAATTTCTTACAGGATTACCCAGGTCGTTTGTGAATGCAGTATTAGGATATAGACCAGTAGCCTGACCATAGTATTGGTCTAATGAGAATACACTACCACCTTTTTGAATATCGATCAAGAAACTCAAGCTAAGGTTTTTATACCTAAAAGAGTTGAACACCCCACCGGTATAATCTGGATTCACATCTCCTATTTCAGTATTAGGTCCTGTCTGGATGTAATAACCATCTTCATCGATTAACTTATTACCGTTATTATCACGGGCATAATCAGTACCTTTAATAACTCCATAAGGCTGTCCTATTGTTCCATTTAAAGTCACCCCTCCTTGAAAACTTCCCAGAACCAAGTTGTCAGTACCTTCAAAAAGCGATAGGAGCTTGTTTCTGTTTCTTGCAAAATTCACCCTTGCGTTCCATTCAAAATCTTCTGTTTGAACCGGTGTTGCATTAAGCGAAACTTCAATACCCTTGTTCTCAAGTTCACCTGAATTTACAATTTTGGTTGTATACCCGGTTGAACCAGAAACCCTAAGTGGTAGTACCTGATCTGTGGTGTTTGTTTTGTACAAAGAAACATCAAGACCTAACCTTCTATTGAAGAAATCTAATTCTAGACCTGCTTCATAACTGGTCAACCTTTCTTCTTTAAGATCTGGGTTTCTCTTTGTGCTACCAACCGAAAACAGGTTAGCACTTCCAAATGGAGTAGGTTTTGCAAAAACGTCACGTAGCTGCGCAAATTCCGCACCAGTACCTACTTCTGCATAATTCAGACGAAGTTTACCAAAGCTCAACCAGCTAGCATCTATATTATTTGAAAATATATAACTACCAGTTACAGATGGATAATAGAAAGAGTTATTCGCTTCCGGAAGGGTTGAAGTGGCATCTCTCCTTATTGTACCCTCTAAGAAAAAAGTATTGTAAAATCCAAAACTTGCTTGTGCATACACTCCATCAACACCTATTTCTTCTTCTTGCTCAATTGGAGCCTCAATAGGGTTTTGAGAATTAGCCAATGAAAAAATACCTGGAACAACCAGTCCACCATTGGTAATTGCATAGATTGACCTGATGTCATTACGGCGAATGTTAGTACCTAAAAGTCCATTGAAGCTGATGTCATCAGATATATCCTTATCAAAATTAAGTATCAGGTCATAGTTATACTCCCTGAACGTCCTATTAAACCTTGAATATTTTGAAACAGGATTACTCCCTACAGAGGTACGCTCTTCCTGGAACTCATCGTAAGAGTCCATGGTTACTCGCGCAAGCACGTTAAACCAGTCTGAAACATCATATGAAAGTGCTAAATTACCATAAACACGGTTACGCTCGTCATTTTGAAAGTTCCTATAACGTATATAGTATGGGTTGTCCCAGAAAATGGGAGTAGCATTACTTGCCGAGGTATAGTTCCAGGTATAGTTTTGCCCTGTACGCTCAAAAGCCCTTCTTTGATCTTCAAAGTTTACATTGGTCTGTGCCCATTGGCGAAAGTTTGATATAATGTTATCACTATATCCCGTTCCGTTCCTTCCTAGGGTCTTCTGGTTTACAAAGTTGAAATTTGTTGAAATAGAAAACTTATCAGAAAAATCATGAGAACCATTAAAGTTGATCGTGTTCTTGTTTTGTTTGCTGTTAGGCATAATTCCCGTAGCATCAAACTTAGAATAGTTTAAACGAAAAGCCGATTTCTCAGTCCCGCCAGATACCGCAACACTATTTGTAAGTGTAACTGCCGTATCAAAGAAAGAAATAGGCCCATTATCACCTGCAAATGTCCATGGAGTAGGAGTATTAAAGTTAGGGCTGGTAGGATCAAAAAAAGCATCCCATTGATACACTAAAAGATTAGGATCAAAAGCCGCACCATAAGACGCATCCTCAGAGAGGGGAGTAATCAAATCATCATTTCCATCTCCATCAACATCACCCTCAAAGAAATAAGGATCTGTACCACCATAAAAAGCACCATACCCAGCACCATACTGACTTTGATAAGTAGGGAAAGTCTCTTTATTCACACGCCCTATCTGCACACCTGAATTGATGGTCACGCCAATCCCTTCAGATTTTTGACCACTCTTTGTAGTTATGATAATCGCACCATTAGAAGCACGGTTACCATATAATGCAGTTGCCGCAGCACCTTTAAGCACGTTTACAGACTCAATATTGTCAGGGTTTATATCAGATGCGGCATTACCGTAGTCAAATCCCGCGCCCGCCTGCTGCTGTGAGGTACCATTTGTATTAGAGTTGTCAATAATAACGCCATCTACCACAAACAAGGCCTGGTTATTTCCCGTCAAGGAATTAGTACCCCTAAGCAATACGTTAGTAGAACCACCTATGTTACTATTACGCTTAATCTGAAGTCCAGAAACCTTACCAGATAAGGAGTTAGCAATATTACCTCCCTGGGTAACCGTACTAACTTGTTCACCAGATACCTCTTCAGTTGCATAACCCAGGGTTTTTTTCTCACGGGAAATACCAAGTGCCGTAACCACGACCTCATCGAGTGCTTCCCCAGCCTCTAGGGAAACATTGACTGTTGATGTGGCTCCTACCGTCACTTCTTGATCGGCAAAACCTACATAGGTAAAAACAAGTACATCCCCTTGACTTGCAGAAATGTTGTAATTTCCGTCAAAGTCAGATTGTGTACCCGTTGTTGTTCCCTTAAGAACAATGTTCACACCGGGAAGCGGTACTCCAGAACCATCGGTTACCGTACCGCTAATTGATTGTTCTTGTGCAAAAGAAAGCTGAGTAAAAAACAGCAATCCCAGCGACAAGCACCAAAAAAATTTTGATTTCATAAAATGTTATTTATTGAATTAGCCAGCGGCAAACTTCATAATCTTTTATTAAGAAAACAAAGAAATCCCATAATGAAAACACCTGTCTAAAAACAAAAATTAAGATATTATCAGTAATATTGGTTAATTATTGAATTATGTATAATTAATATGTGTGTATTTTAAAATAATATTTTATTGAAGTTAAATTTATACTCATTATTAAATCCTAAAATTTACTTAAATTTAATTTTAACATAACATCTTTGTGAATTCTATAATTTAATCAAACCTTTTCGGTACTTTTTTGTGATTAACAAAATGAAACTCAAGTTATTTAGTCAAAGTATGTTAATAGAATGTGGCACAGATGAAGCCGGAAGGGGCTGCCTGTCAGGACCTGTTACCGCTGCTGCTGTAATCTTACCTCCAGATTTCAAAAACACCTTGCTCAACGATTCAAAAACACTTACGCACAAGCAACGTGTTGACTTGCGGTCAATTATAATGGAGCAGGCTATCTGCTATGGCATGGCTCATGTATATCCTGAGGAAATCGATAAGATCAATATTCTCAATGCATCCATAAAGGCCATGCACCTGGCCATTGACCAACTCACTAACAAGCCCAAACATATCATTGTGGATGGCAATAGGTTTAAACCCTATGCAACCTGCTCACACGAGTGTTTTATAAAAGGTGATGGGCGGTTTCTATCTATTGCGGCGGCCTCCATACTCGCCAAGACCGAGAGGGATTTTTATATGCAGAAAATCCATGAAGAATACCCACAATACAACTGGGCAAAAAACAAGGGCTACCCTACTAAAGAGCACCGCGAAGCCATCAGGGCACATGGTGCAACCCCCTACCACCGCAAGAGTTTTAGATTATTGCCAGAGCAGCTTTCCCTTCCATTTTAAATGTTGAAAAATATTTTATTAATAATGGGGTTATATAGACATATGACCCCTACTCCTTGTTAATTTCGCTTCAAATCACTTTTATGAAAAAACTTCTATTGGCGATTTTGATTCTTTGCCTATGCACCAGCTGCTCAAAAAACAATAGGGAAACATCCAGCCACCTTAACCTTATCCCCTTGCAATCACAGGCAATCATCAAGGTCAATGACTGGGATGACCTTAACAACTCCCTCAACTCAAATCTATTTACAGAAGCGCTCACGGGCCTTCCCGCAGTTCAACTCATTAAGAAAAAAGCACAAAATTTTAAGGACATACATCCCCAGGGCACGGTATGGCTATGTTTTGTACCCCTGGGCAAGGCAGAATATGATGTCACCATGATCACGGACCTGGATGACAAAGACATTAAAATAGACAGCTTGCGCCAAAAGAACATCAGCATTAGGGACTATGAAGGCACCGCCATATCCACACTTGAAGAAAACGGCAATACCATGCACTTCATACGGTGGGGCAAGACCTTCATGGGCAGCACATCATCACTGCTGCTGGAAAATGCAATACGCAACAAAGAACAAAAAGATTATCTCCCCGAAGAATTCAACAAGATAGAAAGCTCTGCAGATAACGGTGCCCTGGCAAACATCTTTATGCCCGGTGACCGTGCAGCAAACCTGTTTAACGAGTTATTTCCACATGAAAAGGGCATGCTCAACAACCGCTTTTCCTGGGTGGGTCTCGACCTTTACGACAAGGACTCTTCCATACAGCTCAATGGCGTGTTGCTCCCTGGTGAGGATAATAAAAAAACACTTGCCCTCCTGCGCGGCGTACGCCCCACCTCCATAAAAATCGCAAGCATCTTGCCCTCAGCTGCCCTGGGCTCATATTCTTTTAACTATGATAACTGGGCGCAGTACAAGCAGAACCTTGCGGCATACCGGGGGCTACAGCTGGGCCAGTTGCAGCTTGCCGAAGAAGACCTATTGTCAAACGCCACCGAAATATCCACCCTCTACCTCAACGACGGTAAAGTCACGGCACTTGCATTTCCAGATGTGGAAGCCTCCATGGAGTTCATCGCCCCCATACTCGAGGAAGATGAAACCTTCCGGGAAACACCCATCTACAAACTTCAGGATTCAACATTCATGCACGATGCGTTCAAGGAGATCATGAACCCACCCACGGTTTCCTATATGTGCAGCACAGATGATTATATGGCTTTCGCCAAAAGCAAGACCATATTGAAAACCTTTATCACAAACATCAAGAACAATTCTTACCTGGAGCATCAATCAAATTTTGAAAACCTGCAACCACACCTTGCCAGCCAGACATCCCTTCAGTTTTTTGGCAACACAGACCAGTTGCTTGGCCGTCTAAGGGAATCTGTTTCCGCGGAAGCGCAACCTGAACTTGAAAAACTCAACCTGGAGAGTTACCCCTTTGGCGTCATCCAGCTTACTGAAGAAAATGGTTTTATGCACATCAATGCACTTGCACGGCGCAATACCATAAAACCACAGGCAGGTGCGGTCTCACAGCTAGCATCAATCAAACTTGATGCTGCCCTTGCCATACCCCCACAATTTGTAACCAACCACCGTACAAAGGGCAGTGATATCGTGGTTCAAGATGTGGACAACACCCTCTACCTCATAAGCAACAAGGGCAAGATTCTCTGGAAAAAGCAATTAAAAGATAGGGTCCTGGGGAAGATCCAGCAAATAGACCTCTATAAGAATGGCAGGCTCCAACTGGTTTTTACCACCCCCTCCTCATTACAGGTTATAGACCGTGAAGGTAATGCTGTCAAACCCTACCCCATAGATTTTAAGGACAAGGTAACACAACCGCTGGCACTTTTTGATTATGACGGTACCCGCCGGTATAGATTGGTCGTGGTTCAGGGAGATAATCTGCTCATGTACAACAGCGATGCAAAAATCGTGAACGGTTTTAAATATACTGATGCGCCGGGCGCTTTCCTTTTTCCGCCTAAACATATAAGGATAGGCACTAAAGATTATATAGTCGCCCAGCTTGCCAATGGAGGATTGAAGATTCTTGACAGAACGGGTGATGTACGCATTAAGGTGGACGATAAATTTGACTTTGGCAATACCAGCGTGCAACAAGAAAACAAAGGCTTTAGCCTGTATGATATCAATGCAAACCACTTCACGATTTCTGAAAGTGGTAAAATCAAAAAAGAAAATACCGGCCTTAGCAATGAGCTTCAACATACCTCTACTTCAAGCACCACCGCACTATTGGCCGGTAATCAACTTAATATAAATGGCAATACAACTGAGCTTGATTTTGGCCTGTACACGGGCCTAAAAATCGAGAAAGTGGGCAAAAATGAAATTATCCTCCTCATGGATGATCAATCCAAACAGGTGTATGCCTTTGACTCAAAAGGGAAACTTCTGGACAATTTTCCCATCTATGGCACTTCACCAGCCAGCCTTGATTACCTGGAAAAGAACAAGAATATAGGCATTGTGGTTCAAGGAGAGCCTGACACTGTGTTATTATATCAACTTAATCAATAAGGATTTACAAATCGTATATAATGTTAAAAAATACTGATTTCCCAAAATCATACCACGCATTCATTATATTTGGTTTAAAATAATTGCCCCCTTTACATTAAAAAGAAAAACCCTTGCTATCTATTACATAGTTAAGTTTTTAAGCATTGTTCATCAAGCTATCCCCCTAGATTAACATCATACTTAGAATATTAATCTGGTTAACTTTAATAAGTAATCGTTATGAAAGGATTTATTGCGCCACTTATCACACTCTTCTCGCTAACTGCCTTTGCACAAGACAATTGTAGCCGTTACTACCCGTTTAAAGAGGACATTAAATATGAGATCAGGTCCTTTGGCAGGGATGATAAATTAATTGCCATAACACAATATCAGATCAATGACGTATGGCATACCACGACCGGGGACAAGGCATTGATAACGGCCTTTGTACAAGACGGCACTGATAATACGGGAGGTCACCCCGCGCTTGAGCTGCAATGCTCAAACAATGCAATCACCATCAATTATAAATCTGTGGTGCCTGGTTTTCTTTTAGAAAAATATGCCAATTTGGATTATGAGGTTGTACATTCAGATATGGTTATACCCAACCAGTTAGATGAGGGCGAAGAGCTACCTGATGCAGAAATTGAAATGAATGTGAGCGTTGCCCCCATAATCATGAATGTAAAATATAAGATGACAAACCGCGAAGTGGGCGAAATGGAGACCTTGAGTACACCCGCAGGGGTTTTTAAATGCAAGGTAATCACCTATGACACCCAGTTTGAAAATGGGTTTAAGGCCCAGGGCACGGCAAAGCAGTGGATAGCTGAAGGTGTGGGACTGGTCAAACAAATTGATTATGACCACAACGGCAAAGTGGCAGGAATGAACCTGCTTACACGTTTTGCTCAATAAAAAAACATCCAAAAATCCAATCTTTAAATCGGTGTTGCACACACCGATTTTTTTTGTTCCAAAATGAAAAAAAGGGGAAAAACCCCTATTCATTAAGGAGCCTATACCCCTTACAATCCTGCTACCACCTCCTTAATTTTATACCAATATAAAAAGGTAACCACTTGGTTTTGTTTAATTTAAATGGTATAACAAACTAATATTCAAAAGATGAAAAAAAATTACTTTGTTCTATTTTTCACCTTGTTCAGTTTCGCTTTTGGCTTTAGCCAAAGTGATGCTATCAACTATCAAGGTATTGCCCGTGATTCTGATGGAGACTTACTCACTGAAGAAACCATAGGCTTGACCCTCGCTTTAAAATATTCGGCTTCAGGGGCCGCAGAATATTCTGAAAATCATTCGGTCACCACCGATGCCTCAGGCGTGTTCTCAATTCAGATAGGTACCGGGACCGCGATTTCAGGAAATTATGCCTCATTAGACTGGGGGCTGGAAGATGTCTTCATAACAACCTCGGTGAATGGAACCGAGGTAGGCACGACCGAATTAAATGCAGTTCCCTATGCACTCGCTTCCGCGAAAGCGACATCAATGCAATTGTCTGACCTGACCGATATTTCTGGCACTCCTAGCTCTGGAGACCTACTTTCATTTGACGGTACAAACTGGACACCCTCTAGTGCTGCCGGCTCAAGCTTATGGAGCGAGAATGGATCTTCAATCTATAGAACCACAGGCTCCGTAGGCATCGGCACAGCTAGCCCTGATACTGATTATAAATTACACGTGAGTGGAGACCTCTTTGTTCAAAGCAACGTCGGTGGGTTTAACATAGGTTATCCAGATGGTGGTAATGTATGGAAATTTGAAACTTCGGGTTCTGGAGCTAATCTCATTCTCAGAAATAGGGTTAGCGGTTCTGAGTCTTTCACAAATCATTTTGGCTTTCATGACCAAGGTGAATTTTCAACGGGAGGTGTATCAACCCCCTCAGCGTGGGCTCATTTAAAAAGCAATTCAGCGCGGTCAAAGGCAAACCTATTACTTCAGGAAGAAGGTGAGGACGAAGCAAGATTACAATTTTCAAATACAGCAAATACGATATCCAATTGGCAAATAGGTGCGACTTCATTTGATGGTGGGGCCACTGAAGTAGGTGAAAGTGCAATGAACTTTAATTTTAAAGGTTCTGGCGGGTCTAACGATGTTTTTACCCTAAGAGGAAATGGCAGAGTGGGAATTAATAACACAGAACCTGATGAAGAATTAGTAATAGGAACAAACCTGGGATCAGGCTGGACCTTCCCTGCTGCAACCGTAGGTGGACCTACTGGAGGCGTTGTACAGGTAGGTAATACGGAGTATAAATTTTCAGCGGAGTCAAGTTCTGTATTTCAAAGGGCAAGAATTATAGCCACTGATCCTACTAATGGATTTGGTCAAGGACTTGTTGAGATGCGCACAAGGCAACTTAGCATAGGCCGAAGCCCAGGAGTTAATACAGCAAGAACATATCCACTACGCGTAGTCCAGAATATAGGGGGACAGGGCGGTGCATTTGGTTTAAACTTAATCAATGGGAATGACACCGATGCACAATGGGAATTTTTTGTATCACAACCATCTGTGGCTGATGGGGATATGTCAATCTATTATGCGAATAGTAGAAGAGGAGTATTTGATGCAGTAAGTGGTAATTATTCAGCAACATCAGATAGAAATCTAAAAACCAATATTACAAAAGGACCAGCTGTTCTTGATAAGCTAGACGAACTAGAGGTATATCAATACAATTACAAAACCAATCCTTCTAGAACATACAATGGGGTAATTGCACAAGAGGTTGCTGAAATATTCCCAGAAATAGTCAACAACAAACCTTCTAGAGAAGGCGAGGAAAGTGTTTATCTAGTTGACTATAGTCAATTAACTGCAATTGCCCTAAAAGCCATCAAAGAGCAACAGCAAATCATCAAAGATTTGAAAAAACGCATTGAGGTACTCGAAAAAAAGTAGTACCCAGCATTATAACCATTCTATAATTTAAATAAGTAATAAATGAACATCTTCAAGAATTTATTCATTTTAATATTGCTCTTCTCAGCAAGCAACATTGCAGCTCAATCTATTGAAAGACACACATTTTCTAGCGGTGGTGGAGAACTTGCATCCAGCAGCACGACGTTGTCCTTTACCATTGGTGAACCCATCGTGGGCAATATTTCTAGTGGGGGTCCTATCCTGGGACAGGGATTTTGGGCAGGTGCCGCGGCCGGTGAAACCCTAGATGTTAATACTTTAAAAAAAGACCTCAACGGTATAGCGGTATTTCCTAATCCCGTCAAAGATGTCCTATTTCTCAAATTTCAAGGAATAAACAATCTAAGCGCGCAGGTAATCGACATTAATGGAAGAACGCTTTTGCGAAAAGACCTTAACGACAATCAAGATCAACTCGACCTATCAAATCTTAGTTCGGGTTATTATTTCATTAGGGTAAATGCAGAACAGGGCACACAAAAAACTTTTAAAATCATCAAAAATTAATCACTCAAAATGAAACTCAAATACATATATTCTACAATCGTGATGCTATTTATATGTGCGGTATCATTTGCTCAGTCAACAGCAATTAACTATCAGGCCATCGCAAGAAATTCTAGCGGTGACCCATTGTTAATCAATCGGTTAATGTTCAATTCGCAATTAAATTTGGCAGCCCATCAAGTTCCGCATCCTATGTTGAGACACACGCTGTAACGACAGATCCTGCAGGGGTTTTTAATCTAGCAATAGGTACCGGAAGTGTTGTTTCAGGCTCTTATGAAGCTTTAGACTGGGGCAGTGATCAAACCTATGTAACCGTAAGTGTAAATGGCTCAGAAATGGGATCTCCTGAGATTCTAGCCGTTCCTTACGCCCTTGCAAGCGGAAAATCATATGACACAAAACTTTCAGACCTTACTGATGTATCTGGCTCAGCAAATACTGGCAACTATCTGCAGTACAATGGCTCAACCTGGACGCCAGGTGATGTAGCTGAAAGCCCATGGACGGAAGCATCTGGAGAATTATATTATGAAGGTAATGTGGGTATTGCTAATACAAATCCTGATGAAGAGCTTGTAATAGGCACTAATCTGGGCATGAACTGGAGCGTTCCAGCAATGACCGTTGGCTCTAATTCTACTGCCACTGGTGGTGCAATCAGTTTAGGCTACAATACAACTAGCCCTAGGAGGTTGCATATTTCATCAATAGGTGGTGTAAATACAATTGCTACAGAAAATGCTATAGGTTTAGGAAAAGAACCCCCTTAGACTACAAACTGAGCAACTTACCGTGGGAGATAATCCAGAGATTTTTACACGTAATTATTCTATCGCTGCAACACAAGGTCAAGGATTTTATGGTGTGGCCATGATTGAAAGTCAAAAAAGATATCGATGGGAATTCTACCTAGCTAACCTCTCCTCAGCACCTGGACACCTTAGATTATATTTTACTGATGTTGAAAATTCTACATCTGGAGTTAACCATAGATCCTGGAAGGGAACCTTTGATGAAAATGGGGCATATAGTCAAGCTTCTGACAGGAGGTTTAAAGAAGATATTGCTGAGATGGATGACGTTCTTGAAAATATCATGAACCTTAAGACCTACAATTATAAATACAAGAGCTCTACTGATAGAAGATATAATGGTATAATGGCTCAGGAGGCTAAAGATTTATTTCCTGATGTGGTTTCAGAAGGACAGATTGAAGAAGGCAGCCCCGAGACCATGATGCAGGTAAATTACAGCCAGCTTTCTGTAATAGCGTTAAAAGGGATACAAGAGCAACAGCAAATCATAAGGGACCAAGAAAAGAAAATCAAGTCCCTTGAAGAAAGGCTAGCAAAGCTTGAAGCTAGGTTGAACTAAGGTATGATTGTGTTGTATAGTTAGATTGCAATAAAAAACCGAGGTTTAAGCCTCGGTTTTTTCTTTAATAAGCTCTGCTTCAAAGAGTGTTTTAAAATGCTTCAGCAGTTTTTGCTTTACTTCTTCAAGGTCAACCTGTGGCACGCCTAGTTCAACATTAAGCGAAGTCACAGCCTTGCCCCGTATCCCACATGGGATGATATTGTCAAAATACCCTAGATCTGCATTAACATTAAAGGCAAAGCCATGCATGGTCACCCACCTACTGGCACGCACGCCCATAGCACATATTTTACGCGCAAAGGGAGTTCCCACATCAAGCCACACTCCTGTCTCCCCGGGTGACCTATCTCCTTTCAGGCCATATTCGGCAAGCGTTGCTATGATGGTCTCCTCAAGCAACCTCAGGTATTTATGTATGTCGGTAAAAAAATTATCAAGGTCCAGGATGGGATAGCCCACGATTTGCCCCGGGCCGTGATATGTGATATCCCCACCACGGTTAATTTTATAAAAGGTTGCCCCCTTTGCGGCGAGCTGGTCTTCATCCACGAGCAGGTTTGCAATATCACCACTCTTACCCAGGGTATAGACATGCGGATGCTCTACAAACAGAAAATGGTTCTGTGTAGGTTGAGCCGTATCTTCTCGCCTGTTCCTTACTTTTTGATCCAGGGTCTGCTTGAACAAAAGCTCCTGATAATCCCAGGTTTCCTTATAATCCCTGCGACCCAGATCTTCAACAAATATCTTCTTGTTCATACCACAAAGATACAACAATTGATACAGCAATATTTCTTTTGGCCATAGCCAAAAAAACCACTACCGCCTAGGGTTGTTTACGATAACAAGGGCCGCGATGACCCCTGGTATCCAACCGCAAAACCACAACAAGGTGACCAGCAGGACAGAGCCGCACCCCTTGTCAAGCACAGACAAGGGCGGGAGAAAAATAGCAACAAGTGCTCTTAAAAAACTCATTTTGATTATCGATTGATGATATGGATAAGTCGCATTGCACAAGCTTATGTTACACGTATTGATTTGTCATTGTGAGTAACTATCTTTGCGGGCTAAAATCAAGAGCTAAATGCAACTTTCAGAACAGGAAATAGTAAGAAGGGAAAAACTTACTGCTTTACGCGAAATGAATATAGACCCATATCCCGCGGAGCAATTTACATTTACCCACACCACGCAAAAGATAAAGGATGATTTTAAGGATGGCGAGAAGGTGATTGTTGCGGGCAGGTTAATGTCCCGTAGGATACAAGGTAAAGCCTCTTTTGCTGAGCTGCAGGATGCTGAAGGCCGCATACAGGTGTACTTCAACCGGGATGAGATCTGCACCGGTGATGACAAGGCCCTGTACAATGATGTGTATAAAAAATTGCTTGATATAGGCGACATCATAGGTCTTGAGGGAGAATTGTTCAAGACCCAGGTGGGCGAGAAGACCATTCTTGTAAAGGGCTTTAAAATATTGAGCAAATCACTAAAACCATTACCGCAGCCCCGCACTGATGCTGAGGGCAAGGTACATGATGCCTTTACAGATGCTGAGCAGCGTTACCGCCAGCGTTATGTGGACCTCATCGTAAACCGAAAGGTCAAGGACACGTTTATAACCAGGACCAAAATCACCAATACCATCCGTGAGTTTTTTAACGACAAAGGATATCTGGAGGTAGAAACGCCCATCTTGCAACCCATACCAGGAGGAGCTGCTGCACGCCCATTTATGACTCACCACAATGCGCTAGACATTCCTTTATATTTAAGAATCGCAAATGAGCTTTACCTTAAAAGGCTCATCGTGGGCGGGTTTGACGGTGTTTATGAGTTTGCAAAAGACTTTCGCAACGAGGGTATGGACCGCACCCACAACCCAGAGTTTACCGTGATGGAGCTGTATGTGGCCTATAAAGACTACAACTGGATGATGGGCATGACAGAGCAACTGCTAGAAAAAGTCGCGGTTCAAGCCACAGGAAGCAGCAAGATAAAAGTGGGCAACAACGAGATTGAGTTTAAGGCACCATATCCTCGTGTGCCCATTCTTGACGCCATAAAAGAACACACCGGTTTTGACGTTGCCGGCAAAGATGAAACCCAACTCAAGGCCATCTGTAAAGAACTGGGTATCGAGACAGATGACACCATGGGTGTGGGTAAATTGATTGATGAGATTTTTGGTGAAACGTGTGAGCACCTGTATATCCAGCCCACATTTATCACTGACTACCCAAAAGAAATGAGCCCATTGACTAAGGAGCACCGTGAAAACCCGGCGTTGACCGAGCGCTTTGAACTCATGATCAATGGCAAGGAAGTGGCAAACTGCTACTCTGAGCTTAACGACCCCGTGGAGCAAAGAAAACGTTTTGAAGACCAGCTCGCTTTAAGCGAAAAAGGAGACGACGAGGCCATGTTTATAGATCAGGATTTCCTGCGCGCCCTGGAGTATGGCATGCCCCCCACAGCGGGAATAGGCATAGGTATTGACCGCCTGGTGATGTTAATGACCAATAATTCATCCATACAAGAGGTACTGTTCTTCCCACAGATGAAACCAGAGAAAAAAGCCCTCGACCTTACCGAAGAAGAAAAAGCAGTCCTCAAGATCTTGAAGGATGCAAAAGAACTTCCGCTGGATATGCTCAAGGAACAATCTGGCCTCAGCAACAAAAAATGGGACAAGGCCATCAAGGGCCTTACCAAGCAAAAAATCGCCAAGGTCGAGAAAACTGACGATGCCCTTACCGTCACCTTTATTGAGTAAGATAGGCTTTCGCCGAAAGGCATACACGGATAAACCAGCTCATCCCGAGCTGGTTTTTTTGTTAAAAAACGTTGTCCAAACCGTTTAATTAATAAAATGACCATAAAGACTAAACCTTTTATATCCTACTGGGTCATATAGGGGTAACAATTAAAAACTATTATTATGAAAAAAATGCTTTTAATAGCCGCGGTGATGTTCTCAGCGGTAATGGTGGCCCAGGAGGGCCCGGGTAAAAGAGGTGGAGAGCGCATGATGAATGCAACCCCTGAAGAAATGGCCCAGATGCAGACGAAAAGATTGACCCTCGCCCTAGTACTTGACGATGCACAGCAAAAAAAAGTGTACAACCTAGAACTGGAACAGGCCAAAAAGTTCAAAACTAAAATGGAAGAGCGCAAGGCTGCTAAGGAAAGTGGAGAAAAACCCACCGAAGAGGAGCGTAAAGCCATGTATGGCGCAATGATAGATGCTCAAATTGCCCATCAGGAAAAAATGCAGGACATCCTTACTAAAGAGCAGTTTGATCAATGGCGCAAGATGCGCAGCCATCGTAAAATGGCAGGTGGAGATAAAGGAAAAGAAAGAGGAAAAGACAGGGGCCACCGTGATAAGCGCAACTAGATAATGCAATAAAAAACCCGGCATAGGCCGGGTTTTTTATTATAATTCTTTTGCGGTCCTTTCTACCGCACCAATGGTTTTATCCAGGTCGTCATAGGTGAGCGCATCTGTCAAGAACCAGGTTTCATATGCACTGGGGGCGATGTAAACACCCCGGGACAACAACCCATGAAAGAACTTCTTGAAGGTTGCATTGTCACCTTTGGCCGCAGAGCCAAAATCTACAACTGCCTCACGGGCAAAATGCACCGAAATCATGGAACCCACCTGGTTAATGGTATGCTCCACACCGTGCTTGCTCAATGCCGCAGCGATGCCCTTGTGCAGATATTCGGTTTTATCGTGCAACCTTTTATAAATAGCTCCATCCTCATTAAGAATCTTTAAAGTTGTATATCCCGCAGCCATGGCAAGGGGGTTACCACTCAACGTACCCGCTTGATAAACAGGCCCCACTGGCGCAAGATGGTCCATGATTTCTTGCCTTGCGGCGAAAGCACCCACCGGTAGGCCACCTCCTATTACCTTACCAAAGGTCACAATATCTGCCTGGATGCCCAGCAATTCTTGTGCACCACCCCTGGCCAACCTAAAACCGGTCATTACCTCGTCAAAGATGAGCAAGGTACCATGCTCATCACATAACGCCCTCAGGCCTTCAACAAAACCCGCGGCAGGAGGAATGCACCCCATGTTACCAGCAATGGGCTCCAGGATTATAGCGGCAATCTCACCGTGGTTGTTGCCCATGATCTCTGCCACTTGGTCCAGGTTATTATAATCAGCAAGCACGGTATCTTGGGCTGTACCTTTAGTCACCCCGGGGCTGTTGGGCGTGCCAAAGGTCATCGCACCGCTCCCCGCCTGAATCAAAAATGAATCTGAATGGCCATGGTAACAGCCGGCAAACTTGATGATCTTGTCCCTGCCCGTAAAGCCTCTCGCCAACCTCACGGCACTCATACAGGCTTCCGTACCACTGTTTACAAAACGTATCTTGTCAATATGTGGCACCATGGAAACCGCAAGCTCGGCAATCTTGGTTTCCAGCTCTGTGGGCGCGCCAAAGGAAGTGCCCAGTTTTGTACGCTCAACGATGGCATTTACCACATCCTCTTGGGCATGTCCTAAAATCATGGGCCCCCAGGAATTTATATAGTCTATAAGTTTATTATCATCTTCATCATAAAGGTAGGCCCCCTGGGCCTTTTTAATAAAAACAGGGTCTCCCCCCACGGCCTTAAAAGCCCTGACCGGTGAGTTTACCCCACCCGGGATCACCTTTTTTGCCTCAACAAAGAGTTCACTACTCCTTTTATAAATCATGTGCATTATTTTTTTGACACCTTGAGCACCTGTCCTATTTCAATGGTATTACCGCTCAGGTTATTGTATTTTTTAAGTTCGTCAACGGTAATGTTATACTTTCGGCTTATGCTGTAGAGCGTATCACCCTTGACGACCGTATATTTTTTTTGAGAAGCTGACCCGGCATTGTCATAGGCCGCAAGCGCTTCCATGACTTCGGGTTTTACATATTCTCTGCCGGTAACTTCTTCATCAAATTTATAGAGCTCATAGCGTTCTATGAGCGCGATGAGCTTTTCGGGGTATTTTCTGTCAGTTGCATAGCCGGCCTGCCTCAAGCCCTTTGCCCAGCCTACATAATCATTAGTCTCCAGGTCAAACAAAAACGCATACCTGCTCCTGCCCGTGAGAAAGGTGGAGTGGTCTTCAAAGGACTCCTTGGGGTGTACATATTTTCTAAAGCATTCTCCCTTCTCATCATCATCATGGGTTACAGAATCTCCTTGCCAGTCATGGCATTTGATACCAAAATGGTTATTTGCCTTTGTGGTGAGCTCGCCATGCCCGGCGCCGCTCTCCAGGATGGCCTGTGCCATGGTAATGCTTGCCGGAATCTTGAACTTGCGCATTTCTTCTTTAGCGATTTCCGCGTAAGCGTTAATATATCCTTCAACGGTGGTGTAGGGTGCCGCCTCAAAAGCTTTTTCTGTCTGCTCAGGAACATCGGCAGGGTCTTCAAGCTTTTCTCTTGTACTGTTTGATGGCCTGAAGACCACTCCTTTTTTCTTTGCCCTTTTTGCTCCTCCACAGCTTGCCAAGAAGACGGCAAGAAGCATTAAAACAACTATTTTTTTAATCATGTATCTATAGTTTGCAAACCTTTTTTACTCAATAAGCTGTTGAATCCCGCGATGCCCTGTAATCCTCCGGTATGGATTGCAAGGATATTTGCGCCTGCGCGAAAATAGCCATTATTGACCATATCACAGATGCCATAGAGCATCTTTGAGGTATAAACGGGATCAAGGGCGATTTTATGTTCTTTCTTGAAGGTATTTATAAAATCCACCAGCTGGGTATTGATTTTTCCATACCCACCAAAGGTATAATCCGTGATAAGTTGCCAATTATCCTTACGAGCGTATTTCTTGATTTCGGCCGTGAGAAAATCTCCCTTGAGCGCTGGAAACCCCAGAATTTTTTGCTTATGGGCGGAAGCATTAATGATACCGGAAATGGTGCCACCCGTACCCACGGGACAGCAAATGTAATCAAAGCCCGTATCGCCTTCTTGCAGTATTTCTTCACATCCCCGCACGGCGAGTGCATTGGTCCCGCCTTCGGGGATTATATATACATCGCTGGGATCGACCCTAAAATCCTTTTTTGCAAAAGAGTCGTGCTTTAAGAATTCGGTGAAGGGTATATTGTCCTTTTTTCTGTACTGACCGCGGTTTACAAAAATCAATTTCATACCGTTTTCATAAGCGGTTTGCAGGGTGGTATTCTCTTCCAGGACGGTGTTGATTTTTTTTGCCAGTTCATCTCCACGGATGATACCTATACTCCTTAAGCCCTGTAAGCTTGCAGCGGCGGCAGTGGCCGCAATATGGTTTGAAAAAGCTCCTCCATAGGTGAGGAGGGTCTGTTTATTCGTTTTTTTGGCGAAAGCCAGATTATATTTAAGCTTCCTGAACTTATTGCCCGAAACCTGGGGGTGCAGCAGGTCTTCCCGCTTGAGATAAAGGCCAATGCCATTTATGTCCTGGATAAGGATGTTTTCAACGGTATTTTTTTCTTGAAGGTTCATAGGTATTTGAGAAAGCTCCAGTATTTTCTTTTTTTAAGATATGTAAAATCCATTTCATGGGTATAGGCTTCCTTCTCAAAGGAAATGTTGCGGTATGCCCGGTCGTGTGTTGTGAACTGTACCAGGCGAATTACATATTCTACACCGTACCATATATAGAAGGGTATGACCAGCAATTCCTGTTGTTGTTTTAAATGGATTTTTTCATGGTTGATCAATGTAGTGTCATTCATCAATTTTTTATGCCTCAATATAATAAAGGGCCATATGGTGATACCATCTATGTGTGCGGGACAGATTTTACCCGAGAGTATGAACAAAGTATCTATATATGAAATTATACAAAGCCAAAAAAACCTTAAATGATATTTAAAAACCGTACTATTTTAATTAACGTATATACAATAGTGATAACGCCTTAATCTCCTTAATCAAATTAACAAAAACGAATTAAGTGATGCTCTAAAACTGCCAAACAGAAAATTAAAACATTAGCCCCCAGTACAATGATATGTTAAATACAAGTATAATTTAGGAGTTTTTTGTTAGTTTTGTCGGCTAAAATCATCTTTTTGACCCCAGATTATGATTAAAAAATTACATTTTCTTTTTTTAGTATGCTCATTACCCATACTATCTTCTCATGCACAAGTAGGTATAGGTAACATTGACCCTGCTCCATCTTCACTCTTAGATGTACATAACAACAATGGAGACAAAGGTGTTTTATTGCCTCGGGTAGATATTGCCAATTTAAATACACAGGCCCCCATTGTAGGAACCATGACCGATGGTATTTTAGTATATAATACTAATACCACAACGGGTGCTGGATTTTATTATTGGGACAACACGGCAACCCAATGGATCAAATTAAACACGGGAACTCCTGATAATATTTATAGTGCCAACGGGACTTTAAACAGCAACAGGACAATCACAGCCTCAGGTAATTTCTTACAGGTTGTCAGCGACCTTGGCAAAAACGCCTTTAACCTTAAAAGGTCAAACAACAACAACAATATAGGGATATCCTTTCAAAACAGCGATGACACCTATGGAGCGAGCATCTTCATGGGTAGTGGCCCAAACTCAGAAATTGTTTTTGCTACGGGAGGTGAAAATGCAGATGTGAACAATCTTACACCCACGCTTACACTGAATAAGGACAACTCCATAACCTTTAACGATTATGGGGCAAACAATCATTCAGGGAGTCCCAGTTATATCCTAGGAGTAGATGCAAATGGAGATGTAAAAGAAATAAGTTCATCTGATGCGTATACCAATGCAAATAAAGACTGGTTTAGGGAAAATAGCACAAACGCGCCAAACAGTATTGATGATAATATTTATACCAATGGCAAAGTACGTATAAACAAGTCTTTGCCAAATGGAACAAACAATATTTCAGAGGGCACACTACACATATACGAGCCAAATGGCACAGCTGCTTCCCCTAATGCGGGTACATTGGTCCTAGAACATGGTAACCCCGGGGGCGAGTCGTCCATCGTCTTTAGAAGTAACCAGAACGCCGGCAGTGATTATGGGTATATCAAATATCAGGATGATGGTAGTGGCAATGGTTCAACTTCTGAAAATAGTTTGCTCGAGATAGGAGTGATGAATAATACTCCGGGCTCAATATATCAGGATGATGTCAATATTAATGCCTCGGGGTCTTTAGGCATCAACAACTCAACCCCGCACCCTAGCGCCTCAATAGATTTAGGAAGAACTAATCAAGGTATTTTAATAAATAGGGTCACGCTAACGTCAACTACTGATATAGCTACTATTACAGGCACAGAAACTAATGGACTGCTTGTCTATAATACCGCAACGGCAGGCAATTATCCCAACAATGTTACCGAAGGATTTTATTATTGGTACAACGGCAGGTGGAATCCTCTAGTTGTCAACAATACAAATACCGGGGTGCAATATTTTAGCTACAAACTTTCTTCTAATAGAGCAAGTCCAAATTTAAGAGCCCTTAGAGACACGATTGTCCCCAATAAAACTGGATATTATACTAAAAACCTTGCTGGCGCAGACAACTCTGAGTTTATGAATGCGCTATATCCCACTACTTCGGGCAAGGACGGTTTTGTCGTAAAAATAATAGGAACCTATGAAGTTAAGACAGAAGGTAATTTTACATTTAGAATAGGATCTGATGACGGTGCGAGGATGTACATAGATGGTTCTCTTGTCTTTACTGATTGGATTGATAGTGGGTATGCCACCATTGATTCTAACTCCATATCACTGGCAAAGGGGAAGCACAAATTTGAATGGTGGTATTATGAAAATGCCGGTAATGAGCAATTTACCATAGAATGGGGGACAAATCCTGATGGCAAAACCGGAACAATAAAAGGCAGTGATCTAACAATAGAATAAAACATTTATGAAATTGTTATTCCGAAATACAAATTTCTTGACCCTTACCTTGATTATGCTATTACCCCTTTTGGCGAAAGCCCAGGTAGGGATAGGCACATCAAACCCCAGCAGTGCAACATTGCTTCAAGTGGGCGAAATCAATGCCTCGGGAGGCTTTCTTTTGCCTAAAATCAATCTTCCCAGCATAGGGAGCCGAGGCCCCATAACAGGCACCATGGTCGAGAGCCTCTTGATTTACAATACCAATACTTCTCTAGCTGGAGGAAAAGGTTTTTACTACTGGAGAGAAGGAAGTACCAGTTGGGATTATTTTTCCACGGGTACAAATAACGTTTACACGAAAGATGGTGCACTTCCCAGTGACCGGATCATCACGGCAAATGGCAATACATTCTCAATATTGAGTGATTTTGGTCAATCTAGTTTTATCTTGAAGAAAGCAACTCCTACCGCCGAAATAGGCTTGGGATTAAGAAATTCAGGAAACTTCTATGATGCAACTTTTACTTTGGGCTCGGGCAACAATGCGCCTTTAACTTTATATACTGGTCTTAATCAAAGATTTGCTGATGATCTAGAGCCGTCACTAATTCTCAATAATGACCGCAGTATTAATTTTCCAGGCTATGGTGGCATAGACAATACAAAAGATGGCGCCTCTACCCTTACGCACTATCTGGGAATTAATGGGCCGGGCAACCTGGTAAAGATTGAAGCAGCCTTATCAAGTGCAGTTTCAAATAACGACTGGTATGTAGAAAATACAACTGCCGCACCCACCAGCATTGATCAAAATATTTATACTAATGGCAACGTAGCCATTAACAGAATGAGTGCCCTAGGCACTTTAAACGTGTATGACCCCAGCAGCGCGGTGGCCGGCTTCAATAGTGGAACCGTCCTACTGGAACGCAATGACAACACTGAAAATTCAATTGTATTTACCAGCGCCGTTAACCGTGGGTCTGACTCAGGTTACATTCGTTATTATCCTTCTTCATCTGATGGCACAGGAGCTAGGAATGTGCTTGAATTGGGCACTACTAACGATACCCCTAACACAAATTTTCAAGACGACATAAACATCAACTCATCCGGTTCTCTGGGAATCAACAATAATACTCCCAGCATAAGTGCTTCCATTGATATGGGACGTACAAATCAAGGAATTAAAGTCAATAAAGTTTCATTAACAGGTGCCCTAGACACGGATACGGTCATTGGGACAGAACAAAATGGCCTGCTTGTATATAACACTGCAAACGCCGGCTCAGGCACTAATGCCGTAACTGAAGGATTTTATTATTGGTACAATAGTAAGTGGAATCCCATCAAGACCACAAATTCTACACCTAGTACAGGATTGCAATATTATTCCTATAACATTACACAAAGCAAATCCCCAGATTTATTTACCATAGAAACTGAAAATCCTATTGCAAAAAGTGGCTATTATGGAGGCAATCTCACCGCCAATCAAAACACTGGGGCCTTTGTAACCATGAAACCTTCAAACGATAATGGCTTTATTATAAAAATGACAGGATCATTATACGCGAACAACAATGGCGTTTTCAATTTTAATGTTGCAGCAGATGATGGATATAGGATTTATGTTGATGGAAGTCTTATTGTAAATTTTTGGGATGATGCAACTGGAGGCAATGATAACGTAGCCAGCGGGGGGATAAACCTTAAAAAAGGAAAACACAAAATCGTTATTTACTACTTTCAATACCAAGGCCCCAGAAGATTTACCTTTTCTTGGGGTTCTAATCCAGATGGTAAGACAGGCACTATAAAAGCAACAGATTTTTTTGTAAATTAGGGAGTGTAATAAGCCTAGGATCAAAAACAGGATAGAAATAGAAGAAGGCGATTATTACCTTACACCACAAGGGTATAGATGCTTTACTGAACAATATCACCTTAAGCGGGGATATTGCTGCAAGAGTGGCTGCAGGCATTGTCCCTATGGGTTTGACCCTAAAAAAGACAATCTCTAGACCTTGGTATAATTGTTGATGTAATTATTTACTCTAATCAACATATCACCAGGTTAGAAGAACGGTATATATTTCAAATTAAAAAAAGATTTTATGAAAGCAATTAAGGCAGTTATACTCCTATTCTCTGTGGGGCTATTGGCATCATGCAGCAGTGTAAGGGTAGCATCAGATTATGACCAGAGTGCAAACTTCAACAATTACAAGACATTTGCGTTCTTCAAACCGGGAATAGACAAGGCCGAGATTTCAGACCTTGATAAAAAAAGGATATTAAAGGCCATTGAAGCAGAAATGCTCTCAAAAGGATTCACTAAATCTGAAAATCCCGCGGTACTCGTGAGCATATTCACCACGGCACAACAACGTGTCAATGTTTACAATAATTACGGCTGGGGCTGGGGAGCCTGGGGACCATGGAGTCCATGGGGCTACGGAGGCTTTGGGGGCAACTCTGTGTCAACATCCACTGAAGGCACCTTATACATCGACCTCATCGATGCCGAGAAGAAAGAACTGGTATGGCAAGGTCAAGGTACCGGTTACCTAGCCAGGAAAATGGACAAAAAACAGAATAGAATCAATGAAATCGTGGGCGAAATATTGCAAGAATACCCTCCACAAATGGCAAGCAGCAACTAATTTTCTTGCTTTAAAACATTGAACAACCCCGCCATGGCGGGGTTGTTTTTTTATTTATATCCCGCAAGCACATCTTTTGTAAACCGGGATAGCACCAGCTTACCACTTTGCGCTGCCCGTTCTTCTAAAAGTTGTGGCCAGCCCCCAGTACCTTGCCAAAACATGGTCTTCAATGCCCTCAATGCTTCTGGATTATAGGTGGACAACCTTTTGCTCAAGGCTTCCACGGCCGCATCCATGGACTGTGCATCTTCAAAAACCTCAGCATAGAGGCCCCTTGCGTGGGCCCAGTCTGCACTATAGAATTCAGTCGCGTCGATGGACAGTTGTGAAAATGCCGAAACACCCATTTTCCGCTCTACCGCCGGCCCTATCACAAACGGCCCTATCCCTATGCTTATCTCACTGAGCTTAACAGCTGCATGTTTGGTCGCCAGGCAATAATCGGCAGCGGCAGCGAGGCCCACACCACCGCCCACCGCCTTGCCCTGTACCCGGCAAATAATCAATTGCGGGCAACTGCGCATGGCCAGGATGACCTTTGCAAACCCCATAAAAAACCCCTTGCCCTGCCCTTCATCTTCAATGGCAATCAATTCCTTGAACGATGCACCCGCACAAAAAGTCCTGTCGCCCCCACTTTTCAACACGATAACCTTAACAGTAGCATCCTGAGATAATCTGAGCAATCCAGATTCAATTTCGCTTAAAGCGAAAGAAGGAAGAGCGTTATGGTCTGGAGTGCTAAAGGTCAACGTTCCCACACCTGCTTTAATCGTTACATCAACAGAAAAGTCATTTTTCATAGTACAAACTGTATCTTCATTATAAATGTCACAAAAATATAATGATTTTTATAAGAATTTTATATTTAAGGTCGTGCCAGGTGCCATTTATATCTTTAAATTTGGATATGGCCGGTCCACTCGATGAAAATATAAAAAGCAATCCACTTATTGATAGGTTGCCACCGCATTTAAAGCAATTCATAAAACCGCAAAATTATGAAGAGTACACCCCCATCAATCAGGCAGTGTGGCGATATGTGATGCGCAAAAACGTGGATTACCTCAGCCAGGTAGCCCATCAATCCTATCTGGACGGATTAAAAAAGACCGGCATTTCCATAGACCATATCCCCAATATGTATGGCATGAACCGCATATTAAAGGAGATAGGCTGGGCGGCAGTTGCCGTGGATGGCTTTATCCCGCCCAGTGCCTTCATGGAGTTTCAGGCATATAACGTGCTGGTCATCGCTTCAGACATACGCCAACTGGAACATATAGCATATACCCCGGCCCCAGATATTATACATGAAGGTGCCGGCCACGCACCCATCATCGCAAATCCTGAATATGCTGAATATCTTAGACGCTTTGGCGAAATAGGTTGCAAGGCCATTTCCTCGGCGAAGGATTATGAACTTTATGAGGCCGTAAGGTCACTTTCAATCTTAAAAGAAGCAGAGAATACAGAACAGGAAAAAATTGATTTAGCTGAAGCCAAAGTAAACCAGCTTCAGAACAACATGGGCGAGGCCAGTGAGATGGCCCGCATACGCAACCTGCACTGGTGGACCGTTGAGTATGGCCTGATAGGAACTCCAGAAAATCCCAAAATATATGGTGCGGGGCTGCTCTCATCAATAGGCGAGAGCCAGTGGTGCATGACGGACAAGGTCAAGAAAATCAAATACAGTATTGCGGCCGCAGCGCAGGAATTTGACATCACGCAACCGCAACCACAACTCTACGTTACACCTGATTTTGCCTTTTTGAGCCAGGTCCTGGAAGAGTTTGCCAGCACCATGGCCCTGCGCACGGGCGGACCCGCAGGACTCGATAAATTGATAAAATCAAAAGCCCTGGGCACGGTAGAACTAAGCACGGGCCTGCAGGTTTCGGGGGTATTTGAGTACATGGCAACAAGTGGCAACCGGGTATCTTACCTGCAGACCACTAGCGAAACGGCACTTGCCTACCGTGAGAAAGAGCTGGTGGGGCATGGAAGATATGACCATCCCAAGGGATATGGCACGGCCCTGGGCAAACTCAAGGGCATCAACCTTGCCATAGAAGACATGAGCCCACGGGATTTAAAGGCATACAAGATCTATGAGGGCGAAAGGGTATCACTGGAGTTTGAAGGAGGCATAACCGTGGAGGGTGAGATCATCACGGGCACGCGCAACCTTATGGGCAAGATACTCTTGATAAGCTTTAAGGATTGCACGGTGACCCATCATGACAAAATACTATTTAAACCCGCATGGGGGCAATATGACATGGCGGTGGGCAAGAAGATAGTCTCGGCTTTTGCCGGGCCTGCTGACCATAGGTCATTTGACCTGATTACCCATGTTTCAAGCACCAGTACTGCTAAAGGACTTAAAAACGCAAAGAGGGAGGAGCTGGAAGCCCTGTACCTTGATGCAAGAAACTACAGAGCGGGCAAGACGGTCAAATTTTCGCCGCAAGGCATACTGGATATACTTCAAAAATCACATCCTGAAGACTGGTTGCTGGGTATTGAGCTTTATGAGATTGCCCATGAAAGTGAACGCAGGGATTTTATGCAGCAGGTCCTGGAGCATCTAGATCGTGTTAAGAGACGCAGGCCGGCAATCGCACATTTGATCGAGGATGGCCTGAGCCTTGTGAACAGTGATGCACCTAGACCTCAAGCGTAGCCAGGTCTTCTACCGTAAGGGGTTTCACAAGATATTTTGAAACAAGTTCATAATTCTGTGCCCTTACCTGGTCAAACTTGTCAATTGAACTTGTCAACATGTATATGGGGATGTTCTTATCTATTTTTCTCTTTTCAAAATTTTCCAGGAAGCCCCATCCATCCATAATGGGCATGTTGATATCCAGGAAAATCAAGTCCAGGGCCTGAACCTCGTTAGTGTTTTGAAGGCCGTCAAGGGCTTCTTCACCATTATAGAAAACAGTGACTTCTTCGCAAAACCTTGATATCTTCAGGATTTTCTTAAATGCGAAAACAAAAATCTCATCGTCATCAATGACACAGACTTTATTGAGTTTTGTCATATAAATTCAATTTTAAAAGTGGTCCCCTTGCCTACCTGGCTCTCCACGTTTATGGTACCGCCCATTATCTCTATTTGCCTCTTGGTCATGTAAAGTCCCAGCCCCCTTGATTCTTTATTGTCATGAAACGTCTTGTACATGCCAAAAATCTTGTGACCATATTTTGCCATGTCAATACCCAGCCCATTATCCTCCACTACCAGCATGGTTGAACCTGCTTCTTTATGGGCTTTAAAATTAACATAAGAATCCCTTTCTTTTGAAGAATATTTTATGGCATTTGTGAGCATGTTGAGCACAATGCTATCCAGGTATGCGGGCACGGCTTCAACTTCAACATCTGCTGCTACCGCATTGTTGACCTGTATCTCCTTGCCGGTGATAAGGCCTTGTGAGGCCTCGATGGATTTATCAATGTGCTCCTTAAGGTTCAAGCGTTCTTTTTCTTTAGTATCTATATCAATGGCTATTACCTCATTGAGGTGCTGTATGGTCTCTGAGAGCATGTTTGAGGCCTTCTTGAGCATCATGAGCTGGGTATGTATCTCATCCTGGTCTTCTTCAAACTCCATCAAGCCCAGCAACATGGATATATTACTGGTATGTGACCTAAGGTTGTGCGAAACTATGTGTGCAAAATTGACCAGTCTATCGTTTTGCCTTGTAAGCATATCTACATAGATGTCATTCTCACGGGTCGTCTTGACCAGTTGTGTAATGTCACTTATCTGCACCACAAGTTCAGTGGCTTCTTCAGCTTCATTGGTATTGATGTACAGGTAACAGTCAGCCGTGATTGTGTTTCCCTTTAAGGTCCTTAGCTCAATGCGCCTTTCAAAAGCGGCCTTTTCCCCATGAAGCAGTTTATAAAAATCATTGATCAAGGGTTCCTTATCTTCTTCACTTATAAACTCAATAAGGCCCTTGCCCACAAGTTCATCTATTTTTGCCTCAAACATCTTGAGTATGGGCCTGTTCACGCTCACGATCTTGTTAGTCTCCAGGTTCATAATCACAAAGCCCACCAGGGCATTGTTCAATACCTTCTCATAACGCTCTTTTGCGCGGCCCAGCAGTTCCTTTCTACGGGTGCGCTCTGTAATATCCTGGAACGTACCTACTAGCCTTACCGGTTTTCCCTTCCAGTAATCAGCTTTTCCACGTGCATTGACATTTACCTGTTTACCCTGTAGATTTGTGATGACCAGGTCGATATTGTACGGTACATCATCATTGATTGCCTTTTCCATGGCATGGTTGAGCAATACCGTGTCCTCCTCGGTATAAAATGCCAGGGCATTTACCATATTGGGCTTGAAATCTTCAGGGACCCCATGGATTTTTTTTGTGACGCTGCTCCAGAAAATCTCATCGTTATCAAGGATTACCTCCCAGTACCCTATGTCAGCCACCTTGTTTGCCATTTCCCGCAGGCGTTGCAGGCGGTACTCACGTCCCGTGAGGATGGTTACCCACTGCACATATATCTGGCTTTCGCCAAAGGTTTTCAGCTTCCATTTATAGCTTATGGAATGTATCTCGTCCTCGCCCATCACAAAGGCATCGCCCGTTTTTAGGGTAAGCTTGATCGCTTTTTCCAGTTCGGGCCGGTTGATGTACTTGGTTTCATGCACATACTCAATATCCTTAAATTCTTCCTTCCAGGTTTTTGTGCATTCTTGTATCCTTCCCTCTTCATCTATCAATGCCATTGTGATGGGGAGTTCATGTATAAATTTTGAAAGCACTTCCAGACCGCTTAAATCTTTCATTTTCTAATTGCTAATAGATGGACTTATAATAGGTGTTCAATGGATTGTGGCGAGGCTATCTCTTCATTCTTGTACTGTAGCTTCCAGCCTAATGACCGTGTTAAGATATAAATATTTGACAATTCGGTAATCAGCCTATTCCTGGCATTTTCCTTAATGCCCGATGACTTGATCTTATCGCCCACGATCTTGTTGGTACGTTGACGTATCTTGTTGTAATCTTCTGCCCTAAACTGGTTGAGATAGTCCTGTTCTATGTCATAAAAATCAATTTGCGGATTGATCTTGACTTCGGGCTCTGGAATATATTTTATGTTTATTATCTTGTTTTCCTGGTCCACCACGGTTTCTAGCTGGCGCAGGTCATACGCAATGGTGACGTCAGCATTGATGATGATGATTGCCTTTTTTTTTGCCGAAAGCACATCAAGATAAAACTTTTTTGAATCTTCATAGGTAAAAACCTGGGAGAAGTGCCCCTCTGTGACCACGAGCTTCCCCACGTTTGAAATCTGCTCCTGTATCAGGGCCGTATCAGCCACCAGCCTATCTGAATCGCGGTACCTTTTGACCACATAATAGATTGAGAATATGACGATAAGCGTCACCACAGCTCCTAAAAGTATTTTTCTCATAGCCTTGATTAACCGCCTTGCCGTTTATGAACAGCCAGACGCATCATGGTTAAATTTAAGGAATAGATCGCAGAAGCAAGTTAAATCTTCCCTAACTAGATGAGATTATGGTTTTTTGCCTTTTGCACGGCTTCAATCTTGCTGTGCACCTGTAGTTTTTTATAGATGTTCTCTATATGCTTGCGCACGGTGCTGGGAGAAAGTATGAGGTTTTCGGCAATCAAGGTATAGCTCAATCCTTTTGAGAGCTGTTCCAGAACATCTATTTCCCGCTTTGACAGCGAAATTTCTTCACGGTCTTGGCTATTTTCTATGGCTTCTGGATTGCGAAGCAGCTTTAAGGTCTTCATCGCGATGCTGGGGTTCATGGCCGCACCACCATCAAGTGTTTCCAGGATGCCCTTTTGCAATTCGCCGGGCGTAACTTCTTTTAACAGGTAACCATCAGCGCCTGCCTTGATGGCGTTGAAGATATTCTCATCATTGTCAAACACCGTGAGCATGATGATCTTGATATGTGGAAATTTTTGTTTTACGACCTGGGTAGCCTCTATACCATTGAGCACCGGCATTTCAATATCCATCAGTATGATATCTATATTGTGGTTGGCCTCAAGTTTCTCAAGGAGATGGGCGCCGTCAACAGCGATGAACTTAATTTCAAAATCATCAAAAAAGGACAGTTTTTCGGTTATGGCTTTGCTTAAAAAACTATTGTCATCCACTATGGCGGTCTTGATCTTCATGGCTGCTGGGTTATGGTGTTGATGCTACAAGTTAAACATACATACTAAATGTAATCCCTAAAATAGGGCAATTGCACTATTCTTTTCCTGCCCGTGCATAAAAGTCCATCGCTTTGTTAGCCCGCACATCTTTATCAAACAAAGTTACATTATCCCAGTGAGAACCTTGCCCCCATAGCGTATGGCAAGGGGTGGACACCCAGGCTGGCTCCCAGTATACCAGGCCATCACCACCTGCGGTCTTTATTATTTTGGCCAGAGCCAAAAGATAATCCAGCTGGCCCTGTGGGGTTGCGGGATAACCTTCGACCAGGGCATCTTCATCAAGGATGTTGCCCGCCCCATCCTGATCTTGAAGCGTGAAGGGATATGCAGTTTCAACCACGATCAACTTTTTATTATAAGTACCTATCAGCTTCTTAAAGGCCTTACCAGCAGTATCCAGTTTAAACTCAGACCACAGTGGATAATATGATAACCCTATAATGTCATAATCGAGCACCCCGGCATCAAAGGCTTCCTTAAACCACCACAAAGCGTTTTCTGGCTGGGCAATGTGCAACATCACCTGTATTTGAAAACCTTCATTTTTACTAAAATCCCTTACAGCAGCGATGCCCTTGTTGATTAGTGTGGCGTTGCGCTGCCAGTTGATGGACGTGGGCTCACCGTGCCTCAATATCTCACCGTTGATCTCATTGCCCACCTGCACCATCTGTGGCACGATGCCTTCCTGCTTGAGCTCCATAAGGGTTGAATAGGTATATGCATACAGGGTATCTGCCAAGGTAGGGACATCATTGAGGAGTGTTTCCCAGGCGGCGGGTATTTCCTGTTTTTCTGGGTCTGCCCACGTATCAGAATAATGAAAATCGAGCAAGGTGTGCATCCCGGCGTCCTTTGCCCTCTTCAAGGTCTTCTTGACATCGGCGAGATTGCTATAGTCCGTCCACCGGGGATGGTGCCACAGGCGCACGCGCACAAGGTTTGTTCCCGCTTGCGCAAATATCCTATATGGATCTTCAACCTGCCCACCTGCGGTCTTATACTTTGCGCCACAGTCCAGCATCTCGTTTACATATGAAAGATCAGCCCCTACATAGAAGGATATTTCCTGTTCAGCCGGTGATGGTTGCGGGCCTTCGCTTGCAGGATTGTTCTGTGAATCACAGGAGAGGGCAATGAACGCAATAAAAAAAAGGAGCAAGAGGCGCATGGTGGTAATTTTTGGTTTTCACCAAAAATACTTGAAACATCCTGAAATCCTATGACAACTGGTGTTTTAAGCAGAGTGGTTTTCGCGCAAGCGTACCAATAAGTCAACTGTTGTACCCCTGCCGGGTGCAGAATCAACGGAAAGCTCCCCGCCCACATCCCTGGCCCGGCGCTGCATGTTGAGCAGGCCATTACCGGGCTCATGTGCCACCAGGTCAAACCCGCGGCCATCATCTACAATAGAGATTTTTAACGGTTGCCTCCCAGAAATATTGACGGTGATTGTTTGTGCTGATGCGTACTTGAGGGCATTGTTTACCGCTTCTTGAATAATGCGATAGATGTTAATGCCCTCCAGTGAAGAAAATACCAGGCCCTCTGCCACTTCTTGATCCTTGACAAACCTGAATTCTATATCCCTGGTCACGGCCCGGGCACGCTCAATAAAGTTAGAAATCCTGGTCTCCAGGTCTTCAAAGCTTATTTCTTCTTTGTTCATTGCCCAGATGGTATCTCTCAGCTCATTGATCGTGCTGGCGGTAAATTTGCTTATAGATGAGAGCTTTTCAGTAATTTTTTCATTCTTTTCTGAAAGGGCATAACTTAAATTATCTATACTGCTTATGATAAATGTGAGCTGTGAGCCTATGTTGTCGTGCAGGTCCCTCGATATCCTCAACCGTTGTTCCTGCAACCTGTTTTGTGTCTCGATCTTTGCCAGGGCAACCTTGAGTTCATTTTCCTTTTTGAGCTGGCGGTTCTTGAGCTTTTGTTGATTGTAGATGAGGTATGTTATTACTGCCAGGACAAGGATAAAGCCTATGCTCCCATATAACTGGGTATCCTTTCTTTTAACCTGTAGTTCTTTTTCGGCTATCTCGGCACGCTGGGCAAGGATCTGGTTCTCTTTTTTTTCGGTTTCATATTTTGCGTCCATCTCTGCGGTTACTTCCTGTATCTGCCGCTCGCTCTTCTTGTTGTACACCTCCAGCAAGAGGTTGTTATAATGGCTCACGCTGTCTAGGTTTGCCATGGCGGCATGCACCTGCACCATGGTACCGTAAAGCATGGGCAATTTCTCGTTGTACTCCTGCTCATCAACATGATTCTTGGCATCCAGCAGCAATGTATAGGCTTCCCTGTGATTACCCAGGGCGGTCTCAATCTGTGCCAGTGTGATACGTGAACTCTCAACGAGGCTGAGCATGCCCAGCTTGCCCCTTTGTTCAATGGACTTTATGATTGCCCGTCTTGCCCGGGTGTACTCCCCGCGGCCCATATAGATATTTGCCAGGTTATTGTAAGCTGCGCCCAGGGGCCTTGCAGCGGCTATCTTCTCGCCTAGCTCTATGGCTTCTTTAAAACTTTTTTCAGCAGCCAGGGTATCTTTTAAAAAAAGGTGCGCAATACCCGTATTGACCACTGAATTGGCCTGCTGCTCCCTCAAGTTGTGTTCTTTAAAAAAACCTACACTCTCCTTATTATAGGTGAGTGCCTTGTTGTAATCCTTCATCTCCAGGTACAGAGATGCTATATTGCTGCGTACGATACCCGCTTCCTGGATCCTATCTTTTTTTTCAAAAATCCTCAATGCATTGAGATAACAGCTCATGGTACTGTCAAACTGGGCCTTGCGGTAATAGCTGTTGCCCATTTTAGAATACACGGCCGCTTGCCCCAGTGTGTCCTTGAGGTTCTTTCTTATGGCCAGGGACTGCTTAAATTGTTTTATGGATGTATTAAACTCGCCACGTACAAAATTGACGGTGCCATAATCATTTAAGGCTTGCGCCAAAAAAACAGAATCCCCAAGCTTACCGGCCAAGGCCAAGGCCTTATCACCATATACCACGGCACTATCAGTTGACACCATGGCATAATACCAAGTAAGGTCTGCATAGATCTTTGCCCTGGCCTCATCCCTGGGGTTTTTGGCAAGTTCTATTTTTAAGCTGTCTATGAGCTTGACGGGGTCTTGCGCATACACGGCAGCACCCATTAAAATAAGCAATGCAACACACCAGGATTTCATCAATATCAAGGTTTAAGTTCTATTTCATTTTGCACCACAAGTGCCTCGGCCAGGTTATATCCCATCAAATCATACATATCCAGGCCTGCTTGCCGCAATTTTACCTGCTCATGTTCTAGATTGTACCTGTCCTTCATTTCTTTTACCATGTGCACGTGTTTTTGCCGCAAGGCGTATACTCTTACATAATGCCATGACAGCACACATAGCATCAACAGGCCCAAACAGATTGTACAGCTCACATAGCCCCATTTTAACAGGACTGCACCAAACCAAACAAATAACTGGATATCAACCATCTTCATATCTTATACAATACAAATTTGAAGATTTGAAACCCATTGCCACATAGGGCATTTGACCTATTCTCTGGCTAAGGCCAAACCAGCACAGACAACCTTGATAGAGGTACCGGCCGGCGTGCTGTCAAGGTCAAAGACAGCATTTATTTCTTGTGCCCGTTTGCGCATGTTGCGCAAGCCATTACCCGGTAGATGATCTTTGATATCAAACCCGCTACCGTCATCAATGATGGTAAAAATCAATTCCTCGCCATAGCTAGAAAAGCTCACTGCAATCAGTGATGGGCCGGCGTATTTAATGCTGTTGTTTACCGCCTCCTGTACAATACGGTACATGTTTATACCTTCTACAGACGTAAATGTCAGCGCATCGGGTATGGTATCATCCATATTGAACTTAAAGGTGATCCCTTCGGTCGATTTTTCAGCTTTATGTATAAAATCTGCAATCCTGGGGGCCAGTTCTGCCATGGTGACCTGTGTCTTGTTCATGGCCCAGATGGTATCGCGCAATTCCCTGATGGTCCTGGTGGTAAAATCGCCTATATCATCAAGCTTATGGGCTATTGCGCTATCCCCTCCCAGGGAAAACTTCAAGTTTCCTATTGCTGAAATAATAAAGGTAAGCTGCGACCCTATGTTATCATGTAGATCGCGCGAAATACGCAAACGCTGCTCTTCAAGCCTGTTCTGCGTCTCTATTTTTGCCAGGGCGACCTTGAGTTCATTTTCCTTTTTAAGCTGGCGGTTTTTGAGTTTTTGTTGATTGTATAGCAAATAGCTCACCATGGCAAGTATGAGCACAAGCCCACCACCGCCAAATAAAATCATCTTTTGCTTACGGTTGCTCAGTTCCTGCTCTGCCAGGTCAGCGCGCGTCTCGGCAAGTTGTTTTTCTTGTGCAGCGGTCTTGAAACGGGTATTCATCTCCACGACCTGCAAGTTCTTGCGCTCGTTGACCAGTGAATCCTCAATACTCTTGTACTGTATATAATTTTTGAGCGCACCTTCATAATTACCCAGTTTTATGTCTAGCTCATGCATACGGTAATATGCCTCCAGTTGAAATTTCTTTGTGCCATAGGTTATGGTATTCTGCAGGGCACTATCAAGTATCTTGCGGGCCTCTACATAACGGCCGGTTTCAAGATATATCTTGCCCAGGTTGACCAGTGTCACCCCCTTGCGCTCCTCAAATCCCGGTACGGCAAGGCTTTTTTGAGTATATTCTTCGGCCATGCCGTACTCGCCCAACTTACTGTATGTGTTGCCAATGTTTGAATAGTCCACCCGCATGCTGCCGTAATCCTTTTTTTGCTCCTGTATGGCCAGGGATTTTTTGTTGTAGTACAATGCACTGTCAAAAAGCTGCCGGTTAAAACCATTTTGTTCTGCAAGCTCATCATACGCTATGCCTATGTTATTGTATGCGTCTGCCTGCCCATTGAGGTCATCGTTTTTAAGGGCAATCTCCAGAGCCTGCTTGCTCCATTTTATGGACTCCCTGAACTCATACATCCTGTCATGTATGAACCCTACCGTAGAAAGGTCTCGAGCCTCCCGGTACCCATCGCCCACCTCGCGGTCAATACCCACCGCCTCAAAGGCATACTTGAGACCATCAGGAAACTCCCCCAGGTTTGTGAGCAATCCAGAATACAGTGAATAGGCATCAGAGAGTATGGTATCACGGGTACTTTCTAGTAGCTCAAGGTCATCCTTGATGCCATCCACGGTCCTGTAACGGTCATAATTTTTAAGCACCTTGTACCGTGACAACACAGCATAGCGCACGGCGGTGGGATCATCCTGCTCAGCGGCCAGTTTTTCTAGCCTTTCGGCGAAAGCCAAACCCGCACTATCCCGTGTGGCAAGGTAAGGCTGCGCCTCTTTGTAAAGTTCATGAACCTGGGCAAGTGGGTTGTTTTGTTGAGAAGGTTGCGCATATAGGTCAAGCAGGCAAGCCATGAAAATGGAAAGCAATAGGGGCAATTTGATGAAATTCATTTAATATGGTTGGTTTAGGCAATTCCTAAAAATAAATAATTTTTGAAATGTTTTGACATGATGGTGGTCAACAATAATTTACGGGGTTGTTTTTTGCATGAAGTTTACTATTCAGAAAGCTGTTGCAGGGTTTTCTCGATTTTGGGGACCTCTTCATGAGACCTAGCCAACTTATGCGCCAGGACACCCACCAAGGTACTATCCTTGCGTATACCCACAATCACGAGGTCAACAAACGTCCTGATCAGGACAAGAAACAATGCCGCAGCCATGCCCGCATCCAGGATGATAAAGAAAAATCCTGCGAGTATGACCACAAACTGCTGTATAAAGATACGCAGGTAGGGTTTCATGAAAATCTCATCTGGTGCATAGGCCTCATATCTTTTAGGGTTGAGAAAATTTGTGTAGAAATAGGCCAGGTTTGTAAAAATGATGGAGGCCAGTACGACCAGCATGCCAGATGTGAGCAACGTATCACCATAGTTCTCCACGATATTGCTGGGCGATACATCCTCAAACATGGATGGTGCAAAAAAAGTAATTACAAAAATGGACTGAACACCCACAAACAGGCCATAATGCACCATAAAAAAGGGAATGATACCATAGCCATCCATCCCCTTGGACTGAGGTGATGATGGTCTTCCATATCTCACCGTAAGGTACAACTTAACCACATGGATCAACCCTATGACAATGGTCTCAAAAAAGTAGGCAATAACAATTGCAAAGGCATCAGCAACACCTACCAGGAGCAGAAAGAGCAAAAACAGTGCATTAAGATAAACGGCACGGTTTGCTTCATTGATTTGTACAATATCCTTGAACATCATTTAAAAAAATAAAAGGCCGCACAACCCCCTAACGTGTACGGCCTAATCAAAACCAAAATCTACTCTACTTTCATTTGGTTAAATCGTAAGCATAAATGGTCTTGTTATCTGCCTTGTAGTACAGCATACCACCCAGTTCATCTACCTCATATTCGGGTTTTTTATCTTTAAGGACGATTTCTTTTGTGACTTCACCGGTGTTCTTGTCAAGCTTTACAAGACCCACTCCATCATCAAGCTTTGTAAGGGTAAATTGTGCATCTTCAGTAGCCGCGGTAGCTTTAAAACGGGTTGCCAGGTAATCAAATGAAGCGCTGGCCATGCCGGCAAACATATCCTGGGCCATTTTGGCTTGCTTTCCCGTTTCATTGTAAGAGTCCAGGCTGTTCATGTCATACCCGCTCCTGTTAGCTCCTGCCTGTGCCGCCATGGTAACCGTGAGGGCCGTGGTCGCCACGGCTGCTATGCCGCCCATGATTTTTCCAAAGGTACTGCGCCCCGGGGATTTGTAATATTCTTGCCAGGCCACATCCCCATCAAAACCCAGTAAGGCCGCATTTTGATCACTGCCCAGGAAAATCCCGTTATCACGCACCTGTAGCGAGGTTGGGTTTTCTTTTTCATCAAACTTCACCTGGGCCAGTGTTGAGACTTCACTACTGGCTTCATCAACCGCAAACAGCTCATCATCAGCATTGATAAGGTACCTCTTGTTCTTGGCATCATATCCACTGGTAACAGCACTTGCTTTTTTATATTTCAAGGGTTTGTCCCATACTTGGTCTCCCGTCTTAAGATCAACAATATTAGCATCTTCACTAGTGATGTATATGAGTCCCTTGGGCGTCTCGGCCATAGTCAAGATATTCTCACCTGTTTTTAATGGTTTTTTAAACAATGCCTGCCCGTCATAAGACACCTTGTTGATACCGCCCTCATAAATCCCAAAGAGCACCCCATCATCCATGGTATAAAAATGCTGAACAAAACCTTTAGTTTTTGGCGCTTTGTCCCACAGGTCTTCTCCATTGCTTGCGCTAAAAAGCATGATCTTGGACTCAGACCTTCCTGCCAAAACAGATTTACCGGCGGTATCTTTATCACTTACCACAACCAGTCCTTGCGGTAGTATTTCAAACCTGGAGACCACGCCTTGCACCTTGGCAGCGTCCTTCCAGACCTCTGCTCCCCCGGTTCCTATTTTATAGATTTCGGTATTGGTCTTGTTGGGGTTGGTCTCAAAGGCATAGATATCCTTTTCATCTTCTGTTGTGGTCATCCACTGGGCGTTTTTTACATCATTTTCCCATAGGGTCTTACCGTCATGGGTTTTTGCGACGATTCCCTGAGATGTGGGTATTAAAAGTTTATCCTTGAGCAGTAGCGGGGTGCCCGTTACCATCCACACACGTGCCGTGGTCTTGCCTGGCTCAATAAGAAAAAAAGAATAGTCCAGGTTGCCCGTTGCCAGGTCATAGACCGCAATCTTCGTGGTCACGCTTTCTGCCTTACCACCTCCCTTTTGAAGGCCACTTATCACCAGTTTATTATCTGGCATGATAACATCGGCGGTCTGCACGGTCTTCCAGTCATTTTTTTCTGTGCTAAAGATGACCTTGCCAGATATATAATCTATCAACGCCTTTTTACTGGATAGCGCAGAGAGGGCCTTGATACCGCCCACACCTGACTGGTCAACCATAAGGTATGGCGAGTTAGGGATGTACTGTACTTCTTCTGGCTTTACACTACCATAATCGGTAAAGTTGAATACGAGCTCGTTAGAACCTGGCTTGATGCCCACCAGCCCATCATTTGTTGAAACCACAAGGGTTCCTGCAAGGGTAAGGGTCATATCATTGATATTTGCACCCACATCATACCTATAATTGGGTTCTTCGGCCTTTTGACCAAATGCTGCCGCGATGGAGAAAACCGCAACACATAATTGTAAAATATTTTTCATAATCGAGGTTTTTAAATCTGAATCAAAGATTGTGGAAATCCCCATCTCCTTCAATAGGGCAATTGCCGTATTTATGCCCTAAGCCTCTCAAGATGAAGCATTGATCATTTTGGCTTTAAGCCAAACAAAAAAGGACCGAAAAGGAAAGAATCCCGTCCGGCCCCCGCTTAAAAACCTCAACAATTGAGATTTTATATACGTTTAATTCCTGATATCAACATTAAAAGAACCCTCGCTGACCACCCGGGTATCGCTTATGTCCTGATTGTTGTAACCCGTGAAGTTGAAGGTGCCCTGCACGTTCTCACCAGGGGTGTAAGAGGATATGTTTATCTCCCCGTTTGATGAGCCATCAGTCACGGTAGAAAACAGCACCGCGCTCATATAATCACCAGGGTCTGCCAGGTAGGTATAGGTACCCAGGTTGATATTGTTGAGCTGGTATGTGCCCTCACCGTCAAAGCCTATGATAATAAACTGTATGTTCTCACTATCAGCACTACCGCCCGTAATGGCAATGGTGCTAACACCGCCGGCATTGCTCTCTTCTGCCGTGGTGGCCTCGCGCATGGATTCATAAGATTGACCGTCAACCTTAGCGGTTAGTTCTCCATTTGCAGAGGCGCTTGTACCGCCATCATCATCACTTTTACAGGCCGTGAAGGACAGTGCCACAACAAGCATGGCCAATACCGTTTTTCTTGAAAATTTCATATTGATCTGGTTTTTGATTACAGGGATAAAAGTATAGCCCCATCAAGGACCAAAACATAGGGCAGTTGCCCTATTTAGTTCATAAAAAGCAGTTTAAAATGATATATGTGGCAGGACCTGGCTGAGTTTTGCCTTTTTTTCCTCTAGCTTGCGCTGAAATTTTTTATGCCCCTCGCTCTCTGTATCAAAGGGTCTGTGCTGCATGTCCCGCAGGATGGAGACAACTTCAGGAAGGATTTTTTTGGCTTTCGCCGAAAGGTGGACCTCAATAAACTTTTCCCAGATATAATCTATTGCCAGAGCATTGGGGTGCACGAGGTCGCGGTCATAAAAACGGTAATCGCGCAGTTCATCCATCATGATTTCATAAGCGGGAAAATAAGTTGCAACAACTTCTTGCTCCATAAGTTCATGCACCGCGGCAATAAGATGTGCCTTGCTACGCTGGTTCTCAACAAAACCATCCTTGATATGCCTTACGGGAGAAACGGTAATAACAACCTCAAGGCCAGGATTGAGGATCTTGAGGTTTTCAATCGTGGTTTTTAGCGCAAGCTTGATTTCATCGACCGAAGCTAATTCTTTATCAAAATTGGCTTGTGGTACTTTGTGGCAATTGGCAACGATCTCGCCACTTTCTTTATAACGATAGCCCCAGGCCGTGCCCAGGGTCAAGATTACATGTGTGGTATTTTTAAGATAACTTGCCGTGTTTTCAATGGCGGTATTGAGGTTGCCCACCACCTTCTCAGCATCCCCGTCACTAAAGTCACTATGCGCATGCGGACAATGATAACGCCCGTTCACTAACCACAGATCATCTTGCGCAAAGCTATAGTTCTTGACCACCAGATCAACAAACCTGCTTATTGCCAGGGGGGGAAACAAAATCCCAAATGGATTAACCTCAACCTGAAACTTATGCTCTTTAAGCTTGGCGCCCATGTTCTCGACAAAACAAGAACCCAGCATCAATACCCTAGAGCCATAGTCAATCTGAACTCTTGAAGTTTCAAGCAGAATGCTGGTTTGAAGTTTCAAAGTTTAATTATTTGTTCTTCGTAGTTAGTTTATCGGCCTTACTTACAGTCTTAATACCTTGTACTCTGTACTAGAATCTATATCAAGTAATTCTTCACCTCAGCAAGCGCCCCTGCAATCCCCTCAGGATTTTTACCCCCGGCAGTTGCAAAAAACGGCTGACCGCCACCGCCTCCCTGGATAAATTTACCAAGCTCGCGCACTATGGTCCCTGCGTTCAGGTTTTTGGCTGTAGCCAAATCTTTAGAGATATAACAGCTCAACAATGCTTTGCCACCCTGGCTTGAAGCCAAAAGCAAGAATAGGTCATCAATCTCTCCACCCAACTGAAATGCCAGATCCTTCATACCGGTGGCGTCGAGGTCAACTTCTTTTGCAAGGAAATTAACTCCGTTTACGGTTTCAACTTCATTCTTGAGTTCGCCCTTCACGTTCATGGCTTTCTCTTGAAGCAAAACCTCTATCTGCTTTTTAAGGCTGTTGTTTTCTTCCTGTAGGTTCTCAATGGCTTTTGCAGGTTCTTTGGTATTGTTCAAAGCAGATCTTATCTGGGTCATCTGCGCATCCTGGTCTGCAAAATAATTCATCACGGCATCGCCCGTCATTGCTTCAATTCTACGCACACCTGCTGCAACGGCACCTTCAGATTTTATCTTGAAATACCATATATCTGCCG
>PALD01000070.1 GCA_002710685.1 Cytophagaceae bacterium | reverse complement strand
TTCATGATATTATATAGAAAGATGAAAATGAAGTTTAGTATTCTAAAAGTAATCAAATCTTACTTAAAATCAGCACATAGAGATTTTTTCTTATTCTCATTTAATAAGAGGGATTTTATATTGTCTTAAAGCATAATGTTATCTTAAAAATCATAGAGAATGTCTTTTGCGTTAATTTTTAACTGGTTTAATGCCATTGTAATGGCTAATTTTATAATAATCAATTATAAACTACCCAGGTTATGGAAAAGGCAGAAGACGTAGGTGTAGCATTTTATGAGGTTATGGGACGTTTGTTTTATGCCATTGTAGCTTCAGACGGTGTTGTAACAGCCAGTGAACAAAAATGTCTTAAGCGCATGGTATGCTCTCATTGGGTCTGCATAGAGGAGGTGAAAGATAAATTTTGCTCCTGTAAACCTACAGAGATTATTCATGCTTTTGAGTACGCCTTATTTAAACGGTTAAGATGTGATGCGTGTTTTAATGAGTATTTAAGTTTTAAGAATGAAAACCCTGAATTGTTTGCCCCGGTGGTTAAAAAACTAATCTGGACGACCGCTAATGTAATAGTACACGCTTTTCCCGGGCTTAACAGATCTGAAGCTCAAATGTTGATAAGGTTGCAGGAATCTCTGGAAGCTTGATAACATCTTTTAAAGTGAAGTTAATTATTTCACAGTTAGCTCAACTATCTATAATTTAAGTAGTGTCATAAAAAATCTAATTTAACCAACAATAATATGTCTAAAGAACAAAAAATTCCGCCTCAGGATCAATCGCAACCTGGTGATGAGCATAAAATGTCCCCGCAACCCGAAATTATAAAAGACAGCTACAATGGCAGCAATAAATTAAAAGGTAAAGTCGCCCTTATCACCGGGGGAGATAGTGGTATAGGGCGCAGCATCGCCGTACATTTTGCTCGTGAAGGAGCAGATGTAGCTATCATCTATTTAGAAGAGGGCGAAGATGCAGAAGAGACAAAGAAGATGGTAGAAAAAGAGGGCAGGAAATGTCTTGTTATTCAGGGAGATCTTAAGGATCACCAGTTTTGTAAGCAGGCAATTGATAAATGTATAAAGAGCTATAACCAGTTAAATATTATAGTAAATAACGCGGCCGTACAATTTCCTAAAGACAGTATTGATGAGATCTCAATAGACCAGATAAATGAAACTTTTAATACTAACATCATCCCTTATTTCTCTATCGCTAAAGAGGGCCTTAAGCATTTAAATGACGGGGATTGTATCATAAACACTACCTCAGTCACTGCTTATAGAGGTAGCGAGCATTTACTTGATTATTCAAGTACTAAAGGTGCAATAGTATCTTTTACCAGATCATTATCAAAAATGCTTGCAGAAAAAAATATAAGGGTGAATGGTGTTGCACCTGGACCTATATGGACGCCTTTAATACCATCTACATTTGATGATATTGAAGACTTTGGTAAAAAAGTACCTATGGGAAGACCGGGACAACCCAGCGAAGTAGGACCTGCCTATGTTTTTTTAGCGAGTGAAGACAGTTCATATATTACAGGGCAAATAATTCATGTGAATGGAGGAGAAGTTATAAATGGATAGATTGACAGCTGTCCTTTTTAGCTTGATTTTATAAAAACTGTTGTTAAACCTCGTAGTTATCCTACGGGGTTTTTTAGTTAGGGAATATGTTGTATTGAAAATCGGTGTTTTTTGGCCTGAAATCGGGTTAAAAGACTGAAAAATTGCAAATTATTATCAAAATTTTATAAGTTTTTCAATTTCGCAGTAAGTAATTTTAAGGTACAACCAAACCAAAAATAAGCTTATGAATAAAAACCACAAAGGTGGCGGTATGGCTTCTCGAGGGGTAAGCCGCCCAATGTCTAAACAATCTGGTGAAAATAATAATGACAATAATGGTAAGGAAGATGGTGGCATGAACCGCGATATGATGCTAAAAATGCATCATAAACAAACACTTTGGGTTTATTGGCTAATAATTATATTGGGTTTATGGCTTGCTATTTCACCGTTAACCTTTAGTTATAGTAAAGATATCGTGCAGCCTTCCGGCGGAAGAGAGCTTTGGCTTTCAGATGTCTATCGTGTCCTTATCATGCAATATAGTGATGTTATATGTGGGATACTTCTTATGATATTAGGATGGCGATCTTTAACACCTAACCGGCCGGTGACTATATGGTTAGCATGTTTTATTGGTATCTGGCTAAATATTGCACCTCTTGTATTCTGGGCCCCCACATCAATGATCTACCTCAATGATACCATCGTAGGTGTACTTATAATTGCACTTACTATTCTTATTCCCGGGATGCCCAATATGATTTCATACATGAAAATGGGCAGTAGTGTACCACCGGGATGGACGTACAATCCTTCAAGCTGGCCACAACGATGGATCATGATCGCTTTGGGTTTTATGGGCTGGGTGGTATCAAGATACTTGGGAGCTTTTCAGCTAGGGTTTATAGATGAAGTCTGGGATCCATTTTTTGGTGAAAGCTCAATGAAAGTACTCAATTCTGATATGTCACATTCATTACCGGTTTCAGACGGGGCATTAGGCGCTTTAGCCTACACTTTTGAATTTTTAATGGGCTGGATGGGAAGCCCCACCCGCTGGAGAACAATGCCCTGGATGGTGACTTTTTTCGGGATTCTCGTGATTCCTTTAGGGCTGGTTCACATATTCCTGGTAATTTCTCAACCCGTAATTGTAGGTGAGTGGTGTACTTTTTGTTTGCTTGCCGCAGCCATTATGTTGCCTATGATTCCGCTAGAATTTGATGAGGTCATTGCCATGGGGCAGCACATGGTTCAGGCAAAGCGCAGAGGAGATAATATGTGGCATGTTTTCTGGAAAGGTGGAGAACCTTTTGAAAAAAATGAAGACGAAAGAACTACAGCTATCATGCAATTGCCTAATAAGCCTCTAGAAGTATTTAAATCATCTGTATGGGGTATGAGCGTACCGTGGACGCTGGGTATTAGTACTGCCCTGGGAATAGTAGCGCTATTTGCACCCGCTATTTTTAATATAAGTATAGAGACCAATGCCGCTCATATTTTTCATCTAAGTGGTGCTTTAACCGTAGTAGTCTCAGTTATATGTATGGGTGAGATTGTGCGTGCGGGACGTTTTCTTAATATACTTCTGGGGCTAACATTGGCCATAGGGCCCTGGCTGGTTAACGACAGTAATCTAAGCCTGAGTATAACGGGTGTGGTACTGGGTGCCTTGATCATTTTCTTGTCATTACCCAGAGGGATTGTTAAAGAGAAATATGGTCTTTGGGATAAATATGTAAGATAGCAGCTCTCATACAGTAAGAAGTTAAAAAGCATGACAGACGAAGAATTGTTTAAAGAAGCACATCATATTCTGCATGAGAATATGATAAACAAAGATCCTAAAAAGGGTCCCGGCTTTCATTATACAAAACCTTCTACGAGCAGATATCCCTATCAATTTTTTTGGGACACATGTTTTCATGCCTTTATATTTTCTGCTTTAGGAGAGCATGAGATGGCTCAGGATCATTTACTGAGTCTTTTTTCTCTTCAGAAAGAGGATGGCTTTGTAGGCCACATGATCTATTGGGACAGATTAAAGCCGGGGCGCCTTACAGATTTTTTTCAATCTCGCCCCTCCATTACTAATTTATATAAAAGTCACATGAGCGCTTTAATTCAGCCTCCTCTCGCAGCGCAGGCAGTGCAGTGTGTAGTGAAGGCTTCAGGAGATATGGGTTTTTTAAAACAAATAATGCCTAAGCTTAAAAAACAATATAAATGGTTACGTGATAATAGGGATTTTGATGGCGATGGTTTGCTTACTATTATTTCACCGTTTGAATCTGGTATGGACTGGAAACCCACCTATGATGTAGCTTTAAATATGAAACCTGATAAAGCAGACTGGAAGCTGTTTTTAAAGTTTGTAAGTGTTGATTTTCGGAATTTTCTGAACAATTATAATTTGAAGAAAATCGCAAAAAAAAGATACTTTCTAGTTAAAGATGTGGGTTTTAATACCATTTATGCCCAAAATCTACGCGCGATGGGAGCGTTGTGTAAAATGCTTAATGATCCTGATGAACAAGCTTACAGAAAAGCATCAGATGAAGTTACACAGCAAATCTTAAAGGTGATGTACAATAAGGAAAAAGCTGCTTTCTTTGATGTATTTGGCAAAGATGATAAGCAAATAGAAGTGTTAACACCTACAATTTTTTATCCTGTAATTCTTAAAGGTGTGCCCGCCGAAATATCAAGTGAAGTGATGAAGCGGCATTTTTTTAATGATGATGAATTTCACGCACCTTTTGCTATACCATCTGTTGCGCAAAATGAAGCTTCTTTTAATCCTGAAGAATCTCTGTATATATGGCGCGGCCCCACCTGGATTGTAAATAACTGGTTTCTTCACAAATTTTTTATGGAGAGAGGGTATGAAGAAGAGGCTCAAAAATTAATAGACAGTTTTAGAAAGCTCATCGAGAAAAGCGGGTTTAGAGAATACTACAACCCATACACGGGAGAATGTTATGGTGCTCATGGTTTTACCTGGGCCGGGCTGGTTATAGATATGATTAATATGGAAAACGAACACAAAGAAAAAACGACTGTTAAATAGAAACTTAATAAAGATAATGTGATGGGGATAATGAGGTGGTTGCAGAAGATTAAAGAAGAGAAAGATATTCTTACAGGTGATGCGCTAAAGCATAAAGTATTTAGTAGCAGCAATAAATTTCCTTCAGCAAAAATAGCTAAAGAAGAATTTAAACGATCTATGGCTAAACTTTTTAAGGTAAATCTCTGGACGCATCTGCCGGGAATTACAGCAACATTTCAGTTATACGGCCCCCAGGGAGAAAAGAAATACACCACACATAAACCAAATATAGATGATTATGTAAGGATCGATTTTCCGGGACCTTTTCCCGAAAATTGGGTTAAAATAACCGATTTTAATCAACTGGAAGCACTTGTTGAGTTTACGGTCAAGCCTTCTCAAGATCCTACTGCTACTGATGTGGACAAAGAAAAAACTGCACATTTTTTTAAAGATATTAGCAGTAGTACGTTTAGAATAGAAATAAAAAACAAAACTCTGTACGCTTATCAAATAGGCCTTAACGAAATGATAAATAATAAAGGTGAAGAAGCCGGTGACAGGAAAATGATTAATACCCTTCTTGCTGAAACTGGCAGAGTGGGATTTCAGCAATTTCAGTGGAAGTTACTTACAGATTACCTGGTTCACAAAATTGAAATATAAGAATTATGACAACAAACAGTTCGACTAAAACTAAAGATTATAAAGGTGTGGTAGTAATTACGGGAGCCTCTGCAGGATTAGGCAGGGCTTGTGTACGCATGTTTGCCAGTAATGGGTATGATGTGGGTCTTATCGCGAGAGGTAAAGATGGTTTGCTGGGAGCGAAAAAAGAAGTGCTTGAGATGGGACGCAGGGCTTATTTTTGTCAGGTAGATGTTGCAGATGGTGATGCGGTAGAGGAAGCTGCCGGGATTATAGAGCAACAATTAGGGCCTATAGTTGTGTGGGTGAATAACGCTATGAACAGTGTTTTTAGTCCGGTTAAAAAAATGACTCCTTTAGATTTTAAAAGAGTGACAGAAGTTACTTATTTGGGTCAGGTGAATGGAGCACTTGCTGCTTTAAAAAGAATGTTGCCCAGAGACAGAGGCTCAATAGTTTTTGTAGGATCTGCACTGGCATATAGGGGTATCCCATTACAGGCGGCTTATAGCGGTGCAAAACACGCTATAGAAGGATTTTATGATTCTTTAAGAGCAGAATTATTGCATGATAAGAGTAAAGTGCAGGTAACAATAGTCGAGCTTCCTGCAATGAATACAACGCAGTTTGGTTTCGTGAAAACGAGATTACCTAACAAACCACGTCCCATGGGTACAATCTACCAGCCTGAAGTTGCTGCAGATGCGATATTATTTGCAGCAGAACATGATCGCAGGGAGATCATGGTAGGCTGGCCAACAGTATATACGATAGTGGGGAACAAGATTGCTCCCTGGTATGGCGACAGAGTTTTAGCAAAAGGCGGAATAAAAGGACAGCAAACAGATGAACCGGAAGATCCTGACAGAAGCCATAACTTGTGGCATCCTATTCCCGGTGATCATGGCGCTCACGGATCATTTGATGATAAGGCTAAAAATTACAGTATCGAACTGTGGTTTAGTAAGAATAAAGCTATGGTTTATGTACTTGTGGCTTTATTCATTCTAGCTGTGATTTTAGTTATTCTCCTGCTTTAAAAGGTTTCTTCAAAAATAGATGCATGCATGGCATTTTGTTTGACGAGCAAGTAATGATTATGTAGTGCTTTCCAAAAAGGATATTGCCTATAACTAAAGCCATTCTCTGTTGCATAAACAGCTATTTCTTCTGTAGCTATTTTCATATGCGCATAGCTCAGATGAGGAAAAAGATGATGCGCCACATGGTAGTTAAAGTTGCCCATAAAAAAAGAAATGAACCAGTTATTATTGCTTATATCTGTGGTTGTGCGTAGTTGATGCTCAAACCATGTGGTTTTTAACTGCTGATTTAAATCTGGTATAGGAAACTCATTAGCAATATTAGCATGGGGAGGTAAAAGCACTGCCAGGGCAAAGACACTAGCTGAGAATGTTAATACCAAAAACCCTGTAAAAACGCTTAAAAACGGGATATTAAACAGGAAAATTGGAACGATGAACATGTAAAGTATATAAAAGGATTTGAAGAAAATAAGCTTTATATATTCTTTTAACGGTATGTGCGTAGATTTTTTTATAGTGCTATTAGATGAAAAATAATCTTTAAAATCTCTTATTATTAACCAGTTGAATAAATAAAGTGGATACAGCAAGAACATTAAATAATGTTGATAATTATGTAGCCGCGAGTGCGGTGCAGTAGGATAGATCTTAAAAAGACTGCTTTGCTCAATATCTGTATCCCATCCCTGCATATTAGGAAAATTGTGATGCATCAACTCATGTCTTTTTTTCCATATAAAGCTATTTGCCCCAAGCAAATCGAAAAAATAGAGAAAAAAGCGGTTGAGACTTTTACTTTTCAAGACATTATCATGACTTACCTCATGTATAACAGTTAAAAATATAAAGACTAAAAAGATACCCATTGTAAAATAACCCAGGTAAAAAAGAAATGTAGAAGGATACGCCTGCAATGTTAAAAAATATAATGCAGCGTACATTATGGGGAAAATGCAGGTCTTTATACGTATCCAGTTCACACCTGTCGCTTTATCATTTTTGATTCGTGAGTTTATACGTTTTTGCAGATTTCTAAGGTGTTTTTCTCTGGTGTCAGGTTTAAATTTAGGAAGTGTTGTTTGATCAAAAGTAGTTGGTTGCTTCATAGTAACAAATTTAATGGGGGTACAATAAGCTTGTTGCTGACTTAAAATTAAGAGAAACCGTTATATTAGAATCTTAATTATAAGTGAAGATTTATAAAGATAGATAGTGGTAAAATGATAGATTTATCGTGTTATGAAAAAAGAACAAATGAGGAGGTGAAGTAATATATTCCCTTCGGTTCAAGAAAATAAGTTACAGATTATGGTTTTCCGTATGAAGATGGACAGAATTATAATTAGTTTTAACGAGATTATATTAAAAGCTATTTTCTATTTTTAAATCATACAATTCATTTTATAGATAATTAATGGCCTTATTTCAGGTTTCTGTTCTCAAAAAATACCTCAAAGCCCAAGAAAACGCCCCGGTCGATAAAGCATATAAGAAATATGCCCGCTATTTTCTCAAGCCGGTTATTCAGGAAAACATTCGCAAGTCTAAAGAAGAGCAATTTCAGGCGACCTTTTTAAACGAATTTTTTGTGCAGGTTTTGGGCTACACCCTTAATCCCAGTCCGGATTATAATCTCACTACTGAGTTCAAGAACGAAAGGAACAACCGCAAGGCAGATGGCGCTATACTTAAAGATAATCAGGCGCTGGGCGTAATAGAACTTAAAGGCACAAACACAAAACACCTTGAAGGCATACGCAAGCAGGCTTTTGATTATAAGGCCAACCAGAAAAACTGTATATATGTTATCACTTCAAACTTTGAAAAGCTAAGGTTTTACATTAACGATGCGACCGAATTTGAAGAGTTTGATCTTTTTCAATTAACACCAGAGCACTTTGCACTTTTATATTTGTGTTTGCATCATGACAATGTGATGGCAAACCTTCCGCTGCAAATCAAAGAAGCCTCTGTTGCCGAAGAAGAAGCCATAACTAAAAATTTCTATAAAGATTATTCCGTTTTTAAACGTGAACTCTACCGCGACCTTGTGCGCCGTAATGCAAAACGGTTAAAAAATAACCGTCGTGCTGAACTTGATTCAGCATCACAAACCATTAGTCAACCTGAGCATTTCGGCGAGGCTCAACACAGGCCTGTCGAAGACCAACCTGATGCAGCTGCCGATAAAGAGGTTTCCCGTCTTGAGAAAAACGTAAAGCTCGCCCTTTTTAAAAAGTCGCAAAAACTTATAGACCGCTTTCTGTTTATCTTTTTTGCAGAAGATCGCGGACTGCTACCGCCCAACTCTACGGTAAGAATTCTGGAAGACTGGAACAAGCTCAAAGAACTCGATGCCGTTGTACCGCTATACGATCGCTTTAAACTCTATTTTAAATACCTGGATCAAGGCAGAAAAGGTTCCTCTACAAAAGCCGAAATCTATGCCTATAACGGCGGTTTATTCAAGCCAGATGCGATTCTTGACCAGTTAGAAATTGATGATGACCTGCTTTACAAATACACAGGCAAACTGGCCAATTACGATTTTGAAAGTCAGGTAGATGTCAATATCCTCGGGCATATTTTTGAAAATTCGCTTAACGAAATTGAAAGCATCAACGCCGAAATAGAAGGCGATACCTTTGACAAGCAAACCAGTAAACGCAAGAAAGATGGTGTTTTTTACACCCCAAAATATATCACCAAGTACATTGTAGAAAATACGGTGGGCAAACTGTGTGAGAAGAAAAAGAGCGAACTGGGTTTTAGGGAAGAAGAATATTTTAAAAGCCGTACAAACCGACCTAAAAAGAAATTACAGGAACTAGTAGAACTGCTCGACACCTATCGCGACTGGCTGCTGCAACTCACCATTTGCGATCCTGCCTGCGGCTCTGGCGCTTTTCTCAACCAGGCACTTGATTTTCTAATAAAAGAACACCGCTATATAGATGAGCTCAAGGCGAAAGTCCTGGGCGGAGGACTAGTATTTGCAGATATTGAGAATACCATTTTAGAAAACAACATCTACGGCGTAGACCTTAATGAAGAAAGTGTAGAGATTGCTAAACTTTCGCTCTGGCTGCGTACCGCACAACCACGAAGAAAGCTAAACGACCTGAGCAGCAATATAAAATGCGGTAACTCACTTATAGACGATAAAAAAGTAGCCGGCGACAAGGCCTTTAACTGGGAAAAAGAATTCTCACATATTTTTGAAAATGGCGGTTTTGATGTGGTAATTGGGAATCCGCCTTATGTGAGACAGGAACTTATTTCAGAATATAAGCCATACTTATCTAAAAAGTACAAAACCTTCCATGGTTCAGCAGATTTGTATATTTACTTTTTTGAATTAAGTGTAGACCTATTACTAAATAGAACTGGAGTTTATAGTGTCATAGTCGCTAATAAATGGATGCGATCGAATTATGGTGAAAACGCTAGAAAGTGGTTTCAGAAAAAAAGAATTATTGAGATTGTGGATTTCGGTGATTTAGACGTATTTGAAAATGTAGCAGCTTACCCATTGATAATTACAGTTACAAATGACCAACCTTTAAAATTAGGTTTTAATGCTACTAAAGTTGAATATTTAAATCTACCAGATTTAAAACAATACGTTGATAGAAATCAATTTAGAGTTTCCCAAGATCGGCTTGATATTAAAGGATGGGCTTTAGTAAATAGTAAAATAAGCGATTTAATAACCAAACTTAAAAATTCCGGTAAGACATTAAAAAACCATGTTGATGATAAAATTTACCGAGGTCTGTTAACTGGTCTTAATGAAGCTTTCGTAATAGATGGAATTACCAAAAATAAATTAATTGAAAAAGATGCTTCTGCCAAAGAAAGGATAAAACCATTCCTTTCCGGAAGAGATATCAAAAGGTACAATATTAACTACTCAGAATCTCATCTTATATTCTTTCCTAGTGGTTGGACAAATAAAGAAAAAGGAGATTCAGAAGCCTGGGAATTTTTGAATTCAAAATACCCTTCAATTGCAGATTATCTGATTAAGTATAAAGAAAAAGCTGTAATACGACATGACAAAGGCGACTATTGGTGGGAATTAAGATCTTGTGCATATTATGATGAATTTGAAAAACCGAAACTTTTAGTTCCCGATATATCTCTACAAGGGAATTTTGCAAATGATTCAGAAGGTATTTATTACTTAGCTAATACAGCTTACATAATTGGCAATTCAACTCCTTTTCTAAATGGTCTGTTAAACTCTAAATTAGTCACTTTTTTTTATAGGAATATATCGCCAGAAGTTAGAGGTGGTTATTTAAGGTTTATATACCAATATTTAATTGATATACCAATAGTAGAATTTTCAAATTCAAATGGCGAAAAGTTTTCCTGTTTAGTAGTTCAAACTTCTGAACTACACCGAAATTCAAAATCTTTATATGATAAATTCATATCATTCTTCTCTTCACAATACAAACTAGAAAAACTTTCGCGAAAACTAGAAAATTGGTACGAGTTGGAGTTTAGCGAGTTTATCAAAGAACTAAACAAGTCAATCAAAGCGAATAATAAACTACGCGAAAAAGCGGCAAAAGAAGCCGATTTTCAGGCTGATATTGTCGATATTCTTACCAAAAAAGAAGAATTTGAGTGGATGGAGCTTTTTGAAGAAAACAAGCAAAAAGCTACCCAAATACAGCAAAAAATTATCCAAACGGAGCAAGAAATAGACCAGATGGTATATGAACTCTACGGCTTAACTGAGGAGGAAATCAAAATAGTAGAAAATAGTTAAATATGCCAATATATAAAAAAGTTTACGAACCCGATTTACAAACAGATAGAGCAAAAAATGTAAGAGAGGAAGTTTTATATATAACTGATGCGAATAGTGGTCGTCAAGGTTATTACTGTTTAGGATGCAACAAACAAATGGAAGCAGTAATACAAAAGAAAAATCCCAATTACCGTTCTTTTTTCAGACATGTTGCAGTTGATGTTGCAAAAGGTGAAACCCCTTGTGCTTTTAGCAATAGGGAATACAGAGAGAATTTAGCTACAGACATCCTGCAAAGACTTAAAAGTATTAAAGTTCCCAATCTTTATAAATATCCACCTAAAGGAATTGATGGCGTACCTGTTTTATTGGAAAAGGCCAAATTTATTACTGCCCATACTGTTCGTTCTCAGATCTCATTTTATGAAGATGTTGATGGCACGTTAAAATATGGTAATAATACAGAAGTAAAAGAGAGGTATAATTTGATGATACCAGATGTGGTATTTTTTGATATTTATGACAAACCTATTCTTTTTATTGAGTTGGTTATTACTCATGAAATAAATGATGAAAAGAGAAGTAAGCTTAGAAGATTAGGTGTTGATACAGTGAGTATTATTATTCCAAAATCATCAGACCAAGAAATAGAAGATAATTTTAAAACAACAAAAAGAGTAAAGTGGGAATATAATGGAATCGAAGCAGACACCAAATATATACGAGTTTCCGCTGGAGCTTCAGAGGGAATACTGGAGTTTGATGAACAGCAAAGAAGAATTTTTGAAGAATCGTACACGTGCCGAAAAATCCGCATTGAGAACACAATACGAACGATTAGAAAGTGTCTGGAAGGAGAACATTACAGAAGACCTAAATTCCTCTTTGAACAAGAAATATCAAGAATTGAGAAAGCTACAGAAAAAGAGAGGCAGGAACTGGAGTATATGGAAAAAAGAGAGGAGGACAAAGTTTATGAAGGACTTAAAAGTCAATTTGAAACAATTGCAGGAGATGCAGCAGGAGAACGAGAGAGAGGAGGCGATCTTAAAGGCCAACATGAGAATCTGGAAGGACGATATACTAGCAAAAGAAGAGAACTTGAAAACTCTGCAAGCCAATTACAAGAAGACATTCGAGAACTTACAGGATTTAGAGATCCTGAAAGAGAACTTCCACAACGTACGAGATCAATATCAGGAGACATTGAGAGAGAAAGAAAACTTGTCGAGCCAATTAGAGAAGGAATCAAAAGAGAACTTGAGAATAGAATGGGAATTAATGATACCGTTGAGCAAAGATTTAGAGAACTTAAAAACGGAGAACAAGGAAATTTTACAAGAGAAACGGTATCAATTAAACTTGAAGAAGCAAGAGTTGACAGAGATATTGAAGCCTGGCCTCAACGACTTAGAGAAAATAGAATTGAAGTTGAAAGAAAAAGCGAAGATAAACTTAGCCAATCTAAAGCAAGACTTAGAGAAGAGCATAGAAAACGAAGAGAATATCTTGAATCAGAAATTAATGGATTTGAAGATTACGCTAGACGAGAAAAAGCAGAAATTGAAAGAAGAGTTATACAAGAATTCCGGAGAGAAATTAAAATTGATACCCCAGAATTGCCCAGAGGACTTAGAACTATATTGGAAGCGCGAACAGTGGTCAGCCTTTATGCCGATGCTAAACGCGAAAACGAGAGATACACAAGGGCGTATGAAGTTTTTAGAAAAGGAGCTTGGGAAAAAGGGGAAAACAATTGAATGGTTTATGAAAGAGTTTATAGACTAATAAAAACAACAGCGTAATGCCTTAATAGTTTACTAATAAAGATGTCAAAATTTAAGCTTTTAGACTCGCATGTATAAAACTATTCTAATTTAAATATCAAGGATCTTCAACTCTAATTTCATATCGATCTTATCTCAAATATTATAGGCATGCTGTAAGCCACGCGTACGGGTCTGCCTCTTTGTTTGCCGGGAGTCATATTAGGTAACATACTAACTACCCGGCTTGCTTCCTGCTCCAGAGCGGGATGAGGAGCTCTGGAGTGTACATCTACTATGTTTCCGTTTTCATCTATTGTAAATAGCACGTAAATTTTTTGAACTCCGGTCAATCCTAATTCTCGACCTAATGAATTATCAAATTCTTTTGTCACAAACTCCGTTATCTTTTTAGACATACAATCCTTTCTGGCGGTTTTGTCATTTTGGCTTTCACAACCGGGATAGACAGGTACTTCTTCAACCAGCACAAAAGGAACGTCTTCAATTACTTCCTCTTTTGCAAATGAGACTTCATCAACTAAAACCGTATTTTCTGCTACAATGGCTTCATCGAGACTGGTCTCTGTAGATTCTATAATGCTTTCTTCTACTTCTGTGTCATTCTCTATGACTTCTAAAAATTGAGTAGACTCAATCTTAGGTGGAGGTGGGGGAGTGATCTCTACGCGGGTGATAGGGATATTGTCTTCAAGAATATAATCTACATTGATCTCAAGGGCATTATTGTTTATTTCAGATTTATAAGTTTTCGTTTCTAACGTGAAATAGGTAACCAGTAGTGCCATAATAAGCCCTATTTGAAAGAATAATGTTTTATACGTATTGAGATCTGCGGTTTTATTTTTTTTGACTTGCATGACAGCGGTATTTAAAATTTGGTAGTACTAATTTATAGGCTGTTCTGTTCATAAAAAATGACATTCATCAGTTTAGAATAAGCATACACCCCGGGCAGTTAAATGTTTACTAAAAGAGCCTGAAAGAAGGCGAATGGTTTGAGTAGAAGCAGCAGCATTCGTAAATTACTTTAGATAATAAAAAGATGAGAAATGAAAGTTTTCATAGGTTGTTCCGGATGGAATTACAGACACTGGAAAGGCAAGTTTTATCCTGAAGATATTCCGCAGAAAAAGTGGCTTGAACATTATGCGACGGTTTTTAATACGGTAGAGGTTAATAGCACTTTTTATCGAATGCCCAGAGAGAGCACTGTTGCCAGCTGGGAAGAAAGAACACCTTCTCATTTTAATTTTACTCTAAAAGGAAGTCGTTATGTAACGCAAATGAAAAAGCTGCATGAGGTAGAAGAAAGTGTACAGAACTTTGAAGATGTTGCTTCCGTTTTAAAAAGTAAACTTAGTTGCATTCTCTGGCAACTTCCGCCCAGCCTGCACCGCGATGATGAGCGACTTGATAATTTTTGTAAAGTGCTAAAAAATAGCAATACCAATGTTATTGAATTTCGACATGAGTCGTGGTTTACTAATGAGGTGTATCATATTTTAGAAGAGAATAATGTGAGTTTTTGTTCCATTTCTAGTCCGCGTTTTGCAGAAGAAATGATCGTAACCGGTAAAGTAGGTTATGTACGTTTTCACGGAAAAGGAAAGAAATGGTACGACTACAAATATTCTACCGAAGAACTGAAAGAATGGAGTGAGAAAATTAAAGCTTGTAAAGCTGAAGAAGTATATATTTATTTTAATAATGACATTGGTTCTAATGCTGTAGAGAATGCACAAGAGCTTAGAGAATTATTGTCTTAGAAACGGCATTTTAACTAATCAAGTTTCTATCTAAAAACATTTATTAAAATGATTAAATAGATTTTAAAGTAATATTTATTTCAAAAATCTACTGAATTCAAATAACACTCTAATTTTTAATTTAAGGCATATGATAACGCTAACAGCACAAGAAAACACAGTTTTTACTGTAGCTTCAGATCAACTTGAGAATGAAGACTATGATAAAATTATCCCCTTTTTAAAGGAAAAAATCGACGAATTTGGCACTATAAACTGGTATTTTGAAATGACCAATTTTAAGGGCTGGACCCTGAGCGCACTTTGGCGTGATGCCAAATTTGACCTTAAAAATAAAGACCACCTTGCTAAAATTGCGATGGTGGGGGAAGAAAAGTGGGAAGAAGCTATGACATCATTAATGAAGCCTTTTACAGATACTCAAATACAGTTTTTTGATCTTGGTGACAGAGAGGCGGCTAAAAAGTGGATAACAAGTTAATACCTGTCATATTCTAAAAAGTACCTGTTATGCCTATACCACGAGCTCCTAATCTTACATCCCAGGAGATCTTTTTGTCAGGTCTTTTCTCGTGGAAGTTTTTATATCTCCTGTCCAGATAATGATCTATAGATTCTACGGTGGCAATACTTAAAATAGTACTAAGAAAGACATCACTTAACCAGTGGTCGCCTTCCCATAAACGACTAATGGGTGGTATAGCTCCTAATGTTATAAAGCCAGCCTTGATCCACGGGTTGTCAAAATGTTTTGCAAGCACATAGGCATTAGTAAATGCCAGCACCGTATGTCCTGAGGGGAAAGAGTGATAGGCACCTTCTTTACTAAAAGGTCTAAAATCATTAGGCTTACGTCCCTCACCCGGTCTTGCTCTTCCTGTAAAAGTTTTTGCTATCTGCTGTATGAGTCCGGCTGTACTTGCAGAAGACAAAAGTAACACGCTGGTTCTGCGCCATTTCTCACTTTTAAAAGCTGCAGAGGTTATATAGGCGGCACCTAAAATCATATAATTATTCTGAGGGCTACCATAATACCATCCATATTCACGTATTACCTGGGGCACGCCTTCACGCTGTCGCTGAAAAAACTCGCTCGTCTCTTCATCTACAGTATACAGGAGAAGCGCTCCTGTAAGTGTACCACCCAGTTTTAACCAGTCGTTGCCTTGCCAGTGAGCGGGTCTTGAAAGACCGTAACCCATACCGCCTAAGAAACTTCCGGCATCATACTTTACCAGTTCTAGAAAGGTTTTGTCTTCCTGATTATCGAGTGTATCGCTAAGAGATTTATTGAGAATATCCTGAGAAAAGCCAGATGTGCTTAAAAGAACAAGGCTAAGGCAAATAATGAACTTATGTATTCTGAGTAGAGATGTATTCATAAAAATAGATGATGCAGGCTTTCTTAATCTGAAAATTGGGCAAATCTAAAGATTCTAAAGAGAATCTAA
>PALD01000069.1 GCA_002710685.1 Cytophagaceae bacterium | reverse complement strand
GATCCAAATTTGAAGAAGCCACTACCTCTGTTTGTGAATTATCGCAAAAAGCATCTGTATCAGAACAGGGAAACGCATTAAGCGTCAATACGTAGAGACCAACTATGAATGTTACTAATTTCACGTTGCAAAGATAACAAAATTGTGATGCACAGGGTGTGCAAAGGTTAATATGTGCCTTTTCAATTACATTCGAATATTTCAAATTTTGAAATATTCGAGAAATATCCATAAAGCAATGATCAACCAAAAAAGTATGATTATATCCCTGATTAACCATCTTTTCTTTTTGTTCCCGTCATAATCCTTTGCCTTTCTAAGACAGTCTACTTTTACAGTTTCGGGAATAAGCCCTAGGGCAAAATAAAAACCAATGGATAATAATACCAAATCGTCCAGATACACAATTACCGGAATAAAATCTTAGATTAAATCTATGGGGCTCAATGCGTAGGCAGTAATCAAAAAAATGATTGCCTTTACATACCAAAGGGTTCGCTTATTCTTAGATGCTAAATGGAGCATTACCAACTCCTCTTTTAGGTTTTTTTAGTTTTTCATATTTATACCATAGATATTCAGATGCTAAGAGATTAGCATACACAAAAAATATACAGCAAATAAAATTTAAGGTATTTATTGTTTTTTAGTTTAAGATATTCATATATATTTGTTTCTACGAATAAAATCGAGGCAAAAGTTACTTATTCGGTTACCTCGTTTTATTGAAATGACATAAGTGTCTGGTTATTAAAACATTGTATAGTGGCAAGTTAGTTCTGCCACCCCGACAAATAGGGTATTAAAATTAATTTTTTAATACGCAAATGAATGAAAACCAGTAAAATACATTTTTACTGGTTTTTTTTGTTTCCATTTGAGAGTAAATCTCTTAGTGTCCTATTTCGTGTCCTATTTTTTAGGAAATAAATTCCTAAATTTATAGTTCACAGCTCGTATTTGACTTTCGAGGCGATTTGGCTTTCGTTTAACTGATTTTATAATCAAAACGAAAGTAATGACAACTTCACACACTTTTAATGTCCGTTTTTGGTTGAAAAAGACCTCAATCAAAAAGGATGGGACTATTCCCGTTTATGCCCGTATTTGGATAGATAACATTCCTGTGGATGTTAGTGCCAAGGAATCTGTTTTGGAAGAGCATTGGTGCGATATTTCCTGTCGAGCAAAGATTCGGACAAACAATGCAAAGCACATTAATGAAATCCTGGATGACGTAAAAACCAGAATCAAAAGAGCCTACAAACAGCTAAAAGCTGAAGGAAGACTGATAACTGCACAAGCTGTTAAACTACGCTATTTGGGCAAGGATAAAGCGATTTCGACTTGCAAAGACCTAATCCATTACCATAGAGAGAACGAATTTAAAAAATTGGCAGAAGGCACTATAAAGAATTATGGTGCCACCGAAAAGTACATTTACTGCTTTATCAAAGAACAATTCAAGACAGATGATGTGCACCTGGCCCAAATCGATTATGCCTTTATAGTCAAATTCGAAAATTATCTCCGCACTTGCCCTCCCTTGCGAAAATCCCAGCCATTGAACAACAATGGCATAATGAAGCATATGGAGCGTTTGAAAAAATTTATGCCCCTGGCCTTTAAGCATGGTTGGATCAATGCACCCCCCTTTGCCTTGTATGAACTAAAGTTTGAAGAATTTGACTGTCCATTTTTGGAGCAATCCGAGCTTGATGTAATGACAACAATTCACTTACCGAATGAAAGCATGTGCTTGGTCAGGGATGTATTTGTTTTCTCATGCTATACCGGACTCTGCTACATCGAGGTCAAGAACTTGAACAAAAAAGATATTGTAAATGGAATAGATGGCGATCAATGGATCATGGTCAGACGCCAGAAATCGAATACTCCCGTAAAGTTGCCATTGTTGGACGAAGCAAAGGAGATTCTCGATAAATACGCCGACTATCCAACTAGTGAAAATGACTATTCGCTTTTACGGGTATTCAGCGACCAAAAGGTGAACAAATACCTCAAGAAAATAGCTAAGCTGTGCCAAATCGATAAGAACCTCACCTTCCACGTGGCACGTCATACGTTCGCAACCACCATCGCACTCTTAAATGATGTCCCCATTGAAACAGTCTCAAAAATGTTGGGCCATGCCAAGTTGTCGACGACACAGAAATACGCGAGGGTCATTGAAAAGAAAATCAGCAAGGATATTCATCAGGGTTTTGTCAAGACTTTTAGGGAACAAATCAGGAGTGTCTGCGACGTAGCAAAATCCTTGGGTTTTCAAGGAAGTAGAAACTTTATTTTTCACTAAAACTTCGTACAGTCTTGACAAGTTCCATAAGAGCATTAGCAATTCTTTTAAAGTCGGTCGTGATTTGAGCGTACCGACAGTTAAGCGAAAGGAGCGGCCGGGTTTAATCTAGAATTGGTTATGCACTGCCTGTTTTTCGCTGTCCCGAAAAACAACAAAGGCTTCCTCCATTATAAACCCCTTAAAATGTGTAAGTCGGCGGTTCGGTTTTTAGGAATTTTCGAGTGAAGCCCAAAGAAGGCTTTGCCGCAAATCCCGTTAAGAAACCGAGGCGATGACTCTCCGATTAGAAAGCGGACTTAATTCCCAATTTTGGCTTGGGAATGGAGTGTACCTTCCCAGCACAGCGGGAAGGGTTAACAGAAAGGAAAGATGACATTGGGAATTATGTCCAAGACCCTTTTTGTAGAGAAGCTCTTTGCCCGAAATGTAATGTAGCGGCAATGTGCTGAGCGGTTGTAGTTGCTTGCTTATCAATCCACAACAAATTGAACCATTAAAAACACTAGGTTTTTGCAGTCCAACGAAAGGTTAAAATAGCCCTAAAACTACTAGAGACCAAGAATGGAACACTTCCTGTAAATGATTCTCACTTTCGTTAGAATGTTAAATGAATGAGCATATGCTAAGTACGAACTTAGTTTAAACCTAAAGCCTCTTCGATAAATTGGTTATATTTATTTCTACGGACCATACTGTCATATCTATGAAAATTCTAATCTATTCGTGCGCTGCCTTTTTTTGCTCTTAGGTGGAAAGATTTTCTACATGGAATGAAGAGTAAATAAAAGAAAACGGTGACCGCACAACCTCTATTATCCCACTTTGAACGCTACCTCCCTTTTGAAGAGGAGGAAAAAGCACTGATCGAAGGCAGGGTCTCTCGACGCAAGGTAAAACGCAGGGAGCTCATTCTTAGCTCTGGCGAGATATGCCGGTATTACACCTTTGTTGTTTCGGGTTGCTTTCGAATGTACATCACCGATGCCGAAGGCAAGGAACACAACATTCTCTTTGCCGCCGAGGGAGATTGGATTTACGACATCGACAGTTTTCATGCTACCACTCCGAGCCAATCTAATATTCAGGCCTTGGAAGCCTCTGAAGTTATCCAGATTGCCCAAAAGGACCTATATTATCTATACCTCAATATATTAAAGCTCGACCGTATCTTTAAAGTCGTTACCGAGGAAAAATATGTGGAACTCCAAAACCGGGTCTTTCAGAACATCAGCTCCACCGCACAACAGCGGTATCTGTCCTTTTTAAAACAATATCCCAACTTGGCAAACAGGTTGCCCAACACACAGATTGCCTCCTATTTGGGCATAACCCCCGAATTTTTGAGTATGATCCGAAAGGAAATAGCCTCGGGCCAATAGCCCAATAGCTTTGCTAGCCGATTTCTTAAACTAGTTTAAGGGTAGCACTTCATGATTCTTCCAACCTTTGTACAACGAATCGTGAAAACATCTAAAAATGAAAAAATATCTTTTACTCATAGCGGTCTTGGGCCAATTTGTACAGTCTTACGGTCAAACTTTGACCTATAACGACCGTACTTTCGAAATCGTAGCCGTGCATGCCTCTGTTGTCGAATTTGAAGGAGAGGAGGTCATAAAGGTAGAGCGCGATCTGGAAGCCCTTCCTTTCGATATTAAAAAATTGGGAAGCACTGTGGATGAGCCGACCTATGTAAAACTTAAAGGTTTGAATTTGGAAAACGGCGTGGTCGAGGTCAAAGTCCTCAGTAGGCTACAGACGCCATCCACCTTTCAAGGTTCGCAAGGATTTATCGGATTGGCTTTCCGGATCAATGAAGATAATACCGCCTATGAATCGGTTTACCTGAGGCCAAGGGTAGGTAGGTCGGCCGATCAAATTGCAAGGAACCATACGGTGCAATACTATGCCTATCCGGATTTTAAGTTCGACAAACTTCGCGAACCCGAATACAGGGGACAGTATGAAACCTATGCGGATATTGCCTTAGATGAATGGATTACCATGCGTATCGAGTTTCAGGATAAGAAAGCAAAACTCTATCTGAACGATCAGGAAGCCCCATCATTTGTTGTCAACGAATTGTTGGGAAGTACGACTTCTGGAAGCATAGCACTTTGGGTGGATATTGGAACTGTTGGTTATTTCAAGGATTTAAAAATCAAATAATGAGAGCCGTAGTCCTACACCAGCCTGGCCAAGCCGAGAATCTAAAAATAGAGGAACGGCCCATTCCCAAACCCATGGAAAATGAGGTGTTGATACGGGTCCGGGCTTTTGGCCTAAACCGCTCCGAACTGATGACCCGAAAGGGACTGTCGCCATCGGTCAAATTCCCAAGGGTTTTGGGTATCGAATGTGTGGGAGAGGTAGTAGAGGACCCTTCGGGCCACTATCCAAAAGGCCAAAAGGTCATGGCCTTGATGGGCGAAATGGGCCGGGCCTATGACGGCAGCTATGCAGAATTTACCGTAGTACCCCGACATATTGTAAATTGATTTGAAAGCACCTTGCCATGGGAAACCTTGGGGGCCATCCCCGAAATGTTCCAGACCGTGCACGGATCCCTGCATTTGGCGTTGGGTAGTAAGCCAGGAGAGACGTTGTTGATTCGGGGCGGCACCTCTTCCATAGGGATGCTTGCCACCCAAGTGGCCAAAAATCTTGGTTTGACCGTCATCGCCACCACACGGAATACAAAAAAGAAACAAGTACTGATAGAAAATGGGGCCTCGTAGGTGGTTATAGATGACGGCATCATTTAAAAGGAGGTTCGCAAACTGTTTCCATACGGCGTTGACAAAGTATTGGAACTGGTCGGGGCAACCGTTCTAAAGGACTCGCTACAATGTGTCAGGCAAGGCGGTACGATCTGTATGACGGGCATGCTTTCCGAAAGCTGGAGCCTAAAGGATTTTTCTCCGATGGAATTCATTCCGGCAACGGTAAAGCTGACCGTTTATGACAGCGGACAAGTCCGCAGCCAGCCGACCGCCTTTCATGAATTTATTCATGACGTCGAAACCGGTAAGGTCAAACTGAGCATCGGAGAGGTCTTTCGACTTGATGATATAGTACAGGCGCATCAAATGATGGAAAGCAATCGGGCCAACGGTAAGATCGTGGTGTTCACTTTAACTAATTGCCTAAACTAAAACGGAATTATGAAAAATAAATGAATCGATCCCAATAAATCGTTTGCTCCACTGAATTGTATCCCTGCATGTGTTTCACGCTGACCGGCGCATCCAACGCGGCCATTTTTATATGCTCATTCTTGATTGTGTAATACCTTCCATATTTTCATTGGCCCACGCTACAATGTTCTGAATATGTGGTAAAAGACTTTTTCCTCTTTCCGTAAGGTTATATTCTACCTTTGGCGGTATTTGTGGGTAAATAGTGCGATTCACCAAATCATCTGCTTCTAGTTTCTTTAATGTTACCGTCAACATTTTTTGGGAAATCGTTCCAATGGCATTTTGTAATTCGTTAAAACGTAAAACCTTAGATTCCCCTAAAATCAGAATTATCAAGGTAGACCACTTATCGCCAAATCTATCGAGCACGTTGCGAACAGGACAATTATCGGCGTCAATATATTTTTTTAAATTTTCTTTACCCATAATGTATTGATTATCAGTATTAATTACCTCAAAGTAAGTAACAAACCGGTTTGAAAGTTCTTGTTTTATGCAAAGTTACTTAACATCTTTGACTTACCAAAAGTAAGTAACACTCTATAATAAACTATTAAGGATGGGATGGATTAAAAAAACAATGATAACTGGAGCCACAGGTGGTTTAGGCAGTAGCGTATTGAAATCCTTGCTTGAAACAACCGATGCAAGCAACATAGGGGTTTTGATACGGCAGGATAAAAGCGATAGTATTAAGAACTATCAAAGTAAGGGTCTCGATGTTCGAATCGGTGATTATGAAGACTTAGAGAGTCTAAACAACGCCTTTCGCGATATCAAGGTGCTCTACTTTGTGTCGGGCAGTGACATTGCCAATCGAATGGCACAGCACAAAAATGTAGTTGAAGCGGCCAAGAAAGCAGGAATAGAACATATCGTATATACCAGTACGGTAAGAAAGGACGAACGTAATAGCGCTCCCTTACACGTGGTCGTTGATGCACATCGGCAGACAGAAAATTGGATCAAGGGTTCTGGCATTGATTATACGATATTACGACATAATCTCTATGCCGAGGTAATTCCTATGTTCATTGGGGATAAAAATCAATTGCTGCAAACCAAATCAGTCTATTTGCCTTGTGGAAACGGACAGGTCGCATTTGCACCAAGAAAGGATCTGGCCCAAGCGGCAGCGATAATACTATCGGATCCAAAATCCTATACGAATCGCACACTGGAGTTAAATGGTAGTGAAAAAATCGGTTTTTCGGATGTCGCTAAAATGCTTTCCGAGATAACCCAAGAGCCCATTCAGTATATATCGCCCGGTATAGCTGAATTCAATGGTCAAATGAAAAAAGTGGGTGTTCCAGAACCTATCATTGGCATGTTAAGCATGTTCGGTGAAGCTATATCCAATGGCGAATTTGATCAACAAACAAACGACTTGGAAACTATTTTAGGAAGAAGGACGCAAAGTTTGAAGGACTTTTTAACCGAAGTTTATTGAAACCCGTACAATTTAATTTAAACCATAAAAAATGAAAAAACTACTCTTAATCACATGTGCGATCTTCTCAATGCAATTAGCCCTAGGTCGAATTATTGAGATACCCATTGACAATCAGTCAATGATTATTGATAACGATATATGCAAAATAGAAAAGTCCAAAATGTCCAATTTTTTAGACTTTTTTTGTGTCAAAAACCCTGCTTTTCAACAGGCAAAAAGTCCAAAAGATTCCGTTTCAGGAAAAATTGGTCAGGCAAGCGTTTCAATACATTATAGCAGTCCGAGCGTACGAGGCCGAAAAATTTGGGGCGAATTAGTGCCTTATGGAAAGGTATGGCGCGCAGGTGCCAATGAGGCCACCCTATTTAAAACGGATAAGGACCTCACTATTGACGGTAAAAAATTACCAGCAGGTTCCTATAGTCTGTATGCCATTCCCTCAGAAGGCGATTGGCAAGTTATTTTTAATTCGGAAATTGGGCAGTGGGGCATAAAGAGAGGTGGTGAAACTACGAGAAAAGTCGAAAATGATGTGCTCATCGCCAAAACAATGGCAAGAAAAACCCCCAACAATATAGAAAATCTTACCTATGAGATAACCAAAGATGGTTTTTTACTAAAATGGGAGAATCTCGAAGTTCCTATATCAGTTAAATAAAAAAGCCCACAAATAAAATTTTGATTCGTTTGTCTTTTACTCCGTTAGTTTGTTTCTGGGGAATTGACCATCAAAGATCGAAAAATAATGAGAACCCAAAAATGAAAATAACAATTTCTATTTTACCCGTTTCATTGCTCCTTATTGCATGCATGCAGTATAATACGGCAACTTGCCAAAGTAGATTGGAAGCTATCAAAGAACGATTTGCAAAAGCAGAGGAAGACAATCTGGATCAACATTATATTGGCGTCGTTACCGAGCAAGGAAAAGAAGAAGGTCTTTTCCCAATAAAGGCCACAGGCATAACCACCGAACCCATAAAAATAGCTGGGGAACGGTTTTTGAACTCGCTAACCAAAGAACAATTGGCAAAAACTCAATTTGAAATCCAAGATAAAGAGTGGCAAAAGTGGGCGAATATAGATAACGGCCTATACCGGAGACAGGGGGTCAGTATAAAGGAAATGACAAAAGCACAAAGGAAGTTGGCATTTCAGCTCATGCAAAAGGCACTCAGTGCAAAAGGACTGCAATTGACAAAGGACATCATGAAGACTGATCAGACATTGAGAGAGCTTAATGATGGCGACCCAAGATATGATGAAGAACTTTATTACTTCACGGTAATGGGCAAGCCATCAATGACCGACCCATGGGGGTGGCAAATTGACGGACACCATTTAGCCATAAATTATTTCATCCTAGGCGACCAAGTCGTAATGACTCCGGTTTTTATGGGAGGTGAACCTATTGTCACTACTACGGGCAAATATGCAGGAAACACCCTGTTTCAGGACGAACAGAATGTTGGGCTAAAATTTATGCAGTCCCTTTCGACAGATCAACAAAAACGTGCCTCATTATCCGAAGAAAAAAGACGAAACGATATACAGGCGGAAGCCTTCTCCGATAATAAAATTTTAGAGTATCAGGGCCTACGTGCAGCAGAAATGACAGAGGATCAAAAAGAACAGCTTTTGGATTTGATAAATCAATATATATCCAATATGGAAGAAGGTCATGCCAAAATTAAAATGGATGATGTGATGGCACACTTGGATAATACGTGGTTTGCCTGGGTCGGAAAGACCGATAAGGATGCAGTTTTCTATTATCGGATCCACAGTCCGGTTGTACTGATAGAATTTGATCATCAGGGGCCCGTTGGAATACAAGGCCAAGGTCGAGATGCAACAAGAAATCATATTCATACCATGGTCAGAACCCCGAACGGAAATGATTATGGCAAAAATCTGCTGCGTCAGCATTTAAAGGAAAGTCATAATCACGATTAAATATGGTTAATGCTAAAAATGAATGGTCGAGACGCAAATTCGTTACTGTTGGGACTGGTGCGGGAGCGGCCATTTTTATTAACCCGATTTCAACCTGGGCATCCAATGAAATAGTAGCCAAAAAAGCATTGGTGGCAAGCAAATTTTTGAGTTTAGATGCGCATAGCCATATCGATATACCTTTGTACAATAACCAGAAATCCGATTTTAATATCGATTTGAATGGCGAAATGAAACGGTCGGTCTTATCGGCAATCTGTGCCACATTTGCAGTAGACCGTCCAGAACTCACTGAACCTGGGGAAGCCTTCAAAAGATTCACCTTAGGTCTTGATGCAATGGATATAATTTTGGAAACTAATAGGATGAAGCGTGCCTTGACCTACTCAGATTTAATAGTAGCGTATAAAGAAAATAAACCCATCGTGATTCAGTCTGTAGAAGGGGGGCATTTTCTAGAAGGTCAAATAGAACGCTTAGGTTTGGCTTATGACAGAGGGGTAAGAATGCTGGGGTTACTTCATGATGTCCAACCTTCCCCGCCCATAGGGGATATTTATACCGATACTCCCACTTACAATGGACTTACTGACTTTGGTGCTAGTATAATAAAAGAATGTAATCGACTTGGCATCCTAATAGATTTAACCCATTGCAGTAATGCAGCGATAAACGATGCTCTGGAGCTATCCGCAAAGCCAGTTGTAATTTCTCATACAGGGCTTGATACCCAATTGGGCAATAATGAAAGAATGGCCAAAATGATGATGCCAAGGCTTATTAGCAAACAACAGGCTAAAATTGTGTCTGATGCCGGCGGGGTCATAGGTGTTTGGACCCACCTTGCAGATTCGCCACAGCATTATGTCCGGAATCTTCGGGCCATGATTGAAGTTGTTGGCATAGATCATGTCTGTATGGGTACGGACACTAAAATCGCAAAGCCCAAAAACGCCGATCAACGTATTGGTGAGGTTACCAATGCTGCCTGGGAAAATCAGAAAGAAGGGTTTTTCAAAATTATTGTGGACGAAATGTTGAGGGACGGTTTTAATGAGGACGAAATTACTAAAATTGGCGGAACCAATTTTTGCAGGGTATTTGAAGCGGCTACCATCGGTCATTGATTAAAACAAATAATACCTTAATAATCCGGAGCGCATACGCAGCCTGGCTACCGCCTTTCAAGAATTTATCCACCATGTGGAGTCGGGCAACGTCAAACTGAGCATCGGAAAGGTCTTTCGACTTGATGATATTGTGGAGGCACATCAAATGATGGAAAGCAATCGCGCTAATGGCAAGATTGTGGTGCTGACTTAAATCAATTGCCTAAACTTTAATTTCACTTCGCAAATTTTTAGGATTTAGGGAGTGCAAACGCCATTACCGAACCCGATGGATTTTCTTCCGTGCCTCCTACCGAAATGGCCACGAACTGCTTTCCATCTACTTCATAGGTACAGGCGGTGGCATTGGCCATAGCCGGAAGGGTAGTCTGCCAAAGGGTTTTTCCTGTGGTCTTGTCGATGGCACGTAATTGCTTGTCTTCCGAACCACTGATAAAAATAAGTCCTCCGGCGGTTACTACAGGGCCGGACTTGCCTTCCTGTCCGGTAGGCGGAGCTCCCTTTTCCTGCAGTTCCTCGTAGTTTCCCAAGGGAATTTGCCACTCATATTCCCCCGTTGATAGGTTTAGGGCGTTCAAAGCGCCCCATGGCGGCTTTACCGCTGGCCTGCCCTCAGAATCCATCCAAGTAGTGTAGCCGGTAGTGTTCAGGTATCTTGTTTCCTCGGAACTATTGTCAGTTTTAGTGTTGTTTGCAATTGCGCTTGAACCTTCCTCCAGTTCGAGCAGATAGGCCAATATAGCTTCTTGTTGCGCTTCGTCGAAAATACTGGCGTACCCAGGCATCATTCCTACACCGTTCCTGATCTTGTCATTGATAACTTCCTTGGGCAATCTCGAACCAATATCGACCAATGAGGGGTACACATCGCTTCCTTTTTTCTCTGGGCCATGACAAGAAGCGCAGTAGGAGCCGTATAGGGCCGCTCCCTGTTCTATCAGCGAGGCGTTTTCGCCCACATCGGTTTTTTCCTCGACGATAGTGATGAGCTCGGCGGCGTCCATGGAGCGGATAAAAAGCGTCGAAGTTTCCTTGTCAAAGGCCGCCCCTCCCCATTGGGCCCCTCCCCGCGTTCCTGGAAACATAAAGGTGCCTTTCAGGTCGGGGGGCGTGAACATGCCCTCGTAGCGCAGCGAACGGAATTTTTTCAAAAGGGAATCATGGCTTTCTTTGCCATAATTGGCCAGATCTTCCTCAATAAAAGTCTGCCGTGAATATGGGTCTGGCTTTTGCGGAAAGGGCTGGGTAGGCCACGCTTTTTCCTTTGGCATATAGGAAGGCGGTACTTTTTGTTCCTCGACCGGAAAGAGGGATTCCCCCGTTTCGCGATCTAGCACAAAAACAAATCCTTGTTTGGTAATCTGGGCAACGGCATCAATTGTTTTGCCGTCACGATTCAGGGTAACCAAGTTCGGCGGGGCCGGAAGGTCATAATCCCAGAGATCGTGGTGCACTGTTTGATAGTGCCAGACATATTCCCCCGTTGAAGCCTTTAAAGCCAGGACGCAATTGCCATATAGGTTCTCCCCCAGACGGTCGGCCCCATAAAAATCATAGGATGGAGAACCCAAGGAGATAAAGACCATATCTCGTTCAGGGTCGAGGCTCATGCCCGCCCAGTTGTTTACGCCTCCGGCGGTTTTATAGGCTTCCTTCGGCCATGTCTCATAGCCGGGTTCTCCCGGAAGCGGAATGGTATGGAAGGTCCAGACCAGTTCCCCGGTGCGACAGTCGTAGGCCCGGATATATCCCGGGGGCGAACCGTACAGGTCCTGTAACCTGCCACCGACAATGATCAAGTCTTGATATACTATTCCCGGGGTGGTAAGGGCGATAAAGAGATCTTTTGGGTCATCACGAAGACCAATCTTTAAATCCACGGCTCCATTGTCGCCAAATTCCCCGACCAGTTTTCCGGTTTGGGCGTCTACTGCCAAAAGGCGGTCGCCTGACCCGAAAATGATACGGTTGTCATCGCCACTTTCCCAATAGGAAACCCCACGCACGGTACCGCCACCTTCCCCTCCGTCAAAAGGATCAAAAGACCAGATCTGTTCCCCCGTTTTGGCATCCAGCGCGTAGAGCCATCCCTTTGCCGATACGGTATAAAGTGTTCCATCAACAATGATTGGGGTACATTGGCTCAATCCGGGGCGGGCATCTTTCGGCATATCTTTTATTTCAAAAGTCCAGGCGTTTTCCAGATTATCGACATTGGAGGTATTGATCTGATCGATCGGGGCATAATTGGAACTGGCCGCATCTGCCCTATGGTACGACCAAGTGTCCTCCTTGCTTTTATCTTCCGAAGTACAACTCAGGGCAAGCAAGCAAAAGGGGATTGCAATAAAGGCGAATGGACGGGCAAATCGGATACTTGTCATAATTGTGTCTTTACAATGTATGGTTTCCAAACCATAAAATTAGTCCAATACTTCAACTATAAAGTTTAAAATTCAAACCAATACGTTTAAGATTCAAATTACTTGGAACGAAACGCCCTGGGTGTGATTCCCAGCTGTTTTTTAAAAAAGGTGCTGAAATAGTTCGAATTGCCAAAACCAAGGGCATGGGCAATTTCGGAGATATTCCAATCCGTTTCCGTCAACAGTGCGGCGGCCTCTTTGACAATGCGATCGGCAATATGTTCGCTTGTGGTCTTTCCCGTAGTGTTTTTGACCATGCGGTTCAGATAGTTGACGTGAACGGAAAGCCCATCTGCAAAATGTTTGGCCGTTAACATCTTTATGGAATGCAATGGGCTTACCACGGGGTATTGTTCTTCCAATAAATCCAGGAACCCTGCCGTGATCTTGATGGGCGCTTTTTGGTACGGTTTGAAAGCAAGGGAAGCGTCAATTTTAAGCGATTCGTGAATAAGAAGATTGATGTACGATCGGATCACATCGTCCTTAAAGGCATAGCCCTGTTGCTGTTCGGCCAGCATCTTCTTGAAAATGTCGGCTATTGCCTGATTTTGTCCAGGATGCAGTTTTACGGCAGGTGCGGCCCCTATTCGGAACAATGGGGATTTTTGCATGGTTTTCATCCGATGCCCCGGGTATAGAAATTCCTCTAAAAAATAGCACGCATACCCCTCCCATTTATCGGAGAGCACTTCAGAGGAATACGGAAGGTAGGGAGTGGAGAACCTTAAATACGTCCCGTCCAAAATGATATTTTCATTCGCCTGGGTTACCCTGGCTTTACCTTTAACGAGTGCGATTTTGTAAAAATCCCTGCGGGTATAATCGGCAAAGCCTTTGGCGTTGGGCTCAATCTCTATGATGACAAACCCTTTTTGCTTGAGGTTTGCCATAAAAGCGGGACTGGGACGAAGCTCTTTTTGGGTCATATTCAAAAGTACAAAATACAAACCTAAACTAAACTTCCCCCGGTTAGGTCAATCATTTTGCAAATATTCCTCGCTGCTTACGGCATCCATCCAGTTTACGATGCCCCTTTCGGTGTTGGGCAGGACGACCACATGGGTCATGGAGCTGTCTTTGGATGCCCCGTGCCAATGCATGGTGTCGGGCGGACATTTCGCTACATCGCCTTTCCTTATGGTCTCTCTTGGCTGTCCTTTTATTTGATGGAAGCCGACCCCATCGGTTACCAGCATCAACTGTCCGCTCGGATGCGAATGCCAATTGGTCCTCGCCCCGGCCTCAAAGGTTACGTTGGCCACTATCGTATGGTATACGGTGTCGTTTTCCACAAGGCCCGTGACCCAAGCCATGCCCGTAAAGTTCCCTTCAGGTGCCAGATCGCCCTTGGGAAATATGTTTTTTTGCTGTGAAGAACAGGTGATAGCCATCGTTAGGGCCATAAGGGTCAAGATGCTTCTTTTCGGATAATTCATTGTCATTCTCTTGGTGCTATTTTTTAACGATCAAGTCAATCCGTTCATAACGGGCAGGTTCCTTATGCGCTGGCCCGTAGCGGCATAGATGGCATTGGTCAAAGAAGGGGCCACAGGGGGCACGCAAGGTTCACCCGCTCCGCCCATGGGTTCCTCACTATCCACAATATAGACCTCGATTTGAGGGGCTTCGTTCATACGGACCATTTGATACCTGTCAAAGTTGCCCTGTTGCACCTCGCCATTTTTCAATGTAATCTCACCATAGAGTGCGGCCGATAGGCCAAAAATAATACCGCCCTCCATCTGGGCCACGACCCCGTCAGGATTGACCGCCAACCCACAATCGATGGCACAGATCACCTTGTGGATCCTGGGCCTTCCGGCTTCCATGGAAATTTCGGTTATCTGGGCCACATAACTTCGAAACGATTCATGAACGGCAACTCCTTGGTAATGCCCTTCCCGAAGCGGTTTCCCCCAACCGGATTTTTCTACTGCAAGGTCCAGGGCGGCCTGATGCCGTTTACTTTTTAACAACCTGCGACGATATGCCACCGGGTCCATACCAGCGGCATGGGCCAACTCGTCGATTGCGGATTCCATCGCAAATGCGATATGGGAGTGGCCAACGGACCGCCACCATAGTACGGGCACGGGATTTTTCGTGGAATGTAGTTCGATACTGATATGGGGAACGGATTCCAGATATCTGGAATTCCGTGCACCTTCTACCGAGGTGCCGTCGATACCATCTTTCATAAAGGAGGAGAAAGGCGTCCCCTGTTCGTGGATGGATTGGCCCACTACCCGGTGTCGCCACGCCATGGGAAAACCATCTTTATCCAGCCCCACGTTAACGTTGTGCATGAACGCCGCCCGGTAGTATCCCGCTTTCATATCGTCTTCACGTGTCCATACCAATTTAACGGTCTTACCGCTCTGCTTTGCAATGTGTACGGCCTCGACCACAAAGTCGGCATCATAGGTACTCCTTCGACCGAAAGCACCCCCCATGAACAGGGTGTTCAATTTTACCTTTTCCGGGGTTATTCCCAGGACATTGGCCGCATGGTTCCGGTCTTCCATCGGCATTTGTACCCCGGCCCATATTTCACATCCATCATCCGTAATCTGAACAGTACAGTTCATGGGTTCCATACAGGCGTGGGCCAGATAAGGTAAGGTGTATTCGACCTCGATCCGCTGTGATGCCCGGGCCAGACCGTCGTCAACATTCCCCTGCTCCTGTGTCACTACCCCTTTTGTCTGTGCCAATTCCCTGTATTGCTCAAATTGTTTATGGGTGTCCAGTTCTTTGGCCGGGCCAAGGTCCCATTCAATGTTCAGCGCGTCACGACCTTTTTTGGCTGCCCAAAAATTGTCCGCCAAAACGGCTACCCCGGTCGGGATTCCGACCACTTGCCGTACCCCCTTGATTTCCATGGGGTCATTACTTTCGTATTTGATCACTTTGGCACCGAATACCGGTGGGTGTGCCACAACTGCCGTGAGCATTCCGGGCAGGTCCATATCAATGCCGTAGAGGGCCTTTCCGTTGATCTTTGCAGAGGCATCCAACCGCTTGATCGACTTTCCTATATAATTCCAATCCTTTGGATTCTTTAAGGTTACCTCGGATGGAGGGTCCAACCTGCCAGCAACTTCTGCCAATTCGCCGTAGCTTACTCTATGTTCCCCTGCATGTACAAAGCCGTTTTCCGTGCGGCACTCCGAAACGGGGACGTTGAACCTCTTGCATGCGGCCTCTAACAACATGGCCCTTGCCGTAGCCCCCGCATTGCGATAACGGTCGAACTCTGAATATGTAGTACTTGACGAACCTGTCATTTGTACGCCGTAGGCCACATGCTTATAAGGGTCTCCCGGTGGGGCATGTTCCACTTTTATGGTGTTCCAGTCACAGTCAAGCTCCTCCGCGATCAACATGGGCAGTGTCGTCCATATTCCCTGGCCCATTTCAACATGGGAGAGAATAACTTTTACCGTTTCATCCGATGCTATGCTTAAATAGGCATTGAAACCAAATTCTTCGGAAGAAATGGTTGTTCCCGACTTTCTGTTTTTGCATGCTAAGGGGACTGAAAATGAAATAATCAGTCCGGCGGTGGCAGCACCGCTTTTTCTTAGAAAATCACGTCTTGTATGGGTATTTGTATTCATGATGAACTTTCTTTTATCTGTACCTTGCTTGCGAGATGAATTGCTTTTCTTATGCGCACATACGTGCCACAGCGACAAATATTCCCGCTCATGGCATTGTCTATTTCTAGATCTGTCGGGTTCGGGTTTTTAACCAATAATGCGGTGGCGGACATTATTTGACCGGATTGACAATAGCCACATTGGGGTACATCTTCCGTAATCCAAGCTTGTTGTACTGGATGATCTGGAGTTTCAGAAACACCTTCAATTGTGGTTATCGATTTTCCCGCGGTACTTTGAACAGGGGTTACACAGCAACGAATGGCCTGCCCATCTAAATGCACCGTGCACGCGCCGCATTGTGCGATACCGCAACCATATTTCGTTCCTGTAAGTTTTAGGACATCTCGCAGTACCCAGAGCAAGGGCATATCGGAGTCAACTTCAATTTGGTGCTTTTTGCCATTCACGTTTATCTCCATAATACTTTCTTCAGGTAATACGTTTTTAGAATCATTCATTTATTAATGTCTTGTTCTAATTCCCGCTATTTTGATTCTTTGGGAAAAACCAATGCTCCCGTGCCAGTCCGTCTGTATAGCGTGTAACTTCCATTCCTTCAATTGATATGGAAGGGTTGCTACCAGTAAATTGCACCCAATCAACTACATAATCATCATTCAACATCTGTGTAATTACTTCCATTTTTAGGTTTAGATTGTTGGAATGAAAGGATTTCACCATATTTTTTAAGTTATCCAAACCTACCTGACCTCCCCCTGTATGGTTAACAAAATCCGGGTCAATAATGCCGTCAAGCAACGTAATATCACCAGTTTCAAAAACCGTCATAAGGACATTGTCCGCTTTTATATTTATTTGTTGCTTTGATTCTGGAATACTGCAAGAACCAAATGAAATACCAAAAAATAGATAAATAAAATACCTTTTCATTGTTCTATTATTTTAAACGCTTAAGGGTAAAAGGCTGGCCGGGTGCCAAGACGATAATTCTTTTGGGGTTTACCACTTTATCGTAAAGATCTTTGGGGTCTGCATTAAAAGGTGCGAAATCAGGAGCATCTACAGAACCCCAATGGTTGAGTAAAAGGGGTGTATCGGGATATGCATTGGCAATCTTTATCGCACCGGCCAAAGTGAAATGCCATTCACTGTCCGAAAAATCAAATAGAATGGCATCAGGTGCCTCGTACTGCAAATGCTCTTCCATTAAGCGGGAGTCGCCCGGGGCCCAGATGTTCCCGTCAGGCGTTTCAATCCAGAATCCACATGCATCCTCATCCTTGAAGAAACGCTTGCTCATACCAGGATAGGCATTTTGGTAAGCATGATCTGCAGTGGTCAATTTCACATGTATTGCTCCCACATCGAAGGTATCGCCTATATCATGCCCAAACGATGGAAAACCTTCATTTGTCATCAATGAGTCCACATAAATCGTAGAATGAAATGCTTTGGTAACCGCTTTTAAATTCCTGGTGGTCGGAACGCTGTAATGGTCATTATCTGCATGTGTAACAAGTACGGCGTCCAACTTTGGCACCTCTTCGGTCTTTATGGGAAATTCGATCATAATAGGCATATCGAACCCTTTTAAAAGGGGGTCAACCATAATCGTTGTGCCATGGCTGTTGATAAGAAAGCCGGCCATTCCGAGCCAACGTAAGGTGGTTTCCTCCGAAGGACCAAAAGCCTCTTGGCCAAAAGGTTGTGTTGCCGGCGGCTTGGCCTGATACTTTTTGGTTTCAGTGCTATCCGCAGTTTCTTGGGCCTGTAATTGGGACAAGCCCAAACAGCTAAATACCGCAGTCAGAAATATGCTCTTTAGGATGTTGCTAAAATTTTTGTATGGTGATCTCATAATTTTTGAATGTGTTTTCTATTTCAATTTTTCTCCAGAAAATCTTCAATGATATACTTATAAAGACTTCATTTGATACTGTTAATTCCTAACTTATCGTTCATCTATGTTCTTTATCAAATTTATCGCGTTGATGCTGTTTGGAAATCCTATATAGGGAAGACACTGAACAATTACAGCGATCAATTTTTCTTTGTTGTTCCCGGCCTTTAAATTACCGGAGGCATGAGCCGTAATCTGAAATTCGGCCCCAATGGTCACAAGGCCACTAAAAATCAATAATTCACGCGTTTTAATATCCAATCCACCCCGAGTATAAAAGTCCGCGAACAACAATTCCGTTAAGAATCTGGGGACATCATCCTTAAAGTTTCCCGGGAGCATCTTCATAAACTCCTTGATTTCATCCCCATAGAGCGGATATTGGATTTCACTGCCCTTTTCAAACCGATCTTCCTCTGTTACCGTGGCCTGAACTTCCAAGGGAAGTGGAATGCCATTTTCCTGAAAGACTTCATTTATGATACCTAGGGCATTCAAGGTTTTTGGAAAACCGATGAAGGGGGCGCATTGGTAGATGGCCTCCCTGATCTCTATGGGCTTGACGTCGATATTAAGGGCGGCCTTGGTGTGCGCCTTAAGCTGTGGCAGGGTTTGTTGGGTTGTAAGCACAACAATGGTTATCAGCTCCCTCTCCCGATCTGTGAGGACACCGGTATGGAAGACCTCTCCAAAAATAAACTTCTGAAGAATTTCCATCAGTTCCGGGTCGTTGCCCTGACCGGTCAATGCCTTGCCACCAAATAACTTTTCATAGGTTTCGTGGGTAAGTGCTGTCCTGTCCATCTGTTCATTTTTATTGCTTTCGGTCTGTGCCGCTGCATTTATAGTGATAATTAGTGACAGGAAAACCAGATTGCTCTTTTTCATCTGCAACATTTTTTGTCATTGGTCAATACCTTGAAAATACAACAATATTTACCGGAATCCAGCATGGGAGTATACCTAATTAATCTTGCCAAACTTATTATTACAAATTTCCAAAGTTTTAATTTCCAAACACTTATACCAATTACGGAATTACTAACCATTATTACCGAATTGTAGTTATGAAAGGTACCTCTGAGCCGAAAATGGTTATTTTTGCCGTATCAAGCCCAATAAAAACTATGGAAGCGACAAAACGATTCGACTCTGTAACCCAATATAACGACCATATGGGCGTGGAAACCCTGCACCCGTTGGTCAGCGTCATAGATTTTGATGTCCTTGAATCCATACAGCATGTCAAAAGGTACATGGGCATCTATGCCGTTTTCCTAAAAAACATCAAATGTGGGAATATGCGCTATGGCTGTGAACACTATGACTACGAGGAAGGCACGCTCGTCTTCGTATCGCCCGGCCAAGTGTATGGTATAGAGGACAATGGGGCCTTTATCAAGCCTTCCGGCAAAGCATTGGTGTTCCATTCGGATATGATCCATGGTACGGCCCTTGGGCAAAATATGAAGAACTACACTTTTTTCTCCTATGAGGTGAACGAGGCCTTGCATTTGTCCAAAAGGGAACGAAGTGTCATTATCGATTGCTTTGACAGGATTGCCTTTGAATTGGAACGTGATATCGATAACCACAGCAAAACGCTTATCGTTTCCTATATCGAGCTACTTTTGAACCACGCCATGAGGTTCTACGATAGACAGTTTATAACACGGAAACATGTAAATACGGGCATTTTGGGGAGGTTCGAGAAATTGATGGACGAGTACTATTCGTCCAAGGAGCCGCAGGTCATGGGCCTTCCCTCGGTGGGCTATTGTGCGGATCGTCTCCATCTTTCCGCCAACTATTTTGGGGACCTCGTGAAAAAGGAAACGGGTAAGACCGCCCAGGAATACATTCAGGTCAAGGTAATAGACCAGGCAAAAGGGAGGATATTGGATTACAGCAAGTCGATCAGTGAAATCTCCTACGAACTTGGTTTTAAGTATCCCTCACATTTTACGAGACTGTTCAAACAGAAGACGGGGCAAACGCCGAACGAATATCGGATGATGAACTAACGAATACCGAATACTAAATTAGTATAGGGTTTTTCTGGAGTTCTAAACATAAAAAATCTATTGGAAAAACCAATGCTTTTTAAAAACACTTAGGCCTTAATTTTTTTCTGGAAAATTTTAGTGGATTTACCTTTCACTTATATCTAACGATAATTTATAACCCTTTTTAAAGTATTTACTATAAACAACGCCAAACTTAGTTATATTGAAAATGAAATTATTTAGAATCATTTGGTTAATTTTGTTACTCAGAAAGCTTAAAACGCGCTCGTTGATGTCTTAATTGATGTCCTATTTTGGAAATTAAGATATAAAGTACTGGTATATAAGGGAGTGCGAACAGGGTTTTAACTCTGCCACCCCGACAAAGACCATTATCAAATGGCATTAAAACCTTGTTAATCGTATGAATAGCAAGGTTTTTTTGTATTTAATTTTTAAAAACTTAAATACGATTATAATTTATAACCAAATCAGAAATCTATAGAGATTGCCAAGAAAAACGGCAGGAAGAAAGATGCCTGGGATAATATTAAGTAAAAATGGAGTTGATGAACTGATGTCACACAAACTTTTTGACCATGATACAGACCCTTGGGAAAACCAGAACCGGCTGATAAAAAGGAATACCATGAAATTATCAAACACCATCATGAAAAACTGAAGGAGAATTTAAGAATGGGAAATGGATGTTTTTAAAACGTTTAATGAATATGACTCTTTTTTTTCATACCATTCTGTACCAATTATAATAGGGATTCAAAGCTGAAAGTTGTATATAGAACCTCAAAATTTATCATTCCAAGTAATATTAAAAGTTATCGAGTGGATTATCAGGTTTATTACTTGCTTGAGATGTTTGAATGATGTAAGGTAATCTTATTTAGGATTTTACCTATCTCCCTACCAGTTCCATATGTATTTAAATTATGCATTAAAAACAAAAAGGCACAGGAATATTATGAAACCTGTGCCCTGTTGAGTGTACAGTTTTTACTTCAAAATCTCCTCAAGTTTATCCAGTAAATCTTCTCCCCTCAAATTTTTTGCCAGGATCTTTCCTTGATTATCTATCAGGAAATTTTGAGGGATCGCAGATACGCCGTATTGAATGGCTACTTCATTTTTATTTCCTTTTAAATCAGAAAGCTGAATCCACTCAAATTCATTTGAACGAATGGCATTAATCCAATTCGATTTTCTGTCATCAAGTGATATTCCTATTATTTCAAAGTTCTTTTCCTTGTATTTGGCGTATGCCTTCTTAAGAAAAGGATATTCTGCCCTGCAGGGCCCACACCAACTGGCCCAAAAGTCAATCAAGACGTATTTTCCATTAAGCTCTGATAGCGAAACAACATTTCCATTATCATCAGTTTGAGAAAAGTCCAAGGCATCGTGGCCTATTGAGAGCTTTTTGGCAAGTGCTACCTTTTCGAAAATCTTCATATACCTTTCATGTTGACCAAACTCTGGATTAAGGATATCGAGCATGGAATCCACATAATCCATATCTTCCACAACGACTGTATTTGATTGTAGAAGTTGAAATGAAAATGCTGATTTTGGATGCATTTTCATAAAATCCAATGTTTTATCTCTTAATATTTTTTGTCGAGCATATAAAAGTCTTTGAAAAGCAGCCGTTGAATCTTCAGGAAGTTCTTGCTGTTGCCTTTGCCATATTGTAAATATTGCATTGCCAATGGAGTCTGTTAAAACATTGTATTCAGCAAAATCCATTTGAGCCGGACCTCCATTTATTTGAGCTGTCTTGATACGGTCTCCTTCGATGGTTAATTTTCCATCCTCTAGGATAAACCTAGTACCTTCACTTACAATAGAATCCTTTGAAGATGTTGGATTAGGATAGATATAATGTACGTACAGAGATGCAGTCGTTGGGTTTTCCAGCTCTCCTTTAAATAAGAACTTATTATTTTTAGCTTCCGTGGAATCTGCAAATTTTTTATCGCCATCCCTATAATATAAATAGGCTTTCATGGGAACATCAATTCCACTAAGTTTTCCTTCTACGGTATATTTATACTGCTGTGCACTTAGGGAAGGCATTATTCCGCAGCATAAAAGAATCAATTTTACAATTTTAATTTTCATGGTTTATATTTTAATTATATCCTGGATTTTGGACAAGGTTTGGATTGTTGATTATATTGGATTGGGGTATGGGGAGTAATTGATCTGTTGATTGCCATTGCTCTCCCTTCAAATCCGGAAGGATTTCCTCGGCCCTTGAAATTGAGGGGTCGTTCAACCCTGGCCATCTTTTAAGGTCAAACCAACGGTGGCCCCACTCTACAAACAACTCGGTATTTCTTTCATTTTCAATTAAAATCATCAAGTCATGTTGATTATCTGGGGCGGCAAGAGCATCAAGACCTGCTCTCTTTCTTACCACATTGATATCTGAGACAGCATCTTGAAACATACCGAGATGCATGCTAGCCTCTGCTCGAATGAGATAGAGTTCCGATAGTCTCAAAACTTGGTTATATTCAACAGCAGAAGGATTTGAATATGTTCTTTTATACTTTGCAGAATGCGGAAATATCTCCCCCTGGGTTTCATAATCTATGACCCAAGCATCTCTTCTTTTATCTCCTGCTTCAAAGGAGGACAGTAAACCATCCCTAAGCACATAATTAGCTGAAAAGGAAGGATAAAAGGTTGAGGACATCCATATAGAGGATGAAAATGCAGGAACAAACTGTAGAATGCCTTCTTGGCTATTTGCCAAAAAAACCTTTTCCAGGTCAGGTTCCAAACTAAAAAGATTGGTGTCTTCTATAACTGCATTGGCATTGTTAAAAGCTGATTCCCAATCCTCAATGTACAGAAATACCCTAGCTAGTAGCGCACTTGCTGCCCACGATGTGGCTCTCGTCCTTTGTCCTCCATATTTTTCAAAATTTGCTGGTAAAACTTCAATTGCATCTTCAAGATCCTGAATAATTTGAGTATAAATCACATCTACATGCTCGCGTGGCAGACTAGCTGTAACTGTAAGATCTGTCTGCGTGACCAAAGGTACTGGCCCAAACCCATTGACCAAATAGAGATAAGATAATGCTCTAAGGAATTTGGCCTCACCAATAAGAGGATCAATATAGGTTTTTGATTGATTTGAGGTTTCGAGTCCTTCAATAACAGAATTTACCGTATAGATATTTTTGTAGTTATAATTCCAATAACTTTCAACAAAATTGGAATTGGAAAGAAGGCTATTTGTTGCAAATTCAGTATATAAAAATGCATTAAAAGGCCTTATTTCATCGCCTAACAGGCCATTGAACAAGGTGGTCGTTGTACCTAGCCCACCCTGGGTCCGTTCAGGATTGGCAACCTTTGTATACATACCTAAAACGGCAGAATTAATACTCGATGTATCTTGAAAAACCTTTTGGCTAACAAGTTGATCATTAGGCGCATCAATTTCAATAAGGTCATCACAACCTGCAAGCATAAACATCAAACAAATTGTGATTATATAGGTTATATTATTAATTTTCATTTGTATATTTTTTTAGAAAGAGCAGTTAATTCCAAACGTAAGCATTCGCAAAGGGGGCAAAGCTATTGGTCCAGTTTCTGGATCATAACCATCATATTCAGTAAATGTCAAAAGATTTTGTCCCTTTACCGAGACGCCCACCTGCTTGAAAAAGGTAGATTCCAAAACAGACTGAGGTAGCTGATACGATAAGGAAACATTTTTAAGTCTTATGAATGAAGCATCAGAATACAAGGCATTAGATCTCAAATAAAAATTATTATATGCCATAACAGCTTCTGAAGCTGAGTTTTGAGAATAGTAAAAACCGTCTTTAACTATATTTGAATCATAGTTATTCAACATACCTGGTGCAACATTGTATTGGCGAATACCAGGTTTTATTTGTTTTACATATTGCAGGACAAAGTTCAGGTTAAACCCATTCCACTTCAGGTTATTACTCAATCCACCATAATAGTCTGGTGTACTTCGTCCCAAAATCCTATAATCTCCATCAAGGGTTTGTGTTAGTCCAGCAGAAATCACCCCATCTCCATTTACATCCTCCACCGTAGGAACTCCATCTATGACCCCAATGTAATTGTATCCCGTATAGTTTCTAATTGACTCACCTTCAATAAAAACACCCCTAAAAACGGTATTTTCAAGACCTGGAAAAGATATTAGTTTGTTACGTGGTATAGTCAAATTGAATGAAGAATTCCAGGAAAATTCCTTTGACCTGATATTTACAGTAGATAGTTCAAATTCCCACCCTCGACTTTCAACAAGAGCTGGTAAATTTGCCTGATAAGATGTAAAACCAGTCTGAGCGGGTAAGGGGGCTGAGATCAATTGATTATCCGTTCGGTTTCTAAACCAGGTTGTGGTAAATAAAATCCTGTCTTTAAAAAATCCGGTCTCAAGTGAAAATTCCATCTTGCGCGTTGATTCCCAACTATAATTTGGGTTTGCAATACGTTGTGGTATTATTGGGGATCCTTCATAATTATAATAGAAAGATCCATAGGAATCCAGATATCCATAATCTGGGATTTGATCATTACCTACGGTTCCATAACTACCCCTTAGTTTACCATGACTGAACCATGGCAATGCATTTTCAAACCATTTTTCATTACTGAAAATCCAACCAGCTCCAACAGATCCAAAATTCCCCCACCTTTTATTTTTTCCAAACCTTGTAGATCCATCACGGCGGCCCGTCAATGTCAAAAGATATTTATCATCTAGGGTATAATTGATCCTCCCAAATAAAGAAGCAAAATTGTATTCTCCAAAACCATTTCCAAAGGATGAAATTTCAGAGGCAGCACCCAAGTTTCCCAACAAGTCATCAACCGTGTATCCCCTTGCTGTCATGTTAAATGCCTGTACAAAATCAGATGCTTGATAACTGCCTCCAAATAATATGGAAAGCTTGCTGTGCTTAAAATTCCTAACAAAATCAATCTGAGGTTCTACATTATAGGTTTCCACATAACTCGAAGAAAACAAAGAACTCGAGCTATCTTCAGTACCTGGTCGAACCGAGGATAAAGGCAATTGTACAACACTCCCTTGATCTATCTTATTATAACCCAGATTTACGGTAAATGCCAGATCTGGTAATATGTCATAACTCAAGGCAGCATTCGCCAAAAGGTTGTTAGACTTGAATTGTGATTTCTGCATACCATAGCTTAGGGGATTCACAAAATTTGAATTTGGAATCCAATTCAAGGATCCATCATCATTGTAGAGTGGATAATTAGGGGGTAGATTATATATTCTACTGGTATAATCTACCGGGCTTTGATCATTCTTCTCCTTGGTATAGAAAGCACTAAGTGCAATATTAAACTTACCATTTGCCGAAGTTTTAGATACGCCTAAATGAGATGCAAAACGATTATATCCCAAATCTCCGGGAAAGACGGTGGTTTCATCTCTAAGGGTATTTGAAAAAATGTAATTAAACAATTTATCCCCCCCCGAAAAAGTTACTGAAGCCTCAGAACGTTGTGCGGTGTTTTCCAAGAATTCTTTTTGAAAATCTGTAGCCTTTGCCTGGTCCCAATCTACAAGGTCTGGTGCATTTTGTGAGTTTGGGGTTATACCATCATTAGTAAATGCTTCCCGCCTAACCTTTAAATAATCTGCAAGGTTAAGTGTAGAAATGGTATTTGTGATCTTGCCAAAACCCGTATATGAGTAAATATCAACCCTATCTCCTTCTCCTTTTGATTTTTTAGTTGTTATTAATATGACACCATTTGCCCCTCGGGAGCCATAGATTGATGTAGCATCGGCATCCTTCAATACGGTTATACTCTCTATATCCGTAGGATTTATAGAGTTTAGAGGATCTATCAAACCTGCACCAGAACCATAACTATTGTAACCACCTACCAATGTATTGACAGGTGTAGAATTAAAAGGCACTCCATCAATTATATATAATGGAGCCTGCCCACTGGAAATAGATACTTGCCCTCTGATGGAAACATTTGACCTGCTCCCGGTCAATCCATTGCTTTGAGATATAAACAGTCCAGGTGTACTTCCCTGTAAGGCCTCAAGTACATTTGTAACCGGCTGTCTTTGGATTTGATCTCCAGATATTGTAGAGACATTCCCTGTAGCTAATTTTTTTGAAGTTTTCCCATAACCTATGAGCACGACCTCATCAAGGTCATTGGTACTCGTACTCAATGATACATCAACCTGTGTGGTTTCTTTGATTGTAATGGATTCAGGATTAAAACCCATAAATGAAAAAATCAAAATATCTCCAGTATTTGCAGCAATGGAATATTGACCAAATTCATCAGTCACCACACCGGTTTTACTATTCTTGATCATCACCGTAACACCCATGATTGGATTACCATTGCTATCTGTCACCGTTCCACTTATTATTTGAGAAAGCTGGGTATTGATGGGTGTGGGTTTCTCTGAAGATTTTAAGATTATCTGTTTGTTTTTTACCAGATATGTAATTTTGCTATTCTGAAAGATACTGTCAAGGATTATGTTGATTTTTTCCTTTTTAAATTTTGCAGTGATACTTTTCTTTAGATCTATTTCTTCATTTTTATAAAAGAACTTGAATTCTGTCTGTGATTCAATGATATCAAACACGGTTTTTAGAGATTCATTCCTTACATCAATATCTACCCTAGCTTTTTGAGAATAGCTATTGTTTGCATGGACCTGCAAAAGCACAATTGTGAAGAAGAATAGGGTTAGCTTCATTTTAAGATCAAATTTTGGAATGGGAATATCAATCCCAATCCATGTGTAAGTTTTTTTCATAACTTGTAAATGGTTTTTGGTTGTACGTTCAGTCAAAAATCTAATGTAATCGGGAAGTGTGGCCGCACCTCCCGATTTTCTATTTTCATAAACTGCTTTTTTCTATTACTATCTTTCCATCTTTAAAAGAATATTCAAAATCTGTATTGCTTTTAAAAACATCCAGTATGTCTGTAAGGTCTTCGTCACTGAAGGCCCCGGTATAGTGAACATCATTAAGAGCTTCATATGTGTTGACAATATCCGTGTTAAAACGTCTCTCCAATCTTTTGGAAATAGCTTCAAAACGCTCATTATCAAAGTAAAGACTACCCTTCATCCAAGCAATATTCTTGTTGACATCAACATATTTTACGTTTAAAATCCCATCCCTGAAGCGGGCTTGTTCCCCTGGCTTGATTTTCCTTCTTATTGAATCCATGTCTCCATCACTAGGGTATACGGCCACACTACCTTCGGCAAGGGTAGCGGAGGTATACCCATCTTCAACATAACTACTAACATTAAATCTTGTCCCAAGTACGCGCACATTAAGTTGAGAGGTCTTGACAATAAATGGCTTATGTATATTTTTAGCAACTTCAAAAAATGCCTCACCCTCCAGGTACACTTCCCTATTTTGGTTTTCACCAAATGATGAAGGATATTTAAGTACACTCCCTGAATTAAGGTGAACTATTGAACCATCGGCAAGTTCTATAGAAAATCTTTTACCATATGGCACAACTAGTTCATGTTGAAATATTAAAGTGGATATGGAATCATCAACGTACTCTAACCTATCCTTGTTTTGAATGACTTTTTGACCATGAGAAATAATGAATGTATCATCAACATCCGAAAGTGCTTTTTGGGTCCCGTCCCCCATATTTAAAATGACCTGGGGATTATCAACAAATTTGTGTTCATTACTATCTGAATTTTTCAATTTTAAATGAATAAAATATCCAGATATCACAAACAGGAGAAAAACAGCAGCATATTTTAAAATTTGTAACCTGAGATGTTTGACCCTTCCTTTTTTATTCTGTTTGATTTTTTTAAGGATTTCACCATACCCTTCTTCATTTCTAAAGTCTTTCAACATACTGTCTAGAATCCTATTATCACGTACAAGTTGCTTAAAGTCAACCTCATTGCCATCTTCTATCCATTTCTTCAATTTGGCAAATTCTTCTTCGGTCAAATCGTCATTAAGATATTTTATAATCAGTGTTTTCATGAAATCAATGCATTATTATATGCGATTTGGTGTTATGACGCTAAAGTTCTTAAATACCCTTAATGTTTTCTTAAGAAAAATTTAATGATATTTATACCCTCTAACGCGGAATCTTTTTAATGGATTATAATCAAATATGGACCAGGCTTAAAAACGGAGATGAGTATGCCTTAAGAGATCTTTACAATCGTCTCTATGACCCCCTCTGTAGTTTTTCTTTACAATATACAAGGGATATTGAGACTTCAAGGGATATAGTTCAACAGGTATTTGTAGACCTTTGGGAGAAAAAAAGAAATATTCAGATCAACCAAAACATAAAATCCTATCTCTACAGGGCAGTTTACAACTCATTTATTGACAGTCAACGACAGGCAAAAAGAAAGGATAAGGCATTTGACCAACTAAAGTATGAAGCTTTATCCCTTGGGTTTGATGATACTGACATGCTTAACCAAAAGATTAAAAAACTCCAAAAGGAAATTGATGCATTGCCACCAAAACGCAGGGAAATACTTCTTATGAGCAAAAGGGATAATATGAAGTATCGTGAAATCGCCGAGGTATTGGGGATATCGGTAAAAACGGTAGAGACCCAGATGCGATTGGCTTTTCAAAAAATACGGGAGGCATTTGAAGATGATGGCCTGCTCTTGTTCTTACTCTTTAAAAATTTTTAATTCAATAAAATAGTATCTAAAGAGAAGGAACATCTATACATTGATATTTAGTGCGTATCAAGATTAAACAGGCCATGCAAATTAATCTTATCCCTATCTCCCAATGGCTCAAATTCATTGTTGTTCTTATTATACCTATACTCCTTCCCCCAGTCGTCTCCTTTACTTTCAATTTCAGACAAAGCATTAATTATAAAACAGACCTCCTCATCTTTCATTATGGGATGCAGCGATATCCTTACCCATCCTGGTTTTCCTGTAAAATTTCCTTCATCTATACGCTTACACAAAAGCTCTGCATCACTTTTGCTTAAAGCAAAATAATATTGCGCAAAGGTACTGGCACATGACCACCCCCCCCTTGCCTGGATACCAAACCTATCATTGAGCAATCTAACCACTAGATTATAGTGGAGCCCCTTGAGGTTAAATGAAATACTCCCTATACGTTTTGAACTGGTATCTCCTATCAATTCAAAACTTTTGATTGAAGATACCCTACTAAAGAAAAGCTGAAGGAGTTCAGATTCCCTTTGCTCCATTTTTTCAATGGTCATGGTTTCCTTAAGCCTGATGGCTAAAGCAGCACGCATGACTTGAAGGATACCGGGGGTGCCTCCATCTTCACGTATTTCTGGAGAAGGGTGATAATTAAATCCACCATAAGGATTCGTCCATTTTACGTTTCCCCCTCCAGGATTTTCAGGCATTGCTGAAGTATAGAGTTTTTTGTCAAATACAAGGACGCCACACGAGCCTGGGCCTCCCAGAAATTTATGTGGAGAGAAATATATAGCGTCCAGTTTCATCCCGGGATCTTTAGGATGCATATCAATATCAACATATGGTGCAGAAGCAGCAAAATCAACAAAACAGAGCCCCCTGTGTGCGTGCATGATTTTGGCCAGGTCATGATAGCCCGTGATAGCACCTGTAACGTTGGAACATGCCGTAAAGGCCCCTATCTTTAATTTTCTGTCTTCATATCCCTTGAGCGCACTTTCAAGCATTTTAGGGTCGACCAAATAGTTTTTTCCTGGAGGTAAGATGACCACATCTGCATCCAGTTCCATCCATGGAACATGATGAGAGTGATGTTCCATATGAGAAATGAAGATGACAGGCCTCTCTTGAATTTTGAGTGGATTGAGGTTTTCATCTTTTCGCGGAAGCGACATAATTCTCAACAGTCTGGCCAGTGAACCCGTCATCCCTGTTCCCGTGGTTACCAAGACATCATCTGGTGAGGCTTTAACATGCGCTTTGATAATTTTTCTTGCCGCCGTATAAGCTAGTGTTGTCCTATGGCCAGTCTCACTTGAATATGAGTGGGTATTGGCCATGAAGGGCGCTATTTCCTTTTGGATTCTATCTTCAATAGGGTGATATAACCTGCCGCTTGCAATGTAATCTGCATATAGGATACGGTGCTTGCCATACCTGTTTTCAAAATAGGTATCTTCCCCTATCGTCCTCTCACGAAACCTGTCAAAATATGCTTCAAGTTTTGCATCAATTAAATCATCCATCTCCATATTTTAAAAATTATCAATTCCATCCCTGAGCCATTGTGCATATTCCTCAATATCTGGCGTATAACCTACGGGGTTGATCAAATCCTCACCATCTGGGTTTACAATCACATAAAAAGGTTGAGCATTGGCCGCATATTTTTTAATCTGGAAATCGCTCCATTTATTACCTGTTGTCTTTATCTTCTTGCCTGTGGTTTCAGAAACATATTGTTCCCCTTCGGGTAATTTTCTCTTGTCATCAACATACAGGGATATGAGCACAACCTCTTCTTTTAATATTTGCAGTACATGCGGGTCAGACCATACACGCTCTTCCATCTTACGGCAGTTTACACAGGCGTATCCAGTAAAATCAAGAAGAACGGGTTTGTTTATTTTTTTGGCGTACGCCAATCCTGCTTTATAGTCCTTGAATGATGAGATATCATGGGGACCGAGTTCTGCCCCTCGAGGCAGGATTTGCTCACTTGTAAGACTTATACCCCCACCTCCCAAACCATTAGGAGACTCAGAATATTGCTGTGGGGGTGGAAAACCGCTAATTAGCTGAAGTGGTGCTCCCCAGAGCCCTGGAATCAAATAGATTGTAAATGCGAGTACGACTAATCCCAAAGATAACCTTCCTACGGAGATGTGTGCCAATGAACTATCATGAGGAAGTCTAATCTTACCCAACAAGTACAGGCCAAGTACTCCAAATATTGCTATCCAGATGGCCAGGAAGACTTCTCTTTCCAATAGATGAAGTTGAAGTACCAAATCTGCATTAGAAAGAAATTTAAATGCCAAAGCCAATTCAAAGAAACCCAAAACAACTTTTACCGTATTGAGCCAACCGCCAGATTTAGGAAGACTGTTCATCCACCCCGGAAATGCGGCAAAAAGAGCAAATGGAAGCGCAAGGGCAAGTGAAAAACCAAACATCCCGATAAATGGTGCAATACCCCCTTTTGAGGCAGCTTCAACCAAGAGTGTGCCCACTATAGGCCCCGTACATGAAAAGGACACAATTGCCAATGCAAGTGCCATGAAGAATATACCTATAATACCATTGCGATCTGCCTGTCGATCTACCTTATTTGCCCAAGAATGTGGCAGTACTATCTCAAATGCGCCTAAGAATGAGCAGGCAAATATGACAATAAGAACAAAAAATAACAGATTGAACCATACATTTGTTGAAAGTGCGTTGAGGGCATCAGCCCCAAATACCCAAGTCACAATTGCACCTAAAAAAACATATATGACAATAATGGCAACACCATATATAACGGCATTGCGTATGCCTTGCGCCTTTGACTTACTCTGCTTAGTAAAATAGCTCACCGTCATGGGTATCATTGGGAAAACACAAGGAGTTAAAAGAGCAGCGAACCCTGAGATAAAGGCGATGATAAAAATAGTCCATAAGCTTCTTTTATCATCCTGATGTTCAACTGCATTTTTTTTTGTGTTCATGCTTTTTGAAGCTGTAGCATCAACGATAACCTCAACTTCTGCTTCGGTCGAATCTATGGTATTACTTAATATTAGCTGTTCTTCAACAGCAGTATCCTTATCGTGAGTCTTGTCAACCAATTTGGTTTTGCTGCCCGAAGCTTTTACATCTTCAACTGTTGACACCTCATCCTCTGCACTTTTAACACTTACCTGCTGAGAATCAAAAGTAAAATTCAAATCCACATACGATGGGGGAAGGCACTGATTGTCATCACAAACCATATAGAAGACCTCACCAATAACCTCTTTGATATTTGAATCCTTGATTTTTATCTTCTGTTTAAAAATAGCACTATCCATAAAATATTGCAGATTCATTTTAAATGTTTCCTCATATTTTTCTATAGGTACAGATTCTTCAGTGTTGCCCATGAGTTCATAATCTTCCGTTTGTGAAAATGAAAAATTAGTAGACACTGGCCCATCATCATATTCCTTTTGTGAGTATAGGTGCCATCCTGGATCAATATCTGCCCGGATTACAAGGTAATAGGTAGAATTATCCAGTTTTTCCAGACTTGTTTTCCAGCTTACTGGATCAAGAATCTGAGCATTGAGCGAAATTGATAACAGCAACATGCTGATGGCACAGAAGATAAATTTTTTAACCATTTTAAAAGGTATTAATGTAATCTATAGGAATTATAACCCCAGTGAATCCCAAATTGTGACTACGATGGTTTCAGTTCAGTTATCACAGGTTGAAACTCTTTATGAAAGGATTATCTTGGTTTTAAGGACTCAAGATTTAGGTAGAACTTTCCTTATTTTTAAATCAATTCTTGCTTTCAGGCTTAAAAATCACCTGGTAAGATCTAGAATCACTTAAAATTTGTCTTGCTATATCCTGGATATCATCTTTAGACATTGAATTGACAATCTCAACAAAGTTCTTGGGGTCTTCAATGTTTTCGTCATAACGAAAATAAGTGGATATTAAGCTCATATAATATGCATTTTCATCTTTTGCTTGCTCCCTTTCCTTTAAAAAATTGGTCCTGGTCTTATCAAGATCATCTTCTTTTATCTCTCCATTTGCAATCTTTTTTAGTTCATTTTCAACGATTTCAGCCAATTTATCAGCAAGGTCAGGATTACAATCAAAACTTGCATAGAATGTAATTTCCGAAAGCGGTTCTCTTGAGAGGTATGCCCCTGCCCTGGGACTATAGGCTCCCCCTTCTGACTCCCTGACAGTTTCTGTTATGCGTAATTGCATAATATCTCCCAATGCATCTGTGTACAAACTATTTGCCGGTGAATATGGAAGTTCTTTTTTATACTGGATATTTACGGAAGATTTAGGATTTTCCATATCTATATAAATATCTTCATCGATATGGGCCGTAATCCATTTTGCTTGATTTTTCTTATAGTTTTCCGTTGGGCCGTTAGTAGGTAGACTCGCGACATATTTTTCAAGAAGAGGTTTAAGAGCTTCATCTTTTAAATCACCCACAATGTAAAAATCAAAATCAGCTGGGTTTTCAAATCGTGATTTATAAACTGACTGCATTGTATTAAGGTTGACCTCACTCGCAAATGTATTATCAAATATCCTGTTACGCGGATTGTTTTTACCGTATACCGTAGCAGTGAGGCTATCCTGCATCCTGGCTCCAATATTCTTGCTCTTTCTTAATATATAGTTGTCTACATTGTTTTTTAAAATACTAAAGGCATCTTGATCAAAGCGCGGTTTCAAAAAATGGACATACATAAGTTGTAGCATGGTCTCAACATCCTTAGTGCTTGAAGACCCGCTTATGGTTTCATTGATATCCCCGAGACTTGATGAAACCCTAGCTGTCTTACCTGATAGGAGTTTCTTTAATTCAGATGATGAGTAATTTCCTATACCTGATAAATACATCATATCGCTTATAAGCCTTGCAGATGGTACATCTTCATCAGCAACAAGGGACATGCCCCCTTTACTTATGGCCAAAAGGCTCACATTATCCTTTTGCTCATCTACAAACCTATAATGAACCTTAAGGCCATTGCTTAATGTATATGTTGTGGCACTTACCTGTTCATTGATATCTGTTTTTAGGATTTTGCCCGCATTAATATCCATATTGGATATTAGGTTTTTACCTTCCAGATTATCTGTATATGGGGTTAATGATTTGCCATCTTCTATATCATTTATGATTTTTACAGCATCTTCCTTACTCAGGTTTTCTTGACCTTCAACTCCCGTTACATTTATAAATCTATTGTTTTTTATATACATATTCTGGATAGTATTGTGAAGATTATCCAGGGTTATGGTGGATAGAATTTTTTTGGCTAGGTCATATTCTTTTTCAACATCTGTCACCACGTTGTGCTGCAGAAAATCCTGCTGGATTTTATATTCTATGTAACGATGAGGCTGGTCATTTTTTTTCGCGATGCTATTTTCATAGGTGTTATTGATTTCAGAAATGGCCCTGTCAAGTTCTGGTTGGACAAAACCGAATTTAACTGCCCGTACAACCTCGGTGAGTACTTCCGCGAAAGCGTCTCTTTGTTTATTGATTTTTGGTGTTACATATATATTAAACGCATTTGATGTTCTTGAAAGGTTACCATAACTCACACCTCCGAAAAGAAAATTGGACTCAGGATCTTCACTCTTTTCACCAATTCTCGTGGAGAGCATTTTAGTCACCATATCTTCCATAAGCGATTTTTTTAAATCTCCCACAGTATTCTCAGGATGAACATTGTTGTGACGTATACCCATTTGTATAGTAGATGTGGAAACTTCTGGGTCAAGGCCCAAATTATATGAAATTTCAGGTGTATCGTTTACAGGAATATCAACTACAAATCTTTTCTTAGGGTGCTCAACGGCTGGAATTGAGGAAAACATATCCTTGATCTTGTTTTCTACTTCTTCAGGTTCAATATCTCCTATAACCACAATAGCTTGAAGATCTGTTCTATACCAGTCATGATAAAAATCCCGAAGGGTGTTATAATCAAAATTTTCAACGATGTCCATTTTTCCAATAGGTAACCGCTTTGCGTATTGTGAATTATTATAGATTACGGGCATGGATTTATCAAACAGTCTCGATGAACCTGATTGACGTGTACGCCATTCTTCCTTAATTACCCCCCTCTCAGCATCAATTTCTTCATCTGTCAATAAAAGATAATTGGACCAGTCTTTCAAGACGGTTAGACATGTATCTATCAATCCATCTTTTACCGGTATATTATTCATGTTATATACAGTCTCATCAAAACTTGTATAGGCATTGATATCCTTGCCAAAAATTGCACCATGTTTTTGAAGGGTATTAAGTACTCCTTTACCTGGAAAATTTTCAGTTCCATTGAATGCCATATGCTCCAGAAAATGTGCCAAGCCCTGCTGGTCGTCGTTTTCTAAAATTGATCCTACATTCTGTATTATATAATAACTGGCTGCATTTTTAACAACATCTGTATGCTTGATATAGTACGTCATACCATTGGGTAAAACACCTTTATTATAAGATGTATCAATAGGTAACGGTTTAGTGTAATCTATTGTCTGACCTGTACTTTTTAAGCCTACCATCATCAGTAAGAAAGCACAGCAAAGTGTGTGATTGAAGTTCATTATTATTTATTTTAGTAGTTGGGGGGAATTTTATCCCCCCAAATATTTATGCGCAGATGTAGTGGTGGCTAATCCAAATGAATCTTTGCAGAATTTTTAGTATTGATACGACGTGCTCATAAGGAAAAACCCTTATGCGATAATGTTAAAATTTTAAGCTTAGTGGCTATGTTCTGAATATTTTAAATCCTACGGGTCTTTAATTTTTGATTTTACTCAATACAAGACATGAGAAACATAATAGGAAATTATAAATTTAATCCATCAAATAAATTTGCAAGTTCCTCCTTTTGTGAAGGACGTGGGGCTGGGGCCATTATTATTTTGCTTTTAGGGTCTAATAGTATAAAATAAGGAATGCCTTGATTTTGAACTTGGTAATCCAGTATAAACTGAGAATTGAAATCATTGTCTGACAAAAGTTGAATGCCTTTCATTTCTTTCTCAGCAATCATCTTATTCCACTTATTATAATCTGAAACATTATCAATCGAAATACTGACAAATTCAATATTACAATTTTCATATTTTGATTCAAACTCTTTTAAATATGGTATTTGAATCATACAAGGTCCACACCACGTGGCCCATATATCGATATAAACATACTTTCCCTTTAGATCATCAAGTGAAGTTGACCCTCCATTATAATTTAAATAATTTTCAAAATTTGGAGAATAATTCCCTGGATATAAACGTGTTGCTGACTTATAAACTTCACCTATCTTCTCTTTGTAGTTATCGTCGTTGCTAAGTTTTAGATATTTTTCAAAAAATTCTTTTTTATTACTTTTCAATACAGATAAACCCATCTCTGCAAAACGATACAATAAATTTTCTCTAATTGTATCGTTTTTTACACTTGATATAAAATCAAGCTCAGCAAATCTTTGATTAAGAGCATGACCATTTCGCAATAGTTCTGATGACTTTCTCATGACTTCTGTAAACGAACTATTAAAGTAATCATCTGAATAAAAATAGTCTTTTACATTATCAAACTTATTATCAATAATGTGCTGATTAAAATAAACCGAAGTTACATAAGTTGAATCTTTTATAACCCGAGGATGATAATACGGGTAATCATTAATAAGATTTTGAACATAATTGTCAATCGAATTATTTTCTAGTTCTCTATATTTTTTAGGCAATGAAGTAACCCTCTCAAAAATATTTTGTAATTCATTATCTACAGAATCCACAAATTTTAAAAAATCCTCTTCTTTCAAACCGTATATAACCTTTCTTTCATCATGAATGTCTGATTTAATAACTTCTTTACGTGCAAAATAAGTATTAGCATCTGTATAATCTCCATTTAGCTTAAGTGTCTTGCTGAAATTATTGGCATCTGCTGCTAATTTGATTTTACAATTGTTATTTAAATATAATTGTACTGAAAATCTATTATATTTAATATAATATGTAGATTCTTGAAGTTTTAAAGTATCAATAAAATATCCACTAGTATCAAGCTCAATTGATTTTTTTAAGCCCTCATGATCTTCAACAAAAACAGTCCCCCCTTTACTATTTTCTATACGTCCCTCCAGTATTATATTTTCAGTTTGATTCTGCTTTTTATTACAGGACAGCACAAATAATAAAGTGATAAAAGCGGGTATTAATTTTATCATCTTATATTTTTGGAATGGTTTAAAGGATTTCATTAATAGCCTGGATTTTGTTTAACTATATTTTGCCCAGCTATTATCGAAGTAGCTGGAATGGGCATAATAAACTTTTCAGCATCCGTTGCTGTGGATTTTACATCCGAAACCTGGAAACCACTTCCAAAACCGTCAGCGTAATCATATCTTACTAGGTCATACCAATCTTCACCCATTTCAGTTGCCAGTTCCATTAATTTTTCTATTCGAATAGCTTCTAATAGCTCTTCGTATGAAATATTACTAGGGTAAGTTTCAAAACCATCACTTCCAGTGCTAGTGGCTCCAGCCCTTATCCTAATTGTATTTAATGCGGCTAATGCACTTGGAGATACATTTTTTATTGCGCGCGCATCAGCCTCAGCATAAATTAAATATATCTCTGCCATTCGCAATTGGTAACTTGTCTCGTAAACATATAAAGAGCCACTTTGAATAAATTTAAAATTACTGTTAAAACCCGGCCTATACGGTGTTCCTTGCTGCATAAAATTTGTTCTACCCCCATCATAATTAATTGTTTGTCCATTTATTGTAACACTTCCCGTATCACCCAAATCATAATATTCATTTGAAACCTGGGCATAAATACCGTTCCAAAAATTACCTCCAATGGGCTCATCTAGATCTGCATACACATTAAATAGGGATTCAACTGAATTTAGATAATCCGTATTACCGATATGATCAAATAAATCTTCAAAATTTGCTGCCAATTGAAATTTAGGACCTGAATTATCAATTACTTCCTTAGCTAAGAAAGCAGCATTGCCATAATCACCCATATACAATAAAACCTTTGCCTTAAGCCCCTTTGCAAAAGTTTTATTAGTATAATATTTATATCTCAAATCGGGTGCATTTTCAATCGCATCGTCTAAATCACTAAGAATGGCATCATAACATTCTGCCACAGTATTCCTGGGTCTTGGTTTTGAATCTTTAGCAGGCGCTAAATTTAATACAATACCGTAGTTAGAAGATACATCATAAAATTGTCCAAAAGTACGCAACAAATAAAAATGTCCTAGAGCACGAATGGCCTTGGCTTCATTAATTACTTCAGATTGTCTATCTGGGTCTATAAAATCTGAGCTTGACAACCTTGCAGCACCTTCAATAACCCAGTTAGCCCTATTAATTAGAGTGTACAGATTAGTGTATATTCCCCCCAATGCGGGACCGTCAGCAACAGGATTGTTATTTAAAAGGCTGACGTCTTCAACAGTGGTGGCAAAATACCCTCCTGATTCAACACCACTCAACATACTTCCTAACATTGTATAATACAAAAAAGAATTTCTAGCTCCTCTCAGTGCTGAATACATTCCATCTAATGCTAAATCAGCAGAAACCTGATCTGAAATAGCACTCTCAGCGGGTAATGAGTATAATGGTTTAAATTCATCTAAATCTTCTGTCAATTGACAAGAAGTAATCATCAGTAGAAACAATCCCAAAGTTATCTTTGAATATATAGTTATCTTCATTGTTTTTTTTTTAAAAATTAACATTTAAACCCAACGTGAATGTTCTTGTAATAGGGTAAGTATATCCCTCATCCCTAATCAAGTCTGTGGTTTGACCTCCTCTTGGTTTACTGATTGACTCAGGATCTAGGCCCAGATAATTTGTAATCGTAAAGAGATTATTTCCTGACAATGTAATCTTTGCTGCTGTCAAACTAAATTTATCCAGCCATTTTTCTGGAAATTTATAGCCAATGGATGCTGACTTTAACCTTACGTATGAAGCGTCACTTACATAAGTGCTACTGAAGGTTTCAAAGGCAGTCCCCAGTCGTCCATATCTTGCATCAGGATTATCTGGTGTCCAAGTATCATTTACAATTGATATGGTATTTCTAAAAGGATTTCTGTATTCGTCAACCCAAGTCCTAAAACTATTTGAAAGCTGACGGTCTTGTACTTGAGCAAATTGAAAATTAAAATTTAAATCTAAATTCTTATAAGTCAAAGTGTTATTCCAACCACCATAATAATCTGGATTGATATTTCCTATTACCGTACGGTCATTAGTGGTTATTCTACCATCTCCATCCACATCTCTGTATATATAATCTCCTGGTTGCGATAAACCTGAATAATATTTTCCCCCGGGTGCCTCATTATCCAAGGCTTCAATTTCTGACTGTGTTTGCGCGATTCCTATCTTGTCATATCCCGTGATAACCCCAATGGGGTACCCTTCTACTACTGAAGGGGTTCTACCGTCCCTATAAATAGTAGAACCATATAAGTTTTCTACCTTACCCTTAGGGAAAGAGATATTAAAAGAAGAATTCCAATTTATTTTTTTGCTTTGAAGAATATCTCCACTAAGACTTATCTCCCAACCATTATTACTTACATCTGCAACGTTAGCATTAAATGATCCAAAACCACTTTCTGATGGTAATGGGCTATATAAAATTATACCAGATGTATTTTTTTCATAATACACTATTTCCCCATTAATTCGGCTATTGAGTAAACTAAACTCAGCTCCAATATCTAATTGGTCTGTCTCCTCCCACCTGATATCAGAATTGGGTAATCCAGTAATAACAATTCCATTGTTATTACCATAAAAAGAAAGTTGACTAGCAAGTGAAGACATGTAGGCTAAATAGGTGAATGAGGCTAAATTATCATTACCTGTCCTACCTAAAGAAGTCCTTATTTTTAATTGATTTATAGTTGAGGAATCAAAAAAATCTTCATTATGAATATTCCAGGCTAATGCCCCAGAGGGAAAAAAGCCGTATTTATTGTTAGGGCCAAACTTTGTGGAACCATCTCTACGTGCAGTAAATGTAGCTAGATATCGATCTTTATAATTATAATTGAAACGTCCAAAAACTGAATTTAATGCTCCTTCAATGGCCTCACTTGAAAAATTATTAACTCGTTGAGCTGAGCCTATATTGGTTAGAATAAAATCATCTGGAAAGCCTGCATAGGTTTGAGATTCTAAATCGTTGCGATTTCTATCCCAAGAAATACCCACAACCGCATCTAGCCTATGACCTCCTAGAAATTCTTTGTTATAGTTTAAAGTATTACTAAATACAGTTGCGTAACTATCATTTCTCTGTTTATCCAAAACTGCTGTAATAAGATTACTGCTTAAAGCATCATCTGCAAAAGATGGTAGAAAATTTGAAGTACGATCATTACCTAAAGAAATACTTATTTGAGATTTAAAATTTAATGCTTCTATAATTTTAATTTCCCCGTAAATAGATCCAAATAAATATTGACCTATTCGAGAGTTTGTCGCAAGACCGTTTCCACCTACAGGATTTCTGGCAAATACATTTGCCCCTAAAGTACCTCCTTGAGCTGGTACTGTTGTATACTGCCCATTTCCATCATATACTCCTACATCTGGCCTAAAACTGGCACTTTGTTGTAATCCTCTAATTCCCGATGATTTATTCACTGTATAATTATAGTTTAACGAAATACCGGTCTTTATAGTTCTTGAAACATTTGCATCAAGATTAGTACTAAGACTGTAGCGATTAAGTTTACTTCCTATTATTACACCTTCTTGATTGCTTACCCCTAATGATACTAAGTAATTTAAATCTTGAGTACCTCCATTAAACCCAAAACGATAATCATTCCATAAAGCATTCTTGTTAGTTACCTCTTTTTGCCAGTCAGTATTTGTATTGCCAAAAAAAGTATCTGGATTATTTAATATAGAGTCATCGTATGCTCCAGGTGAACCTGCATCAACACGATTCTGGGCATTCTGGGTTACAAATTCTCTGTATTTATCTGTAGAAAGAACATCCCAATAATTAGTAGGATTGGAAATTGTTGATTTTACTAAAAAACTAAATTTTGGCTTTTGATTTCTTTTACCTTTTTTAGTTGTAATTAATATGACACCATTAGCTGCCCGTGATCCGTAAATCGCAGCTGCCGAGGCATCTTTTAAAATATCTATACGTTCTACATCATTAGGACTAATAGCTAATAGTGGATTTTCACGGCTCCCAAATGTCCCTAAACCTTCTTCATTAAATACAGGATTTATTATTATAGGAATACCATCTACCACATACAAAGGTTGGTTATCTCCTCGTAATGCACTTAATCCACGTATATGAACAATTGCACCCGCACCAGGTTGACCACTTATTGAATTAACATAGACACCAGATGCTCTACCAGCTATTGACTGATCAATGGTTTGACTTTCAATTTGCTCGATTTCAGAAGATTTTACCGTGTTCACTGTACCTGTTAAGTCTCTTTTTTTTGTAGAACCATAACCCACAAGAACAACCTCGTCAAGATTATTTGTGGTAGGATTGAGATTAACATTAATTTCAACTGCATCTTTTATCTCCTGAAATTTAGTTTCAAAACCCACATACGAGAAAAGCAGGACATCACCAATTTCAGCATTTATTGCATATTTACCGTCCTCATCAGTTGCGACACCAATATTGCTACCTTGAACCCGCACAGTCACTCCCATCATAGGCACCCCATTGTTATCTTTAACAAGCCCTGTAATCATGCTTTGATTATAAAAAAGCCTGGCTATAATATTTGGTGGAGATGATTTTTTTATTAAGATTATCTGGCTGTCTTTAATTTTATAGATCGTGGATGTATTTTTAAAAACCTTTTCCAGAACATTCACCACAGCCTCATTTTTGACGTTCAGTGAAACTTTTCTTGATAAATCCACATCTTTCGTATTACCTATAAAACGATAATCGCTGTTGAGCTCTATTTGATTGATTAATTCTCCTATTGACATATTATCAACCGATAGTGAGATTTTTTTTTGAGCTAATCCTGGGTTTGCATGTGAGCCAATGGCCACCAGCAGAATAAGGGTTGTTAACCTCATTTTTAAATCGAATTTTAAAAAAGGAGATTCTTTCCTTCTTGAGAATAGAAGTCTTTTCATACTTTTAATGTGTGTTAGAGATTTACTTTTTATCGAGTGGTCTTTGATTAAACCGGAAAATGTTGCCTCATTTTCCGGTTGTTTTTTTTAATTATTTAATTGTTATTTTACCGTCCTTCACCGTATAATCTAACTGATAAGCATCAGCAAAATAAGTTAGGACTTCTTCTAATGTCTTGTTTTTAAAACTGGCAATAAATTTTTCATTTGCTAATTTTTTATTGTCTACCGTAATGGGAACATTATAAAACCGTTCAAGTGTCCTAATTATATTTTCAAACTTTTCCTCTTTAAAGACAAGCTCATCATTCATCCATGCCGTATGGATTGAAGTATTTACCCAATGCTGGGCAATTCTACCACTGGATTTATCTAATATGCCTTGAAATCCTGGCAATAGTTCAATTTCCTTATCATCTTTTTGTAAGCTTTGAAAGCTTACCTTTCCATTTACCAGTGTTACAGAAATTTTACCATTCTCTCCATAATTATTTACATTGAACTTGGTTCCCAGTACCGTAACGGTAGAAAAATCTGTATGAACTTTAAATGGCCTATTCTTGTCATGTGATACTTCAAAAAAAGCTTCTCCTTCAACATACACATCCCTACTGCCTTCACTTAAAAATTGCACGGGATATTTAATCGATGAACCTGAATTCAAGGTAATCTTCGTCCCTTCAGACAAAACGATACTGAATTTCTTACCGTTAGGTATCGATAATATATTATACTGTAGGCTAGTTGTGGGTATTGAGTCCTGGTAAATAAGTTCACTCCCTGTATTCTTCAAGATTGCAACCCCATCATTACCTGTGACAATTTTTTGAGGTGTTCCGCCTATGATTTCTACATCACCATTGCCCAGGTCAAGTATAACATTTTGATTGATGGGTGCGGGAATTTCATGATTGGTTTTTAATAGTGAACTTTTCAGGACAGAGAAAACCCCTAGCAAGACAATCAATATAGCAGCATATTTATATACAGTACGCCAGTCTATCCTGTTTTTTGAAATTTGTTTTTCCATACGCTTGAAAGCGGATTCTTTATCCAACTGGAGAAACTGGGCATCAATGTCATATTTTACACCTGTGTAATCCTTGAATATTTTACGATATGCCAAATCGCTTTTCAATTTGTTTTCAAGTATTCCCAATTCTTCAACAGAAATCTCTTTATTCAAAAATTTTATGATCAATTCTTCCAACTCTCTGCTTATTTTATCCCTATTACGATAAACCTTTAAAAAACCCTTAAAGGTTTTTAATATTTTTTAATCTTTGTTTTAATGATTGATTGGAGCCAATGAAAGAAGACAGCGATTTAGTTAAGGCCATTATCAAAAACGATAGGATGGCCTTTCAAATATTTTTTAGAAGGTATTATGAGGCACTGGTCTTGTATGTGAACACATTTACAAATGATGTAATGCAATCTGAGGACATTGCCCAGAAAAGCTTTATCAAATTTTGGAAAAAAAGAAAAAAGCTAAAAATTGATGGACATGCAAAAAGCCTCTTATTCAAGATGGCCTACAACATATTCATTGATGAATACAGAAAAAATAAAAAGCAAGGATCTATTTACATTGAAGAATTAGTGTTGGAAAGCCTAGAAGATAAAATAGGTGAAGATGACCACTTGGAAAAGCGTTTGGAAAAACTAAAAGCAATTATTGAAACATTACCTGAAAAGTGCAAGGAGATTCTCCTGCTCAACAAGATGGATGGCCTTAAATATAGAGAAATTGCAATCAAACTTAATATATCCATTAAGACTGTTGAAGCACAAATGAGAATAGCTTTTCAAAAAATAAGGGAAGGTTTTAAAGATAATCCATTAATACTGTTTGTTCTTTTTAAGAAATTGAACTGGAGATTGATTGGATAACATATATAAAAGAAAATAATTTTGATTTTAAATGTATAGCTAGACAAATCTTAGAATATTAAATACTAGCCACCCTGCATAGTTAATAATAAATATTTCTTCATATCAAATGTTAAAAGTTCAAATCATTTTTATTAGCTTCTGAATCCATTTCACTATCTAATAGTCATTTTTTTAGTTTTCAATGAGATTTGGTTTTAATGCACTCAATTCCTTTCCCTTAGAAGGTTCTTCTTTTTGATGACCTTTAAAAGCAAATAGATGACACATGTGCTGGCTGCAGCATAAAACCAAAAATCATAGACTATTACCAGGTGTTTACTCAAGGCACTATTTCCTGCAAGGTCAAATATCCAGAACAGTAAGAAAATTGCAGCAAGTCCATTTTTTTCCTTTTTTAAGACCTTCACGATACAAAAGGGATATTTGGGCTTACGGTAATTCTTTGGATTGGGTAAAAATGCTGGCGTCCTACCCGCCCATTCTAGATAGGCACTGCCAAATTTCTCAACAAGAAAAGCTTCTTCAGCATACATTATCCTTTCATAATATAGTCCATATAGAAATATGAATGACACGGCAAACCACAAGTTCTCAGTAAGCATGGCCACACCTAACCACATAAAGAAATTGCCCAGGTAAAGGGGATGTCTCAATAATGAATACATGCCCGTGGTATTGATCTGTGATGCAACCTGCCCCTGGCAAGTATTGCGCCCGGAGGTATTTTTTGGCGTGTGGCCTACCGTCAATACCCTTATGGCAAGGCCCAGTAAGCAGATACCCAGGCAGATAAATCTATAATATTCTGTCGATAGGGCATTTATCATGGTTTGGCCTCCCATTTTACCATATATAAATACACATAAACCAGTAATTAAAAAGATGATGGGTAGATGGCTACGATTCTTAAAAAGATAATCCCCTTGTTTCCGTAATTCTGTTTGTAGTGCCATAAGGTTAAAATTTATACAGTAATCCTATCGCATGCATATTCTTGTTAGAAGAATACGTTAGCATGATATGTTCCCTTTGATATGGAGTGGTAAATAAAAGGTTACTTCCCAGCCCTATTATCGCCCCAGCGGTCACATCAAGGATATCATGCTTTTTTGAATCTATCCTGCTTGCAGCCGTAAACCCAGCTAATACATATGCGGGCACGCTGTATTTAAAACCATAACGGCGATGTATATAACCGGCACTGTGAAATACGGTCGAGGTATGCCCTGATGGAAACGCATTATCATTACTATAATCTGGACGGGTCTTGTTGATGCTGTACTTTAATCCATAGGTTATACCCGTAGTAAGCAGCAGCCCTTTTGTAAACTGCCATGCCCCCTGCTCATCGCCTATTATCAAGCTGGTCCCCAGGGCGGCGGCGGGCAGGCCCACAAGTATGATATCACCCAGTTTTTGAGTAGTACCTATCTTGGGTTTCGTCTCCGCGGTACCTTGGGCAACGGCAACTTGTGAACTGCATATCGTAAGGGTAATTGCCAGTATGGCAATTGAAGATTTAAAATCTTGTAAAAAAGATAACATTAAAAATAGATTAAGTTAAGTAGCAGTTCATCCATGGGCATTGATTTATGCCCCAAAGGTGACCATTGAATCTATTTAAAACTTGAAGAAAATCTAAAGTAAATCTAAAGCTTAATCATTGTAGTAAATCGTCCATTTGGGATACCGCTTGACATTCTTGAGGTTATCTTTAAGAAAGGACAACCCCTCATCAAGGCCATACTTATTGCGTACAAGCAAGTATGTATTTCGCTTACGCGAAATGGAATCCAGACGTTTTAACGTCTCCCCATCCTTAAGGTCCCATAAGGTTTTCTTCCAGGCATCATCCTTTTGAAATTCGGTTTCCCTATCCGTGGTATTGTGCCCACCCTTAAGGGTAATCTGTGTTTCTCCCGAATAAAAGGGAATGGAAGATAGAAGATAATCATCAACCAGGATTGTCTTGTCCCCACCATTTGAAAGGTTGTCCATATAACTGGTTATTTCCCTGGTCGAGTTGATTAATGAACTGTTCTCGGCCATGACAACATTTGAAATCAAAAGCACCGCAGCACTAAAAAATGCACCCATGATAGCGGGCTTGTACGTTTTACCGCCATCAATAAAGTAATATAACACATAGCCCGCCAAAGTGGCAATCAGTGCTACCAGCAACATTTTATATGAAGTATGTATGGTGTCAAGGCCCATGAACCTGTTCAACAGGATCCATATAAAAATACCGCTCAGCACCGTGAGGAAGGTGATGGAAGTGACCTTACGGCTTATAAAAGATGTGTTGCCCAGATTTGCCGCTATAAAAATGGCAATCATCCAGAATATGGGAAGCAAGTAAAGTATAAGTTTTGTTTTAAATAGTGAAAACAGCACAAAAAGTATCACGCTTGATAACAGGAGTACCTTACTTTGAGCGTCAAGGTGTTTGATGGATGCCCACTTCTTCTTCAACCCGGGTATACAGCCCAGCCACCAGGGAAGCAACAGTTCTAGGATAATCAAAAAATAATACCAAAAGGGTTTTCCCCGGTCAAATGAGTCTGAGGTCATCCTGGCGACCAGTTGCTTTTTTATGAAATAATTGAATAAGCTGGGGTTATCCACCATCACGATGATATACCAACTGCTGCCTATTACCAGGCATAATAGAAAGCCTGCGATATGGTTCAGGGTCAGGGTGAACTTCTTTTTTAGGATAACCCTAAAGGTAATTGTGTAAACAAGAATAAAAAGTACCGCAACAGGCCCCTTGGTGAGCAATGCAAGACCTGCAAAGCAATAAAATAGATAGATGAGATATGGCCTGTTTTCCTTGATGAAACGAATCCAAAAATAAATGGATGCCATTATAAATAAATTGAGGTAGGCATCTGTAGTAAGGTTGCGGCCAGAAAGGATGACGATGAACATTGAAAAATAGAGCAGTCCAGAAATAAAGGCTGTTTTTCTATTATCAAAAAGTAAAACGCATATTCTGTAAACCAGCCACAGCTGAAGCACTATGGCCACTTGAAGAAAAAAACGTGCACCAAACTCATTTATCCCAAAAATTCCATAGCCCAGGGTCGTTATATAGTAGGTTATGGGAGGTTTATGAAAATGGTAAATACCCAGTAATTCTGGATTGAGATAGTTTCCCGCAAGAAACATTTCCCGGCTTATTTCGGCATACCGGGCTTCACTTGTCTCTGCAAGGCCATAGCTTCCCAGGCCTATGATCAATAGGATAAAGACAAGACAGAGAAATATAATATAGAACCTGTCAATATTTTTTTTAAGTATCACTGTTGCATTTTAAATGTAAAAGTGGCTTGAAATCCTGTTCAAATTCTCAACAGAATCTAAAGCAATTCTAAAGTAAGGCCATCATCTTACAGATTTGATAAAAAAGCCCAGGCATCACCCTGGGCCTTAACTTAAAAATCAACAATCAATCTTCATCATCCTCATCCATGGTCTCTTTGCTGACCAGGGTACCTTGCCCGTCAATGGCAACTTCCAGGGTATTCTCTCCTTTTTCTATTTCAAGTTCATAATGTGAACCCGTGGCGGTCTCAGAGATTTCTGCCTCTTCGATTTTAAAGTCAGGAAACTCCTTTTTTAAGGTAGAAAGGACCGCTTCTGGGATTTCAGTTTTTTTGATTTCATGTTCCGTTTCCTTCCATGTGCCGTCCATCAGGAAGTTTGCTGAATATTCCACCTTGCCCATTTTAAATTCTGCTTCCCACTCCGTATCGTTTTCCTTGTCCCACTTTACTTTTTTTGCATCAGGAAATTTTTTGGCGAAAGCCTGCTTGACATTACTGGGTACTTTGTCACCTTGGGTCGCATTACATGCTTGTGAGGCAAGGGCCATGAACATTAGCGCGGTGCCTAGAATTACTTTTTTCATATCGTTGTTGTTTTATATTGTGTTTTAAAATTAAGCATGAAATCTAAAGCCAGCTTTAAGCAAATCTTAAGTGTTGCCCCCTGCCCTTCATTCTTTTATGACCTTGAGGATCGTGGGAAGCACGATGAGCAGCAAGGGAAGTGCAAATAGCAACCCGCCTATCACGGCGATGGCCAGGGGCTGGTGCAACTGTGCCCCGGCCCCTATACCCAGTGCCAATGGAATAAGTGCCATGATTGCCGCAAAGGCCGTCATGAGCTTGGGCCGCAGCCGTGCTGCAATGGCGTATTCTATTTTTTGAACATGGGTCAGGGAAGTATCAGTATCCTGATATTGCCTATAGGTGAAGATGCTGTTCTCGCCTATGATGCCCACGATCATGATGATGCCCGTGTAACTGCCCACATTCAATGGGGTGCCGGTGATAAATAGGCTCAAGAGACTTCCGGCAACGCCCAGTATGGCGATAACGATTATGGCAAGGGCTACCTTTATTTTCCTGAATAAAAAAAGGATGACCATAAATACCAGGAGTATTGCGGAGATGAGGATCATCAACAATTCCCTAAAGGCCTGTTTTTGATTTTGATATGCCCCTCCATATTCAATGGAGTACCCCGTGGGCAGGCTTATGTTATGTGATAGTCTATCCTGTATTTCGGCAAGGGTTGAGCCCAGGTCACGGTTGTCAAGCCTTGCGGTGATGATCCCTATTGATTTTTGGTTTTCACGGTTTATTTCTGCCACGCCTTTTTCCATCGTTATGGTGGCAACGGTTGATATGGGTATTGATTTACCCTGAGGCAATAGTATGGAGGTATCCTTGAGGTCATCTATGGATGTGCCCTGTGCATCAGGATAGATCAACCTTACATTGACCAGCTGTTCATTATCTATCATGGTGCTCAGGACAATGCCTTCTATCTGCGCCTGGAGCTGCATTTGAAAATCTGTTACCGTCAATCCCATCTGGGCCAGCTTAGCTTCGTCTGGCTGGATGTTCAACACGGGGCCTGCCACGATGATGCCATCACTTACATCTGCGGTTCCCGGGGTGCTTTCAACCTCGGCCGCAATTGCTTTTGAAAGGTCCTCGAGCTTGGTGGGCTCATCTCCAAAAACCTTGACCTCTATGGGCTGGGCAGAACTCATCAAATCGCCCAGCATATCGCCTATTACCTGGCCAAAATCTATAGTGAGCTGGGGAAGTTCTGCTTCTATCTTACTACGTATTTCATCAGAAACCTGCGTTGTGGTCTTGTTGCGCTTATCCTTAAGCTTTATGAGATAATCCCCCCTGTTGGGCTCGGTAATAAAAAAACCCATTTGTGTTCCCAATCTTGCGGAATACGCCGCAACTTCTGGTTGATTGTCCAGGATATCGTTTACTATTTGCAGCATCCGGTCAGTTTCTTCAAGGGTGGTCCCTGCGGGACTGTTGTAATCCAGGACAATGCTGCCCTCATCCATTTCTGGAAGAAAGCCAGAGGGAAGCCTCGAGGGTACCAAAACTATGATCAGGACGCATATCGCAAAGAACACCAGGCCTATAACGGGCCTTGTAAGCACACCATGAACCCACGAAGTACGTGGGGGGCTTTTTGGTTTTTCCACATTGCTTTTTTTTCGTGTAAACAGTATGGAAAGAACCGGCACGACCAACCAGGTAACCAGAAATGAAGCTGCCAGAGCAATCATCATGGTATAGGCCATTACTTTAAAATAAGCACCTGCAATACCCGTCATGAGCACAAAGGGTATGAAGATAACAAGCGTGCTCATGGATGACCCCACCATGGCCGGAAACAAGTGCTTTATCGCCTCATGGGACACCCAAGCCATCCCACGCCCTGGATGCTCTTCTTTAATCTTGTGTATTTGCTCAATGATTATGACCACATCATCAATCATAAGCCCTATGGCAGCTGCCACGGCACCCAGGGTCATGATGTTGAAGGTATAGTTGAAGGTTTCAAGAAGGATAAGTGTAAGCGATAGGGAAACGGGTATCGTGAACAGCACGACCATACTTGCCGAAAACGACCTCAAAAAAACGACCACGACCAGCAGTGCGAGCACCAGGCCTATCCATAATACATCCTTGATGCTTGAAATACTGGTGTTTACAAAGTCTGCCTGGTTATAATAGGGTTTTAGCACCACCCCTGAAGGCAGGATGGAGGCCAACTCCCCTACTTTTTGCTCAATGGTATTATTGATTTCTATGAGGTTGGCCTCCGGTTGCTTTATGATTGCAATGGTGGGCACGTTCTTACCGTTTGCAATTATTTTTACATACTCCTTGGCCTCGGTTATCTTGATGTTGGCAATATCCCGTAAGGTTATTTTTCTACTGGGGGTGTTGGTGATGGTCAGGTCCTCCAGCTCTGTGATATCATCAATGGAGTTATCTGTCAAGGTGAGGTACATACGGTCATAATCTGTGATGTAACCATTGGACTGCAACAGGTTTGCCCCCGCAACAGCATTTTGAATATCAATGATTGAAATACCCAAAGATTTCATGGCCCCGGGCTTTACCTGTATTTGATATTCCTTGTCCTTGCCCCCTATCACGACAATGTCACTTATGCCTTTGGCTGCGGCCAAATAAGGCTTTACGGTATATTTTGCGATTTTCTTGAGTTCTACCTGAGAATACCCTTTGCCCTCTATCGAGTAGCCCATGACGGGCAGGATGGATGGGTTCATTTTTTCAACTGAAAATGTAGTATTGGGAAGAATGCTTCCGCGCGATTGGTTTATAAAGGATTCTATCTGGGATTTTGCGGTATTGATATCAGCATTCCAATCTAGAAAAACCGAGATTTCACAGCTTCCCCGAGAGGTGGTACTGCGTATGTACTGCAGGCCCTCGGTGCGCCTTATGATATTTTCAAGGGGTATGGTTACCGTGGTCATCATCTTGTCCACAGGCTGCTGGCCGGCATCAGCTATCACCTTTATTTTAGGAAAAGTGATGTCTGGAAATAATCCCGTCTTTAAATTTTTATAGGAGAAGGCACCTCCCAATAAAAGTAATATGGCTATTGCCAAAATGGGATACCTATATCTTGAATGCAGGTTTTTCATTGATTTTGAATTTTGACCACAGTTGAATCCTGCATCTGGTAAGCTCCCGTTGTGACCACCCTATCATTTAACCTTAGTCCCGGCGATTCAACCTGAATAAGGGAATCATTCTTTAAACCAGGTTTTACGGGGGTCTTGATGGCAAGTGAATCTTGTACTAGCCGCAGCACCCAGTACTGGGTAAGCAGTTCATTAGCCTGCAATGCTGTTTTGGGCACGGTAAGAAGGCCTGCATCTTCTTTTTGAACAATCTTAACCTCAACATTGAGGTTTTCTGGCAGCTCCTCATCTTGTGGCACCCCTATCAAGAAGGTTTGTGATTGTGAGGCTATGTCCATGGTGGGCAATGCCTTTATAACACTTGCCGTGATGACCTTACCGTCCGGAAGCAATATTTCACATGGGGTATCAAGATGCACCGCACCCCTATATTCATATGGTACGTTTACCTGAACAACAAGTGATTGAGGTTGTATTATCGAAGCCAAGACATCGCCCTCTGCGATGTAATCGTCAACATTAACGTTTACTACATTGAGGATTCCGCCCGCATTGCTCTTGATGGTTATGGGATGGATAAATTTTGCCAGCGAGGTGTCGATTTTTATGGCATCCCGCAGGGCATCCTGTTCCTTGGTGCGCACCAGGGCAAAAACCTGCCCCTTGCTTATTCTATCTCCCACCTTATAGGGCATGCTCGTGATGTATCCCGTAATATTGGCCCGTATATCCTCTTTTTTTTGATAAACAGTCGTACCATTAAAAGTCAGGTATTCAGTAATGGGCTGTTGCGTCACGGTAGCTGCACTTACCCTTATGGCCGCCTTGATGCCAGGTGCCCCGGTTTCGGTTTTTTTACAGCTTATGATCAATATAAGCAGGGATAAGGCCAACGGCCTTAAAAAGCTAGATGGTATCATGGGTTACCAGTTTATAAAGTTGTACTGGCTTTGTAACAGCCAGGTATTAGTTTGCATTTGAAGATCTGTAAAGACATATTGCCTGTAGTTTTGCATCACGTTGAGATAATCGATGATTGATACCTGCCCCTGTACCAGTTTTCCTTTATAGATTTCAAGGATTTCCTCCTGTTTATGTATCTGCATGGTGAGGATATCCCTGTTTTCTTTTACGGCCGTTAACTGTTGATCAATATTCTTGAGATTGTTATCAAGCTGTACCTGTGAGTTCATTTTAACATAATCCATGTTTTCTACCTTGAGCTTATTTTGTTGCGCGTTATACTTACGTTGCTTGCCGTCATAAATGGGTATGGTCAACCGCAGGCCTGCACTCATGCCTATCTTATGTGCAATGGTATTAAGCTCAACGGCGTTCAACCCTGTATTTCCGTAAACGGTAAGCTGTGGCCTGTAGGCATTTTCATAAACCAGCTGGCCTGCCTTGACCTGTAAACTATCATTGGTGTATTTGCGTTCATAGTAATGCTCCCCCTGGATACTGGAGTTGTCCCTTGATATATTAGGTGCTTCTAACCTTTCTATATCATGTACGGGTATACCGGCAAGGGTAAACATTTGATTTATAGAGTTATTGAGGTTATCTTTTATTTGCTTTAGTTCGAGCTGTTTGCCCTCTATATCAAGCTGCAACAACATATAATCACTTTGCTGTACGATACCTTTCTTGACCAAAAGCCCTAATACCTTTAACCTTGTTTTTAGGTCCTCGAGTACCTGTGATGTAAAATCTGCCTGTAGCTGCAGTTGATATGCCATGATATAGGCGTCGGTCATGTTTTTGGCCAGGGTATGCTCCATCTCTTCTGTGGATAGGGCAATAGATTCATTGCTCACCTTGTTTTGAAGCAATAAATTGTCAACACTTGCCTGATTTAACAGGTTTTTTGTCACATTGAGCTGGGCTGAATATAACCCTCCATTTGTAATCCCCACATCATAACCATATGCCGTGGGTGATGGGGTGGTTGTAACATCGATCACACGGCCATTGTTGTTGAAATACGGGGCAAACAAGATTTCTGAACTTGCGCTTACCTGAAAGGCATTGTTCTGGGCACGTATGATGTCTTCCTGGATACGGCCTATTTGCTCAAGATTATCATTAACCTTGACGCCGGGGGCATTGCGCATCGCAGCATCAAGAAAGACGTCAAGACTTGCATTATCCTGTGACAGTACGAGTTGACCAAAACACACAAACACGCATGTCATCAATAGGTTCTTAGCCATGATCATTGTGGATTTATGGGTAAAAGTATTTCTGAAATCTAAAGATGTTCTAAAGCAGGATTTTGATTATCGTGCCTGATAAAGAAAGGGTTATGATGAATAGGAATTCATTAGGACAACCCTTTCCCTACAGGACTTATTGCTTATGAACCGCCATCTATAGGCTAGAACTTGTAGTCAAGACCCAATCTAAATACCTGGGTTTCATAATAATTTTCATAGTTTGCCTTAAAGCCCTCCCCTTGTATTCTTTGGCGTAAGCCAAAACGATTAAATAAGTCTGTGGCGGAGAAGGTTATTTTTGCCCTCTTGTCCCACAGTGATTTTGTCACTCCAAAGTCTATGGAATACCTTGCCAATTCTTCTCCTTGCGGGATATTCTTCTTGGAATAATATAGCCCGGTAACTTGAGCTTGAAGTTGCCCTGGAAAATCTACCGTATTCGTGATTTTAAAATCTCCAGCAGTATTCGTTGACTCTGCAATCATAAATGGACGTTCATAGGGAAAGAGCAAGGTGCCCTGGTATGCGTCAATGGTATTTGAATATATATTGAAGCTTGATGACAATTCCCATTTATTTGTGATATCCTGACTAAAAAGAAGTTCTAGCCCCGTATTTGTGGCATGCCCAGTGTTCTGGTAAATCCTATTTACGATTGAATAGTCTGGATTGCTATCATCAATACTATAAATACGTTGATATGCCCCATTTATGTTTCTATGGTAGATGGCGGTAAACAGTGAGCCCGTGTCCCAAGATAAGCGGTGGGCAACCTCCACACTGTTTGTGAACTGTGGCCTAAGGTATGGGTTGCCCACCTTTAGGAGTTCTGGGTCATCATACTTGGGAAAAACCCTTAACTCTGGTTCTCCCGGCCTGTCTACCCTCCGGTTATAAAAAGCCGATATCTTATTTCTTTCATTTATCTTATAGGTAAACCTTATGCTGGGATAAAGTTCCAGGTAACGATAACTGTCATTGGTAGCATAATACGTGTTTAAAGGATCTAGTTTATATGATACCTCTGTTTCTTCTGTACGCAGGCCAGCTTCAACATCATAGTTTTCTCTTTCCATGACATAGTTTATATATGCTGCATAGAGATTTTCGCTCCAGCTTGAAAAATCCCCTAGGTCAGGATAGATTATAGATTCATTGCCCCTAGTGATCGTATAGTCTACGGGCAACCTTCTAAACCTGCTTTTTAGGCCGGCCTCAATACGGCCGTTTCCCAAAGCACGCACATAATCTGTGGTTATATTTGTTGTGTGTTCTACCGCCCTTATATTAGTCATATCGCGCCCTATGCGCACCGCAGAACTATCGTTTAAAAAATAACTTTCATCTTCCAGCCCCCTTGTGTACTGGATATTTGCCGAAAAAGAATGACCTACTTGACTAAAATCATGCTTATAGTTGAGAGCTGCATTTATAAAGCTTGTCACCTCTTCTTCTTTCCATGTATATAAACGATTGCGCAGGTCACGGTCAAGGTCTATAAATGCCACTTGTGAGGTGTCAATGTGCCTTTCTCGGTCAACCATTCCCGTAAAGGTCATATAATCGTGTTCTCCCAGGGCATAATCCACTCCTCCCTTTACAATACTGCGAAACTGTTTTCTATTTTCGGGTACTTGAGAAATGACCCTTGGGCCATCGTCATACAAACGGGTGGTAAATTCATTATTGGGCAATGCCTCTTGAAGCATGAATTCAGTCTGAAGAAAATAATTTACCTTTTCCGTGCGGTAGTTTAGGTTAAGGCTGGGGATTAGCTTTGGGTTGACCGAATAGCTTCCAAAATCTGTTTTTGTATCTTCCCTACGTTTCACCAAGGCTCCCAGGCCAAAGGATAATCCAGCATTTCCATTAAGCCCGTATTGCCTTTCTTTTTTATAGATAATGTTTACGATACCAGCAAAGCCGTTAGCATCATATTTAGCTGAAGGATTGTTGATAATCTCAATACGCTCTATGTTTGCCGCAGGAACATTAGAAAGCCCTTTTTGATTGCCAAAACCGGTCAAACTGGATTGTTTACCATTAATCAGCACAACTACCTTATCGCTGCCCCGTAGAACGACCCTACCCTCTTGGTCAAATGCAACACCGGGCATTGTTTTCATGGCATCCAGAACTGATCCACCAGCCTGGGCAACATTGTCATTGAGACTAAAGGATTTTTTATCAAGATTTGCGGCAACCGTGGCACGCTCAGCAATAATGGCAACCTCATCAAGTGCCTCCGCAGTCTCTCTAAGTCCTATTTTACCCAGGTCAAAAACCGGGTTGAGCCCACCAGCTGTAATATTTCGGCTAACAGGTTCAAAACCCATGTGCGATACCTCTACACGGTAATTACCTGTAGGGAGTACCAATGTAAATCGCCCCGCCTCGTCCGTAATAGTGCCGTTAACCGGCTTGCCCGTACCCGTATTGTTCACCACTATGGTAACAAAGGCAAGGGCCCTTTTATTCTTTTCCTCAACTACTTCACCGGTCAGGGTAATTTCTTGACCCAGCATAATTGTTGAAAGGTGAAAGAAAAATGAGATCAGTAGCTTTTTTTGAACTGTAAACTGCATGGCATAAATTTTTAGCTAAAAGTATGGTGCAGTTCTAAAGAGAATTTAAAGAAGCTCAGGATTGTAGCTTAAAATCTATTTGAAAAACATGACAGCTTTCGCGAAAGTGATATGAAGGTTCAAAACCATAATAATCACATATCTTTTTTACTATTGAAAGTCCCAGGCCGGTTGAATCTTCTTTTTTGCTCTCCCTGTAAAAACGTTCAAAAATATGTTCTGGCCCGGCCAGGGCATACTTGCCATGATTTATGAATTGAATATGTGTCTCCTGGGCAACAACGATAATGGGACCTTCTTTTGTATTATGCTTTATGGCATTGGACAAGAGGTTGTTGCATAATATACTTGCCAGTGACCTGTCCATATTTGCATGGATCTCCTCTTGGTCCCTGAATTCAATCTCAACCGGGGCAAGCTCCCGGAAGTTTGAGATTGACTCCTTTAATATTGAATTTATGCTGATCAATTCAGCCCCTGAAAATTGATTGTTCTCAATCTTTGCCAGAAGGATAAGTTTTTTATTGAGCTGCTTTAACCTCGAGATATCAGTCTGTAAGGAAGAAAGGGACTCAAACTGTTTTTTGGTGATTTTAGCATCATTGATAATGGTATCGATTTTCACCTGCATAATGGCCAGCGGGGTCTGCATCTCGTGGGATACATCTTCTGTAAACTGCTTTAAGTTTCTATAATCTGTTTGAATTTTTGCCGTCAGGCTGGTCATCTCCCGGTTGAGTTCATGAAATTCAAGTACGTCAGAGTCTTCAAAGCTTAGTGCATCATTGGATTTAAGTGAAAAACCCTTGAGCTTATCGAGATTTACAAAAAAGGGCTTCCAAAGCTTTTCATTTCTTGACTTGTTGAGATAGAACAGGAAGATAAAGGCGAGAAAAAGGACAATGATAAAGGTAAAAACAATGGCAAAAAGGATATCTTCAGATTCAATGATCATTGCGCGTACCGTGACCCTATAGTGTTTTCCGGCAATGGTATGCGTGCCCGAGAGCTGCCTGAAGAGTTCTATCTCGTCCTGAAGTGGGTCATAGAGCAAGGTGTCCTTGAGTATTTCTGCCTCCTCCCTGTTCACCTTTTCTATCTCCATAATGGGTGGTATGCCCCTTATCTCTTGGTCTTTTGCCAATAAATTCTCTACACGGTCCTTGTTTGAATACAGTTCTTCTTCAATCTCGCGGCGCAAGAGGTCCTTGGTATAAAAATACAGGGCGGCGGCTGATAGGGTCATCAACACAAGTGCAGTTAACAGGAAGGTTTTTGAGGCTTTCCTTAATAGTCTTGTCCGGTGATGGTTGTTTGTTTTAATCTGCGATGAATTTATAGCCGCTACCATAAGCGGTCTGGATATATTTTGCGCCTTCTTTAGTAAGCTTTTTTCTCAGGTTGTTGATGTGTACGTAGATAAAATCAAAACTGTCCAGGAGGTCACTGTCATCTCCCCATAGGTGCTCTGCGATGGTTGCTTTTGATAGTACCCTGCCCTGGTTTGTGATAAAAAAGAGGAGCAGGTCATATTCTTTTCGCGTAAGCGTGATGGGTTTACCGTTTACATAGGCACTTCTTGCCAGTGTATCCAGGGTGATTTCATGAAAGGTAATGGAGTCTTCGCCACCAAACTGGCCCCGGCGCAGTACCGCCTTGATGCGTGAGTTGAGTTCTGCCAGGTGAAAGGGCTTTGTGATATAATCATCTGCCCCCAGGTCAAGGCCCTTGAGCTTATCTTCAAGTGAACTGTTAGCCGATATAATGATGACACCGCTCTTTTTATGCTGCTCTTTGAGCTTTGCAAGCAATTCAAGACCATTACCGGTAATGAGGTTTACATCCAGGATGACCACATCATATTCATACATTTCCAGTTTTTCAGAGGCTTCCCAATAGTCTGATGCGGTCTCGCACACATTTGCCTCCTGGCCCAGGTATGTAGCGATGGACTCCTGTAGTTCCTTCTCATCTTCTGCAATAAGGTATTTCATATATAAAGGCTAAAAGAACAAATCTATCCCAGGATTCTAAAGATAATTTAAAGGAGGCAGAAACTTCTTTTTAATGCATAAAAAACCCCGCTAGAGGGCGGGGTTTTACCAAGCTGTTACAAAATCCTATTTTTTATATTCATCCTTCATCCAGTTGTAGGGTTTTCTCTCTACCCATTGTCCACGGGTAAAGTCAGGAAAATCCTGTGGTTCACCATTGTTCTCGATAGATGCTTCTGAGAGAGGTGTGATCGCACTCCAGGCAGCACCATCATAAGCATCTATGGGAGGGGCAATATTTTCAAGGGCTGATTCTACAAAGGCCTTCATCACAAAATAATCCATACCGCCATGCCCGGCCCCCGTGGCCTCTTCTCCATATTTTTTCCAGATGGGGTGGTCATATTTGTTTAACCAAGGAGCAGCATCATCCCAACGATGTGGTTTTTCGGCTTTTCCTTCAATATAGATCCTATCTCCATCTTTTTCCCAAAGCCCCTCAGTGCCTTGTACACGGAAACCTAAAGAATAAGGGCGTGGAGAGTTTGTATCATGTGTGATGATGATGGTCTCTCCCAAGGCGGTTTCTACGGTAGAGGTGATTATATCCCCCTGCTTGAACTTTACCTTGGCATTGGGGTGGTCCACACCTCCATGGTCAACTACATATTTGTGGAGTCCCGCCGCCTTGGTGGCACTTGAGGTCATGCTCACAAAACGGTTACCACGGTTGATGTCGCACATAGCGGCTATGGGCCCTACTCCATGTGTGGGATAGGTATCTCCATTGCGGTAAACGGAATGCTTGGTACGCCAGTGGGCTTCAGAAAGTCCTTTTTCTCCAAATTCGACCCCACCTCCATACGGCTGCTTACCGTCATTGAACTTTACTTCTCTCAAATCATGCTGATAACCACATCTAAAATGAAGCAGTTCTCCAAAAACGTTTTGACGTACCATGTTGAGTACCGCCATGATATCCCTACGAAAGTTTACATTTTCCAGGAACATCATGTGTGTACCCGTGGCTTCATGTGTGTTTACAAGGTCCCAGCATTCTTCTATGGTCTGTGAGGCCGATACCTCAACACCAGCATACACGCCAGCCTTCATGGCTGCCACGGTCATCTTGGTGTGCCATAACCAGGGTGTGGCGATTACAACTGCATCAACTTCTGGTGATTCCAGCAGGTTAAGGTAATCATCTTCATTCTTGCCAAAGACCAATGGTTTTTTACGACCATCTTTTTTAATTAAATCCAGGGCAATGTCAATCCTGTTCTGATCAATATCGCAAATAGCCGTAATCTCTGTATCTTTGCGGTGTATTGCATTGTTAAGGTGGTTGGTGCCCCTGAGCCCCACCCCTATAAAGGCAATCTTCAGCTTATCTACCGCTGGCCTAGAATTAAAAGGAAATACCATACTGGGAGCTAGTGAAATACCAGTACCCACTATTGCTGATTCCTTGATAAATTTTCTTCTCGTTGACATGATTCTGTATTTAATTTAGCGCTTAAATTTATTATTGTTTTTTTGAGGTGATGATAAATGCTCGCGAGCCCACTTTATTGTAAATCGTCTTTCTGTTGAGTTATTCAACTTTTATTTTTTTGGCTACAGCCAAAACATATTTTTCTTAAAAAATTAAATCTTTATAAATGTCCTGGTCTTATAAAGAAACCATAACAGGAGGTAAAGTATCAAAAATCCGCCAATGGATAGGATAACCTCATAATACTTGCCCAAAAACTGTTCTGTGCCAAAAAGTACCTCGCCTGCAATGGATGAAAAACTTATCACGTGAGAAAGTACGTACGCAACAATTGCATTAGCTCCTATAATCTTAAAAGGGACTATCCAGCCTTTGATTTGTTTAATATCTATGACCCAGTAAAATAAGCCCAGCAACCCAAAACATACGCCTGAACTTACCAATACGAAGGATGGTGTCCATATTTTTTTAATAAAGGGTTGAACAAGATGTAATAATCCACCTGTGACCAATAATATAAGTCCCATAAGCAAAAGGCCATGACAAATCTTGATTTGGGGCATTTTACTCCTGAGCATTTCTCCGGCAAACAAGCCTGAAAGCGTTGTGGCTATAAAGCCCAGGCTACTCAAGAACCACGTGTATTGATACCCATCATCAAACCTGCCAAAAACCATATGATCTACATATAGCGCAATGTTTCGGTCTGGCATCAAGTCTCCCGCACCATAATTAGGCACGGGCCAGAACTGAAGTATCAAAAAATAAGCGAGCAGGCAAAAGCCAAATAAATAATAGCGATGGGCCTTCTTTAAATGTATAAAGGCAAGACAAGAAACTACATACCCCACTGCAATAGACTGCAGGGTATTGCTAAAAACCTTAAACTGACCAATATCCAGTGCCAATAGATTACCCTGTACAATCCACCCTAGTAAAAAAAGGATGAGGAAACGTCTAAAAATATGATAATAAAGCAATGGTCTACCGGCCTCATCAGACTTCAACCTACTACTTAAAGAAAAAGGGATCACTACCCCGACCAAGAAGAGGAACAAGGGCATGATGACATCATAAATATGAAAACCAAACCAGTCTGGATGCTCAAATTGCTCTGCAAGGAAACCCGTGAAATCAGTATTTGCAGCTTCATGCAAATAATAAAAAAACCTATCTGCAAAGATGATCATCAACATATCAAACCCCCTAAGGGCATCAATTGAATCTAGTCTTTGACTGGCCTTTACCATATTCTATATTATGATTAGAGGTCAACTGTCACAAACGCTGTCGAATCTGGAAAATTTGCCACAAGTGCCCAGCCCTCGGTCAACTCAGTAAATGCAAATCCTATGGTATCGCCCAACTCACCCAGTACAGCCTTAGGGATGCTGAATTCCACAGCTTTTACCCCCGTTTCAACCTGTACTATGCTTGATACTTTAATGTTTGCTCCAGAACCGGCAAGTGCTGCCCAGCCCCAGCTACCATTAGGATCAATATGATCATAAAACGACCCCCAGCCATTACTTACAAGTGGTCCTTCAAACAACCAATCTGCTCCAGAACCATCTGGCCATTCACCATGCAGGAAACCTGTTGATGTGTCACCATCAGAGTTTATGAACATATCCACAAGTTGCATGTTCATCATGTCATTACCTTCAAGGTAAACATTGACATTGGCTCCACCTGTCCATATCTTTATTTTTTGCATTGATCCCGTACTCGAAGGGCTTTCATAAGCATAATCTACATCTTGCCAGTCTTCAAAATCACCATCGACTTCAATATTTACTATAATAATTTCTGGGGCTTCTATTGTTTTAACAACGTATGCCTCTTGACCAGATTCATTAGTTACTGTAAGAGAAACCTTCAAGCTTCCACCTATATTGTAGGTATGGACGGGGCTTTCATCATAGGAATAAAAATCAAGGTCTCCAAAATCCCACCTATACTCCGTTCCGTTTTCTGAGAGATTAGTAAATGTAAACGTGCTACCGTCATTAGTAAAGGTAAAGTCTGCCACTGGCATGGGGCCAGAGCTAGAATCGTCGCTGCTGCAACTATATAAAACCAGCAATGACATAAGTGCTAATCCTAAGTAAAGTACCTTGTTCATAATTAAAGTTTTTAGTGCTACTGTTATTCTATTTTTATGGTTTGCATGAGATTGTTGTATCCCGTTGTACTCTCCCATGTACTATTATTGGCTAATCTTACTTTATAATCTGTCCTATCAGCAAGTGTAGGCTGTTCATCTTGAATATCAAGAAAAAGAGAATATTCTCCAGAAGCCAGGGATACCACATTTACCGAAGTTGCATATTCATACGTACTGCCCGGTGCAATCTTCCTGACATCCAGGTCAAGTGCAATTTTAGTTTCGGTTCCTGTCGTGGATTTAAGTACTAAAAATGTGTTCTTATTGATATAGACAGGGGCAAAACCCACATTGCCCAGTTTTATTTTAAAATCAAAAGAAGGCCCCACAAGTGCCTTGGGAACTACAGACTCTTCCATCACTATGCGGTATCCCAAACGTTTTTGAAAATTTTCAAAACAAGAATTCAACCTCCATTCATTAAGGACCGGCCCGTAATAATCCAGGTTAAGGTATGTCCATTTCAAGAGTTCCATTTCATTTTCAGCAGTGGTACAGCTGGCAATGGGAATACCTGAAGGTGGACAGGTTTCTCCACCCGTGGGCACATAGAGTGCTTCCTGGCTTATGTATTGCTTATCAGCCGCCACATCCTGGTAAGTCCCATAGTCATCAATGCTGGCCATGAAGCAATCATTGTGAAAGCCCACACGGGCAATGTTTGAGTTACCGTACCCTGTTGTGGCGTCCATGGGCTGGCTTTCGCCAAAAATTTCCTTTTTATATCCCGGTGTCCTCACCTGTATCTTTACATTGGGGGGAAATGCGCTCAATAATTTTTCGAGGATGATTTTCTTGTTTGTCAAGGTTGTAAGATCATTGCTCGATGAATGCCATTCTCCCCATGCCCCTATAAACCCAGCTTGGACAAATGCAATAATATCAGCATTTTCGCTCACAATGGGGCTTAGTTGATCAATATGGTTTTCTACAACATCCAGCGGTGCGTCTGGATCGCTCATGGAGTCTGTATAGGCAAACCTGAGCACGCATTTTATACCGGCTTGTCTAAATCTCTCAAAATCTGTCTTGATCAAGGTCAATTGATTTTCGCTTAAAGCGCTATTTTTAAAATCCTTGAGGTAGTATATCCTTAAGATGATGGATACATCTTCGCTTTTCAAGGCCTGCAATTGTGCAGTGCTCACCGGTTCCCCTCCTGATTGTACTGCCCATGTATGCATAAACCCACGCTCTGGGTTTAAAATCACATCCCGTGATTCTTCATACGCTACGGTACTTAACGTATCATCATCTGTACCTGTACCGACAGTATCAGGATCATCCTGTTTATCACAACTGGATGCTAGTAATACAGAGATAAAAAATGCTAAGAAACTTCTTGTCATGTTCATGTCTAGTTATATCCTGGGTTTTGTAAGAATTCACCTTTTCCTTCACTTATCCTGGCCAGTGAAAATGGGAACAATTCTTTATATTCGGCGCTCTGACTAGCAGTACCATTAAGTTCGTTTGCATGTTCCACATACTTGCCATGGCGTATTAAATCTGCTCTGTACTGACCATTTTCACACCAATATTCATGAGATCTTTCTTCAAGGATCAAGTCATTGAAACTATCCAGGCCGGTGTAATCCGTGAGGGCAACCTCTGATATTCCTGCCCTATCCCGAACTTCATTGACAAGGTCAACTGCCTCCTGGGTGGGAGCGCCCTGCTCATTAGCGATAGCTTCTGCCTTTGAAAGGATAACATCTGCATAACGGTACATAACAATATCAACAGTGGTCAATGCCGCGGTTCTATCAGCATCTGCGTCTATTTTTAATGGTATGGGCCCCAGCTGCATTATAGCTCCCGGGTTATCCCTGTTGTAGGTTACGCCATCAGAACCCGTGTATTCAGCAATTAGATACGTTTTACGTACATCATCATCTTCAAAAGAATCGTAAAACTGCCATGAACTCTGGATGGTTCCATATCCACCACGCTCTGGAAAATTATTTGGCAATGCCATTAATTGCCATTGATTTTCAACTGTGCCTGCATAGTCTGCAGGAATGGACCATATAATTTCCTTGCTGTCCACGGGTGCTTCGGTACTAAATAGGCTTAGATAATCTGGGTCCAGCTCATAATAGTTCATGTTCATGATCAAATCTGCCTGTTGCTCCACCTCTGTCCATCTTTTTTCATGCAGGTAAAGACGTATGAGCATCATACGCGCCATACCAGAACTAAACCTGCCATATGGGGTATCTTGAGGGGATTTGAGGTTTTCGGCGGCAGCCAAAAGGTCATTTTCAATAAAACTTACCATCTCATCATAGGGAAGCCTTGCCAATGGTTCTTCTTGTAAAGGGTTTTGCAACACCTCAAGGGGTGCAACCACGATAGGGCCATACAGGTCAAAAAGTTCATAACTGAGGAGTCCCCTGGCGCATTGAATCTCTGCAATGGCCTGGGCCTTGATATTATCATTGACATCTGAATTTTGAATACGGTCAATATTCAAGGTCATGCTGCTAATCTTGTTATAAAACACATCATAGTACCTTGTCACACCGGTAATTGTGGGGTTATAGGTGTGATAAGATGCCGTTTGCTGCAATCCATATGCCCCCTGAAGTATCTCTGTGGTGGCATCCAGCACAAACATGAGTCCATTTTCTGACGTTGAATGGATGCCATCTCCATATGACCCCCTCAATGGGTAATAGGCGGCAGCAACAAGTGCTTCAACATCAGCCTCTGAAGAAGGAAATATAGAAGGGTTGATCTCATCGTAATTTATTGATTCTAAATCTTCATCACATCCTGCAAGAAGGATGGCAAAGAATATACAAGCTATTTTTATTCCTACTTTCATGATTTATTAATTAAAATTTTATATCTATTCCGGCTGTAAATGTCCTAACATAAGGATACGAAGCAGTAACTGCATCTGTCTCTGGGTCTACTCCTTTATATGGTGTTATCACAAAAAGGTTTTGAGCATCTAACCTTACTGCGCAACTTGTCAATACATCACCCAAAAGATTAGACGGCAGTTGATAGGACAATGAGGCATTTTGTAATCGTACAAACCAGGCATCCTGTAAGAAAAAATCACCTGAATCATATCTTGAATATCCAAAATGAGATGCTGGTCTTGTGGTTGATGGGTTTTCTGGAGTCCACCTATTGAGTACATTTCTCAATGCATTGCGGCCATTAGTTGCAACACCCACGGCACTTACCCCATATGTAAAATCTGTTTGATCAACTATTTTCCTTCCGAACATTCCATTAAAATGCAAGTTGAGGCCAAAGTTTTTATACCTGAAAATATTTGTAAAACCTCCTATAAGGTCTGGATCTGTTGATCCCAGTAGGACAATATCTGCCTCATCAATGATACCATCAGCTTCTCCTGTTCTTAAAAACCTGCCTTGATCATCTACCACTGGGTTACCTGCATTATCCCTGACGTAGCCATTTACGTCCTTTAATTTTATCATTCCAGGATATAGCTCAGGTTGTGCGGGTATGGTTTCACCGGCCTGCATGATACCATCAGAAAGGTATGAAAAACGCGCACGGATGGGATCATCCACACTTTCATAAACAGAAGGTTTCCAGTCTGCGGCCCTTTCCTTCCACCTATCCTTGAATTTAGATATCGTCAATATACTTCTCCAGGAAAAGTCTTCTTTATCAATATTGTACGTATTGAGGGTAAATTCAAACCCCCTGCTTTGAGTACTGCCCACATTAGCCCATACCGTGTTTATCTCATTATAAGAATTAATGGGTTTAAGGTACAACAGGTCTGAAATTACTTTATCATAAACTTCAATAGAACCCGTTATACGATTGTTAAGAAACCCAAAGTCCAACCCTAAGTTTGCCTCTTTTGTTGTTTCCCACTTCAGGTCTGGGTTTGCCAACCTGGAAGCAAACACTCCTATAAGTATGGATTCATCTGGGTTGAGATAAGCCGGCTGGGCATAATATGAAGCAAATGCGTTTGAGCCAATATCAGCATTTCCGGTTTGACCATAGCCAAATCTCAATTTCAACATGGAAATATCATTGCCAAAACTTTCCATGAATGATTCTTCGGCCATATTCCAGCCCAATGCAAATGAGGGGAAAACAGCATATCTATTATTTTCTGCAAATACACTGGAGCCATCCCTACGCACAGTTCCTGTGAAGATATATTTATCATTATAAACATAATTTAACCTGGCAAAATAAGACAATAGGCTATTTTCAGATTTTGATGAACCCACGGTCTTGGTACCTGCGCCGGCATTCATATTGTTCCATAAAAAAGCGTCGGTTACAAAATCACTATTACCCACAGAATTACCCTCACTTATAAATCGCTGCTGTGATCGACCTATCAATGCATTTATACTATGAACTTTATTAATGGTCGTGCTATAGTTCAATGTGAGATCAAATAACCTGTCGTTTTTCTTTTGCGAAGCTATTGAGGCCCTACCATTTACCTGTTCACCATATAATGTGGTCCTGGGTAGATACGTGTAACGGGTGTTTGTGCCACTATCAAAACCCGCCTGAAAACGGGCAGTAAGACCTTTTATGGGTTCAACTTCTAAATAAAAATTCCCCAATGTCCTATCAATTACTGATTCATCAGAGATTGTCAAGAGGGAATATGGGTTAGGCTCAACAGCATTGTCAGGGTTAATGGGATAATTACCCAGCTCATCAATAGCTTCAATAATGGGTGATTGTTGCAGTGCAGAGCGTATGATGCCAGATTGCTCAAAAGCAGCACCTCCCAGTTGTGTATTATCAGTATTGATTCTACTTATGGTCACATTAGAACCCAGTTCAACATATTTGTTGATTTCCTGACTAATATTCATCCTTAGCGATGAACGGTCAAAGTTATTTTTCTTAAGCACGCCCTCTTGTTCAAAAAGGTTACCTGACAAATAATATTTAGTCTTCTCTGTCCCACCTTGAACCGATAAGTTATGTTGAGCTGTCATACCATCCCTGGTCACGAGACCTATCCAGTCCGTTCCACTTCCTGCATTCCTGATCTGATCGTCAGAATAATATCTACTAAAAGCCACCCCATTAACTGGATCTGCAATGGCCTCCTCAAGGGTCCTGTCACTATAAGGCTCAACCCTGTTGAGAAATTTCCAGTTTTCGAGAGCTGCATCGTTTCTAAGCTGCATCCATTCTGAAAGGCTAAGGACATCATAAGGATTATTGTAGGGCTGGTATGAATATGAACCAGAATAATTCACCATTACTTTACCTTCTTTTCCTTTTTTAGTGGTTATCAATATCACCCCATTTGCCGCCCTGGCGCCATAAATAGCAGTAGAACTTGCGTCTTTGAGCACCTCTATAGATTCTATATCATTGGGGTTGAAAGAGTTGAGAATACCCTGAGTACCTGCATCATACCTATTTCCACTCCCTGGATTAGCAAATTCAGATAAAGGAAAACCATCTACAACAATAAGGGGATTGTTGCTAGCATTAATTGATGCCGCCCCTCTAATGAGTATATCAAGACCACCACCAGGCTGGGCACTGTTTTGCGTTATCTGCAAACCTGCAGCACGCCCCCGGAGCGCTTGCTCAATCGAAGGTGTTGAAGACAAGACCAAATCATCTGCATCTACAGATGAAATTGCGCCAACGACATCCCTTTTTCTCTGTGTACCATACCCCACGACCACAATTTGATCAAGTTCTGAAGTATCAGGAAAAAGTGAGACATTTATATTTGAATCATCATTTATTGAAATTTCGCTTGAGCGGAAGCCCACATAGCTTATGACAAGTGTTTCGCCCTGGCTAGCATTAATGAAAAACTTACCATCAAAATCAGTCACGACACCTCTTGATGTGCCTTGTACCTGCACATTAGCACCCACGATAGGAATATCACTTTCCCCATCTACAACAAGACCCTCCACAACTAGATCTTGAGCACTAACAAAGCCACAAACAAAAAATAAAATCCACGAGAGTCTTAATAACTTATTATCCATAGGAGTCTTGTTAAATAAATACAGAATATTTTAAAACAAACCTTATATTTAGGATTATAGTCGCTAAATGTAAAATTTATGTTGCTAATATATTAATTAAATCACAAAACCAAACAATTATAAACAAAAATACTTTCGATTTCTTTTCGAAAACTCTTTGCCGAACCTTAATTTTATAGAAAAATAAATTTTAAATTAAATTGAAATAACATTTAAACACTTAAAAAACAGATAATAAAGAATTTGCTATTGTTATATTTTATATTTTGACATTGAGTAAAAATTATTCTAAAAAAATAAATATTAATGATTAAAAAATATTTCGAAACATTTTTTTCTTTCGAAATATTTTTATTTCTTTGGCTTTGTAATAATCCCACCGGTTCGTTTAGGATTATATAAATAATATAATTGATGGTCAACAACACTCATAATAATTTCAACACCTACAGGGAAATTTTCAACCAACCTTCTTTGTGGAGGGAGGTCTATAATAATCTCCTTGACGAAGAAAAAGCCATTGATGCATTTCTTGAGCCCATCTTGGACACCCCAGGCCTGAGAATAGTACTTACCGGTGCAGGCTCATCAGCCTTTATAGGTGAAGCCGCACAAACAATCATCCAGGCTTCTACTGGTAAGCTGTGCCAGCCCATTGCAACCACAGACCTTGTTACCCATGCTAAATCATTAATATTAAAGGACTGCCCTACCCTGGTTGTTTCTTTTGCACGCTCAGGCAACAGTCCAGAAAGTGTTGAGGCGGTAAGATTGGTCAATAAATATGTGGCTGATGTAAAACATCTGGTCATTACCTGTAATGATGAAGGTGCATTAGCTAAATATTGCAGGAAAAACCCGCAAAACACCTATTGTGTTGTGTTGCCAGAGGATGCAAATGACAAGGCCCTGGCCATGACGGGTAGTTTTACGTCAATGTTGCTGAGTAGTATACTTATCTTTGGCGAAAGCCCCATACAAGATTATGAACTGCAATTTCAAAAGATGTTGAAACATGCAGATTCATTACTTTCCAAGGCTGAAAAATTAAGGGAAATTGCTGAAACACCCTTTCAACGGGCTATTTTCCTGGGGTCTGGCCCCTTGCTGGGCATCGCGAGGGAGTGTCATTTAAAATTACAGGAATTGACTGATGGACAGGTCATTTGTAAATTTGACTCTTTTTTGGGTTTCAGGCACGGTCCCAGGGCGGTGGCTGATGAAAACTCCATTATCGTTTATTTGCATTCTAATGATTGTCATGCCAATAAGTATGAACATGATTTGATTGAGAACATTAGTGCTGATGTACGTAACATACCTGCCATCTTGATCTCTACGGATAAGATTATAGAGCTAACCCACCCTCATCAACTAGATAATCTTAACCACGGTAACAATAGTTTATATATTGTGCCTTTTACCCTCGTAGGTCAATTGCTGGGCTATTTTAAAGCCCTGCACTATGGTCTTAACCCAGATAATCCTTCTAGGACCGGCGCAATAAGCCGTGTGGTACAGGGAGTTAAAATTTATGAAGAATCATGATTCTTTGCGTGTGTGCCAACCCATCTATTGATTGCTATGCCTGGCTTGAAGATTTTAAGCCCGGTGGGGTTAACCGTATTGATAGGTTAAAGCAGTTTCCTGGTGGTAAGGCCACACATATCGCACTTGCACTCAATGCAATGAGTATTGAGAGTGAACTACTTGCCATCTGGGGAGGTACTACCGGGCAATGGATCAAGAAAACCTGTGAAGAAAAAGGCATTGCCACTTCAGGGATTGACCTTGATGAAAATTCAAGGAAATGCTACACCTTCAGGAGCAAGAACCCGAAGATCAAGAATACCGAAATATTGGAACCTGGCCCCCATTGCACTGATGAAAACTGGACAGATTTTCTCAAAATATTAAAATCAAGAGCGTCACGGGCAGAACTGGTCTGTATTTCAGGCTCACTGCCTGCGGGTTGCCCAGATGATGGATACCGTCAAATGATAGATGTATGCAGTTCAATAGGTATAAGGACCATAATAGATTGCAGCGGTGTACAGCTTAAGAATGCGTTAAAGACTACATTCTATGGGCTTCACATCAACCAGGATGAAACCCAGCAACTGGGAGAAGATGTCATGGCTGTCGCCAAAAGACTGCAGGAAACCATACAGTTGATTGCCCTTACCAATGGCAAAAAAGGCTTAAGCTTGTTCTATGGCAAAGATGCCGTTCATGCCAATGTAAAGATAGAAAACATTAAAAGTACCGTGGGTGCGGGCGATTGCCTAACCGCGGGGATTGCATTTGGCGTAAGCCAAAACAAAACTATTGAGGATATCGCGAGACTGGGTGCCGCATGCGGGGCCGCAAATTGTCTTAATGAAGACCTCGGCCTGCTCAACAGGAAGGATGTTGAGGGCCTATTAAAAAAAGTAAAAACAAAAACGCTTTATAGTGCTGCGTAAAAAAGTATTGGTCATTGGTGAGTTGAACGTTGACATTTTGCTCAACGGGATAGCGAGCTTCCCAGAATTGGGTAAGGAGATCCTTGCCGAGGATATGAAAACCGTCCTGGGAAGCTCATCAGCTATCTTTGCGGCTAACCTTGCCGCACTGGGTAATGACGTGAGCTTTTGCGGCGCTGTGGGTGATGATGAAACCGGCAGGTTTGTTATTGCAGAACTGCAAGCTGCAGGCGTTAAGACCCATTTCACAAAACAAGCAATAAACATGGGCACGGGAGCCACGCTCCTGCTCAATTATGGCCAGGATAGGGCTGCCGTGACCTATTGCGGCGCCATGGATGACTTTGGCATACATGACATTCCCTGGCAAGAAGTACAGCATTTTGACCATGTGCACCTCAGTAATTTTTTTGTACAAAAAAACCTGAGAAAGGATATCCTTCAAATCTTGAGAAGATTGAAGACCAAGGGAGTCACAACTTCGCTAGACCTGCAATGGGATGTCAAGGGTCAATGGGATTTTGAATATAAAATAGGCCTGGACTATGTTGATATCTTCATGCCCAATGAGAGTGAGCTTTTTGCCCTTACAAAAACCAATACCCTTGATGATGCCATACATGAAATCAAACCCTATGCGCATTTTACGGCCCTAAAAATGGGCGAGATGGGCTCCATGGGCATCTATGATGAAAAACAGACCTTTATTGAAGCCTTTACCATGGGTTCTTTTGTGGATGCCATAGGTGCAGGCGACTCCTACAACGCGGGTTTCATACATAAATACCTGCAAGATGCACCTTATGATGAATGCCTTAAAATGGGCAATATCACGGGGGCCATAAGCACCACTGCCGCTGGGGGTACGGCTGCTTTTAAGGACAAGATAAAAACCGAACAAAAAATAAACGAGCTACTAGCGCTCCATAAAATATAGCACATGAAGCTAAAACAGAGACTTCAGGAATTTACACGTAACAAAAGGGGCCTGCTGGCCACTAACTTTTATAACCTTGAGACCTTACAGGGCGTTTTGGCTGCAGCCAAAGAAATGCAGGAGCCCATCATACTTCAACTTACCCAAAGCTCCATAGATTACATGGGGCTGGAAACCGCCGTAAAACTGGGCAGGTCAGGGCTGGAGCAATTTGGCGTTGATGGCCACATCCACCTCGACCATGGCGGGTCTATAGAGCTCGTTCAACGGTGTCTGGATGCCGGTTTTGACAGCGTCATGATAGATGGTAGCGAGTTGCCTTTCGGCGAAAACATTAAAATCACAAAAGAAGTCGTAGAACGTGCAAAAGCCTATGGGGCCCATGTAGAGGCTGAGCTGGGCTTTGTGGCAAAACTGGGCCAGGACCACGGTGGTGGATTTACCCAGCCCGGTGAGGCAAAGACATTTGTTGAAGAAACCGGTGTTGATGCCCTTGCCATCGCCATAGGTACCGCTCACGGCTTTTATAAAGAAGAACCTAAGCTCAAACTGGACCTGCTTGACGAGATTGCAGCCGTGACCCCAGCCACGCTGGTGCTCCATGGTAGTTCAGGGGTGTCGCACGAGCAGGTACAGGCGGCCATCTCAAGGGGGATCTGCAAGGTCAACCTTGCTACTGAAATCAAAAACATATTCATGAAAACGCTGCAAAAAGAGCTGCGTGACAATGAAGAAATAGACCTGAGGAAAGTATTTCCCAAAGCCACGGCACAAATCACCGGGCTGGTTAAGGAAAAGTTGACCATGGTAAAAAACAATAGCGATGTTGCGACCGTTCATTGATGCACACGTTCATCTCAATACCACGACCGGGGCTAAAATGAAATTGGCCCAGCGGTATGATGTACAGTTTGTATCAATCAATACAGATATTCCCTTTTTCATCCCGCTAAAAGAGCAGGAACAGGTCATTCATACATTGAATGAAAAATACCCCATTGCAAACTTCATCACAAGCTTTGACACACAATACTGGAATACTGACAAATGGCTGCCACATGCCCTTGAACAAATCAAAAATGGTATCGCAAACGGTGCCAGAGGTGTCAAGATGTGGAAAAACCTGGGCATGGATGAAAAAATAAAGGATGAGAACGGAAGGTTTGTACTTATTGATGACCCCAGGTTTTATCCCATTTATGAATACCTAGTAGAAAACGACATCCTCTTGATAGGCCATCAGGGAGAACCCCGTAATTGCTGGTTGCCCCTTGAAAAGATGACCGTTGATAGTGACCGGGAGTATTTTAAGGAGCATCCTGAATATCATATGTACCTGCAGCCGGAATATCCCACGTATGAACGGCAGATGGAAGCCCGGGATAATGTATTGAATAAATTTTCTGGTCTTAGGTTTGTGGGCCTCCACCTCTTTAGTGTAGAGTGGAGCCTTGACGAGGTCGCAAAACGGCTGGACCTTTTTCCTAATACCATGACTGACCTGGCAGAGCGCATCTGTCATGTACAACTACAGGCTATGGAAAACCATGACAAGGTCAGGGACTTTTTTATCAAGTATCAAGATAGGATCATCTATGGTACAGATGTTATAGATGATGGTTCAATGAAGGCTGATGAAGTGGCTGATAAATTTGAAAAACTTTGGAATTTTCACTGGGAATTCTTTTCAACAGATAATTTAATGCAGGCTCCTGAGTTTGAGGGCACTTACCGGGGGCTTGCTTTACCTGATGAAGTATTGCAGAAAATTTTCCGTGAAAACGCCATAAAAACATATAATTTATCCAGCAGGAAATAGCCATGTCTTCCATAAATTGATAATTCATGCAATCCATGTATCATAAAAGGTTAAAATATTTTTAACCTTTTTCTTTTCTTTGTCAAAAAAACCAAGATTTTATATTTCATATCTTTACCCTCAGTTATAAAAGAAACCAAATGAAAAAAGCAGCAGAACGACGCGCTCTTATCCTTGAAAAACTTGACAATCATGGTCAGGTGAATGTAAATGAACTGAGTGCTGCCATGGGTGTGAGCGAGGTAACCATAAGAAATGACCTGGATAGGCTTGAGAAGCGCAATCTCTTGATAAGGGCACATGGCGGTGCCTTCAAGACAAGTAATATCACCCTTACGGTTTCTGAAAAGAAAAAACTGAACCTGGATGTAAAACGCAAGATAGGCAAGATGGCGGCCTCATTGATCGAGGAAAACGACAGCATTATCCTGGATAGTGGTACCACTACCTTTGAGATTTCAAATTGCCTGGGTGGGTTTGATAAACTTACGGTAATAAGCAACGCGCTTGATATCGTGAACAACCTTGCGCAATATGAAAAGCTTGATGTGTTCATGCCCGGTGGATATCTCAAGGAATTCTCAATGTCCCTTGTGGGCCCCATGGCAGAGCGTAACCTTCAAAACCTTTTTTGTAACAAGCTTTTTCTGGGAGTGGACAGCATTAAGCCCAGCATAGGTGTTTTTACACACCATATGGAAGAAGCCCAGCTCAACCAGCTAATGATCAATATTGCCGAAGAAATCATCCTGGTGGCAGATAGTACAAAATTCAAAAAATCTGGGCTGGCCTTTATATGTAGCTTTGATAAAATACACAAGATAATCACGGATAGTGGTATCGCGGAGAGCGATGTTCTACTATTGCAAAAGAATAACGTGGAGGTCATTATTGCCAATTAAAAAAGGGGACATATCCATGTCCCCTTTTTTCTATTCTTCTTTACCTTTTTTTCTAGCCTTGCGCTGTTCTTTAGTAAGGATTTCTCCAAAAATCTTTTTATTCACGGCCTTTCTTGCCTCTTTGATATCCTCCTTGCCCCCACCATCTTTTTTCTCGGTCTTGATATCTTTAAACATGGTAATGTAAAGGTCATAGAGCTTGCCCTGTTGTTCTTCTGTCAATGCCAGTGTGGGGTCACCAGATACGATTTGCTCATTGAGCTCATCAACCTTTTTTTGAGCTTCTTCCTTCATTTTGTCTGATTGGGCAAAAATACTGCCCACCGTCATTATTGCCATTACTAATGTTATCATGTGTTTTTTCATCTTTTTTGTTTTAAAAATTAATCTTGATTATTGTTTACTTTGATATTATCATATCTCCATTGTACTGCATCATTTTCAGCATTGACAACCTGGTTGATGCGTATCGCTATATAAAAACCTTGTGAGGCCATAAAGCTGGCATTCCTTCTTGAGTAGGCTTTGCGGGCCACACCCTCAGCATCAATGTCTGCTGCCGTAACGGTTTCAAGGGCGGTCCAGTCACCATCGTTCCAGTTTCCGTTGCCATCATAGGTTTCAGAATAATAAAGTGTGACCACGGCCGTGTTTTTGGCAAGTCCCGTTATATAGGATACATCATAAGAAACCTGTACTTCTCCAGTAACATCGTTAAATGGGGTTATGATGGCATTGTCAATTGTTCCTTCTCCATCCCTATCTGTTTTATAGAACATCTGGACACCCCAGTTTGATGTTGCGGTTACATCATCGACATCCGCATATTCCCCATCCTTATTATGCGTGTCAGGCACTTGGTTAACCGGTAGGTCTTGCGTGATCAACACTTGTTGATAGCCCTTGTCAACCAGTGTAGCACCATCTTCAAACGTTTCAACATACTCATAAGGTGCCACAGCATCGTTTGCATTGATTGTTACCGTATGTTCCTGCTGGTTCACACCCGTATCAAGACCACCGGTTACATTAACTATGTTAAGAAGGATGGTCTCATCCTCTTCGGTTTGTGTATCGTCAATGATGTCAAGGGTAAGGCTTGCCGCCGCAGTTCCTGCAGGTACAACCACCGCATAAGGATTACCACCCGTGGGGACAAGGGCATAATCTTCATCCATTACCGCAGTACCTGAGGCGGTAACTTCTATTACCGCATCGCTGCTCGTTGTGCCAGAGAGTTCAAAATCTATGGTAATGGTTCCTGCATCCTCATCGTATGATGATGTTGCTGTTGCAAAATCAACGACGGGAGAAGGGGGTACATCATCATTGACTATCGTTACCATGACCTCTTTGGGCTCACCCACGGTCAATCCTCCAGAGACCCCTGTAATTGTGAACGCAATGGATTTATCTGCGTCAAAAATATCGTTATCCATAGCCTGGACTTCAAAACTTGCCGAGGATGCCCCAGGTTCAACCGTGATTTCAAAATCACTGTTATCTGCACCGGTCACGTTATAGTCAGTACCATAAGCTGCATCACCTGTTGCTGAAACCTGTATTGTGCCCCCTGCCGTGCTGGGCTGGTCAAAAGCAAGGTTTACCTGGGTGCTTTGGGTAGCATTTTCACTGATTTCAACAGCTTCTTGAGACTCAAAGCCCACGGCGGCAACAAGAGGTTCTTCATCATCCAGGATGGTCAAGGTAAAACTGCTCTCTTCTCCCATTTCAAAAGAACCCGAAACACCGGTAATGGTAACGGTGAGCACCTTTTTGTCCTGTAGTACATCATTATCTATGGGCTCAATTGAAAAAGTGGCCAGTAAGGCATTGGGCTGAACATCAAGTGAAAAAGAAGAACCGCCCGTACTGGTGTTATAATCCACACCATACGCTGCGCCGCTTATGGATACATCTATAGTGCCTCCTGCATGATAAGGGGTGCTTATGCCTATGTTAACGGCAATGGCCTGTGTGGCACTTTCAACCTCAACAAGGTCGTCAAGTGTAAAGGTCACGGTCGCAATTTCATTTACATCGTTTTCGTCATCTTCACAAGAAGAAAAAACCATACAGGTTAAAAGCAGGAATAACGGCACTATTTTTTTCATGTCATCAATTTTCAAGTGTAAAACTCAACTTTTAATACCACATTGAGGTTTGAAAAATGTCAGATAGGGTTTGAAAAACGTGAATACGCAAGGATTACGTGGATTTCTAGGATGGTGGGAAGAGGTTTTTTGGCTTTAAGCCAAATAAAATCATACAATAAAATCGAGCTTGCTGAAAGACCTGTTGAGCACCTGATCATCATCTACCTGAAGCCATTTATCGAGCAAGGTGGCATAGATCTCCCTGAAATCAACCGTGTGGACGAGGTCTCCATTGTGCAAGTTTAAAAGCTGGGGGGCGTCATTATAAAATCCTGGTTTTTTAAGGTCTTGCCCCAGTATAAAAACCTGGTTTGCCGTGCCATGGTCAGTGCCAGAAGATGCGTTTTCACTCACCCGCCTACCAAATTCTGAAAAAGTCATTACCAGGGTATCCTTAAAGGTGTCATTTTTTTTAAGGTCTTCTATAAAAGCCTGTATGGAAACTGCATAGGTACTCAACAATTTTTCTTGCCTGTTGCCTTGATTGTTATGGGTATCAAAACCGCCCATGCTTATATAATACACGGCCGTTTCCAGGCCTGAATTTATAAACTGGGCAGCGGTGCTCAGCTGCCGGGCAAAAGGATTGTTGGGATATTGCTGATTGCTACTGTAGGTCTTTGAAGTCTCATAAATATACTTGGCTGATGATTTAGCATCCACCATGGTCTTGTAGAGATAGCCCAGGTTGTGCTCACTAAGATGTTCTTCTGTTTGTTTATCTATGATGCGTGAAAAGTATGGTTGCCGCAGGCTACCATAAAACAGCTTGGCGTTTTGTGTGGCAATACCGTTCATCGTCTCGCCCTTCATGATGACAGATAGTGCGTCATCTACCTCAATGCCCTGGGCGGGGTTTTTACCAAACTTCTCAACATAACGTCCCATCCAGCCAGATTTCCAGTATTCATCAGCATTGCTGGCGGTATGCCATATATCCGTTGACCTAAAATGTGAACGGTCAGGATTAGGATACCCTACATTATTGATCACGCTAAGGTATCCCTGGTCATACAATTGCTTGAGGGGTGCCAGGCTTTTATGAAAGCCCAGTTCATCAGTGGCCCTGATGGTTTTTTCTTTTGCAATGGCCAGTGATGGCCGCTCGCGGTAATAGATGTCATTGCGGTAGGGCACGATGGTATTGAGGCCATCATTGCCTCCAGATAGCTGGATGACGACCAGCTTTCTATGCCCAGAGACCATATTGGGAAAATGTGTGAAGGCACCCAGGAAACTGGGCATAAGGCATGCCCCGCTTACCAGGGCGCTCTGTTTTACAAAATCACGTCTTTTCATACCTTCTGGTCTAACAAAGTTGATATTCTGGGAGCGACATCAATTGCAGGCAGAACTCCCTGTTGCCTTGATCTTCCAGGTTGTCAAGATAGGCTGCCGTGTCCCCATCAATCTTTGGCGCAAGCAAGAACTGCTTGAGCTCCCTCCTGCTCAATTTGCCATATTCACCATCAAAGGCCTCCCAAGATACCTGGGTCTTCAATGCGGTCTTCCTGTTTTTCTTCTTTTTATAATATGCTTCAAAAGAGTCTTCAAACTCCCCCTTCTCAGCATAATTGATGACCGCGCCATTAAAAAGCGAGGCGGGAAGGTTTAACCTGAACACCAGCGAATTTGCATCTATCCAGCTTTTATCTCCCTTCCAGCCAGCGACATTAGGGGGATAGAGCAATACCTGCCCCATGATCTTTTGTACAAAAAGCAATTGCTTTGTCTTTTCAAATTGAACGGGAACGGTTTTCTTAATGCCTACCAGCAGCTCGACAGGAGATTTTATCCTTGAGCCCATGTTGCCCTCATCATAAAACCAGTCTGCCATGAATATATGCCTCAGTACGTTCTTTATGTCATATCCTTCATAAAAAACGGCCGTTATCTCATCCAGCTGTTTCTGGTTGACGGTGGGGTTTACAAATTCACGGTAAAGTTTGTCACAGATAAAGTGGGCGCATTGCTCTTTCTGGACAATCATGTCCAAGATATCATCTCCATCAAAATTTCCCGTGTTGTCAAAAAACTCCTTTGTGCCCTCATCATGCTTTCTGGGCCTTATATAAAAATCCCCGTTTCTTTGAAAAGCATACCCTGTAAAGGCACGTGCAGATTCACGTATATCATTTTCAGAATAGTGGCCGGTCCCCAAGGTAAAGAGTTCCATAAGTTCACGGGCAAAATTCTCGTTAGGGCTTCCCTTTACATTTTGATTGAGGTTAAGGTACTTCATCATGGCCGGCTCACGAGAAACTGCTTTTGCCATATCCCTAAAATTGCCCAGGGCATGGCTACGCAATGTATTGTTGTACTTAAGGGCAAACCATACTGAGTTCTCGCGGCATACAAATACGTTTGCCCAAAAAAGCGTCATTCTTTCCCGTAAGGCATCGCTTGCCCCTGTCATCCTATCAATCCACAGGGCATTGAGTTCTCGGGTCTTTTCCCGTGCGCGTTTATTCAACTCCTTGCGCCGTGCTCCCTTTAGGGATCTATATCCTTTTTCAAGCAAGGGCTCAAAGATTGTAAGGTCCATCTCTATGGGCCGTGGGGTTGCTGATGCTTTAAAGAGATCGTCCACGATTTGCTTTCGCGAAAGCGCCTCCATACCGGACAGCCGTGAAGGGGTAATGCCAAAGCTGGCACGGTTATATAAGTGGAGAATGTGGGCTATTTTCATAAAACTGAAAATAAATTATACCGCTTTGATAGGGCTACACATAAAAAGGTTTAGTGTACAACTGCATTTATATGCATATTATTTCATTTTTTGGGGTAATCCTCATGACTTTAACTGGCAGCTACCTGCCCATGGGTCAAAGTGCCTTGCTGGTTATCCCGCTTTCGCGGAAGCCAATGCGCTGTGTCATCACATAGATATACTGGCCTTTTTTTACTTCAAGGGGCTTGTCATATACCTGCCAACCGCTATCAAGATCTAGGTTGTCCAGGGGCTTGTCACTCAAGATGTATCCTATCGAGGCACCTTTTGTACTACAGTTCAATACAACGTTCTCCCCTTTTTTATCAATTGTTGCCGCATGGGTCACGGGTTGCTTGTTGCCGGGCCACATTTGTGCTATAAGCTGTGATTCGGGCATCATGCCATAATCCTGGTACCTGTCCCTGAACTCAAGGAGTTTTGACCTAAGCCTCTTGCGCACGTTTTCAAATCCTGCTTCACCGGCAAGGTTGTGCAGCGTCTGTGGATCTTTTACCACGTCATAAAGTTCATCCTGCGGCCGGGTTTGAAACCATTTCATCTGTGTTGCATTGAGTTTTCCCGCATCACGCAGGGTCAACATTTCGCGCATCATGGGTATTTGCTTACGGTAAGAGACATCCTTGTACCAGGTCTTGTCAGGAAAATCATTGATGATATATAGATATTGCTGGTCATACACGGCACGTGAACGGTCTGAGAATTCATCAAAACGGTCTGAGGATCCATATACATATTGCCTGGGTGCTTCTTCCTGCCCGCCCATAAAGGCCCTTCCTTCCATATAACCGGGTATCTCCACGTTTGCCAGGCTGAGGATCGTGGGGGCCAGGTCAACAAATGATATCATCCTATCTGTCCTACCGGTTGTACCCTTTAGGTCTTTTACCATAAACGGTACGTGCAGGCCACTTTCATAAATCTCCCGCTTGCCGCGCAGGAGTGGACCACCGTGGTCACTGTAAAAGAAGATTATGGTATTGTCATACAGGCCATCTTGCTTGAGCTGCGCAATGATCTCGCCCACCTTCTTGTCCATGATTTCAATGTTGCTGTAGTTGCGGGCAACATCCTCACGGCTTATCTGGGTATCTTGATAGTAGGCCGGCAATGTGACGCTATCCTTGGATACGGTAAGTGGCCTATCACTATATTTCCAGATTTTGCTCTCATGGGTATCTTCAATATTGAACACTGCAAAAAACGGTTGCCCATCTTTCTTGTGCCTCCAGTGTGCTGTTCTTCCGTTTTCATCCCAAGCCGTTACGGGGGCAGCAAACTGATAATCTGTCTTGGGATTGTTTGATGTAAAATATCCCACCTTGCGTAAAAACTCTGGAAAACACTTTACATATTCTGGTATTACGGCAGCATATTCCCTAATGGGGTTCCCGGCGATGTCCTCACCATCAGTATGTTCTGCATACTCACGTGTTCCCCAGCCTATCACGTCTTTACCCGTACGCATGTGCATGGTGCCCATACTTGTAGGGTACATCCCCGTAACGATTGCTGATCGTGATGGGGCACATACCCCCACCACGCTATATGCTTTTTCATATACCAGGCTTTCGCTGGCAAGCGCGTCAAGGTTGGGCGTAAGTGCGGTGCTATCACCATATATTGAAAGCGTGGGGCTGATGTCTTCACAGGTTATCCACAGGATGTTGGGCCGTTCAATTTCTGCCTTAGCGACATTTTTTTCTCCCTGCCGGGGTTTGCATGCCAGGAATAGTACTGTAAGTGTACAATAGACTAAAAACCTCATATCTTAATTTCTATAGTATTGCTTTTTTGAGGGAATACCTCAAGATAACCCTTTTTTAAGACACCATCTTGTTCTATGGCATATTCATACAGCCCGTAAAAACCGCGGCCCTTTACGGTTCCATTTTTGTTTGCTTTCGCAGAAAAGACCGTTGTCCATTCTCCATTGATCAAGGAAAAATATGCCCTTCCCATGGCGCCCAGGGAACCGTCCTTTTCATAGATATCCACTTTACCACGACCATCATCCTGAAATCCCCAGAACATGAACTCTGAAACATTGGGATGGCTAAAGGCCACTCGCATAAAATCGCATGTATATTGTTCCCTTATTTCAGGTTCTTGAATGTCCATCGTGAATTCTGAAATACTGATTTGTTTACCCAGGGTGGCATAATATGACAGTATGGAGAGTACTTTTTCTGGAGGGGTAAGGTCACTGCCCATGTGGCTTTGTATACCCACGCCCTGTACTGCGCCGGGCACATGTGCATCCACACGCTTTATGTATTCATAATACCACTGCTGTTTTTGCTCGTCAATGCCCCCTTTGCTTATGATACCATACTCATTAGTAAACCTTTTTACCTCTGGCTGTAGTGATTGTACCATTGCATAGGCATCATATAAAAAATCTTCACCGCCCATACTCTTTTGAAAATCCTTGTTAGTGTAGGTTTCGTTGACCACATCCCAGTGGGAAATATCCCCCTTGGTCGCATCAAGTATATTGACAACGTGGTCTTTTATGATTTTCTTTATTTTATCTGGATTATCCTTGTTGTTCTTGATTACAGCGGGATTGTATTGAAATCCCGGCCATACCAGCACGTGCCCCTTTAGGGTTATATTATCGTCTTTTAACTTTTTTATGGCTTCAAGGGCACGTTTTCTTTTATCTGGTTGTGACCAACTTTTAATCTTTAAGTCATTACCCAGCACCGTTAATGAAAATGCATTCTTGAACTTATCGTACATCACGGGATTATCCAATATATCATCTGCATGCATCATTGCCCCAAAGGGAAATGCGTGCCGTTTTAATTTTAATGCAACGATTGCACCGTCAAGCGGCTTACCATCCCGTGTCACGATAATTTCAAAATCGCCCTTGCGCAGTTTTTCAATACGGGCATCAGCTTCCTTACGCCATGGGGCATTAGCTTCCATACCTGCATATTTTATGGGTGTTTTGGGCAGGTCAGCAATATCTGTACCTTTGGGGAAAAGCTTTAACGATACATCTTTGATCAAGAAAGACTGTGGACTAAAACCGTACTGTAGTATCAGGGCAAGGTCAGATTTATCTACCCTTTCATTTGTTTTAAAAGGAAGGTAATACTGCTGCCAGTGCGAACTGATATCTACCGTGTGCACAAGGTTATCCTTATAACTGGGTGATTGCTTGAGCATGAACAAGGCCTTGGCCTCACCTGTTTCCTCACTCGATCTTTCGGTTTTAGCAAGAAATGAAAATAGCAGCACCCGCTCCTTTCCCAAGGTTTCCGCTTTAAGCGGAAAAGGTTTGTTCAGGTTGTAAATAAACTTGGGCTGTTCAATGGTCTCCACCCTGAACACGGTTTCCCCTTCCTGATCATGCGCTATAATTTGCCCGCCTTCACCCTGTGATTTTAAAAGATGTATATTTTCAGGGTCCATCAACTCGCGCGCTTGCGGCAGGCCTTGTGCCCGCGTGATGCCACAAAAGGATAAAAACACTATGGAAAAAATGAATGTTTTATGCATCTAGAACGTGCTTTTCCAGTTTAAAAGGTCTTTTTTCAATTCATTTACTTTTTTGGGCATCTGTTTTGACAGGTCCTGCCGCTCATAAGGGTCATCAACCAGGTTGTACAGTTCAACCCTGTCTTCTTCAAACCAGTGGATAAGTTTGAAATCTCCTTTGCGTACGGCAGATGATGGTGTATCGCCGGTATTTTGCGGGCGTGCATTTGGCGAATGCCAAAACACCTCTCGCGGCGGTAATTTTTTGTTCTCCAAAAGTGTGGGCAAAAAGCTCCTGCCATCTGTATTTAACCGTTTTCCCATGATCAAATCCATCAAGGTGGGAAAAACATCCATGAGCAGCACCTGGTTTTCAGAATCAATTCCAGGTTTGATCTTTCCGGGCCACCGCACCATCAAAGGGACCTTTATCCCTCCTTCATATAACCAGCCCTTACCGGCCCGCAAGGGATAATTTGAAGTGGCAAGATGCCGCTGTTTAGTACCGTCATTTGATAGTCCGCCGTGGTCTGAAGACAGGATCACCACTGTGTTCTTGTCAAGCCCTTTATCTTCTAGCATTTGTAATATTCGGCCCACATTTTCATCCATGTTCTCCACCATGCCGGCATAAACGGGATTGTCCTGGCGCATTTTTGTCCTGCCCGTTCCTTCGTTTATATACTCAGGCTGAGCGCCAAAATCATAATCTTTAATTTGCTTGATATTACGTTTAATATCTTCCTCTTTTGCCTCAAGCGGCTGATGCACTGCATAAAAGGCCAACATGACCATAAATGGCTTTGCATCATCACGGTTTTTTATGTAATCAATGGTCTTTGAGGTCAAGAGGTCAGTAAGGTAATCTCCTGGTTTTTCATCATCATCCACATCAGGAATGGGATTTTTTTTGGGCTGCCCCTTGCCCTTAGGCTCATTGAACGGGTACACATAACTTATGGGTGAACCGGCAGCACCGGCAGCATAGGAGTAGTCATACCCCACGCCCACGGGCGAAGCATTGCCCTCACCCAGGTGCCACTTGCCAAAATATGCCGTTTCATAACCCTGTGCCTTTATGTGCTTGATATAGTTTTTATCAACATCTAGCTTGTCCATCTCAAAACCATCATCAGGAACGGTACCTTTATAAACAGGATACCCTCCCGTCATCATTGCATATCGTGATGGTACGCAACGTGGGTAATTTGCATAAGCCTGCTCAAAAAACCTAGATGCTCCTGCCAGGGCATCAATATGGGGTGTTTGATAAATAGTTGACCCCGTAAAACCCAGGTCATGATACCCCAGGTCATCCACGTGGATGATCAGGATATTAGGCCTATGGTCTTCTTCAGGGACCTGAGCCCTGCATGCACAAAAAAGCAAAATGGATAAAATACACAACGCCCCTGCATGCTTCATACCTACCCTTTTATGTTTTTAGCCTTCTTTTCTTTTGCTTTTTCCTCCTTTGCATGATTTCGCCACATATCCATTTTTTCAGGTACTAGGTAGGCATTTTTCCAATCCCGTAAGGTCTTGAGCATATCCTTGGCCTTTTTGGGCTCTTCCTGAGACAGGTCATGGCTTTCACTAATATCTTTTTTAACATCATACAGTTCTACATGGTCCTTGAACTGCAATAGTTTATAATCGCCACTGCGCACGGCAGAAGTCTTGGGGTCGCCCGTACTTTCTGGCCTGGCCTTGTTAGAATGCCAAAAAACGGTGCGGTCTTCCCATGTTTCCTTGCCTTCAAGTACTTTTTTATAACTCTGTCCATCTATTCCTGTTACTTTTTGGCTTAAAGCCAAATCAAGCAGTGTGGGGAATACGTCCATCCCCAGGACTATGGATGCATCATCCTGATGTGGCTTGAGCTGACCCTCCCATTTGATCAACAGCGGCACACGGATGCCTCCTTCATACAACCACCCCTTACCGGCACGCAGGGGATTGTTTGAAGTTGCCAGGTGACGCTCGCGCTTGCTTCCATCATTTGACAGTCCGCCATGGTCAGAAGAAAACACGATGATCGTATTGCGATCTATATTTGAATCCTTGAGAAACTTTAAGATACGCCCCACGTTTTCATCCACGTTCTCGACCATGCCTGCATATACCGGGTCATCCTGGTGCATCTTGTGACGGCCTGAACCTTCCTTGATATAATCTGGCCCTTCAAAGCTCATCGTCTTTAACTGTTGCTTGTTGCGGGCGATATCCTCTTTCTTGGCCTCGATGGGTGTATGTACCGCATAAAATGCAAGCACCCCCAGGAAGGGCTCATTCTTGGGTTTGTTCTTGATGATGTCAAGGGTCTTTGTAGTTAGGAGGTCTGATACGTAATCGCCAGGCTTACCATCTTCTTTTACATTAAGTACGGGAGCCTTATCTCCTATAGCATTCTCATTTTTATTGAAGGGATAGAAGCGTGTGCTTATTCCACCAGCTTCTCCTGCCGCATACGAATAATCATACCCAAAACCCATAGGGGCACTTTCTTTATCACCCAGGTGCCACTTGCCCACATAAAAGGTATAATAACCAGCCTTCTCAAACTGCTTTATAAAATTTTTATCAGCATCCAGACCTCCCAGGTATCCCTTATCTTCATTTACGGGATAGGTACCTGTCATCATTCCATATCGAGATGGTGTACACCGTGGGTAACTGCTATATGCATTACTAAATGATACCGCTTCTTTTGCAAGGGCATCAATATTGGGCGTGTCATACAGTTGAGAGCCGGTAAAGCTCAAGTCATGATAGCCCAGATCATCAGTATGAATTATGAGTATATTAGGTTTTTCCTGTGCCATCAACGTTATGGTAAACATCAATGCAATACCCTGAAGGATTGTTTTTTTCATTGTACCGTGTTTTTTGAAACTGCTATTAAATGTGCCTTGAGCTTTTTGTAAAGCGCTTCCTTGATTGTGTCATATGCCTTATCCTTTGCCCAGTTCCTGGTCTCAAGGGGGTCTTTTTCATAATCATATAATTCAATATCCAGCAGGTTGTCTTCATCAAACGGCTGTGTGCTGCGGTAGTTATTGTCAAACCATGCCGTAAGCCTATACCGGTCTGTGCGTATGCCATACCCCATGCGGCTGCCACGGGCATATTGATGAAAGGCATAATCCATATCCAGGTTTGTGGAAGGGTCATCATCAAAAAGGGGTACCAGGGATTTTCCTTCTTCCTGGGGGTTCTGCCGTATGCCTGCCAGATCAAACAATGTGGGAAACAGGTCAACAAGGTCAACGGGATCGGCGATGTACTCATCTTTAGGAACACCCGGACCTGCAAACATAAAAGGAATATGGGTGGCCTGTTCAAAGTTTGAATGTTTGTTCCACTCTGTATGGTCACCCAGGTGATACCCATGGTCTCCCCATAAAACGATGATGGTGCTATCAAGTATGCCCCTTTCTTCAAGTGCATCGAGCAATTTGCCCAACTGTGCATCAATATAGGATGTTGCGGCCATGTAGCCATGTACCAGCTCGCGCTGCTTAGCTTCAGGAATCTTGTCCCCTATACGCAGCGAATTATCTATATCAGAAAACGCCCTTAACTCGCCAAAACTATGATAGGCATACTTGGGTGTTCCCTTTGCTAGTTCTTGAAACTGGGCCAAGGGCACCTCTTCCCTTTTGTAAAGGTCCCAGTATTTTTTTGGCGCGATGAATGGCAAGTGGGGTTTTTGAAAGCCCACGGCCAGAAACCAGGGTTTTTCTCCTTTACGCAGTTTATCTAGCTTTTTTATTGCTTCCTGGGTATAGATTCCATCTTGATAAGCTTCATCAGATACGTCCGCACTTTCCGTACTGGGCTTGAGATGTTCAAACACGTAGTTGCGAACCTTTCCATTTTGCTTTATGCCCTTTTTCCCTGCTTCGGCTACAAGAGCTTCCATTTTTTGCTTTGTCACGGGGTTTTGATAATATTCAAAGGCAGGTTCCCCATATTTAGGGTCATAGTTATTGGGCTGAGCATGGGGTATGCTCCAGCTCTTGCCATCATGCCCGGGAGAGGATGAACCTTTATGATAAATCTTGCCCACGCCCGTGGTCTCATACCCCTGTGTGATCATGTACTCTGGCATGGAGATCAGGTCTGGTGCGCTTTCGCGAAAATCTGTATGCAGGTCCCACACCTTTGTGCGGTCAGGGAATGTGCCCGTCATCACACTTGCCCGCGACGGTCCACAAACGGCATATTGTACATGTGCGTTAGTAAAGCTCACCCCCATTTTTGCCAATCTATCAAAGTTGGGCGTGTGCATGTAATCTGCTCCATAATTTGATAAAATGGGCTTCAGGTCATCAACAGCGATAAAAAGTATGTTTTTATGGCTTTCGCCGGAAGGCATATCGCTTGTGTCATCTTGTGCCATTGCCGTGGCCATGGCGAGTAATGCAAATAGATTTAGAATTAGATTCTTCATGTTGGGATTACTTTTTTCCTGTTAATACTTCTTGCACGGATGTTTCATCATCCTTATGGTCAACTATTGAGCCAAAGTCCTTGTCGGTGATTTCCCTGTATTCAGCAAGGGGCCTGTCATCTTCATATTTTGCCATCAATCCCTTCAGTTGTTCTTTAAGGTTTGCAACCACAGATGCATATTGAGGATCATCGATGACATTGTTCATCTCATGCGGGTCCTTCTCCAGGTCGTAAAGCTCCCATACATCTATGTTGTAATAAAAGTGTGCCAGGGTATACTTCTGGGTGCGTATGCCATAATGGGGCTGCACATGGTGCCAGTATGGAAACTCGTAGTAGTGATAGTACATGGCTTCTTGCCAATCTGCAGGGGTTTTTCCTTCCAGGATGGGCTTAAAGCTATCCCCCTGCATTGCATGGTCTGTATCTATACCAGCCAGGTCGAGCAAGGTAGGTGCAAAATCAATATTTGTTATTATGTCCTCATTGACGCTGCCAGGTTGCACGACCTTAGGATATTTTACCATAAATGGCATCCTGAGGGATTCTTCATAGATAAAGCGCTTGTCAAAAAAGCCATGGTCACCCAGGTAAAAGCCCTGGTCTGAGGTAAGGACGATGATGGTATTGTCCGTCAATCCTTTTTGATCAAGGTATGCCAGTACCCTGCCTATATTATCATCAACAGATTTTACACAGGCCAGGTAATCCTTGATATAGTTTTGATACCTCCATTTCTTGCCCTCTTCATCCGTCATGCCCTCAGGCTGTACGATTTCGCCAGATTTTGCACCATAAAAATCCCAAGCAATCTTGTCCTTGCCCTTCAAACCTTCTGGGGTCTTGTACTTCATGTCGCGACGGCTAAAATAATCCATGGTCATCTCCGTATCACCTGCCGTGAGTTCGCGCCCCTTATAATCATCATTAAAGGTTGCCGGATAGGGCATCTCGACATCATCCCACAACTTTTCATATTTAGTGTCTGGTTCCCAGGGACGGTGCGGGGCCTTGTATTGCAGTACCATCATGAATGGCTTTGTGCTGTCCTTTTCTTTATCAAGCCAATCCAGGGCAAAGTTCGTGGTCAGGTTTGTGGAGTATCCCTCTTCTTTTACGTCAGTTCCATTTTCATTATAGATGGGGTTCCAGTAATGTCCTTGCTGTCCTGCCGAGTTATGGTATTTAAAGACATCAAAGCCTTTGGGCTCTGACCCTAAATGCCACTTCCCAAAAAGGCTGGTGGCATATCCATTTTTTTGAAATTCCTGCGGGAAGGTCCACTGGGTCTCATCAAATTTACCGCCACTCTCATTTTTGTAGTATCCATTGAGGTTGCTGTAATTTCCCGTAAGGATGGCAGCCCTTGAGGGCCCGCAGATCGCATTTGTGCAAAGCACGTCCTGAAACAACATGCCCTCTTTTGCAATCCTGTCAATATTGGGCGTAGGTGCGATATCTTTATAAATACCGCCATAGGCACTTATGGCCTGTGTGGTGAGGTCATCTGCCATGATGTAGATGATGTTGGGGCGTTGGGCTTCAGTGTTGTTTGCCGCTTCCTTATCCTTGCTGGATTGACACGAGGCCATTAACCCCAGGCAACTAAATGCCACGAAGGAAAAAACCTTAAGTATTGAGATTCTGTTCATTTTTATTTGTCTTGTAATTCTATTTTTTCAGTGACATTAAAGGTTGCTTTTTTAAGGTCTTTATCTGCTGATGAACTGCCCACCATGACCGTAAATTCACCTGGTTCAACCACATAATCCCAGTCTTTATCATAAAAGGCCAGGCTGTGTGAATCAATATTCAGGCTCACCTGCTTTTCCTCACCGGGGTCCAGGCTAACGCGCTTGTAAGCCTTGAGCTCCTTGACCGGGCGGGTAACGCTGCTCACATTGTCGCGTATATAGAGTTGTACCACCTCATCGCCCCGTACCTGTCCCGTGTTCTTTACTGAAACGGTACAGGTGATCACATCGCTGGTCCCCGTAAAGCTTGTACTGGAAAGCATGGGGGTGCCCATCTCAAAATCAGTATAGCTCAACCCAAAGCCAAATGGATGCAGGGGTACTTTCTTTTCTGTATTGTATTTATGGATGTATGCCGTGGGCTTATGGTTATAGACCATTTGCAATTGCCCCACGCTCCTGGGTATGGTGAGCGGTAATTTACCGCTGGGGTTCACCTTGCCAAAAACAACTTCTGCGGTTGCCTGCCCTCCCATACTGCCGGGTTCATAGGCATAGATAACCGCACTTGCCCTTTCTTCAAGTTCAGGTTCTGCGATGGGGCTGCCGCTTACATAGATGACGATAACGGGCTTGTTATGTGCCAAAACCTTATGGGCAAGTTCCATCTGCCTGCCAGATAGCTTGAGTGTTGCCCGGTCGATATTTTCGCCCGTGGTCTTATTGGGCCAGTCATGGCGAAAGGAGTTTTCGCCCAGCACCAGGATAGTAATATCTGCCGCACCGGCAAGTTGTGCTGCCTTCTCGATATCTTCATCCTTCATCTTGCGTGAGCGTTGCCCTGAATCAAAATAATCTACCGTGTAGCCCATTTTACTGCCCATTTGCTGTAGGCCTTCATAGATCGTGATGGTATTGTCCTCAGGTTGTGGCGCGGCCCAGTCACCCAGTGTGGTCATGTTATCTGCATTGGGGCCAGTAACCAGTATCTTCTTGCCACTTCCTTCCTTTAATGGTAGCAAGCCCCCATTTTTTAAGAGCGTGATGGCCTCCCGGGCCTGTTGCAATGCGGTGTTTTTGTGTTCTTCCGTGAAAACGGCATCCTTTACCTTTTTTAAGTCAACAAAGGGGTTTTCAAAAAGGCCTAGCCTGAATTTTGCTTCAAGTATTTTGGCGCAAGCCTCATCAATACGCTGCTGCGAAAGTTTACCTTCTTTGACCAGTCCTACCACATACCCGGCAAACTGGGGACCGTGCATGTGCATGTCAAGGCCAGCCCCCACGGATAGCTCCACGGCTTCCTTAAAATCATGGGCCACGTGGTGCCAGTTTGCAATACGCGAAACATCGTTCCAGTCACTGACGTAGAAACCGTTAAATCCCCAACGGTCCCGCAGTAGGTCTGTCATCATGGCCTTGTCCATATGGGCGGGGATGCCATTGACCTCATTGTGCGCCGCCATGATAGAAAACACATTTGCCTCCTTTATCGCCCGGTGGTATGGCGGTAGGAACACCTCATACAGGGTTCTCTTAGAAACATCTGTGGGCGAGGCGTTGAGGCCATTGATTGACTGGCTACCGGCAATAAGGTGCTTGGCACATGCAATCACATTGCTCGTACCGGTAAAATCATCAGACTGTAACCCGTTAATCGTGGCCACGCCCATGTTGCCCACCAAGAAGGGGTCTTCGCCGTAGGTTTCTCCCGTCCTGCCCCACCGCGGGTCGCGCAATACATCAATATTAGGGGTGAAAGACCACTGCGAGCCGGTGGCACGCATCTCTTGTGCGGTTTGCCGGCTTGCCTTTTTTTGCAACTCATCATCCCAGGTCGCCGCTTGTGTTATGGGCGATGGATAGATGGTTGCGCCGTCATAGAGGCCGTTGCCATGTATTGCATCGATGCCTATCAACAGGGGGATCTTAAGGGGTGATTTTTGCGCAAGTTGCTGAAGGTGGTTTGCTTCTTCTGGGGTTACCACATGAAGGAAGGAGCCTATCTTGCCCTCAGCGGTCATCTGGGCAATTTTAGAACTATGAAGGCCGGGGTAAAAGCCCAGGGCATCGTTTTTATCAAGTTCTTCCTGTGTGAGCTCACCTTCGGCTTTTTTCATGTGCTCCAGCCCCACATATTGGCTCATCTGGGCTGCCTTATCCTCTAAGGACATCCTTGACATGAGGTCATGTACGCGTTCTGGGATGCTTTTGGCTGGGTCCAGGTAGATGGGTTTTTTGTTTTTTTGGCTATAGCCAAAACTTGCCATCAACAAAACCATAAATACTAGGGAATACTTTTTCATGCTTGAAATTTCAATCGTGTTGTTAATATCCTGGGTTTTGGTCAGCCTGTGTGATTTCATAATTCCCAGAAATCTCATCTGAAGGAATGGGCAACAGCATGTTTTTTACGGTTACGGGGTAAACAAAGTCTGTACTTTGATGAAAATTAGGGCTCTCGTTATGCGGGTAGATCACATGTTGTAGGAAATACTCATACCCCCTTCTGCGCACATCAAACCAGGTGTGTCCTTCAGCAAGAAGTTCATATTGCCTTTCCATCATTATCCTTTCCCGGAACTGGTCTTGTGTCATCCCGGCATAATCAGCGGGCTGGGCCGCAGGGCCATTTTCAGTATTCCTTGCACGGGCAAGTACCTCGTTTACATATTGATAGGCATTTGCCGGGCCATTGAGTTCATTTTCAATTTCGGCAAGCATCAACAATAGGTCTGCATAGCGTAGCTTTATAAAATTGCGGTTTGTGGTCGTGCCATTGTAGTTAGGGTCAATGTACTTCTTGATATAGGCAAAGCCATCATTGCCGTTGGTACGCTCAGGATATACAGTGCGCGTGGTGCCATCAGTCCTTTCATAAGAACCGTAGATGTACGTGGCATCCAGCCTGGGGTCACCAGGATACTGGTCTTGATGACTGTCAAAGGTTTCTTTGTTTGCCTTTACCCTACCAAAGGTCACCTGGTTTTCTGGAGCAAACAAACTGTTTTGAGGGGTGTATGTGCGTATAACGTCTGAGTTGCGTATGGCACCATTTTGCCCATATTGAATTTCAAAAATAGACTCGCCATTGTTCTCGTTATTGAGGTCAAAAACATCTGCATAAAGAGGTTCTAGGCTGTATTTACCATACACCTGTATGGCTTCATCGTAGGCTTTTTGCCATAGCTGGAGGTCATTATTACCATTCATGGTGGCCATGGTCATGTACACTTTGGCCAGATACATGTATGCTGCCCATTTTACCGGTCTTTCTGGACGGTATTCTCCAAAATCTGGCATAAGCTCCTTGGCACGTTGAAAATCCATTATGATCTGGGTGTACACCTCATCTCTTGAACTTCTGGGAAGGTGCAGTGTTTTAGAATCTGCCGGGGTCAACCTTAACGGCACGCCCCCAAACCACCTTACCAGGTCAAAGTATGTGGCGGCACGTAAAAAATAAGCCTGCCCCAGGGCAAAATCCCTATTGGCAAGTGGCACCGTTGAATTTTCCAGTTGATCAATGGTGACATTTGCAACGTTGATGGTCTCAAATGTTCCTGGCCATAACCTTGTCAACCATATGTTTATGGGAGTACAGTTAAGGCTTGTGGCATCCTCGCTCGCACCTTGATTAGAATAGAATTTACCCGAATGTGGCATGATAAGCCCATGAAATGCAGAACCATGGTACTCTGGGGAAGAAAAGGAATTATAGATACCGTTCACCGCGGTCTCCACCCCATCTTCAGAATCAAATACCTGGTCCTCGCTCAAAAATGTTTCTGGCTCCTCATCAAGAATATCCTGACAACCCCCGAAAACAAAAACTGACATTAAAAATATGATGCTGTACTTTTTCATTTTGCTTTTTTCTAGAATGTTACATTTAACGATACCGAGTACGACCTCTGGTTAGGAAACGAGTTATAATCTATTCCCACACGGGTAGGGTCAAATGAGTAGCTATTGACCTCTGGGTCAAAGCCACTATATTTAGTAAACAAGAGCAGGTTTTGTGCAGATACAGAGAGGTATGCCGCCTCCAGGAATTTTAATTCATCAACCGGGAGATTATAGCCCAGGGTGACGTAGTTGAGCCTTAAATAGCTTCCATCTTCAACTATCCTGTCAGTAAAACCTGTATCTGCAGCAAGGTCGTATCCCACGCGGGGATAGGTACCGTTTACATTATCTGGACTCCATGCATTTCTATAAGCCTCAGCCCTAATATTGTTAGAGTTGTTATCAGCATATCCATCTCGCAACAGGTTTGCATTTGCAATATCATTACCTGTTACCCCATTGAAGAAAAAGCTTAGGGAAAAGTCCGCATAGCTAAAGCTAGAGCCAAAACCATAATTGAAATCTGGGTTGGGGTCACCTATAACCGTGAGGTCTGCATCGGTGATATTGCCATCACCATTTTGATCTACAAGATACACATCGCCCAGTTGGGGCTTTCTTCCGCGAAAAGCGGGTGCTTCTTCCAGTTGACTTTCGTCAGAAACAATACCGTTGGTCTTGAAGCCATAGAAAAGGCCGGGTGCCTCACCTTCAATAAATATATTTGCGGGTACCTTAAAGTAGTTTCCGCCAGAAATTTGACGGCCCAGGAAGGCACTGTAAACCTCAGTACCAAATGGCGCAAGGGGTATGCCCAGCTTATCTATCTTATTGCGGTTGACGGAGATGTTGCCATAAAGGTTCCATGTAAATTTTTCAGTCTTGATAATATCTCCAGAAAAGCCTACTTCTATACCCTTGTTAATAAGGTTTCCCTGATTTGCGTAATAATTTTCGTAACCGGTTGAGGGGCCTATCTCCACATTGAGCAACAGGTCAGATATATTTTTATAATAAACATCTACCGTAGCGGTGAACCTATCACGTAAAAATCCCAGGTCTATACCGGCATTATACTGGCTCGTGGTCTCCCAGGTAAGGCCTGGGTTTGCAAGGTTGGTGGGTACCACGGCGGTCAATGCCCCATTGTCCCCATCAGAATATGGACTTCCTGCGGCATCATAAGGTATGATCGTCCTGTAGTTGGGTATATTTTGATTTCCTGTCAATCCCCATCCCAGCCTCAACTTGGCATTAGAAAGAAAATCCCAGTCCTTGGCAAATTTTTCTTTTTGCATCTTCCAGGCAAAAGCAAATGCTGGGAAATACCCCCATCTATTGCCCGGGGCAAATTTGCTACTTCCGTCAGCCCTAAAGGTTGCCGTAAAAAGGTATTTGTTCTGCAATGTATAGTTTATGCGCCCCAGGTAAGAAAGTATGGTCTCCCCTTCTTTTTGATAATAAGGTTTTTGAAAGACCTGCCCAAAGGATATCCCATCTGCCCTAAGGTCTTTATTGGGAAAATCAGAGGCTTGGTCTGAGGTTTGCTGAATCTTTCTCTGATCGATAACAAAACCCACGGTACCGTCAATCTTGTGTGCCTTGCCCAGTTTTTTAGTGAACATCAAGGTATTGTCAATATTATACCTGAACCTGTTAAGGTTTGCAATGCCCGCTTCACCATTTGCCTGTGCCCCACGGCTTATCGCCGTACCATACCATACCTTGCGCTCCTTTTCCCTATAATCAGTACCCAGCTGGGCCCTGTAGGTAAACACATCTGATATGTCATAATCAAGGCTCAGTGAACCCAGGAACCTTGTATCTTTTGACAGGTCATCATAATCCTGTATCCAGGCGCGTGGACCATCAATCGCCTCACTGGTTTCACCAAGGCCAAAATTGTTATCTTCAAAATCTAAAAATGGGACCCCGTTTATAATTTGACGCACCAGGTTATTATTTGTGTTCCCCAGGTTATCCGTTCCCTTTGAAGCTGAGTTTTTATTGTGCTCCACCCCTATTTTACCTTTTAGGCTTAGCTTGCTATTAAGGTCATATGAAACATTTGCTGTAAAATCAGTTCTCCTCCCATACGTATTGGGTATCAAACCCTCATTATCAGTATATCCACCAGCGATGTAATACGTATACAGGTCACCTCCCCCAGAAAGCGAGAGACGGTGGTTTGTATAAACTGCGGGTTTATAGGTATCCCTGCTCCAGTCAACCCCCTGCAGCCTAGGGATAGATGATGCATTATCAAGCATATATTGTTCATCCTGCTCAAAGTTTGCAATGCTGCCATCACCATAAATATAAAAACTGGGGGTAAAACCCTGATTAGCACGGGTATCATTGCGATAGTTTACATATTCGCGCGTTTTTAAGACATCTATGTCCCTCACGACGGTACCTATACGCGTGGTCGTGGTATAATTGAACTTCACATCACCTTTTTTACCACTTTTGGTTGTGATGATCACCACACCATTTGCACCCCTGGAACCATATATCGCTGTCGCGGAAGCATCTTTTAATATTTCAATGCTCTCGATATCCCGTGGATTGATCCCCGCAATACCCCCTTGTGGGGCTAGGTAACTGCTACCGCCTGATAAAGGATCTGAAGTATCTTCAGTAGCCGAATCGACAATGATACCATCAATGACATACAGGGGTTCTGTATTACTGGTTAAACTATTGAGCCCCCTTATCCTAATACTTGTGGGTGCGCCCGGCTCAAAGCCATTGGATTGAACAAGTACACCTGGCGCCTTACCTTGAAGCAGTTGCTCCACGCTCTGGTTTTGAGCCACGGCATCTTCCCGCGGTGCAACGGTAGAAACCGCTCCAGTAACGTCATCGCGCTCCACCTGTCCATACCCTATGATGACCACCTCGTTCAATTGTTCTTCAGAAGCTGACAGGGTCACATCAAGGGTTGCTTGATTTTCTATGGCAACCATCTTAGTGGTAAAACCTATGTAGCTTATGATTATCTGTACCGGGCGTGTGCTCAGGTCAATACTATAATTACCGTCAAAATCAGTAACAACACCATTTGTCGTTCCTTCTTCAAGTATCGATGCGCCAGGTAGCGGATTACCATCATCATCCAAAACCTTACCGGTTAGGGTGGTCTGTGCCATTGCAACTGTAGGCAAAAAGCAAACTATAAACAGTGTTCTAAAAATATATCTCATGATGTGTAAAACATTTTGGCTAAACTAACCCAGATATAACGTTATCGTGTTTCAAAATGGGTCAAAAATTGTCCACTAATTGTCAATTATCGCTTGGCACACCCTGTTTTTAAAGGTTTTTTAAAAAAAGGACAAAAAATTATGGTAAGTTAATCTCAAATGAAAAAAGGGAGCCGTCCCGGGCTCCCTCTTTTATATCAATCTACATTAATATCCTTATTTTTTAAGCTTCCTTACCCCCAGGTATCCCCCGGCCAAGATGCCCAGGGCAATCAACCCGTCAAGAGGGGCTGTATCAGTCACCTCATTACTATCTCCTGGCAAGGTTATCTGTGCCAGTAGGTCAGTACTTGCCACAAGGCAAAGCAACAAGGTACATACAGTTATCTTTATAATATATCCTCTAGTCATAATGTTTATTTTTTAATGAATTTATGGGTGCTCTCCACACCATCTGCCTGTACTTTTAAAATGTAGATGCCAGGTGAAAGTGAAGTATTGACCTGCATACTATTGGTATCAAAATCATGTTGCTCTGCATAGACCTCCTGACCAAGCATGTTAAAGATGCTAACATCAACTGACTTGCCATTGAGGGCAGCGTTCGTGAGTGTGAGTATATTTCCCTTTAAGGGATTGGGAAAAATCGCAGTACCTGAAAGATCTACATCATTTACACCCAGTGTCCTGTTAAACGCAATCACAAAACGGCCTGCATCCTTGCTATCTTCATCACCAACGCTAAAATCGATGCGGTTTTCACCGCTTACAAGGTCAATGAACTTGTCTTCGTAGGTATCATACAAGCCCAGGTCCATCCCAGAAAGACCAGCAACATCCAGCAACAAGGTATAGTTCTCATGCTCATAATTATCATTGTAAAGCTGTATCACTTCATCTGTTGCAGGCATTGCACGACGGTCAATCACAAGGGTCTTGTTACCGTTTACAACCCCCATGTTTTCACTAAAATTGAAAGGTTTCTCAGCATCTTCCAGGGCTACTTCATTTGTATAGCTTTCGCCAAAGAAAATATTGAACGCATCATATGATGTGCCCCCTTTGCCATAGGTATCAGTCACATACAGGCGCCCCTTGATAAAATCACCATCAAAGGTGCTAGATGATTTTATATCAATGGCATTACCCACTGACTTATTATCTTCAACAATCCTGATTTTTACCACGGTATCATCACCCGCCTCGGTACCATAAAGTACCTTGACCTGTGCTGCCTGCCCTGGCTGTAGATTTTGATTAGCTTGAGAATCAACGTTAGAATTAGACCCATCTGGAAGGTTAACAGTAACATAGGCACCCTTACCATCAGCAAGGTTAGGGTCAAAAACATAAAATTCTGTCCTGTCCACATTTACTGTTCCATTCACATTTAAATTTCCATTATTGAAAACCTTGTCCATATCTAACGTTGCCTGATATGGATTACCGAACATGATGAACTGACCATCAATGGGGGTATCACCATAATTATTGGTTATGCCCCCCACAGCAAGTGTTCCCGTAGCCCTAAGCGTGGTTGCTGAAGAAGCACTATTGTCATTTAATGACACGGTTCTATCTCCCCGTACATATAAAAGGTATGGAACGGTCTTATTTAGTTTTTCAGCTTTTGTGTCAGTAACCGGAACAAATTGTTGATTGTCAACATCAACGGTGAACATGGAGTAATTTCCTGAAGTTGTATAATCCAGGCCATCATCACTGCCCGTATCTGGCCCTGTGATATGCGTGCCATATCCTGCTGTGGAAGCTCCATTTTCCTGCCAGTTTTCATAAACCGATGTTGATGTGTTCACTGGGCTGGAAACCATTCTATATGACCTATGATCAGTAAAATAGCTTTCTACGGTAATGTCTCCTGTAATGGTCTGCACCACATCATCAATAGGTGCAAGCTCCCCTCTTTGAGTAGCTGTATCCTTGAATATGAAACTCCCTTCATTTGTGATGTTACCCGTTAACCTTAAAATATTATAAACCTCTAGGGTTGCGCCAGTGTTTACGGTGATGTTATTGATGTTGATATCTGCGGTAAGGGTGGCTGTGCCTGACTGTACTTCTATATCATCCTGTGCCGTTGCATCATTATTGGGGTCAGAGGGAGACCAGCTGCCGTTATAGACAAATGTTGTGGGCCCTGCAAGCTGACTGCCCACTCCATTATTCATTATATTATTGATTTGTGTCAAGGTAAGCGGTTCAGTTGTGATAAGTACATCATCCATCAATCCATCAAAGAAATCATTCTTCTCGTTTTTGCGGGCCCCCAGTACTAGATCTGCAAGGTTCTCCAGGGTCTCGTCAACCGTATTGCTTTTTTCAAGCGCGCCATTGATATAGAGGTATGTTGTACCGTTAGGGTTAGTAGCCGCACCCCCATCTCGTGCTGCCGTTGTATCATCAGTGTCCAAGACCACCGCGATATGATACCAGGTGCCAGCTGCGATGTCTGAATTTGAATTGATAAACGCCTTACCTGCCCGTGTATTGAGTTTTGTGGCCCCACTTTGAACCCTGACCAATTGATAGGAAGAAGCGCCGCTAGTCCCGTCGTTATTAGAATCAAGTATCATTGAATCATCACCGCCAGAAGCTGGCAGGGTATTGAATTTTGCCCACAGGGTGATGGTCTGTGTCCCGGTGCTGGAGTATGAAGAAGGCGTATCCAGGATATAGGCCGTAGTACTGAATGATCCGGCACCATCCCCAAACACCTTATCTGAACCATCAAGTGTAATATCGCCAGTGGCTTCGGCCTTGCTGGATTTTGTATAGGTGGTAAGGCCAAATTGATCCATGGCATCTAGATTTTGCCCATCACCGGTGTCATCAAAATTATCTGAGTCAAAGGGTGCGTACAAAACTATTTTTGTGTCGTCTATCGACTGGGCAAATGCTGTATTGCCCAGAACGAAAATCAAGAGAAAGAGTAGTTTTCTTTTCATGTAAATGATTGTTAACCGTTAATAAATTTTAATTGCAGATTTTTTCTACATCGATGTAGCTAAAGTAGTGGAAGTGTTGGCTTCTGTGGGTTTGATTATAATCAGGATAGGTTAAATAATTGTCTAAAATCCTGATATTTAGCTGTAAAATACAACCACCACCTTTTTATTAAGGGGCAATTCAACTGTCTGGGATGATCAAGATTTATCCCTAAGCCCTTCAACAAATCCCGTAGGGGTACTGCCATAGAACTTTTTAAATGAGGTGCTAAAATATTTGGGGTTAGAAAACCCACAGGCATAGGCAATTTCCTTGATGCTCATCTCTCCTTCTATGAGATATTGTCTTGCTTTTTTAAGTTTTGTATGGATTATAAAATCTTGTGGAGAAAGATCAACCAGGTTTTTAAGCTTATTGTAAAGAGAGGTACGGCTCATGCCAAAATTAGCTGAAAGATCATGCACTGAAAATGAATTGTTTTCTACATTATCAAGTATGGACTGCTCAAGTTTTTCTAAAAATTCCTGGTCGTTCTTATTTCTATATACCATCGCGACCTCGGCCTCTCCATCTTCTATGTATTTCTTTCTTAATTTATGTTGCCACTTAAGGGTGTTTATCATCTTAGCCATCAAGAGCTTCATGTTTACGGGTTTTTCTATATATTCTGTTACGCCTTTTTTAATACTGTCCAGTTTTTGTGTTGAGTTTTGCAGCACGGTGAGCATGAACACGGGTATGTGGTTCAGGTTTATATCTTCATTGATTTTAAGGGCAAGCTCGTTACCATCCATCTCTGGCATGATAAGGTCTGTGAGGATAAGGTCTGGGAAGACTTCAAGCGCCATTTGATATCCCTCCTTGCCATTGCTTGCCTCATACACCTGAAAATACCTCCCCAGTGTATCTATCATCACCTCACGAAGATCATCGTTATCTTCAACAATCAAGATTTTACTGTCGCTGAACTGGTCTATGATCTCTTGTTCCAGGACAATGGTATCATCAATAAAATCCGTGGGCTTTTCAAGTTTTTCATATTGTTCTTTATGGTCCTTAAAATATACCGTAAAGGAGGTCCCCTTGTTTTCTTCACTTTCAAAAACGATTGTCCCCCCTGTTTTCTCAATCAATCTTTTTGCCATCAACAACCCTAGTCCCGTACCTGGTTTCTGGCTATTTATGGCGTTTCTTGCCCTATAATATTTTTTTAGGATATGTTTTTGTTCGCTTTTTGGGATACCCATACCATGGTCTTTTACAACCAGTTGCAGGTACCCCTGTTTTAGTCCATGGGTGCTTATCTCGATCTTTCCGCCTTGATGAGAATATTTTATCGCGTTTGAAATCAGGTTGAGCACCACCTTATTAAAGGCATCTTCATTATAATGAAATGAGGTTTTGAAGTCATTGCTATATTCTATATCGAGGTTGCGTTCTTCAAGCAATGGCCCAAAATTCTTGAACAGTTTATTGAAGTAATGGTCAAGCCTAATGACATTTATATTTTCTTCCAGGTCCCTTTGAGAGGTTACCTTGTGAAAGTTTAGCATCTGCTCAAACAGTGAACTGATATGCTTTATGTTGCTCTTTAACCTGCTGGTGTTTTTTTCCGCGGAAGCGTTATCTATTGAATTCTCCAGGGAGGTCATTAAAATGGAAAGCGGTGTCTTTAACTCGTGGGTGATATTATTGAAAAGGGCTACTTGGTTTTCTGCATTCTTTTTATTGTGGTAGATACTGGTAAAATATATTACCAGCAATACCGCCACGATTGTTAAAAGAAGGTACAATATGTAGGCCCATGTTGTTGCATACCATGGCGGACTGACGTGAAAATAGAGTTCGCGCACGGGGCCAAATTCACCATATTTATTAGAGGCCTTTACCTTGAAGAGGTAATCTCCCGGGGATAGATTTGTGTAGTTTGCGGTATTGTTAGTTGAGGGTACTGACCATCTTTTATCAAAGTTTTCAAGCATCCAGGAGTACTTCACCTTTGCAGCTGCTTTTTGCAAAATACCCGTAAACCCTATCTCAATGCTGTTTTGACTGTGCTTGAGCTTAATGGAATCTGCTACATTGATATATGAGGCAAGGGGGCCTTCTCCAGGGTTTATCTTTTTATTGAATATCTTGAATTGCTCAAAGGCCACCAGGGGTTCAAAACCGTCCTCATAAATTGCTCCTGGGTCAAAAATGGTCACCCCACCTATGCCCCCAAAGGCAAACCTACCGTCCCTGAGCCTTGCATAACTGCCATAATTAAACTCTGTACTGGTAAGGCCATCGCGCTTGTCATATACGGTTATCAGGGTGTCTTTTTCATCAATGTGCAAATGTGCCAGGCCATTTGATGTGCTCGCCCAGTAATTGTTCTTGTCTTGTTGCAGGATACCTTGTACAATATCTGACGGCATCCCCTTTTGTATGTCTATTTGCTGCACTGCCTGGGTTTCCCGGTTGTAGAACAACAGGCCCGCACCGTTAGTTGCCAGTACAAGCATCCCATTACCGGACTCTTCTATGGCGTTGATGGTACTGTATGCCAACCTATTTTTATTAGGTGATAGCTGTTCTATTATCTGAAACTCCTTACCTCCTTCTCCTATTTTGTACACCCCATACCTTCCTGCTACAAAAACTTCTCCTTCCCTGGTCTCAAGTATGGCTTTTATGTGCTGTATGGGCAATGTGCGCATTGCCCCATCAGGTTTTGAAAAACGTGTCAAAGGGCCATCCATCCCGCCCATCCAGATGTTTCCTGAAAAGTCTTTATTGATGGTGTACACCTTTTGGAGTTCAAGGGGGTTTTCACCGTCTTCAACCTGTGTGGATTGAAGTGTATTTACATCAACCCTATAAGACCCATGATTATAGGTGCCCACCCACATCGCGCCTTCATCTGCTTCCAGTGTCATCACGATATCTGGTTGCTTATGTGTGGTGGCCAGGTTGCTTATATGCTCCCAGCTGTTTTCTTGAGGGTCAAGGATGCTTATTCCTTTTTTTGTGCCAAACCATATCCTGCCATTTACATCTTGCGCAATCGCCCTGGTAAAATTGGTCACCAGGGAGTTTTTGTTATATGGAATATGGGCATAATTGTTAAAGGCACTTTTAGACCTGTCATAAAAGTTGAGCCCTCCTCCATAGGTTGAAATCCAGAGGATGTTTTCCCTATCCTGTTCTAGGTCATAAATACCGTTACTGCTCAGGGAGTGTACGTCATCTTCTATATTTCTATAATTGACAAGAATATCCAGCCCTTGATTGAGCACAAAAAGGCCACTGCCATCTGTGGCGACGTAAAGATTGCCCTCCTTGCCCAAGATGACGTCCTTGATGGGTGTTTTTGCCAGTGGGTTGACCCTAAGTGAGTCAACCAGGGCATATGACGCATCATAAACCCTGATATTGCCAGACTTAGAACCTATAAACAAGCGATTATCTATCCAGCCCGTAAATGAAATATTCTCAGTTGAGGCATGGTCAAGCTCTACAATATTCTCAGTCGCCAAGTTATACCTCAACGTTCCCTTGATGGTACCCAGGACAACCTCGCCATTCTTAAAGGTCAATGTCTGTATCCCCTGAATTCTCAATACACGTGTCAACTTGCCCGAAGCATACTTCCATAGCCCATTATAAGCGGCAATCCATATATTACCGCCACCATCTTCTATAATGGCATTGCAGAGGGAGGGGTTAAGGTCATCTTCAACATCAATGGATTGAAACCTGTCAAAAGCATGGTCATACATCGCAATACCTCTTTCTGTACCTATCCAGATAGTGTTGTGTGAATCTACAAAAACCGATAAAATTCTGTTGTTTATTGTCTCAGGCAGGCCATCATATGAGTTGTACACCTGTACCTGTGTGCCGCTGTTTTTTATGACTCCCTCTTCAGTAGCTATCCAGATGTTTCCATCCTTGTCCTGTTGTGTTGCATACACGATACTTTGAGAAGGTATGTTGTCGCCCTGAAATTGCTCAAACTTCCACTGTTGTGCATGAGCACCATGGGAGAGGGCAAAATATATAATCGATAGTATGCTATACAGGAGAATTTTCATGAAAACGTTTTCGTAAAACGATATTAAGAAATTTTCAATAGAATCATTGCTTGATCACCTTATAGATTTTACCATTTACCAGTAGTAGGTATGGACCTGTGGATAGGTCTGATAAATCCAGTAGGGTTTCTTTGGCTGTAGCCAAATCCATTACATTGACCCTTTTTACCAACCTACCATTAAAATCATAAAGTCGTATATCTCCCAGTGGGGTACCAGAAGTTATATAAAGCCTGTTGTTAAAGGGATTAGGATAGATTGATGCTGGATTTGCGGTCACGCCCCCTTCTAGCCCCAGGGAGGCATTGAACTCTATTGCGCCAAGGTCTGGCATGTCATCACGGGGTTCAAGAAAATAATCAACGGCCGGGGCATACTCCACGTTTGCACTGCCTATTGCAGGTGAATCTTCCATAAGCGTAAAATCAAACGCATCCACATCCCTGAACAATGGGTTTGCCACCATGGTACCCGTTTGAATATCCTGTACATCTGAATCCTGTTTGGGTTCTCCCTCAAGGCCATAAATCAGGTTGTTCATGACGCTGCCATTTGCCGTATTTGCCATTGCCAAGGCATAACCGCCAAAACTCTCATCAATGACAACGATATTGTTCACAAACCGGATGTCATCCCCACGCTGTGAGCTCATGCCTATGTTGTTGCCCCGTTGTTCCCCATTTTTATAGGTTACGGTATTTGTATATGAATTGAGGTAACAGGTGTTGTTCACAAAATCCATCCTATCGCCATCGTTGCTGTGAACACCGCTAAAGCCATTGAGGTAAACAATATTGTTAGCCACGAGAAAACGGCCATGCACCCATCCCCTTTCCACATCATTTCGCTGTAGCGAAATACCCTTGCCCTCATCAATATGGGGAGTGATTATGGTCTTGTCTGGTGCCCAGGAGTAGATTTCGTTATAATTATGGTGAACCGCGTTGTTTGTGATGAAGATTTTGTATTCTTCAGAAGCATTGGTACTTGTCGCCTTGGTCACCACCAGGCCATGCGTTCCAGAATATGACTTGCGCGAAGTGTCATTTACCTCGTTTTCACTTATAGTAATGTATTCACAATCAGAAACCCGAAGCCCATTGCCCGGTGTATGGTGTATATGGTTGTTTATAATCTCGATGTGGTCCACATTGCTAAGGTACATTCCACGGGTGTCTGTATAAGAGGGCCTACTGATGTTATTCAGCTTTTCAAAGGTCATTTGCTCCACTTCTTGTGGCGGGGTGCCTGGTTGCACCCTGTACAGTGTATTTGTGCTGCCATCTTCTCGGTACATGAACTGTAAGGCCGTGGCGGTCTCAAGCGGGATATTGTTTACTTCTCCTGCTATATTGAGGCCTTCTATCCTAATGTACGATGAGTTGAGCATCCTGAAAATATTTGCTCCATCCCCTTTAATTACAGTATTGTCATCATATGCTCGTATGGTAATATAGTTTTCTTCAGAGCCATGCAGCCCGGCTATTCTTATGGTGTTTTCCTGTGTCCATATATACGGGTCATCCTTATCCCCGCCGTAAGCATACCCTGCTTTATAGCTTTCATTAGTATAGCTGCCCATGATATTTAATGTATCCCCGGGCTCCAGTAAATCAACGGCATGGTCAATGGTCTTAAACGGTGTCGTGGGCGCACTTCCATTAAAAACGTCATTTCCGTTATCTTGACTTACGTAGTAGTTCTTTTGGCTGTAGCCAAAAAAGGAAATCAATACTATAAAAATGGGTAAAATTCTGTTCACGCCTCACTGTATTAAATGTTTTCAATGATACGCACAAAAATTATCTTTATCGTTGTAGCTAACCTATAATAGACCTTTTTTGACAATTTTTAGAAGCATCGAGACCTGTAAGAAAAACCTAAGGTTTCATGATATGGTAACGGTTTTCAACTAGATCAACCCCATATCTTTGGCAACCGCCACAAGGTGGGTGGCATTTTTTGCCTTGAACTGAATACGCAGCTTATTCAATCTTTTTTCTATAGAGCTTACGCTGGAAGGCGTGATGTTTTCACCGCTTAGATAATCGCTTATCTCCCTGTTAGAATGACCTTGAGATACCAACTTCAACAGGTTTATATCATAATCATCAATATCCATGCTCTTCCTTTTATCAAGGGCAGCATCAATTTGCGAAGAAAGGAATATCTCCCCTTTGGATATATGTTGCAATGCCGTGATTAGGTCTTCCATGCTCTTCCTGCTTTTATGAACATAGGCATTGATATTGTTGTTCTCAAATAATTTGTGCACCCTTTGCAACCTTTCTTCCATGGAAAAAACAATAACGGGAACGTTGCCGTCGTGTTGCCGTATGGCCTCAATCAATTCTTCACCATCTTTCAGTTTTTCATCTCGATGGTCTTGATCAAAAGAGAGGTCTGCAATGATCAAATCGTAGGGTTCCCCGTTTTTATTAGCCGCGAGAAATTTGAGATAGGCGTCATCACAATATTGACAGAGATCGACGGTGCTTGCTCCCCTGTCTTCAAGATATTGTCTCATGGTGGTCGTGTTCCAGCCTAAATCTTCTGCTATAAGTACCTTATTAAACATTAAACCTGTATATAAACCTTAAATCCTTTATTTTCATTTGCTTCAAATCTAAGGTTTCCTTTTACAGCTAGAATACGGGATTCCACATTGTCGAGGCCATATCCCTTTTTTATGGTACCACCCACACCATTATCTGAGTAGGTAATGTTGAGCATCTTGTTGTTTTCTTCAAATTTTATGACCGCTAATGAAGACTTGCTGTGTTTCCTGTTATTCGTCATAAGCTCGCCCAGTACCATGTAGATGGCACTCTTTTTATGCTTGTTGACCTTGGACCAGTCAATTTTATCTGCGTTGACCGTGATGACGTTCAAGCTTTCTGAACGATAGGAATTAAGCCTACTGATCAACTGATCATGAAAATCTCCACCTGCTATCAAAGGGCTATAATCTTTTGATATATTACGCGTGGTGGCATACATCCTATCCAGTTTTTCCACGATTTCTGGGTCTATGGATTTCTCGTTTTGTAACTCTGCCATAACGTTGAACAGGTCATTTGCCAGGCCATCATGCAATTTTTTTGAGATACGCGCCTCGTTATGGGCAATGGCATTCAAGACTTTTCTCCTCCTATCAAAATAAATATATGTACCTATGGCTAAAGCCAAAGTCCCTATAAAAAGGGTAAGGATGATGTAAAAATCCCTTTCCTTTTTGACCCGCTCCCCATCCATCCTGGCAAGGATGGTCTGTTCTTTTTCCCTATCTACGTCATATTTCATCGCTGCATAGGTATTCTTACGGGTCTGATTGACAATATCCAGGCTATCATCCAGATGTGCATAACGCTCAAAATAACTGGTCAGTCCCAATTGTGCCAGCATGCCCAGGGCTTTCAGTTCATAGGTCTTGTCATGTATGTTATGGGCAGTTGCAAGTGCAGCTTCAGCATACCCCTGCGCCTTTACCGTATTCTTTTTAAAATATAATTCAAACAAATGCATGTAGTTGCTGAACAAAGCGAGGGTATCATTGATATCCCTGCGTAATTCCATGGATTTATTGATATGGTAAAAACTGCTATCGCGCGCACCTAGATACTCAGTATACCCTAAATTGTCAAGCACAAAGGCCCTGGATTTTTTGTCGTTTCTCCCCGCTATTTTCTTGGCAAGTTGAAGGGTCTGGATGGATTCATCATATAGCCCTTGGTCTCGATATACATTTGCAAGATTGTTGAGCAATAACAGAGAATCATGATTAGAAGATGCAAATTCAAATGACTTCTTGTAATATTCCATGCTTTTTCCATAAACATGGTTATTTCTATAAATAGCCCCTAAACGTGCAAGTAAGCGTTGCTTGCGCATATTTGTTACGGGTGTTGTAAAATTATCCATGAGCTCAAAAGCCTCTACCAGCAACTGCTCACTTCTATTAAAATCTCCGCCATTATACGCGGCTACCGCCAGCACTTCTAGTTTATTTGAAGCCTCAATGCTATCTCCTTCCTGCAAGCTGGCCTGCAAGGCCCTTTCATAAAAACGATATGCCTTTTTTAAATCGGCATCGTTTTGCAGTTCTATAAGTACCTTGTAACAATATAATGTGCTGTCGGCTTCTTTTTCGGTAGGTTTTTTTTGAATAGGGCTTGCGCCAAAAATGCCAGAAACACAATTTAGGAAGAGTAATGCAAGGAGGGCTGGTTTCATCCCCCTAAAGTAAAGATTTGTGTGGTTTTATAGAAAACCAATGACAAGTATACGGTAAGTAAAACAGATAAAGTAAAACGTAACGGGATACAGTAAAATAATAGTTTTTTGATAATGAGCACAATACCTTACTCCACCCTTGATTTTTCCTTTTTTATCAAGGATACAAACTCATCCTTTATGCCATCACAGATGAACACGGAGTTGTGCGTACAGTTTTTCATGGCAATGGGGTCAAAGGTATGTATGGCAATCTTACTAGGTTTAAACTCCCTGCATTGCAGGTGGGTGTACATGTTTAATGCCGCCTTAGAAGTAGCATAGGCAGGCAACCCGTATCCTGAGTAACAAAAGCCCTCATCCCGCATTTTATTGATATCCCCCAGTGCACTGGTAATATTGATAATGCTGGGGTCATCGCTTTTTTCAAGAAGCGGTTTAAGCAATTGTATAAGCTGTATCACGGCAAAAAGGTTTACCTCATATAGCTCACGCACCTCATCTATATTAATCTGGTCAATCTTCTGGCCAAAACCGTTGACAACCTCGGCATTGTTGATTAACAGGTCCAGCTTGCCATACGTTTCAAGCACATGCTTTTTAAGGGCAGTAAGACTCTCCCGCGATTTAAAATCAACTTCAAAGAGATTATATTGAGAAAGGTTGTTCTCTTCCTTGGTAAGTTTTTCAAAACTCCCCTTGCTCGCCGCCAGCACAACTTCATAGTCATATTTAATGAGGATATTGGCAAATGATTTACCTAATCCATTACCTCCAGCTTCGGTCACAACAGCAACTCTTTTCTCTTCCATGACAATCTTTTAATCAGTATACAAACTTAGCAAATGCTATTCCAAAAAAATAACCATTTTAATTACACAAATGACACAAATAGTGACCATAAATCACCTCGTTATCAACACATTGTTTTATGCCTTTCGGCGAAATTGATTAGGGGTCGTCCCACTTAGCTTCTTAAAAAACCGCGTAAAATGCGTCGGCTCCTGAAAATTGAGCCGGTATGCAATCTCCGCAATATCCAGCCCCGAATATTTTAATAAGCTTTTGCTCTCTACCAGCAACCGCTCCTGTATGATATCTTTTGCACTCTTGCCCGTCAACTTCTTCACGGTAGTCGTGAGATAATTGGGCGTGATGTTCAACTCCTCAGCATAATCGCTCACGTTCTTGGTATCTACATACCGCTTGTCTACCAGGGCTTCAAACTTGTTTGCGATTATCTGCGAGCGGCTCAAGTGATTCTCCGTGGTTTTATGCCGTTCATAAATCGCCTTGCAAAAATAAAGCAGCGACCCCAGCATACCCTCTAGCATCTTTTCTTGATAAGGATGTGGGTTATTAAAGACTGACTGCATGCGCTGCAGGTCAAAGAACAACGACTCATGCTCCTCCTGCGTGAGCATCATCATGCTATTTTCGGTAATCTTCAAGAACGGAAAATCCTCAACCAGATTAGGAAACGTATTGATTAAGAATTCCTTGCTGAACATAACTTCCATCCCGGCCATCTTCTCATCGCGCACCCAGGAAAAAACCTGGCCCGGCACCACAAACAGCAACGGGAAGTCACCCAGCTTCAGCCAGTCAGTATTCAGGTTGAGCTTGCTGTTGCCCGTGTTTGTGAGCAGCACGATTTGAAAAAATCCCTGCCGGTATGGTGGCATGCACCGCCTCGCGGAAGGCTCAAGTTCTTCCACGGCAAAAACATCAAAATGTGGTATATGGCTTCTATGAGGAAAATCTATCGCCTCATGAAAGTCATTTGGGGTTTCAAAAACCGGAATATCCGTTTGATTCATAAATGTTTTGGGTGGGTAGCTCACGCTGGGTTTTAGTCCGGCGATTACCACCCACCTTACACAATTGGTTTAATTAGATTTGGCTTCCGCCAAATGCATTTGTTCAAACTTGTTGTCTATTTCTTCTTCTGGGATAATCTCCCAGCCACCGCCCAGGGCTTTATAGATTGCAATAAGCGATGTCGCTGAGGAAATTTCGCTTAAAGCGAGTGCATTCTCCGCCTGAAGCAACACATTATCAGCATTGAGATAATCTATAAAATTGTCCAGACCGGCATTAAAACGCTGCTGTGCAAACTCTGCCGCCTGCGCGCTAGCCTGTGATGAAACCCTGAGAATCTCACGGCGCTGAAGCTCCTTACTGTAATTGCTTAGCGAAGTCTTGATTTCTTCCAGCCCCTGCAATACGGTTTTTTCATATTGATTTAAGGCGGCGATGGCCAAAGCATCGTTTCTGTTGATTTGCTGTTTTACACGACCTAGGTTAAAGGCTGCCCAACTGATGCTGGGCATCAGTGTCCAGGTAAAAGATTCCTTCTGCCCGAAGTTTGCAAAATCAACCGCAGAGAAGCCCACAGAACCACCAAATTCAATCTTAGGATACAACTCTGCTACCGAAACGTTATACTCAGCAATCCTAACTTGCAAAGCAGCTTCTGCCTGGCGCACATCAGGACGACGACGCAGCATCTCCTTAATATCGCCCAGAGCAATCGTGGCTGGTAGACTAGGCAAAGGTTGTTTTGAAATGATGGTCTCATCCAGATTTCCAGGAACCTCTCCTATCAAGACACTTAGGCTATTTTTTAAAGCTTCTATGCTCGCCTCCAGCGGCGGAATGCTTGCACGGGTAGCTTCCAGCTGGGCCAAGGCTCGCTTGACATCTAGGCTGTTGCTTGTTCCCGCCTCAGATAATTTTACCGTAAGGTCATAGGTTTCCTGTTGCCCTTTTAGGTTTCGTTTGGCAATATCCAGTAAATATTGTGTGCCGCGAAGCTCCATGTAATTGTTGGCCACCTCTGCAAAGATGCTTACATAAACGCCATGCATATCAGCCAGGGCAAGATTACTATTCGCGTAAGCGCTCTTAATCCTATTATTTACACGCCCAAAAAGGTCAACTTCCCAAAATGCATCAAACCCTGCGGCATAGGTGCTGTATGTAGGGTTGCTGCCCTGCACAAATACATTCTCGCCCAGACGGGTGCGCGTGTAACTGCCATTTGCGGTCACAGTGGGCAAACGGTCCAGTTTACGCTCTTTTAAAAACGCTCTTGACGCTTTGTAGTTCGCTATTGCAGAATTGATATCCAGGTTATGCTTGCGCGCCTTTGCAATCAATGAATCAAGAATAGGGTCATTGAATTCTGACCACCATTCTTTGGTAATTGCTGCTTCAGTGAACGCCTGTTGCACAAGTTCATTTTGTAGAAAATCGGTTTCAACGACCTGGTCTTTATCGAGCTCAAAATCCCGTTTTGTGATACCACACGATACGAGGATTAAAGCCACTACTGTTAGTATACTTATATTTCTAAATGTCATTTTTATTGATTTTGGGCATGATTATGTACTTCAATCGCTGGTTGTTCTTCAGTTTTCTTGCGCGACCATTTTCTACCTAGATAGTAGAATACCGGTGTCAAGAAAATCCCGAAAATCGTTACCCCCAGCATACCGCTAAATACCGCTATACCTAGAGAAACCCTTAGCTCTGCTCCTGCCCCGGTTGCAAGTGCAAGTGGCACAACACCCAGAATAAACGCCATCGCGGTCATCAAGATAGGACGAAGCCTTAGCCTAGATGCTTCAATTACAGCTGTTTTTAAATCTTCTCCCTGGTCCTCGAGCTGTTTAGCAAACTCCACGATTAAAATTGCGTTCTTACTGGCCAGCCCCACAAGAACAACAAGGCCTATCTGTACCATGATGTTATTATCAAGTCCCGCAAGGTCCACTCCCAGCATCGCCGAAAGCAATACCATGGGTACAATAAAAATCACGGCGAGGGGCAAAACCAAACTTTCAAATTGTGCTGCCAAGAGAAGGAATACAAATACAACCGCTAGCAAGAATGCGATTCCTGCGGTGTTTCCTGCTTCTTTTTCTTGATAGGCAATCTCCGTCCATTGGTAGGATATGCCTTGCGGTAAAATTTCTGCTGCCAGTTCTTCCATGCGTTCAAGCGCTTCGCCTGAACTATACCCTGGAGCAAAATCCCCGTTCAAGGATGCAGAAGGATATAAATTGAACCTTGGTATTCTTGAAGGTCCTGCGATATCTTCTTGCTGTGAAACCGTCCCTAGCGGAACCATATCACCGTTTTTATTACGCACCTTGATTCTTGAAATATCATCTGGTGTAAGCCTATTGGGCGCATCAGCCTGTGCGGTTACCTGAAACGTTCTTCCCAGATAATTAAACTCGTTCACAAATGCTGAACCCATATAAATCTCAAGCGATTGGAATATCTGGCCAACATCTATCCCCAGTTTTTCTGCTTTTACACGGTCAATATCCAGATACAATTGTGGTGTTTGATTATTGAAGAAACTAAACACGTTGTTCAAAATCGGGTCTTGATTGGCGGCCATTGCCAACTCATTTGTAGCTTGTAGCAAAGCATCTGTACCCAGGTTTGCCCTATCCTGCACCATCATCCTAAAACCACCGGCATTACCAATACCTCGCACAGATGGCGGCGGAATCACCAGCACAATCGCATCATCCACTTGGGCAAACTTGGCTCTTACCGTACCCAGCAGTTCTTCATAATCGAGTCCTTTTTCTGTGCGTACATCAAAATCTTCAAGTGCCAAAAACACCGCTGCTGCATTTGACGCATTCGTAAATGATGCCGCATCAAAACCGGTAAAGGAAACCGCATTTTCAATGCCATCCACATCAAGGCCTAAATCTAGAACTTCACGCACCACCTTATCTGTCCTTGAAAGTGAAGACCCGGGAGGCAATTGAACAATGGTAATAAAATATTGCTGGTCCATAGCGGGAATGAATCCCTGAGGAACTCTGTTAAACTCAAAACCGGTGATGACAATAAGACCCAAATACACCACCAGAACCATAGTACCCATGCGCACCAGCTTCTGCACGCCTTTTCCATAACGGTCTGAAAGTCTTTCCATAAAACCATTAAACGTGTTTCCCACGTATGCCAATGGTTTTAATAATGTGGGCGTTTTCTTATGGGCAGATTTTTCTTCATGCTTCATCAATAAAGCGGCCATCGCCGGACTCAGCGTTAGTGATACAAACACCGAAATCGCGGTGGCTACTGCAATCGTCATCCCAAATTGTTTGTAAAACTGCCCGGAGATTCCTTCTAAAAATGCCGTAGGAATAAATACAGCTATCAGCACTAGACCAATGGCAACAAGCGCACCTCCCACTTCGTCCATGGTCTTGAATGCGGCTTGTTTTGGCGAAAGCCCCTTTGCAAGATATCGCTCCATATTCTCAACCACCACAATCGCATCATCTACCACAATCCCAATAGCGAGCACAAGCCCAAATAACGTCAAGTTATTTAACGAGAAACCTATGGCTTGCATTACTGCGAAAGTACCGATGAGCGACACAGGGATGGCAAGAATAGGTATGATTGCCGCACGCCACGATTGCAGGAATAGGAGAATTACCAGTACTACGAGGATTATCGCCTCAAAGATGGTGTGATATACTTCGTCAACAGATTTCTGAATGAACTCTGTGGGATTGTATGCAATTTTATACTCCAGGTCTTTAGGGAAGCTCTTGGCAAGCTCGTCCATTTTTGCCTGAATTTCAGATGCAGTTTCCAGCGCATTACCTCCCGGCTGCTGAAAAATAGGCATCGCGATTGCTGGGTCCTTGCCCAAATAACCTTTGGTCGCATAGTTTTGTGCACCAAGTTCTACGCGGCCTACATCTTTAAGCCGTACAATCCTGCCATCATCGCTGGATTTTATAATGACATTCTCAAATTCTTCAATGGATTGAAGTTTTCCCTGAGTTTGAATATTGACCTCAAAAGCTGATTGACTTCCGGAAGGTAAGGTGTTCAAGGTTCCACTCGCAATCTGAACGTTTTGCGCCCTGAGCGCAGCAACGACTTCTCCCGCGGTAATATCAAGCGTTGCTATTTTATCTGGGTTTAACCAAATACGCATCGCATATTCTGCGGCACCAAAAATCTGAATATCCCCAACGCCCTTGATTCTGGCCAACTCATCCTTCAGTTGAAGTACGGCATAGTTCCCCATGTAAATCTGGTCATACGTTTTGTTAGGCGAATACATATTCACCACCATCAGCATGTCTGGTGAAATCTTTTTAGTAGTAATACCCAATCGCTTTACAGATTCTGGTAAACGCGGTTCTGCAATGGCAACACGGTTTTGCACTTGTACCTGCGCTTTATCGAGGTCTGTACCCAGTTTAAAAGCAACTTGCAATACCACGCGACCATCCGCTGAGGATTGCGAAGTCATGTAAATCATGTCTTCTACTCCATTGATTTCCTTTTCCAGAGGAGCCGCAACACTCTCTGAAAGGGTTTGTGCATTTGCACCAGGATAGGTGGCGACAACCTCAATGGTAGGTGGTGCCACATCTGGAAATTGTGATATAGGTAAAGAGACATATGCCAGTGCACCCACTATCAAGATAAGTACGCTAAGCACTGCTGCAAAAATGGGCCGCTTTATAAATATATGGCTAAACTTCATGCTATGTATTATGATTAGGAAATAGCTCTCCCATTACCTTTCACGCCCTAGCTTGAAACCCGGGCATGAAAGGTTTAGGAAAAACCTTTAAGTCTAAATTGTATTTAAAATATTAGGAGTTACTCAGCGCTCGCAACCGTTGTAAGATTGTTAGATTCTTCTTCAATCACAACAGCTGACGGAGCTACAACCATCCCTGGTCGTATCTTTTGAATGTTGTTAATGATTACTTTGTCTTCTGGAGAAATACCATCACGCACGATTCTTAAACCATTAGAATGAAGAGGCCCTAAACTAACGGTCTTTGCTATAACTTCGTTTTTTTCTCCCAGAACATACACAAAGCGCAAGGATTGATTTGTACCTATGATTTCATCAGGAATCATCATCGCTTCGTGCTGCGCGCTTCCTAAGAGTCTTGCTTTTCCAAACATTCCCGGTTCTAGCAAATGGTCCTCGTTGTCAAGAACTGCACGGCTTTCAATGGTTCCAGAATGATTGTCAATCTCGTTATCCACAAAATCCATTTTTGCTTCATGCACAAAATCTGTTTCATCCAGCAACTGTATAAAAACCGGTATTCCTTCAGCGCGTGCCTCACCGCGCTCTCCATTTCGCGCAAGCCTTACATATTTAAGGTAATCAGACTCGCTGCCTGTAAAATAAAAATGTATTGGGCTGGTCGCAACGATTGTAGTAAGTAACGTAGCGTTAGAGTTTCCGCCGTCAATTAAGTTTCCTGCGTTCACCTGGTCGCGGCTCACAAGCCCAGCGATGGGCGCTTTAACTTCAGTAAACTCTAGGTTTAACCGTGCATTGTCTACTTTGGCTTGAGCCAAATTAATACTTGCATTTGCACCTACAAGAACCTGCTTTCTACGGTCGTACTCCTCAATGGATACTGCACCGGTTTCCCTGAGCGCTTCTACCCTATCAAAGTTATCCTGAGCTGTTTTTAAGGACGCTACGGCCTGTGCATAATTTGCATTTGCCTCATCAAGCGCGATTTTAAAAGGTCGCTGGTCTATTACAAAAAGCACCTGACCTTTTTCTACATGTTGACCATCAGTAAATTTCACGCTTTCTAGAAAACCGCTTACCCTCGCTCTCACTTCAACACGATTACTTGCTTCAAAGCGTCCTGTGTATTCATCCCACTCAGTAATTTTCTCATAAACAGGAGTTGCAACTTCTACCGGCATTGCGCTTGTTGCCGCATTCTCTGCCGTTCCCTCCTCTGCCGTGTTGATGGTTGTAAAGGCAACGACAACCAGCGAGGCAATCACCAGGGCTATGATGCCCATCAAGCTATTTCTTTTAGAATTTAAATTAAGTGTCATCTTAGTTGTGTATTTGTATTGATTGATATTCTGTGGCAAATGTAGCTAGGTCCTATCGCGAGGTGGTAACCATTATACTCGCAGAAATGACCATAATCTCACATGTGCCCGTTTTTGAAAAAAAGTAATAGTGTTTTCTTATAAGGAACCGAAGGCTTTATCCAGTTCATCAAGAAAACCGGGCAGTGTAGAACGACGCAAGGTGTTGTACAATCCCGTAACCGTACGGCCATCCATAACCGAGAGAAAATCTATCTCGCTATCTATGAAATATGCCCTAAAATCATCTACATTGTCCGTCTTCCTAGCTGCCTTCTTTAAATGTTTCATTAAATGCGCCTGGGGAATACTGTCCTCATTTAACACATACATGTTGTTGAGCCGTCTTGCCTCTTTTATTTCACTACGGTAATTAAAATCTGGGTCAAAGGCCATGTGGTTTACATATTGTCGCAAAGCGTTGCCCACATATTCCAGATTAATGGTGTCTAGCTCAATCCTGTGCTGCTGAGCTTTTAGGTGATTTGTATTTGCGCTTAGTAGCGAAAATACCACACCCATGATTGCATAAACTATTTTATTTTTCATAATTTTTTGATTTGTATTGATTTCTGCAATTTGATGAGACAAAGGTAACCTGCTAATAACCAGAGGAGGTAACCAAAACCAAGGCGGAAATGACCAAAATGTAATATTTGGCTTTAAGCCAAAAAAAATATCTCGGCGCACCTAGATTCATCTGTAAACTGCGGAATACTGAAAACCAGCAGGAAGCATTTGAGACTACTAGAATTAACAAAATATTAAATGCATTAAAAGCAACTGTCCCGTCGCAACCTCATCTACTGGCAAACCATAAAAATTCAAAAAAAAATGAAAAAGAACATGCAATTTATGTTTATCGCCCTGGGGCTATTTGCCAGTTGTAGTGACGATGACAAAGATAACAGCCAAGAGACGGTGACCTTCACATCAGACTTTAGTACAGACCTGGATGGCTGGGAAGGTGACTTTGCTGATTATCCCGCAGGTGAAGAAGACTTCTATGAGCTGGATTATGCCTTAAGTGCACTGCCCGAGCCCTTAAATGAAGATGATAATGCACTTATGCAAACGGGTAATAATCATAGTGATGACCTATTTATGTTTATCAAGAAAAAGGTAACCGGTCTTGAGCCAAACAAAACCTACAGTCTTGCATTTACCGTAGAATTTGCTACCAATGCCCCAGAAGGTTCTATAGGCATAGGTGGTTCACCTGCAAGTAGCGTCTATATAAAAGCTGGAGCCAGCACCGCGGAACCAGAGAAGGAACTTGATGACGACAACTATTACAGGATGAACATTGACAAGGGCAATCAAGCCAGTGGCGGTGCAAATATGCTGGTACTTGGCGATTTCTCTAATGGCACAGAGAATGAAATATATACTCTGGTTACCTTAACCAGTGAAGAAAGCATCACCGTAGAAACTGATGATATGGGAGAGGCCTGGATTATCCTAGGTACAGACTCTGGTTTTGAAGCTACCACCACCATTTATTACACGACGATAAAAGTGGATTTTAAGTAGTGCTAAATGCACAACAAAAAAAAGCCCAAGTTTCCTTGGGCTTTTCACACATTATGAGGATTAACGGAGTGTTAACCATTCAAAGCTATCCTCAAGCACCTTAAATGGAAGATTGTCTAAATCTATCTGTATCAAGGCCGTTTTTCTGGGATGTACAACCTCATTTGTATTGTGGGTATGAAAAACATAATACATGGTAGAATCAGTACCTTGTATTAAATCCCCATGTCCACTACCAAAATATCCCACAATACCACGCGAGATTATAGGACTCGTTTTTTCTTTTGTCCAGGGGCCTGAGGGACTGTCACTGGTTGCGTAGCCCACGGCATAATCAGGGTTTCTAAAATCATTAGCCGAATAAAACATGTAATATTTACCGTCTTTTTTAATTACCGTGGGGCCTTCTGCCACTGGCCATGGCACATCTTGTGTATCTTCCCAACCGCTTTGTGCATTGATACATTCTTTTAAAGTCTCCGGTTTTATCGCGCTAAGGTCATCTTCCATCTCAGCTACAAAAATCCTATTGCCATCTTGCAAGCGCACGTGATATAAATATGCCTTGCCGTTATCAAAGAATATAAATGGGTCTATCTGTCTTACCGGGGCTTCCAGCGGTTTCATAGCATTGGTAAATGGCCCTAGCGGACTATCACTTGTTGCGATAGCTATCTGTTCATCGGCGGTATAGGTCATATAGTATGTATCGCCTCTTTTAAAAATTTGAGGAGCCCAGAATCCCTTAGTGCCAAAGGCTTCTCCCTTTTTAAGCGCAAAACCATCTTGCACACCCGCGGGGCCTTCCCAGTGTTGCAAGTCACTAGAAGTGTACACGATAAAACCCTCTCCCTTAATGCGTGGGTCCCCCTTTGTACCATATAGATAGTAGGTGCCATTATCTTTAAAAATTGTGGGGTCTGCAAGATATATCTGTTTCTCATCAAGCTCTTGTGCCGTTATGGCTTGCGCCAAAAAAATAAGCATCAGTGATAAATAAGTAAGTCCTTTCATAATTGGTTCAGTTTAATTCTCAATGCCAAATTTACCCACAAGCGCCTCATATTCCTCGTTAGAAATGGTAATCATGCATCCATGACGCACTTTCGCTGGCAAGCTATACTTGTCCCAAGTGCTAAAAAATGTATATCCTGAAGCTTGATACCAGGGACCGTTAAGGTTATCTGCAATAGAAAGTCCATATGAAACGCCGGGATATTGCTCATAATACATATACCATATCTTATCATCTGGCGACGGTATGAGCGTGGGAGCCTCTCTAAAATTTGGGCTTATGGGGTCTCCCGGCAAAGAATACGGCCCGGTTAAAGAACCTGACCTTGCAATACGTATGGTCTTGCCCGTAGGCCAGTACAACGTGGGATATGTTTCATCTTTAATGATGGCAAAATACGTGTCATTTACCTTCTTGATTTTCACGTCAATCGTACCAAAATCCCAATCAAAAAGTCGTTGCGGTGGACCTTGAAATGTTTTTAAATCCTTTGACATAACATACAGTGTACGCTGGCTCGCCCAGTATCGCTCTGCATCTTCCTTAGTGCCCTGTTTATGCGGGGTGTGCCAGGTGAGCATAAATTCGGCAGCATCAGTATCATAAAATAATTTTGGAGCACCTATGCGCTGCAAAGCTTCACTATATCCTGGTGTCGCTTGTAAATCTGGGGTATAAACCGCATGCTTTTTCCAATTTATCAGGTCCTTTGAAGCCCAAATGTTGATGTCTGGTGATGCATCGCTCGCATTGCCCGCAATGTAGTACACACCATCAGGTCCCTTCACGATATCAGCATGCCCATGATATTCTTTAAAAACGGTCTTGCCTCCATTTAACCGTTGCCAGTGCAGGCCGTCTCTACTCACCGAATAATACAGACTTCCATAATCGTCCTTGGTCATGTGCGCAAAGAGATAGGCCTCATTTACAGGTGCCTCACCATCTGTAACCTGACCCGGAGGATTAGGCTGTTGAGCATTTACTTTGCCACAAAGGCAAATAAAAAATGCAATTAATAACAGGTACATCTTGTTTTTATTCATGTCTTTATTTTTTTGGCTTAAAGCCAAAATACATCACCCACAATCAACCCACAACATTAAGTTCGCGGTCACTGGTCAAGGTAGCCTCAAGCCCGCTAAACTCTTTAACTCGGTTGCCTTCAGCGTCCATCACTTCAATGGAATAGGTCCCTCCTTGATGCACAAGTGGCTCGTATGTATCATTGACTATGCGCAGGATATGCTCTGTTTTACCCCGCTTATTCTTGACCCGCACCAGCGCGTTGGGAATGCCCTTTACATTGAGTTTTGGTAAAAAGTAAGCATTTTTTGGTCTGTTGTTATCCAGCTGATGAACCACCACTGGCCAGCCGTCAAACTGTCCATCAGAATTTTTAATGGGATTAACGTAGCGAGGCCAGCACTCTAGGCGCACCTCACGTGTTTTCTTATTAAAGACCACAATGCCATAACCCGGTGAACGGTCGTAAAGATTCACGGGTTCAAGACCCGTTTTAAAGGGGTTTGCCACGGCTCGCACATGAATCTTATTCCCAAAGGCATCCTCATGATTGCCCGTATATCCCGGTTGCCCATCTAGAGGTTCTTTAATGCTGGGCCACCAGCGCCGGGGCCAGCTATTGGCCAGCGCTGGCACAGCAAATGAGTAGCCCGCATCTTGATAATCATCTACCCCATATTGACTCACCGAAGGTAAATGCTGGTCTCCAGCGAGATGCAGGGTATATCCTTTTCTTATAATCTTGAGCAGCTCATCCCTTTCATGTTGCGGCCAGCCGCCACTATCCATATCTGCGACGGGGATATCACCAGTCACATAATTCCCCTTTTCAGGTACTTCAAGCTTTTGCTGCCTGCCGTTGCTGTTTTCATCGGGCAGGGTTTGCAGGGCATGAAAGGGTGCTGCAGAAAGTAAAATCTTAAAAGCAGTATCTGGTTTCCAGTTTTCTACCCAGTGTTCTAAAAAATCTATTTGGCGCGTACCTACTAAATGCGCCTTAGGGTAATCGTGCTTCTTGATATCATAGGCCTTGTTTTCTACAAAAGCATCCCTAACCTCAGCCTTTTTAGGCAATACGGCAGCGGGGCCAGACTTGAATTTTCTATCTTCAACAATGCCAAAGCTGATACCTGCATAATCCCAATTTGAATAGAAAACATGGATGCCGCGCTCAATGGGTGTGGGGTCAAAGGCATCTGGCATATGACTCGTTTGTGTAGTCATGGCAAGGTTTACCCATTCTGGCGGCATCATAAAACCACCATAGTCGCGCTTAAAGGCTTTGCCCATCGTGGCCTTTGGAAACTCAATTCCGTTTGCCCCAAAAAGATTGCCTTGAAACACATCATGGTCATCGGGTAAGTTGATGACGGGAACATGCTGAAAAAGCTTGCGGTAAGACCACCCAAACATATACCATTTACGCAGGTAGTCTAGATAGGCCTTTTCCAGGGGCGCCACTTGAAATTTAAAGTTTCCGTTTATTTCATAAAACTGGTCTCCCAGAAACATCAAGATATCTGGCTTGTGCATCGCTCCATATGCCACGACATCCTGGTCTGGAAAACCCATGTCGTGATTGCAACTGCACACCATGGCCTTAACCTCATCACTTGACGCAGGTTCTTTGGCAATGGTGCCTTCCCAGGTGAATTTTTCTTTGGATGCATCCAAAAAATCTAAATCATAAACCACCCTAAATTCCTTGTCATCCTCGTATTGCCAGTTTTCAAACCGATATTGTGCTGTATAGGATGGGTACTCCACTGCTGCCGTGGCAAGATGCTTCCAGCTGCTTCCCTGCCTTATCTCAAAACTTACCTTGGCCGGTAAAGGCACTGGGCACAGCTGTGCCGTGAGCTTGACTAGATTTTGCTGGCGTGTGTATTGTGTGAAACATAATGGACCAAAAATCTGAGCATCATTTCTCTCCAGTTTATCACCCGCCAATTCCCAGTGGTCAAAACGACAACTCACTGTATCCTGGCGGTCATCTTCTACTTTTTCAAAATGGCTCAACAACGCAATATTCCCCACAAATACGTCTCGTGCAATATCGTTTTTAGAAACTCGTGCCAGCAGGTTCTCCTGTATATCGTAGACCTCAAGGTCCATCGCATACCTCTTGCCCATAGGCGTTACCCCTACTGCTAGTATTATCCCAGAGTTTAGTTGTTGTGGTTTAACATATGAAGTATCAAATATCTCATCGCCTATAAAAAGGTTACCTGCTGTGGTAATACCCACGCGAAGGCCTTCACCGTGTATAAGCGATGCCCTATACTCAAAATTCCAACTTTTAGAACCCAGCTCAAACCCTATTTTATTTTGGCTTGAAGCCAAAACATCTTCTGCTAAATTGAGTCGCACATGTGTTTTAAAACTAGTGTGCGCATTGCCCAGTTGCATTGTGAGATGATGTAGAGTACGGTTTACTGCCTGCACATTGCACTCCAGTTTCTTGCTCACCACACTCCAGTCCTGCAGGCGGTTACCCCAATATTTAGGCCCGGCCCAGTTGATATCCTGTAAATTATGCCAGTTGCTCAGGTCATTTTTTAATTGCTCCTGCACATGGTGTAACGGCGGGGGTGCAGCGCTCAATCTGTAGCTGCTAAGCAAGGTCGCCGATGCGCCACCCAGCAAGAGGGATTTTATATTTTCGCGTCTATTCATGGATTAAGGGCTTTGATTAATGAAAGGTTTTCTTTTGGCTACAGCCAAATAAGCTTTTTTTAAACAAGGACATGCCAAAAGACTTCCCTCTATTTAATAGCCATTGCGTTGCTCCAGGGCTGGGTTTGTATTGATTTCTGCCTGTGGATAAGGAAAATACACTTGGTGTGGCTGTGCGTTGAGCCCCCTATCAATGGCATATTCAATAAATTTTCCATTTCTAATAAGGTCCTCTCTTCTTTTACCCTCACTATAAAATTCCCAACCTCTTTCTTGTAGGATAATTTCGGCAAAGGCATCCTGAGTTCCCACACCAGTAAGTGTGTATGGACTATCTATAGATCTTGATCTTACCTCATTGACCAAGTCTATGGCTTCTTGCGTAGGACCATTGAGTTCATTGATGGCCTCAGCCCTACTCAGCAGGATATCCGCATAGCGTATGTATGGAAAATCTGACCCTGAGAAATTACCCACCTGGTTGTTGTCAAAGTATTTAATACTCCTTCTATTATCCACAGTTGTAGTGAGATTTACGGTATTGCCCCCCCTGTTTGTATAACTACTTACAATGGGTTGCCTGCGCTCATCAGCAGGATCAAAAGAGTCATAGAACCCATCTTTTATGCTAAACTGGGTGGCCCAGTTTGCCATCGCTGTCGTCCAGATAAATTCAGGAACATTGTCAGACATCAAATATCCAGGTGGGTAGGAACCATTTTGAAATTGATTGCCAAAACCTGCTTCATTAACGTACGAGAAAGTGACGATTATTTCCTTGTTGTTCCCCTCGTTCTCCACAAAGAACAATTTGCGATAGTCAGGATAGAGTTCATAATAATTAAGGTTCATGATTTCCTGAGTGACATTGATGACTTTTTGCCATTGCTTGGTCTGCATCAGGAATTTTGTGAGCACAGCAAGGGCATGGCCCTTTGTCGCCCTTCCACGTTGCGTTTGTGCTGAAGGATCAAGCAGGTCCTGGGCTGCCGCCACGAGTTCTGTTTCAATAAAGTTATTGAACTCCTCTTGTGAGGGTAAAGGCAGTTCTTGTGGCTGGATGGTTTGGTCAGTTGTTGTTCTTAATGGAACTAAACCAAAATACCTATACAGGTACGCATACTGCGCAGCCCTGATATACCTGGCCTCAGCGGCAAAGATGGTTTTTTGAGATTCATCAACCTGTACATTTTCTATATTTTCCAATACCGTGTTTGCATCACGTATGGCGCTATATTTTGTATTCCATGTGGGGCCTTCAAAGAAGGAGTGAGAAGCATCCCAGTTAAAATCAATAAAAGGCTTCATCTCACGCTCCACGGCACCTATTCTCACATAGCTCATATCTGTGGTCACCTCGTTTATCAGGATTTCGTTCTTAACGCTACCTATAGGTATCCCATCATTGCGATACGCCGAATATAAAAGGGATTGAATACCTGATTCGGTCTGCAGGACATTATCTGGTGAAAATTCATCTACTGGGGGCACGTCTAGCTCAGCTTCACATGAGCTGATAAAAAAGCCGGCCATTGCAGCTATCATCATTGATTTATATACTATGTTTTTCATCATGCTCTTTTTAAAATTCTACATTAAGTCCTAGTAAATATGTACGGGGTACGGGGTACGCATTAAAATCTAATGCTATGGTGTTGCTACCGCTCGCGTTTGAGGCGGGGTCTACACCACTATAATCCGTTATTGTAAGTAGGTTTTGGCCAGTTACATATACTGAGAACCTATTCAAGAAATTGAAGTTTTCTACCGGTATATCATATCCCAACCTTACTGACTGGAACCTTATATAAGAAGCATCTTCAACAGTTTTTGTATTGACAAGGGCATTGAGACCACCCTGGGAAGTAGGGTTCACAAATGAGGGATATTCATTTGTGGGATTGTCTGGCGTCCACCTGTTCAATAAAGGTTCTGCAATCCTGTTTCTCCTAAAATTATTGGGAGAGTAGGTATTTATCAGGTTACCATTAAGCCTATCAACGCCCTCTACTCCTTGAAGCACAATGTCCAGGCTTACGCCAAAAAATTTAAAATTGTTAGTCAATCCCCATGTGATATCGGGAATCGCGTCACCTATTACGGTTCTATCATCAGCATTAATGACGCCATCGTCATTAAGGTCCCTGTATTTTACATCTCCCGGATTGACCTGGGATTCAGTGACACTAAAATCATCTCCCTCTTGCCATACCCCGTCAACGATAAACCCATAGTAGCTATCGAGTGTTTGACCAGGGGAAATAATCGTGAAATCTGGGATTTGAGATTGTCCCCCCCTAATGATATCTCCCCTATCGCCTATATCTAATACTTCATTTTTAAGTGTTGCCAGGTTTGCCGAAACATCCCAGGTAAATTTTTCTGAGGCAATAACCCCAACATTTAGGGCAAATTCAAGACCACTGTTCCTAACTCCCCCCAGGTTTTGAGTTTGTCCAGAAAAGCCTGTATTTGGCGCCTGTGGCACAACAAGCAGAAGATCAGTTGTTTCTTTATCAAAATAGTCTATCGAACCTGTTATCCTATTCTTGAAGAAACCAAAATCAACTCCAAAATCATATTGAACTGCCCGTTCCCATGTCAAGTCTGGGTTTGCTAACCTAGATGGATAAATGGAGTTGTAAAAACCATCGCCAAACACGAGGTCCCCACCTGCTGAAAAGGTCTGAAAAGTAAGTGAGTTACCTATGTTTGCATTACCCGTGGCGCCCACGCTGGCGCGAAGCTTTAACTGATTGACCCATCCTGTTTCCTTCATGAAATCTTCTTCATTTACTTTCCACGCAAGTGCTCCTGATGGGAAATAACCAAATTTGTTATTGTCACCAAATCGTGATGAACCATCTGCACGAATGGAAGCCGTGAATAGATATTTGTTATTTAAAGAATAATTGACCCTAGCCAAATATGATATAAAGCGCGCCTGAGACCTACCACTGCCCAGGTTATTGAGGGTGGGGTCTCCAGAGCCTATCGCATTTGTGCCCAGATCAGGAAGCGCAAACCCACGAGCATTACCCGAAAAAGACTTTGTCTGAAAATATTCATACGTGGCACCTAGTAATGCTGTGAAATTATCATCACCAAATGATTTATTGTAATTAAGCGTACCTTCTACTGAGACATAGTCTTTTCTTCCTGTTTGAATACTGGCAATACCACCGGTCCCGGCACCACTGAGTGTGTAGGGCTGGATAAATATATCCCTGCGTACATCCTGAACATCGCCTCCCAGTTGCAGTTTTGCAGAAAGTGAGGGAATCAAATAGTATTCAAAAAAAGTATTACCATAAAACCTAAATGTTTCTCCCCTGGCACTTTCTCCATTTAAAATTGCCAGAGGATTATCAATTGTCACAAAATCTGATAGTTTATAACTGCCATCTTCATTATAGGCCTGTATGGTGGGATCATAGTTTATAGCAGAGTAGAGCGCGCCTCCATTTTCGTTGATTCCCGTACCTGTTGATGCAAAATCATCCTTGATGTAAGCAGCGTTCAGGTTGACACCATATTTATATTTTTCAGTTTGGCTTGAGCCTAAATTAAGCCTTACGTTATATCGCTCAATACCGGAGCCCTCAACAAGTCCTTCTTGATTAAAATAGTTGATTGATGAAAAATAATTGATGTTTTCCGTCGCTCCCGAAAATGATAAGTTATGGTTTTGGGTAGGTGCTGAACGCAAAACAAGGTCAAGCCAATTAGTACCATTGCCTTCTATCTCTTCTATTCTTTGACCGGGATCGCCCCCACCATCATCAATTATTGCATTTAAAACGGTCTGATATTCTGTGGGAGACAAAAGGTCTAGTGTTTTGGCAGCTTCCTGCATACCATAATAATAATCATAGTTTACGCGAAGCTTGCCCATTTTACCTTTTTTGGTCGTGATGAGCACCACTCCATTTGAACCCCGTGAGCCATAAATTGCGGTACTTGATGCATCTTTAAGAATTTCTATAGATGCGATATCTGCTGGGTTTAAAGTATTCAATGGATTGCGCGGGTTACTGTTACCCGTAAAACCTACCCCGCCAGAAGCCGCGATAGAACCATTGTTTACAATAATACCATCAACTACATACAAGGGTTCTGTACCTGCATTAATAGAGCCTGCACCACGAATGCTCACACTAAGGCCACCTCCCGGTTCATTGCTCTTCTGGTTGATTTGAACACCAGCTACCCTTCCTTGCAATGCCTGTTCCACAGAGGCATTTGCACCAGGATTCAATTCTTCGGCCTTGATGGATGCCACAGCACCCGTAAGGTCACTCTTCTTTACACTACCGTATCCAATGACCACGACTTCATCAAGTGCCTCATCAGATGTGACCAGTGAAATATCAATAGTGGTACGCCCGTTCAACGCTACTTGTTGTGTCTCAAAACCTAGGTAACTAAAGACTAATGTAGCATCACTTGCCACATCGTCAAGCGTAAATAACCCGTCAAAATCCGTTTGTGTCCCATTGCTTGTTCCCTTCACGCTCACGTTTACACCAGGAAGTGGCAGACCATCATCTTGTGTGACCACCTTTCCCGAAACGTCAATGGACTGTGCCATGAGATTGCCTCCCGCCAGCAGGAATGCCGCGACTAGCAAGCGTGAAATATAATTCTGCCAGTGTTTATTTTTTGTCATGAGTAATAGTTTTTGATTAAGATTATTTTGGTTTTATTGATGAATTGTATTGTGTTTGATTTTTGCTTTGACTGGTTTTGTCACGAAATCGATTGATTATATTTTAAAAGGTTGTGTTTAATCTGGGGGTAACCCCAAAAAATGCCCCCATTATTTATTTTTACTCAATTAGATTGTTGTACAATCTTATGATTATCAACCGTATAAATCCCCATATCAAAGGAGTGGTCTTTTTTATCTGCCTGGAGTTCAATAGTTATCACGTTCTTGCCTACATGCACCAATTGCCCCGCATTTGTAATGACCTTGTTACGGTAATGGCGTTTTCTACCTCCTTCAAATTTTTCCTCGGTAACCTCATTACCATTGATATAAACCTTCATGCTTGCCTTATCGAGATAGAAGCGTAAAATCAATTCTTCAGGAACGCTATTGATTTCAAACTCCTTTGCAAGAAAAAGTTCTTCATTATTTTCCCACAACGTGCCTTCTGGCAAAAAATAATTATCATAAGAACTAACTGGTGCGTCCACGGTCTGCCATTCACTTATACCATTACCATTAAGCCAGCTATCATCAGCAATTTTTGATAATTTCCATTGATTGGGCGAGTGCTCTGAATCTGCAATTATGGTTTTATATTTTTGTACATCTTCATAAAGTGGAGCGAGCATGGGGTGAGTTTCTGAGGGTTCCAGTTTTAGGATTTTCCTATCATAGGTCATAAGGCCATTGACCTCCCCTTCTACATCTGTGGTCTGGGTATAGACAGCAGCAGAAAGCCCAAAACTTTTAAGGCTTTGCAAATCCTTTATAATCTCAGTAAATTTTTGCTTGAAGGTAGCCTGATCGTCATAGGTTAGGTACCCCCAATTCTTTTTATCCCACCACATATGGTCCTTTACTGGCCAACCTATGCCTGCAAATTCACCCAAAACAGCAGCACGGTCTTCCTCAGGGAATTCCATGCCAGGACCGGGATATAAGTGAACATCCACCATATCACCCACACCCCTGTCTGCCCATCCACTGGGGGAGTCTATCAACCTGCTGGAATCATATTCTTTGGTCCATTGTGTTACACGCTCAGTATCATATTGTCCCCAGCCTTCATTAAAAGGCACCCACACAAGTATAGATGCAAATGTGTGCAGATTGTCCATCATCTCCTTGAGCTCCCACTCAAATTGCCTTGAGGATTCTTTGGTACGTGGGGAATCTTTTTCATCCCAAGCTTGTATTCTTAGTTCTTCCAGGTAGTTACCATTAGGCATGTCCTGCCATACCAGCATACCCATCTTGTCGCACTCATAATAATATGTCGCGGGCTCAACTTTTACATGTTTGCGTATCATGTTAAAGCCCCATTTTTTGGTCATTTCGACGTCATATATCATGGCCTCGAATGTGGGCGCAGTATAAAGACCATCAGGAAACCATCCCTGGTCTAACAACCCAAATTGAAACAAGGCCTCATCATTGAGCATGATTCTTGTAAAACCATTTTCATCCTTTCCCAGGCTGATCTTGCGCATACCAAAATAACTGCCTACTTCATCAAGTACTTTATCACCATCCATGATTTCAACCTTTAAATCATAGAGGTGTGGATTTTCAGGTGACCAAAGGACCGGTGAAGGAACTTCAAGTGTGGCCATAAGCCTCTCATCACCTTCCTTTACCTCAAAAGTCCGTGAAGCGACAGTTTTATCTTCATCCATTGCCGTTACTTTTATATTTCGGTTACCCGAAATCTTACCTAGAACAATCTCGCTGGTAACCTGTGCATTGACAACATCTGGAGTGATTTTTAAAAGGTCAATATATTCCTCACTGGTTTTTTCAAGCCATACGGTTTGCCATATACCGGTAACAGGTGTATACCAAATCCCAGATGGGTTTGCCACTTGTTTCCCCCGGGGCTGTGTTTCAGCATCTGAAGGATCCCAGACCTTTATGGTCAACTCTTGTGTGCCATCAATTAAAAATGAGGTAATATCAAAACTAAAAGGTGTAAAACCTCCTTTATGAGTTCCTACCTCTTCACCATTGATATACACGGTTGCCTGCCAGTCAACTGCACCAAAATTCAAATGGATTTTTTCAGAAGCTGAATGGGCCTGAACTTCAAAACTGCGCTTGTACCACAAGTTGTTATCTTCTCCCACTAACTTCTTAACACCACTTAATTCAGACTCTATGGCAAAAGGCACAAGAATAGCACCTTGATACTCATCAGGCTGTTGTACTGATACAGGAAGTATAGCATATTCCCACTCCCCATTAAGATTTTGCCAATTATCCCTTTTCATCTGTGGGCGTGGATAAACATTCCAAGGAATTGTCTTTGAAACTGAATCTGTCCAGGGGGTATGCATGCTAAATCTTAGAACATCCTCTTTTTCCTCCTTTTTCTTTTGCTCTTTTTGAGCACAGCTCAAACAGGAAATCAGTAACAACAAACAGGTAATTTTCTTCATTTATATAGATTCAGTTGTTTTAAAAAATAGCAGCACATTTAGATAATAGCCATAATTTGTTTGTCTAATAATTTTATATGGCGTTGATTTTAAAATGTTCCATTAATTTCATATAATTTAATTTTTATTACTATTAAAACATTTTATTAACATTATTACAATATTTTGATTATAATTCTGATAATTTTGTGATGTAATGATAGAAGAATAATAGATATGTAATCTATACATTTGTTCAATCTAATAGCAATTTTGATTAATTCTCAATGATTTCAAGGTTTTTGGTGAGATATGCGGTTCAGGTAAATTGTTTTAGTCGATTTATCCTTTTTCTGTGCTCGTACTTTATTGCTCTTATGGGGTATGCTCAAGAAATCGATTTTAAGCATGTTTCCGTAAGTGATGGCCTCAGCCATAGTACAGTCTATGATATCACGCAAGATGCAGATGGAAAAATGTGGTTTGCCACCCGGGAGGGCCTCAACAGTTTTGATGGTCTTGAAACCAAGACCTTTTATCATGATACTCTTAATGTTTCTAGCATTAGTAATAATCAAGTAAATGTTGTTGAGAGTTTAAGGGATGGGCTATATATAGGCACATTTTCTGGTCTGGACAAGTTTGACCCAGAGTCTGGCAGATTTGAGAAAATTTTGCCGAAAGGCGACAAAGGAATTCCCATTAACAGCATCCTTGAAGCCGATGGTGATAAATATATAGGAACAAACAGCGGTCTGTATGTACTACGCGAAAATGGAAACATCGACCATTACCTTGAAGGATATTATATACGGGATGTTGAACGCTTTAAGACTAATATCTTTTGGTTGGCCCTGGGCCAAAGGATACTTCTCATCAATCACCTGGGTGAGATCATCAAACAATATCAAATACCCACAACCCCATTTAACCCTTCAGATGCCAGCCCGTATACCATTCAAATGCTTTTTAAAGATGCACAAGGTACTCTATGGATGGGCACTTCACGGGGATTGTTTTATTATGACAATGAGGTTGATATGTTCAGGAATATCATTTTTACAACAAAGAATAAGATTGAGACCCAGGTGATACGCGATGTGGTGCAAGACCAGGAAGGAAAATTATGGATTGGTACTGAATATGGAATCTTTATTTATGATAAGGAGAAAAAAACGTCCATCAACTACAATCAATCCTTTAGTGCGCAAACCGGTACGCTCACGGACAAATCAGTTTACAGTCTTTTTGTAAATCAGGAAGACATTGTATGGATAGGCACTTATTTTGGTGGTGTAAATTATACGGGGCCCAATTCTACCGGTATTGTTAAATACCTTCCCAGTGATTATACTAATTCTATAAGCGGTAAGGCAATAAGCCAGATAATGGAGCTTGATGATGAACTGTGGATAAGCACAGAAGATGGAGGCGTGAGCATACTCGATAAACAGTCAAATAAGTTCAGGTTCCTCAACACTGCAAGCGGACTGAGCAGCAACAACATACACTCCATCACCCGTGATGACAATGGTGACATCTGGATAGGAACCTTTCTTGGTGGGCTCAACCACTACAACAAGAGAACGGGAAAAATCACATATTTTGTTAACAGGGCCAGTGATAGTACAACTATTTCAAACAACTTTATCTACGCTATAAAAGAAGATAGTTTAAAACGGTTTTGGGTGGGCACCCAAAATGGGCTCAACCTCTTCAATAAGGCCAATGGCACATTCAGTGTTTTTAGACCAGAGGTTTTTGACAATAAATTTATCTATGACATACTAGAAGATGCTGAGCACAACCTCTGGTTCTGCACACGCAACAGTGGAATTTATAAGCTAGAAGCAAAAAAAGATCAACTGAAGCACATGGGGCCACAACTAGGCCAGATTATTGAAGCATTTGAAGACAGCAACGGTAACATATGGTTTGGTTCGCTGAGTGAGGGGGCACTGATAAAAAAAGCAGGAGAGAATGCCATAGAACCTTTCAAATTTAATGCAAAGCTTCCCAGTACCACGGTGTATGGCTTTCTAGAAGATGATAATGATAAGATATGGATATCCACAAATCAGGGGATCAGCATATATGACCCGCGAAAGGGCAACTTGCAGCACCTGGGTGTTGAGGATGGCCTGTCAACAAATCAATTCAACTTTAAATCCTCTTTTAAGGATAGCGATGGAAAGCTATATTTTGGCTCCATTAAGGGCCTTAACAGTATAGACCCGTCAGAAATAGACCTGCCACCTAGTTCATACCCCATAGAATTCAAAGGTTTTCAGCTTTTTAACAAAGACGTACCCATTACCAGCAACGGTATCCTTAAAAAAAATATCAATCATCTTCACCATATAGAACTAGACCATGATCAAAATGTGATTACCTTTGAATATGGTGCAATCAATTACAAGAATGCTTCTGCGGTAAAATATGCCTATAAATTGGACGGCTTTGATGAAAACTGGAATGAAGTAGGTTCACAACGCAGTGCCACCTATACAAATCTTTCACCAGGAGATTATAGATTCAGGGTCCAACCCTTGCCGGTATCTTCCTCTGGTAAAGAAAAAACGATAACACTTACCATACTGCCTCCATTTTGGCAAACCAACTGGGCCTATTGCATTTACTTTTTAATGGGGATACTCCTTATTTATGCCTACTGGCGGTTTGTAAGGTTTATTCATGTTCAAAAACTCGCCGTACAGATGGAACGGTTGGAAAAAGAAAAAATAAAGGAAGTAAATCAACATAAACTCAATTTTTTCACCTTTATCTCGCACGAGTTCAAGACTCCACTAACGCTTATCATCGCCTCAGTTGAAAAGTTTTACAAAGAAAAAGTCAACCACTCTTCACCTCCTGAAGAACTTGTCTCCATAAAAAAGAATGCAAACAAGCTCCACCAGCTTATTTACCAGTTACTCGAGTTTAGAAAAATAGAGACGGACCACGCTGAGCTTGAACTTAAAAAAGGAGACATCACCGTATTCTTAAAAGATACTTTTGAGGCATTCAAACCACTTTATGAGCTCAAGAACATCAAGACCAAGTATCAATGTGAAATCCCACAGTACCAGTGCTATTTTGACCCTACAAAGGTAGAGATGATAACCACGAACCTTATCTCAAATGCTATAAAAAACACGCCTCAAAATGGCAATTTCACACTCAAGGTAGATATCAGTAATACTTTAGATGCCTCTAAAAGAAGTAACATCAACCTATCTTTTCAAGATACTGGAGAAGGCATGAGTGCAAATATGATTGCGCAGGCCACTGAACCTTTTTTTAAATCAAACGGTGAAGAAAAAAGTGATAATTCTGGGTTGGGTCTCGCCCTGGTAAACAGCTTAACAGAATTCTTAGAAGGAGAATTTGAACTTGAGTCTGAAATAGGAAAAGGCACTACAGCACGGGTTTCATTCCCCCTTATCCTAAAATTGAAAGATGAGGAAAACACTATACAGATAAGTGGTAACAAGACATTGCACGTAACAAGCGACCTTCTTCTGAGCAACCTGGAAAGTCAAGAGTTAAGCTCTATTCAATCAAAAACCAACCTTAAGGTCCTGATTGTTGAAGACAACGTGGAACTCAGGCGATTTTTGCAAAAGCACTTTACATATAAATTTAATGTCATTACCGCAAATGACGGCGGGCAAGCTTTTGAAAAAATGGAGCAACATTATCCTGACATTGTGATTAGCGACATGAAAATGCCCAATGTTAGCGGTATACAACTATGTAGAAAAATAAAGTCCAACCCTAGGACACGTCATATTCCCTTTATCCTTCTTACGGCAAAAAGTGAAGAACTGCTCAAGCTTGAAGCCTTAAGTTCTGGTGCTAACGCATATCTAGCAAAACCCTTTAACCTCAAGGAACTTGACCTTTTGGTCATCAATTTACTGGACACCCGTAAAAATCTTGAAAAACGTTTTGCCAACATTAAAGGAGAGTTAATAGAAGAACTCCCCCAAAACAATCAAGAAAATGAATTTTTGAGAAAAATCACCCAGATTGTTGAAAACAATTGTTCTAATCCCAAATTCAGTGTGAAAATGCTCGCGGATGAAATGGGCATCAGTCGTTCACTTTTACATATCAAACTTAAAAAGATTGCTGGTGCAAGTGCGCTTGAGTTTATAAAAAAAGCCCGTATGGACCGTGCAACCAGCCTTATCAGGCAGGGTAAGAACATCTCAGAAGTAGCGTATGAGGTGGGCTATGCAGACCCTAATTATTTTAGCCGGGCTTTTAAGAAAGAATTTCACCTCACCCCTACACAATTTGCCATAAAAGAATAGAAAGCTGCTCATACTGGTTCACATTTAAGTATACTATCATGGGTTTTCAACATTTGTCCTCTCAATTTGTTTAAAATTTGTTTTGGCGAAAGCCTTATTTTATAGCTTTAAACCATGAAAACAAATAAGCTATTCTTGATTTTGGCAGCAGGGTTGTTCTTTTCCTGCAATTCAAGTACTAAAAAAACGACATCCACAGATGAACCGACAGAACAGCACGTTTTAAAACCAAATTTCATTCTGCTTTATGTGGATGATTTGGGTTATGCTGACCTAAGCTCCTATGGCGCAAAAGGTGTTGAGACCCCTAATGTGGACCATATGGCTAAAAATGGTGTTCTTTTTACAGATGCACACAGCAGCGCCGCAACTTGCACACCCTCGCGATACTCATTGTTGACAGGTAATTACGCTTTTAGAAACAATGCCGCAATCCTGCCTGGTGATGCTCCCCTGCTTATTGATACCTCGATAGTCACCTTGCCAAAAATGCTTCAAAAAGCTGGCTATACGACTGGGGTAGTAGGCAAATGGCACTTGGGATTGGGTTATGGAAAAGTTGACTGGAACAAACCGATAACCCCCGGACCCGGTGAAGTGGGATTTGATTATAGTTTTCTCCTTCCTGCCACGGGCGATAGGGTCCCCACGGTTTTTATGGAAAACGATACCGTGGTAAATCTCTCTCAAGATGACCCCCTTACGGTAAGCTATGAACACAAGGTGGGCAATAGGCCATTGGGAACAGAGCGACCAGATTTGCTCAAGATGAAGGCTGATCCGCAACACAGCCAGACCATAGTAAATGGCATAAGCCGTATAGGATATATGGGTGGTGGCAAGAGCGCAGAATGGAAGGATGAAGAATTTCCTTTCGTTTTCACGGAAAAAGCAATACAATTTATCCAAGATAATAAAACAACCCCCTTTTTCCTGTATTTCAGTTTCCATGACATTCATGTACCACGTGCTCCCAATGCACGTTTTCAGGGAGCTAGTGAAATGGGACCACGCGGTGATGCCATTGTACAGATGGACTGGGTAGTGGGGCAAATAAACACCTTACTTGAAAAAGAGGACCTTGCAAAAAACACAATCCTAATTTTCACAAGCGATAACGGCCCGGTCTTGGACGATGGGTATATGGATAAAGCAGTGTCCATGGTAGGCAACCACAAACCCGCGGGCCCATATCGTGGAGGTAAGTACAGCATCTTTGAAGGCGGCACCCGTGTACCCATGATTGTTTACTGGCCAGGACATATCAAGCCCGTAAAATCAAGTGCCATGATGAATCAGGTCGATATATATGCATCTTTGGCAGGTTTGCTCAACACCCCTATGGGCAATAAAGTCCTTGACAGCGAAAATCATATCGATGCGCTTCTTGGCAAGACCGAAAACGGCAGGAAAATCATGATTGAAGAAGGATTTACTCTTGCAATTAGAGATGGCCAGTGGAAATACATCGCACCTTTTACGAGTGGTGAGATACCAGCTTGGATGGCCAATAAAGATATTGAATCTGGATTGCAAAAACAACCTCAACTGTATAATCTAGCAGAAGATAAAGGAGAGCAGAAAAATCTTGCAGATCAAAAGCCAGAACTGGTTGAACAGTATGCCAACAAGCTCAAAATCATTATGGATAAATCATAATTGTTTGGAAGATAATACCCGTTAAAAAAAGAATTTAATATTTCAGTACAATTATAATACACTCTTCAAAGCTTAAAAAATATCTAATTCCCTGAAACAGAAAAAATAAATTGTCAACGAAAAGGTTTTCGTAGTGTTTATAAGGGCTAAACCCTTATTTGCGATTACTTTTTTAACATTTTATTTTTGTTAAAACAAAGAATGCAAAATAGATTTGTGCCCTCAATGGAAAAAACTTTCAAGAAATATTTTCTTTGTTTTGTCCTCATCCTTCTAGGTGGACTCATCCAGATGCATGCAAACAACATTGCACGCAATCAGGTAAATTCCATTGATATTGAGCAGGCCGGCACACATCTAGATTGTGGCCAGTTTCAATACAATCCACTTTCTGGTCATTTTCTTAAAAAGGTCACGCTTAGCGACCTTACAGAAAATGAAGAACAGGAAGAAATTGCCGATAATGGCAAATCGAATGATAATTTAAGAACGGGCAGTATCTCAACTGCCTTTTTTTATGTACTTGCCTGGCAATCCACCCTGGATTGTGAAAATACTTCCCGGGCAAGCCACAGCAGGTCCTACCCCCTTACCTACTCTTGCAAAAGGTACATCCAGTTTGAGGTTTTCAGGATCTAGGATTTCATTTTCAGGCACTTCTCACAAGGCCTGACTCACTATTATGATTTTTCATTAACAAGCAAGGAACCACTTAAGGACAAGTAGGCTTCCCAGCATTATTTATTCTCAAAACAATTTTTTTAATTCATTTAATCATGAGGAAAATCCCCATTTTCATAGGCCTCCTTGCCATGATATGTTCTATAGGATGCAAATCGCATAAGGAAGAAAAACCTGAAGAGGTCACCTACCATGTGACAAACCCCATAGTAAAGGACACCACGATCGTCAAGGAATATGTATGTCAAATACATTCCATACGCCACATAGAGCTTAGGGCCATGGAAAAAGGCTATCTACAGAGCATTTCGGTTGATGAAGGACAGCACGTCAAGAAAGGTCAATTGATGTTCCAGATCATGCCAAACATCTATCAAGCAGAACTACAAAAAGCCCAGGCAGAGGGTCAGGCTGCTGAAATAGAATACAAGAACACAAAACTACTGGCAGATAGCAGCGTTGTTTCTCCTAATGAGCTGGCTATGGCCAAAGCAGAATTTGACAAGGCAAAAGCAGAAGTTTCACTGGCCCAGACACATCTAGGCTTTACCAATGTGAGGGCCCCATTTGATGGCATCATGGACCACCTGGAAGCACGGGAAGGAAGTTTACTGGATGAAGGCGAACTGCTCACCACACTGTCAGACAACAGTAAGATGTGGGTGTACTTCAACGTCCCCGAAGCAGAATACCTAGACTACATCACCAGTAGCGCAAAAGATGAAAAGCAAGAGGTAAACCTGCTCATGGCAAACAATAGGGAGTTTAATCAACCTGGTATTGTCGAGACTATAGAAGGTGAATTTGACAATACTACCGGTAATATTGCCTTCAGGGCCACCTTCCCCAATCCTGATGGGATATTGAGGCACGGTGAAACCGGTAACATCCTGATGAAGATACCCTTTAAGCAGGCCATTATAATTCCTCAAAAATCCACTTTTGAAATTCTTGACAAGCGCTATGTGTTTGTAGTGGACAAGGACAACGTGCTCCATCAAAAGGAAATCACCGTAGGTGCAGAGCTGCCCCAGCTGTTTCTCATTAAAGATGGCCTTGACATAAATGACAAGATCTTACTTGATGGTATCCGCATGGTGAAGGATAATGAAAAGATAAAATATGAAGTTGACAAGCCAGAAGAAGTAATGGCAAGTCTAGAAATGTATGCTGAATAGCAAACCCCTAATCCTTCAACAACATGTTTAAAAAGTTTATACATAGACCGGTATTGGCTATTGTGATTTCTGTAATAATCGTATTTACAGGATTACTCGCTATCAAGCAATTGCCCATATCACAGTTTCCACAGATTGCCCCCACAACTGTAAATATTTTTATAGCATACCCGGGAGCAAGTGCAGATGTGTTAGTACAATCTACACTCATACCCTTAGAGACCTCAATTAACGGTGTACAGGGGATGCGATACATAGCCTCAGATGCCACCAGTGCGGGCGAGGGTACCGTAAGGGTCATATTTGACCCCGGTACAGACCCTAACCAGGCCGTTGTACGGGTAAAGACCCGGGTTGACCAGGTCATGCCCTTGTTACCAGAACTCGTACAAAGGGAAGGTGTGACAATAACCCCCGTACAACCCAGTATGTTGATGTATGTCAACCTATATGGCAAGAACAAGGAAAATGATGAAAAGTTCCTGTACAACTATGCATACACCAGGATCGTCCCTGAGATTCAGCGTGTAAAGGGTATTGCCAGTGCCAAGATATTGGGAAGTAGAAAATACGCCATGCGCGTTTGGCTCAAGCCAGACAGGATGCGTGCTTACAATATTTCGGCTGAAGAGGTCCTTGAGGCCATGGAAGACCAGAGCATCCTTGCCCGTCCTGGACGTATAGGGCGTAGCTCTGGAGAAAAATCGCAAGCGCTTGAATACGTCCTTACCTATCGTGACCGGTACAACAAACCTGAAGAATACAAGGAAATCATCCTACGGGCAAATGAAGACGGTGAGGTCATCAAACTGGGTGACGTGGCCGATGTAAAACTGGGTAGTGAGTTCTATGACATTTACTCTAACCTGGATGGTAAACCCTCTGCTTCCATAGTCTTAAAGCAAACCTTTGGCAGTAATGGTAGCGATGTTATAGCAGCGGTCAAGGAAAAATTAAAAGAGCTCAAGGCAGAATTGCCACCGGGTATCGATTACCAGATCAGTTATGACGTTTCTAACTTTTTGGATGCATCCATAGAACAAGTATTGCATACCCTGAGGGACGCATTTATCCTTGTGGCAATCGTGGTGTTCCTGTTCTTGGGAGACTGGCGGTCTACACTTATACCCATTATCGCGGTCCCGGTTTCATTGATAGGGGCATTTTTTGTCATGCAGATATTTGGGCTATCCATTAACCTCATTACACTGTTTGCACTGGTACTTGCCATAGGTATCGTGGTCGATAATGCCATCGTGGTCGTCGAGGCCGTCCACGTGAAGATGGAAGAAGAAAACCTCACGCCTTATAAAGCTTCGTCTGCCGTACTGGGAGAAATAGGGGGCGCGATTATAGCAATCACGCTGGTGATGGTTTCGGTATTTATACCCATCTCGTTCATGTCAGGTCCCGTGGGGGTCTTCTACCGGCAATTCTCAATAACAATGGCTGGTTCCATCGTGATCTCGGCAGTCGTGGCCCTTACCCTGACACCCGTACTTTGTGCCATGCTGCTCAAGAACAATCATGGTAAGAAGAAAAAGCGTTCGCCCATTGATAAGTTTATTGACTGGTTCAACAGGGGCTTTGAAAGATTGACGGGCAAGTATGTGAACATCCTTAACAAGATTGCTGCCCGGCGCATATTGACATTTGGTATCCTGGCAGCCTTCTGTGCCGGTATTTATTTTACTAACAAGGTGCTACCTGCAGGGTTTATCCCCAGTGAGGACCAGGGGATGATCTATGCAATCATACAGACGCCCCCAGGTGCAACCCTTGAACGTACCAATGACGTTGCGAGAAAGCTCCAGGCCATTTGTGAGGATATTGAAGGGGTGGAATCAGTTTCATCACTTGCGGGTTATGAGATCATGACCGAAGGTCGTGGGTCTAACGCAGGTACCTGTCTCATCAACCTCAAGCCGTGGTCAGACAGGGAACACTCCGTACATGAAATCATGGAAGAACTAGAAGGCAAATCAAAAGACCTGGGAGCCGTCATAGAATACTTTGAACCCCCTGCGGTTCCTGGGTTTGGTTCTTCCGGTGGTTTCTCCATGAGATTGCTGGACAAGACCAATGGTTCTGACTACCATATGCTGGAAAAAGTGAACAATGAGTTTATGGATGAACTAAGGAAGCGTCCCGAGATTACGGGGCTGTTTACCTTCTTTGCAACAAACTATCCTCAATATGAACTGGTGGTCGATAATAAAGCTGCCATGCAAAAAGGGGTGACCATAGGCAAGGCGATGGAAAACCTCAACATCTTGATAGGTAGTACCTATGAGCAGGGCTTCATCCGTTTTGGTAGGTTCTTCAAGGTCTATACCCAGGCAGCACCGGAATACCGGGCGCTCCCATCAGACCTAGAAAAACTTTTCGTGAAAAACGAAGAAGGAGAAATGGTGCCCTACTCTTCTTTCATGAAAATGGAAAAAAGATTGGGCCCCAACGAGATTACGCGGTACAACCTGTACAACTCCGCGGCCATACGCGGGCTACCCGCCAAGGGCTATACCAGTGGGGATGCCATCAACGCCATACGTGAAGTGGCCAAGGAAAAACTGCCGCGGGGCTATGACATTGCCTGGGAGGGCCTATCTTATGATGAGGCTAACCGGGGTAACGATGCCGTGCTAATCTTTGGGGTGGTGTTGATCTTTGTATACTTTGTGCTGGCGGCACAGTACGAGAGCTTCCTGCTTCCATTTGCGGTATTGCTTTCATTGCCGGTAGGGGTATTTGGCTCGTTCTTCCTGCTAAAATTGATGGGGCTATCCAATGATGTCTATGCACAGATTGGGGTCATCATGCTGGTGGGGCTCCTGGGTAAAAATGCCGTGCTTATTGTAGAATTTGCCGTGCAAAAGAACCGGCAGGGCATGGGCATACTTGAATCTGCGATAGAAGGGGCTAAAATGCGTTTCCGTCCTATATTGATGACATCATTTGCCTTTGTGGCCGGGTTGATCCCCCTTGTGATTGCCACGGGCGCCGGTGCCATAGGTAACAGGACCATTGGCGGTTCTGCCCTGGGGGGGATGCTCATAGGTACACTCTTTGGGGTAATTGTCATCCCTGGCCTGTACTATATCTTTGGTAAAATGGCCGAAGGTCGCAGCCTCATCAAGGATGAACACTATGAACCCATTTCTGAAGAACTAATGAGGACCAGTGAAAGTGAAAGTCCCGTAAAGGCACAATTGCGCAAGATCAACAAACAATTGAAAAAACTTTTAAAAAGAAATGGAGATGAAGAATAGACAGATTTTCTTTTTTAAAGATAAAAAAGCGTGGTTTATCACGGCTATACTTGCAATAACCCTGTATAGTTGTGCCCCCACCCTAGATATAAGAGAAGAGAACAATGATGTGCCGCAGGGATATCCCGAGGTAGCATCCATGGACACCCTGAGCATGGCGGGCATGAACTGGAAAGATGTTTTTAAAGACGCCCAGCTTGCCGCACTCATCGATACCGCACTGGTCAATAACCAAGAACTCAACATCATGTTGCAGCAGGTCAACATGGCCCAGAACGAGATAGGGGCCCGCAAGGGTGAATATCTTCCCGCCATAGGCCTCAAGGCTGGCGCCGAAATTGAAAAAGTGGGGCGCTATACCAGTCAGGGGGCCAATGATGCTAATACGGATATCCGGCCAGGCGAAGAGTTTCCTGAACCGCTACCCAATTTTATGGTGGGCGCATTTGCCTCCTGGGAAATCGATGTGTGGAAAAAGCTCCGCAATTCAAAAAAGGCGGCCGTCATGGAATACCTCTCTTCAGTAGAAGGTAAGAACTTCATGGTGACAAACCTTATTTCTGAAATTGCCGAATCGTATTATGAACTTGTCGCGCTAGACAATAAACTTTCAATCATAGAGCAAAACCTGGAGATCCAGAACAATGCCCTGCGCATCATCAGGTTACAGAAGACCGCTGCCCGTGCCACCGAGCTGGGCGTGCGCAGGTTTGAGGCAGAGGTATTGAAAAACAAGAGCGAGATGTATGCCGTGCAACAGGAAATCGTGGAGGCCGAGAACAAGATCAATTTCTTGATAGGCCGGCAGCCCCAGCACGTTGACCGCAATTCAGAAAACTTTATAGAAAAGAAGGTTGACACGGTCTTTACCGGCGTGCCCTCACAGCTGCTCACAAACCGTCCAGACATCCGTCAAGCAGAATATGAATTGGCTGCAGCAAAATTGGACATCAAGGCGGCACGGGCAAACTTTTATCCCTCATTGGAGCTTAACGCAGGTGTGGGCCTTGAGGCATTTAAAACCAAGTTTCTCACCTCTACCCCAGAGTCGCTTTTATACTCCGTAGTAGGTGATGTGGTCGCACCGTTGATCAACCGTGCAGCAATAAAAGCCGAATACAAGAATGCAAGTGCAAGACAGGTACAGGCGGTTTATGACTATGAGAAGACCATCCTCAATGCATATATTGAAGTGGTCAATGAACTGTCTAACATAGACAACTTAAAGAAAAGCTATGCCATGAAAGAAGATCAGGTAGAAGCCTTGACCGAATCCATCAATATCTCAAACCGTCTCTTTCAATCTGCCAGGGCTGACTATATGGAGGTGCTGCTCACCCAGCGTGACGCTCTTGAGTCAAAAATGGATTTGGTTGAAACCAAAAAAGAGCAACTCCTCGCCCGTGTGAATATGTATAGGGAGCTGGGAGGCGGCTGGAATTAATGTTTAATTGATTTTGTTTTATTTTAGTTAGTTGTAGAAACGGCCCAAGACATGATTGTTTTGGGCCGTTTTATTCAATAAATTCTTTGAGATGCATTAATTTTAGGCTTTCTCAAGGATGCAGTACAGATACGACACCTAATTTTGCAAAGACAACCCCCCACTTAAAAATTCTTTGGTACTATTTTTATCAAAAACCTCAAAGGGTCGACCCATGACCTATCAAACATTTTATAAATTTTAATGACCATATATGAAAACAACTAGGAGTTATCAAAAACATTCATACCTCTATCTGTTTCTGTTCTTTATATCGGGTGCATTGGGTTTTGCAGCTCAAGCACAGGTAATGCAGGACAATCAAGGGGTATTCGGTGAATTTATGAACCGTACCGGCAACCGTTACCGCTCAGCTTCGGGGGTGCCGGGACCAGATTACTGGCAAAACAGGGTGGATTATAAAATCAAGGCCACCTTAGATGACCAGGAAAATACCCTTACGGGAGAGGTAACGCTTACCTATACAAACAACAGTCCTGACGAGCTGCCCTTTATTTGGCTACAGCTAGACCAAAACAGGTTTATGGAAAATTCACGGGGTACATTGACCACGCCCATAGATGGCAACCGCTACAACGGGGACATGGATGGCGGTTATAAAATCTCAAACCTTCAGGCAAAAACCGGTAGGAGTACCTCATCAAAACATATCATTACAGACACCAGGATGCAGGTATGGTTCAATGAACCCATAAAGGCAGAAGGTGGTAAAGCAACTGTCTCCATGAATTTTTCATTTAAAATCCCTGAAAAAGGAATGGATAGAATGGGAAGACTAGATGTTCAGGATGGTACCATTTATGCCCTGGCCCAATGGTACCCGCGCGCTGCCGTGTATGATGACATTGAAGGGTGGAACATCGAGCCCTACCTGGGCGCCGGAGAATTTTATCTTGAATATGGCGACTTTGATTATGAGGTCACCGCCCCATACAACCATATCGTGGTAGGTAGTGGTCAACTTGAAAATCCCAAAGAAGTCATGTCAGCGACCATGAGAAGCCGCATGGAACAGGCCAAAAAAAGTGATGAGACCATTTTTATCGTAAAGCCCGAGGAGGTCAACGATAACTCAATACGTGCAAAACAGGAAGGTACGCTTACCTGGCACTTTACCATAAAAAACAGCAGGGATGTTGCTTTTGCGTCTTCTAAGGCATTTATATGGGATGCGGCTAAAATAGATTTGCCCAGTGGCAAAAAAATCTATGCTCAGTCTGTCTATCCTAAAGAAAGCGCTGGTGAACAGGCCTGGGGACGCTCTACCGAATATTCTAAAAACTCCATAGAGAACTACTCTAAGATGTGGTATGAATTTCCTTATCCCGTGGCCACCAATGTCGCAGCAGATATAGGTGGTATGGAATATCCCGGGTTGAACTTTTGCCACTACCAGAGTGCTGGTGCAGGCTTATGGGGGGTTACTGACCATGAATTTGGCCACAACTGGTTTCCCATGATCGTGGGTTCTAATGAACGTAGGTATCCATGGATGGATGAAGGTTTCAATACCTTTATAAATTATTACAGCACAAAGGATTTTGGTGAATACCCCACCAGCCTGGACAAGACCAGGAACATGGTCCCCTGGTTTGAGGGTGATACACGTGAGGGTATTGAAACCTACCCAGACGTGGTAAACCTAAGAAACCTGGGCATGACGGCCTACCGCAAACCGGGAATAGGCCTATTGCTTTTACGGGAGTATATCCTGGGGCCAGAGCGTTTTGACAATGCCTTCAAGTCTTACATCAAGCATTGGGCCTATAAACATCCACAGCCGTCAGATTTTTTCAACCATATGGAAAATGTTTCTGGTGAGAACCTCTCCTGGTTCTTTGGTACCTGGTTTTATGGTACCGGTAACATTGACCTGGCCATTGAGAGCGTAAGGCAAAACAGGGGTGGTCAAGGTTTTATCATCACCGTGGCAAACAAGGGTGAGGTGCCCATGCCCGTAAAAATGAAAATAACGTACCAGGACGGTTCTACTGAAGACCTTACCCTTCCTGTTGAGATATGGCAGAGGGGCGATACCTGGAGCCACCTGGTGAACACAGATAAAAAACCAACCCGTGTTGAGATTGACCCAGACAAGTTGCTGCCGGATGTCAACTACTCTAATGACACCTGGCCAGGCTCGGCTTTTTATCAAGACTAATATTTAAAAAAGCGGGATTTTATCCCGCTTTTGTTTTTTTATCGCTTTCGCGAAAGCGTTAAACCTAATCTTAAGAAGAGCGTGTTTACCAGCTCTCCTTAAAGCCATCCTCCATGGCCTTGTTATAATTTTCTATATTGAAGGAGTAGAGGTCTGGTGATTTATGAGCGCCACCCTTCCTGGTCTCATCGAGTTTCTCAAGAATTTTGTAATTGATCATCTTACGGTAAAAGTTGCCTCGGTTTAATTTTTTGCACAGGATGATCTCGTATAAAATCTGTAGTTCGGGCATGGTGAACTTCTCGGGGAGAAGGTTGAGCCCCACGGGCTTGTAATTCAGGTCTTTTCTTAATTGCACCAGGGCTTCTTGAAGTATCTGTCCATGATCCATCATCATCTCTGGGATTTCTGATATATCATGCCACTCAACGGCATCAGACAAGCTGTCTTTTTCAACTTCCACATCCTGGTAATCCACCAGGGCATAGTATCCCAGGCTTATGAACCGTTGTTTGAACCACAGGTCATCTGGCATGTCCTTATATATTTTTGAGGTACGGTCAAGTTCGCCAAAGGCCTTGAACTGGTGGAGGAAGATATTTTCTGCACCCGTCCTTTTTTTTAAAATATCTATCGCGGCATCCTGTAAGGACAGGTTTTTTCTCACAAAGCCCCCCGGTAATCCCCATGCTTCGGCATTTTTTAAATGCGTGAGCAGCACCTTAAGGTTTTTGTCATGATAGCCAAAAACAACACAGTCTATGGAGATATGGTCAAGAAACTTGTTGTTGAATGATACTGCTATGCCTTTGAGTTGCTCGTACAATTTATTGTTCATCTGGTCACTAAATTCTAGGTATACCCGCAAAAATACACATGATTTTTAATCTAGCCATTGCTTTCATATTTATACACGCAAACCCCTGTATTGCCAGAGTTGGTGAGTACTACAAAATATAGAAAAAAATACAACGTTTTCGTAAATTTTATTAATTTGCTATTGCTTACAAAGCAAGCATTATAAATTTCAACGGCTTATCCACTTAATACCAGTTTGTTATATGAAACAACTTGCCACCACCCTCCTACTTTTGGTTTTCATGAGTACGGTACATGCTCAAAATGAAGATTTCAAGACCGTCATAAATAAAAATGGTCCCAAGCTGGGTTACAGCCCTGCCTCAGGGATAAAGTTACTTACCATAGCAGGTAAAAAATTCAAGGACCTCAATAAAAATGGCACATTAGATCCTTATGAAGATTGGCGCCTTTCGGCGAAAGAAAGGGCGGAAGACCTGGCCAGGCGCATGACCATTGAACAAATAGCGGGGCTGATGCTCTACAGCGGGCACCAGGCAATACCCGCGATGGCCGGTGGCCCATTTGCGGGGACCTATTCAGGAAAAAACTTTACCGAAGCCGGTGTAGCGGCCGCAACATTGACTGACCAACAAAAAAAATTCCTCAAGGAAGATAACCTGCGCCATGTACTCATTACCTCGGTCGAGTCACCAGAGGTCGCGGCAGTATGGAACAACAACCTCCAGGCCTTTGTGGAGGGCCTGGGCCTGGGCATACCGGCAAACAATAGTTCTGACCCGCGCAACACCGCGAGTGCAACAAGCGAATTCAATGCCGGGGCCGGGGGCGCCATCTCACTATGGCCAGATGGCCTTGCAATGGGTGCTACGTTTGACCCTTCTATTGTAAAACATTTTGGCGAGATTGCCTCTCAAGAATACAGGGCATTGGGTATCACTACTGCCCTCTCCCCGCAGATTGACCTGGGGACAGAACCTAGGTGGTTTCGCATAGCAAATGTTTTTGGCGAAAGCCCAGACCTTGTAAAAGACATGGCGCGGGCCTATGTTGAGGGGTTTCAAACATCTTCTCAAGAAGCGGTGATCATGGATGGCTGGGGCTATGAAAGTGTCAATGCAATGGTCAAGCACTGGCCTGGCGGTGGCCCTGAAGAAGCTGGCCGTGATGGTCACTGGGCAAAGGGCAAATTTGCGGTCTATCCCGGTGACAACCTCAAAGACCATATAAAACCTTTTACCGAGGGGGCGTTTAAACTAGAGGGCGGCACAAAAAAAGCTGCGGCCGTGATGCCCTACTACACCATAAGTTATGACCAGGATGACGTTTACAATGAGAATGTGGGCAATGGGTTTAGCAAGTATATGATAACCGAATTATTGCGGGATACCTATGGTTATGATGGTGTTGTGTGTACTGACTGGTTGATTACCGGTGATGAAGGTGAAACACCGGCCACGTTTGCAGGAAAGCCCTGGGGGGTCGAGAAGCTGTCAAATGCCGAAAGGCATTACAAGGTCCTGATGGCCGGTACTGACCAGTTTGGCGGGAACAATGACAAAGACCCGGTCATTGAAGCATACAACATGGGTGTAAAAGAACATGGCGAGCAGTTCATGCGGGCTCGCTTTGAGCGTTCTGCCGTGAGGCTGCTCTTGAACATCTTTAGGACTGGGCTTTTTGAAAACCCTTACCTGGATATTGAAAAGACAAAGGAAATCGTGGGCAACCCCCAGTTTATGCAGGCCGGTTATGACGCACAGGTAAAGTCAATCGTCATGCTCAAGAACAGGGCGGGCATACTTCCTGTAAAGGAGAAAAAGACAGTGTACATCCCTAAAATATATACCCCCGTCACCTTTAACTGGTGGGGCATGGGTACTGCCGCAAAGCTTGACTATCCCGTGGATATGGAGACCATAAAAAAATACTACAATGTTACCGAAAATCCCCAGGAAGCTGATTTTGCGATTGTTTTTGCAAGAAGCCCACAAAGCGAAGAAGAGGGATACAGCATCCATGACCGTAAAACGGGCAATAATGGCTATATACCCATCTCCCTGCAATATGAGACCTACATTGCGCAAGAAGCCCGAGAAAAAAGTATCGCTGCCGGTGATCCCGTCATCGACCCAGATATCAAGAACAGGAGCTATAAGGGCAAAGCTTCAACCGCCTCAAATATCATGGATCTAAGAACCATCCTGGACACGCGAAAATTAATGGGGGACAAACCCGTCATCGTGGTCATCAATGCAAACAAGCCCATGATTTTTAATGAGTTTGAAAGTCAGGTAGATGGTTTGTTCATCAACTTTAGTGTTTCTACACAGGCCGTCATGGATATCATTTCGGGAAGAGAAGAACCCTCTGGCCTGTTGCCCTTGCAGATGCCGGCCAATATGGAAACCGTTGAAAGGCAACAAGAGGATGTGCCCTTTGACATGCAGCCCTATATGGATTCAGAAAAGAACACGTATGACTTTGCCTTTGGCCTTAACTGGGGCGGGGTGATTAATGATGAACGGGTAAAAAAATATAAACACTAGCCCATACCTTAATACCAGGTTCAAACCATAGGCTTATTTTTTTCGTTAATATTTTAATTCTAATCCCCAAATCATACATATGAAGCGTAAAGAATTTGTAATTAAAATGGGAACCGGTGTGCTCGTCGCATGCAGTGGTTCCTGCCTGCTGTCAGCCTGTAGTCCTGGTGATGATGGCATACAAAACACCGGGGAAAATACCGGTGATGGAGGCAACAATGGTTCAAAACCCAGTATCGACATTGGTGTAATCCCTGAGGTAGGTGACCAGAGAAAGAGCGGTAGGGTGCTGTTCATTAGGATTGATACCGGCAATTCCACTTCTTCATTTGTGGCCCTAGAAGCCATCTGCCCACATCAATCTGGTGCGCTTGTCTATGTACCAGACCAGCAAATCGTGCAATGCCAACTGCATGCCGCTCAATATGAACTGGATGGTGATGTTGTGCGTGGACCACAAAACTCATCGGGAAGCACTCGTGATCTAAAAGTTTATACAACGGCACTTTCAGGCACGACACTCACGGCCAATACCTAGAGGGCCATATAGGTTTTATTTTTTTATTTGGCTTAAAGCCAAATAAAATCAAAATTCAAAAAAAACGTAACTTGATGGGCATTAACAACCATCACAATGACCTTATCAAAAAACCGCTTTCTTTCCCTTGACGTTTTCAGGGGGCTTGACATTGCCTTGATGATCATCGTCAATTCGCCCGGCAGCTGGAGTACCACTTATGCCCCGTTGCTGCATGCCGAGTGGCACGGCTTTACGCTCACAGACCTTGTGTTTCCCACGTTTTTATTTGTGGTGGGCAACGCCATGAGCTTTAGCCTTAAAAAATATGAGGCCGCCGGTAATGGTGCTTTTTTCAAGAAAATATTGAAGCGCACGGCAATAATATTCCTGCTCGGGTTCTTGATGTACTGGTTTCCTTTTTTTGAAAATGGAGGGTTAAAGCCCCTTTCTGACACACGCATTTTTGGTGTATTGCAACGCATCGCCCTGTGTTACTTTTTTGCTTCGGTACTGTTACATTACCTGTCAAAAAAACAGGTGATATGGTTTGCCGTACTATCACTTATTGCCTATAACCTTATCCTGGTGCTGTTTGGTGATTTGACACTTGAGGGCAATGCCGTGCTCAAGCTTGATAAATGGCTCATAGGCGAAAGTCATATGTACCATGGCGAGGGCATTGCCTTTGACCCAGAAGGGCTGTTGAGCACCTTACCGGCAATTTCTAACGTGATCGCGGGGTATTTGGCCGGTCTTTTTATCCAGAAAAAAGGGCAGGACTTTGAGGCCGTGGCCAAGCTTATGCTGGCCGGTTTTGCACTTATACTCATCGCACTGTCATGGGACTTGTTCTTTCCCATCAACAAAAAACTGTGGACAAGCTCTTTTGTACTTCTTACCAGTGGCATAGACCTCATCGCCATTGCCGCACTGGTCTATCTCCTGGACATGAAAAAAACAACGGGATGGACCTATTTCTTTGAGGTTTTTGGCAGGAACCCGTTGTTCATCTATCTCTTGTCAGAACTTATTGTGATAACCCTGTTTGAGGTGCGCATAGGGGATACCTCTGCCTATGGCTGGATCGCACACCATATCTTCATGGATAATGCCGGTGACTACCTGGGCTCTTTCCTGTTTGCTTTATGGATCATGTTAACCTGCTGGGTCGTGGGGTATTTTATGGATAAAAGAAAGATTTACGTCAAGGTATAAAAGGTAGGTCATGGTAAGGGACGGTGCTTTACATGCTTATATCACAAGGCATAAGGATTTTCTGGGAGATGCCCTTGTGGAATGCCCACAGTGTTCTAAAAAAGCATGGGTAAAGACGCCCGGGTATCCCCAGGAAGATTGGGAGGTTTATGAAGACACGGTAAGCTTTAGTTGTTTTCATTGTGGCAAAGCGCAAAGGCTCAAGGACATTACTAAAACCACGATCATGTACAATTCGCATGGCAAGGCGATAACCTCACGGGTCCTCAGGGGCGGCAACAGTATGACAGATCCATTTTTTGGCTACAGACTTTGGCTAAACATAGAATGCCTGGAGGGCAATATCTGGGCCTACAACCCTGAACATTTAAGATTCCTGCAGCAATTTATAGCCGCAACGCACCGCAAGCGGCAGGTCACCCAGGATGATGATGTTTTCAACAACAGCATCGGTAGCCGCTTGCCCCGCTGGATGACCGCTGCAAAAAACAGGGGTCACGTACTTAAGTGCATTGCACGGCTGATGGATAGATGATTTTTTGGCTTAAAGCCAAAAAACCACTGCCCCAGAATATTGTGAATATGTAACTTTCACCCCCTTAACCCACAATGGAGATGATTGAAGAAATAAGGGCGGGCTACCCCAATCAATTTGAAAATGACCTGCTTGAAGAAATCGCGCAAACGGCCCGCCTGATGCATTTTGATGCCGGTGAAGACCTCATCATGCCCGGGCAATATATCAAGAACATGCCCCTGTTGCTCAAAGGAAGCATAAAGATACTGCGCCCTGACAACGATGGCTTTGAACTGTTGCTGTACCATCTTGAAAAGGGCGATACCTGTGCCATGACCCTATCTTGCTGCATGGGGCAAAAAAAGAGCGAGATACATGCCGTTACCGAAACCGCCGTAAAACTACTCATGGTACCCATAGAAAAAATGGAAGAATGGAGCCGCAAGTACCGGTCCTGGCGCAACTTTGTCTTTGACAGCTATCATGACCGCATGATGGAAATGCTGGAGAGCATAGACAGCATCGCCTTTAAGAACATGGACCAACGCCTGGAAATCTATATCAAGAACAAGGTAAAACTTCTGGGCAGCAAGCATATCTTCACCACGCACCAAGAGATTGCTGATGACCTCCACACCAGTCGTGTCGTGATATCCAGGTTATTGAAAAAGATGGAAAACAATGGCGGCATACAACTGCATCGCAATTTTATTGAAGTCCTGTAACCTGCGTTACATACTTACCGTAACCACTGTTTTAGTTTTGCCCATAGCAGTTTTAGTATGGAGGCTATAGAAATCTTTGGTTACATAGGTGCCCTGTTCATAGGGGTCTCGTTAGGCCTTATAGGGGGTGGAGGTTCAATACTCACGGTTCCCATACTTGTCTATGCCCTTGCACTCAATCCCATCACCGCCACGGCGTATTCACTTTTTGTGGTGGGCACCACCTCCCTGGTGGGTTCCATCAAGAACCTATCAAAGGGCATGGTGGACCTCAGGACAACCTTTGTTTTTGCACTACCGGCGTTGATACAGACTTTTTTGACCAGAAAATACATCATACATGCCATCCCTGAAACACTTTTTATAACAGGAGGTTTTGTGATGACCAAGGAACTGGCCATAATGTTGTTTTTTGCCTTTATCATGCTCTTGGCCTCTTTCTCCATGATCAAGGTAAAGAAAGAATTATGTGACGCACAACCAGAACCTGATAAAGAGACCAACTATCCCTTCCTGATTATTCAAGGTGTCGTTGTTGGAACAATTACCGGCCTATTGGGCGCCGGTGGTGGGTTCTTGATTATTCCTGCCCTAGTGCTGCTCGCTAGATTGCCCATGAAAAAAGCAGTTGCCACTTCCCTGCTCATCATTGCCATCAACTCATTGATAGGTTTTTTGGGCGATGTATCAAACCTTGATATCGACTGGTCATTTTTATTCCTGTTTACCCTTATACCGGTCTTGGGTATTTTTATAGGAATCTGGTTAAACCGTTTTGTTAATGGTCAAAAATTGCAAAAAGCCTTCGGGTGGTTTGTACTTTTGATGGGGATATATATAATTTATAAGGAATTATCCAGTTAGCCGACAAATTTTCATATAGCTTTCGCCAAATTTGGACAAATACATAAAAATCATAGCAGATAGTTTCTCAGGATATTACAACTATCTCATCAATGAAATTATCCATCCTGGCTGGAACAGTTATTTTTACTGGCTCCTGGGGGTTTCCTTGTTTGTTTTTTTACTGGAGATCATCCTGCCCTGGCGTGAGAAACAACCCATTTTACGCAAAGGTTTCTGGCTTGATACCTTTTATATCTTTTTTAATTTTTTCCTGTTCTCGCTCATAGGGTATAATGCCTTATCAAATGTAGGCGTTGAGCTGTTCAATGATGTGCTGGGAGTATTTGGTATTAAGAACATCGTGGCGGTTCACATTGATGACATGCCCATATGGTCACAATTACTGGTCATGTTCATCATCGCAGACTTTATACAGTGGAACGTCCACCGCATGCTGCACCGCGTGCCATGGATGTGGGAATTTCACAAGATACACCACAGCGTGAAAGAGATGGGTTTTGCGGCTCAGTTCAGGTTTCATTTCATGGAAACGATAATCTACAAAAGCGCGCAGTATATCCCGCTGGCGATGATAGGCTTTGGCATTCAGGAATTTTTTATCGTGCACATGTTCTCCGTGGCCATAGGCCATTTAAACCACGCAAACCTCAACTGGAACTATGGCTGGGCAGGATACATCCTCAACAATCCGCGCATGCACATCTGGCACCACTCAAAAGAACTACCAGAACAACACCCCTACGGAATGAACTTTGGCCTCAGCCTGAGCGTCTGGGATTATATTTTTAAAACAGCATACATCCCAAAAAGCGGCCGCGACATCTCCCTGGGATTTGACCACGACGAGGAAGTGCCCAGAAGCTTCTGGGGGCAACTGTTATACCCTTTCAAAAAAAAGGCCTAGCGGGTTTTTCTTTGGCTTTAAGCCAAAAATGGACCAATAACCGGCACTGTAACCCTTGTTACCGTCTCGCTTGAACAAAAGTGACATCTTTGCAAAAAAATAGTATCTATGGATTGGATTTATGAGCCCTGGCCCTGGTATGTTGCAGGCCCCCTTATTGCCCTTACGATGTTTATCCTGCTCTTTGCGGGCAAGCAATTTGGCATGTCTTCTAACCTGCGTACGGCCTGTGCCGCGATGGGTGCAGGAAGAGCAGCAAGCTTTTTCAAATTTGACTGGAAGGCAGAACGCTGGAACCTCATGGTGGTCCTGGGGGCTGTCATCGGTGGGTTTATTGCATCAAATTATATGTCAGCTAATGTTGTTGAAATCAATGCCCAGGTGGCACGACAACTCGCCACAGACTATGGTATTACCAGTGCTAACAAAGCTTATTTACCACCCGAAATCTTTGCAAACGACACCATTTTCACACCGTTTAATTTCTTCCTTTTATTGATAGGTGGGTTTCTTGTGGGTTTTGGCGCGCGCTATGCTGGCGGGTGTACATCTGGTCACGCAATTTCTGGATTGAGCAACCTGCAACTGCCGTCACTTATAGCTGTGATTGGATTTTTTGTGGGCGGCATGGTCATGATTTATTTTCTCTATCCCCTAATTTTTTAAAAAAACAACATGAGGTACATAACATACTTGGCCATCGGTATCTTTTTTGGCATCGTGATGTTTAAATCTGAAGCCGCATCGTGGTTCAGGATCTATGAGATGTTCAGGTTTGGGAGCTTTCACATGTATGGTATCATAGGGTCTGCGCTTGTACTGGGCGTGGTCGGCATTCAGGTCATCAAGCGGTTCAACCTTAAGCCCATTACCGGCGATGCCATGCGGCTTGCGCCAAAGGAAAAAGGGTTTGCCCGCTATTTTCTGGGCGGAACCATCTTTGGGCTGGGCTGGGCACTTTCCGGGGCTTGTCCCGGTCCCATGTACGTTCTCGCAGGTGCGGGATATTATGCCATCCTCGTGGTGATTGCCGGGGCTTTACTGGGAACTTTTGTATATGGGTTGCTCAAGGATAAACTTCCGCATTAAAATATTTAGTATCTGGCTCTCGATACCTTCCGGCTACGGCAGAAACTCGAACTGACATTTTTTTTGCTATAGCGAAATAAAAAAATCCCCAAGGCTTTTGCCAAGGGGATCTTAACCTAAACAACATTAAAATTCAATTATGAATGTTATCTATCTATGGAGCCCAGCACTTTTTGCGCAAAGGCGTTTGCCGCGTCGCGGTCGTTCATCCCGCTGGCCACCATGTCGTGTACTTCTACCGCGCCGCATAGGTTAGTGAGCAGCTCCCCTATCACGTCCATATCAATATCTGTAACGCTTCTATGTTCTGTAAAAGACTCGAGAACCTCAATGGTCTTCTCGATGCTTTCCTTATCATTGTTTTGTTGCAGATGTCTAATTACCGGTAACTTCATCCACGAGTTCTTTAAGGTTTTCAAATTTATTTGTCTGCACTTGGTTTACAAAGTTTCCTGCCTTGAAGGTCGCAAAGGTGGGCAGGTTATCAACCTTGGCCAGTTTGCGTGACTCAGGATATTTCTCTGCATCCACAAGTATAAATGCGGTGTTTTCATTTTCTGAGGAAAGCTTCTTGAATTTGGGCTTCATCAGGCGGCAGTTACCGCACCATCCTGCCATGTATTGCACAACAACAGTGTCATTGCTGCTTACTACCTCGGCAAGGTTATCTTGATCTAGTTCTTGTAGCATGTATTGGGTTTTTATAGCTTTCGCCGAAAGGCAAAAAACAGTTTTATAAAAGGGCCTGGAGCATGGAAGGCCCAGGCCTTTTCAAAAATTACAATCTCTTAGTTTGTAGCTAGGTAAGATGCCACACCGTCACGGTTTGCATTCATTGCTTCTTTACCTTCTTCCCAGTTTGCTGGGCATACCTCACCGTTTTTCTGTACGTGTGCATAGGCGTCGATAAGGCGTAAAAATTCATTTACGTTACGGCCTACGGGCATGTGGTTCACACCTTCATGAAACACGGTACCTTCTTCATCGATAAGGTAGGTGGCACGATAGGTCACGTTGTCACCATCAACGGTATACACACCGGTTTCTTCATCAAAACGCTCATTTGTGATATCCAGGATTCCCAGGCGGTTTGCCAGGTTGCGGTTAGTATCTGCAAGTATGGGGTAGGTCACGCCTTCTATACCACCATTGTCCTTTGCAGTGTTCAACCAGGCAAAGTGTACCTCTGGAGTGTCGCAAGATGCGCCTATCACAAGCGTGTTTCTTTTCTCAAATTCGGCCAGGGCAGCCTGAAAAGCGTGAAGCTCTGTAGGGCAAACAAAGGTGAAGTCCTTTGGGTACCAAAAAAGCAGTACTTTTTTTCCGTTATTTTTAGCTTCTTCAAGAACGTTGAGCTTAAATGTATCGCCCATTTCGTTCATTGCGTCAACATCTAGGTTTGGGAATTTTTTTCCTACTAAAGTCATTATGGTATGTTTTTTTAGGTTTTAATACAGGGCAAAACTAAACCTGAAAAAACAATAATCAATAGAGAAAAGATGTACAATTCCTATTAAATAATAAAGGAAATTTATAAAACAGCAATTACTGTGAATGTATCAAAACGAAAAGCATTTCAACTGTTAAATCAACAAGAATACCCCACAAATACCATGGAAATCCTCAAAAGATAGTTGAAAAAAAATTCTGGGTTCTTTAGGCTTTCGCCAAAATAACTAGGCAGCAACAGCCTTGTCCCGCATCCTTATCTTGATCTTGAGCGCAGCAAAGGTGAGCGTCATGATGGGGCTCAACCAGTTGAAGATGGCATACATAAAATATTCGCCCGTTGAAACGCCCAGCACACTGCTTTGATACGCCCCGCAGGTATTCCACGGTATTAAAACTGAAGTTACCGTACCAGAGTCTTCAAGGGTACGGCTCAGGTTTTCTGGGGCGAGGTTTTTATCCTCATAAGCTTTTTTGAACATCTTGCCAGGTATGACGATGGCCAGGTACTGGTCTGAAGCGACAACGTTGAGACCTATACAGCTTAGCACGGTACTGGCAAAAAGCCCAAAAATGGAATCAGCTAGGGATAGTAATGCTTTTGTGATACGGGCAAGAGCACCAATCCCATCCATGATACCGCCAAAAATCATGGCAGAGATAATCAACAAGATTGTCCAAACCATACCCATCATCCCGCCAGAAGAGAATAAATCGTTAAGCGTTTCATTAGTAGTGGTTATGGCCGTATCGCTCCATATGGCATTTGCGATTGCGCCAAGCTTATTTTCAGACAATAAATCAAGGATCTGTGGCTGAAAGATAAAAGCAAAAATTGCTGCCGTGACAACACCTACGCCCAGAGAAACAAGTGGTTTAGTCTTGAACAAAATCAACACGATAACAAGCCCAGGGACAATAAATAACCAAGGGGTAATGTCAAATGTATCATCTATAACACTCAAAAGCCCGCTAACGTCTGCATTACCATGGGTCTCCCCGGTAAAACCTATAATCGTAAAAATAATCAAGGTGATGAGGATGGTGGGACCCGTTGTGAAAATCATATAACGAATATGGGTAAACAAATCTGTTCCCGCCATCGCAGGCGCCAGGTTTGTGGTATCGCTCAATGGTGACATCTTATCCCCAAAATATGCTCCCGAAATCACTGCACCAGCGATGATACCACTATTGATACCCAGTGCGGTACCTATGCCCACCAGGGCAATGCCCACAGTCGCAGAGGTTGTCCATGAACTGCCCGTCGCAATAGAAATTATAGCGGCGATCACAACCGATGCGGGCAAGAAAATCGACGGACTCAAGACCTCAAGCCCATAATACACCATCGCGGGGATTATACCACTTATCAACCAGCTGCCGGCCAATGCCCCTACCATAAAAAGGATAAGGATGGGAACAAAAACGCTTTTTAGGTTTTCCCAGATCTCGGCAACCACTTCGTTGAACTTGGCCTTGTTCAAGAATCCTACAATGGCAGCAACCCCTCCACCCATCAACAGGATAAACTGATTGCTATATTCGCCCAGCCATTCTCCATCATTAAAAAAGATATTGTATGCCAACAATCCCATCAAAATCAAAACAGGAATCAAGGCTTCCCAGATGTTAAGCTCCCTGTTATTAACTATATGCTCGTGCTGGGGGTCGTTGAGAGGTTCTTGCATTTTCTATCATTTGATTTACCTACAATAATACATAAAACAATTAAATGGTCTGGCTAATGTAATCCTGAAAACAGGAGGATAACGACCCTCATGGGTATAACAGCAATAAGAAGTGGTAATTTTAAATTTAACCAACTCAAAACCAAACAATAATAAGTCTATCAACATCTATAAAAACCATATGATAAATCATCAAAATACCGATGAAATTACATTTTTATCAGTTAAACGGTTATTTTTCTCAGTATTTCATAAAAATAAAACCTAACTATTTCATTTAGAATTAATACCGTTATATTCGTAAAATCATTTAATACAAGTATTTTTTTACATTTTTTCAGCCCCAAATGAAAACAATTACAATTTTACTATTTCTATTCCTGTTCACATTTACCATCACAAATGCTCAGGTGGGGATAGGGACCACGAATCCCAAAGCTCTTCTCGACATTGCCGTGGGTGACCCTGCAAACCCTGCGCTCAACAATGGTATCCTCATACCCAGGTTAGACAAACTGCCCTCTACCAATCCTGGAGCAGACCAGCATGGTATGCTGATGTACCTTACAACAGATGTGAGCGGTTACTTTAAGGGATTTCACTACTGGGACAATAATGTATCTGACTGGATACCCCTGCGCAATGAATGGACCAGGGCAGTAAATGGAGCTGGTGAAGCATACATACGCTCCAATATTGCCTTTGAAAACGGTTTTCAATTGAACTTTGGTGAAAACGGTGATTTTGGGATTGGCACTAATGATCCCATTGAGCATATTGAATTGCGCCGTGAAGGTGACAATGACATGCAATTCACCAGCGCAAGTACCAATCCCCCCAACTTGATTTTTTACAATACGGGAGGTACACTTGATGCCCCCACTGCGCTAGCAGCCAATCAAGAAATAGGCTCCATGATCTTTAAAACACATGATGGTTCTGGCGTTCAAGAAGTTGGCGGACTGCGCATGTATATGGATGGCACACCTACCACGGGTAGTACACCAGCAAAATTTGTATTTAATACAACACCTGAAGGTTCAACCTCCCAGGTTGCCGTGATGACACTTAACAATCAAGGTAATGTCGTGATAGGTGGAGACACCCCAGAATCTACCTTGGACGTTCGTGCCACAAATCATCTAGGTGCTGTAAGCGAATCTGATGGTATTCTAGTCCCCAGGGTAAATGCATTGACCGTTAATGGTCTCAATGATGGGCAACTGGTCTATCTCATAGCAGATGCAGGTTCTTATAAAAAAGGGTTTCATTACTGGGATAACGTTGCAGGGGCATGGATGCCCATAAATACAAATATTGAACCCTGGAACAAAGCAGAGACTACAAATCCCGCAACTTCTAATACAGATAACATCTATACCATGGGCCAGGTGGGCATCGGCACAAACAATCCACGTGGGGCTTTACAGATTACTACTGAAAATTCAAGAGATGTTCTTTTTTTGCGATTTATTGACGGACTTGATGATGATCTAGACCTTGATTTATATAGATCTTTAGGTTCTATTGCATCTCCTGCGCTTTTGCCCAACGATACCCGTATAGGAGGCTTAAGGGGACAATCATTGACAAAGGCATCCACCTATGATTTTAAACCAAGTGCTGAAGTCTACTTTCAGGCAGATGGGGCAACCACATCTACTTCAAGTGCGGGCAAAATAAAATTTGCCACCACCCCTAACGGTACAACTTCTACGGTAGATAGAATGGTCATAAGAGAAGACGGTGATGTGGGTATCGCTACAAGTGACCCCCAGGCAAAACTACACGTCAATGGGTCATTAAGAATTAGTAATGGATCACAAGGCGCGGGTAAGGTCCTCACCTCTGATGCCAATGGTACCGCAACATGGCAAACGCCCCCAAGTTCCCAAGCAATGCTCAGAAACGATGTTGCATATATTTTTTCTGGATCTACTGTCGTTTTCAATTTTTCCAACAGCTTGTTCAATTCTATAACGGGGTCATCATTCAGCGGGACTTCACTTACCTTACCACAAGGAGTGTATGAAATAGAGTCTGAATTGGCCCTTAACACAAACAGCTCGGTTGAATGGAATCTACGTGTGGGCGGTACGGTATCTACCCAAAGTGTAAAAGGAGTTTCTGCCAGTGCATCTTATAATGCCAATATAAGTTCTCATAAACAAATTGCCATTGTAAATATTCCTTCTGGAGGTTCCATGATTGATTTTATTGTACTTTCATATTCAGGATCTTCAATAAGTGTAGATCCTTCTCAATGTTACATGAAAATTAGAAGGATTCAGTAATCTGTATTATGGTCTTAAAAACCTAAATAATTTCTCTGTACATCGTAACTTTGTAATTACACTTAAGAAAGCATTTTTATGAGTAAATATGACGTTGCAGTCATAGGTTCCGGTCCTGGAGGTTATGTGGCTGCCATTCGCTGTGCACAATTAGGCCTTAAAACCGCTATTATAGAAAAATATTCAACCCTGGGAGGCACCTGCCTCAACGTGGGTTGTATTCCTTCAAAAGCACTTTTGGATTCATCCCACCACTACGACGATGCCCTTAATCATTTTGAGGAGCACGGCATCGAGGTTCCTGGAGATGTCAAGGTAAACCTTGAGAAAATGATGAATCGCAAGGCCAGCGTTGTCGAGCAAACCACAAAGGGTATCGAGTTCCTGATGGGCAAGAACAAAATCGATGTTTATCATGGCGTCGGTAGTTTTAAGGACGCAACACATATCACTATCGCTGGAGTTAATACTGAGCAAGGTCAAAGTGCGGAAGGTGACGATCAGGAGATAGAAGCAACAAACACGATCATCGCCACGGGTAGCAAGCCATCTACCCTTCCGTTTATCGAGATTGATAAAGAAAGAATCATCACTTCTACCGAAGCATTAAAGCTTAAAGAAATACCGAAACACCTTATTGTTATAGGTGGTGGCGTAATCGGGCTAGAACTTGGCCAGGTATATAAACGCCTAGGTTCTGAGGTTACTGTTGTAGAATATCTAGACCGTATCATCCCCACGATGGATGGAGCACAAAGTAAAGAACTTACTAAAGTGCTTAAGAAGTCTAAAATGAAGATCAACACTTCACACAAGGTCAACGCGGTGGAGCGTAACGGGGATGAAGTCGTTGTAAAAGCAAAGGATAAAAAAGACCAGGATGTGGAATTCAAGGGAGATTACGTTCTTGTCTCCGTAGGTCGTAAACCGTATACTGATGGCCTTAACCTTGAAGCTGCGGGATTGTCAACTGATGACCGTGGCCGCATTGATGTCAACGACCATTTACAAACCAAAGTACCCCACATCTACGCCATAGGTGATGTAATTAAAGGCGCCATGCTTGCGCACAAAGCTGAAGAAGAAGGTGTTTTTGTCGCCGAAACACTTGCAGGTCAAAAACCACATATTGATTACAATTTGATTCCTGGTGTGGTCTATACCTGGCCAGAGGTTGCCTCTGTTGGTAAAACCGAAGAACAACTCAAGGAAGCAGGCGTGGAATACAAATCAGGTTCATTCCCCATGCGTGCGCTGGGCCGTTCTCGCGCCAGTGGGGATACTGATGGATTTGTAAAAATACTTGCAGACAAGAAAACTGACGAAGTCCTGGGGATCCACATGGTGGGTGCCCGCGTGGCTGACCTTATCGCCGAGGGGGTAACCGCAATGGAATACCGGGCAAGTGCTGAGGATATATCGCGCATGTCACATGCGCATCCCACGTATGCCGAGGCGGTAAAAGAAGCTGCACTCGCCGCTACCGAAGACAGGCCACTGCATATTTAAAAAGCTATTGACTTTCATAAAAAAGCCTTCTTTAAAAGAAGGCTTTTTTTTATTCAAACCGTTGCAGGGTTTCGAGTACTTTTTCTTTATAAGACCTGCTAATGGGCAGCGAGTTTTTATTTACTTCTATCTGCTCGTGGGTATATGAGCTTATGGCATCAAGCCTTGCGATATATGAACGATGAACCCTTATAAAATGGTCATTGGGGAGTTTTTCTTCAAAATTGGAAAGTGTTTCCCGCACGACGATCAAGCCTGTCGCGGTATGTATTTTTAGATAGTCAGCATAGCTTTCTATGTACATGATCTCATCAAAGGCCAGCTTTTCCATCTTACGGTCAACACGCACAAATACAAACTTCCTATCTATTTCATCACCACCTGTCGTAATTGACCCCAGGGCTTCCCGCACCCGGTTCACGGCTTTTAAAAAACGCTCAAATGATATGGGTTTTAAAAGATAATCCATGGCGTGCAGGTCAAAGCCCTCCACGGCATATTCCCTATAGGCAGTTGTAAAGATGATCTTGATGTGTTTTGGTAAGATTTTGGCAAAAGCCATACCATCAATACCTGGCATGTTGATATCCAGAAAAACCAATTCAACCTCCCCTTTCTGTATGCTGTTAAAAGCTTCGGTTGCATTATCATAAACCCCGTTGAGGCGTAAAAAGTCTACCTTTTCAACAAAGTTCTTTAAGATATCCTGGGCGATGGGCTCGTCATCTACTATGATACAGTTCATTGGTTTGGCTTTGTGATTTTCTGGGTTTCCAGGTGTAGTCTTACGACAAAATTTCCTCCGTCACGATCAATCTCCAACTTGTGGCTGTCAGGGTAGAGCATTTGTAAGCGTTTCTTGATATTTATCAGGCCTATTCCTGAAGATTCTATATTCTTTTCGGCGAAAGCCGTATCAAATGTATTGCTTAGATAGAACACGATATCCCCATTTACCACCTGGATTTCAAGATTGATCTGCATGGTCGTGGCTTCTTGCTTACCGTGCTTAAAGCTATTTTCTAAAAAAGGCAAAAACAGCATGGGCGCCACCGTGATGCCATGTACATCTTCAGGAAGATGGGTGGTGATCTCAATGCGGTTGCCGTGGCGTAATTGCTCAAGGGCGATGTAATCCTCAAGATGTGCAAGTTCATCCTGTAGTGAGACCTGTGATTTTTGCGTTTGGTATAAAATGTAATCCAGCAGGTTTGACAGCTTGAGGATAAGCGCCGGCGTCTGTGGTTTTTTTGCGATTGCGCTACCATAAATCGTGTTGAGCGTGTTGAACAAAAAGTGTGGATGAATCTGCATTTTAAGATAAGAAAGTTCTTGTTCCTTGAGCTGTAACTGGCCATTGAGCAGGGCATATTGTAGTTCTTTATTGTTGATATGCATTGTATAGCTTTCGCGAAAGACCGAAAAAAGCGATGCAATCAGGACTACCATATACACGCCTATGATCACGAGATATAGGTTTTTGCTCAGGGGGATTGCGTTGTTGAGCTCTGTTATAAAATTGAGGAACATGACTCCATAGAACACGGAAAGTACGATGATAAAATTAGCAATGATTATGGTATACACGCTGTAAAGCGCAAACCACAGATACTTTTGCCTAAAGAGGAACCGCGGAATCAAATAATAGCAAAAGACGTTTACCATGGCAAGGGTTACGGGCAATAAAAAGCAGGCCAATGTAAATGCCGGACCAAGATTAGTGAGTGCGATGCTCAAATAAAATATGAAGAACAATACAATACCGGTGCTAATGAGCAGCTGCATCAGCATTTTTTGAGTAAGGGCGATAAGTAGTTTTTTGTACTGCTTCATGAGAATCTGGACAAGGTCTCCCAAAAAAATTAAATTGCAAAAGATTTGCGACGCATTACGGATTTAGCACGAAGTTTAACGCAGGGCATTCTAAAACCCTTAAACCGTTAAGCATTCCGTCATCTGTCCTGCTTGATGATACATCCATCGCAAAAAAACAGAGCAAAGGGATGACCAAGCTACTTTTGGTTTCATAATCAAAATAACAACACTTATGAAATTACCTATTTTCATCACGATGCAAGAACAGCCAGGACTATTTACACAGATTGGTCACCGCATTCAAGAAGGCGGCCCGTTTGCCATGTCAACAATCATTTTTTGTTTTATAATAATGATCGCGCTCAGCGTGGTGGCTTTTATAAACCTAAAAAAGAACCCTGCCAGGACGGCAAAATATAAAATGCTTATCAACCAGATTGTCCTGCTTGCGCTGGTGATAGGGTTGTTTAATTCTATCCTGGGGTTGATTCAGGCATTTGATTCAATTGAAGCCACGGGGGGTGGCGAGCCCGCACTCGTTGCCGGTGGTATCAAGATCACCCTGCTCTCGCCCATTTTTGGTGGTTTTGTATTTATCGCTGGTAGAATAGTTACCTTTATCCTGACTTGGTTATCACAAGAAACCAATACAGATATAGTTAAAGACCTAAAATGAAACACAGACTATTATTACTTCTTTTTTTTCCGATTGCGCTTTCTGCACAAGATTTCAATAAAGAAAAACTTGACTCTTTTTTTAAATCGCTAGGTGACAACAATAAGCTCATGACCGGGTTTTCCATTAGGCAAGACGGTGTAGAAGTTTATCAAAACAGCATAGGTTTTGCAGATGTTAAGCAACAGCTTAAAGCAAATGAGAATACTAAGTATCGCATAGGGTCAATTACAAAAACCTTTACCGCCACGATTATCTTACAACTAGTAGATGACCACCTTTTAAATCTTGAAGACAAGCTAAGTAAATATTTTCCGCAGGTACCCAATGCCGGTAATATCTCGCTCACGCAGATGCTTCATCATCAAAGCGGCCTATTTAATATCACAAATGACAAACAACTGGAAAAATGGATTACAAAGCCACAAAGCAGAAAAAAAATGCTTGAAAGATTTGCTGAACATCCTTCCTTATTTGATCCAGGTACCAAAACCGAATATTCTAACACAAACTATATCTTGCTTTCCTACATCGCAGAAGAGGTCAGCGGTAAATCATACAGCAACCTGCTACAGGAAAAAATAATTGTACCACTGGGTTTGACCAATACCGCTTATGGCAAGGATATCAAACCTGAAAACAATGAGGCATTGCCCTATATCCTTCACAAAGGGAAATGGCAACAGCCCAAGGTAATCTCAGATATGAGCGTGCCCATGGGTGCGGGAGGCATTGTATCTTCTCCATCAGATTTGACAAAATTCTATACATCCTTATTTACCGGTAAACTAGTATCAGAAGAATCTTTAAAAACCATGACAGATACGAGTACCGGTATGGGAATGGGCCTGGGCAGTGGCGCATTCAGTAATATAAAAGGTTTTGGACACGATGGTGCCATTGATGCATTTCATTCTTTTGCACTGTACATGCCTTCAAAAAAAGCATCAATAGCCATTACGGCAAATGCCGTTAACATAGAACTCATGTACGTCCTTCAAACCGCAACAAGCATATATTTTAATGAAGATGTAGATTTGCCACAATTTAAACCCACAAAACCTTTTCTACAATTGTCAAATGAGGATCTAGAAAAATATGATGGGGTTTATAGCAATGCAGATTTTCCATTAAAGATAACCATAACCCATAAAAATGGGCAGCTGAGTGCCCAGGCTACGGGACAGGGCCCATTTGCACTAGAAGCTATTGAGAAGGACATCTTTAAATCTTTTGAAGAAATGATAACCCTAACCTTTAATGTAGATGACCACACAATGACCTTACATCAACTGGGGTTTCAAGACCACCTGCTCAAAAAAGAATAACTTTTTAAGATTATCTTTTAACAAAACCTTCTCCATAACCGGTGAAGGTTTTTTAATTTCGGGAGCTTGTAAAATCATACACAATGCCCAGCCATTACGCCATTGCCTCAGCTTATCTAGACAGCAATCTTGAAAACATGGATTTTTCAGCATACGCTAAAGGAAAAGGTATGGTTTTTAGCAATGAGGTTTTGCAGGATTTCATCCGGGAAGAGCGCAGGCACGAGAAAACCTTTCTCGCCGAGCAGCAAGACAGGTCTTTGCAGCACTACTCCAGCGGCGAACAAAAAAAGGCGCTCCTCCGGTATATTTTGGGCGAAGACCCAGATCACCTCATCATCGACAATCCCTTTGATGCGCTTGACAAGGCTTCGGTGGCCTATTTTAGGCAAGAGTTCATCCGGCTTTCAGGCAAGGTCCAGTTTTTTCAGGTCTTTCGCCGCAAGGAGGATATATTGCCCTTTATTCATGAAATCTTGATTTTCGCTCAAGGCGAAATAAAATCTGCTCCACTCGATGTGTTCTTGAACGGGCTTGCGCCAAAAGAAGAAACGCAGGCTATAAAGATACCACCCCCCCTGGAAAAGTATGGAGATATCCCGGAAACGGTTTTTGAAATGAAGAACGTGACGGCCCATTATGACCGCCCCATTCTTGATAATATCACTTGGCGTGTCAACCGGGGTGAATTTTGGCAATTGATAGGCCCCAACGGTTCTGGAAAGACCACGATTCTTGATATGCTTTTTGGCAACAACGTAAAAGGCTATGGGCAGGAGCTCTATATTTTTGGAAAGAAAAAAGGCAGCGGCGAGAGCGTGTGGGACATCAAGAAAAAAATAGGTTATTACTCTCCTGCCATGACCTCGCAGTTTGAAACCGGAAACACGGCAAAAGAGATGATACTCTCTGGGTTTTTTGATAGTGTGGGGCTTTATGAACGGCCGCGTCTTGCCCAGAAAAAAGTGGCAGACCAATGGTTGAGGGTCATAGGCCTGGCCGGCAATGACACCACCTTTAACAACCTTACACCCACGCAGCGCTGCTTGACGCTCATTGCACGGGCGATGGTCAAGCATCCACCAGTATTGATACTCGATGAGGCCACGGCTTCCCTGGATGACCATGGGGCAAGGCTGGTGAGCCAACTCATCAATAAGATCTTTCGCGAGAGCGAGACCACGATACTCTACGTGAGCCACCGTGATGAACCGGGCCTAGCCCCAGAACACACAATAACACTTGCTCCTGGAAAAAATGGGTCAAAAGCTGAAATATCATCGACATAAGGCTTTGGTTGTGAAAATATTAATACTATTTTATCATTGACTCATAACAAAGCATTAGCAACTATTTACTATATTTGCGCTCCCCTAAAAACCATTGGGCATTCAGCACAAGGGATGCTCTAATGGGTTCAAAAAAGCCCCGCTGTTCTACAGCGGGGCTTTGAGTTTTAAATACAATTCTTTGAAGCTAAAATCCTATGAACTCAAATAGGCAAAAAAAAGCGACCTACCTCTCAATAAGTCGCTTTATATATAAAATAAGCACTGCTCTTCAATCTTCGCGAGTAAAAATATAAAACGTTGAAAATCAAAATAAAAATAGTGTTTGTGCAGTTTTTTTGCCAATGTACCAGTGGGCTGTATGCAGGATTTTCATGACGCAATTACATTTCTTATAAGGTTCAATGCGCTTACAATACTATTCAATTCATCTATTTCTGGATACAGTGAAAGGTAGAAATCTGGATTTGAATACTTCACATGATTAAACCTATCACCATCTCTTATAACAATTCCATAATTTTCTTTTTCACCTAAAATATCTGGTTTTTCATAGGCCAACATAACCTGCGAACCATCAATTTCCACGTCTTTATAGTTCTTGAATTTAAACGCTATATCTTCTTCATTAGCGATATTCATAATTTGAGTTTTATCAAGTTTAGACCAAAAATTTGCATCTTCAATTTGCTTTTCCTTAGCCACACTTAACTTTCCTTCTTGATCTGATCTAAAAATCTTCATGACAGTATTTGCTTCAAAATCCTCATAAATCCTTATGATTCTACTTTCATGATTGCTAGGCGAATAGATAAAAATCCTTATTTCCTTCTTGTACATATCCTCAGGCAGTAGCGGGTCATTTTGTGCACTTACACAATTAAAGATAAATGCCACAGCAATGGATAAGAGTAATTTAGTCTTCATAATTGTTCATGTTTAGATTAATTCATGGATTTATTAATTATCTCAACATGAACACAATGAACGTGCCATAAGTTTTTCTTAAAGAAAGTCACAAAAAAAAACGACTCACTTTTCAGTAAGTCGCTTTCTATATTAAGCAAGCACTGCTCTTCAATCATCATGGGTCACCAGGTCATCCTGATTTCTAAAGACTAGCTGGTCGTCAAAGGCATCGATTAAGATAATACTATCCGTAGTGACCTTGCCAGACAATATCTCCTTGCTCAAGGTATTGAGCACTTCTTTTTGTATAGTCCTTTTTACGGGTCTCGCGCCAAACTCTGGCTGAAAGCCTTTTGCCGCAAGGAAATCAATAGCTTCTTCAGTAGCATCTAGGGTGATGCCTTGTTTTGCCACCATTTTCTTGACACCGTTCAACTGTAGGCTTACAATCTGCCGGATGTCTTTGTTGTTCAACGGGGTAAACATCACGATATCATCAATCCTGTTGATGAATTCTGGCCGTATGGTTTGTTTCAAAAGACCGAGTACTTCAACTTTTGCGCCTTCCATCGCGGTCTCAGGATCATTGATACTTTCAAATTTATCCTGGATGATATGACTGCCCATGTTTGAGGTCATGATGATGATGGTGTTCTTAAAGTCGGCAATGCGGCCTTTGTTGTCCGTCAACCTGCCCTCATCGAGTACTTGCAAGAGGATGTTGAAGGTATCAGGGTGTGCTTTTTCTATTTCGTCAAGCAACACCACACTGTATGGCTTTCTACGCACGGCCTCTGTCAACTGGCCACCTTCATCATACCCCACATATCCTGGAGGTGCTCCCACGAGCCTGCTCACGGCGTGGCGCTCTTGATATTCGCTCATATCAATACGGGTCATGTTATTGGCATCATCAAAGAGGTATTCGGCCAGGGCTTTGGCCAATTCGGTTTTACCTACCCCGGTTGTACCCAGGAAGAGAAACGAACCTATGGGCCTGTTCTGGTCCTGCAGACCGGCACGGCTTCTGCGCACGGCATCACTTACTGCAATGATGGCTTCATGCTGCCCCACTACCCTTCTATGCAGTTCTTCTTCAAGGTGCAACAGCTTTTCACGCTCGCTCTGGAGCATCTTGGTCACGGGGATTCCCGTCCATTTAGCCACTACCTCGGCGATATCTTCACTGGTGACCTCTTCCTTGATGAGGGCATGTTCCTGCTGCTGGGCAAGTTTTTCTTGGAGTTTGCCCAGTTCTTCCTGGGCATCCTTGATTTTACCGTAGCGCAGCTCTGCCACCAGGCCATAGTTGCCTTCCCGCTCTGCCCTTTCAGCGTCAAGCTTATAGTTTTCTATATCCTGCTTGTAGGCCTGGATATTTTCAACAACTTCTTTTTCGCTCTTCCAGCGGGCATTGATTTCATTACGCTCTTCCTTAAGGTTTGCCAACTCAGATTGCAGGGACTTCATCTTGGATTCATCCTTTTCCCTTTTTATGGCCTCCAGCTCAATCTCCAGTTGCATGATCTTGCGGTCCATCACGTCAAGTTCCTCGGGCTTGCTGTTGATTTCCATACGCAATTTTGATGCGGCTTCGTCCATCAGGTCAATTGCCTTATCCGGTAAAAAGCGGTTTGTGATATACCGTTGAGAAAGCTCAACTGCAGCGATTATGGCGTTATCCTTGATACGCACCTTGTGGTGAGTCTCATATTTTTCCTTGATGCCGCGCAAAATCGAGATTGCACTCTCAGTATCTGGCTCGTCAACAAACACCTTTTGAAAACGGCGTTCCAGCGCCTTGTCTTTTTCAAAATATTTTTGATATTCATCTAAAGTGGTGGCCCCTATGGCCCTTAACTCACCACGGGCAAGGGCGGGTTTCAAGATGTTTGCTGCATCCATGGCCCCCTGGCCGCCACCGGCGCCCACAAGGGTATGAATCTCATCAATAAAGAGCACAATGTCCCCTTCACTGGTGGTAACTTCCTTGATTACCGCCTTGAGCCTTTCTTCAAACTCACCTTTATATTTTGCTCCAGCGATAAGTGCCCCCATGTCCAGGGCAAATATCTGCTTTTCCTGAAGGTTCTCGGGCACATCACCATCAATGATACGGTGCGCCAAACCTTCGGCAATGGCGGTCTTACCTGTACCGGGCTCCCCCACAAGAATGGGGTTGTTCTTGGTACGGCGGCTCAAGATCTGCAAGACACGGCGTATCTCTTCATCACGGCCTATCACCGGGTCCAGCTTACCGTCTTTGGCAAGTTGGTTAAGGTTTTTAGCATATTTGTTCAAGGAGTTGTATGTTTCTTCAGCACTTTGTGAAGTGACCCTGTCCCCCTTGCGGAGTTCATCAATAGCTGCCCGCAGGCCTTTTTCGGTGACTCCCTGGTCTTTTAATATCTGCGCGATCTTGCTTGAAGATTTGAAGATTGCCAGTAAAAGGTGTTCAATGGACACAAACTCATCATTCATCTTCTTGGCAACCGTACCCGCCTCGTTAAGGGTCTTACCTGCTTCGCGCGAAAGCATGATATCACCACCGCTCACCTTAGGAAAACTCTCTAGTGTACTATCTAGAATCTGCCTAAGTAAAGCATAGTTTACGCTCAATTTGCTAAGCAAAAATGGCGTCACGTTCTCATCAACCTCGAGAATGGCCTTAAAGATATGCTCATTCTCAATCTGCTGATGGCCATACCCCTGAGCAAGCTGCTGCGCCTGCTGTATGGCTTCTTGTGATTTTATTGTAAAATTATTAAAGTTCATTATGTTACTTGTTTTCGGGGGTATGATGGCAAATAACGTACCCATTCAAAAAGAGGACAAAGTGGCGGTAAAACCACAAAAATACCTGTCTTTTTGTCGGCACTCCTTTTTGGCTTTAAGCCAAATAAAATTAATAAAGGTTTAAGCGGGGTGCTGTTAACAAAGGCAGAATAAACCGTTAACTTTGTAAAAAAGAAAAACAGAATATGGGTCTATTTGATTTTTTTAAAAGTGAAAGGGAAATTGCCAAGGAGGAAATCTCAAAAATCCCCTGGTCATACCTTGAAAATGTTGAACAATTAGATGATGTAGATACTTTATCAAAATCACGGGATGTGTTGATCTTTAAACACAGTACCAGTTGTGGGATAAGTAGAATGGTACTAAGGCAATTTGAAGATGATTATTCCTTTGATGAAAAAATGCTCAAGCCCTATTTACTGGACCTAAGAAAGAACCGAGGGGTCAGCAATGAGGTTGCCTCCAGGTATGGGGTCATCCATGAGAGTCCACAAATATTATTGATACGCAACGGGGGGTGTGTATATGATACTTCGCACGGGGCAATCACCGTTGACAAGATAAAAGAAAGGCTAGTATGAATTTGGCTCAAGGCCAAAAAGATAAAACCCGGTCCAATGACCGGGTTTTTTTATAAATATAACCAGATGTTTTCTCTTCAAACTTAGCCTGTAATTTATTATAAGGGCTAACTCAAATAAATCCAAACCATAAATTCTCCAAAAAGTGGTTATAATAATAAGACACTTATAAGACGCTGTATAAACTAAGATGTTGCACTTGTGTACGTTAAAAAAATCTTAAACTTATCTTAATCAAAATACACCTCCACCAGACTTTGTGTTGTCATCACGCTCTTTACGCTGCTTAGCCCTGTACTTAGAGTCTCCAAAAGAATACCGCAGCCCCAGGAAGACCGTGTGGCTTTCCCAGTTGAACTGACCAGACTGTACGTAAGGGGTCTTTGCTGTAAACCTGCCCGCCATGGTGTTGAACAGGTCATTGAAGTTCAACGAAATGGTACCCTTGCCGTCCATGACACTGTACCTGGCCCCCACGTTGACAAAATAGAATGGCTTTGATTTAAACTGTATGCCCTCACCTGCCCCACGGTATAGGGCAAAGGCTGACAGGCTGAGTTTTTTAGTTACCGTAAAGTTGCTCATCAACCTAAAGTTATAGGTAGAGAAGGTAACTTCCCTTTCTTCTGCCTTAATATCTTCTGTGGTGCGGTCTTCTGACGGGATCGTGGGATCTATGGTCTCTGTGATACCTGTTTGTTTCTGGTTATAATAATCAAAGCTTCCGTTAAGGCTCCACCAGTTAAACAACTTGTACTGGGTACTCAGTTCAACCCCGTACGATGAAGTATTGTCAAAGTTATCGTAAGTAAGGATAATCCTGTCCAGGTTTGCCCTATCCACCAGTACCGCCTGGTTTATCTGTTCTTCTATCAAGCGATAAAAAACACCACCGGTAACGGTACCCTTGCCCAGTTTACGGGTGTAGTTTGCCTCAATTGAATTTGTGAACTGTGGCAATAACCGCTCGTTACCATAGTTAGTGATCAAGGGAGAGCTCCATTGCCTGATGGGATTGACCTGACCTATGCCCGGCCTGTCAATCCTCCTGCTATAGCTCACTTGATACTGGTCTTTTTCATTGGGTGTAAAGGTTGCATAAGCTGAGGGGTACAACTGTATGTAATCATTGGTAAATGCACGCACCGTGTTTGTATCTGCGGCGACCTCTACCTTCTCTGCACGCACACCGGCCTGAAGCGACCATTTTTCAAATTGTTTTCCATAAGTCACGTATGCTGAGTATATATCCCTTGAATAGTCAAAAAGCGTACTGCGCGTGGGCACCAAATCACCCTGGCTGTTAAAGGAAAGACCCGTACTGTTATAATCCAGTTGTGTATTAAACAGGATGGCCTGCACACCAGCTTCTAGCTTTGTGGTCTCATTCAATGGATTTACATAATCAAGGTTGATTGTCGTGCGGTCCCTTTCCGTGTTAACGGAATCCATATAATCCACATAGGGTGTATTGCCGCTCAGGTCAAAATCTGCAGTCTCGTCTTCGGCAAAATTATTATGGTCCACCTCCAGTTCAATATTATGGCCTTCTTTCTCAAAGTCCAGCTTGTAGTCAAAGTTGTATTGATAGGATTTATTGTCGCTCAAGGTGCGCACCTCTTGCATGGTATTGCTTGATGGGGTATTGGGAAAATTCACACCCACAGAACCTGCTTCGTCTGAGTTATGATAGTTTTGACTCACAAAAAAGGAAACCGTGTTCTTATCATTGATATAATAATCAAGCCCGGTCTTTAACAGGTGGGTCTTGTCCTCGTCAAGAAAGCGGAAGTTTTGACGGCTCTCCGTATCTGGCCTGTAGATGCTACCATAGTTAAGGTCTGTGGGAAAGTTGTTGCTATAGTTAGTGTACAGGTTCACCTTTCCGTTTCTATAATTGAGGTTGATACCGCTGTTGAACTTGGGGTTGTCATCATGGGCAAAGCCCACGTTTACATCACCATTAAAACCTATGTTGGCGTTTTTGTGAAGTACGATATTGATTATGCCGCTCATGCCTTCTGGGTTGTACTTAGCCGATGGATTTGTGATCAACTCAATTTTCTTGATGGATGTTGAGGGAATCTGTTTCAAGAGTTGGTCTGGTGGGATATTAGAGAGTTTACCATCTACCATGACCTGGACGTTGGAGTTACCACGCAAGGTAAGCGCGCCAGATTGCTGGTCAACGCTTACAGAGGGGATGTTGTTCATGATATCTGATGCGGTGGCGCCAGCTGTTGTGAGGTCCTTGCCCACATTTACCACCTTTCGGTCTATTTGCTGCTCAATCGTGGTACGCTCTGCTATGATGTTGACCTCGTCAAGTTCTGCGGCAGCGTAAGCTAATTTTATGGGCCCTAAATCCCAGTCACGTTTGTCCTTATTGATCAAGATGGGCTTTTCTATGGTTTGATACCCCATAAACTGGACCTTTACATTGTAAGCACCTTCTGGCACCTTCTTGATTTCAAAGGTACCATCATCATTAGTAATGCCGCCGGTGACCGTCTCCCCATTACCAGATGCGATGACGATGGTGGCATAAGGTATGGGGTCGCCGCTCTGTTCATCCAGTATTTTTCCAGTAACGGTGCCCGTCACGACTTCAATGGGAGCCGGTTGGGCTTGCGCCAAAAATGTGGCAAATAAGAAAAGGGTGAAAACCCTAAAAAGTGATTTCATAACTGTTCGATATTTTGATTGGTTTATATAATACCTTGCAAAACATACTAGCTGAAGCAAGGTTCACCGTGATTAGCGGTTACTTAAAAGACGAACGTATATCAAAATCGTTACAAAAAAATCGATTTATTTCTAAAAAAAGAAAAAACCCAAGGCAGCTTACCTTGGGTTTTTAAGTTTGACCTCCCATAATTAACACTAACCATCAAAACGAATTATAGGGCAGTCAAACTAGGAAATTAATTTCTTAAATTATAGACGTTTGAAAAACCGATTTGTTACATTCACTACCGAGTTTAACTTAGATTTATGACCCATAAAAAGACACTTGTGCTGGGAGCATCCTTAAAGCCACATAGATATTCACACCTTGCGATTCAAAAACTTGTGGCAAATAATATACCCACGGTTGCCATAGGACTCCGGCAGGGCATTGTGGATGGAGTTGAGGTTCACACGACAAAACCCCAGTTTAAGGATATCGATACCGTAACACTTTACCTCAATGCCTCGCGACAGGAAGAATATTATGGATATATAATTTCCCTAAAACCAAAACGGGTAATTTTTAATCCAGGCACCCAAAACCATTTCTTTGAAGAATTGTTAAGAAAAGAAGGAATTTTCCTAGAAAATGCATGCACATTGGTGATGTTAACTTGTAAAAACTATTAATAATGCATCAATAATGTGTTAAAAATTGTTAAACATCGATTAAAGTAATAGTTTAGCGGACGAACTGTAAATCAAACCGTTAATACTATGAGCAAAAAATTACTCCCAACCCTCCTTCTAACCACACTTTTTAGTACAGGGATGATGGCCCAGAAAACAGGGCCTTCTGCCGTCAAGGACAGCAGGATAAAAACCATCAAGGTTTCTCAAGAAAGAAACACACCGTCCTTTATTTCTATCCATGAAAATGCACAGCTGAACAAGGCTAATATCGAGCCCTTTTTAAAAGATGTTTTTAAAATCAACGGCCAGGTTAAACTTACGTATGTCAAATCAACTTTTCCTGCCCCGGAGATTGAAATTGCAGAGTACACCCAGACCCTAGGGGGCATCAACGTTGAACATGGTGTCGTCAAGGCACTCTTTAAAAATGGCCAGCTGTCTTCAATAAATGCTGAGTTTTATAACCTTTCAGACCAGAGAAAATCATCTCCGGCACTTAACGAGGCCATAGCCCTAGATAAGGTTTTAAAAGAAGTAAATGCAGAAGAATACGTATGGGAGTCCTACCAAGGCCAACCCAATGCTGCAAAGGCCAAAGAAGCCCTTTATCCTAAAGGTGAGCTGGTTTACGTGGATGACTACACAACTCCAGAAGTTGACTTAAAGCTAGCCTATAGATTTGACATTTATGCTGCAAAACCCTTGCTACGGGCAGATATGTATATTGACGCTTCAAGCGGAAAAATCCTTTTGGCGGACGCCAGGATAAAACATACCGAAGAATTGAGCAAGGAAAAGAAAATAGCTGCCAAAACCTATATTGAAATGGGGCCGGTACTACCTGCCGATTATTTGATAAACACTGCCCCTGCGGTATTTGAAACCGGTTCAGGAGATACCCGTTATGCCGGTAGGAGAAACTTTGATACCTCACAGGACACGGATGGCACCTATATCTTAAATGGCACCACACCATCTGGAATATCAAATGAAACCCGTTCTTATAATGGAGTGGGTGGAGCTCCCGTGAACTTACCGGGACTTGAAAACCTGACCACGGCAATTAAAGATGGTGGTTTATTAAGTGGTGAGACAGCAGATAACAGTTGGGATGCTGCTGAGCATAGAACAGACCTTTTCACGGGAGGTACTGATATCTATCCACTGTCCAATGAGGGCAACAACGATGATATCGCGCTTGATGCCCACTGGGGAGCCGAAGTAGTCATGGATTATTGGCTGGATATGCACAACAGGCATAGTTATGATGACCAGGGAACCGCATTGATAAACTACGTCCACTATGGCGATGCTTATGATAACGCCTTCTGGAATGGTACGGCAATGACGTATGGTGATGGTAGTTATCAAGGGGGCACAAACCTTACCGGGGGCTCATTTGCCCCGTTGACATCCATGGACGTTTGTGCGCACGAGATAGGTCACGGTATCTGTGAATTTACATCAGACCTGGTGTATCAAAACGAAGCTGGAGCCATGAACGAGGGCTTCTCAGATATATGGGCTGCGGCCGTAGAACATTATGTATTGACCACAATAGACCCCAACCTGGATTATGACCCTTGGGGAATAGGCGAGCAAATCGATGAGAGCGATGGCGGCCTACCTCCCGGAACGCCTGACTCGCGCACCCTTCGCTGGATGGACGACCCCAAGGCCGAAGGAAACCCCGATTCTTATGGTGGAGAAAACTGGACAAGTCAAGACTGTACCCCCACCCTTGTTAATGATTACTGTGGAGTGCACAACAATAGTGGCGTATTGAACAAATGGTTCTATTTTATGGTTTCAGGAAGTGGACAGACCTTCTCTCCCGGTTTCAACAAGGCCTCTGCAGATGATGGTATATCTGATGGTGGCCGTATTTACGACTTTGATGGAATGGGCTTTGAGAAAGCTGGTCAAATAGCCTATTTAGCTGAAACCATGCTCACGCCTAACGCTACTTTTGCAGAAATGCGTGAAGCATCCATACAAGCTGCAACAACACTTTTTGGCTCCTTATCTGCCGAAGTTGAAACCACGACTCAAGCCTGGTTTGCCGTGGATGTGGGCGAAGAGTTCAATGCAGGAGAGCCTGACACGATAAGCTTCTCTGCCGCAAATACAAAGTTGTACACAGAGGTAAATACCATCAATGACTGTGAAGATTTCAACACCTACACCATAAACTTCATAGGGGTTGAGGTAGAAGGATCACAGACCATCACCCTAGACTTTTCAGGGAGCACGGCAAGCTATGGAAATGATTTTATGCCTTCCGGCGAAAGCCTGACATTTACGGGAACCCAAGAACTTTCAATAGAAATCGAGGTAATGGATGATGCCATCATCGAGGGCGAAGAGTACATCTCAGTTGCCTATGATTACAATGGCGAAACCTTTGAGGAACTTTTTTATATAAGTGATAATGATTTTGAACCCCTTTTTGGTGATGGAGAGATTGAGCTTATCCCCACCCAGACTTTTGATGCAACCGAAGCCCCAGAAGGCTGGAAAACAATATTGGTCAATGAAGTTAGCTCAAACACCTGGAAATTTAATGGAAATGGCGTAGCCGCAGGACAGGCATACATATCAAGTGGTATAACAGATGATGCTGTATATAATCAATTTGCAGATGCCAATACCATTCTTCGCTCTCCCTTGATAAATGCCCAAGGCAGTAAAGAACTTACCGTAAGTTTTGACTATACCGTGGGTGGGGAAACCGATGTTGTAGATCCTTCTGTATTATTTGACTACGGTGAATTCATGTACTCACTAGATGGTACTAACTTCGTCACGCTTGAGGTCTTTGTTGGTACTGCCGCAGGGGTAGTTCCAGATACCGGAACATTTACCCTGGCCTTACCAGAACTTGAAGGAAAATCATTCTTCCTGGGATGGAGATGGATCAACGATTCACTCAATGGCGGTGTGCTAAGTTTCTTGATAGACAATGTAGCGGTTACGGCAACCCCTACGGGAATTGCCACTGAAACAGGACAAGAAGGAATCACCAAGGTATATGCCGAAGATTCCCTATTTATTTTAAGTAGTGATGATCAATCTGTAATCGCTAAGATTGAAGGCACTACTGAAGATTTGGGCTGCCTTGATATTTCATTGATTGCATCGGGTATGGATGCAGTTGATTTTACCTCTTTTGATGCAACCCATTCCGCTAAGGTCTTATACATAGATGCAGGCAATGAAGATGTTGAATATGAGGTCACATTGTTTTATACAGAAGATGAACTTCAGGCATATCCTGATTACTCCTTGTTGATACCGGTCAAGGTTACCGGTATGGATGTAAGTGCCGCAGCTGAGGATTTCTCAAATTTTGAGCAAACAGGAGGGTTTACAAACCATTTTGATGAAGAAAACTATGTGACATTCAATGCAAGATTTACTGGAGATGGTAGTGTTACCGTTGCCCCAGAGTTAAATTCATCCTTGTCAACAAGCAAGTTTACCACGAGTGGCCTGACCATCTATCCTAACCCGGTAAAAGATATCATGGTGCTCAAACATGCCTCAGAAACCATTGAGAGCATCAAGGTTGTCAATATGCTGGGTGCAGTGGTACTAGAACAGGATATGCGTTCACAAAACCTGAACAGCGTAGAGATAGACACAGCTCCATTAAGTCAAGGTCTATATATCTTAAAAACAAGCACCTCGACAGGAAAAACCTCAAATCTCAAGTTCTTAAAGAGATAAAGTGAGAATTGTTAGTAATTTGTTAGTTGGAAAGTGGCTCGATCGAGCCACTTTTTTTTATTGCAAGCAGTCCCACAAAAGTGAGTGCCCCATTAAGTATCAGGATAAAGAAATCAAATTCAAACCCAAAATATTGAAGGCACAACACGCTTATGGCATATGCTAAAAGTGGACTTGCAATGACAACCACCGGCACCAGTAAATCCCGCACCTTCCATTTTGTAAAAAGCCCAAAAGAATACAGCCCCAGAAGTGGCCCATACGTATAGCCGGCAAAGACAAAAAGCTTTGCGATCACACTCTCATCAGCAATGATGTACTTAAAGCAAATAATAACAAGGATAAGCAGCAATGACATCGCGATATGTATGCGCTTTCTGATGATTTCCTGTTTTGCCTCGGTATATTTCTTCTCAATCTCAAGGATATCAATGCTAAATGAGGTGGTAAGGGCAGTAAGGGCACTATCTGCACTACTGTATGCCGCTGCTATCAACCCTAAAATAAAACACACCCCTATGGCAAGGCCCAGTCCCTCTTGCGTCGCGATGTATGGAAAAAGGTCATCTTTAACTGCCGTGATACCATTTTGCTCAGCATAGACCGTAAGTAAAAGGCCCAGCGCAAGAAACACAAAATTAACGACGGTAAGCACAATGGTGAACCAAAACATGTTTTTCTGCGCATCTTTGAGCGAGCGGCAGGTAAGGTTCTTTTGCATCATATCCTGGTCAAGGCCGGTCATCACAATGGCGATAAACGCCCCAGAGACAAATTGCTTTACAAAATGGTTCCCACTCTTCCAGTCATCAAAAAAGAACATTTTTGACAGGTCACTGTCCGCGACAAATGAAAATATGTTTTTTGCAGAAATACCCAGGTCAGTAGATACATAATGAATCGCGACACCCACGGCAATCAGCATAAAGAGAGTCTGCAGGGTATCTGTCCACACTATGGTCTTGATACCAGACCTAAAGGTATACAACCAGATAAGCAATATTGTCATCGTCACGGTCAACCAGAAAGGGACCCCCATGCCGTCAAACACTAAAAACTGTAGCACGTTAGCCACCAGAAACAACCTAAAGCTCGCCCCCACCACCCGGCTCAGCAAGAAAAACGATGCCCCAGTCTTGTACGACGCATTGCCAAACCTGCTATCAAGATAGGTATAGATTGAAGTGAGGTTCATTTTATAGTACAGCGGCAAGAGAACCGTACCTATCACGGCATAGCCCACCGTGTACCCCAGGATGACCTGAAAATACCCAAACTGAGACTCCTCGACCCAGCCAGGTACAGAGATAAAGGTCACCCCGCTCAGCGATGCCCCTATCATACCAAATGCAACCAGATACCAGGGAGATTCCCTACTGGCCTTAAAAAAATCGGCATTGTTGCCACGCCTACCGGTCAAGAACGATATAAGGATGAGTACCCCAAAATAACCGGCAATAAGAATAAGTATCGTAGATGCATTCATTTTCTCACAATTCAGGTAGTAAACTTCAAAAGAACAAAAAACCCATGAAACGCCTTTAAGTTGGCACATGAAACTTTTTCGCTTAAAGCGAAAAATAGAAAAGAAAAATTCAGCTTACCTTTGTTCAACTTTTAAAGAAAAAACCATGGAACTTCCCAAATTTATCCTGGGTGACAATACAGATTATCCTGATGCTATTTTTGTGATTCACACAGAGTTTCCCCAGTTTATCATCAACCTTGAAAATGACGAGGTCGAGTGGCTCGAGGATTTTGACCAGCATGATGAGAAGGAGCTCGAGACTGAAACAGAAGGGCTTATACAGGCCGCAACTGACTTCTACGACAGGGAAGTTGCCCGTTATGAACAGGACTAATGGAAGTTATCAATCAACTGGACCACGACCTATTTTTATGGCTCAACAACTGGGGCAATGAATCGTGGGACGGTTTCTGGCTCATTGTTACCTCAAAGTGGTCATCCATTCCCATCTATGCCATACTCCTTTTTCTCATCTATAAAAAGTATGGCGTCAAGGGCACGTTGATAACGCTTGTTGCCGTGGCACTTTTGATCACGTGTACTGACCAGCTGGCCAATCTTTTTAAGCACGGTTTTGAACGGCGCCGCCCTTGCGGCCAGGAAGGCATCAAGGAACTGGCCAGGTTTATCGCCCCGCGCTGCGGCCGTTACGGTTTCTTTTCGGCGCACGCCGCCAGCTCCATGGCCTTGGCCATTTTTGTGGGCAACATGCTGCGCGACCGGTACAAGTGGATAGTGGTGGTGTTAATCTTTTGGGCAGTGCTTATAGGCTACAGCCGCATTTACCTGGGGGTTCATTATCCTGGTGATGTGCTGGTGGGTTTTATAGTGGGTGGTATCCTGGGGTATATCTTCAGGAAGCTGCAGCAGCTTGCCCTGATAAAATTCAATGCATGAAAAATGATTGATTGTTCTCAAGATATATTGCTCGAAAATGACCGGGCACGGCTTGAACCCCTGACCATGCAACATTTTGAGCCCTTGCTCAGGATTTGCCTGCAATATCCAGACCTCCTGAGGTATTCCCCATCGGCATTTGGTACAGAAAAAGACCTCCGGGCGTATTTTGACGGGCACCTTTCAAACAGGCAAAAGGGCATACAATATCCATTTGCCATTTTTGACAAAAAAGAAAGCCTGTACGCCGGCACCACCAGTTACCTCAACATCTCACCTCATGACAAAAGACTTGAAATAGGCCACACATGGCTTGCGCCAAAATTCCAGCGCACGGGCCTCAACAGAAATTGTAAGTTTCTTTTGCTCCATTTTGCATTTGAAAAACTGAACTTTGCACGTGTGGAGCTCAAGACTGATGCACGCAACACGCAATCCAGAAATGCCATGACGGCCCTGGGCTGCAAAGAAGAAGGAACCTTGAGAAGCCATACGGTAATGTCAGACGGCCACCGGCGGGACACGGTGTACTATTCCATTTTAAAGGATGAATGGCCATCGATCAAAAATGAAATTTTTAAAGAATTTACTTTGGCTTAAAGCCAAATAAAAACAGAATACATGAGCAAGATTTTGGTAACGGGAGCTGCAGGTTTTATAGGTTCCCACTGTGCAGAGCGACTTCAAAAAACCGGAAATGAGGTAGTGGGGATTGACAATTATTCTCCCTATTACAGCAAGGACCTGAAGAATAAAAATGCAAAGGACCTTCAGGATGCCGGTATACCCATCATCAACATGGACCTGCGCCAGCCCAGGGATTTTGAGCAATTGGACCGCAACTTTGAGTATATTTTCCATTTTGCGGCACAGCCAGGCATCAGTGCCGCATCTACCTTTGAGGATTACCTGATGAACAACCTGGTGGCCACAAAAAACCTTATTGATTTTGCACTTACGTGCGAGGGGCTTAAGCTTTTTATAAATATATCAACGTCATCAATTTATGGCCTGCGTGCTACCTTGCAGGAAGATGCAGCACCAAAACCGGCATCCTTCTATGGCGTAACAAAACTTGCCGCAGAGCAGCTGGTACTCTCTAAAACCCGTGAACAGAAAATGAAGACATGTTCATTACGCCTCTTCTCGGTTTATGGGCCTAGGGAACGCCCTGAAAAATTATATACCAAGTTGATTGCATCGGCATTTTTTCATCAAGAGTTTCCACTGTATGAAGGCAGCCGTGACCATGTGCGCAGTTTTACCTTTGTGGACGATATTGTTGATGGCATCGTGTCTGTTATAGGTAAAGAAGCGCAAGTGGATGGAGAGATTTTTAACCTGGGGACTGAAAAGGAACATACCACGGGCGAGGGCATCGACATCGTTGAGGAAATCCTGAACACCAAGGTACTCATGAAAAATGTGCCCAAGCGCGCCGGCGACCAGCAGGTGACAAAGGCAAATATCAGCAAGGCCAAGGAAATTTTGGGCTATGAGCCAAAAACCTCCTTTAAAGATGGACTTGCCAAGCAGATAGAATGGTACCGCAAGGAATTTGTGGGTGATTCTTATTTTGACCGGTAGATTTTCAGCAATTCATCTGCAGCTTGAAAAGATGAGATAGCACCAGAATGCATTTTTTTGACCACGCTGTCAAAATAAGCTTTTACAAGCGCATCGCCATAAAAATCGTCTTTCAACCGGTTCTCGATGGTCTGCCTTAACCAAAAGATATGCTGGCTCTTTCTATTTTCCTGGAAGGAGCCATTTTCTTTTACATGCGTAAAATATTCTTCAAGAACCTGCCAGGCTTCCACGATACCCGTATTTTGCAGGGCACTGCACAGATTTACTTTTGGTGACCAGCCGTTTTCCTTTTGTGGGTAAAGGTGTAATGCTTTCGCGAAAGCGATACGGGCTTCCTTTGCGGCTTGTATGTTTTGTCCGTCGGCTTTATTTATGAGGATGGCGTCGGCCATTTCCATGATGCCGCGCTTGATGCCCTGGAGTTCATCTCCGGCACCGGCCAATTTTAAAAGCAAGAAAAAATCGGTCATGCCATGAACGGCAAAATCGCTCTGCCCCACGCCCACGGTCTCTACAAGAATCACATCCAGACCAGCGGCTTCACAAAGCACGATGCTTTCTCGTGTCTTGCGTGCCACGCCGCCCAGGGAACCCCCAGAAGCTGACGGCCTGATGAACGCATTGGCATTCATGCCCAGACTTCCCATACGGGTTTTATCTCCCAGGATACTGCCGTGCGAAATGGAGCTGGTGGGATCAACGGCAAGCACGGCAACTTTATGCCCCTTTGTGATGAGCAAATTGCCCAAGGCTTCAATAAAGGTGCTCTTACCGGCCCCGGGAACGCCGGTAATGCCTATCCTTATAGAGTTTCCGCTATGGGGCAAGCAGGCTTTAAGAACAGTGTCTGCAAATTCCTGGTGCTTTGCAGAAGTGCTTTCAATAAAGGTAATGGCACGAGCAAGGGCTGTTTTTTTGCCGGCGAGCACACCGGCAATCAGCGCATTTACGTCTTCCTGCTGCTTCTTTCGGGTCACAAAACCTTTTGCGGAAGCGACACCTATATTCACTTTATTCTTCTCAGTGCTCATGTTGACCAAAGGTAAAGCTTTTGACTTTTATGATTTATTTAAGAAAGCCATATTGAACACAAATCTTAAGATGACTATCTTGTTTGCAATAACTAAAAACTATACTCATGAAAGCGTTATACACAGCGACCGCAACTGCAGAAGGAGGTCGTGACAGCCATGTTTCAACAAGTGATGGAACCCTAGATTTTGACCTTAGCGTGCCCAAGGGCCTGGGCGGCCCAGGAGGAGATGGCGCAAATCCTGAGCAGTTTTTTGCCGCTGGTTATTCGGCGTGTTTTGGCAGTGCACTTGCACACGTTGCACGAGGTAAAAAGATAGACCTGGGCGATTATACCGTGACCGCAACCGTAGAAATAGGCAAGAACGAGGATGATATGTTTCAACTTGCCGTGGTGCTGGATTGCTACCTGCCCACCGTAGATACCGAGACCGGTGAAGACCTTGTGAACGAAGCTCACGAAGTCTGCCCCTACAGCCGCGCAACAATGGATAACATTGATGTTACCCTCAACCTGTTGCTGGACGGTGAAGAAGAAGAATAAGTTTTTGGCTTAAAGCCAAAAGCATAAAATCCCACCTAGAGCGTGGGATTTTTTAATACCTATAATTTAAGTATCCTTTAATTGTACTTGTCATACCTGTACGGTACATTTACACAAACACTCTACTATGGCAGAAATTACCCTGGGCGGAAACCCAACGACTACTGTAGGTGAACTTCCCAAAGTGGGGAGCATGGCACCTGATTTTAAATTGGCCAAAAATGACCTTACCAATGTTACCCTAGAAGATTATAAGGGAAAATATGTGGTCATGAATATTTTTCCTAGTGTGGACACCGGCGTTTGTGCGGCCTCCATCAGGAAGTTCAATGAAGAGGCCAGTACCCTGGAAAACACCGTTGTGCTCTGCATCTCAAAAGACCTGCCCTTTGCACAGGCCCGTTTTTGTGCGGCTGAAGGCCTTGAAAACGTGGTCAACCTTTCTGATTTCAGGACGGGTAAATTTGGTGAGGATTACGGGCTATCCATCGGTGAGGGCGCCTTTGCCGGCCTGCACTCCCGTGTGGTGATCGTGCTAGATGAAGAAGGCAAGGTACTTTATGAAGAACAAGTGCCCGAGATAGGTCAAGAACCCGATTATGAAGCTGCGCTTAAAGCACTTTCTTAATGTCGTTTGGCAAGTTTATCGTCAATAGGGTCAAGGCATTTAGATACGCATTTCAAGGTGCCTGGCTGCTGTTTGGGGAGCCAAGTATTAAAGTGCAGGTCTTTTGCGCCCTGGTGGTAACCCTTGCCGGCTTTTACTTCAACATCACGCAAACGGAGTGGATTTTACAAATTCTCGCCATAGGGCTGGTGCTGGGCATAGAAGGCCTTAACACCGCCATAGAAAAAATAGCAGATTTTGTGCATCCGGACTTTCATGACTTGATTGGCGAAATAAAGGATGTCGCGGCAGGAGCCGTGACCTTTGCCGCGTGTGCCGCGGCAATCATAGGCTTCATTATTTATGTGCCCTATTTTTTGGCTCTTTTGGAATAGTTTATGCATATAGTTTCTTGAATTGGCGTGATTCTCTTAACTTTGCACCTGTAATGAAAAACAAGATTCACAGACTTCTTGCGATTTGCATGGCTTTTATGGTCATGATGTCCACCATGTCTTTTACGGTGGCAAAGCATTATTGCATGGATTTCTTGATGGATACCGCAATCTTTTCTCCTCTGGATTCCTGCTCCATGGATATTCAGAAAAGTGATTGTGAAACCCAGGTAACCAAATCTTCTTGCTGCAAGGACAAGGTCGTGACCATTGACGGTCAGAATGATTTGACCAAGATGTCATTTGAAGATTTTTCATTTCAGCAGCAGGTTTTTATTGCTTCTTTCACGTATGCATATTTAGGGCTATTCAATGAAGATGATATTGATAATCCCCACTTTACAGCATACACCCCACCTGAACTCGTCAGGAATATCCATATCCTGCACGAGACGTATTTGATTTGATATCCTCCCGTTTCCGCGCCTGCGGAAATACCTTCATTTAAACAATGGAGCTTAATCAAAGGGATTCTCACTTGCGTGGGAAACGTCAAATCAAAAATTCATTTATGAAACTTAAATATTGGCTTTGCGCCATCGTTCTTTTCGCGACAGCGAAAGGATTCTCTCAAGGTCCGCCCATAACGGCAGACAAACCTATCATGCTGGGTGGCAACAGCTTTACCACAAAAACACTGGTAGAGATTAGAAACACAGACCGCGGGACCGCTGTGTATGCCCCGGTCATGTTGCATTACCTGCCCACGGCCAACTCGCTCGTGGCATTGCACCTCCCCTATTTGCATTATGATTTAAACGACGCAGGTAGTGGTAGTACGCTTGCCGACATTAAGGTGATGGGCAAATACCAGTTTTATCGCAAGGATGCTACCGGCAAGACCTTCAGGATGGTGGCCAAGACCTTGCAGACACTACCCACCGGAAAAGAGCTCGACATCATGGGCATCAGCACCGGCAAGTATCAAGGATACTATGGTATTGTCGCTGGGTACGAGACCTTGAAATATGGCATTTCAAACGAGATTGGATACAACTGGATGCCAGATGGCACGCTGGATGAATTCAACTACAAACTGGGTTTTGGACTTCCATTATTAAAACCACAGTACCCTAACAAACAGGTAAACCTGTTTTTTGAATACACCAATGCATGGCTCGTGGAGCGCGACTGGTATCAATTACTGTATGCACAGGGCATTCAATATGCCCGAAAAAATATCACCTTTGACCTTGCGGTGCAGTTACCTTTAATCAAGGACATCCCAGAAGATCGCGCGTTGAATTACAGTATTTATCTGGGAACACGATACACATTTTAATAATCAGCAACTCTTTGGCTAAAAGCCAAAACAAAACATACTCAAAATGAAAAAAACAATAATTATTGCATGTATTACCCTATTTACGGCAATGAGCGCTGCTGCGCAGGATATGGACAAATTTTATGTACAGGTAGACGGCCTGGGCTGTCCGTTCTGTGCATATGGCCTGGAGAAAAAATTCAAGGAATTCAAGGGCATCAAGGATGTTGCCATTGAGATTGAAACCGGTGATTTTTCCTTTTCCTATCCCGCTGATAAGGCCTTGACCATGGAAGCCGTGGAGAACCAAGTGGTAAAAGCTGGGTACACCCCCATCACCACGAAAGTGACCCGCGCAGATGGCAAGGTAGAAAATTCAGAAGATGGTGCCGGTGCCATTGCAGCAGATGCTCAACTTAAAAATGAGAAAATCTTTGTTGCCGGGGTTTGCGGCATGTGCCAGGCGCGAATTGAGAAAGCGACCAGCACGATTGCAGGAATCTCAAGCGCAACATGGGACAAGGACACAAAAATGTTGAGCGTGAGCTATGACGGCAACATCCTTAAAAAAGCAGATATCGAGCAGGCGATTGCAAAAGTGGGCCATGATACAAAAGGAGTTCATGCCACAGATGAAGCATATAAAAGCCTTCCCCCATGTTGCAAATACGACCGCATTCAATAAAAGGGATTTGGCTTGCGCCAAAATAAAACCAACATGATGCATCCCGGGGTTTTCCCGGGGTGGTATCCAATCAAATTGACATGAAAAAACATATTATACTCCTATGCTGCATCATGCTTTTAACCAGTTGCACTAAAGAAAGGACCTGGCAACTGGAAAGCAGCAAGAAAATTGAAGGTGTCAACGCCATAGGTCTGGCTGCAGATGGTGACGATCTATGGCTCAGCGATGGCGATCATAACCGCCTGGTAAAAATCTCAACAGCTGGTGAAATCCTGGAAACGATAGACTCCTTGGAGAGACCGATGCATATTTCTATTTCTGAAAAAGGGGTTTTTGTCCCAGAATATGGTAAAGACACCATTGAAATCTTTAAAGAAGACCAAAGGGATTTTGTAAAACTCACCGATTCGCTGGATGCTCCTGCGGGAGTCTGGGTGAAAGATGACGAAATCGCCATCGCAGATTTCTACAATCATCGCATACTGTATTCAGATGGAAATGAGTGGATAAGCTTTGGCGAAGAAGGCAAGGAAAATGGACAGTTTTACTACCCCACGGATGTGCAAATCACCGATAATGCCATATGGGTTGCTGATGCGTACAACAATAGAATCCAGGTTTTTGACAAGGCAGGAAAGTATCAGAAGACTTTTGGCGAAAGCCTAAAAATGAACGCCTCTACAGGAATGTTTGTTTCTGATGATGCATTGTTTATCACAGATTTTGAAAACGACCGCGTGCTGATCCTGGACCATGAAGGTGTTTTAAAACAGGAAATCAAAGACAGCATCAGCAAGCCCACGGATGTTATTGTGAACAACGATGTGATGTATATCGTGAACTATAAGAGCGGAAAGCTGAACACCTATAAAAAACAATAACATGAGACGGCTACCAGCCGCTTTGATGTTTTTTTGGCTGTTGCCAAATCTACTCTCAGCGCAAGAAAAAGGAAATATTGACAATTTACCGGTTCATGAATATGCGCTTACCATAGATAAGAACATGGTGAACAAAGCCGGAAAGGATGTGATGGGAATGACCGTAAATGGTGGAATACCCGGCCCTACACTTACCTTTACCGAAGGTGAATATGCGGTAATTACCGTGACAAACAATATGGACGTGGAAACTTCGGTTCACTGGCACGGGTTGATACTGCCCAATTATTATGACGGTGTGCCATATTTAACAACGCCGCCCATTAAACCTGGGCAATCGTTGAAATATGAATTTCCATTAAAACAGTCCGGAACTTACTGGTACCATAGCCATACGATGTTGCAGGAACAGCGTGGGGTTTATGGCTCAATCGTCATCAAGCCAAAGGAACAAAAACTGGATTACGACCGTGATTTTGTGATTGTACTTTCAGACTGGATCAATGAGAGCCCCCACAGCCAATTGAAAAACCTGAAACGGGGAAATGAATGGTATCTCATCAAAAAAGGCCAAATACAAAGCTGGGATAAAATCATCAAGAAAAAAGCCGTGGGCGCCAAGTTGAAAATGCTCTGGCAACGCATGCCGGACATGGCAATTTCTGATAATTACTTTGACCAGTTTTTGTTAAACGGCGAATCTACTCAAGACTATACAGACTTTAATCCCGGCGAAAAAGTACGTGTTCGATTTATCAATGCTTCGGCGGCAACGTATTTCTGGTTGACCTTTGGCGAAAAAGACCCTTTGCTGGTCGCTGCAGATGGTCAGGATGTAGTTCCTGTAAAAAAGAACAAAACGCTTATAGCCATTGCAGAGACGTACGATTATATCGTGACCATCCCAGAAAATGGCAAACTAGAGATTTTGGCGACAGCCCAGGATGGCTCAGGAAGCGCGAATGCCCTGCTGGGAAAAGGAGAAACCATCGCAGCTCCACGTGTCCCAAAACCAGACCTCATCGAGAATATGAAAGAAATGATGAGCATGAAAATGAAAATGGGTGCGCCCAGCTCAAAATTCCGCCCCAGCGTAGAAGACTCTATCAACGTCATGAAAAAGTACAGCATGAGCATGGATATGGGTAATATGAAAATAGATGGAATGCAAATGGATGATATGGGAGACATGCCCATGCAGCATGAACATTCTAAAATGGCTCAAGGCAAAATGGACATGAAATCCATGGATAAGGATACGATGAATATGGAAGGAATGGAACATGGCATGCACATGAAGATGCAGGATGGTATGCAAATGAAAAAACCATTACCAGCAGATAAAGTGATAGGAAACCCCATGAAAACAGGGGCAAACCCTGAATTTAATTACGACTATCTCAAAGCTCCAGAGAGCACAGAGTTTGATAAAGGTAAACCCGTAAAAGAACTGCTTTTTAACCTAACGGGAAACATGAACCGCTATGTGTGGAGTATTAATGGTGTGCCACTCTCTGAAAGTGATAAGATAAAAATCAAGAAAGGAGAAGCCGTTCGCGTGACGTTAAATAACCTCACGATGATGCACCACCCCATGCACTTGCATGGTCACTTTTTTAGGGTGCTCAATCAAAATGGTGAATACTCTCCGTTAAAACATACCGTAAACGTGGCACCCATGCAAAAGGTGGTTTTTGAATTTGACGGTAGCGAGACTGGAGATTGGTTCTTTCACTGTCATATCCTGTATCACATGATGAGTGGTATGGCACGTGTATTTAGTTATGATACTCCGCGCGACCCTCGTATGAAAAGTTACAAGCTTCAACCGCTGCTCAATGAAGGTGAAAAAATGTTTACATGGGGTGAGGCTTACGCCGGAAGTCATTTTGGAGAATTTTTCCTGACCTCGACTAACATTCGTAATCAATTTATAGCTAAGGGAGAATATGGCTGGAACAAAAACCTGGAAGCTGAAGTTACCTACGAGCGCTACCTCAATGATTATTTCAGGGTTTTTGGGGGCGTTAATCTGGAGAATGAAGGTGAAGGTTCTCTTGATGAAATCGAGACCGTGGCCCTAGGCGGCGTGCGGTATTTGTTGCCCATGCTTATTGATTCTGAAGTTGCGGTTGATAGTAAGTTGAGGCCCCGTATTAGCTTATCAAAATCTACCATGATCTTTCCAAGGATTGGCCTGTTTGGTGAGTTTGAATATCAAATGGATTTTGGCGTTGTTCATGATTTACCACATAACTTTACTGATGAAACCACATGGCAAATAGGGTTAGAATATGTTCTGGGGCCCTATACTTCCATTGAGGCTAGCTATGATAACCGTTTTGGTGCCGGTGCAGGGCTGGCAGTAAGATTTTAAATAATTTAGACCATGCAAGACTTTTTAAACTCCTGGGGCGAAGCAGCCTACACAACAGCTGGATTTTTCTGGATGGCACTATGGGCCTTTGCCCTAGGCTATGTCATCAGTAGTATGATTCAGGTATTCGTGACCGAAAAACGCATGAAGGAAACCATGGGCGGCAAAGAGTCAAAGGGTGTATTATTGGGTACATTTTTTGGGTTCATCAGCAGTTCATGTAGTTTTTCCGCTTTAGCGAGCACAAAATCACTTTTTAAAAAAGGGGCAAGTTTTGTCTCGAGTATCGCATTCTTACTGGCTTCAACTAACCTTGTCATTGAACTGGGAATCATCATCGCGATTTTCCTGGGCTGGCAGTTTATCGTGGGTGAATACCTGGGAGGAATTCTCTTGATCCTTATTTCATGGATGTTAATTAGGCTAATAAAGCCAAAGAAACTCATTGAAAATGCCCGTAAGAACCTTAAAGAAGGAGAAGATGACCCCGGTGATGCCGAAACGTCGTGGAAAGAAAAGATAAAGCAAGAAGAAAGTTGGGCAAAAGTGGCCAAACAATACGGCATGGAGTGGAAAATGGTGTGGAAAGATGTCACCGTAGGCTTTACCATTGCGGGCATCGTCGCTTCATTTGTACCAGATTCTTTTTTTCAAACGCTGTTTATCAATACCGGCAGCGGTAATCAGGATTTTACGTTTCTTGAAATCCTGGAGCATGTCATCGTGGGGCCGGTCGCGGCTTTCTTGACCTTCATAGGTTCTATGGGCAACATTCCACTGGCGGCTTTGTTGTATGGCAAGGGCGTGAGCTTTGCAGGGATCATGGCGTTTATTTTTAGTGATCTCGTGGTGTTCCCGGTACTGCGCATCAATGCAAAATATTATGGGTGGAAGATGTCGCTATTTATCTTATTCTTGCTCTTTACCTCGCTCATCGCCGCGTCACTGCTGTTACACTATGGTTTTGATGCCTTGAGTTTGCTGCCCGAAGCTGGAAGCGCCACCATCATGGACCAGGAATTTTTTAAACTGAATTATACGTTCTTTCTCAATATTGCCTTTTTGATCATCACGGGCTACTTGATCTATCTGGGCTTTTTCAAGCGAAAGGACATCATGTTCATGAAAGAAATGGCGCCCAAGAGCAAACTGCTGGAGCAAACGCTCAAAGTTGCGGCAATCATTTGCTATTTCTGGATTGGCGGAGGCCTGGTGGTCAAAATTTTTGGATTAGGTTAACGGGTTTTAGCATTCTCTTGTTATTGATCTTCAGCAGCGTTAGGTAACTTTAAATCCTAACAAAAACTGCTGATTATGAGAAATGAAAAATTGATTCACATCTTGGGAAAATGCATCAACGCCTGTAACTATTGCGCTGACGCTTGCCTGGATGAAGATAATGTGAAAATGATGAAATACTGCATACGTACAGACCGTGTCTGTGCTGAGGTCTGCAGTATCTTGAACCAGGTCCTGGCCACGGGTTATGAGGATGTTGAGGGTCTCGTTCAATATTGCATCAGCGTATGCAAGGCCTGTGGTGATGAATTTGCAAAACACGACCATGAGCACTGTAAGGCTTGCGCCAAAGCCTGTAAGGAATGTGAAGAAGCGTGCAGGCAATTTCTTGTTGCCGCTTAGTAATTTCCGCGCCAAGCAAACGACTAAAAACCCAGGCCAGTTCTGGGTTTTTAATTTTTGATTATCAAAGGTAAAAGCCTAGGGCTTATTGCTTAAAGCATATAATAAAATGACACATACCTATACAGTTACCGGGATGACGTGCAATGGCTGCCGCACTTCCGTGGAAAATAAACTGAATGCCATTGACGGTGTTGAACATGCTGATGTAAATCTTGAAAACAGTGAGGCGACCATCAAGATGCACCATCATATTGAAACCGCCACACTGCAAAAAGCATTGCCCGAGAAATACACGGTTACTGAAAAGACTGATAACGTTTTTGGCAATCACACTGGCCACACCATGTCGATGGATATGGAAGAAGAAAAATCAAAATGGCAACAGCTTAAACCCCTGTTCTTGATTTTCTTTTATATCGGGACGGCTTCGGTTTTAATGAATATCAATCCGTGGAGTACAGGTGATTTTATGCTTGATTTTATGGGACTTTTTTACATTGTTTTCAGCTTTTTTAAAATGCTGGACTTAAGAGGTTTCCCAGAATCGTTTAGCATGTATGACCCTTTGGCAAAAGCCTTACCAGCCTATGGCAAAATCTATCCATTTATTGAGACGGCACTTGGCCTGATGTTCTTGATGCGTTTTGAAATTACCATTGCGCTTATGGCAACATTGGTGATTTTAGGAATCACGACCTTTGGCGTAACCAGAACTTTGCTGGACAAAAAGAGCATACAATGTGCCTGCCTGGGCACGGCCCTCAAACTCCCCATGACCGAAGCTACGTTTATTGAAAATGCCGTGATGATTATTATGGCTGTGGCGATGCTGTCTATGATGTAAAATTTTACACCAATTTATTGGACCTCAAAGGCTTTAAGCCTGTTAGGGCTTTTTAGACCCGTTAACAAAAACCTAAACTTTACATTTTGTTCAATCTTCCTGTTTAATAATTAAACAAAACGTCTAAATTTGAGTACCGATAAATACCTAACCTCAAATGCAGCCGGTAAAGACCATATTTAGCATCAAAGACCTGGAAACCCTGGGCGGCATTAAGGCCCACACCATACGTATCTGGGAAAAGCGCTACCACTTGCTGCAACCAGACCGCACGGATACCAACATCCGCACATATTCTACCACAGATTTACAGAAGTTGCTCAACGTTTCTTTTTTACTGGATAACAATTATAAAATCAGTAAAATAGCCAAACTATCAAATGATGAGATTGCTGAGAAAGTGCGTGATTTGGCTACAGCCAAAAAAGAAAAACAATACCCCGGCACCATCAATGACCTTAAAATGTCCATGCTCAACTTTGACCGGGGGCTCTTTGACAACACTTTTTTTAAGGCTAAGGAAAGGCATGGTTTTGATATGGTTTTCACCAAAATCTTCATTCCGTTGTTGAATGAAATAGGCATGTTGTGGCAGACAGATACCATCAGCCCCGCGCATGAGCATTTTATCTCAAACCTTATCATGCAAAAACTTTTGCTTGAAATAGAGAAATGCCCTGGCCCAAAACCCGAACTTGCCCATAAATTCTTTGTCCTGTACCTACCACTCAATGAAATACATGAGCTGGGGCTCATGTACATAAACTATAAAATTACGACAGCAGGGTATCCCGTCGTGTACCTGGGGCAGAACATCCAGGTCGAGAGCCTTGAATATTTTGCAAAAAATCATCCAGAGACCCGCTTTGTTACGTATCTAACCATACAACCCGAAACCAGTATCACAGAATATGCACAGGCATTCAACAACACCCTCAATACAAATAAATTACCCTTGTACATGCTAGGAAGAAAAGCCATCACGGAAGAAACAACCCACCTACCCGGCAATGCCAAGGTTTTTGAATCGATTGAAAAATTTGCAAAAACACTTGATAATGGGTAAAAAAATTGCTGTGATAGGTTCTGGGTTTTCAGCAATAGCAGCCGCTTGCTATCTCGCGCAAGATGGCAACGAGGTAACCGTGTATGAAAAAAACAAAACCCTGGGAGGCCGCGCACGCCAACTGAAAAGAGATGGTTTTACCTTTGACATGGGGCCTACCTGGTACTGGATGCCCGATGTGTTTGAGCGGTTTTTTAATGATTTTGGCAAAAAGCCTGAAGATTTTTACACCTTAGAAAAATTAGGGCCGGCGTATCGCGTGTATTTTGGGGTTGACGATTATTTGACCATTGGTGACACTCTTGATAAGATTAAAGAAGAATTTGAAAAAGAAGAACCTGGTAGCGCTGCAAAACTTCAGAAATTTATTGATGAGGCTGCAGACAATTATGAGATTGCCATCAAGGATTTAGTGTACCGCCCGGGTGTTTCTCCATTAGAATTGATTACCCCGACGACAATTAAAAAACTGGGTAGCTTTTTTAGCACGATTAGCAAAGAAGTGCGTAAAAGCTTTGACAATCCAAAGTTGGTTGCCATACTGGAATTCCCCGTGTTGTTTCTAGGCGCAAAGCCCAGCAACACTCCGGCTTTTTACAGTTTTATGAACTATGCTGATTTTGGCTACGGCACATTTCACCCCCAGGGTGGCATGTTTCAAGTGGTGGATGGCATGGTACAATTAGCACAAGATTTAGGCGTGAAATTTCAGATTTCTTCACCTGTTGAAGAAATCCTGGAACGTGACGGAAATGCGTACGGTATCAAAATAAATGGAAAAGAAATCCTTGCAGACATCATACTCAGCGGTGCAGACTATCATCATACAGAGCAGTTGCTTCCGCGAAAGCGCAGACAATACAGCGAGAGTTACTGGGAGAAAAAAACCTTTGCTCCTTCTTCCCTACTGTTTTATGTGGGCTTTAGCCAAAAAATTAAAAACGTAGAGCACCACACCTTGTTTTTTGATGTGGATTTTGAGAAACATGCGCGTGCTATTTATGACGAAGCCGCGTGGCCAGATGAACCCTTGTTTTATGCAAGTTTCCCATCAAAAACCGATAATTCTGTTGCACCTGAAGGTGCCGAGGCGGGGATTTTCTTGATTCCCCTGGCGCCAGGACTTGAAGATACGCCGCAATTGCGCGGGCAATATTTTGAAATCATCATGGATAGGTTTGAAAAATTGACCACGCAAAACGTGCGGGAAAATATTATATTTAAAGAATCATTTTGTGTCAATGACTTTGTAAAAGACTATAATTCTTACAAAGGCAATGCCTACGGAATGGCAAACACCTTGTTGCAAACGGCTTTTTTAAGACCAAAACTGAAAAGCAAAAAAGTTGAAAATCTCTTCTTCACCGGTCAACTTACAGTACCGGGGCCCGGGGTTCCACCATCGCTGATTTCAGGGAAACTTGTGGCAGGATTGATTGCAAAGAACAACTAGCTATGAAAGAAATTTTTGATTCCGTTTCTCTAATCTGCAGCAAGACCGTGACCAAGTCGTACAGCACGTCTTTTTCAACGGCCACACAGATGCTGGCACCCAGCATTCGCCAGGACATACATAATATTTACGGCTTTGTACGCTTTGCTGACGAAATCGTTGATAGCTTTCATGATTATGATAAAAAAGTGCTTTTTGAGCGTTTTGAACAAGATTTAAAAAATGCCCTTGAAGATAAAATAAGCCTGAACCCTATTCTCAATTCCTTTCAACATACCTACCATAAATATGGTATTGATAAACATCTTGTGGATGCCTTCATGAAAAGCATGCGGCTGGATTTGACAAAAAGCGATTACCTCACAGATGCAGAATATAAAGAATACATTTATGGTTCTGCAGATGTTGTTGGGCTTATGTGCCTTACCGTTTTTGTAAAAGGTGACCGTGAGAAATATGACGAACTGAAAGAATGCGCGATGAGCTTAGGCTCGGCGTTTCAAAAAGTGAATTTCTTACGCGACCTAAAAGCAGATTTTGAGGAGTTGAGCAGAACCTACTTTCCCAATACCAATCTCAACGAACTGGACGAAAACTCCAAGCAAAAAATCATACAGGAAATCGAAGCCGACTTTGCAAAAGGCTTGGCCGGTATTTGTAAATTGCCGGTTGAAGCTAAGTTTGGTGTATATACGGCATACCGCTACTACAAGAAATTGTTGAGCAAGCTAAAGAGCACACCATCCATGGATATCAAAAATGCGCGTATACGCGTGCCTAATTATGTAAAAGCATCTTTACTGGCCCGCAGCTATGTAAAATACCGACTAAACCTGATTTAAAATGCAAATTTTACTCTGGATACTGGTTTTTTTGACCACCTTCTGCATCATGGAATTCATGGCGTGGTTCACGCACAAGTTTGTAATGCACGGCTTTTTATGGACCTTGCACCGTGACCATCACCACAAAGACCACGGCTCGTGGTGGGAAAAAAACGACTTCTTCTTTATTTTTTACGCATTGGTAAGCATCGGTTGCTTTCTACTGTGGCAATATGAAAATGTGTGGGTTGGCTTGCCCATTGGCCTTGGGATTTTCGCTTATGGTATGGCATACTTTTTTGTACATGACATTTTTATCCACCAGCGTTTCAAGCTTTTTCGCAATGCCAATAACTGGTATTCAAAAGGTGTGCGCCGCGCACACAAAATTCACCACAAACACTTGGGCAAAGAAGAAGGAGAATGTTTTGGGATGCTCGTACCGCCGTTGAAGTATTTTAAAAAGTAGTTTTTGGCTTTCGCCAAAAAGAATTAATTCACATTCGTCATGCTGAACTTAATTCAGCATCTCAAAATCGTATAAAAAACGCTGAATTATTCCGATGTGACCTTTATACCACCATCACCGTAAACCCATCTTCTAGCGGGTCGAGGTTATCTAGAAGCATTGGGATTAAATCTTCTCCATATTCCATATAGAATTCTGAAAAGTTCATCACACGCTCTTGCAAATTTGATGAAGGGAAAAGCTCGTTTTGCAAGTCGGTCATGCGTTTTACATGGTCACCCAGTTTGCGTTTTTGCGCTTTAAGCAATCGCTTTTCAAGATGGTCAAGACCTTTAAGTTGTTTTACTTCCTGCGCTTTTACTGCTCCTAGGAAACTTTTATCAGTTTGCTCTGCTATAGCATACATTTCCTCAAACTGTTTTACCAGATGTTCCTTCTGCTCAGTAAAGTCGATATCAATATTTGAGATTTTCCTGATTTTCTGATTGACCAAATCATTCTGCGGCAAGAACATATCTTTTATGGAAATGCCCAATTTCTCAGCTTTTGCAAATTGCTTTTCGGTAATCAACAATACAGAATTACGTAACATCAAAATAGGAAAAGGAACCTCAGCCCGCCCAAAATTCGCCTTAAGCTGTAACCAATATGCCAGCTCACCGCCACCGCCTATGTAACATAAATTAGGTAAAATCACTTCTTGATACAGCGGTCGCATAATTACATTGGGACTGAATTTCTCTGGAGCATTTTCTAATTCAGTGAGCAATTCTTCCTCTGTGAATTCCAGTTGTGTGGTGTTTACAAAATACTTACCATCCTGTTTTACAATACGCTCACGCAACTCATTATCCAGATAAAACAAGTTGATTTCGCGTGGATGCACTTGCGAATTATAGCCCGCTTCTTCCAATTTTTGTGTGGAAGCCGTAACAACTTCATGCGAATCATTTGCAGTAAGTTCCGCTTTCATTTGCGGGATGAAAAGCTTCTTTAAGTCATGATTATCTGCATCTATGATGACCAGGCCATATTTTCCAAATAACTGATGCGCTAAATAACGCGTAGCTTCTGCAAGATTATCGTGCTTTAAATAAGCGTTTTCAAAAAGTTCGCAGAGTGTCTTTGCCCTATCTGTAGAACCTAATTCTGCACAAAACTGCTCATAAACAGCCTTCAAACCTTCAGTGTCAAAATGCCCTACCGCGCCTTTATCATTGTCCTCAACTCCGGTTTTGTTCCATGCAAAATTCTTTCCGTGTAAACGAAAGTGATTGATTTCATCAAAATCGTGATCCTCTGTCGCCATCCAGTACACGGGCACAAAATCACACTCGGGATACTGTGCTTTAAGCTTTCGCGAAAGCGTAACCGTATCGATGATCTTGTATAAAAAATACAGCGGACCAGTAAAAAGGTTAAGTTGATGCCCCGTGGTTACCGTAAATGTATTGGCATTTGCCAATAACTCAATATGTGCAAGGGTTTCGGAGGCATCTAGCTTTGTGTATTGCCTTTTAAGAACCTCCACTAAAACCTTTCTATTAACATCTGAAAAGCTGGACTTTTCATCAATCTGTGCCTTAAAATCCCCTAATTTTTGAAACCTATGGTAGAACGGTTTGACCTGTTTGTTCTCATCAAGAAAGTCACAGATGAGCCGTGAAAAATAACCGGTTTCGCGATAAGGAATTTTATAAATGGGCATGTAAATATATTAGGCCACAAATTTAAGAGATGGGGCTTGTGTTGCTTGGCTAAAGTTACGTTAATTCAGGTATTCTAAATTACTGGGGTTTTTAGTAGCTTTAGCACTATATTCCTTACGACCATGACAAAATTTTCCTCGCTATTCCTTTTTCTTTTCGTTATCGCTTTCGCGAAAGCGCAGACCGTACAATCTCCTGCAGACTTTCTAGGCTATGAACTGGGAGACCAGTTTACCCGCCACGCAGATGTGGTGGCCTATTTTAAACAAGTTGCAGCAAACTCAGACTGGGTGACCTATCAAGAATATGGCAGCACAAACGAGCGCCGCCCATTGACCTATGCCATTGTCACCACTCCTGAAAATCACACAAACCTGGAAACCATACGCACAAACAACCTTAAAAATGCAGGTATTGTGACGGGTGACGCCACACCAAACAAAGCTATTGTATGGTTGAGTTATAATGTACACGGCAACGAGGCAAGCAGTACGGAGGCCGCAATGAATACCATTTATAAATTAATCACAGAGAAAAAAGACTGGCTCAAGGATGTCGTGGTCATCATGGACCCCTGCGTAAATCCTGACGGTCGCGACCGCTATGCCAACTGGTACAATCAAGTAAAATCTACACCGTATGACATAGGTCAAGATGCCGCAGAGCATCATGAACCCTGGCCGGGAGGAAGACCTAATCATTATCTTTTTGACCTGAACCGCGACTGGGCCTGGGCCACGCAAAAAGAATCAAAAGCAAGGATTAAAGTGTACAATAAGTGGATGCCGCAGATTCATGTGGATTTTCATGAACAAGGTATTAATGACCCGTATTATTTTGCCCCGGCCGCTGAGCCATTTCATGAAGTGATCACAGATTTTCAGCGTGATTTTCAAACGGAGATCGGTAAGAATCACGCAAAATATTTTGATGAGAACGGATGGTTATATTTTACCAAAGAACGTTTTGACCTGCTGTACCCCAGTTATGGCGACACATATCCTATTTACATGGGCGCCATCGGGATGACCTTTGAGCAGGCAGGACATGGCCGTGCAGGATTGGGCATCAAGACAGATGAAGGCAGCGTTCTTACCTTAAAAGACAGGCTTGCGCACCACACGACTACCGGGCTTTCTACCATAGAGGTTGCTTCTCAAAATGTGCAGAAGCTCAATGACGAGTTCCATAAATTCTTTCACAAGGAAGTGCCCGGCTATAAAAGCTATGTCATCAAGGGAAATCCTGAAAAACTCAAAGAACTCACGCAGCTGCTTGACATTCATGAAATAAAATATGGATTTACTTCCAGCGGAAGCGTAAAGGGTTATTCATACAATAGTCAGGAAAACGGCAGTATGAACTATGACACCGCACTCGTAGTAAGCACAAATCAACCTAAGGGCACCATGGTAAAAGTGCTTTTTGACCCAGATACCCAATTGAGCACGCCGCTCACGTATGACATCACATCCTGGTCATTACCCATGGCCTATGGCCTGAAAGCTGTGGGCAGCAATAGCCTTGTGAATACTTCCGCTTTAAGCGAAAACAAAAAAATCACAAACAACCTGACCGCCGGAGCTGCTGGATATTTTGCCAACTGGAATAGCCTAAACGACGCAAAATTCTTGGCAGACCTTATCAAGAATGACATCAAAGTACGTTTTAGCGAAGAGCCATTTACTAATGGTGATGTTGCTTACAACCGCGGAACGCTTATCATTATGAAAAGTGACAACATGATGATAGATGGCCTTGCGGCAAGAGTAAGCCAGATTGCAGACAACCATCAAGTGCATGTGGCCACGGCCACCACCAGTTTTGCTTCAGCAGGACCAGATTTTGGTTCGTCATCCATCAAGCTTATTAATCCGCCGAAGGTAGCTTTATTAAAAGGAGAAGGAACCTCATCGCTGAGTTTTGGGGCAACCTGGTATTTCTTTGAGCAAGATTTACAATACCCTGTCACCACGATTGACACCGATTATTTTGACCGCGTAAACCTGGATGGTTTTGACATTCTTATCCTGCCAGATGGTTATTATGGCGGCATGATGAATGATGCCGTGCTGGGCAAGGTAAAAAGCTTTGTGCGCAATGGTGGGAAGGTAGTGGCCATAGGTGGCGGCGTTTCTGCCTTTGCCGGCAAAGATGGATTCTCCCTCAAGAAAAATGAGCAAAACAAAAAAGAAAAAGACACCAGTGCCATGCTTATCCCTTACGCAGAGCGCGAGATGAGCCGGGTAGAAAACTTCATAACCGGTAGCATTTTTAAAACTAAGGTAGATACAACACATCCTTTGGCCTTTGGGTATGATGATACCTATTACAGTCTCAAACTGGGCAGCGATAGTTTCTCCTATCTTGACGATGGGTATAATGTGGCCTATATAGATGAGCCACAAAGCGTTTCGGGATTTGCCGGAAAAAAAGCAACCGAAGACTTAAAAAATTCGTTGGTTTTTGGTGAAGAAAGAATGGGCAGTGGTAGCTTTGTATACTTGGTAGACGACCCACTTTTTAGGGCCTTCTGGCAAAATGGAAAACTGTTTTTTGCAAATGCTATTTTCTTTGTCAATAACAACAAATTCATACTCTAGCTTGAGCACCACATACCCTGTTCAATTTGAGATTATCATGAGCATCATCATCTTGATAATCCTGCTACTGGTGCGCTATGTCGTGGCGCGCCTTATCACAAAACGCTATCAAAAAGCAAATTTTGATATCACGCGTAAGCAACTCACCATGAAGCTTATAAATGTGTTGTTTTTTGTCGTGCTGGGCTTTGCCCTGGCCGGCGTGTGGGGGTTGACAGGCGCACAGATTTTAGCTTACATAGGCTCGGTGCTCACGGTGATAGGCGTGGCGTTTTTTGCGCAGTGGTCGCTCTTGAGCAACATTACCTCTGGGTTGATCCTGTTTTTTAACCACCCACTCAAGATAGGTGACTATGTAGAAATCGTGGACAAGGATTTCCCCATGGAGGGACAGGTGGAAAACATCACCCTCTTCTTCCTGCACCTGCGCAACAAGCAAAATCAAGTGTACACCCTGTCAAACACGGTGGTGGTCTCAAAAACCATGCGCATCGTGGCCCCAGAAGAATTTTTTGAAAACAAGGAGCCCGTTATGGAAAACCCCGAAATCAGGAATATCCAGGGAGATGAACCTGAAGAAAACAATTATTTAGACCCATAAAAACAACTACAAAAACAGTTTTTAAACTATAAAAATAGTTGTAGGTTTGAAACATGAATTTTCGCATCCTCGTCTTGATCTTGTTCTTTCCCTTTTTGGCTTTAAGCCAAAGAACATTACAGGGGAAAGTTACCACCTCCCAAGGTGAACCCCTGCCAGATGCCTCGGTCTATTTTGATGGCACGACCATAGGCACCATCACGGTTGAAGACGGTAGTTTTAGCATCGAGATGCCCGCTGACACGTCTATATCGCTCGTGATAAGCATGCTGGGATATGAGACAATCTATGTTAACGGGTATGCCCAGGCAAATAAAAAGATTACCGTGCAGCTCAGGGAATCCACTGAACAGCTAGATGCCGTAATCCTGGAAGAAGATACCTGGAGCCGGGCAAAAAAACTGAGTGAATTTAAAAGAATCTTTCTGGGGGCAAATCCCCCGGCCAGGGAATGCACGATATTGAATGAAGATGCGCTCAAGCTTATCTACATCCCCTCTAAAGAGCTTCTCACTGCCTATGCCGAAGAACCCTTGATCATTGAAAACAGGTTTTTGGGATACCGCCTGAGGTATACCCTCACTGATTTTACCGCGCAGTACAATACACCCCTGGGAGGACTACAGCAGTCAGGACTAACCTATTATGCAGGCCTATCCTTTTTTGAAGAACTGAAAGAAAAACCACGACGTAAGCAATTAAAAAACCGTGAACTTGCCTATCTGGGGAGTACGTTTCACTTTTTAAAGTCCCTGCGTTCTAAATCCCTTACCCAAAATGGTTTTAAGGTCTTTGCTGATAGAAAGGAAGTACCTCCCTACACGTTTATCAATGTTTTTGACTACAATGGGGAAAAAGGGGTGACCTTTAAGGGTGATGATCCCCTCATCATCATGTATGATAACAACCTACAGACATCCATGCTTGTACGTGATACCCTCACCATAGATAAGTTTGGCAACCACACTCCACCAGATGCACTTACCGTGGGGGGCAACATGGGTGCAAGAAAGATTGCCTTCTTGCTACCGCTTGACTATCAATCTACTGATGACTAAAAGCACTGATATCCAGGTGAGCGACCACTACTGTTTTTTGTTCATCGATTGACCTGGTCCAGGCAAAATAGATGGTACTGCCCAAAAGTGTCATTTGTGGAAAACCACTTGACCTCTCGCTTGAGGATCGTGCAACTTCAATGGCTGGAGACCTCACCCCATCTGTATCAACCCGCATTGCCATGATCACGTCTTCATTATCCCTGGATTCCAGCCATGATACCACCGCGGTCTTTTCATCAGCCATCACGACATCCACCCGCCCCAGTGGATTGCCTTCATCAACCCTGATGGGTGTATCAAAGCTCTTGGCAGCATTTTTAGAAAAAGAAACCTGAACCTTTGGCTTTTCATTGGCCATGGTAAACCAGGCAACCGCAACGTTTTCTCCATGAGCATCCGCACGGGGACCATTGACCGGGCAGCCATTGATTTTCCAGTTGTCCTTGAACACTGGTTTAGGCTCTGTCCACAGGGTGTCCATGGCCCGTGTGTAGTAAATGTCACGCACTTCTTCATCGTCCTTGCTCCTATTGCGATAAAATACAATGGGGCCGGTACTGGTCATTGCCGCTGCCGTCTGGCAACAGTCACACACCCGGTCATCCAGTAAAAAATCCTCAAGTTTATGCCCCTCACGGTTTATGACCGCCGCGCGAAGGGTCATTTGCCGTTCTGCTGGGTTTTCAGCAACGGTCGTGCGGCCATCCAGCCATGTGGCAAAGAAATTTTCGCCGTAAGGCAAAAGGGATACAAAACCATGTTCTGCAGGTATGCCATCATCATGAAGAATTTTTGGCTTACGCCAAAGCGAATCCCGTTTCTTTACCGTATACCGCACATCATAGGTATATTTACCAGAGTCTGACCGTTGCAGGAAAGTCGCCAGGAATTCATCGCCGTTCTGGGTCATCGTGGGATAATCTGCCCAGTTGACAAACCAGTTATTGCCGGTCGCAATGGTATCAATGGGAGACCAGACGGTATCTTTTGTAGAAGCAAACTGAAAGGCGTGACGACCATCTTCAAGCTTCTCGACCCAGGAAAGGTAAACCGAATCCTGGGCCACAAAAAGATGTGGCAAACTTGAATTGCCAAGTACCGGCGAGGTCATTATCTGCGGTAGTTGGGGCTCATGCTGGGCTTTTGCCGGGTCATGGGGTTCCTGTTTACAGGCAATGGCACATAATGCCAGGCTAAGCTATTGCCAGGTTTTGGGTAGTGAAATCTTCAAAAGTTGTGTGTAATAGTTGAATATCGCTTTTTGTAAAATCCTTGATTTCAATTATCTCTCCATCTCCCCGCCCAGCATTGACAATCAAGTTATTGCTTGTAATGGTGAGGGTCTTGATTTTTGCATGGGTAAATGTGATGGGCTTATGGTTCATGGTTTGAAGCATAATTTTTTCACCATCCCACGCAATCATGCTCCTCAACTTGTTATTCTTAAAAAGATAATAATAATACCCCATATAAAACAGCCCAAAGGGTATATAGAACGTGTTGAGCAAAAAACCGGAACTTTCTTCAAAAATCCATGATAAAACACCAATAATGAAATACAAAAACCCAAAGACCATCATCGCCCAGAACCTGCGCATGTTTACCCGAGAATAGATTTTTTTCATTTTATAGGTATAATGGTCAATCAATATACAATATTCTGAAGCTTTGACTACCTTTACGGCCTGTTTAAAGTATTCTACATAGCAATAGGCCTATAAAGGCCCCTGGTTAAAAAACTCTTTTTAACCTGAAATCAAATTGACCCAAAACCGGGTTGACTTTCCTATTCAATTCATCAAGGTGCTTTTGCACAATAATCATTTTGGCAACAGCCAAAAAACAACACATTTATAATATGAATACTTTAAACAACAAGGATTTAGTAACTGGCTTTTATAAAAGAGTCCTTGCTCAAGGAGATTTGGCTTACGCCAAAAAAATCATCAAGGAAGAGTACATACAGCACAGCCCTAACATTAAAAATGGAAGGAGCGGTGTGCTCGCAATGTTGCAGCACATGGCACAACTGCCCAAGCCTAAAAAACCACCAAAACCCTTTTACCGCTATATCTGCGAGGGTGATATGGTCGCGGTTCACCTTGGTATCGATTTTATGGGACAAAAGCGGGCGGTGGTTGACCTTTTTAGGATTGAGGATGGTCAACTGGCAGAGCACTGGGATGCCTCTGAAATCTTACCCGAACCAAATACCAACCCCACTCCTCCCGTAGCTGGCCCCACGCGTATTGAAAACGTGAAAATGGGCGGCCATAATAAAATGATTGTTCAGGAATTTACAGATAAACTCGTGACCCAAAAGGAGTTTGACAAGTCTAAAATCATGAATAATATGCTAGAACACACGCCGTTTTGTAATTCTAGCGTAAGCTATTTTACTACCGTGAAGTTTGAGAAAGTACATAGAATCATTGCAGAGGGCAATTATGTCTTGACGCAGGCCTTTGCCAAAGTTGACACCAAGGCATATGCAGTATTTGATATCTATAGACTTGAACAATCAAAGATTGTGGAGCACTGGTCAGTGCGACAGGAAATCCCAGAGCAGATGGCTCATGATAACGGAATGTTCTAAAAATGGAAACCGGGCTGATGATCAGCCCGGTTTATATTTAAACCGGTTCCGCATACAAATCAAAATCTTCGGCTTCCGTGATTTTTACGGTATAGAATTCACCTGTCTTTAGGTAATGTTGTGAAGCATCGATGAGCACCTCGTTATCCACATCTGGCGAATCAAACTCGGTACGGCCCACAAAATAGTTGCCTTCTTTGCGGTCTACCACAACCTTGAATTCTTTGCCTATTTTCTGCTGGTTCAACTCCCATGAGATTTGGGATTGAATCGACATGATCTCATTGGCACGCTCCATTTTCACATCTTCCGGCACATCGTCCTCCAGGTTATAGGCATGTGTATTTTCTTCATGCGAGTAGGTGAAACACCCCAAACGTTCAAAGCGCATTTCCTTTACCCAATCTCTCAACAGTTCAAAATCTTCCTGTGTCTCTCCTGGATAGCCCACGATCAAAGTGGTGCGAATGGTCATTTGAGGCACCTTTTCGCGAAAGCTTTTTAATAAGGCATTTGTCTTTTCATAGGTCGTACCGCGGCGCATGCTCTTGAGCAGCTTGGTAGAGATATGTTGTAGTGGGATATCTATATAATTACAGACCTTGGGCTCTTCATTGATAACATCCAGCACATCCATGGGAAAACCCGTGGGAAAGGCATAATGCAGGCGGATCCACTCAATGCCATCCACTTTCACCAACTCTCTAAGCAACCTTGCCAAAGCCCTTTCTTTATATAGATCAAGGCCATAATAGGTAAGGTCCTGCGCGATGAGTATCAACTCCTTGATGCCGTTTGCGGCCAGTTTTTCAGCCTCGGTAACCAGGTTTTCAATGGGTGTGCTGCGGTGTTTGCCGCGCATTAACGGGATGGCACAAAAAGAACACGGCCGGTCACAGCCTTCGGCTATTTTAAGATAGGCATAGTTTTTTGGCGTTGTGGTAAGACGCTCACCTATAAGTTCATGCTTATAATCGGCCCCTAGGGCCTTGAGTAGACCTGGCAATTCCGTGGTGCCAAAATACTGGTCCACATTTGGAATTTCCTTTTGCAGGTCAGGCTTATAGCGTTCTGATAGGCAACCCGTTACAAAAACCTTGTCCACGACCCCCTCTTCCTTTTTTTGAACAAACTCCAGGATGGTATTGACAGACTCTTCTTTAGCATTTGCGATAAAACCACAGGTGTTGATCACCACCACATTGCCTTCTTCTTCATGCACAACTTCCTTGTTGTTTGCACGTAGCTGCCCCATAAGGACCTCGCTATCGTACACGTTCTTGGAACAACCAAGGGTCACAACGTTTATTTTGTTCTTTTTAAGGGTTTTGGTACGCATTATCGCCTAGGATTTTGAGGGTGCAAAGATACAATGATTTTAAACCTTTTTAGTTAAAATTATATCTTAGATATAAACCACCATCATGAAGTACCTAGGCTTTTTACTATTTATGTTTATTTTATTTGCTTGTCAGCGAAATGACGATAGCAGCAATCCCGGTGAAGGTCCCCAGGAAGAAGACCTTTATTTTCCCTCAGCAAGCACCTGGGAAAATGTTGACCCAGAAGGCCTGGGCTGGAATACAGAAAACATCGACGCACTTTATGATCTGCTTGAAATAAGCGGTACCAAAGGCTTTGTGATACTTTATAAAGGCAAGATTGCACTGGAGGCCTATTTTAACGGAAGCAATCAAAATACCAACGTGGCATGGAATTCTGCCGGAAAGACGCTCACCTCGCTCATGGTGGGCATAGCCCAGGAAAATGGATTTCTCGACCTTGATGACCCCGCGACAGATTACCTGGGAGCTAGCTGGACCAGCATGACCCCAGAGCAGGAAAATGCCATCAAGATATGGAACATGCTCACCATGACCAGTGGCGGAGATTATACCGTTGACAATACCGCCTGCTATGACCCAGAGTGCCTGCTTTACCTAAACCCTCCCGGCGAAGAATGGTTTTACCACAACGCCTTTTACACCTTGTTGCAACCTGTGCTGGATGCCGCCTATCCTGAAGGATGGGACAACGCATTCAATACACGTTTGAGAAATAAAATAGGCATGAATGGCCAGTGGATTACCCTGGGCTACAACAATGTTTACTTTAGTACGGCAAGAAGTATGGCGCGTTATGGACTTCTCGTGCAGGCCGGTGGAACGTGGGACGGCTCAAAAATCTTGGACAATCCAGGGTATTACAACCAGATGATAAATACCTCTCAAGACCTCAATCCATCGTATGGATACCTCTGGTGGTTAAATGGCAAATCAAGCTATCGTCTCCCCGGTTCAACGCAGGACATCCCCGGTAACCTTATACCAGATGCTCCCACTGACCTGATCGCGGGCCTGGGGGCAAACGACAAGAAATTGTACATCGTGCCCAGCAAGGACCTTGTGGTCGTGCGCATGGGAGATGAGGCCAGTGAAGAACTCCTGGGCCCATCAGGGTATGATAATCAACTGTGGCAAAAAATAAACGCGATCATCAATTGATCATCACGTTCATGGACTTTCAATTATAGCCTTCAGGGGTTTTTCGCTTATGCGAAATGGACTCGTATGCAAGGGCCAGTTGCAACAACAACCCTTCTTGCCGTGACGGTGCGATAAAGGTCAGCCCCATGGGTTGACCATCATCTTTATAGCCCATGGGTACGGTAATCGCAGGATATTTAGCAACAGCGGCATAACCCGCCATATAATTGTTGATTGAAAGGACGGCATCGAGTGAATTATCTTTCATGGGGGTGTCAAAAAACAGGCGACCATTGGTCTGCAATGTATCTTTGATGGCTGTAAATTCACCAGCACTGGCCGAATCCTTGAGTACCCCATAAAACAGTTTTTGCCCATAGGGCATACTGATAATTGAATCCTGCTTGTTGAAAGTGGCAATCTCCTGCATATTTCTTACGGTAAGTTCAGGACTACCGTATTTTGTGATATAGTCTGGTAAATCCTTTTGCATATCCAGGTTAAGGACCCGTATAAATTGCGGGAGGTTGATTTCGGGGCGTTCAATTTCCACGAGCTTTGCCCCGTTTTTCTTTAAATCCTCCACTGCCGTCAGGTAGAGGGTATCATCCATATATTCCTTGTAGTATCCCAGTTTTATTTCTTTTAAAATCGTGGTGGGACTATCTATATCGAGGTTTTTTACATAGTCTTTTTGTGCGGGGTTCAATTTGGCGGAAGCCATATCTTCCTTATCAACCCCCTGCAGGGCATTCATCATGATGGCGTTGTCAATGACCGTGCGCGTCATGGGACCGGGTGTGTCCAGCGTACTGCTTATGGGGACGATGCCTGCACGGCTAAAAAGACCTATGGTGGGCTTAAGTCCCACAATTGAGTTTGCGCTGGAGGGTGATAGAATAGACCCTGAAGTCTCTGTCCCTATCGCTGCGGCCGCAAAATTTGCCGCCATGGAAACTCCACTCCCGGAACTAGACCCTCCCGTATCATGCACCTTGCGCCCATACGGATTGAGCGTTTGTCCCCCCACGGCACTATAACCGCTGGGACAATCGCCACAGAAAAAATAGGCCCACTCGCTCAGGTTTGCCTTGCCAAGAATCAAGGCGCCATGAGTCTTTAGCATTTTGGTGATGAAAGCATCGTCCGTTTGATTGTCAATAAAAACCGTTGCCCCAGCAGTTGTGGGCATCGCTGTGGTATTTATGTTGTCCTTGAGAAGAACGGGCATTCCATACATGGAATATTTATCAACTCCCTCTTTTTCAATAGTATCGAGCGCTCTTGCTTCTGCAAGAATATTGGGGTTAAGGGCTATGATTGAATTGAGTGAACCGGAATTTTCGCGGTCATATTTTTTAATACGCTTAAGGTAAAAAAGTACAAGGTCTTCGTAGGTGAGCTTGCCATTGCTTACTGCCGTCTGTATTGCTGGAATTGATTTTTCAAACGCTAAAGCTTTTACGCCTTCATAATCTTCTTGTGAAAAAGAATCAACTTCATCTCCTAAAACAGCCCAGATATCCTCATTTAGGATTACCTGACTATCCAGAACTTTATACTCAACTTCCTTGACCGAGATATCTTCCATTGAATTTTCTTCGGTTTCTGGTTGAGTATTATGCTTATTATCGTGCTTGCAGCCCACCAAGGCCAGAATGAAAAATAGAGGTAAGAGTTTTTTCATGATTGGATAGGTTAAGGTCTAAAAATACGAAAGGCAGTGCTGTATATGCACTGCCTTTTTCGCAATATTTCTTTGGCTTTAAGCCAAATTATTTAAAAAATGAATCTACAAATTCATATTTATTAAACACCTGGAGGTCGTCAATGCCTTCTCCCACGCCTATGTATTTTACGGGAATCTGAAACTGGTCGCTGATGCCTATGACCACGCCACCTTTTGCGGTACCGTCAAGTTTTGTGACCGCAAGTGAGGTAACCTCGGTCGCTGCAGTGAACTGCTTGGCCTGTTCAAATGCGTTTTGACCTGTTGAACCGTCCAGCACCAGAAGCACTTCGTGTGGGGCGTCGCCCACAACCTTTTGCATCACGCGCTTTACCTTTGTCAACTCGTTCATGAGGTTGACCTTGTTATGCAAACGTCCTGCCGTATCTATAATAACAACATCAGCATCCATTTTTAGGGCACTTTGCAAGGTATCAAATGCTACTGAGGCCGGGTCACTGCCCATTTGCTGTTTCACGATGGGCACATCTACACGGTCTGCCCAGATTTGCAATTGGTCAATGGCTGCTGCCCTAAAGGTATCTGCCGCGCCCAGAACAACCTTTAATCCTTTTTTCTTGAACTGATGGGCCAGTTTACCTATGGTTGTGGTCTTGCCCACTCCATTGACCCCCACGACCATGATAACATGTGGCTTGTTGCCGGGCACTTCATAATCAGAAGCCTCACCGCTATTTGTCTCACTAAGCAGTGCTGCGATTTCTTCACGCAATATCCTGTTGAGTTCTTCAGTGCCCAGGTACTTATCACGTGCCACGCGGTCTTCAATACGGTCTATGACCTTGATGGTGGTCTTAACGCCCACGTCACTGCTCACCAGGACTTCTTCAAGGTTGTCCAGTACCTCATCATCAACCTTGGACTTTCCGGCGACAGCCTTGCCCAGTTTTGACATGAAGTTTGTGCTTGACTTTTCAAGTCCCTTGTCCAGGGTTTCTTTTTTGTCCTGGCCAAATATCTTTTTGAGAAAACTCATGAATTATATATTGATTGGATCTTAGGGTAAAAATATTGTCTTTTCCCTTAATATAAAACCAAAGGGTATAAAAACAAAAAGCCGTTGTGTTTAAAAACACAACGGCTCAAAAATATTTTTAAGTACGATTACTTCTTGTTAAGAAAATCGTTTACCATTTCTGGAGCCATAACTGCTTCTACAAAAGTATAGGCACCAGTCTTGGGTGATTTTACCATTTTAATGGCCTTGGTCAAACGCTTTGAACCGGTCTGTAACGTTGCTACTGATTTCTTTGCCATGTCTTACTTAATTTCTTTGTGAACAGTCATTTTATTCAAGATAGGATTGAATTTCTTGATTTCCATCCTATCTGGTGTATTTTTTTTATTCTTTGTAGTGATATAACGTGAAGTTCCTGGTTTACCAGAAGCTTTATGCTCAGTACACTCAAGAATAACTTGAACCCTATTACCTTTCTTTGCCATTGTACCCTTGCTTTATATTGTTATTTCTTAAGAAAGCCGTTAGCGCGAGCTTCTTTGATGACAGCGCTTATTCCTTTCTTGTTGATATCCTTAAGTGCAGAAGTAGAAACCTTAAGTGTTAACCACTTATCTTCTTCTGGGATATAAAATCTTTTCTTAACCAGGTTAGCGCTAAACTTGCGCTTGGTCTTGTTCATGGCGTGCGAAACATTGTTTCCTACCATTGCCCTCTTTCCAGTAAGCTCACAAACTCTTGACATGATGTTATGCTTTATGTTATTTAAAACAGGGTGCAAATTTACACAACCTAATCAAGTTGAGCAAACAAAAAATACTAGATTTTCAATAATTCTTTATTGAGCAGCTGCAAGGCTTTGTTAATCGCCTTGCCCACTACCTTTTCGCGGGGTTGACCCATTGAAAATCGATGTGCTTCAACCCCATCTGGAGTGGCAATTGCCATGAAAACCGTCCCCACCTCAGCATCTGAATCTCCCTTTGAGGGGCCAGCATTGCCCGTTGTGGCAATTGTGTAGTCTGCGGCAAACTTTTTTTGAGCAGCCAGTGCCATCGCGCTGGCGACCTCTGCACTTACCACGGAATGTTGCTCTATCAAGGCGTTGTCAATATCAAGGAGGTTGATTTTTGTTTCTTTGGCATACGCCACGAGGCTTCCCTTAAAGTATCTTGAGGCTCCCGGCATCGTTACAAAGGTATCTGCCAGTTTACCACCCGTAAAGCTTTCGGCCAGGGCCAGGGTTTTATGGGCATCAGTTAATTTTTTATGTATGGCTGCCGCCAAGGTATCTTCTTCATCATAGCCCACGATAACGTCCTGAAGTATATCGTGCAGGGTCTTGACCTGTGCTTCGAGTGCCTGTTCTACTTCTTCCCTAGAGCTTCCCACGGTTGATAGACGCAGCCTCACCTTGCCCAGTGAGGGCAGATAAGCCAGTTTTATTTGTGGGGGCAATGCGTTTTCCCAATCTTCAATCCTATCTGCAAGTTCACTTTCTCCCACACCATAGGTCTGCAGGGTCTTGTGCAGGATATAGGGCCTCTCAAATGTCTTCATGAGCCTAGGAAGGACTTCGTCTTTCATCAACTCCTTCATCTCAAAGGGGACGCCCGGCATGGAGACAAAGACCGTTTTTTCTTCTTGCATCCACATGCCCGGTGCAGTACCGTACCTGTTCATCAATACCGTGCACTTACTGGGCACTTGCGCCTGGGAAACATTAGACGGCAAAAGTGGCCTATTGAGGTGCTTGCTGAAGATACGGGTTATATTTTCCAGTACTTCATCGTCCCGTACGAGGGTATCATCAAAAAAATCACAGAAGGCCTGCTTGGTAACGTCATCTTTTGTGGGGCCCAGGCCGCCGGTCATGAGGACTACATCGGCATTTTTTTTGGCGTAAGCCAAATTTTCCAAAATGGCCTCGCGGGTGTCTGGTATTGAAATGCTCCTGGTCACTTGAAACCCGATGCGGTCAAGCTCTTTTGCTATAAATGTGGAATTTGTGTCAAAAATCTGACCTATGAGAATCTCATCACCTATGGTAATAACATGGGCCTGCATCAGAGCTTCCAGTCTTTGCGCATTTCTTTAATGGCGGCATTGACATAAGTGGTTATCTTTTCTAACTGTGGGCGTATGGCCGAGGTGGGCTTATTGGTATCTGCCCACCGCTCCATGGCCCTGATCTCTCGAATAAGGTCAATGCCAAACATCTCCAGGTTGGGCTTCATCTTGTGGGCAAATTGATATGCCATACGATGATTGTCATTCTCGATGGCCATGTGCATGGCTTCAAGATCTGGTGGGATTTCTGTCAAGAAGGCTTCAACAACGGTCTGCATAAATTCCTTATCACCGCCTGACATGTCTTCTAGTGCGTATAGGTCATAGTGCTCTGGCATAATCTTATTTAATATTAATGGCAAAAGCTTTCTTGCCTGCTAAATATCCCGTTAACTTGTCATCTATTTTTATAGGCCCCACTCCCCGGGGAGTACCTGTAAATAGCACATCTCCTATCTTCAAGGTCATGTACTTTGAAACATGGGCAATGATTGCATCTATGGAATAAATCATATCTGCCGTGTTGCCCTGTTGTACTATATCGTTATTTTTTTCAAGGGCAAAATCAATTTTACCCAGGTCATCAAACTCTTTTTTATCAAACCACTTGCCGATAACCGCTGAACCGTCAAAGGCTTTTGCTTTTTCCCAAGGGTGACCATTTTTCTTACATTCTCGCTGAAGGTCCCTGGCGGTAAAATCTATACCTAGCCCTATTTTATCATAATATTTGTGGGCAAATTTAGGCTGAATGTACTTGCCCAGTTTATTTATCTTGACCAATACTTCAACTTCATAATGCACCTCGTCCGTAAATTCTGGTATCACAAATGGGTGTTGACTCAAGAGTATGGCAGAATCTGGCTTGAGGAAGAACAAAGGTTCTTGTGTAGGTGCGCTGTTGAGTTCCTTTATATGATCAGCATAATTCTGTCCTATACAAATAAGCTTCATTACCTACTGATTATCAATTATTAAAGTTATAATAATTTTGTGTTTAACTTACGGAGTTTAATACCTGTTAACACCTTTTTTGTATATAGAGGAAAGTCAGCATTCTGTATCCAGCCAAAATATCCTGGTTCTTGATCGAGAATATCTTCTACCTTTTTTCCTTTATGTTTTCCAAATGAAAAACATTCTTCTCCATTTTTATTATAAATGATAAATCCCGCAAAATCAGCAAACTTCTTCCTTGCGCTAAACTCTGCAAGGCTCTTCATATTGTTTTCTAGATCTTCATATCTATCCAGTTGTGATTTGAGTACTTCATAGGTGGCCCTGGTATCAGCTTCTGCACTGTGGGCATCATCAAGGTTCTTGTCACAATAAAACTTATATGCGGCAGATAAGGTGCGTTGTTCCATTTTATGAAAAATGGTCTGCACATCTACGGCATTCCTGTTTTTCATATCAAAGTCTATATCTGCTCTAAGGAGTTCTTCGGCCAGCAGGGGAATATCAAACCGGTTGCTGTTGAATCCCGCCAGGTCTGAGTCTTTGACAAGGTTATAAATTTCTACCGCAAGTTCTTTAAAAGTGGGCTTGTCAGCCACGTCAGCATCCTTGATGCCATGTACCGCGGTAACCTCGGCAGGAATGGGTATCGTGGGATTTACCAACCACGTGTAAGAATCTTCTTTACCATCAGGAAAAACCTTAAGGATTGAAATTTCAACAATGCGGTCCTTGGCGATTTCTATTCCCGTGGTTTCCAGGTCAAAGAAACAAATGGGTCTGATAAGTTGTAAATCCATAGGGGTTATTGTACGACAAAAATAGTTTTTTAACGGTGAATGGATGCAAGAATCTCCATAATTATTATTAAAAACAATTTATTTGATAAAATGCTGGCATCAGCATTAGAATTACTACACCTCGCGGTTTACATCCCAGGCTTCAAGATATTGTGCGACCCGTTGTACAAACTGGCCTCCCAAGGCTCCGTTAACAACCCGATGGTCATAAGAATGTGATAGGAACATCTTATATCTTATACCTATAAAATCACCTTGTGGAGTCTCGATCACCGCGGGCAGCTTCCTTATTGCCCCCAGCGCGAGAATCGCTACCTGTGGTTGATTGATGATGGGGGTTCCCATCACGCTGCCAAATGTCCCCACGTTAGTCACCGTATAGGTGCCACCGTCAGTTTCTCCCGGCCTAAGCTTGCCCATACGTGCACGGCCGGCCAAATCATTTACCGCCTTTGTCATCCCCACAAGGTTGAGCTGGTCAGCATTTTTTATAACGGGAACTATGAGGTTACCATCTGGTAATGCCGCGGCCATCCCCAGGTTTACATTTTTATGTTTTATGATTTTATTACCTTCTACAGAAATGTTTATCAATGGAAAATCACGGATAGCTTTGGCGACAGCCTCCATAAATATAGGCGTAAAGGTTATCTTCTCCCCTTCTTTCTTGGCAAATGAATCTTTCACCTTGTTGCGCCAGTTCCATATATTGGTGACATCAGCCTCGATGAACGATTGAACGTGGGCAGAAGTCTGCACGCTGTTTATCATGTGCTTGGAAATCAGCTTGCCCATGCGGGTCATTTCCATTATCTCGCTTTCACCGTTAAGGCTTGTGCCTGATGTAGCTTCACCAACCTGGGTTTGTTGTGTCGTTTTCTCTACCGGTTTTTCAACTTGGGCTACTGGTTTCCCGTTCTTCCTGGTGTCTAGATATGCCAGGATATCATCTTTGGTCACCCTGCCTTCAAGGCCGCTTCCCTGTATCGCATCCAGTTCATCTTGAGAAATCCCCTCGGTCTGTGCAATATTTTTTACAAGTGGGGAGTAAAACCTGTCTCCGTTGCTTTCAACACTTACGGTCTCGACGGCCTGGTCAACCATTTGCTGTGCGGCGGTAACATCTTCACCTGTCTGGGGGGTGATAGATGTGGTTTCTTCTACCTCTGCGGTCGTTGCCGGGGTTTCTTGTGGCGCGTCATCTCCTTCAGTCTCAATGATGGCAATGGTTTGCCCCACCTGCACCACATCATCTTCATTGAATAATTTTTCTAGCAAAACACCCTCTACCTCGCTGGGAACCTCGCTATCAACCTTATCTGTAGCAATTTCCACAACGGGTTCATCGAGCTCTATGGTATCTCCCACTTCCTTCAACCAGTGGGTCAAGGTTGCTTCAGACACGCTTTCGCCCATTTTTGGAAGTTTCAGTTCAAATTTTGCCATATTCTTTAAAGAAGTATTTCATTAAAATTCTTTGCAAAATTACTCAATTCAAAACAAAAGGAGCGGCAATTTTTCAAAGTTAGGGCCTTATGACCTCTCCACGGTGTGATGGACTATCACTGCCCAGTATGAAGTTGCAACCCTCTGGCCTTATCCTAAAGGTGTTGCCACGCCCCCTCAACGCATGCATGACATTGATTATTTCCTGAAACCGTACATATGCCGCATCAATGATTACCAGGGTGTTTTCTGGTTGCATTTCCATCAATTGAACTAGGGATGACTTTTTAAAATCCCTATTCTTGAATTGTGCAAACTGTGTGATGAAATCATCTTGCCCCACATAGATCATGAAACTGGGATTGATTATGGTGGGTTTAGGTTTCCTGTTGATGACCTTGGCAAATCCAGTCAAAAAATACACTCCAAAATCCCTTAAAAAACCTCTCTTGAAATATTTTTTATAAAAAATGCGCATGGCCCCATAAAAACGTTCTGCCTGGTCCTTGTCACGTAAAGTGCTCTCCCCCTTAAAATGGATGACCCTTGTGGTCCCCAGGTAATAATTGTGCAGCCCACTTCTTGTAATACTGTATGAAAAATCAATATCCTCGCCATACATATAGTAGGATTCATCAAAGCCTCCAATCGCGTTATAATGCTTTCGCGAAATGAACAACAGCGCGCCCACCAGGATTTCGGTTTTGGCTTGTTCCTCTTCCCTGATGTGGGTGGCATAATAGGCATTGTCCATGTTGAGCAATTTCTTGAGGGCTACCCGTGGGGTGGGCAGGTTACGCTTGCTTTCGGGTAAAAACCGTCCCTGACCATCTATGAATTGAGGGCCGGCAGCGCCCATTTGCGGAGTACTTTTGGCGAAAGCCATAAAATCCTTGAAAATATCTTCTGGTACCACCGTATCTGGATTGAGGATGCAGACATACTCGCCCCTTGCCGCTGCAACCCCCATATTATTTGCCTTTGCAAATCCTAGGTTTTCAGCATTGACAATACACCTTACCTCTGGATAATCCCTTTTTAACATAATGACACTGTCATCAACCGAGGCATTATCAACAACAACAACCTCTGCATCCATGCCGGCAATTGCTCTCTTTACAGACTGCAAACAAAGTTGAAGCCAGGGAGAAACATTATAGTTAAGGATGATTACCGATAGCTGCAAACCTAGCTTTTTAGCGAGTTTTCAAAAGGAATCCTGTTCAAGATACTGCGTCCCAGGGTAACCTCATCAGCATACTCCAGTTCATCACCCACGGCGATACCACGGGCAATGGTGCTCATCTTGACGTCATGCGGTTCCAGCTGCCTGAAGATGTAGAAGTTTGTGGTGTCCCCCTCCATGGTCGAGCTCAGTGCAAAAATCACTTCCTCGATGCTCCCTTTCTTTACTTTTTCAACCAGGGATGCAATGGTAAGATCCTGTGGCCCCATGCCATCCATGGGAGATATCTTACCGCCCAGTACATGATAATGCCCCCTGTACTGGCTCGTGTTCTCAATGGCCATAACATCCCTCACATCCTCCACCACGCACACCAGTGAGGCATCCCGGTGCGGGCTTGCACAAATCTCGCATAAAACGGTATCTGAAATATTATGGCAGTTACTGCAAAACTTGACCTGTGTCCTCAAGCTTGTCAGGGCGTCGGCCAGTTGCAGCGTCTGGGACTCTGATTGCCTCAATAAATGCAGTACAAGGCGCAAGGCCGTGCGCTTGCCCACTCCGGGCAACTGCGACATTTCATAGACTGCATTCTCTAGCAATTTTGAAGAAAAATCCATAGGGGGCAAAGGTAAGAAAACTATGCCTCATGCAATTTAAAATCGTATGGGGCAAAATAAAGAAACCGTCCCCTTATGGAGACGGTTCATCACTCAAAAAAAAAATACCTTATTTAGCACCCCATTCTTTAAGGGCATCTTCATTCATCTTGATATAATCCTTGTTCCCAGCTTTTTTTGCCCCTTCCAGTGAAGCTTTTGCAGCTGCAATGGCGCCTTTTATATCCCCGGCTTTTGCCAAAATAAGCGATTGCTGACGCAGTTGCCAGAACATGGGGGTTTCGGTCATCTCCATGGCCTTGTCCATCCATTCTTTAGCTTTTGAAATATCCTTATCACTATTGAGGTAATACACTGCCGCATTGTAATAATCACCGGCAGAAGGCCCGTTTAATGTTGCGTCTATGCTCGCCATCACTTCTTCATCCGTCCCCACCTTGAACGGGATACCTACATAGGTGTTTTCCCATAAGAGGCCCAGTGTGGCCCCGTTAGAGGTCACATCTTCTATAAGTATCGTGAAGGTTTCAAAAGCATAATCCAGATTCATGGCCTCTGCGTTGATGCGCAGGGCAACCTTTGATTCATCAAACTCAGCTATGAGCGGATTGCTAGGGTCAGTATAAAACACCACCTCCCACACATCTTCTTGCGGGATGGTGTAGATGCTGTACGTACCTGGCTTCAATGTTTTATCATTGATTGAAATAGCACGATCTACCGTGAGCTTTGTCGTGGCATTGGCACCTGTACGCCATATCCTGCCATAAGGAACCAGGTCGCCAAAGATTTTCCTGCCCCGCATATTAGGTCTTGAATACGATAAAGATACATCTGTAAGGCCCACCACTTGAGTCAAACTCGCCGCGGGGCTCGGTGCCGGGATATTGATTTGTGCCTCTACGGTAAACGTTACAAAAAGAAGCATTAAAAATACGCTCGAAAAATATTTCATGATTATTAATAATTTAAAAGGTGTGTTGATAATATATCAAGTACCATCGCCTAAAAACTGCTTAAAAATAAGGATTTCATAATTATAATATGGGGCTTTAAAAACGTTAATAAAAACTTAAAATAAAATAGGATATTATTTATCTTAGTACAATCCGTAAAGGTGTTTCGGGATACATATAAAGTCAACCTATTTGAGAACAATAATCTTCATTACATATGCCCGCTGAAACAGTTCTCTCTCCTTTTTATAAGTTGATAATGCATGAAAATTATGCCATCGTCACCTATTTCAACATGGCAACCCTAAAAAAATCAGTGGTTACTGAAGTAAGGAGCCATCTTGCTAAATTTTATCAGAACAATAGATTTGTACTCATCAACAATCGTGAAGAAGAAATAAAGATAGACCCTAGATTTTTCAAGACCACCATGCCCAATCTTGTGGCAGTGGCCGTGGTGGCCCATGAAGATTATGACCGCAATGTGCTATGGCAAGAACAACAGAACTTCAACAATCCCTATGCATTTTTTACCACGCTGGACGATGCCGTACAATGGGCAACGATACACCTGGTAGAGATTTAAATTTTGTTTAACTAAAATATAATTTCTTTAAACAAAATGACATTTATCTTTACGGAAAAATGATTACACATCATCCCGTAAACGATGAAGCTATACCGCCTACATAAAAAACAGAACCTGCCCATCACGGTTGATGAAGCCTGGGATTTTCTTTCAGCCCCTCAAAACTTAAAGGTGATTACCCCAGACTACATGGGCTTTGACATCGTTTCAGGAGCTAACCGCGCCATGTACCCGGGCCAGATTATTGAATACCATGTGTCGCCCATTGCGGGGATCAAGACCAAGTGGGTCACTGAGATTACCCATGTCATGAACAAGCATTATTTTGTAGATGAACAGCGCTTTGGGCCCTATTCCCTATGGCACCACAAGCATTTTATCAAGCCTATTGACGGGGGCGTGGAGATGGAAGATATCATAGATTACAAGCTGCCCTTGGGTATTTTGGGCCAACTCATGCACGGTATGCTGGTGCGCAAAAAAATAGAGGAAATCTTTGCCTACAGAAAGAAAAAACTCGAAGATATTTTTGGGCAATATGCTTTCGCGAAAACGACTCATAAATAATACAAAATGGCTGATACGATAAACATATTCTGGTTTAGGAGAGATTTAAGACTTGATGACAATGTGGGGTTCCTCAAGGCACTTAAGGGCGATGCGCCCCTCATGCCTATCTTTATTTTTGATTCAGAAATCCTGGATGAACTTCCTGAAGATGATGCACGTGTGACCTTTATCTATGAGACCCTGCAAAAAATGCGCAAGCAATTGCAGGATGAGCAGGGCAGTTCCATCGCCATGTATCATGGGAAACCAGAAGAAATTTGGCGAAAGCTAATTAAAGATCATCACATAGGGGCAGTATACACAAACCATGATTATGAGCCTTATGCACGCCAGCGCGATGAGCAGGTAGGTAAGCTGCTCAACGACAATGACATTGAGTTGCACACCTTCAAGGACCAGGTGATTTTTGAAAAGGACGATATCACAAAAAGCGATGGCGACCCCTATGTGGTGTACACACCCTTCATGAAACAGTGGAAATCACAATTTGACCCAGGGCAACACCTCAAGATTCACTATACAAGCCAATACCTCGATAACCTAGTGCAAAATTCGCGGTTGCCCAACCTAAGCCTGGGCGACATGGGCTTCAATACCTCATCGCTCAAGGTGCCAGAGTATGACGTGAGCCCCTCGCTCATCAAGGGGTATGAAGACACACGCAACTTTCCAGCTATTTCTGGGGGGACTTCGCGGCTGGGACCGCACCTTAGATTTGGTACCGTGAGCGTGCGCAAGATGGTCAAGAAGGCTTACGCCGAAAACAACAAGACCTTTCTCCAGGAATTGATATGGCGGGAGTTTTTCATGCAGATTCTCTATCATTTTCCCGAGACCGTCAATAAAGCTTTCCATAAAAAATATGACCGGGTGCAATGGCGCAGGAGCAAGAAGGATTTTGAAAAGTGGAAAGAAGGCAAGACCGGTTATGCCATGGTAGATGCCGGTATGCGGCAGTTAAACACTACCGGGTACATGCACAACCGGGTGCGCATGGTAGTTGCCAGTTTTTTATGTAAGCATTTATTGATAGACTGGCGCTGGGGCGAAGCCTATTTTGCCGAAAAACTACTTGATTATGAACAGGCCAGCAATGTGGGCAACTGGCAATGGGCAGCGGGCAGTGGCGTTGACGCCGCACCGTATTTTAGGATCTTCAACCCCATGACGCAGGTGGATAAATTTGACAAGGATAAGAAATACATCAAAAAATTCATCCCAGAGTATGGCACTGGGGAATATCCTGAAAAGATGGTTGACCATAAAGAAGCCCGTGAGCGCGCCCTAAAAACCTATAAAGAAGGTATAGCTTAAAGCCTGCCCACGCGCAAGAGCAACGGAAACCTGAACTCCAGCATTTCTTCGCTGCCCCAGGATTTCTCCACATCATCAATAATCAAATCCAGTGGATTGGAACCTTCCTGCTCAATAAAATGCTTCACGGCTGACCACGTGTTGAGATACTGCAAGAACTGCTCCCGTGTCCAGCTCACCTTGATATGGAGCGTGGGCACTATTTCTTCCTTAAATGGAAACGGTATCGTGGTATAGCCATCATCCAGGTATTTACGCTCGGGGTCCCAGTAAGCATCAGTGACCTCTTTATAAAAATATTGAACCACCGTATCGATGGGGCCATGGACCTGCATGAGCCCATAGCCAAAAACCGCAAGCCTCCCCTTAGGATGGAGCACCTGCCGCACATTATCATAAAACCTGTCAAAATCAAACCAGTGTACTGCTTGTGCCACGGTTATGAGGTCATATTTGCCTTCCGGCGAAAAACGCTCCTCGGCGGTCTGTTTTCTGTACACGATATTGTCCATCTTTGGGGCTTCGGCAAGTTGCTCTTCACTTAAATCTGTGGCCAGTACATGGTTAAAGGTCGTGGCAAGGTGCACGGCGACCTGGCCATTGCCGGTACCACAGTCCCAGGCATTGTTCTTTTCCGCGACAAGCGAAAACAGGTACCTGTACAAACCCTCGGGATATGTGGGCCTGTACTTGGCATAATCTGCTGCGTGACCAGAAAAATTATCTTTCATAAACGATGGGATAATCCTATCATATTACAAAAAAATATGCTCATAAAAAAGATTGATGATTTCCATTTTAGGTAGGGCACCCGTTATTTTCTGACCTTGATCAAATACTTAACCATTTCTGATAAAAAGATGATATGAGGTATACAATTGTTGATCTACCGTGACACAACCCTTCTCAAAGCGTACTAAGATACCCCAGCCTTACCAAGTCTTCCTTTTCATGAACATCATGGAGCCTGGCATTGACAAGCACCTTTTTTACGGTCGCCACTTTCCATACCTCTTCATAATAATGATCAGTTATGATAATGCCTTTGCGCTGCTTCAATACCTGCAATAACTGAGTGATTACCTCGGCATAGAGCGGCTCAACCATGCTAAAGGGTTCATCCAGAAACAGAAATGGATGGTCGAGATTGCCCACCAGCTGAATTTCTAGATATCGCCGCTCACCTATAGAGAGTTCTCCTACCTTCTTCTTTGAAAACCTGGCGAGGCGTGGTGCGTTAAAAATCCTGTCCTGCTCCTCACCCCCGGGATAAAACAACGGGATTACATTATAGACCCGCATGCCCGCCGGCAAAAAAGAAAACTGGGGCAAATACCCTATCAAGCGCTGTTTTATTATTGTGTTTTTTCCCCATTTACCATAATCAGATTCATAGGGCCGTGCATCAAACTCCACAAGTAACTCATCTGCCTTTATGGTGCCATAAAGAATTTGCAAAAGGGTACTCTTGCCACAACCATTCCTGCCAAAAATACCCAGAATTTCATTTCGCTTTAAGCGAAAACCTATTTGCTGCAGTATTGTCCTGCCTCCATAGGCCTTTTGTACATTCTTGACGACCATTTCATTCATGGCAATAGGATTAGGTTTTTGACCCAACTACCCAGTAGATAGAGCAAAAACAACGGAATCATCAGGATAAGGTTGAACATCCAGGTCTTGAGAATGAGTTCCCGCTTTGTATGGCCCAGGTTGTAATAGGTAAAAAATTCGCTTTTATGAAACTGATAAAACCCTATCAGCCCCAGGGGTGTCCCAAAAATCCCAAAAACCAGGATACCCTGTAAAACCCCCATAAGCGGGACGAGCAAGGTGCAGAACGCCAGGGCAAACTTGGTAACATCAATGTAGAATCTAAACATGTACCGATAAGCTTAAGCTTAAAAATACAGTTTTAAAACGTGCTAGCGCACGATAAGCTTTTTTGTCACCTTACCATCTTCTGCCTGGAGCTGCACGATGTAGATACCGGTGGAAACATTTAATTCAATGGGTTGCCCCGCGGTGATTTTTTTATGTTGGAGGATCCTTCCGTTAAGATCTACCAGTTTAAGGTCACCAGTCCCAGTAAAGCCTGTAATCTTGATTTGCCCCAGGGATGGGTTTGGATACAGTTCGGTTTTTGCAGCTAGGCCCACATCTTGTGTAGCGAGGGTATACTCCTGCCCTACCTTGTCTCCCCAAATATATTCCACCAGGTCTGGGTTATCTATAAAGGGATTTCTATTGAACTGCCAGTTCTCTACCACGTTGTTGCGGTTCATCTCAAAATCATCAGGCGGGTCGTTACGGTGCCACTCGAGCAGGGTGGCCAGGTCGCCCAGTTGCCCCTCAACCCCATCAGCCGGGAAGCCATTGACCACTTGCAGGCCATTGTAGCGCACAGCCATGTAGAACACACTTCTTGCCACATCGCCATAAAAACTACCTGCCGTTCCTTGTGGGCCGGTGTACTCGCCATAGTTTGAGTTGTTCCGGGTACTGTTAGCCGTAAAATCTACCGCTCTCAGGGCATGTGCATCTGAGTTTCCGTGACGTAGTGAATCTGCATTGGTGGTTACATAAATGTCCTTGCCGTCAGCAATTTCATCTTCTTCTATGCTATAAAAACCACCACGGCTGCGGGGGTAGGTATGCTCCCTGTTCCACTTGCCCGTGCCGTCGCTGGTGCTTTGAAAATCAAGTTTTGCCCTCCCCTGCTCTGTATAGACCAGCCAAACTTGATTACTGTTTGCGGGGTTTTCATCGGCCTCTTTGAGGATATCTATGATATCAGCATAGGTCTGCTCGCGCACGATTTCGGGATCAGCAATAATATCCTGGATGGCCTGTTTTAACTGGTCGCCCGCAAGTCCATCTATGCCCTGGTAATATCCGGCAGTTGCCGTGCTGGAAACAAGGCCATGGGTGGGGGCAAGCGGGGTACCAAAACCTGCCGTGGTAAAATCATTGTCAACGACCCTTATGATTACCTGATCGCGCAGCGGCACAAGGTCTTCAGGGAGATTATCAAATTTTATGAGCAGCTCCTCATCACCTTCATCATCACTATCATCCACCAAGGTGATGGTCACGCTCGAGGTCGTGGTTCCTGCGGGGATAATAACTGAGGTGGCTCCTGTAAAATCTGCCGTGTCAAACCCACCATTAATTAAAGAAAAATCTATAGTTGTGTCATCACTCACGGCTTCTTCAACCATAAAATCAATCATGAAGGATTCACCCTCGTCATAGTGTTCTTGAGCCACAGAAAAGGTGATGCCGTTCACGTTGACGCCACTCCCATCATTGGTTCTACGAGGTGTGGGTGCCTTGACGGTATACGTACCATCACTATTGCGCTGTATAGACTCGGTATCTTTTTTACCGTTCTCGTTTTCATTGACCTGTTCATTTACCCCCAGCAGGTTCATCAATCCTGTATCATCAGCGTCACTGGTATCATAGACAAGGGCATCGATAAGATTGTCAGTCGTGGCAAGAGTACCTTCGGGAAAGTCGTGGTAACTCCCTGCATAAACGGCAACGGCATCAGCTCCATTTTGTATGGTATTTGCCGATATGATTAGTTGTGGAACGGGCGACACCGTGGTGCTTCCTATCAATAGGATCCCGTTGATGTCTGAGGTATAACCATCAAGGCTTACGGTAAAATAACTGCTATCTCCACCGCTGTTGCTTCCATTAAAAAAAACCACCACATAACCATCAAGTGCCATGTGGGGAGTATCAGTCTTCAGCTCAATAAACTCCATATCATCAACCCCCTGGCTGTCACAGTCAAGTTCGTTAATCACTATTTGGCTATAGCCAAAAAAAAATGGAAACACAAAGAGCAATAGGGTAGTTATTCTTTTCATAGAGGGGTATTTTTCGCAAATATATAATTTTATGAAAATCAATGATCATTTTAAACATTATCAAACCATTACCCCTCTAGGGCCAATGCTTCTCATTTAATCATTTGTTGACATGGACTTCATATAAAGTTCTTATTTTTGCCCACTTAAAAACAGTACATAAAATGACGATTTTTGTAGATATGGACGAGGTGATCGCAGACACCTACATGGCGCACATAGACTGGTATAACCGCGATTTACAGCAATGCCTCACCCTTGAGGAATGCATGGGTAAAGAAGTGTGGCAGTCCATCCCAGAGGAGCACGTGGATTACCTGAGGGACCAGACTAATCAAGACGGTTTCTTCCGTGAGCTTGCCGTCATCCCAGATAGCCAAGAAGTATTGAGGGCCCTTCATGAGAAACACGATGTCTATATCGCCAGCGCAGCCATGCAATTTAAAAACAGCTTGCGCGAAAAAGCCGACTGGCTGGATGAGCATTTTCCATTCATACCTTGGCAAAACCGCATACTTTGCGGGCACAAACATATCTTAAAGGGCGATATACTTATCGATGACCGCGCATACAACCTTGAAGCCTTTGATGGCCGCGGCATACAGTTCACATCGCCTCACAACATCCATACCTCGGGATTTGAGCGGGTAACCAGCTGGAAGGAGATTGGCGAAAAACTATTGTAAATGCCCTGGCCATTGCCATATTGACAATAAAACTGGAGCACTTTTTCAAACTTCTATCGATTCCATAATTATTCCATAAAAGGATTGTTAATTTTGTACTACAACCCTTTAATGGAAATTCATGGAGCAGGAAACAACATTTAAGTACGGTCTTGACCATCTTACCGCAGGTAAAGCCCTAGCAATTGCACGAGGCACCCTCAAGGCTGGACTTACCCGGGAATCCCGGGAGAAGGTAAGCGCCAGCCAGGCCATCGTTAAAAAAATTGCTTCACAGGATGAAGCCGTTTATGGCATAAACACTGGTTTTGGCCCTCTTTGTACCACAAAGATTTCTCGTGATGAGACCCTGCAATTGCAGACCAATATCCTAATGAGCCACAGCGTGGGGGTGGGCAGTCCCATAGACCCAGAAACTGCCAAGCTCATGATGATATTAAAGGTACATGCCCTGGCACAGGGGTTTTCGGGTATTTCTTTAGAAACGCTCAACCGCATCATCTGGCATATTGAAAATGATGTCATCCCCATAGTACCACACAAAGGCTCCGTGGGCGCCAGTGGTGACCTCGCCCCCTTATCACATTTGTTCCTCCCGCTCATAGGTCTGGGAGAAGTTCAGCATCAGGGCAAGCGCATGAAGACGGGACCGGTCTTAAAAGCATTTGGGCTTGACCCCGTTGCCCTAAAGCCCAAGGAAGGCCTCGCCCTCATCAACGGCACACAGTTCATCGCGGCGCACGCGGTAAAGGTCATTGAAGGCCTGGACTCGCTTTTAAATCAAGCTGATATCATCGGGGCTCTGATGCTCGAGGCCTTGCAGGGTTCGGCGAGGCCATTTCTGCCGCAACTTCATGAATTAAGGCCATACAAGGGCAATCAACTCGTAGCTGCCCGAATCAAGAGCTTTGTGGAAGGTTCAGAGATTTTGGTATCCCATAAATATTGTGACCGCGTGCAGGACCCGTACTCCCTGCGCTGTATGCCCCAGGTTCATGGTGCTTCGCGCAATACCTGGCTACATCTCAAAGAACTGCTCGAGGTAGAACTCAATGCGGTGACTGACAACCCCATTGTCTTTAACGAGGACCTCACCATAAGCGGTGGCAATTTTCATGGGCAACCGCTTGCCATGGCCCTGGACTATGCCACGTTAGCCGCATCAGAACTGGGCAATATCTCTGACCGCCGCATCTACCTCGCCCTCGAAGGCCGATACGCAAACGTACCAAAATTGTTGCTCAATGAAACGGGCACAAACTCCGGCTACATGATCTTGCAATACACAAGCGCGGCACTTGCCAGTGAAAACAAGGGCCTTTGCCATCCCGCAAGTGCTGACAGCATACCCACATCACTGGGGCAGGAAGACCACGTGAGCATGGGCTCCATAAGTGGTCGCAAGGCAATGGAGGTTATTGAAAACGTTGAAAAAATACTGGCCATCGAGATGCTCACCGCAGCGCAGGCATTTGATTTTAAGGGCAACCTCAAATCGAGTCCCTTCTTGGAAAAAGTACATGCGGAAATACGCAAACACGTTGATTTTGCAGAGCGTGACCGCGTCTTTGCCGAAGACATAAACACAGCAACCTCAATCATTGAAGACCAGATGTTGCTGGATATTTATAAAGATAGTTTGGCTACAGCCAAAATTGAAAAAATCAACCTTCACCCAGAACTACAAACGTTTTGATAAACTACACATACATAGGCCCCATTTCGCAACTCATAACCTTTGAGGAAACCCCTTTAAAAGGTGCTTTGCATGATGATGGGCTTGCGCCAAAAAAAAACCAGGGAATCCTCATGAAAAATGGAAGGATTGAAGCCGTTGATGACCACGGGGCACTTTTTGCAAAAGCGGAAAAACTCAAGGCAAAAATTTACGGGCTACCTAAAAAATCAACGGTCCTCCCAGGTTTTATTGACAGTCACACACATATCTGTTTTAGCGGTGACCGTGCGCTTGATTATGCGCGCCGCAACGCAGGCATGACCTATCTTGAAATCGCTGAAAAAGGCGGCGGCATCTGGGATACGGTAACCCACACCCGCAATGCAGGCCAGCAGGAACTGGCCCAGCTCACGGCACAACGTGCCAATTTGCTGCTCTCCAGGGGCATCACGACCATCGAGGTAAAAAGCGGTTATGGACAATCTATTGAAGAAGAATTGAAGATGCTCCGTGCCATTGCCCAGGCTCAAAAATTGACAAAGGCCACTTTGGTCCCCACTTGTCTTGCGCTGCATATCATCCCGCGTGAATTTAAGGGCAAAGCGGAAAAATACGTGGATACCATTGTCAATAATCTGCTCCCCATCATCAAAGAAGAAAACCTCGCAGCCCGCGTGGATGCTTTTATCGAGCAGGGTTCTTACACCCCCTTGATGGTCAAGCCATTTTTTGAAAAGGCCCGGGAATCAAACCTGGATATCACGGTGCATGCTGACCAGTTTACGACGGGTGGCAGCAAGGTAGCCATTAATTATGAGGCCGTGAGTGCTGACCACCTTGAGGCCAGCGGTGAGGTTGAAATTGCACTTCTAGCACAGAGCAACACAGTCGCAACCGCTCTCCCTGGCGCAACACTGGGACTGGGTTGCGGGTTTGCGCCCGCGCGCAGGTTACTCGACCAGGGTGCATGCCTTGCCATTGCCAGCGACTGGAATCCCGGGTCAGCACCCATGGGAGATCTACTGACGCAAGCTTCAATTTTGGGAGCTTTTGAAAAATTGACCTCAACAGAGATTCTTACCGGGATGACCTATCGTGCCGCACATGCCCTACGCAGGGAGAAGATAGGACGTATCAGACCAGGTTATGCCGCAGATATTGTCGTTTTTGAAACGGGAAATCCACACGAGGTTTTATACAGGCAAGGCCAGTTGCGACCCAGTAAAGTATTCAAGAACGGTGAACTTATACAACAAGCCCATGACATTTAAAGAACAGGTATTACAGGGTATCCCAGATAAACTACCCCCACCCAAACCGGTGGACACTTCAATTTCGCATGCCCCAAAACGCAAACAGATACTCTCGCACGATGAAGAAAAACTGGCCTTGAAAAATGCCCTGCGTTATTTTAATACATCCTGGCATGCAGAACTTGCAAAGGAATTTTATGCAGAGTTAAAAGAATACGGCCGCATCTATATGTATCGCTTTAAGCCCGGTTATGAGATGCATGCCCGGCCCATTGACCACTATCCCGCCCAGTCACAACAGGCAGCGGGCATCATGCTCATGATCCAGAACAACCTTGACCCCGCGGTTGCCCAGCATCCTGATGAACTCATCACCTATGGTGGCAATGGCGCGGTATTTCAAAACTGGGCACAATACCTGCTCACCATGCAGTACCTCGCCATGATGAGTGATGAGCAAACCCTGCATATGTACAGCGGTCATCCCATGGGCCTGTTTCCATCATCCAAGGATGCCCCCCGTGTGGTGGTCACCAACGGAATGATGATCCCTAATTACAGCAAGCCCGATGACTGGGAAAAATATAATGCCCTGGGCGTGACACAGTATGGGCAGATGACCGCGGGCAGCTATATGTACATTGGCCCACAGGGTATCGTACACGGCACCACGATTACCGTGATGAACGCGTTTAGAAAATGTTTGCCTTTCGGCGAAAGCCCAAAAGGAAAGATTTTTCTCACCGCTGGCCTAGGAGGTATGAGCGGGGCTCAGCCCAAGGCGGGTAATATTGCGGGATGTATCACGATTTGTGCAGAAGTCAACCCCACCGCCGCAAGAAAAAGACATCAACAGGGCTGGATTGACGAACTCCAGGAGAACATTGACGACCTGGTCAAGAGAACTAAACAGGCTGTCACCAAAAAAGAAACGGTCTCGATAGGCTTTGTGGGCAACGTCGTGGAGGTGTGGGAGCGCTTTTATACCGAAGAAATTCACATACACCTAGGTTCTGACCAGACCTCGTTGCACAACCCGTGGTCTGGTGGTTATTATCCCGTAGGGCTGGGTTATGAAGCATCAAATGACCTGCTTAAAAACGATGCCAAGGCTTTTAAAGAAGAAGTACAAAAGAGCCTGATAAGACAAGTTGATGCCATAAACCAGCATGCAGCAAGAGGAACCTATTTTTTTGATTATGGCAATGCTTTTTTACTCGAGGCCTCCCGTGCCGGTGCTGATATCGCTGGAAAAAACAATAACGAATTTCGTTATCCATCATACGTACAGGACATCCTGGGGCCCATGTGCTTTGATTATGGTTTTGGGCCATTTCGCTGGGTGTGTACTTCTGGCAAACCTGAAGATCTAAGCACGACTGACCAGCTTGCTTTGCATATACTGGAAGAAATAAAACAAAACTCACCTGCCGAGATACAACAGCAAATGCAGGACAATATCACCTGGATACGCGAAGCCGAGAACAACAATCTCGTTGTGGGCTCTCAAGCCAGGATTCTGTATGCTGATGCTGAAGGAAGGCAAAAAATCGCTATTGCCTTCAATGAAGCGATTGCCTCTGGCAGGATCACAGCTCCGGTGATCTTGGGCCGTGACCATCACGATGTGAGCGGTACGGATTCTCCCTATCGAGAAACCAGCAATATCTATGATGGAAGCCGCTTTACGGCTGATATGGCCATTCATAATGTGATAGGCGATGGTTTTCGTGGTGCGACGTGGATCTCTATCCACAACGGCGGCGGTGTGGGCTGGGGCGAGGTCATCAATGGTGGGTTTGGGATGTTGCTGGATGGCAGGGAAGAAACCAAGGCCAAAATAAAAAACATGCTCTTTTATGATGTAAACAATGGTATTGCCCGTCGCAGCTGGGCGCGCAATGAAGAAGCTGTTTTTGCCATCAAGCGCGAAATGAAAAGAACACCACATCTCAAGGTCACCTTGCCACAAATGGTGGATGAAGATATTTTAGACAATCTAGGATAAATGGACTTTTACACTCCCCCATCGCCTGAAAACTGGCAAGGCAGAAAGTCTGGCAGTCAACTTTACCTGCATGAAAAGGTAAAGTTGAGCAACCTTGATGATAATGAACCTTTGGCAAACGCCTATGGCATATTGGGTTATGCAGGAGATATAGGCGTTGCCAGAAACCTGGGACGGGTGGGCGCCGCGGCCGGCCCAGCAAGCATCAGGAAAATAATGGCCACGCTGAGCAATCATTTTGACAACAGGGTAAACATCCACGATTTTGGGGATTTGGCCTGCGCCAAAGATGACCAACTGGAAGCATTACATGATAAAATAACCCATGCCGTCGCAAGGCTTTTGAGCAACGGGATCAAGCCCATACTGCTGGGCGGTGGGCATGACCTAGCATACGCCCATTACAATGGATTGAGAAAATTTTTGCCACAAGGCAAAATAGGAATAATCAATTTTGACGCGCATTTTGACCTGCGGCAGGTGGATGGAAAAAGAAATTCAGGGACTCCCTTTTGGCAAATTGCCCAGGAAGAAAAAGAGGATTTCTACTACCTGGCCCTCGGCATACAAGAAGAAAGCAACAACCGTGAACTTTTTGCTTTCGCGGAAGCGACAAATACCGAATTCCTGCTCAACATTGATTTTTGCCTGGGGAATTGGGCAACGATAGCCGCCGAAATTACAGATTTTATACAGCGTGTGGAACATGTGTACATCACCGTGGACCTCGATGGGTTTTCATCTGCCTATGCCCCGGGGGTGAGTGCGCCGTCACCGTTAGGCTTCTCACCTGAAACCGCATTGAAATCCATGGAATTGATTTGCAGTTCTGGCAAATTATTGAGCGTGGATATCGTGGAACTCAACCCAGCTTTTGACCAGGACAATGCGACGGCAAGGCTTGCCGCAAGGTTAGCGTATTATTTGATGAAATACTGGGTCTAGGCGGTCCTGATTATCCTGGCCCCTATGGCACGCAACCTCCCGTCAATATCTTCATACCCCCTGTCAATCTGCTCGATGTTGTGAATCGTGGATGTACCTTTTGCACTAAGGGCAGCAATCAACAGGGATATCCCTGCACGAATGTCTGGAGAGCTCATGGTCGTTGCCTTTAATGTTGACTTGAAGTCATGGCCTATGACCGTGGCGCGGTGGGGGTCACAAAGAATGATTTTTGCCCCCATGTCAATTAGCTTATCCACAAAGAACAGCCTGCTCTCAAACATTTTTTGATGTACGAGCACCTCTCCCTTTGCCTGGGTGGCGACCACGAGAATGATACTCAAGAGGTCTGGGGTAAACCCTGGCCATGGGGCATCGCTGATGGTCATGAATGATCCGTCAATAAATTTCTCGATGGTATATCCACCTGTATGCGCGGGAATATGGATGTCCTCACCTTGTTTCTCAACGGTGATGCCCAGTTTCCTAAAGGTTTCAGGGATCAAGCCCAGGTCATCCCAGCTCACGTTTTTTATGGTGATCTCGCTACGGGTCATGGCGGCAAGGCCTATCCATGAACCTATCTCAATCATATCTGGCAGGATGGTGTGCTCGCATCCATGCAGCTCTTGCACCCCTTCTATGTGCAGCATGTTTGACCCTACACCGGTGATCTTTGCCCCCATGCGGTTCAACATTTTACACAATTGCTGTAAGTAAGGTTCGCAGGCGGCGTTGTAAATGGTGGTTGTTCCCTTTGCCATCACGGCGGCCATCACGATGTTTGCCGTACCGGTAACAGAGGCTTCATCGAGAAGCATGTACGTCCCCTTGAGACCTTCAGGAGCTTCAACGCCATAAAAGCGTTCTTCTTTGTTGTACCTAAAGGTAGCTCCCAGTTTTATCATGCCCTCAAAGTGGGTATCTAAACGACGACGGCCTATTTTATCTCCCCCGGGACGTGGAATGTACCCTTTGCCAAAACGGGCCAGCAAGGGCCCCACAATCATGATTGAACCACGTAGGCCTCCACCTTCTTTTTTAAACTGCTCGCCCTCGAGGTAATCCAGGTTAAGGGCGTCGCTCTTAAAGCTGTACTTACCCTTGCCCAGTTTCTGGATCTTTACGCCCAGGTTACTGAGTATGGTGATGAGTTTATTGACATCAACAATATCTGGAATGTTGTTGATTATAACGCGCTCTGGCGTAAGAAGAACAGCACAAAGAATTTGAAGTGCTTCGTTTTTTGCGCCCTGTGGCTGGATGTCACCTTTGAGTTGGTGCCCCCCTTCTATCTGAAATGTTCCCATGGAAGAATAAACTAAGGATTAATAGCGCTTTTTGCGGCCTCCTTTTTTTCTATGGTTATTGGTTGGCTTGGCCTTCTTGCTCCTCACCAGCTTGTGGGCATCACGGAGGTCCTCATCTTTTTTTGCAAGATTGATCTGGCCTTCGCTAAGCTCAAAAAGGTGCTTAAAGATCACATCGTCATCCACGGTGTCCTTGTTCCAGTTAAGGAAGCTTTTTTTCATGTGGTTTGCAATGGTAAATTCAAGGGCTTCACGCATCTCACCTTTATCCCACTTTACGGCAACATCAATCATGCGCTTGATGTTATTACCGTAAAAACGGTATTTGGGATGATTTTGCGGATATTCAAGAGGTTCTGGCCTTTCTTGAAGTTTTTCTTTTGAGGGTTTTTCAAACGGTGAATCAACATCCAGTTTAAAATCACCCATGATGAAGAGCTGATCCCATAATTTATGTTGAAAATCACTTACATCACGCAGGTGTGGCTGCATGTTGCCCATGACGGCAATGATGGACCTTGCCACCTTGTTGCGCTCATCACGATCTTCAATTTCTATGGCCTGGTTGATCATCTTTTGTATATGACGACCATATTCTGGGATAATAAGCCTTTCCCGCTCTGTATTGTATTCTAATTGATCTACCAACTGTAAAATTTTAAGTGAAGTATTGCCTGCACGGCAACGGTTGCAAAATAACAAAAACCTTTGAGAGGTAAAAGAAAGCCTTGTTTAAAAGGTGTCAATTTTTTGGCTCAGGCCAAATCTATAATGAAATGACCCCTTCTATCTTACCTACCTCCTTGTACTTTTCTATAACATCATCAGGCGTCTTCATCCTCACATTGACAGAAACACTGGTATACTTACCGTTCCTGCTCTCCTTGGTATTTATAACGGCACCCATGTTGTTGAACACCGCCTCGATTTCAGCAATCTTGTGTATGTCTGAAGAAACGATAAATTTATATAGATATTCCGTGGGCCACTCAGAAGTCTCAATAAGCTGAGACTTGAGTTTGTTGTAAAACGCGTCAGGATCCTTTTCTAAACTCATGCATCATTATTTACTGCAAAGATACGCTTTTGATCACGGTAATCATCAAGATGTTTTTAGCAATAAGATTTAAGGCCCTACCTTTAAAGCCCGAAAAAAATCATTGAAGTGTCAGCAAAACGCATCGTTATCATAGGCGGTCCATCAACAGGTAAGACCACTCTTATAGACAAACTGGAAAAAAAGGGGTATACCTGCCTTGAAGAAATATCGCGGCAAGTGACCCGTGAGGCCCAGGAACAGGGTATAGCACAGCTCTTCCTCACGCAGCCATTGCTCTTTAGCCAAAAACTGCTTGAAAAACGCATCACGCAGTTCAGGTATGCTGACGGGGTAAAAGATGAATATGTGTTTTATGACCGTGGCCTGCCCGATGTACTAGCCTACATGGACTATGCTGGGCAGCAATATCCCGAGAATTTTATCAAGGCCTGTAAGGACTATACCTACAACAAGGTTTTTGTGCTACCCCCATGGAAAGAAATACACACCACTGATGGTGAACGCTATGAAAGTTTTGAACAGGCAACCGCGATACAGGAACACCTCCTCAAGACCTATAACGAATATGGATATACCCCCATCGAAGTGCCCAGGGCACCGGTGAGCGACCGCATGCAATTTATATTAAAAAACATGGATTGATGACCTCAGGCCCCTATGACATACTCAAAAAATACTGGGGGTTTGACCATTTTAGGCCCAGGCAGGAAGACATTATAAACAACATCCTCCAGCACAGGGACACCATGGCACTCTTGCCCACCGGGGGCGGTAAATCACTATGCTATCAACTTCCCGCACTGCTCTTGCCGGGCATAACCATTGTGGTTTCACCACTTATAGCATTGATGAAGGACCAGGTGATGCAACTGCAGCAGCGCGGTATAAAGGCCATGCACATCGCCAGCGGCATACATTACAATGAGCTGGGAACCAAGCTTGACAACTGCATCTATGGAGGGTACAAGCTGCTCTACCTTTCTCCAGAGCGGTTACAGCAGGATATGGTCATCGAGCGGCTGGCCGGCATACAGGTCAGTCTCATAGCCATAGATGAGGCCCACTGCATTTCACAATGGGGCCACGACTTTAGGCCCGCATACCGCAACCTTTCCCGCTTGCGCGAAATATTGCCTGACACCCCCTACCTTGCCCTGACGGCAACCGCTACCCAGATGGTCACCCAGGATATCATGAATCAACTGGAGATGCCCGGGGCAACCCTGTTCAAGACCTCGTTCAAACGGGACAACCTGGCTTACATAATCCATGAAGAACAGGATAAGCACGGTAGGCTGGCATATATTTTCAAGAAACACCAGGGCAGCGGCATCGTCTATGTAAGGAGCAGGAAGTCAGCACAACTATTTGCTGATTTCCTGAAAACCAAACAGATCAAGGCACATTACTATCATGGCGGCCTGAGCAATGCTGAACGTGATGAAAAATTCAAGGAATGGTCACAGGGCAAGGTTCAGGTCATGGTGGCCACGAGCGCCTTTGGCATGGGCATAGACAAGGCTGATGTACATACCGTGGTCCACGTTGAAATCCCAGAAAGCATCGAGAGCTACTTTCAAGAAGCTGGAAGGGCAGGCCGTGATGGCAACGACGCCCATAGCATTATGCTTTTCAGCGAAAGCGATAAAAAAAAGCTCAACAACCAATTTGTAAAGGTCATCCCCTCCATCAAGGACATCGCATGGGTCTATAAAAAACTATGTGCCTATTTCTCAATAGGGTATGGCGAGGGTCATGATGAGACCTACCGGTTCAATTTCATGGAATTTTGCAGCACCTACAAACTCAACACCATCATCACATTCAACGCCCTACAATCTCTTGACCGCAACAGTGTCTTGCAGTTGTCGCAAGAGTTTTACCGCAGGGCAACCTTTAAATTTGAGACCTCGCCGGTAAACCTTACCTACTACCTTATCAAAAACCCGGGAATGGATGAAATCGTCAAGACGATCTTAAGGACCTACGGGGGTATTTTTGACCAGGCAATGACCATTGACCACGCCACGGTCGCAAAAAAAGCAGCACGACCCGTCAAGAAGGTCCATGAAGTCCTGATTACCCTAGAAAAAGATGAGATGGGCACCTATGACCACAAGAGCCATGACACGGCGGTCACCTTTCTTGAGCCACGAGAAGACAGGCACACCATCAACAGGATTGCCCCGGACATCAAGGTGCAGAACAAGAGAAAGATAGAACAGGTGAACGCCATGCTCCGGTTTATTGAAAACGACAACGTGTGCAGGAACGTGCAGTTATTGAACTATTTTGACGAGAAGACCGCCCAGGCCTGTGGCATCTGTGATGTATGTCAAAAAAAGAAAAGGGATGGCGGGGGGCTCGCTTTCGCGGAAGCAAAAAATGTACTTTTGCTCTTGCTTGAACAAGGACCCGCAACCTCGCGTGAACTGGAAACCGCCATGCCGGCAATAGCGGGCAAAGACCTGCTAAGGGTATTGCAAATCCTGCTCGAGGACAAAAAAATAAGGATTACACCAGCTAATAGATACGAACTTTTATGAGGGATTTACGCATAGTTTTCATGGGCACACCTGAGTTTGCCGTGGCCAGCCTGGATAAACTCATCAAGGCAAAAAAAAACGTGGTGGGCGTCATCACCGCACCTGACCGCCCTGCCGGCCGGGGGAGACAATTAAAACAGAGTGCCGTAAAGCAACACGCCGTGGCACACAATATACCCGTGCTGCAGCCCACAAACCTCAAGGACCCGCATTTTCTTGAAGAATTAAGAAGTTTGAACGCAAACCTCCAGGTTGTCGTGGCCTTCAGGATGCTGCCAGAAGCCGTGTGGAAAATGCCACAATACGGCACCTTTAACCTGCATGCCTCACTCCTGCCCGCATATCGTGGCGCCGCCCCCATCAACTGGACCATTATCAATGGTGATACCATGACCGGCGCGACCACCTTTTTTATAGATGAAAAAATAGATACCGGTGAAATCATCGACCAGCGGGAACTTGCAATCTCAAGTACGGAGAATGCCGGTAGCCTCCACGACAGGTTGATGGCCCTGGGCAGTGAGCTATTGCTTGAAACCGTACTCAATATTGAAAAAGGCGACGTAAAGACACAACCCCAACCCAAGTCTGCCCAAACGCATACCGCATACAAGCTGACAAGGGAGAATACCAAGATTGATTGGACAAAACCCACAGATGAAATCTTTAACCTCATAAGGGGGTTGAGCCCATATCCATCAGCCTGGTGCACATTAAAAAATGGGGACAGGGAAGACATGGTAAAAATATATGAAGTTGAAAAAATCGATACGATTGATACGCTTATCAATACCCCGGGACATATTACCATAAAAGACAACGAGATGTATGTCACCACTGGGGATGGTGCAATAAAAATCATGGAAATCCAACTGCCCGGAAAACGTAAAATGATGGTAAGGGATTTACTCAACGGTTACGTTTTCGTAAAAAATGCAAAACTGCTTTAAGCCGCATTAACACTGATAGTTACCAAATTTTTCTTAAAAATGCCGAACGATTATCAACAATAGCCCCAAGTTATCAACAAAACAGTCTATTTCCTGCGTCATTACTTGGCTAATAGGATAATCCACATAAATTTGTTAGTCCATAAAACAAAGTTTAACCAACATTTAATTTTAAAATTCATATTATGAACAAATCAGATTTAATTGATGCAATGGCGGCTGACGCTGGAATTACAAAAGCTGCTGCTAAGAAAGCACTAGAATCTTTTCTAGGAAATGTAGAAGGAACCCTTAAAAAAGGTGGCCGTATTTCCCTAGTTGGTTTTGGTTCTTGGAGCGTTTCTAAACGTGCAGCCCGCGAAGGTAGAAACCCACAAACAGGAAAAACTATCAAGATTGCTGCTAAAAACGTAGTAAAATTCAAAGCTGGATCAGAACTTTCTGACTCTGTAAACTAAGATAGTTAAACATATTTTTTGATAAGCCCTTTTATAAAGGGCTTATTTTTTTGTTCAAAATTGGATTTAAAAGAAAAATACCTTAGATTAGAAGTTAACAAAAATAGCCTATGGACACAAGCAGGCCCACAAAAGGTAATCTTCTTATAGCAGAACCTTCTATCATCGGGGATGTTTCTTTCAATAGGTCAGTGGTTTTACTGGCAAACCATACCCACGAAGGCTCTGTAGGGTTCATACTTAACAAGCCCCTGAGCTTTACGCTTTCAGAACTCATCCCAGAGGTAAAATCAACCATGAAGATCTTTAACGGTGGCCCCGTTGAGCAGGATAACCTCTATTTTATACACAAGGTGCCAGAACTTATCCCTGACAGCGTGGAGATATCAGCCGGTATTTACTGGGGCGGTAATTTCAACAAGGTCATAGAACTCCTTGCGCAAAACAAGATACGGGAAGATGAAATACGTTTCTTTCTAGGATATAGCGGTTGGGATAGTAATCAACTTGACGATGAGCTGGACTCCCGTTCCTGGATCATTGCAGAAAACACCTATGAAAAAGAAATCATAAGCAAGTGTTTGCCAGAATTCTGGAAAGAAAAAATGGTAGAACTGGGAGGTGATTACCTCATATGGTCAAATGCACCTGAAAATCCTGCGTACAATTAACCCAACCTTGCCTTGGCGTTCAACATGCCCAGCAGCTTGCGGGCAACGCCTGTATTAAATGACTTCTTGCGGTATTTAGTCACCGGCCGTATCCCCAAGATTGAATTGGTTATAAAAACCTCATCTGCCTTTTGCAGTTCAAAGGGCGAGATGGATGCTTCTTCAACTTCAAAATCCTCAACCTTGCCCAATATATCAAGAACCTGCTTGCGGATGATGCCCCGCAGGCAACCATCTGCAAGGGGAGGCGTTTTAAGGGTATTGCCCTTCACCAGGAAGACATTGCCGTTCAAGGCCTCTACAACCATCTTGTTATTGTTGAGCAATAGGCAGTTTTGATAACCATTTTCATCAGCAAAGATGCTTCCGGTAATATTGATGAGCCTGTTTGTTGATTTTATGGTAGAAAGCAGGTCTGCACTGAGGTAGTGGTCCTTGTAGAGTTCTACCTCATAGGTTTCATCATCCAGGGTAAAAAAGGGGTTCTGTAAGGCTTTCGCCGAAATAAAATACCCCACGCCATTGTCTTGAGGAAGGTATGTGCCCCCATCGTTTCTATAAACGGTAAGGCGCACCCGTGCAGATGCCTGTGCAAGACCATTCGCCGTAAGGCATTTTATAACTTCTTCCTCTAGCTTTTCCATGGTAAACCCCATGGGGATATCCATACGCATGATGCGCATCGAGGCCATGAGCCTGAGGTAATGTTCTTCCCAAAAATAGATTTTATCCCCGCTGTAGCGCATGGTCTCAAACACGCCATCCCCATAAAGCACACCCCGGTTATCAGCAGTGAACGTGGGTGATTCAACTATATTTCCGTTGAAATTAATCATAAAAAAATCCCTTTGCAAGACAAAGGGACAAATATACGTTTTATGTATGCTTTTCTAGGTTGAACCTATGACGTGTTTCAATTCTGATATCTGATTGTCCCAGAACATTTTTCCTTCATCTACCTCATCTTCCTCGGCAAAATCAGTAACGATAAGCGATACATCTTTTGTGATGTCATCTACCTGGATGCGCAGTTCAAAGAAATAGGGTTCTTCATCCTCCACGTCATCCATCCACCTAAATTTTATGCGTTCACCGCTTTTTTTGCCCAGTAGTTTTGCTTTTTCCTCAGCTCCGTTCCAGATAAATGTATAGTATTCCCCACGGGAGTTTACGTTGTCAGCAAACCACTCTGACATACCTGAAGGGGTGGACATATATTGATATAATAGTGATGGTGATGCCTGTATAGGAAATTCCATCTCAAATTTCACTTTGTCTTCCATTGATTTCTTGTTATGCCCGCCAATATAAATATTCTCGTGTTACTTTTAAAGGATACGAAAAAAAAATATTTTGACGTTATCCACACTTGCGCAACAAACAAATGTTATTATATTTGCACCCGCTAAAGCAGGTAGGCTCTCACAAGGTTATTTTAACCCCGGTTTTAGGCTTGAAGATTATTGTGTTTTCCAGTTGTTTGTGATGCTTAGAAGAGCAAGCTTGCTTAAAAGTTGACTTTAGTACTTTTTTTATTGAAAATGTAAAATGGCGTGGTAGCTCAGTTGGTTAGAGCGTCGGATTCATAACCCGGAGGTCGGGAGTTCAAATCTCCCCCACGCTACAAAAAACCCCAGCATCTTGCTGGGGTTTTTTATTTTATATGTGCTCAATTAATTATGTTGTTCACACCCTATTCTTTCAAATATAAAAAATCAGACTAGATAAAATCCTCCATGAGAAGGGGCTTGTTCCTTTTTCGCTTTAAGCGAAAATCAGCCCAATATCTGTGCGGCATGATCTTTTGTCTTGACCTTCTCGATGACATCAGCCACCTTGCCCTCTTCATCAATCAAAAAAGTGGTGCGGTGTATGCCATCATACTCCTTGCCCATGAATTTTTTGGGTCCCCACACGCCAAAGGTATTGATGACAATCTTGCCTTCATCTGCAAGTAAGGGATAGGGAAAACCGTATTTATTCTTAAAATTGGCCTGTCTCTTTTCTGAGTCTGCGCTCACACCCAGTATTTCATAGCCCGCATCCTGCAGGGCCTTGTAATTATCACTCAGGTTACAGGCCTCTGCCGTGCAGCCAGGGGTTGAAGCTTTGGGATAAAAGAAGACCACAAGTTTCTTTCCCTTGTAATCGTCAAGTGAAATTTCATTTCCATCTTGATCTTTTGCGGTAAAATTTGGCACCTTGTCCCCTATTTGAAGTCTATTCGTTAACATATTCTCTATTTTTGTGTGCTAAAATTAGACAAAATGACCAAGGCTGAAAAGGTAGGTTTCGTTATATCCACGTTAAATAGGCTCTATCCACAAATCCCCATCCCCTTAGACCACAAAGACCCCTATACCTTGTTGATCGCCGTGTTGATGAGCGCCCAGAGCACTGATGTCAAGGTCAATCAAATCACGCCTTTGCTATTTGAAGTAGCTGACAATCCTTATGACATGGTCAAATTATCCATTGAAGAAATACGGGAAATCATCAAACCTGTGGGGCTCTCGCCCATGAAATCAAAGGGTATTCACGGCCTTTCGCAGATTTTAATTGAAAAATACAAAGGACAGGTACCCCAGACCATTGAAGAACTAGAACAGTTACCAGCCGTGGGGCACAAGACCGCCAGTGTGGTTGTTTCTCAAGCTTTTAATGTACCGGCATTTCCCGTGGACACGCATATTCACCGCTTGATGTACCGCTGGGGCTTGAGCAATGGTAAAAATGTGGTACAGACAGAAAAAGATGCAAAACGTATGTTTCCTAAAGATTTATGGAACACCTTGCACCTGCAGATAATATGGTATGGCCGCCAATACAGCCCGGCACGTGGATGGAAACTGGAAAACGATATCATCACGGCCACGATAGGCAGGAAAACCGTGTTGAAAGAATATTACAAAAAATAAAAAAAGCCCGCTGGCGAAACGGGCTTTTCAAAGTTTAGTTGAGAAGGATTTCATACTTCCCATTCTTGGAATTGATAACACTTAAAGCCCTTGAATAACTTAGCAGAAATTCAACGGTTTCTTTTTTAGGTTGACAATGTGACCCACAATCGTGGGGTTTAGGGTAGCTTTGAGCCATGCGATGCGTTTTAATATTAATCTACTTAATAACGCACCGTTTATGGTTTTAGTTTACCTTAGTTTGTTAAAATTATATTATGCTTGTCAATGACCTTTCTTAAATTGATAAGTGCATAGCGCATACGCCCCAGAGCGGTATTGATGCTTACATCTGTCTTATCTGCGATTTCCTTGAAACTCATATCTTTATAGATCCTCATTTTGAGGACTTCCTTTTGATCATCAGGTAGTTCCTCGATAAGTTTTCTTACATCATCTTCAACCTGGTCCTTGATGATTTGTTTCTCGGCATTGAGGCTACTGTCGCTCAAAACCGAAAAAATACTGAACTCGCCGCTGTTGTCAAACTTGGGCATGCGGTTGTTTTTTCTAAAATGGTCAATGACCAGGTTATGTGCGATGCGCATGACCCATGGAAGAAATTTACCTTCTTCATTATATCCACCGCGTTTAAGGGTCTTTATGACCTTGATAAAGGTATCCTGGAAGATATCTTCAGTGATGTCACGGTCGTAGACCTTGCTGTAGATAAAACTATAAATTCTTTGTTGATGTCTATTGATGAGGCAGGAAAGTGCAGTCTCATCACCCTTGAGGTAGTTCTTGACTAGGGTCGCGTCATTAGTTAACACATCCTTCATACGATTACTTTTGTAGGTTAAAGTTTGACCTTGCGGCCGGGATTAATAAGCTAAAAAGTAATAGTGTATATAGGCTCTTATTTATTTGTTAACATTGGATCAAATATAACAACTTTCATTCCAAATAAACAATTTATGCCAATAAATTTAACATTAACAGCTTGTTAGCGTATTATCCTTAAAATAATACTTGCATTGAATTATCTTTGTAAACCTTTTGGCGAAAGCCAGAAAAACGTGTGATTTCCTAGTGATCTGAACGAGCGCACACTACATTAAACCGAAGTCTTTTTAACGATATGACAATAGACGTTTCAACCGTTGACCCCAGAAAAAATATTATTATCAAAGGTGCAAAACTGCACAACCTCAAGGATATCGATGCCATCATCCCGCGCAATAAACTGGTGGTCATTACCGGTCTTTCGGGGTCTGGCAAGTCCAGCCTGGCGTTTGATACACTCTATGCAGAGGGGCAGCGGCGTTATGTGGAGAGCCTTTCTTCATACGCGCGTCAATTTTTGGGGCGGTTAGATAAGCCCAAGGTGGACTACATCAAGGGCATTGCCCCCGCCATTGCCATTGAGCAAAAGGTCAACAGCACAAACCCCCGCTCTACCGTGGGGACCAGCACGGAAATCTATGATTACCTCAAGTTGCTTTATGCCCGTATAGGGAAGACATTTTCGCCGGTTTCTGGCAACGAGGTAAAAAAGGACACGGTCACTGATGTCATTGAATATGTAAAGACCTATGATGATAGGTCTAAACTGCTGTTGCTGGCACCCTTGCTCGTGGAACAGGGAAGAAGCCTTGAGGACAAGCTGAAAATATTGCAACAACAGGGGTATGCACGTATCAAGGTGAACGATACCGTGGTGCGTATCGATGAGGCTGATGCAACAGATGACGACTTGCTGTTCTTGGTGGTGGACCGCATCATCACGGCTGATGATGAAGATTTTTACAACCGCCTGGCAGACGCCGTGCAGACGGCCTTTTATGAAGGCAAGGGCCAGGCCATCATTGAAGAGGTGAATGGCGGCAAGCAACGGCTTTTCAGCAACAGTTTTGAGCTGGATGGCATGACCTTCATGGAGCCCAACGTTCACCTGTTCAGTTTTAACAACCCCTATGGTGCCTGCCCCACCTGTGAAGGTTATGGCGATGTTATAGGTATCGATGAGGACCTCGTCGTGCCAAATACAGGCCTTTCAATCTACGAGAATGCCGTTTTCCCCTGGCGTGGAGAAAGTATGAGCTGGTACCGTGATGTACTGGTAAACAATGCCTACAAGTTTGATTTTCCCATACATAAACCCTACTTTGAACTTACCGAAGAGCAGAAAAAAACCCTCTGGAAGGGTAACGAATATTTTGAGGGCCTCAACCAGTTCTTTGAGCACCTGGAGTCAAAAAGCTATAAGATACAGAACCGCGTGATGCTCTCCCGCTACCGCGGAAAAACCAGATGCCGTACCTGTGGGGGCAAGCGCCTGCGCAAGGAAGCTTCTTATGTAAAGGTGGGCGGAACCCCCATTACTGACCTGGTGAACTTACCGCTTACCAAGGTGGCCCGGTTCTTTGCCCAGCTTGAACTTACAGATTATGAGAACAAGGTGGCCAAAAGATTGCTCCAGGAAATCACCAGCCGCCTGGATTTCTTGTCAAAAGTGGGGCTAGACTACCTCACCCTCAACCGAAAATCAAATACACTTTCAGGTGGTGAGTCGCAGCGCATCAACCTTGCAACCTCGCTGGGCAGTAGCCTGGTGGGAAGCATGTATATCTTAGATGAACCCAGTATAGGCCTGCACCCCAAGGATACCGAAAAACTCATCGGCGTGCTCAAATCCCTGCGCGACCTGGGCAACACGGTCATTGTCGTGGAGCACGACGAGGACATCATGAAGGCGGCTGATGAAATCATAGACATAGGCCCAGAGGCAGGAACCTTTGGCGGTAACGTGGTCGCGACCGGCACCTATGATGAGATTTTAAAAGCTGATAGCCTTACGGCGAAATATCTAAACGGGGAGGAAGAAATCCCAGTTCCGCGAAAGCGAAGGGAATCAAAATATTATGTGGACCTCATAGGTTGCCGTGAAAACAACCTGAAAAATATTGATGCCCACATCCCCCTGGGTGTTTTTGTGGCCGTGACGGGGGTGTCTGGTAGTGGTAAATCCACACTGGTAAAGAAATTGCTCTACCCTGCCATGTTAAAGGAAACCGGCGGCTATGGAGAAAAACTGGGCCAGATCTCAAAAGTCGAGGGCAAGTTTGACAATATAAAGAACATTGAGTTTGTTGATCAAAACCCCATAGGCCGTTCTTCACGCTCAAACCCCGTCACGTATATCAAGGCCTATGATGACATCCGCAGTCTTTTTGCAGACCAAAAACTAAGCAAGATAAGGAACTTTAAGACCAAGCATTTTTCTTTTAATGTTGATGGTGGCCGTTGTGAGACCTGTAAGGGCGAGGGCGAGGTTACCATTGAAATGCAGTTTATGGCAGATGTGCACCTGGAGTGTGAGACCTGCAAGGGCAAGCGTTTTAAAAAGGAAGTGCTTGAGGTAACCTTTAAAGACAAGAATATCGACGATGTGCTCAACATGACCATTGACGATGCAGTGGCATTTTTTACAGAGCATAAAGAAGATAAGATAAGCCGCAAGCTAAAACCATTGCAAGACGTGGGGCTGGGCTATGTCACGCTGGGTCAAAGTTCATCCACCCTCTCTGGCGGTGAGGCACAGCGTATCAAACTGGCCTCCTTTTTAGTAAAGGGTATGACCAAGGACAAGGCACTTTTTATTTTTGATGAACCCACCACGGGGCTGCACTTTCACGATATAAAAAAGCTGCTTGCTTCATTTGAGGCGTTGCTTGAAAAAGGGCATTCTATCCTGGTGGTCGAGCATAACCTGGACTTGATCAAATGTGCCGATCATATTATTGACCTAGGGCTCAATGGTGGGGAAACCGGAGGGAATATTGTGGCGGCGGGCACGCCCGAAGAAGTGGCAAAAAACAAAACATCCTATACTGCTGCATATCTAAAAGAAAAGCTTTAAAAATTCCCGTTGAAAATAAAAGAGATCATCTGGTTTACATCTGTCTTAATGCTTGGTTTAATTATAACCGTGGTTTTTTTTGGTTTTGATGACCTGATATCCAATGCTTCAATAGACCTCAACATTCACGACACCTATTTTGTCATGGAGGGTCTATCTTTCCTGCTCATGCTTATAACGTTGCTGTTTTTCTGGATTTATCTTATAAGAATGCTAGTAGTTAATTTTAAAATCCTCACGGTCAACATTGTCTTTTTACTTTCAGCTATTTTGATATTGTTGTTTTCTTCTTCATCCTTAGCTCCTCTTGAGCCCAGGGGCTTAATCATGATTTTTAATGGTCTCTTGATAATGCTCATCGTTGTGACCTGTATAAAAACAGGGATGCACATGGGGCTGAATAAATAAGAATTGCTTCCAGATTGATTTTGGCGAAAGCCAACATGAAATTTTAAACGCCTAATAATCAATTTACTAAAATAATTTAGTCTCTCCTCCTGGTGAGGCAATTTTCATTTTTGGCACGCGCTTTGAATATTCATTTATACAAAACCTGAATGTGCACCGCGGAACATTCGCTAAAACCTGAAGTTATGAAACGATCTTTACTTTTATTGATGATAATGCTGGGCACGAGCATGACCCAGGCAAGTGAAATAAATGATCCCGGCAGGTTATTGCCAAGTGCAAACCATGCCATGATGCAACCGGTGGTCCTGGTAGAGCAGGGTGTAAAATTCTACCTCTACCCAGATGGAAGTATTGAATATGGCACATCGCTCAACAATGGCCCTACACAAAATAATTTTCGTGGAAACGCCATAAGCCGTACGAGCTACTACCGCAACCAGCTACAACAGAGACAGTATGTTGCGATAGACAGGATGGGCCGCATCTACCGCGTGGGAACCGTGAACATCAGGTATGATATCCTGGGGCGCGTCACACAGGTGGGAAGCCTAGATGTAGATTATAAACGGGGACTGGTGGATACCGTGGGCCGCATGAAGGTACATTATGACCGCTATGGCACCGTCACCCATTATACCGGCAGGCTGTACCAGGAGGATTACCAGGCCGTCGCCATAGGAGATAGGTCCCGCAGGGATTAAAAAATGATTACATAGTTGATTTGATTGGTTGGTTTATTGATTGAGCCCCTGCCCTCTTCGGGTGGGGGTTTTATCATTTTATCCGGTAATGTTCAGTAATTTTGCCACATGCAGTTAAAAGACAACATTACGGCACTTGCAACACCGGCAGGTGCGGGCGCAATAGCGGTGATACGGGTTTCTGGTCCTGATGCCCTTGAGATAGGCGATGCGGTTTTTAAGCCTTACGGCGAAAAAAAACTGGGCAACCAGCCCTCACACACCCTGCACTTGGGCCAGGTACATGATGGGGCACGTATTATTGACGAAGCCCTTGTTTCAATCTTTAAGGGCACAAGGTCCTATACCGGTGAACCCACCCTTGAGATAAGTTGTCATGGCAGTCCTTATATACAGCAGGAGATTTTACAGTTATTACTAAGAAAAGGCTGCCGCGCCGCAAAAGCAGGAGAGTTTACCCTGCGCGCCTTTATCAATGGCAAGATGGACCTCAGCCAGGCGGAAGCCGTCGCAGACCTCATAGCCAGCGATAGCAAAGCTTCTCACCAGCTCGCCATGCAGCAGATGCGCGGTGGATTTAGCAACGAGATTGCAAGACTGCGGGAGGAGCTGCTCAATTTTGCCTCGCTCATCGAGCTGGAACTCGACTTTGCCGAAGAAGATGTAGAGTTTGCTAACCCTGACCAGTTTCAGGATTTGATTACCCGGATTACCCGGGTCTTAAAACGCCTCATCGATTCTTTTGCCACGGGTAACGTGCTCAAAAATGGGATCCCGGTCGCCATAGTGGGCGAGCCCAATGTAGGAAAATCTACCCTGCTCAATGCCCTGCTCAACGAAGAACGTGCCATTGTGAGCGACATTGCCGGCACCACCCGCGACACCATTGAAGACGAGATTTCCATAGGGGGCATCGGATTTCGGTTTATTGATACCGCCGGCATCAGGGAGACTGAGGATGTGATTGAAGGACTGGGCATCAAGAAAACCTTTGAAAAAATAAAGCAAGCCAACCTTGTTATTCTGTTGCTTGACAGCGAAAAAGCCTCACACAGCATGGAGCGCTTGAATGAAATCCAGGTTGAAGTTAAAAAAATAAAGAATAAATTTCCGTTGAAGCCGCTTATCGTGGTGGCCAACAAGGTGGATGCAATAACCGCTGAAGACCAAGAAACATTAAAAGCTGTCATTGAATCTCCTTTATTCCTTTCGGCGAAAGCCAAAACAGGTGTTGATGAACTTACCGATAAACTGCTGGGACTGGTAAACACAGGTGCTTTGCGCAACGATGAAACCATTGTGACTAATAGCCGCCACTATGATGCGCTGCTCAAGGCCCTGGAGGAAATTGAAAAAGTGCAGGCGGGCATCGATGCTGGGTTAAGCGGCGATTTACTTGCCATTGATATACGGGAGGCGTTATACCACTTTGGTGAGATCACGGGCCAGGTGACAAACGATGAACTTTTAGGGAACATCTTTGCTAATTTCTGTATCGGGAAGTAAAAAGGCTGGGTATATTACGTTCAAACCACATTATATTGACAAATTATAAATTTCATTGTAGCTTGACCCGCATATAAATTAAAGCCATGAGAAATATCTACCTGCTTTTACTTTTATCATTTACACTATTTTCTTGCACACATAAAAAACCCACTCCATCACCAGCACCTAAAACCCTGATGGTGCGCATCGCTTCTATAGAGATAATCCCAGACTATCTGGACGAGTACCTCAGCATCCTCCAGGAAGAATCAAATGCTTCGGTCAAACTGGAGCCGGGCGTGATTTCCATTTTCCCCATGTACAAAAAGGAAAATCCCACATCCATCCGCTTGTTGGAGATTTATGCCAGCAGGGAAGCATATGAAGCCCATTTACAGACTCCCCATTTTAAATATTACAAGACTGCCACGCTCAAGATGGTTGACTCGCTAAAACTTATAGAAATGTCTACCATTGATAAGGACGCCATGCCACTTATCTTCAAGAAAATGTAATGTATTTTAAATATTTAGTTTTCGCTTAAAGCGAAATGAAATCAATTGCCGCAACGCCACTAAACCATTTTACAGTATTGCTTACCATTTTTACTGATAGCAAGTAGGCTACGGGCAAATGCGCCTCAAATTGATTAAATTAGAGTGCGTTATGCCATACTTTGTTCCCATCAAATCCAGATGTTCTCTTAAAACCCAAAGCAGCGGAGTTTCTGGGTGAACATCCACTTGCATTTTCTTGCCATTAACCTGAAGTGTCACCATAGTTTTTGATTTAAAAGGTTCTTCTTAAAGATACTAATTTTCAGAGGTATATTCTGCTTGTGTTACTTCTTGTAGCCATTCCGTGGGGCCTTTTGACCTTCCGGTGATGGCAATCTGCACAAAGGTTTCATCATCACTCGCCCCATGCCAGTGCGGGGTGTTTGCAGGGCATTTTACCGTATCTCCCTTTTGCAAAATCTTTTTGGGGCTACCTTCTTCCTGATAGAACCCCTTCCCCAGAAGGGATATGATAATCTGTCCCGTGGGGTGCTGGTGCCAATAAGTACGGGCACCCGGCTCAAATGTGACCACGCCCACCGCGTTTGTATTCTCTTCATCAGCCGTCACCAGCGAGGTGAGATAGGCAGTGCCGGTAAACACGGGGGCATCAATTCTGTCGCCCCGGGGAAATATCAGATTTTTACTTTCACTTAAAGCGAAAGCAGGTGTGGGCGCATCACCATCAACAAGTGATGCCAGGAGCAGCCTGCCCTTATATGCTTTTTCTGGCCCTATATACCCCTCAATCATGTCAAGAAGTTGCTGCATCTGTGCCTCTGTAACCCCTTGCCGCATCGCGATGCCCATATGCCCGCGGGCCATGGGGTCGAGATTGCCCATGGTCAACAAGGCCGAGACGGTGGCAATTTCACGTTCTTCAAAAGTTAAAACACCGCGTTTGAAAATATCTGCAAAAAGGTGTTCTTTTAAAAAGACTTCGATAATGGGAACCGTTTCTGCGTAGCCGGCCCTGGGCCTGTCAGTAACCCCGGTCAACTCAGCCAGGACTTCCTTGCCTATTTCATATTTATCACCCGTTTTTAAATCTGTTCCTGCCGGGCCTTCTTTATCCTGAATCCCTTTTTTATTTCGCTCCCCCAGCACTTTGGTAAGGGTATTTATCGCCATCAAACTTCGGGGAAACCCGCAATAGGCATACAGGTGTACCAGTTCTTCTTTGACCTGATTGATGGTCAACCCTGCATCCAGCCCTTTATTCAATGTAGATTCAATATCCTCTAGATCACCATGAGCCGTTGTCATGGCGATTGCAGCGATGGCAGCCTGCGCAGGGCTCAGCGCAGCATCATCCTGGGCATTGAGCCCGGAGGTGTTTAAAAATAATAGTATGCTTAAAGCCAAAATCACTCGTATCCCTGTACTCCTACCCATTGTTATTGGTGTTTAAAAATTGATGTCAACCATTTGTTGACCTTTTCTTTGACCTCACTTTCCTTTTCTCCTTCCATGACAAAAAGGATTCCGTCGCGTTCAATGCCTCCCTTTACTGAGAATGCCTCAAGTATTTCTGAACCTGGACACAAGGTATTGATAGTCCCAATAGTGCTACCCAGACCGTAGCCGGCATTGGTATTAAAAGGTACCACGGTTTTTCCAGTTAGGTCATTTTCGGTCAAAAAACTTTTCATGGGTGGTGGCAATTGCATCCCCCACGTGGGAAAACCCACAAAGACCGTATCGTAATCTTCAAGATTATCGATTTTGGTCTTTAAAGGAGGCAAAAATCCTGTCTCATTTTCTTCTGCTACTTGCGCGACAATGGCCTTGTAATCTTTGGGGTAGGGTTTCTCAAGCTCAAGTTCAACGAGGCGACCGCCGGTTTGCTCCTGTATCATTTTGGCGACAGCCATAGTATTGTTAGTTCGCGAGAGATAAACAATTAAAATCTTATTATCTCCCATATTTTCCTGCTTGTCCACAGACTGCCCGCAGCTTACCACGCTACATAGGATATGCAATGCCAAAACAAGTGTTTTCATCTTCTAGGTTTAATCTCCGGGTGGCCCTGTAAGCAGTTTTACAAATGAGAGGTTTGCCAGCTTCCAGTCGGCACCCTCTTTTTTATATACTTCAGTCACCATAAACGGATTTGTCACCTCGTTACCTCCTACTTCTGCAAGCAAGGTGATACGGTTTAAAAGTATTGCCGTATCGCCCAGCACATCAACGTTTACTTCTTGAATGTCAGCTTTTTTATACCAAATGAATCCGTTCTTTATTATTTCGAGCTCGCGGTCAGTGCCCCATGAGCCGCCCATATGTACAAACTGCGCCTGTGGATGGAACAAAGCTGTGAGCTTGTCCATATTCTTGTCTGACATCCATTGCCATTTGTTCTTTGACAATTCTTTTACAGCATCACCTGTGGCGTCGTCTTGAGCAATGACCTGCGTACTTACTAAAACAAGCAAAAGCACACAAGCCCCTTGTATTAATTTAGAAAATTTCATTGTTCTTAGTTTAATGTACAATTTCATGGGTATCCCTCACGCTGCTGAACGTAAGGTCTAGCAACTTCCAGGATTCCCCTTGTTTTTGATAGATTTCGGTTACTGTAAACTCTGTTATGACATCGTTTCCTCTTACCCAAGCAGTAAGTGTAATCCTGTTCCAGATTACCGCAGTATGGCCAAACATTTTTACCAGTACATCGTGTACATCGGCATTTTTATACCAGATACTGCCAGATTCAATGATTTCCAGTTCTCTTTTCTTATCCCAAGTTCCGCTCATGTGAACAAACCTTGAGTCGTCGTCAAACAGTCTATCTAATTTGGTGACATCCTTATCAGCCATCCATTGCCACTTGTTCTTTGACAATTCCTTGAGTTCTTTTTCAACGGTCGCATCTTGAGCAAAACTTATTTGACTCAAAAGCATTACCAAAACTCCTATAAGTTTCATTTTCATATGTATAGTTTTATATTAATTTCCTACTAATTGCTGCAATTGCTCAGGGTAGCGTGCGCCTTGCACATCAATTCTAGCAAGGGCAGCCTCTATTTTTTCGAGTTCGGTGTAAGATAACTCAATTGCCGCACCGCCTATATTCTCTGTCAAGCGATGTGATTTTGTTGTCCCCGGGATGGGCACGATCCATGGTTTTTGAGCCAGTAACCAGGCTATGGCAACCTGTGCAGGAGTTGCCTCCATACCATGTGCAATCTCGCCCAGAAGGTCCACCAGTGCTTGGTTTGCCTTTCTGTTTTCTTCATTGAACCTAGGCACGATATTCCTAAAGTCATTTTCTGCAAACTCGGTCTTGTCATTAATCTTCCCGGTAAGGAAACCTTTACCCAGCGGACTGAACGGTACCAGCCCGATGCCCAGTTCTTCCAAGGTAGGGATTATTTCCTTTTCGGGCTCGCGCCACCACAACGAGTACTCACTTTGCAAGGCATTAACCGGTTGTACGGCATGTGCTTTTCTAATGGTTTGTGCACCTGCTTCAGATAGCCCAAAATACTTCACCTTTCCTTCTTTGATAAGGTCCTTGACCGTGCCCGCGACATCCTCGATGGGGATATCTGGGTCCACCCGGTGCTGGTAAAACAGGTCTATAACATCTGTGTTTAACCGCTTCAGGGATGCTTCAGCAACCTTGCGTATCCTCTCAGGATGGCTGTCTAGCCCTTTTGCCGGTTCACCTTCTTTAAAACCAAATTTTGTGGCAATCACCACCTCTTTTCTAAAGGGAGCCACAGCCTCTCCCAACAATTTTTCATTTTTAAATGGGCCATACGCTTCCGCGGAATCAAAGAATGTAATTCCCTGCTCAAAAGCCTCACGTATTAGCTTAATGGCCTTATCCTTTTCGGTTGCGGGTCCATATCCAAAACTGAGTCCCATGCATCCCAATCCCAAGGCTGAAACCTCAAGTTCATTGCCCAATTTTCTCTTTTTCATGATCTCAACTATTTATTTTTAACAAATTTCACCCAAACCCCACCCACAGGTCTTATATATTTTACTGCAATACATACCATTTTTACTTATTGCACCTTACCGCTTAATATTCTTATCCTGTGATTGGTATATTTGTTATGTAACAACATCACACAGGTATGGAAGAGATAATCAAGGTGGATACCATCGCCCAGTACAATGCACTCAAAGGGGTTCCCAACAGGCATCCCCTCATCAGTCATTTTGATAGTGCAACGGCCACGCCATTGCCCAGTGGCAAGTTTAACTTTGGCTTTTATGCCATATTCTTGAAAGGCGTTGACTGCGGAAAATTACAGTATGGTAGAAATACCTATGATTATGAAGAAGGCACCATGGTATTTATGGGCCCCGGGCAAGTGGTGGGCATAAAAAGCCAGAAGGATTACAACCCAAAGGGCAATGCGCTCGTCTTTCATCCTGACTTTATCAAGGGCACCGCACTTGCCTCTAAAATGAACCAGTATTCCTTCTTTTCATACGCCCTTGATGAAGCCCTGCACCTATCTTTAAAAGAGCAGCAGATAATCAAGGAACTTTTTGGCAAGATAGATTATGAACTGGACCAGAATATTGACAAGCACAGCAAGACCATCATCGCCAATAATATTGAGCTTTTATTGAATTACTGTGAGCGTTTTTATGATAGACAATTTATCACCCGCGAAGATGTAAACAGCAATACCATCTCAAAGTTTGAAAAACTGCTTAATAATTATTTTGACTCTGGTAGCCCCGCAAACCATGGCCTTCCTTCCGTGGGCTATTTTGCTGAAAAATTGAACCTGAGCGCAAATTACTTTGGCGACCTGGTAAAAAAAGAGACCGGTAAATCTACGATGGATTATATACATCTCAAACTTATTGACATTGCCAAGGAACGCATCTTCAATGCAGAAAAATCCATCAGTGAGATTGCCTATGAACTGGGCTTTAAATATCCGCAGCATTTTAGCCGGTTATTTAAAAAGAACACGGGTATGACGCCTAACGAATATAGGCTCAACAACTAAAGTCCATACGATAGGCCACAACTCCCTAAAAAGATTTAAATAATTGATAGTCAGTTATATATTTTCTTTAAAATTTTTTATCTTCTTGCATTACAATAATCTTTCAAAGGGGTGTTACTCAACTAAAAAACTACTCAGGTCGAGTGGTTTTTTTATATTTACCCGGTTCGTTTTTAATCAACATCCAGAAAACGCGGTGCATTTGCCCATCCTGAATATTTCGGTAAAAAAATAGGCTTTAAAAAATAACGCACCATCCCTTAATACCCTTGACCCTCATGAAGTATAGCGTATACATGATTGCTTTTTTCCTTTTCGTGTTCAACACAAAAACAGGAGCGCAAGAAACCGTCCCCGAGACCTATATCAATCCACTGGACATTGATTATACCTATATGGTGTACAACTCTGCAAACAATATATCATACCGCTCTGGTGCAGACCCGGCCGTGGTTGAGTTTCGTGGGGAATATTACATGTTTGTCACCCGGTCCTTTGGCTACTGGCATTCAACTGACCTGGTGCACTGGGATTTTATCAAGCCCGCACAATGGTACTTTGAAGGGAGCAACGCACCCACGGCATTCAACTATAAAGATTCGCTGCTCTATTTTGCCGGGGACCCCGCAGGTTATGGCAGTATCATCCACACCGATAATCCCAAAGATGGCAAGTGGACACCCGTGGCATCCATAAGCAACAACATTCAGGACTCTGAGCTTTTTATTGACGATGATGGCAAGACCTATCTGTACTGGGGCTCGTCAAACGTGCACCCCATACGTGTCAAGATGCTCGATAAAGACGATCGCATGCTGGAAACGGGCGAGAAAAAAGACCTCATCAACCTCGTGGAAGAAGAACATGGCTGGGAACGCTTTGGCGAAAATAACTATCATCCTACCATTAAAGAAGGGTACATGGAAGGCGCATCAATGACAAAACACAACGGAAAATACTATTTACAATATGCCGCGCCAGGCACACAGTTCAATGTGTATGCTGATGGTGTGTACATTGGTGAAACACCCCTGGGCCCTTTTACATACATGCCCAGCAACCCCATGAGTTTTAAACCCGGCGGATTTACCAATGGTGCCGGCCATGGCATCACCGTAAAGCAGACCAATGGCCAGTACTGGCATTTTGCCACGATGGCACTGGCGTCAAACTCGCACTGGGAGCGTCGCCTGGCCATGTTTCCCACTTATTTTGACCATGATGGACTCATGCACGCCAACACCAGTTATGGTGACTACCCGCTGTATGCCCCCAGCCACCCCACAAAAGCGGGTCAACACACCGGCTGGATGTTACTGTCTTACCAGGGCAAGGCCACCGTGTCTTCTTCACAGTTGCAGGTTACTAAAAGCACGATCACAGACGGCGATTTTAAAGTCACGCAAATACCGCAAAAAGTTAATGCTCAAGGCAAAATAACCGCAGGGGTTTTAACCGATGAAAACCCGAAATCCTTTTGGGTGGCTGATGCAAACGATGACAGGCAATGGGTGGAGATAGAAATGAAAAATCCCGGTGACATATATGCAATTCAACTCAATTTTCATGACCAGGAATCAGGTATCTATACCCGGGTAGAAGGGTTGAAACACCGCTTTATCATTGAAGTCTCAGAAGATGGTAGCACATGGCAAACCGTGGTTGACCATTCAACCAGCTATAAGGACAGCCCCAATGCATATTTGGCATTACCCCAACCCGTGAGGGCAAAATTAGTGCGCTACAAGAACATCAAGGTCCCCGGCAAGAACCTGGCACTTTCAGAGGTTCGTGTCTTTGGTAAAGGCATGGGCAAACAGCCAGCGATGGTAAAAGGATTTGAGGTAAAACGAGAAGAAGATAAGCGCGATGCCAGCCTCTCCTGGAAACCCGTAAATAATGCCCAGGGATATAACATACGCTGGGGTATCGCGCCAGATAAACTGTATCAATCCTGGCTGGTCTATGACAAGAATACACTTTTTATGCGCTCACTGGACCGTGACCAAACGTATTATTTCACCATTGAATCCTTCAATGAAAACGGGATTTCTAAACGCAGTGGGACAATTAAAGTGGAGTGATTTTATTTCGCTATAGCGAAATAAACTTTTACAAGATCATGTTGCTTTGAATTTTAGGGATGCTCTTTTTTAAAATATTTTTTTCTTAACCAAAAAGAAACCCGAACCAGCAGAATCAACGCGGGAACCTCGACCAATGGACCTATGACGCCCGCAAATGCCTGTCCAGAATTGAGTCCAAAAACAGCAATGGCAACGGCGATTGCCAGCTCAAAGTTATTCCCGGCGGCCGTAAATGCCACTGAAGTTGTCTTGTCATACGTTGCGCCCGTGGCCTTGGTGACAAAAAAGCCAATGATGAACATCAACGTGAAATAGATGAGCAAGGGTATGGCTATGATTAGGACATCCATGGGGATCTCCACAATCAATTCACCTTTTAGGGAAAACATGACCACAATGGTAAACAGGAGGGCTATCAAGGTCATGGGCGAGACCCTGGGGATAAAGGTATGCGTGTACCACTCCTCCCCTTTTAACCTTACCAGGACAAGCCTGCTCAAGATGCCCATGACAAAGGGAATGCCCAGATAGATGGCAACACTTTCGGCAATGGTGCCAATTGAAATATCCACCATGGCCCCTTCAAAACCAAAATAAGGCGGGAGGATGGTGATGAATATCCAAGCGTAAAAACTGTACGCAAATACCTGAAAAATACTGTTCAGTGCCACCAGGCCGGCCCCATATTCACTGCTGCCCTCGGCAAGGTCGTTCCACACCAGGACCATGGCTATGCACCGTGCCAGACCTATTAAGATAAGGCCAACCATATATTCGGGATAATCCCTTAAAAAGGTAATTGCCAGTATGAACATCAGCACAGGGCCTATTATCCAGTTCAGTACAAGTGAAATGGAAAGTATCTTTGTGTTTTTAAACACCTTGGGCAACAGTGCATAATTGACCTTTGCCAGGGGCGGGTACATCATCAATATCAAGCCTATTGCAATGGGGATGTTTGTTGCCCCACTGCTAAAAGAGTTGATGACATCAGGAAATGTGGGGATAAAATACCCCAGGCCCACGCCTATGGCCATGGCCACAAAAATCCATAAGGTCAGGTTCCTATCGAGAAAGCTCAGTTTTTTCTGGGTCATATTATTGATTAATTAAGTTTTTATAAGCCTCTGGGTTCAACAGGGTTGAAATTTCATCCAGGTTGTCAATTTGTATTTTTATCATCCAGCCTTCAGTCAAAGGCTTTTCATTTACAAGGGTGGGATGTTCTAGAAGGTTGTCATTGACCGCTGCAACCATCCCGGTAAGGGGCATGAACAAATCACTCACCGTTTTAAGCGCCTCGACTGAGCCAAAAACCTCATCTTGCTGAAAGGTATCGCCCACATCAGGAAGGTCAACATAGACAATCTCGCCAAGCTCTTTTTGGGCAAATGCCGTGATACCCACAATACCCGTATTGCCTTCAATCTTGACCCAGGTATGCTCTTTAGATAAATAGAAGTCTTTAGTGGTTTCCATAGGTATGTTGTTTAAAATCCGTTTCTCAAGTTATCTGCATACGTGTTTGGCAATATACTCTCCTCCACTGCCCGGGCTGCTTTTTCTATAGCATATTCAAATTTCACAAATTCTACGGAGACACTTTCCTTGTCCATCACAGATGTATTTTCACCTATATCCAGGATGACGTAACTGCCCCGGTTGTCACGGTCCTTAGGTTTACCTATGGAGCCCAGATTGATGGCATGCCTAAAATGTGGGGTATCGCCCGTGGCAGTTTCAAAAATCCTGTGATAGGGTTTATGGGTGTGCCCAAAGCACATCACGTCTGCATCAGCTTGCTCCATGATGCGTATCATGCTTTTTTCTGCCCTGTCCTCAAAAAGGTATTCATTAATACGTCGCGGGCTACCGTGAACCATTAACAGGTTGAATTTATCATCGTTCAGTTGAAATTCCACCCTAAGATGGGCAGGCAATGTCCTTAGATATTGCCTGTTGGCATCGTTTATCAACGTATTGGTCAATGCAATGGATACCGCACCATTTTCCTTTTCTTCATCGGTTTTATAGGCACAACCACAGTCATTGCTGTTTCTCCCTATACCATAATCATAATTTCCGGCAATTGTGGGAATGTTCCTTTTCCTGATTTCTTCTATAACCTCATTAGGCCAGATATTGTACCCCACTAAATCACCAAGGCAATACATGGCGTCGATTTCCCTTTTTTCAACATCATCAAAAAAAGCTTCCAGGGCGGGTAAATTTGCGTGAATATCACTGAATAATGCAATCCTCATTGTAAGTTGTTTTTTATATAATGAATAGTCATCAACTTTATATTAATATATCGCAATAAAACGATTAATAAGTTTAAATTTTTTTAGCAACAGTCACCCGTAGCCTCAATATCCTGGTCAAAAAACAAGGTCATAACATGTTTCATCCCCTCCCATTTTTCCTTATCAATACAATAACAAACGCTTGTGCCTTCAACATTGCCCTTGATAAGCCCCAGGTTTCTCAACTCCTTGAGGTGCTGGGATATGGTGGGCTGTGCCAAGCCTATCTCATCTACCAGGTTACCGCAATAGCAACTATCCATTTTAAACAGCTGTTGCAAAATGGCCACCCGGGCAGGATGTGCAAATGCTTTTGCAAATTGTGCAATGGCATTTTGCTCGTCGGTAAATATTTCAGATTTGGTCAACCCCATTTAAACAACTTATTTAATTGCAATATTACGATTAATATTTTGATGTCAAAACTTTTTTGTCCGCTTTGAATAATTTTTCGTTTTGAAAACAAAATGGGTTTTTAGGATATTTTACATCTAATCGTTCTTAGTATCTGACCATCAATGTCATGCAATAAAACAGCATTATAAATCTCTGGTTTCTATCTTGACTAAACCATAAAAATTCCTTAAATCAATAGCAAAACTTTTAAAATTAATAGTATTACTATTATATTCGCGGCAAATACGCTCAAATGGATGATTTATTGAATAACCTGAAGATTTCCGTTAGCGATGGGCTTTATTTAAAAGACCCTGAATCTAGCGATCTGGGCAAGAAAATTATAGGTAATGGCATTATGCTTATTGACAAGATAGGTTTTGAGGATTTCACGTTCAGGAAGTTGGGCGCCGAGATTCAATCTAACGAAAGCTCCATCTACCGTTACTTTGAGAACAAGCACAATTTTTTAGTGTACATCACCTCCTGGTTCTGGGGATGGAAGGAGTTTCAGTTATTGCTTGCCACCAATAATATCAAGGACCCCGTAAAAAAACTCAACACCGCCATCGAGGTCATGGCGATGCCGGTGAAGGAAGACATTCGCTTTAAGCATATCAATGAGGTCGCACTCAACAATATCATCATCAACGAGTCGTCAAAATCCTACCTCACCAAAAAAGTGGATGAAGATAACGACCATGGTTATTTTTTAAGCTATAAGCACCTGGTAAAACATGTAAGCGCGATGATACAGGACGTTGACCGCACGTACACCTTTCCGTTGAGCTTGGCCACCACCATCATAAACGGTTCATTGAACCTGCATTTTGTGAGCGAGCATTTTTCAAGCATCACAGATTGCAAAGATGGTATAGGCCCCACGATGTTTTATAAAAACCTGATTGCCCAACTCTTAAAATCCCCTTAGATGGAGCAGAAACCCAAACTTACCCCCTTACAGCGCTTTGTAGGATTATTGAAGCTGGAGCGAAAGGATTTTCTACAGATTTTATACTATGCCATTTTTGGGGGGCTTGTAAGCCTCTCTGTACCGCTGGGCATTCAAGCCATTGTAAACTTGATGCAGGGTGCAAGGATATCGACTTCCTGGTTTGTACTGGTGGTTCTGGTTACCCTGGGCGTGGCCTTTGTGGGCATCTTGCAATATATGCAGATACGCATCCTGGAGAACGTACAGCAGAAGATTTTTACACGGTCATCCTTTGAGTTTATCTACCGTTTTCCAAAAATCAAGATGGACCAGTTGCGCAATTATTACCCCCCAGAACTGGCCAACCGTTTTTTTGATGTGCTCACCATTCAAAAAGGGTTGTCCAAAGTCGTGATTGACTTTCCTGCGGCGTTGGTGCAGGTAGTTTTTGGACTCATCCTGCTCTCCCTCTACCATCCATTTTTTATCATTTATGGCCTCTTGCTGGTTGTGCTCATCTACATAGGTTTTAAGATTACCGGTAAGCGGGGCATGGACAGCAGCATACGCGAGTCCAAGCATAAATACCGTATCGCCCACTGGATACAGGAGGTGGCGCGCTCGCTCATGAGCTTTAAGATGAGCGGCCGTACCAATATGGCCATTAACAAGAACGACGCGATGCTCAGCGATTATCTGGATGCAAGGGAAGGTCACTTTCAAGTATTGAAGATTCAGTTTATACAGCTTATCATCTTTAAGGTGCTGGTCACTGCGGGGCTTCTTGCCATAGGTGGCATGCTGGTGCTCAATCAACGGATGAACATAGGGCAGTTTGTCGCGGCAGAAATTATCATCCTGCTCATCATAGGTTCTTTTGAAAAAATAATCACGGGCATTGAATCTTTTTATGACGTCCTTACCTCGCTTGACAAAATGGGCCAGGTGGTTGATAAGGAGCTTGAAGATCAAAGGGGCGAAGAACCCTTTACAATGGGCGAACCCCTGGTGCTTGAGCTGGATGGAATTCAGTATAGAGGGTTTAGGGAAGATAAGATCTTGAAGAACATCACGCTAAAGATCAATCCGGGCGAGAAAATTCTATTGAATGGCCCCAATGGTTCTGGTAAATCAACCCTACTGAAGATTTTGGCAGGGCTCATGCAACCTGACCTGGGCGATATATATATCAATGATATTTCGCTGAAAAGCATAAAAATAAACCATTACCGCTCCCTGCTGGGACAGTCCATAACCGAAGAATCCCCCTTTGAGGGAACCATCCTGGATAACATCACACTGGGTGACGATACCGTGCCCAAGGCAGATGTGCAATGGGCACTTCAAAACACCGGGCTATTGTCATTTGTAAAACAGCAGCCACAGGGCCTTCATACCATGATCTATCCTGAAGGGATACAAATGCCCTATTCCATATCAAAAAAACTCATCCTGGCACGGGCCATCGTGAGAAAACCCAGCGTACTGCTGCTCAATGATCCGCTGGACCAGCTCGACCCTACTGAGGAGAAGAACATCATGAATTTCCTGTTTAGCAAGGAAAACTCCTGGACCATCTTGGTGACCAGCCGTGGAAAACGCTGGGAGAAACTCTGCGACAGGATACTCACGCTTAAAAATGGAAAAATAATACCTAATAAATAAGTCATGCTGAACATAACAAACAACAAGATCAAGGAGCGTGTCGACCTGATGGAATATACATCTGGGAAAAAGGTATTTGCCGAAAGGAACCAAAAATACTTCAACAGGTTCTTGATTGCCTTCGGGATCATATTGGTCATCGTGTTGTTCTTACCCTGGACGCAGACCGTGGCTGGACAAGGGTATGTAACCACATTGACGCCTGAGCAGCGCCCACAGACCATACAATCCCCCATACCGGGAAGAATAGAAAAATGGTACATCAACGAGGGGGATTATGTAGAGAAGGGAGATACCATCCTTCATATTTCAGAAATCAAGAATGAATACTTTGACCCCAAGCTTGTTGACCGTACCGGTGACCAGATACGGGTCAAGGAGAGCTCAAAAGAATCCTATTTACAAAAAATCCAGTTTTTGGGCAATCAAATAGGCGCATTGAACCAAGAGAAAAAACTAAAGATCAACCAGGCCGGGAACAAGCTGCAACAAAGCCGGTTAAAATATAGGAGCGATAGTATAGACCTGGAGGCTGCCAAGACCAACCTTGAGATTGCCGAACTGCAATTCAACCGTGCAAAAACATTGAATGATGAGGGGCTCAAATCACTCACTGACCTGGAGAACTACCGCCTGAAGTTACAGGAAGCCCAGGCCAAGAGGATTGCCCAGGAAAACAAGGTTCTTGCCGCAAAGAACGAGATCATCAATGCAGAGATAGAACTGAACCGCATTGATGCAGAATATGGCGAGAAGGTATCAAAGGCCCAGAGCGACCGCTCTACCGCAGAGACCTCCCTGTACCAGACCCAGGCTGATATAAGCAAGCTGGAGACCGCCTATGCAAATTATGACATGCGCCGGGGGCTGTATTATATACGCGCCCCACAGTCAGGATACATCAACAAGGCCATCAAAGGCGGGGTGGGCGAGAGCTTTAAGGAAGGAGAACCCCTGGTGGGCATCATGCCGTCAAACTATGACATTGCCGTGGAGACCTATGTTGACCCCATAGACATGCCCCTCTTGCACGTGGGCGAGAGGACCCGCGTACAGTTTGAAGGGTGGCCAGCCATCGTGTTCAGCGGGTGGCCCAATAGTTCCTTTGGTACCTATGGAGCAAAAATCGTGGCCATGGAAAACTTTATCAGCCCCAATGGCAAGTACCGCGTACTGCTCGCCCCTGACGAAAATAGTCATCCATGGCCAGAAGAAATCAAGATAGGTGCCGGGGCTACCACACTTGCTCTGCTGGAAGATGTACCCATCTGGTATGAACTATGGCGACAGCTCAACGGTTTCCCACCCAATTATTATACCCCACAAAACGCTCAAGGCGAAAAAGCTGCCAGCAAATGAGAAGACTAGTAATATTACTTATTGTCCTCCTGGCACAACTGGGTCACGCGCAGGAACAGGATACGCTCAACCTGGAATTTGCGGAGTACCTTGCCATCGTAAAAACATATCACCCCCTGGTAAAACAGGCTGGCCTCGTGGTTGATGAAGGAAGCTTTAAGCTCATGAAAGCCCGTGGAGGGTTTGACCCCAAGGTTCAGGCAGACCTTGCTGAAAAAAACTACAAGGGCACTGAATACTATACTATTTTTGGTGCGGCCTTCAAGGTGCCCACATACTATGGTCTTGAGCTTAACGCAAAATATGAACAAAATTCCGGCTATTACCTCAACCCGCAAAACACCGTGCCCCAAGATGGGCTATATTCTGCCGGGATTACCCTGGACGTGACCAATGGCATCTTCATGAGCGAGCGCATGGCCACCCTGCGCCAGGCAAAAATCTACCGGGAGCAAACAGAACTGAAAAGGGACCTCCGGGCGGCCGAGGTTCTATATGATGCCGCCGTGGCCTACTTTGAGTGGTATGCCGCTTTTCAAGAACTGAACCTTTACGAGGATTTTTTAGCGAATGCCGATTTTACCTTACGCTCCGTGCGCAAGCAATTTGAGGCTGGTGACAAGCCCGCCGTGGACACCCTGGAGGCAAACATCAACAGGGAGAACCGCGCCATCGCATTGCAGCAGGCTCAACTGGATTACCTCAAGGCATCCCTTAAACTATCCAACTACCTGTGGGCAGAAAACAACATCCCCCTGGAAATCACGCCCCGGGTAATGCCCAATCAAGAACTGATCACCGAGGTTAACAGCTTGTGGATAGCAAGTGAAATACTTGCCATACCCACTTTAGATCAAAACCCCAAGATCAGGTCACTGGAATATGATGTACAGATGATGGAGGTAGAACGTAAACTAAGGCTCAACAAGCTTTTACCAGACCTTGACCTAAGCTATAACTTTTTAATGGAGCAACCGGAAGAATGGCAAAGACTCGATACTGATAATTATAAGTTTGGGTTAAAACTGAGTGTACCCCTGTTCTTGCGAAAAGAACGCGGGGACCTGCAACTCGCCAGGATACAGCTGCAAAACTCCAGATATGACCTGCTCCATGCCAATGTGGAAATAAAGAATAAGTTGACCTCCCTGCAAAACGAGATTGTATCTTATAGAAGCCAAGGGGAAAAGATGGGTGCCCTGGTGGAGGATTATGCCTCCCTTGTGACCGCAGAACGTCGAAAGTTTGAACTGGGAGACAGTTCATTATTCCTGGTAAACAGTAGGGAAAACTATTATATCTCAGCACGTATCAAGGAGATAAGCCTGGCCGTTAAATATGTCAAGAGCATGGCCTCGCTCCTTAAACTGACCACCCAGTTTTAATACGTTGACATAGGGATTAAGGTTTCATGACCATGTTCCTTATGAATCATGACCTACATATTGTGCCTCTGTGAATATGTATGATTCCCATGGGTATTGATAAAGAACACTTCCGGTATAATAGAACATAAAATTCCAACTCAATGCCTTTGGCTTACGCCAAAGGGCCACACGCCCCGTATCTTTAAGATAACAAAGCAGTTGGACGCTGATTTTATTATTTAGATCGCTCATTGATGCTATTAAAAATAATTAGAAGCGGAATAAAGATTGATGTTTTTTGGCGAAAGCCAACTCTTTTACTGCTTTGAATTTCTGGATAGCCCCGGTTTTACTAAATATTTTAAGGAGCTCCCGAGCGTCACCTCAATTTTGCACGTATACCTGATGTATTTTAAATCTCAATTAATTGTTAAGAAATCCCTTTTTTACCTCTAAGAAATCGTTATAACCCCCATTTTAAATTAAAATGATTAATGATTTCTTAAATTTCAAAAGTTTACATATAGTGAATATATGATTTATTTTGTGGTATAAAATTTACTATTAATAAACATTCAATCACTAATGAAAACAATCTACCAGATAACATTACTGTGTTTCTGTCTTTTTTCTAGCCTGCTTCATGGGCAGGAAAATTCGGTAAAAGGAAAGGTACTTGATGTCAATTCACTTCCCTTACCTGGTGCGACGGTGATGGTCAAGGGGACCAGCATTGGTACGATAACAGATTTTGAAGGCAACTTCTCCCTATCAGTTCCTTCTGACAATCAGCTTTTGACAATCAGTTTTGTGGGTTTTACGACCCAGGAAGTTGATATTACAGGTAAGACCACCATAGAAGTCATTCTTCAAGAAGATGCTGAAGGTCTTGATGAAGTGGTCATTACCGCCCTGGGCATCAAGAAAGAAAAGAAACGTATAGGCTACTCCGTACAGGAAGTTGATGGTGAGCTCAATAAAGCTAGGGACGTAAACTTTGTGAACAGTCTTTCAGGTAAAGTCTCTGGTCTAATCATCGCACAAAGTCCAGAGTTTTTTAAAATGCCCAATATTTCCTTACGGGGCAAAAGACCGCTCATTGTGGTAGATGGTGTTCCCTTGGGCACTGATAGCTATAACATAAGTCCAGATGATATTGAAACGGTAACCGTGTTAAAAGGTGCTAACGCGGCAGCGCTTTATGGTGCTGATGGTGCAAATGGAGCCATACAGATCACCACAAAAAGAGGAACTGGCAATGGAAGGGGTTTTGTGATTGAATACAATAACAGCTCTATACTCCAGGCAGGCTATAATGCCATCCCAGAAGTACAGAGTTCTTATGGCCCGGGTTCATATGGCAACTATGCCTTTGTTGATGGTAAAGGTGGTGGTATCAATGATGCTGATTATGATCAATGGGGACCAAGGTTTGAGGGGCAACTTATTCCTCAATATGATAGTCCGCTTGACGCAGAAGGAAACAGGATCCCCACTCCATGGCTAGCAAGGGGTAAGGATAACTTTACCAATTTTATGGAAAACGGTTTTCTTGAGACAAACAACCTCACCGTGGCTTCTAATTTTGACAAGGGCAACATCAGGTTTTCAACATCACATACCTATCAAAAAGGTATCAACCCTAATACTCGCCTCAATATCTTCAACTACAACCTATCGGGAAATTTCAAATTTAGCGACAAGACAGAAGTCAATGGATACACAAACTTCAATTTTCAAACGTCTCCAAACAATCCCAATGTACAATATGGCCCCAACAGTTATATCTATAACATACTTATATGGGGGGGTGCAGACTGGGATATCAGGGATTTAAGAGACTACTGGCAAGAAGGTAAAGAAGGCCTACAACAGGTAAATTTTGAATATACCCGATATAACAACCCCTACTTCATGGCCTACGAATGGTTAAGGGGATATTACAAGAATGACTATACAGGACAGTTGAGCCTTACGCACAGATTTACAGACAAATTTAATGTCGTGTTGCGCTCTAACGTGGCCGTAAGCAACCTTATTCAAGATGAAAAATTTCCTTACTCAGCAACTACATACGGCAGGGAAAAAGCTCAAGGTGACTATAAAGAACAACACGATTATAGCCTGAAAAGCTACTCAGACGTAATGTTGAACTATGAGAATGATTTTGGTGATTTTGGTATCAAAGCACTTATAGGGGCAAACCTTGATATAAACAAGACAAAATACCTGTATGCATCAACTGACTATCTCATTGTACCGGGCCTGTATACTTTGAGCAATTCTCAAACACCGGTACAGCCCAATAATTACCGCACACATTATGAAACCTATAGCGGTTACGCTTCCGCGGATTTATCGTACAAAGATTATGTGTATCTAGGCCTTACGGGACGCTACGAGAAAGACTCGAGACTGCCCAGTGGCAACAATGCTTTTTTCTATCCATCAGTTGCTCTAAGTGGTGTGATGAGCAGCATTTTTAACATGCCTAAAGAAGTGAACTTTCTCAAGCTGCGGGCTTCATATGCAAAAGTAGGAACATCACTTACCAGTATTTACAGCAATCAGGACACATATAACCTGGGTTCCCCATTTACCATAGGGGGCAGGACGTATAACTGGGCCTATGTCAACAGCATCCTGTCAAATCCCAATTTAGAACCTGCATATAACTCTTCAACAGAGTTTGGTCTAGAATCAAATCTTTTTAGCAATCGCCTAGGTATCAATGCCACATATTATGAAAACAAGAACGGCCCTGGTATATTCAACCTTAACTATTCGCTGGCAAGTGGATATTCTGGTAAAAAAGAAAATGGGATCACCACAAAGACAAAGGGGTTTGAGGTTGCACTTGATGTTACGCCCGTGCGCAATGACAATTTTGAATGGAACATAGGTATCAACTGGTCTACATACAAGGAATTTCTAGAAAAAGTATATACTGATAATACCAGCGGCGAGACTATCAACAATATAGGAAGAATCAATGTAGGTGACCGCTACGACCCGTATTACATCAATGACTTCATGAGAACAAGCGATGGTCAGCTCATCGTGGGTGATGATGGCAAACCTGTGGTTGACCCTTATCAAAGGCTTGCAGGATACAGGACGCCAGACTGGGCCGCGGGAATCCGTAATGCCCTCACCTATAAAAACTGGACACTCAATTTTACTTTTGATGGGCGCTATGGAGGAAAAATCAACAATTACGTCAATCAAAAACTATGGCAAAGTGGTAGGCATCCAGATAGTGACACCCCAGAAAGGGCTAACGATGTTCAAGGAGTAAAATCATATATTGTTGAAGGTGTGGTCGTAAGCGGTGGAGAACTCATCAGGGATGGTGAGGGCAATGTGATTTCTGACACCCGGACATTCTCGCCTAATACCACTGCAATCTATTATCAGGATTATGCAAAATCCTATCACGGGCAGGTAGCGGCAAACCTTATCGACAAGACATTCTTTAAGCTACGTGAATTGACGTTGACCTATAATTTTCCACAAAGCATGCTAGAGGACATATTCATCAATCAAGCGTCTGTTTCATTTGTGGGCAGGGATTTGATCTATTTCTCAAAGAACAAGAATATTGATCTTGACCAGTTTGTTGATGAAAGCTCATCACCACTACAAACACCTACCGTAAAAAGTTATGGTATCAACCTAAATATCAAATTCTAAAATACAAGCAATGAAAAAGTTTACGATAACCTTTTGGTCAATCATGATGACACTCGTTCTTGCTGTCTCATGTACACCTTTTGACGAGTTGGAAAACGACCCTAACTCGGCTACAAGCGTCCCCCCATCCATGTTACTTGCCGGTGTATTAAAAGAAATGGCAGATGATGAAGGCCCATGGAGCGAAGCCCAGAGAGATAACCAGTTCTGGGTGATTTCATTTGATTATTATGGTGACCAGGATTATAACTGGGGCGAGATTGATTATAAATATGACACGCTTGCAAACATCAACGCCATGGCTGAAGAGGCAGCTGGACTATCAACAGAGAATAAATATAATGCCATTGCCCTTTTCCTTAAGGCTTACTACTATGATTATATGACCAGGCGCGTGGGAGATATACCCCTTGATGAATCTCTCATGGCTGAGGGCGAAAACAGCATTCAAGAGCCAGCCTACGATAATCAAGAAGAAGTCTATGCAAAAATCCTAGAGTGGTTAAAAGAAGCCAATACTCTAATCACTACGGCTATGACAGAAGTGGAAACAGGCGACCTAGAAGGTGATTTCCTCTACAACGGGGATTTATCAAAATGGCAAAAGGCAATCAACTCCTTTTATTTAAGGGTCTTGATAAACTTGAGCCAGAAGGCATCAGCGCTCAATGTTCCTGCCCGTTTTCAGGAAATCATCAACAATCCCAGCACCTATCCGCTTTTTGAAAGCAATGCGGATAATATGCAACGTGTGTATGGTAATGAGCAGAACAACTTTTATGTCTTTAATCCTGGCAACTATGGCTTTAACCGTAACCGTAATATCATGGGGGCCACTTTTCTAGATCTATTAAAAGAAAGAAACGACCCCAGGATTTATATCATAGCTGACCCTGCCGCCGCGTTGTATGATGCCAATAACCCCATGGACCTCAATGCCTATGTGGGTGCTGAAACCGGTGCGGAACAGGGACCATTGCAGGTAGCATCAGACAATGGACAACTCTCCTACCCCAGCGAAGAGCGTTATTATAATGATTATACTGGCGAGCCATACATCCTTATGAGCTATGCTGAGCAGGAATTTACCATTGCCGAGGCCATCAACAGGGGTTGGGTAAGCGGCTCTGCAGCCTCACATTATAATGCCGGTATCACTGCTTCAATGCAATTTTATGGAGTGGAGCAGGCAGCTATTGACAGCTATCTCTCCATGGATGATATAACATATAACACAACAAACGGTACACAGGCATTAAAGCAAATCCTGACCCAGAAGTATATCGCTTTTTTTAATAATTCTGCTAGGGAATCCTACTTCAACTATCGTAGGACGGGTATCCCCACATTTGATGTGGGACCATCAAACAATAATGGGGGCAGGATACCCAATAGGTGGAAATATCCTCAAAGCGAATTCCAAAACAATGATGCAAACATCAATGCGGCACTATCATCACAATATGGTGGCTCTGATGATATTAATGCAAAAATGTGGTTGATAGATTAAGACCTTCTCCATATAGATCAAAATGAAAATGAAACGGGAGAGAACATAATGGATTTTTCTGATTATGGCCTCGGTTGTAAAACTCCACCAGCAATATGCTTAAATTATGCCTGCCCTTGATAATTGATTGAGGGTGGGTATATAAAAGCTTTTGACATTATTAAAAAATACTTTAAAAAATAACGCAACACCATACTTAAAATGAAAAAATCAATCCTTTGCCTTATTCTAATTTTTATGGCTTTCGCCAAAAGCAAAACAGTACAGGCTCAATCAAAAAATGACCAAAAGGTCATCCTCATGACCCTAGATGGCTACCGCTGGCAAGAACTTTTTACCGGTGCTGATGCGCAGTTGATCACAAATGAAAAATATGTAGAAGACACAACGGCCTTAAAACAACAATTCTGGAAAGAATCTGCTCAAGAACGTCGTGAAACCTTGATGCCGTTCATCTGGACCGAAGGTATAGGGGTGGGAGAAATTCATGGTAACCGTGAAAAAGGTAGCAAGTTCAACCTTACCAATGGTATGTGGTTCTCTTATCCGGGCTATAATGAAATCCTTACCGGTAAGGCAGATGACAAGAACATCACGAGCAATGACAAAATCTACAATCCCAATACAACCATCCTGGAAAAGTTAAACCAAATGCCCAGGTACAAAGACAAAGTTGTGGCATTTGCCAGTTGGGATGTTTTTCCATACATCATCAATGATAAGCGCAGCGGTGTTCATGTTAATGCCGGCTATGTAGATAACCAGCAAAGCAAGGCCAGTTACAGTGAGAAGCTCATCAACAGGATGGAAGAAAAGACACCAAGCCCATTTGGAAATTCTGCACGCCTGGATGTGTTTACTGACTATTATGCACTAGAATATATGAAACAGCAGCATCCTGATATGGTATATATTGCAAATGATGAAACTGATGATTTTGCACATCAGGGCAAATATGACAAATACCTCAATGCTGCGCATGATGCTGATGCGTTCTTAAAAGAACTCTGGTATTTTGTTCAGTCAGATCCTTACTATAAGGATAAAACCACCATTATACTTACCACAGACCATGGTCGTGGTACGCAGCCCCTGGATACCTGGAGAAGCCATGGCAACAATATACAAGGGGCTGATCAAACCTGGATGATAGTTCTGGGAGCTCAGGCTAAAAAAATGGGAGAAGCAACTCAAGAAGAACAGTTACACACCACATCAGTTGCTGAACGTATAATGAGCATCTTAAAATAATTTTACAATAAGTAAATAATTTGTTTTTAATTTTTACTATTTGTAAATATATCTTCATATTTGTTTATCATTAAAAGAGAGTATTTAGATTTATTGAAACCGGCTGGGACGCCAAATTTTCTCAGCTGGTTTATTCTTCAGCATGAAAATCAGGACTAACGACTTAAGACTTATAAGCAGGGCCTCCCTAGCGGCATTTGGTACATATTTCTGTATGTATGCCTTCAGGAAACCTTTTGCCGTAGCTACATTTGATGACCTTGAGCTATGGGGGATAGATTATAAAATAGTGTTGATAATAGCGCAGGTCCTGGGGTATATGCTTTCAAAGTGTATAGGGGTCAAGATCATTAGTGAATTAAAGACCAGTCAAAGGCTCACCTATCTTTTAGGGCTAATATCCGTTGCCGAAATTTCCCTGATATGCTTTGCGACCACACCTACGCCTTACAACTGTATATTCATGTTCTTCAATGGCTTACCCCTGGGTATGATATGGGGTATAGTTTTTTCTTACCTTGAAGGCCGCAAGTTTACCGAGATCATGGGTGTACTTCTATGCACTAGTTTTATTGTATCTAGTGGGGTTGTAAAATCCATAGGTTTGTTTACCATGGCAACGTGGGGTGTTTCACAATTCTGGATGCCGGCAGTAACCGGCGCACTTTTTATTTTACCGTTGCTGTTTTTTGCCTATTTGTTAGAGACCATACCTGCACCCACTGAAGAAGATAAGGAGCTGAGGGTAGAGCGCCTACCCATGAACAAGAGGGAAAGGCGCAGCGTCATCAAGCGCTTCTTGATGCCGCTCACACTGCTTATTGCTTTCTACACGGCTCTTACGGCATTTAGGGATTTAAGGGACAATTATGCCCGGGAGCTTTGGGATTCCCTGGGTTATGTAGGAGATATTTCGGTGTATAGTTCTTCTGAAATCTTTGTGGCCATACTTGTATTGATCATCCTGGGAACTGTTTATGCGGTAAAAGATAACCTCAAGGCACTGTTGACCTATCATGGGATTTTATTGATTGGCACTTTATCTCTTGGATTAGCAACTTTTTTATTGCAAGCACAACTCTTAAGTCCCTTTTTATGGATGGTTATCACGGGCTTTGGGCTCTATATATGTTACGTCCCGTTCAATGCCTTGTTTTTTGATAGGTTTATCGCCGCCTTCCGTATAAACGGTAATGCAGGTTTTCTCATTTACCTGGCTGATGCATTTGGATATCTGGGGAGCATGACGGTATTGCTTTATAAAAATTTTGGCATGAGCCAGATTTCATGGCTTCGCTTCTTTATCAACGGTGCGTATGGATTGGCGGTTTTTGGGTCAATCATAGTCATCATCTCATATTTTCAACTTAAGAAAAAACATCATTCCATGCATTTCAAACCCATTTCTCATGAGCAAAAAATTTGATCTTATCGTCATAGGTGGTGGCATCTTGGGCAGTTTTCATGCGTATCATGCAATCAGTGCTGGCCTCAAGGTCTTGTTGCTGGAGCAGGACCTCAAACCCCAAAGTGCCACGACAAGAAATTTTGGACAGGTGGTCCCCTCTGGGATGAACACAAAATGGCAAAATTATGGTCGAGAGAGCCTCCGCTTGTACAAGGCCATCCAGCAACAGTTTGACATCACGGTGAGGCAAAATGGCTCAGTATATCTAGCTTCTAATGAAGATGAAGTACGGTTGATTGAAGAATTGCACACAATCAACAGGCATAACGACTACACCTCAACTCTTCTTACTAAAAAGCAATGCCTGGATAAATATCCCGGCTTGCGCCAAGATTATATTCAAGCGGGGCTTTTCTTTCCTGATGAAATCACGGTAGAGCCGCGCACCATGATCCATAAGCTGCAGCAATACCTTATTGAGAATAAAGGGTTAACGGTGCTATACAACACAAAGGCCATTCATACCGAGAAAACCCCCACCGGTGTTGAAGTCGTCACCGCAGACCAGGTAAAACATGTCGCCACCAAGGTAATCATCTGTAACGGTAGTGATTTTAAGACGCTATATCCCGGTTATTTTGCGCAGAGCGACCTTGAAATCTCAAAACTACAAATGTTGAGAACCCGGCCACAAGCAGGATACAGGCTTCCTGGGTCAATTCTCACAGGTTGGTCAATCCGCAGGTACGAGGCTTTTTACGAGTGCCCCTCATTTAAAGAAATCAAGGCAAAAGAAGACCCACAAAGCCAACAAAAAAAATGGAGTGTGCACATCCTCTTTAAGCAGGCCGTTGACGGCTCTGTAATCCTGGGGGATTCTCATGAGTATGCAGATGCAAAAGATGCTGACAGCCTGGATTATGAGCTCAACATGGATATTGACAACTTTATGATTGCCGAAGCAAAAAAAATAATAGACCTACCCACGTATGAAATCCAGGACCGCTGGTACGGTATATACGCCCAGTGCAAGAACAGTGACATCTTTCAAAAAACCATTGACAAAGATATACACATCATAACCGGTATAGGTGGCAAGGGCATGACGGGAAGCGCGGGTTTTTCTAAAGAAAATATTACAAGATTACTTAAATAATTTTTATGAATACTATTAAACTGGCCGTCTTTGATATGGCGGGAACCACTGTAAATGAAGATAACCTAGTGTATAAGACGGTGCAAAAATGCATCAATGGCCTGGGGTTTGATGTCTCGCTTGAGGAAGTGCTCTTCCACGGGGCCGGAAAAGAAAAACACAAGGCCATCACAGATGTTCTCACAAATTGTACAGATGCAAAAAACAGTGGACAATTGGCAGATGAGGCGTTTGCCAATTTTAAGGTAGAGCTAGAAGCTGCCTATGATAAATTTCCCATTAAGGCTTTCGCCAAAATGGATACCTTCTTCTCCACGCTAAGGCACAATGGCATCCGCGTGGTGCTCAATACGGGTTATGATGCAAAAACGGCAAATAAACTACTCGATAAACTAGACTGGCAAGTAGGCCGCGATATTGATGCTTTAATCACTGCAGACGATGTTGAACGAGGGCGTCCTCATCCAGAAATGATAGAGCTGGCCATGAAAAAATTCAACATTACTGACGCAAAACAGGTCGTAAAGGCGGGAGATTCAGAAATTGATATTGAAGAAGGCAAAAATGCATGTTGTGGCCTTACGGTTGCCGTACTTAGCGGCGCCCAAGACCGTGCCCAACTGGCTCTCGCACAACCAGACCTTATCCTGGATAAACTTACTGACCTTGAATCGTATATATTGAAATAACGATAATTTCGCGAAAGCGTTACCCTATCCTTCAGCATTCTTTATAAAAAAATAAAGCACCAGCATTTTTGTGGGTTGTGTTCCCCGGTTTTCGGGAACATGGGGAATACGGCCATCAAAGAAAATCGAGTCGCCTTCATAGAGGGTGACTTCTTCATCACCTATGACATACACACATTGCCCACTTAGCATGTATTTAAATTCATAGGCATCGGTTTCCACTTTATCACGTTGAGAGCCGGGCTGTATCTCAAGGAGCACGGCCTCAAAAGCAATTGAAGATAGTGATTTGCCAAAGATATATTTGTACTCAAGGCCCTTTGCCTCGATTTCCTTTTCTATGACACTGTTTTCGGCAGCACGAGATACCACAAAGGGAACCTTGCCAGAGGCTGGCAAGCTATTGAAAAAAGTGGCAACCTCTACCTCAAGCGCATTAATTATATTGAGAAGTACGGGCAATGAGGGTATGGTACGGCCATTCTCCACCCGTGATATAAGGCCGTTACTTACTTCAGCATCAGTAGCAACCGTGTTGATGGTGAGGTTTTTTTCCTTCCTTATCTCACGAATTCTCTTTCCTATTCCTATAATATAATCTTCCATGCCTTAAAATGTAAAAAGTGCAATTATAACCGTGTAAATATCCTATTTCTTTTTCATAATACGATATACTATAAAGTCCCTGCAATGCCCGTATTGATATTTAGAAAGGCCATCTTGCAACAGCCTTGCAACCTTGTACACCTTAAAATTGTATTGCATGTAAAGTGTAAAGACGAGCAATAAAACCAGGCCTTCATTAAAATTACATACATAAAAAATGCAGGAGCCGCCCGCTGAGCAAAGCCGGGGCGCAAATACATAATATGGCTTTCAGGAGGGCACACTCCATGACATTTCACAGGCTTCCCTATTTAAAACAGCACGTTAATATTTTGGCGAAAGCCATAAAATAAAAAAAGGGCCATCTCTCGATGGCCCTTATACTGTAAACAAACCGGTCTTTTAGGCCAGTCGCACATTGATGGCATTCAATCCCTTTTTACCGGGAGTGGTTTCATATTCCACCTCATCATTTTCCCTTACATCGTCAATCAATCCACTGGAGTGAACAAATATCTCTTCGCTGGTCTCATTAGACTGGATAAAGCCAAAGCCTTTGGTATTGTTGAAAAATTTAACGGTTCCTTTTTTCATAGTACTGATTTTTACTGGGACAAATATGTCCTTGATTCTTGTAATTAAATTCATAATAATAGTATTGATAATCCATTTTTTCTGAAAATCAACGATAACCGTGGCAATGGAGCCATAAGGTCAAAGACATTATCTCAAGAAGAGAGAAAAAGAAGAAAAAGAAAGAAGACTACCGTAAAAGAGTGAAGAACAATCCTAAAAAATAATACGACCACTTACCTTGTGATTCCCGGATTTTTAAGACAACATGATCTATTGTTGTTTCCGTAAAAGCGCGAAAGAACGTCCACTATACTGTTTTGCCTTTCACTATAATGCGTCAAAGGTAGTCTTAATTTATTGTAAAACAGTTATTTTGTGCCTTTATTATGATAAAGTGCGCCCGCACATCTTATCTACAGCTTGCTTGCACCCGCTTATCTCCCATATTTTATCTCGCTTAAAGCGAAAAGACCACCACCCCATGAGCAAAGCCAAAACCCAAATAGGCCACATGTAAAAAGAAACCACAAGCCGTACGCTGAGCCCAGGCAAAGCATACCAAGCATATTCCTCTTGCCCAATAACACCATAATAGATGATTCACAGACAGTTTCAGTGCGCTCATTAATCCTTTGTTGTAAATTGCTTTAACTGCGCTGCACCTTGAGGTTTGGACATGAATTCTCGCTGGTATAGGCAACAAGCCGTGAGAATTTCTTGATCAAAGGTTTTTTAAAGAGGTTTCAGAATACTACTTTAGTAGATGATTCACAGGGAGCAAACGGAGCAAGAGCGTGACGAAATAGTTGTGAATTGCTTTCAGAATACTACTTTAGTAGATGATTCACAGGGAGCTGATGCAAAAAGGTTTCACCCCTGAAGTTGTGAATTGCTTTCAGAATACTACTTTAGTAGATGATTCACAGGTACTCGTGTTCATGTTTTCCATCTTTGAAGTTGTGAATTGCTTTCAGAATACTACTTTAGTAGATGATTCACAGGTACCCACGGTACAGAAATAAGCAAGCATTAGTTGTGAATTGCTTTCAGAATACTACTTTAGTAGATGATTCACAGGCAGTCGATACGGAAAATTTTGGTTCTAGTGTTGTGAATTGCTTTCAGAATACTACTTTAGTAGATGATTCACAGGGAATGGTATTAAATATTGCAAAGGCCCACTGTTGTGAATTGCTTTCAGAATACTACTTTAGTAGATGATTCACAGGTTCAAAGTATTCATTGCTAACTGCTTCCTTGTTGTGAATTGCTTTCAAAATACTACTTTAGTAGATGATTCACAGGGTTCGCTAACCTTGAATACCGTTATCATACGTTGTGAATTGCTTTCAGAATACTACTTTAGTAGATGATTCACAGGTTTTATGGTAATCCCCAAATCTTCAATTGCGTTGTGAATTGCTTTCAGAATACTACTTTAGTAGATGATTCACAGGACGGTGCTCTGGCATACGGGCGTATCAATAGTTGTGAATTGCTTTCAGAATACTACTTTAGTAGATGATTCACAGGGTGCCGTCAACGCTCCCCATCGAAGAGATAGTTGTGAATTGCTTTCAGAATACTACTTTAGTAGATGATTCACAGGAAAAGGTTTTTCATTCCTTTTTAACGACACGTTGTGAATTGCTTTCAGAATACTACTTTAGTAGATGATTCACAGGTTTTCTCTATGGCATAGTACAGCTCCTTGCGTTGTGAATTGCTTTCAGAATACTACTTTAGTAGATGATTCACAGGGGACGTGCTGGCCTGGAGCAAACCGCTATTGTTGTGAATTGCTTTCAGAATACTACTTTAGTAGATGATTCACAGGGATCAATGAAGATCCCCTGCAATTCATGCTGTTGTGAATTGCTTTCAGAATACTACTTTAGTAGATGATTCACAGGATGGGCAGTTTCTTTAATGGCAGTTTCTCAGTTGTGAATTGCTTTCAGAATACTACTTTAGTAGATGATTCACAGGTGGTGTTAGTAAAAATTACTGTAACCGAAGGTTGTGAATTGCTTTCAGAATACTACTTTAGTAGATGATTCACAGGACCTAAGCGGTTATCACTGTCATACGCAGTGTTGTGAATTGCTTTCAGAATACTACTTTAGTAGATGATTCACAGGTAGAAATCATAAGCTTCACTATCTGTAATAGTTGTGAATTGCTTTCAGAATACTACTTTAGTAGATGATTCACAGGTGCGATTCATCAGGTTAAGGGCTCTTTGCAGTTGTGAATTGCTTTCAGAATACTACTTTAGTAGATGATTCACAGGAATGGGCAGCTAGAAATGCAGCTGGAACTAGTTGTGAATTGCTTTCAGAATACTACTTTAGTAGATGATTCACAGGAGTTAATGCCCATCTGGGCGAGTGATTTTGGTTGTGAATTGCTTTCAGAATACTACTTTAGTAGATGATTCACAGGTCACTACTAGCATTCGTAGTGACGGCTGTGTTGTGAATTGCTTTCAGAATACTACTTTAGTAGATGATTCACAGGCCAAGTGGAAACGGGAAAAAGGCATTGAGAGTTGTGAATTGCTTTCAGAATACTACTTTAGTAGATGATTCACAGGTATGTGAAGGCTGTGGCAAATACTTCCCTAGTTGTGAATTGCTTTCAGAATACTACTTTAGTAGATGATTCACAGGTCATTGCATAATGATACGGGCGATGATGCCGTTGTGAATTGCTTTCAGAATACTACTTTAGTAGATGATTCACAGGGAAGTAAGACCAGCTCCCATACCCATTGAAGTTGTGAATTGCTTTCAGAATACTACTTTAGTAGATGATTCACAGGTTTGGCCTGTATTTGATTGAATATAGACAGTTGTGAATTGCTTTCAGAATACTACTTTAGTAGATGATTCACAGGGAGTACCTGGAGTGGGCGGATGCTCAGATTGTTGTGAATTGCTTTCAGAATACTACTTTAGTAGATGATTCACAGGGCGCCACATGCCATATATCCTGCCATGTGGGTTGTGAATTGCTTTCAGAATACTACTTTAGTAGATGATTCACAGGAGGTATTGGTGTTTCATGGGTGCTCACTTTGTTGTGAATTGCTTTCAGAATACTACTTTAGTAGATGATTCACAGGAAAACCTTGGCCAGTGACGAAAACACGGGCGTTGTGAATTGCTTTCAGAATACTACTTTAGTAGATGATTCACAGGGTTGAGGGCAATAACGGCAAGTTAAAGCTGGTTGTGAATTGCTTTCAGAATACTACTTTAGTAGATGATTCACAGGCAAAAATCTTTCGATGAATCTTACGCTAGAGTTGTGAATTGCTTTCAGAATACTACTTTAGTAGATGATTCACAGGTAACCTTCCCTTTAGGATTAATCCTACCAAGTTGTGAATTGCTTTCAGAATACTACTTTAGTAGATGATTCACAGGGGCTCAAGCCTTGGCCTTATCCCTTTAAAAGTTGTGAATTGCTTTCAGAATACTACTTTAGTAGATGATTCACAGGATGCCCCGTCCCCTTTCTCAAGGTTCAATAGTTGTGAATTGCTTTCAGAATACTACTTTAGTAGATGATTCACAGGAACTCGCACCGCATGGTAACGCCTTAATGGGTTGTGAATTGCTTTCAGAATACTACTTTAGTAGATGATTCACAGGTACCTGTTCAAAAATACGGCAAATCCAATAGTTGTGAATTGCTTTCAGAATACTACTTTAGTAGATGATTCACAGGACCTAAGCGGTTATCACTGCCATACACAATGTTGTGAATTGCTTTCAGAATACTACTTTAGTAGATGATTCACAGGATACCTGACATAAATCACTGGTATCCTGTTTTTTATACCATATATTGGAAATAAAAAAATGGACGATATAAATAGGTGTTAATTGTGGGAGCTATCATATTTTTTATTCTGTCACCCTGTAATGGGATGCTGAATTAAATTCAGCATGACCACTTAAATCTTTACTTAAAAAAGTTCGAGTTGCTGGGAGGGTTGTTCAGGTTCTACTTCTTTTTGACCATGAAAGAGTTCTATCATCCCAAATTGTTTATCGGTAATCTGCATGATGCCTACCTTGCCTTTTTTTGGCAAGGCGTTCTTGGCCCTTCGTATATGTACTGAGGCATTTTCGCGACTAGCGCAAAAACGCATATAGATGCTAAACTGGAACATGGCAAAGCCATCGTCGAGCAAATCTTTTCTAAATCGGGTGGCTGCCTTACGCTCCGTGCGGGTCTCTGTTGGCAAATCAAAAAATACAAGTACCCACATGCTGCGGTATTGGTTTAAGCGTGAAAATCTATTTTCTATCATACACATTGGTCACATCGAGTGTCCGCTCTAAGCGGACGTATCGAGATGTACTATATGAACTCAGGATACAACACTTTTCGGCTACTCCCTTCAAAACATTCGTACAAACTGTTTGTAGTTCGGCTCATGGCCACCATCAGCGGACTTTGCTTGCCATCTATCTCCACATCCAGGGCAGGAATGGTCAATAAAACAGCTTTTAAATCTCTGTTCAATTCTTTAATTTCCTCGCCGCTTCGTACCATCTCATATACTAGGGTATCCACAAAAGGCCGATAGGGTTCCATGACATCATCTGCCAAACAAAAGGCGTTGTATTTATTTTTATGATATATGCCTACCGAGGGTAACATGCCACTGCTTACCAGGGCGCGTGCGGTCACCGCCCTTAAAATGGCATAACCATAGTTCAGTAAATTATTGGGCGGCACGCCTTTTTGATTGCGGCTAAATCCTTCCACTTCATTAAATAGGTTTTGAAAATAATAGGCTGCCGCAATGGCCTCATGGTTCATCGTATCCCCGCTACGTACCTCGTTTGCCCAACGTTCCAGTTTTAGGCTGTTTTTACGGTGAAAACGCAAATGCGCCGCCTGGTTGCTAATCTTCGCCTGAATGGTTTGCTGCCATAAGTTTTTTTTGAGTGGCAGGCTGGCATTGAGTTGGTGCTTGATGCGTTCAGTTTGTTCGCTATGACCTACCAGGGGTTGCAAGAACGAGCATGGCAAATGCTGTTTGTCACAGGTAACCACGGCAGTTTTGTTTTGTACCAATTTCATCAGCAATCCGTTGGTGATGGTGATTTGGGGTGACCCGTCCTGAATAAAGGCTACATAATTCTTACAATTATGTACAAAAACGACAAAGTGATCAGACGGTATTCAGAACCTTTCAAACTGAAGATTCTGGACGAACT